>CAVZJT010000009.1:0-148575 GCA_963775655.1 uncultured Actinomycetota bacterium | reverse complement strand
CCCATGCGCCTACGTGCATGTGCTCCGGGGTGGTCAGTCGGCCGCCGGTGCTTTCACTGGTCTCGCGGCGTTTCCTTTGCCGAGGAACGGGACGAAGAGCGACATCATGACGCCTCCGCCGACCGCGAGGCAGGCGGACCAGATGCCGAACGCCGTCCCCGACACTTCGTACTGCAGCGGCGATCCCGGGACCGTCAATCCATAGACGGCCATCGAGAGCATCGCCGTCATCACCGGCAGAATCGGTGGGTGGTGCAGCGTGGTACTCGCTTGCACCGGTGTCGCCTCGATCGTCGGCGCGGTGTCCGGCGCCGCCGACAGTGTCAGCACGGCAGTCGAACCTCCGGCGTACGTCGATCCCGTCGGCGCTCCGCCCGCGACCGAGAGCACCGGGGCCGGGGCGTCGTGCGGGTCCTCGAGGTCGTAGTTGCGCTGGGCGAAATAGCTGCCGAGTACGGCGGCAGCGCACACCACGATCGCGACGACGTAGAGGATCCACCGACCGGTCCGGTAGGCGGATCCGCCGGCGGCGAGCAGCGCCAACAGTGTCGTGTAGCCGACGAGGGCTTCACTCGGGATCTGTGCGACGAGGAGCTGACCGAAGCTCGCGGCACTGCCGGCCGGTTGGTTCGGCATGGCCACCGCCTGCCCGGAAGCAGTTTGGTCGCGACCGATCCCGAGTGATCCCAATACCTGCAGACTCATCGCGTCACCCCACGGGATGTCCGAAGGTCCACGTTGATCGTGGGCGTTCAGAGAGAAGAGGGCGACAGGGGAAGGTGCGGCGCCTCACACCGTAGGTCTGCCCGAACGGGCAGCAGTGCGAGGACCGGTGCTATCGCGGTTCGCCCGCGGCGGCATTCTCGAGGGCCGCCGGATCGATCGGTTCCCACGCGGGTACCTCGGCGGACGAGCCGGCTCCGAGGACGGCGGCGAGCAGGCCGGGGAAGCGTCGTTCGAGGTCGTCGCGACGCAGGCTGACGTTTCGCTCGCGGCCGTGCGGAACATTGCGGATGATGCCCGCCTCGCGCAGCGTCTTGAGGTGGTGCGAGCGGGTGGACTTGGGGATCGTGCCGCCGACGGCCTGGCACGGCACGAGCTCGCGCGGGCCATCGGCCAGCTGGCGGACGATCAGGAGCCGGGCCGGGTCGCTCAGCGCGAACAGCACGTCGGTCACCGAGATGTCGGCGATGTCGGGATGCTCGAGCTCCCGTGTGGGCTTCGTCACGGTTCCATAATAGTTGAACAGTCGCCGGAATCCGAGCTACGGTCTGACAGTTCCAGAATTCACGAACAGTCAGGGCTCGACGCTCCACCGACGAAGGGCACCCGGATGACCCTCACCCAGGCGCGACCGCGGGACACGACGACCGCGGCGCGGCGACTGCCCGGCGCGGTCAGTTTCTGGCTGGTCGGCGCGACGCTGCTGGCCCTGATGTCGGCCGCCAGCGCACCGTCGCCGCTCTACATCGTCTATCAGGGCAGGTGGGGCTTCTCCACCACGACGCTGACGGCGGTTTTCGCCGTCTACGCCATCGCCCTGCTGGCGGCCCTGTTGACCGTGGGGGCGTTGTCCGACCACGTCGGCCGCCGTCGCGTCCTCGTGGTGAGCCTGCTCCTCGAGGCGGTCAGCATGGCCGTCTTCCTCGGCGCGGACGGCGTCGGCTGGCTGTATGTCGCGCGCATCCTGCAGGGTCTGGCCAACGGCGCCGCAACGGGCGCGATCAGTGCGGCGCTGGTCGACCTGCAGCCGGGCCACCGGCCCAAGCTGGGCGCGCTGGTCAACAGTGCGGCCCCGATGGTCGGGCTGGCCGTGGGCGCGCTGGGATCCGGGCTGCTGGTGCAGTACGCCGGCCGCCCGACCACGGTCGTCTTCGGCGTACTGATCGCCGTCTTCGCGATCCTCGCTGCCGTCGTCGCGTTCCTGCCCGAAACCGTCGTCCGGCGGGCCGGCGCGGTCCGCTCGCTACGCCCCCGGCTGGCCGTTCCCCGGCCGGCCCGCCGGCACTTCGTGCTCGCCGTCCCGGGACTGGTTGCCGCGTGGGCGACCGGTGGGCTCTACCTGTCGCTCGGGTCGTCGCTGACCGTCGACGTCCTGCACGTCGGCAACCATCTGGTCGGCGGCCTGGTGGTGTCGGCGCTCGCCGGCGCCGGGGCACTGGCGGCCCTGGTGGCCCGCGACGCGACGCCGCGCAAGGTGATGGTCCAGGGGTCGCTCGTACTCGCCGCAGGCACCGCAGTGACGCTGCTCGCGCTCGCCGCGACGTCCACGCCCTGGTTCTTCGTCGGCACTGTGGTGGCCGGTCTCGGGTTCGGGGCGACGTTCCTCGGGGCGCTCCGTTCGCTGGCCCAGCTGGCCGCCCCGGCCGAACGCGCCGAGCTCTTCGCATCGGTCTACGTCGTCAGCTACCTCGCCTTCAGCATTCCGGCGGTCATCGCCGGAGCCGCCGTCGCCTCGCTCGGCCTGCTCACCACGGCTACGGCGTACGGCGTCGTGATCATCGTGCTGGCCCTGCTCGCCGCCGTACCCCGATCTGCCGCGCACGGTGAGCCCGCCTGATCGGCGGCCCGGAGCTCACATGCCGGTCACGCCGTCCGCCATCTCGCGGAGCAGATCGATGTGGCCGTTGTGGCGGGCGGTCTCTTCGATCAGGTGGAGCAGGATCCACCCGAGGGTGACCGGCTCACCGCTACGCCGCATCGACACCTTCGACCGGGTGTCCAGGTCGAGCGAGGCCACCAGCTCGCGGTATTTCGCGCAGCTGGACTCGTAGTCGGCGAGCAACTCGGCGATCGGGATCTCGACCGCGATGCGCATCTCGCGGTCGGGGTCCTCGTCGGTCCACGGACCGTGGTCTTCGCCTCCCAGGAGGACGACCTCGAACCAGGAGTACTCCACCCAGCGCAGGTGGCTGACCAGTCCGGCGATGGTCGTGAGCGGCGAGCCGGGGAGCGGCGCCCGGCGGGCGTCCTCCTCGGCGATTCCGGCGCACTTCGCGTGCACCGTGGCGCGGGTGTAGTCCAGGAGCGTGGTGAGCATCGTGCGCTCGTCCCAGGACGTGGGGAGGTCGCTGCGGGAATCAGGAGTCATGTCATTCCTCTGCTGGGCAGAGGCGCGACCGGGGTCGCTCAGCGGCGGGTCCCGGAAGGCGCCTGAAGATCGGTGGACATCGCGCCTCCTTCCCGGTCGCGGTACGTCGCGCCGGGCGACGTGCTGACCCTCGACGACCCGGACTGTAGCGTGAGACCGGTCATGATGGGCAGCGGATTTGACGACGTGACACCGGACGCGGCGCTCTGATGCCGCGGGTGTGGCTGGTCGCCGACGACCTGACCGGTGCCGCCGACGCGACCAGCGCGATGGCCGCACCCGGTGTGAGCGGGTTGATTCTCCTCGATCCGATGACCGACGACGGAGCGTTGCCGGTGGGCCCGGACCCCGCGGTCGACGTCGTCGCTCTCGACACCGACACCCGCGACGCACCGGCCCACGTGGCGCATGACACCGCCTACCGCGCGGCCATGTCCGCCCGTGCCGCCGGGGCAGGGGTGCTCTTCCGGAAGGTCGACTCGACGCTGCGCGGCCACGTTGCCGCCGGGGTGACCGCGACCCTCGCCGCCGCCCGGACCATCTGGGCGCCACAACCGGTGCTGGCTGTCGTCGCACCGGCGTTCCCGCACGCCCGCCGTACCACGGTCGGCGGTCACCAACTGCTCGACGGCATCCCCCTCGAACGCACCGAGGTCTGGTCGACAGCGCGGCTGACCGGTCCCGCGGACCTCACCGCGATGTTCACCGCGGTCGGACAGCGCAGCCGGTTGGTGCCGATCGCCGTGGTCCGCGGAGCCGCCGAGGACCTGGTCGGCGCCATCAAGGACATCGCGGCGGCGGGGATCGAGATCGCCGTCTGCGACGCCGAGACCGACCGCGACCTGCGCGCCATCGCCCGCTCGGCCGTGGCCAGCGGCATCCGGATCGTGTGGGTCGGGTCGGCGGGCCTGGCCGGGCAGCTTTCTGTGGCGCTCGGCCTCGGCGGCGACGGCTCGCCGTACGACGCTCCCGCGCATTGCCCGAGCGGACCGGTTGTCACCGTCGTCGGCAGCCGCTCGTCGGTCGCCGCCCGGCAGCACCGCCGCCTCGTCGCGGACGCCGGGGTCGCCGAACTCCTGCTCGACCCCGACATGTTGCTGACCGGAGAGGCGCACGCCGGATGGGGCCCGGCCGCGGCCGCGCTCGGCGCGGCACTCGCCGCCCGGCGCGACGTCGCGGTCGCCCTGCAATCCGCCCGTCCCGTCGGCGACGGCGACGGCGACGGCCGGCAGCTGTGCGAGGCAACCGGTCGGCTCATCGCGCCCTACATCGGCGGCATCGGCGCACTCGTCTGCACCGGCGGGGAGACCACCCGAGAAGTGCTGCTGGCCGCCGGCGCACATACGCTGCGGTTCGTCCGCGAGTTGGAGCCCGGCGTCGTACTGAGCAGGGCGGACGGGGCGCATGCGCTCCCGGTCGTGACGAAGGCCGGCGGGTTCGGCGACGACAACACCCTGGTCCACGCACGAGACGAGCTCACCGAAGGAGCGCCACGGCCATGACCGCACACGCAGCGACCCCCATCATCGCCGTCACCATGGGTGACGCGGCGGGTATCGGCCCGGAGGTGATCGTCAAGGCGCTCGCCGAGGACGCCGTCTACGAGACCTGCCGCCCGATCGTCATCGGCGACACGCGGCGTCTGCAATCCGCCGTGAAGATCTGCGGCCTCGACCTCACCGTGGCGACCGTCCCCACTGTCGACGATGCCGCCTTCCAGCACGGGACCATCGACTGCATCGACCTCGGTCTCATCCCGGACGACCTGCCGTTCGGGGAGTTGTCCGCCCTCGCCGGGGACGCGGCGTACCAGTACATCGACGTGGCCGCGAAACTCGCCCTGGCCGGGGACGTCGACGCGATCTGCACCGCGCCGCTCAACAAGGAGGCGCTGCACGCGGGCGGGCACCGCTACCCGGGCCACACCGAGTTGCTCGCCGACCTCACGGGTACGCCGGAGGTCTCGATGATGCTGTCGACCCCGACGCTGCGGGTCATCCACGTCACCACGCACATCGGACTGGTCGACGCCGTGGCCCGCATCGAGCCCGGGCTGGTCGAGCGGACCGTACGCCGCGCGCACGAAACCCTCGTCACCGCCGGGATCCCGCACCCGAAGATCGCGGTCTGTGGCATCAATCCGCACGCCGGCGAGCATGGCCTCTTCGGCAACGGTGAGGAGGAGGAGAAAATCGAGCCGGCGCTCGAGGTGGTCCGTGCCGACGGCATCGACGCGGAGGGGCCGCTGCCCGCCGACACCGTCTTCTTCCGGGCCGGACGCGGCGACTTCGACATCGTCGTCGCGATGTATCACGACCAGGGGCACGGGCCGGTCAAGGTCCTCGGGCTCGAGGCCGGCGTCAACATCACGGTCGGGCTCCCGGTCATCCGCACCTCGGTCGACCACGGCACGGCGTTCGACATCGCCGGCACCGGCCAGGCCGACGGCCGCAGCCTCACCGAGGCGATCCGGCAGGCGGTCGCCCTCGCCCCCGACCGGTCCTGATGCGGATCGTCTCCGTCCACGAGGGCGTCGTACCGATCAGCTCGTCGATGCGCAACGCGTGGATCGACTTCAGCGCGATGGATTGCTCGATCGTCGCCGTGGTGAGCGACGTCGTGCGCGACGGGGAACCGCTGGTGGGATACGGCTTCAGCTCCAACGGCCGTTACAGCGCAGGGGAGATCATGCGCCGCCGGATGATCCCGCGGCTGCTCGCCGCACCGCCGGAGCAGTTGCTCGCCGACGACGGCAACATCGATCCCACGAAGGCGTGGGAGTTCATGATGCGCAACGAGAAGCCCGGTGGGCACGGCGAGCGGTCGGTCGCCGTCGGGGTGATCGACATGGCGCTCTTCGATCTGGCCGCCAAGATCGCCGGTCAGCCGCTCTACCGATGGCTGTCCGACCGCTATGGCGACGGCGCGCCTGACGACTCGGTCTTCGTCTACGCCGCCGGCGGCTACTACGCGCCGGGCAAGGGGTTGTCCTTGCTGCAGGACGAGATCGCCGGATTCCTCGACCTCGGCTACCGCGTCGTGAAGATGAAGATCGGCGGCGCGCCGCTGTCGGAGGATTTGCGCCGTATCGAGGCGGTGCTCGACGTGTTGGGCGGCGACGGGTCGCGGCTGGCGGTCGACGCCAACGGCCGGTTCGACCTGGCGACCGCGCTGGACTACGCCCGCGCGCTCACGCCGTACGGGCTGTTCTGGTACGAGGAGCCGGGCGATCCGCTGGACTACGCGTTGCAGGCGGCGTTGTCCGAGCAGTACGACGGCCCGATGGCGACCGGGGAGAACCTGTTCTCGATGCAGGACGCGCGCAACCTCGTCCGCTACGGCGGGATGCGACCCGACCGGGATGTCATCCAGGTCGATCCGGCGCTCAGTTACGGGTTGAGCGAATACCTGCGCACCCTGCAGATGCTGCGCGAGCACGGCTGGTCGTCGCGGCTCTGCATTCCGCACGGCGGGCACCAGTTCTCGCTGCATCTCGCCGCCGCGCTCAAGCTGGGCGGCAACGAGTCCTATCCCGGTGAGTTCCAGCCGACCGGCGGCTTCGCGGACGGCGCCGTCGTACGCGACGGCAGGGTGGCGCTCACCGAGACGCCGGGGATCGGCCTGGAGGAGAAGGCCGACTTCTACAAGGTCCTGCGCGCGCTACACCCCTGAGTCGCTCGCCGCCCATTCCGCGTCAACGTGACGTTGATGCGGCTAGAGCGCTTGAACGTGACGTTCAAGCGGAATGGTGTCCGCCCGCGTTTAGCATCAACGTGACGTTGATGCCGCTAGATGGCTTGAACGTGACGTTCACGCCGAATGGGGTGGGCCGGTGCGTCAGCCGGCGCCATCGGCGGGGACTTCGAAGATCGTCTCGAGGCCATCCTCGTCGTCCCACTGCTCACCGACCTCGACGAACCCGTACTGCGCCACCAACCGGCGCGAGGCGATGTTGTCGGGACTGATCGTCGCGCGGACCGTGCGGACGTCGGGCTCGCGGGTGGCTCGGCCGAGCAGCGCGACGAGCGCCGCCCGCGCGTAACCCTGTCTGCGGTACGCCGGATCGACGGCATAGCCGATCTCGACCATGCCACCGTCGTCCGGTGGTCCGTGAAAGCCGGCCCGCCCTACGGCGATGTCCTCCTCGGCGTCGACGATCACTCCGGTGATCCAGCCGAGGCTGCCCGGGTCGTCCTCGATCTGCCGGCTCCGCCGTCGCCAGACGCTCCGCCACTCCGGCCCGACGAAGTACGGCGTCAACCCGATCGACTCGGCCTGGTTGGCCGCCGCGAGGTCCCCGGCGGCGAGGGCGTGGATCGCCGGGGGGCTCAGCTGCACCAGCCGGACGTCCTTCGCCACCCCGCCATCATGCCAACCGGCCCACCCGCCCGCGCGCCGCCCACCACCCCGTGATCAAGAGGGGATTTCGGCACGAAACGCCGTACGAATCCCCTCTTGATCACCCACAGGAGGGCCGTCATCCGCATCGGATGATGCGATCGGTCGCCGCCTGTGGCGAGGGTTGGCCACCACGAAGGTGACATTTGACGGGAGAGTCGACCATGGCGAAGAAGGACAAGAACGTGCTCTACGTGCTCGCGGCGGCGTACGACGAGGTCGACATGGCCGTCGCCGACTACGAAGCGGTGAAGGAGCTCTACCGCGCGGTGAAGTCGTCCAACGACTTCGACGCCTCGGTGGTCGCCAAGGGCGTGGACGGCAAGGTCAAGATCGTCAAGAAGCACG
This sequence comes from uncultured Actinomycetota bacterium, assembly GCA_963775655.1. GTDB lineage: Bacteria > Actinomycetota > Actinomycetes > Mycobacteriales > QHCD01 > DASXJE01. Next base: position 140,738 of record CAVZJT010000009.1, on the reverse strand, counting down.
AGCAGCCCACCCGCCACGGTGCCGCGGTCGGGCTCGGCTGGGGTCTGGCGGTCGGGGTGGCCGCCGTGCTGTTCCCGCCGATCGGCATCGGCGTGGCCGCAGGTGCGGCGGGCGGCGCGGCCATCGGCGGCATTGCCGGGCACGTGAGCGGCGGAATGTCGCGCAGCGACCTCAAGGAACTCGGCGACACGCTGGACGCCGGCGAGGCCGGCCTGATCGTCATCTACGAGACGAACCTCGGGGACCAGATCAAGGCGAACATCAGGGCTGCCAACCGCATCGTGGCGAAGGCCAGCGAGATGGAGGGCGACCGGCTCGCCGCGGAGCTGAACCAGGATGCGAACGGCGCGAAGGCCACCACCGCGACGTCGTAGCGTCGGCGGCTTCGACGTCGCCCCACCCCTCATGATCGTGATCGGATTCCGTCGGCGTTTCGCGGCGAAATCCGATCACGATCATGGCTTGTTTGTTGGGTGGTCGGGTTGGGGATCAGCCCGGGACGCGGACCGTGACGTCGCGGAACCTCATCCGCGCGGCGTCGGCAAGCATGGCGAACGCCCCGCGTCCGCGTTCGCGGTCGTGCTCGCCGAGCCTGCGGGTGAGGCAGGTGCCGTCATCGAGGAACGCCTCGACGATGTCGCCGCGCACGCTGACCGTCAGGTCGATGGTGCCCGTCGCGTCGGCGGAGAGTCGCTGCTCGGCGACCGGGGAGTAGGCGACCTGTCCGGCGGCCGGGGCCGACAGGTCGACGATCCGGGCGACCTGCTCCGGCCGGCATACGACGACGGCCAGCCCGGTCGAGAGCTCGTCGGTGTCGCCGACGACGACCCCCGCGGTGTCGAAGTCCCCGTCGAGGGTGCAGGAGACGGCGAAGTCTTCCCGAGGCCCGTCGAGCGCGACGATGAGCCGGGCCGGACCGGTCTGCGCGTCGACGATGAGGTCGAAGCCGTCGCGGGTCCACGAGCGTGAGCGGCTGGCCAGTTTCCAGTTCGCGGGCGTGCCCAGCGCGGCGACGACCGGCTCAGGGATCCGTCCCGCGATCTCCCCATCGGTGCCGACGTAGAGCTCGCGGGGGAGTGCCAGGTCACCGCCCCACTGCCAGTCCGTGGCCGGCGGGACCGGGCGGTCGGGGACCCATCCGAAGGCGACCCGCCGGCCCTGCTCGTCGTGCAGCGATTTCGCGGCGTACCACTGCTCGCCGTCGAGTGCCTCGCGGGACGGCCTGCGCCACGGCCCGCGCGGGTTGTCGGCGACGCGGACGACGGTCTGCCGGCGATCGCTGTATCGGGAGTACGCCAGCCACACCCGATTGCCGAGGCCGAACATCTCCGGGCACTCGGGGCAGTGGGTGAACAGCGTGGAGTACAGCGGCTCCGGCGCGGTCCACCCGACCAGCGTGCCCGACCGGCTCACCGCCAGGCAGCCCTTGGCCGGCTCGGCGCCGGCCGCCGTCCGGGCCGAGATCAGCATCCAGTAGCAGTGTTCCTCGTCGTTCCAGAACACGAACGGATCGCGCCAGTCGGTCTGCCCGAAGATGGCGGAGTCGGGCCGCAGGATCGGGTTACGCCGATCCTTCTCGAACGTGACCAGATCATCGCTGGTGGCATGGCAGATCGTCTGCGGGACCGTCGCTCCCGCGGCGTGGCCGGTGTAGAAGACGTGATAGCGCCCGTCGGCGTTGACCACCGAGCCGGTCCAGACCCCGTCGCGATCCGGCTCGTCCGGACCGCCGGGGGAGAGTGCGGTCGGCAACTCCTGCCAGGAGACCAGGTCGGTGGACCGCAGGTGCCGCCACGACGTCCGCATCCGCGCCGCCGGCTCCACCACGTCGGGCGGGGTCGCCAGGCAGAACAGGTGATAGGCGCCGGCGTCGTAGAACGGGATGACGTCCCCGACCGCTCCGCCGTCGGCGAACCGGCGGAACGGTCGGGGCTGCGTCGTCGTACTGTCCGACATCCTCGCCACCCTCTCCGGGACCGGAGAGGGAAGCCTAGCCGAGCGCCTCCGCGATGCGGGTCATCTGCGAGTCCGTCAGCGGCCCGTGCTGCAGCGCGCCGACGTTCTCCTCGACCTGCGCCGTGGTCTTGAAGCCCGGGATCGGGATCGTCGCCGGACTGCGCGCCCACAGCCATCCCAGCGCGCCCTGGGCGAGGGTGCGCCCGTCTTCGGTGAGTACGGCGCGCACCTTCTCGAGCCGGTCGAGCCGGTCGGCCTGCTCACCGCTGCCGAAGTCCCACCCGGACCGCACGTCGTCGTCGGGCAGGGTGCTGTCCCGCGAGAACTTGCCGGTCAGCAGGCCCATGCCCAGCGGCCCGCGGATGACGCTGGCGAGGTCGTACTTCTCGCAGATCTCCAGCGTCGCCTCGTTGCCCTGGAACACGTTGAACGACTGCTGGATGGCCACGCAACTCGGGTCTTGCGCGAACAGCTCCGCCCGGGCCGGGTCGTCGGTGCTCCACCCGATCGCGCGGACCTTGCCCTGCTTGACCAACTCGTCGAAGACCGCGAGGACCTCAGGGGCCTTCTCGATGTCGTAGCCGCCGAGGTGGAACTGGTAGAGATCGATGTGATCGGTGTCCAGTCGCCGCAGGCTCTGCTCGCAGGCCCACCGGATGTAGTCCGGCGAGCCGTCCTCACCCGGCGCCTCCCGGGTCTCCTCGACGTAGGTGTAGCCGGCCTTCGTCGCGATGACGATGTCGTCGCGCCGACCCTTGAAGGCTTGGGCCACCAGCCGTTCGCTGTGACCGCAGCCGTAGACGTCGGCCGTGTCGAAGAACGTCACACCCAGGTCGAAGGCCCGGTGCAGCGCGCGGATCGACTCGTCGTCGTTGACCACGCCCCAGCCGACCGGATTGCCCCGCCGGGCATGCGGACCGCCGATCGCCCAGCACCCCATACCGAGGGCGCTGACCTCGACGCCGGACCTGCCCAACGGGCGGCGCAGGACCCCTTCGGTCCGGGCGGATTCGCCCGTCGTCATGCCGAGGCCGCGTCGAGACGGCGCTTGGCCTCGTTGTAGGTCTTGTCCGGGAGCGGTCCCTGCGAGGCCATCTCGATGTTCTCGCGCAGGTGCGCCGGGTTGTTGGTACCGACGATGTTGGTCGCCATCCCCGGGTGACTGTTGGTGAAGCGCAGCAGGAAGCCGGTCCGGCTCTCACCGTCCTCGAGCAGCTCGTCGAGGTTGGCCTTCTCCCACACCGCCCAGCGGTCCTGCGAACCCAGGCCCGAACCCGGCTCGCCGCGGGCGACGCCGCCGCGGATGATGACGCCCGCGCCCGCGTCGGCGGCCTGCCCGATCAGGGTCTCGTGCTCCCGCTCCAGCGCGGAGTAAGGGATCTGGAAGGTGTCGAAGACGCCCCAGCCGATGTAGGTCGCGAGGTGCGGGTTGGTCGCCGAGATGCCGATCCAGCGCGTCTTGCCCTGTTCCTTCATCTCCTGCAGCGCGGCGACGAGGTCACCCTTCTCGGCCTCTTCCACGCTCGGGTTGTGCAACTGGATCACGTCGACGTGGTCGGTCTTCATCCGGTCGAGGCTCTCGTGCAGGCCCCGGAACAGGTTGTCGCGGGTCCAGACGTGCGGGGTGTCGTCGGTCTCGTCGTCGCGGTGGACGACGGTGCAGCCGCACTTGGTCGCGAGCACGTACTCATCGCGCCGGTGCGACAGGTAGCGGCCGATGTACTCCTCGCTGCGGCCGTAGTCGTTGGCCGTGTCGATGAAGTTGATCCCCGAGTCGACGACGGCGTTGAGGATGGTCTCCGCGTCCTTGTCCTCGATCGGGCGGCCGCCCCAGATGCGGGAGCCGCGGACCTCCATGGCGCCGTACCCGAGGGTGGTCACCTCGAGGTTGGTGCGGCCGAGGGTTCGGCGCGGCAGTGCTGACGTGCTCATCGTTGTCTCCTTCGTGACCGGTCGGTGCGGGTGGAGCTGAGGGTCAGGCGGCGTCTTCGGGACTGTGCTCGGCCAGCCAACCACGCAGCGGTACGTCGTCCTCCGATGGCGAGTAGTGGCCGTTGCAGTTGACGCCATACCCCAGCAGCTGCTTGCGAATCGGATCGCTCTGTGGCCAGAGCTCGTCGACCGTCATGTCGTCCTTGGTCCGGATCCAGCGGTAGCCGTAGCCGTAGAAGAGCACCTTGCGGGTGACGTCGGACCAGTTCGGGCTCGCCGCGTGCCAGAGCCGCCGGTCGAAGTAGACGGCGGTACCAGGCTTGGCCAGCACCGGTACCGCGCCGGCCGGCTGCCCGGCCCCCTCGGTGGGGACGGCGACGTCGTCGTCCTTCAGGTGGCTCCCGGGCACGACCCAGAAGTTCCCCCGACCCTCCTCGCCGACGTCGGAGAGGAAGTAGGCGACCTTGATCGACAGCCGCGGGCGGGGGTGGGTCTCCATGTCGCGGTTGACCCGGCCGGAGTCCTGGTGCCAACCGAAGGTCGCGTCCGAACGCTGCTTGCCCGACGGCGGGGTGACGATGAGGTGCGCGTGGTAGAGGTAGATGTTCCAGCCGAGCATCCCCCAGACCTTGGGCAGGACGCGCTCGTAGTCCACGAGCTCGGCGAACGACGGGTGCTCCGGGATGAAGTTCGGGTAGAACATCGCGGAGTCGGGCTTCGCCGCGCCGGCGTCGAGCTGGCGCTTGTGCAGGCTGTCGGCCGCCGCGGTCAGCTCACTGACCTGCTGGGGCGAGAGCGCATCCTCGATCTGGAGGTAGCCCTTCTCCTCGAAGATCGCCCGCTCCGGCTCGGTCAACCGGTGTTGCAGGCAGGACGGGTCCATCACAGCTCCTCGGTGGTAGGCGACGGCAGCAACACGTCGGTGGGCGGCGCCGGCTGGGCTCGCGGGACGGGGCTTGCGGCGGTAGCCGACATCCACGATGCGGAATATAAATTCACCGTGGTAGAAAATAGTCCGCGCCGATGCGGGGGTCAACCGGCGGCGTACCCAGTCACGAACGAGGAGGACATCTCGTGCGGATCCTGCTGACCGGTGCGGGCGGCAACGTGGGTCGCGGCATCGCGCCCCGGCTTCGGGCGAGGGGACACACGGTCGTCTTGAGCGACCTCAACCCGCTGCCCGACTCCACCGACGACTCCGCCGATGGGGAGTTCGTGCAGTGCGACGTCCAGGCCGGCGTCGGTCTCGAGCGGGCGGCCCAGGGCTGCGATCTGCTCCTGCACACCCCGGCGTGGCACGGGATCCACTCGCGGGTGAAGACCGAGATCGACTTCTGGCGGCTCAACGTCGACGGCTTCTTCTGGGCGCTGCAGGCCGCGAAGGAGGCCGGCGTACGCCGCCTCGTGTTCCTCTCGTCGATGTCGTGGCACGGGCACTACGAGAAGTACGGCTTCACCAAGCGGGTCGGCGAGGAGCTGTGCGAATACCACCGGCGCAACCACGGCCTGCGTTACGTGATCATCCGACCGGCGGACTTCACCCCGTGGGGGAGCGACTACCTCAACCGCTACGGCGCGCGGCTGCTCTACGGCGGCGTCGACCGCGAGGACGTGCTCGACTGCGTCGACCGCTCGGTGCGTCATCTCGAGACGGGGCTCTCGCCGGCCGCGGACCCCGAAGGGGTTGTGGTCAACGCCGTACGCGCGAACGCCTTCACCGCCGAGGACACGCAGTCGTGGGAGCAGGATCCGCTGGCCGCGGTCGAGCGGGTGTTCCCTGGATCCCGCGACCTGGTGGAGAAGTACGCGATCAACATCGCGCGCCGGCCGTCGCTGCCGGACGCCTCCGGCGCTGCCGAAATCGGCTTCCGGCCCCGGCGACACTTCGGCACCTTCCTCGACGAGCTGCGCGAGCTCGACGCGAAGGGCGAGCAGGCCGTCCGCGACATGCGCTGCCCCTACTGACGGACGCGCGCTCGCTCCGGCCCTCCGCCCGCTCGCCGCTCTCCATTCGGCTTGAACGTCACGTTCAAGCCATCTAGCGGCATCAACGTCACGTTGATGCCGAACGGGGGGCTCGCCATTCCGCTTGAACGTCACGTTCACGCGCTCTAGCCGCGTGAACGTGACGTTCAAGCGGAATGGAACGGGGGCGGCGCAGTGAGAAGGGACGCCCGCACACATGAACGACACCACACCGGGCGGTGAACGTTTCGTCATCATCACCGGGGACCCGGGTCGGGGAAGACCCGGTTGATGACCGAGCCGACTTCGTGCTCACCCACTGTTAGCCCGGATTCTCGATCTCTCCGCCCCGGAGATCCTCCCGACCTAGACTCTTGAGCACTTGAAGCTCCCGGACGAGGCCAGGCGCCATGGACAGTGGAGGCGGAGCCGGGCCTGGCGCCGTCCACATCCAATTGCTCGGCGGCTTCGACGTCTCGGCCGGCGGTCGCAGCGTCGCGCACAAAGCCTGGCGGCTGCGCAAGGCGAAGACGCTCGTCAAGATTCTCGCGCTCGAGCCGGGTCACCGGATGCATCGGGACCGGGTGACCGCGCAGCTGTGGCCCGACCTCGACGCCGCCGCGAGCCGCAACAACCTGCACCAGGTGCTGCACGCGGCGCGGCATGCGATGTCGACGATCGGCGTCGCCGGCCCGGCGATCCTCGGGCTGCGGGACGACGTCGTCGTGCTCGGTCCGGACTGCCCGGTCGACACGGACCTCGAGGAGCTCCAGCGCGCGGTGCAGCAGGCCCACGCACCCGGCGCGGCCCACGATGCAGCGACGCTTGCCGGTCTCTTCGACCGCTGGGGCGGCGGACTGCTGCCCGAGGACGGTTACGAGTCGTGGGCCCAGGTGCACGTGACGGCGGCCCGCGAGTGGCATCTGAAGGCGGTGCTGGACCTCGTCGACGACGGCCTGGCGACGCGGGATCCGGCGGGCGCGGTCGTGCTGCTCATCCCGGTGGTGGCCGCCAATCCCTTGCACGAGCCGGCGCACCGGGCGCTGATGCGGGTGCTCGCCGATGCGGGGCGCCGATCGGAGGCGCTCGGTGTCTTCGAGGATCTCCGCGAGCTGCTCCGCCGCGATCTTGCCGCCGAACCGGAATGGCAGACGCGCAAGCTCTACCGGGAGTTGCTCGCGGGCACCGCCGACTCAGCCCACCCACCGGTCGCGGGCGCGGCCGCGGCGGGAAACCTTCCGGTGCGCGCCACCACACTCGTCGGTCGGGACCGGGAGGTGCGCGCGATCGACGGGATACTCGCCCGCACCCATCTGCTCACGCTGACCGGACCGGGCGGCGTCGGCAAGACCGCGCTCGCGGTCGAGGTCGCCCGCCGACGCGCTCCGCACCATCCTGACGGCACGTTCCTGGTCGAGCTTGGCGCGCTGGCCTCCGGCGACCTCGTCGTGTCCGAGGTCGCCCGGGCACTCCGGCTGGAGCTTCCCCCGCACCGGGCCTCCGCGGAATCCCTGGTATCGCAGCTGCGCGATCGCGAATTGCTCGTCGTACTGGACAACTGCGAGCACGTGCTCGACGAGTGCGCCCGGATCGTGACGCACGTGCTGCAACGGTGCCCGCGGGTCTCGGTGCTGACGACGAGCCGGGAACCGCTTCGCATCGCCGGCGAGGTCACCTGGCGGACTCCGTCGCTGGCCCTGCCCGATCCGGCCCACCTCCCGCCGCCGGATGTGCTCGCCGGGATCGCCTCGGTGCAGTTGTTCGTCCGGCGGGCGTCGTCGGCCGCCGGCGGATTCACCCTCACCGAGGACAACGCGGCTGCGGTCGCCGAGATCTGCTACCGCCTCGACGGAGTCCCGCTCGCATTGGAACTCGCGGCCGCGTGTGCCCCGATACTGTCCGCGCGCCAGATCGCCGCACGGCTCGGCGATGCACTTACCCTCCTCAACCGCGGCGATCGCAGCAGGGTCACCCGGCAGCAGACGCTGGCCGCCACGCTGGCCTGGAGCCATGACCTGCTGACCGGGGACGAGCAGGTGTTGTTCCGCCGGCTGGCGGTCTTCGCCGGGTCCTTCAGCCTGGCCGCCGCCGAGGTCGTCTGCGCCGCCGACCCGGACCGGCCGCGGGTGCTGGCGGAGCTCAGTCGGCTGGTGGACACCTCACTCGTCCTCGCCGAGCCGGCCGGCGACGACAACCGGTACCGGCTGCTCGAGACCGTCCGGCAGTACGCCGCCGAGCGGCTCGATGCCGCCGGGGAGAGCGGCGACGTGCGGGCCCGGCACTGCCGCTGGTACGTCGACTACGCCGAGGCGCGTGACCCCGAACAGACGGCCGCAGTGCTCGACGTGTCGACCGCCGACCTCGACGCGGAGCACGAAAACGTCCGGCTCGCTCTCGACTGGGGTCTGCTCCGCGACCCGGAGAAGGCGCTCCGGCTCGCGGTCGCGCTCTGGCGGTCGTGGCTCGCCCGCGGCATGCTTGCCGAGGGCTGTGCGTGGCTGGAGAGGGTACTTGCCGCGGTGCCCGAGCCCTCCCCGCTACGGACCCGGGCGCTCTATGGCCTCGCCGTGTTCGACGTACGACGGGGCAGCGCGCAGCGGCTCGAGCAGATCGCCGCCGAGGGGGTCGTGGTCGAACGGTTGCGCAACGACCCGGCCGGGCTGGCTCAGGCGTTGGCGGCGGGCTCGACACTCGCCTACATCCGGGGCGACTGGACCGAGTGCTGGCAAAGCAGTCTGCAGGCCCGCGACCTGGCCCTGGACTGCGGAGCACCGGGGATCGCCGTATCGGCCCTGCACCCGCTCGCCATGGTGCTGCTCGGTCGCGGCGAGTTGCAGGCCGCGCGCAAGGTCTTCGACGAGATCACCGCCGGCCTTCCCGCGATGCCCCGCCCGGGGTCGAAGTTCTTCGCGCCCATGATGCTGGGCTTCGCCGTCGAGGGCGCCACCACGCCGAGCCCGCGAGTGCATTTCGAGGAGACGATCCTGCTCGGCCGCCGGGTCGGTGCGGATCAGGCCGGAGCCTACGTGCAGTGCAACGTCGCCTATCTCGCCCGGCTGGCCGGCGATCTCGAGGAGGCCCGATCGCTGGTGGAGGACGCCCTCTCGGCGTTTCACGGGCTCGGCGACCGCGAGGGTGAGGCCCTGGCGGTGAACCATCTCGGTTGCCTGCACCGGGTCCAGGGTGACTACGCGGCCGCCCGCGACGCCTTCGAGCGGAGCCTGCAGCTTCGGCTCGCGCTCGGCGATCGGCGTGCCACCGGCCTGACCCTGGGCAGCCTGGGGGTGCTCACCGCGGCGGAAGGCAACGTCGATCGGGGGATCGGTCTCCTGCAGGAGGCGCTGTCCGGATTCCGGGACACCGAAGACGCACCGGCCCTCGCCGCCGTCCGGCTGACGATGGCGAGCGTGTATGCGACGGCCGGCGCGGACGACCAGGCGTGCCACCTGTTGCCTGAGGTACTGCGTGAGTCCCGGCGCATTCCCGGCAACCACCGGGCCACCGCCTGGGGGTACGCCGTCCTCGCCGACGTCTACCGGCGACTCGGGCGGTCGAACGAGGCGATCCAGGCATTACGCGACGCACAGGAACTCTTCGGGCATCTCGGTGCGGTGGACGGCGCGGAGCACGTCCGCGTCGCCGTACGGGCGCAGACCGCGAACTGAGCGCTAAGCGGATGCAAAGCCCGGGCTCGTAGCGTCGCCGACAACACCACTGCACCACCTGTGCCGCATGTCGCGGTACGGATCGGGGAGGACGCAATGACGAGCACACGACACACCGACGTCGTCGGGGACGCCACCGTGGGAGAGCTGCGGAGCGCCCTGCGGGGAGAGGTCATCCGGCCCGGCGACTCCGGGTACGACGACGCGAGGGCGGTCTGGAACGCCACCCACGACAAGCACCCAGCGCTGATCATCCGCTGCGCGGGAACGGCCGACGTGACCACGGCCGTGGACTTCGCCCGCAGCCAGGGGCTGACCACGGCGGTGCGTGGCGGCTCCCACAGCATCGCCGGCTTTTCCACCTGCGACGGCGGGGTCGTCATCGACCTGTCACCCATGCGCGGCGTCACCGTCGACGCCGAGCGCGGTCGAGCCGTCGCGCAGGGCGGCGCGACCTGGGCCGACTTCGACCACGAGACACAGGCCTTCGGGCTGGCGGTCACCGGCGGACTCGTCTCGACGACCGGTGTCGGCGGATTCACCCTGGGTGGGGGCATCGGCTGGCTGCTGCGCAGCTGCGGGTTGGCCTGCGACAGCCTGGTCGGCGCGGACGTCGTCACCGCCGACGGTCAACTGGTCCATGCCAGCGACGAGGAGAACTCCGACCTGTTCTGGGCACTGCGCGGCGGCGGCGGCAACTTCGGCATCGTCACCGCGATGGAGTTCGAGCTGCACAAGGTCGGTCCGACCGTGCTCGGCGGGCTGCTGTTCTTCCCGGGCGACGCGGCCCGCGACGTCGTCCGTGGCTGGCGCGACCTGACCAGGTCGATGCCCGACGAGCTCACCAGTCTCGTCAACTTCACGACGGCGCCGCCGGTGCCGTTCCTCCCCGAGTCCGTTCACGGGAAGCCGATCGTGGCGATCGGCGCCGTGTACGCCGGCCCGATGGACCGGGCGGAGGAGGCCATGGGTCCGCTGCGCACGCTGGCGGAGCCGATCCTCGACCACGTCGGTGAGGTGCCGTATGAAGCGATGCAGCAGGCGCTTGACCCGCTGTGGACGGCCGGCGCCCAGAACTACTTCACGTCGGCGATGCTCGACAGTCTGCCCGACGCGGCGATCGACGAGCTGCTCGCCGGCTGGCGGTCAAAGCCCACTCCGCAATCCGAGCTGCACATCCACCACGCGGGTGGCGCCATGGCACGGGTGCCGCAGTCGGCGACGGCATTCTCCCAGCGCACCTCGCCGTACATCCTCAACGTCATCGCTCGCGCGACCGACGCGACGGGATTCGCCGACCACACCGAGTGGGCGCGACGGACGCGCGGGACGTTGGCCGGATACGGGCCGGGGTCGATGTATGTGAACTTCACCGGCGAGACGGGGGAGGACAAGGTGCGTGCCTCGTATCCACCCGACACCTACGCGAGGTTGGTCGCGGTCAAGGACCGTTACGACCCGACGAACTTCTTCCGGCTCAATCAGAACATCAGCCCGTCGTCGCGCCCGAGCATGAACTGACTAGCCCGTCGTCGCCGCCGGTTCGGCCTGGATCGGTGGCGACGACTCGCTGTTCGGTGCGACGACGAAGTCCTTCTGCCGGATCAGCCCGAACGACGGCAGCGCTGCGGCGAATGCCACGATCGCGCCGACGAGCAGGATGACGTTCAGTCCGTGCACGAACCCGACCCGCGTGGAGTTGAGGAGCACTCCGCGCGCGGCGGGCGGGGCCGCGGCGAGCGCGCGTCCGACCTGACCGCCGCCGACCGCGGTGGCGATCTGCTGGGCATGGTCGGCGAGCGGGGTGCCGGCGAGCGTGTGGGTGACCGAGCTGCGTAGGTGGCTGGTGAAGATGGCGCCCAGACCGGCGACGCCGGTGGCGATCCCCACCTGCCGGAACGTCGAGTTGATGCCGGAGGCCATCCCGGCGCGGCTCGGTTCGACCACGCCGACCGCGGTGGACGCGAGCGGGACGTTGACCAGGCCGGCGCCGATCCCGGCGACGACCATGCCCGGGAGCAGGTGGGTCCACTGCGACGACGCGGTCAGGCCACGCATCATGAGCAGGCCCGCGCCGATCAGCACGAACCCTGGGCCGATCAGCCAGCGGATGGGGACCCGGGAGGTCAACCGGCCGGCGACACCGGCGGTCACGAAGATCGCGCCGGTGAGGGGGAGGAAGCGCAGACCGGTCTGCAGCGCGGACAGCCCCAGCGTGTCCTGCAGGTAGAGGACGAGATAGGTGAGCAGGGCGAAGAGCGACGCGGAGATCCCCCACGCCGCGGCCAGCCCGCCGTCGAAGGTCGGCACGCGGAGCAGCTTGAGGTCGAACATCGGCTGGCGTTGCACCAGTTCGACGACGACGAACGCCGTCAGGAAGGCCGCCGCAGCGATCAGCGAGCCGACGACGATCGTCGAGCTCCAGCCGTCGGCGTTGCTGCGGATCATCCCGAAGACGAGGCCGGCGAGGCCGGCGCTGAAGGTCACGAAGCCGAGCCAGTCCGGGCGGTGGGCGTTCGGATCACGCGACTCGTCGATCTTCCACATCGTGACGATGAGCGCGGCGACGCCGATCGGGATGTTGACGAAGAAGATCCACCGCCACGACAACCCGCTGGTGATCGCGCCGCCGAGCACCGGCCCGACCGCCACCGCGACACCGGTGACGGCGCCGAACGCGCCGAAGGCGACTCCGCGTTCCCTGCCCCGGAACGCCTGCGCGAGCAGCGCAAGGGACGTCGCGAACATGATCGCCCCGCCGACGCCTTGTAGCGCCCGGGCCAGCGACAGGAAAAGTGAGCTCGTGGCGGTGCCGCACAGCAGCGACCCCACGGTGAAGACCATGACACCGATCCCGAACACCCGCCGGCGTCCGACGAGGTCCGCGATCGACCCGGCGGTGAGCAGGAAGGCCGCGAGGGTCAGGGCGTAGGCATCGATCACCCACTGCAGGTCCGACAGCGAGGCGTTGAAGGCGCGTTGGATGTCGGGCAGCGCGACGTTCACGATCGTGATGTCGAGCAGCAGCATGAAGACACCGGTGCATACGGCGACGAGGGTCCACCACTTCCGGTCCACGTCGTCCCTCCCTACGGATAGATATCTCGTGCGATGCATTCCGTGCGATGGCTCAATACTGAATGTAGACTCAGTTTGACCACGGTTCCTGAGTCTGTCAACAGTTAATCGCCGAGGAGGCGAGCCTGCCGCCATGAACGAGCTGTCCGGCAAGCGCCGTGGCCGGCCCTCGGCCGGGATCCGGGAAGCGATCCTGTCGGCGACGCTCGCGCTCGTCGAGGAGGAGGGCCTGCGCCGGCTCACGACGAAGGAGATCGCGGAGCGCGCCGGAGCGTCGGAGGCGAGCGTCTACTACCACTTCAAGGACAAGGTCGGTCTCGTCCAGGCCGTCATCGAGGCGGGGCTGGATCCGCTGCGCAAGCTCGACATCGGCGACTTCGGCCGATTCGACGACGTCCCCCTGACCGACGCGCTGCTCGAAGCCTCGGTGGCGTTCGAGACGTTCTTCGGCCAGGTGCTGCCGGTGATGGCGGCGATCCAGTCCGACGCCGAACTCCGGCAGGAATTCGGTGAGCGGATGGACGGGCAGGGCATGGGCCCGCACCGGGGTGTCGAACTCCTCGCCGACTGGCTGGACGAGCAGAAGCGGAGCGGCCGGGTCGCCGCCGAGGTGGACTCCGAGGGCGTGGCTGCGCTGCTGATCGGCGCATCCTTCATGCGCGTGTTCGCGTCGCGTTCCCTGGCCGACAAAGACAAGCTGCCGTCCCGCGAGCAGACCGTGGCCACTCTCGCGGCGCTGTTGACGCCACGCGACTGATCCCGCCCGGGTTGCGGGTACGGCGGTTACACGAAGCCGGCGACCTCGTGCGGGTGATAGGGCTTCTCGAGCCGGGCGATCTCGTCGTCGGTGAGGGTGATGTCGACGGCGGCGATGGCGTCCTCGAGGTGCGCCATCTTGGTCGCACCGATGATCGGCGCCGTGATCACCGGGTTGTGCAGCATCCAGGCGAGCGCGATCTGGGCGCGTGAGACTCCCCGGTCGTGGGCGATCTCGGCGACCGCCTCGACGATGATCCGGTCGTCCTCGGAGTACAGCGTCTTGCCGAACTCGTCGGTCTCGGCGCGGGCGGTGCTCTCGTCCCAGTCGCGGGTGAGCTTCCCGCGCGCGAGCGGGCTCCACGGGATCACCCCGACGCCCTGATCGGCGCAGAGCGGCAGCATCTCCCGCTCCTCCTCGCGGTAGAGCAGGTTGTAGTGGTTCTGCATGGTGACGAACCGGGTCCAGCCGTGCCGGTCGGCGAGGTACAGGGCCTTGGAGAACTGCCAGGCCCACATCGACGACGCGCCGATGTAGCGGGCCTTGCCGGCCTTGACGACGTCGTGCAGCGCCTCGAGGGTCTCCTCGATCGGCACGGTCGGGTCCCACCGGTGGATCTGGTAGAGATCGACGTAGTCGACGCCCAGCCGGGTCAGGCTCGCATCGATCTCGGCCATGATCGCCTTGCGGGACAGGCCCGCGCCGTTCGGCCCGGGGTGCATCCGTCCGTGCACCTTCGTGGCCAGCACGATCTCCTCGCGCCGAGCGAAGTCGTGCAGGGCCCGCCCGACGATCTCCTCGCTCGAGCCGGCGGAGTAGACGTTGGCCGTGTCGAAGAAGTTGATGCCGGCCTCGACGGCGCGCTTGATGAACGGCCGGCTGGCCTGCTCGTCCAGCGACCACGGATGGTTGCCGCGGTCCGGCTCGCCGTAGCTCATGCAGCCCAGGCAGATGCGGGAGACGTCCAGACCGGTCGAGCCCAGTTTCGTGTACTCCATCACGTCACTCCTCGAGATTCGATGTCCCAACTCTGCACCCGGCGGTCGACCGGCTCGCACCCGCCCCTGTGGTCCGGCGAGGGGTCAGTCGCGGTCCGGCTGGTCCGTCGCCGCGGCGGCGCGCACGGGCACGAACCCGGTGCCGGATCGGTAGTTGGGGGACTGGTGGCGGAAGTAGGCGTTGTAGACCTCGCAGTATTCGCCGCCCCGGGTCATGAGGTCGTTGTGGTTGCCCTGCTCGACGATGCGGCCCTTGCGGAGTACGACGATCCGGTCGGCGTGCTCGATCGTGGACAGCCGGTGCGCGATCACGATCGAGGTGCGGTCGGCGAGGACGACGTCGAGGCCCTCCTGGATCTGCGCCTCGGTGAGCGGATCGACGCTCGCGGTGGCCTCGTCGAGGATGACCACGGCCGGGTCCTGCACGAGCATCCGGGCGAGCGCGACGAGCTGGCGCTGTCCCATCGACAACGCCCGGCCGTATTCGCCGACCTCGGTCTTCAACCCGTCGGGGAGGGAGTCGAGCCAGTCGCCGCCGCCGACCTTCCAGGCCGCGACCCGGATCTCGTCGTCGGAGGCGTCCGGGCGCGGATAGCGGATGTTGTCGGCGACCGTGCCGGAGAACAGGAACGGCGACTGCGGCACCGCCCCGAGCTGGCGGCGGTAGTCGGCGAGGTCGAACGACCGGATGTCGCGTCCGTCGAGCAGGATCTGCCCGTCGGAGAACTCGTAGAAGCGGGTGATGAGCTTGCCCAGCGTCGACTTGCCGGCGCCGGTGTGGCCGACCAGCGCGACGGTCTCGCCGGGGGCGACGGCGAGGTCGAAGTGGTCGAGCACCCGCTCGCCCTGGTTGTAGCTGAAGACGACGTCGCGGAACTCGATCGCGCCGGTGAGCCGGGCCACCGGCTGGGAGTCGTGCTGCACGACCTGCGGCTCGGCGTCGATCAGCGCGAAGACGCGCTCCGCCGCAGCGAGGCCCTGCTGGAACTGCGACCAGAACGACGCGATGCTGGTGAGCGGGAACCAGAAGAGCGCGACGCTCTGCAGGAAGAGGTACCAGTCGCCGGCCGACAGACCGCCGGACAGCACGCGGTGCCCGCCGACCTCGACGAGCAGCACCGTGGCGAGCCCCGCCACGAAGAGCAGCAGCGGGAAGATGGAGTTGAAGATGAATCCCTGGCGCAGCGTGACGCGGTAGTTCTGCTCATTGATCGGCACGAACTCGTCGTAGAGGGTGCCTTCCTGGCGGAAGCTCTTCGCGACCGCGATACCGCCCATCGTCTCCTGGACCGTGGCGTTGACCCGCGCGAGTGACCGCTGGGACCGACGGGTGCTCTCGCGTGCCAGCCGCCGGAAGAGGAGTGCCATCGCGACGATGACCGGCGTGATGGCCAACGTGACCAGTGCCAGCCCGACGTCTCGGGCGAAGAGCAGCGCGGTGATCAGCATGACGAGCAGCACCTGGCTGAGCAGGTTCATGGTCAGCGTGACGACGGTCGCGAAGTCGTCGGTGTCCGACGTCACGCGGCTCACGACCCGACCGGTCGGCGTCTCGTCGTAGAACGCCAGGTCGCGGCGGAGCACGGCGGCGAAGGCGTCCTCACGCAGCTTGAGTACGACGTCGCCGACGACCCGGGCGCTGTGCACCTGACGGATGTAGTTGAACACCCAGCCGAGGACGCCCGCGGCGAAGATGGCGATGGTGAGCAGGGCGATGTTGCCCGCCGAGGACTCGTCGACGATCTGGTCGAGCCCCCAGCTGGTGATCACCGGGATCGCCGACTGCATCAGCGAGGTGAGCACGATGGTGGTCGCGACGAGCGCCATCGGGCGTGCCTTGGGTCGGAAGTAGCCGAGGATCCGGCCGAACAGTGCACGGTCGCCGTAGCTTCGGTCGTAGTCCTCGGCGTCGAGGCCCTCCATGATGAAGCCCATCTCAGACCTCCCCGCCCGTCGTCGATCCCTGGCCGGCGACGTCGTCGGCCAGCGCGCCGCCGGCCGCGACGAACGCCGCCCGGTCGGCGTCGGACCCGGTGACCTCGTCGTAGTGGGCGAAGATGCGGCGGTAGAGCCGGCACCGGCCGAGCAGCTCGTCGTGGCTGCCGGTGTCGATCAGCTCGCCGCGGTGCAGGAGCAGCACCTTGTCGGCCCAGCGGATCTGGGACAGCCGGTGGGTGATGAGCAACGTGGTGCGTCCGTCGAGCACCCGGTGGATCGCCTGCTGGATCCGGTCCTCGGTCGAGCTGTCGATCGCGCTGGTGGAGTCGTCGAGCATGAGGATGCCCGGATCGGTCAGCAGCGCGCGGGCGATGGCGAGCCGCTGCCGCTGGCCGCCGGACAAGGTGACGCCGCGCTCACCGATCACCGTGTCGTAGCCGAGATCGAGCTCCTGGATGAACTCGTCGGCCTGCGCGTCGCGCGCCGCCCGCATCACCGCCTCGCGGTCGACCTGCTGGCCGAGGGAGAAGCCGATGTTCTCGGCGACCGACCGGGAGAACAGGACGACGTCCTGCTCGATGGTGGAGATCTGCGAGCGCAGTGAGTCGAGGTTCCAGTCCCGGACGTCGACGCCGTCGACGAGGATCCGACCCGAACCGACGTCGTTGATCCGGTTGACGAGGTGGGTGAGGGTGGTCTTGCCCGACCCCGTCTCGCCGACGATCGCGACGGTCTGACCCGGCTCCACTCGGAACGAGAGATCGCGCAGCACCGGCCGGTCACCGTGGCCGAACGTCACGTGGTCGAAGACGATCTCGCCGCGGACCTCGCCCTGGTGCCCGGCTTGGTTCTGGTCGAGCTCGGTGCGCTCCTCCATCAGCCGGAGGATGCGGCCGGCGCTGACCACGCCGAGCTGCACCAGGGAGAAGCTGAAGCTGGACATGCCCATCGGGAAGCCCAGCATCGACATCAGGCCGAGGTAGGCGACCAGCTGACCGATCGTGAGCACGCCCTGCGAATGCAGGTAGAGCCCGTGCAGCAGCGCGCCGGCGGTCGCGACGGCCAGCAGCAGGGTGGGCAGGTAGCGGGCCTGGATGACGCCCTGCTTGACGAAGAAGTCGCGGTAGCGGCGGGCGTCGCTCGCGAACCGGGCCAGCTCCTGCGGCTCCTGGGCGGTCACCTTGACCACCTCGATGCCGCGGACCGCTTCGTTGAGCCCGGCGTTGAGCCGGCCGAACTG
Organism: uncultured Actinomycetota bacterium; assembly: GCA_963775655.1. GTDB lineage: Bacteria > Actinomycetota > Actinomycetes > Mycobacteriales > QHCD01 > DASXJE01. The sequence continues at coordinate 123,209 of CAVZJT010000009.1, read as the reverse complement.
CTCCCGCATGTCGACCGACACCGGCCCCAGCTGGCGCATGTAGAGCTTGAGCGTGAGCACGAAGCCGATGGCGAGCAGCCCCGGAGCGAGCAGCAGCTGCGGGTCGATGAAGCCGATGAAGACGAGCGGGACGATGCCCTGCAGCATCGAGTCGACGACGAGATCGACGCCGGGCAGGATCATGTAGTTGAGCTGGCGCACGTCGTTGGCCGCCCGGGCCATCAGGTCGCCGACCCGCTGCCGGTTGTGGAAGGTCTGGCTCTTGCCCAGCAGGCTCACGTAGAGCTCGTCCCGCGCCGAGCGCTCCATCCGCTGGGCCAGCACCGCGACACACCCGCGGGCGACCAGATCGGTCGCGCCGCGGAGCAGGACGATGACGAGCAGCGCCACGGCGATCGCGGTGAGCCGGCCGGCGCGGTCGCCGGGCTTGAGGACCGCGTCGAAGGCCGCGCCCGTCAGGCCGGGGATCGAGGTGTTGAGCGCGACCATGGCCAGCGAGCCGCCGAGGAATCCGACCAGGTAGCCCTTGTGCCGCAGCTGGTGGGACAGGATCCAGCGCACCGGCCCGCTCCGGTCGGACCGGAACTGGCTGTCGACGGTGAACTCCGATCCCGCGGTGACCACGGAGGGCTCCTCCCGGGGGACTGTGGCGGCCTCGAACGGACGTCCGGGGCCGTGGATCGTTCTAACACGGGGCTCTGACAACCTGCGAACGAGTTGTCGCCCCCGCGCTAGGGTGCGGGCGTCATTCCCGGTACCCGCGAGCACCGTTACGGAGAGCAGCGCATGACACGACAGGTCCGGGCGGCGGTCGTCGACGGCCCCGGCGGATCGCCCTCCGTCACCGAGGTCGACCTGCCCGCCCCGGCTCCGGACGAGGTCCAGATCGCGATCGCCGTGGTCGGTATCTGTCACACCGACGTCGCGTGGGCGGCGGGTGACCTCGGGGCGGGATACGACTTCCCGGTCGTGCTCGGTCACGAGGTCAGCGGGGTGGTCCGGGAGGTGGGCTCGCAGGTGTCGCGGGTGCGCCCGGGCGACCACGTCGTCCTCACCCTGACCCACCACTGCGGGCACTGCGCCTACTGCGAGGCCGGTACGCCGATGTTGTGCGAGCAGCGGACCCGCGCCCGGCCGCGGCTCCGGCGGCACGGCGAGCCGCTGGTCCAGGGCTACGGCACCGGCGGGTTCGCGGAGGCCACGGTGGTCGCCGAGAACTCCGTCGTCCGCATTCCGGACACGGTGCCGCTGGCCGGCGCCGCGTTGCTCGGCTGCGCCATCGCGACCGGCGTCGGTGCGGTCATGACCATCGCCCGGGTCGAGGTCGGGTCCACCTGCGCCGTCATCGGCCTGGGCGGCATCGGGTTGAGCGCCGTCGCCGGTGCCCGGCTGGCCGGCGCGGCGTCGATCAGCGTCGCCGATCCGCTCGCCGAGCGGCGCGCGGCGGCGACGAGGCTTGGGGCGACCGAGACCTTCGACGACGCCGAGAGCCTGCTCGACGCCCGCCCCGGACGCGGGTTCGACTTCACCTTCGAAGCGACCGGACGGCCCGACGCGATGGCGCAGGCAGTCGCCGCCGCGCGGCCCGGCGGCACGGTGACCGTGATCGGGGCGCCCCACCACGACGCCCAGCTGACGCTGCCCGCGCTCGACTTCGTCACGAGCCAGAAGCGGCTGCTCGGGTGCCTGACCGGCAACGTCCGCCCGGACATCGACGTCGAGCGGATGGTCCGGCTCGTCGAGGCCGGACGCCTCGACCTGGAGGCGTTCGTCACCCGTCGGATCCCGCTCGACCGCATCGCCGACGGCTTCGGCCTCGTCGAGCGTGGAGAAGGGATTCGCACCGTCGTCGAGATGGAGCAGTCGCACGCGGCACGTCCGGTGACCTCGGCCGGATCTGGGTAAGGAGGCGCCATGGAGCCGATCAGGCACGATCCGCCGTACGACGGCGACGCGGACGAGCCGACCGTCGGAATCGATCCGCATCAGCTCGGCGGCGCTTCGCCGGCTGCTCCGGGGACCGAGCCGACCGGACCGGAGATCCGCGCCGCGCACCTGCCGACGGTGGCCGAGGAGCGGATGGTCGCCCGGTCGGCGGCGCAGACCCGCGCCAACGTCAACCGGCAGATCATCGGCGTCGTCGGCATCATCGCGGGCGCCATCATCTGGGCTCTCGGCAGCCCGGCACCGGGCATCACCGTCATCGTCGCGACCTTCGCGCTCACCATCGCCATGGTGATGGCCGGTCGCTGACCGCGCGGTCCTCAGCCGGTGTGGGCCTGCGGGGGGTCGCCGTCCGGTCCGGACGGTGCGGCGGGCGTCGGGGTGGTGACGTCGGCGGTCACGCCGGCCGCCGGGCCCGAGGTCGCGGTGTAGACGTCCTGGGAACTGATCGGCTGGGCCGTGAAGGCCCGCTCGCGTCGGGTGTTGCGGCTGAAGGCGATGAACCACGACAGTACGGCGCCCACCCGGTTGCGGTATCCGGTGAGGAAGGCGATGTGGATGAACAACCACGACAGCCAGCCGAACCGCCCGTTGTAACGCAGCCGCCCTGCCGAGATGACCGCCTTGCCCCGGCAGATGTAGGCCGCGGAGCCGAGATCGCGATACCGGAACGGCTTCTCCGTCGGGTGCCCTTTGATCCGCCGGTGGATGCGGCGCCCGGCGTAGAGGCCGGACTGCATGGCGACCTCGGCGAGCCCGGGGAGCTTGCCGAGGCTCATCACGTCCCCGACCACGGAGATCTCCGGGTGCCCGGGAATGGTGAGGTCGGGGTTGACGTGGATCCGCCCGGCCCGGTCGCGTTCGGCCCCGGTGGCGTTCGCCAGCGCCGCCGCGAACTCCGGCGCCTCGACGCCGGCGGTCCACAGCACGGTCCCGCTGGTGTACTGCGTCTGCTCGCCCGACTCGTCCCGCACGGTCAGCCCGCCCCGGCGTACGTCGGTGACGAGGGAGTGCATGTGCAGTTCGACGCCGAGTTCCTGCAGCGCCTTCGCCGCCTTCGCCGACAGCTTGGGCCCGAAGGTCGCGAGCGGCGCGTCGCCGCCGTCGAAGAGCAGCACCCGGGCGTCCTCGGGCGCGAGGTGGCGGAACTGCGACCGCAGGGTGCGGGTGGCGAGCTCGCGGATCTGGCCCGCGAGCTCCACCCCCGTCGGCCCGCCGCCCACGAGACAGAAGGTGAGCCAGCCGCGCCGTTCGTCCGGATCGGTCGCGGTCTCGGCCATCTCGAATGCGCCGAACACCCGTCGCCGGATCAGCAGCGCGTCGCCCAGCGTCTTCATGCCGGGCGCCCACTGCGCGAACTCGTCATGACCGAAGTAGGACTGCGCGACGCCGGCGGCGACGATCAGGTCGTCGTAGGGGAGTTCCAGTCGCTCCCCTCCGACCCGGGCCGCGATCGCCCGCTTCCGGGTCGCGTCGATGTCGACGACCTCGGCCATCACGCAGTCGACGTTGCGGTGTCGTTTGAGCACGTCCCGCAGCGGCGCGGCGATCTGTCCTTCGGACAGGATTCCGGTGGCGCACTGATAGAGCAGCGGCTGGAACAGGTGATGCGCGGCGCGGTCGACGAGGGTGACGTCCACGGGCGTACGTCGCAGCGCGCGGGCGGCGAAGAGCCCGGCGAAGCCTCCGCCGATGATGACTACCCGGCGTCGTTCGGTGCGCTGCTCCATCGTGCTGCTCCGGTGCGTCGTCAGCCCTCGGGGTCGTGCCACGACTGCCCGTCGGGCAGCAGCCGGTCGGCCTCCTCGGGTCCCCAGGTGCCCTTGTCGTAGGGATGGACCGACACGACGTCGCCCAGGACCGGGTCGACGACTTTCCATGCCGCCTCGACCGTGTCCTGCCGGGCGAACAGCCAGCGGTCGCCCGCGAGCGCCGCACCGATGAGCCGGTCGTAGGGCCGCATGTCCTCGCCCGGCTGCTGGGCGAAGGACAGGTCGTCCATCTGCGGTTCCCACCCGGCACCGGGCTTCTTCGCCGCGAGGGTGAGCCCGACCGCGGCCTCGGGCCAGATCCGGAACCGGAGCGAGTTGTGCACCGCCGGCGACATGACCCCGAAGAGGTCGTACGGCGGCTGCCGGAAGCGGATGCTCACCTCGGTGGCCGTCACCGGCATGCACTTGCCGGCCCGGATCAGGATCGGCACGCCTGCCCAGCGCCAGGAGTCGACGGCGAGCCGGACGGCGACGAAGGTCTCGACGGTCGACTTCTTGTCGACACCGTCGACCTCGCGGTAGCCGTTGTACTGACCTCGGACAGTGGTGTCCGCGGACAGCGGCCCCAGCGCGGCGATGAGACTCGCCTTCGACGTCCGCCACGAGTCGAGGTCGCGCCCGCTCGGCGGATCGGCGAGCACCGTCGCCAGCACCTGCAGCATGTGGTTCTGTACGACGTCGCGGATCGCCCCGGTCTGGTCGTAGAAGCGCCCGCGGTCAGAGACGTCGAACGCCTCGGCCATGGTGATCTGGATGCTCTGGACGTGATCGCGGTTGAGCAGCGGTTCGAGCATCGAGTTGGAGAAGCGGGTGAAGAGGACGTTGTCGACCGGGTCGAGTCCGAGCCAGTGGTCGACCCGGTAGATCGCGTCCTCGGCGTAGAACTCGTGCATCGTCGCGTTCAGTTTCTGCGCGCTGGCAAGGTCGGTGCCGAACGGCTTCTCGACCATGACCCGGGCGCCGTCGGCCAGCCCGGCTTTGGCGATCCCGCGGGCGATCCGGTCGAAGAGGAAGGGCGGCACCTCGAGGTAGAAGAGGGCGCGTTTGCCCTTGCCCACCTCCTTCGCCACCTCGGCATAGGTGGCGTCGTCGTCGAGATCGCCGTCGATGTAGCGCAGCAGGCCGAGCATCTTCGCTGCGGGCTCGCTCTTGGGGTCGATGGCGTTGTTCTTCAGCGAGGTGGCGGCATAGTCACGGAACTGGTCGAGACCCCAGCCGCTCTTCGCGACCCCGATCACCGGTACGTCGAGAACACCACGCTTCACCAAGCCGACCAGAGCCGGGAAGGTCTCGAGCTTCGCCAGGTCCCCGGTCGCCCCGAAGATGACCAGCGCATCCGCTTGATCTGTCGGCATGGATCCCGCCCTCTCGCTGTCGATACGTCGGCCGCACCGGGTCAATGATGGCTCAGCCGAGCCGTTCGGCGATGTGATCCCCGACCCGGAGCGCGTTGGCGATGGCGGTCAAGGACGGGTTCACCGCGCCGATGCTCGGGAAGAAGCTGGTGTCGACGACGTAGAGGTTGTCCACGTCGTGCGCCTTGCAGGTCGGGTCGAGTGCCGAGCTGGCCGGATCGGAGCCGAAGCGCACCGTCCCGGCCTGGTGGGCGGTTGCGCCGATCGGAAGGCCCTTGTGCAGGTAGATGCTGTGGTCGACCAGCCTGTGCCTGCGCATCCCGAGGTCGCCGAGCATTCCCTCGAGCTTGTGTCGGAGCCGATTCACGCCCTCGACGTTGTTCTTCGGGTCGACCGCGAGATGGATCCGGCCCTCCTTGTCGAGGGTGACCCGGTTTTGCGGTGCCGGCAGATCCTCGCCGCAGAGCCAGAAATCCACCGCGTGGTGGGCGAGCACCTCGAACGGCATCTCCGGCGACGCCGCGGCGGCCCACCGCGGTGCGCCGGCCTTGATCTGGTCCGCGTCGGACTTTCCCAGCATCTGGATCCCGCCGAGCGGGTAGTCGAAGTCGTCCGCGCCGGAGTACCAGTCGTTCATCGCCAGCGTCTTCTGGAACCGGGTCGGGTTCGGTTCCTTCGACACCGCGATGACGGCGACGTTGTTGTGCCGCATGTAGTGCCGGCCGACCACGTCGGAGCTGTTCGCCAGCCCGCGCGGGTGCTTGTCGTTCGCCGAGCGCAGCAGCAGCGCCGCGGAGTTCACCGCACCGCAGGAGACGACCACCACGTCGGCGGTGAGACGCAGGGTCGACCCGCCGTCCACCCGGACGACGACCGTGGTGACGGTGCGCCCGGACGGGTCGGTCTCCAGCCGGTCGGCATAGGCGTGGGTGAGCATGCTGACGTTGTCATGCCGCAGCGCGGGATCGACGCAGATCACCTGCGCGTCGGACTTTGCCTGCACCAGGCAGGGGAAGCCATCGACCCGGTCGCACCGGATGCAGACGCTGCCGGGCGTGGCCAGGCCGTGGTCGTCCTGCGTGAGGTTGACGCCGATCGGGAGGTGGAAGGGGTGCAGCCCCTTCTTCTGCAGGTCGTCGTTGAGCTGCTGGATGCGCGCCTCGTGCTCGACCGGCGGGAAGGCGTACGGCGCGCTGGCCGGTCCCTCGGTCGGGTCCTCGCCGTGCCGGCCGTGGACGAGGTAGAGGTGCTCGGCCTCGGTGTAGTAGGGCTCGAGGTCGTCGTAGGAGATGGGCCACGCGGGGGAGATCCCGCCGTGGTGGGTGATGTCGCCGAAGTCCTGCGGACGCAGCCGGAAGAGCGCCGCGCCGTAGAACTTCGTGTTGCCGCCCACGTAGTAGTTCACTTCGGGCGGGAACTCGTTGCCGCCGTCGTCGATCCAGAACTCCGGGGCGCGGTACTTCGCGTCGACGAAGACCGCCTCCGACTCCCAGTTGTCCCGCTCGCGGGGCAGGTAGTCACCACGTTCGAGCAGCAGGATGCGTTTGCCGGTGGGTGCCAGCCGGTGCGCCAGGGTCCCTCCGCCCGCACCCGTTCCGATCACGATGACGTCGTAGTGCTGGTCGTCGGCCACGACCTACGGTGTCGCCCCGGCCGCTCGACCCGCATCACCCCGTCGGGATGAAGAGAAACTTCATCCTGTTTGCGTGATGCCCGGCCCGGTCCGGCGGACGGAGGATCGCGCCAGGCCGATCTGCGTGCGCCGCCGGACGGGATGGGAGCTGCAGATGAGTCAGCTCGATCTTGCCCGGGTGCAGTTCGCGATGACCTCCATCTACCACTTCCTTTTTGTACCGGTAACCATTGGTTTGGGCTTCCTGACCGCGCTGCTGCAGACGGCCTGGCACCGCAGCGGGCGGCCGGAGTACCTGCGGCTGACCCGGTTCTTCGGCGTGCTGCTGCTGATCAACGTGGCCGTCGGGGTGGTGACCGGCCTGGTGCAGGAGTTCCAGTTCGGCATGGACTGGTCGGTCTACTCCCGCACCGTCGGCGGGGTCTTCGGCGCGCCCCTGGCCATGGAGGGTTTGGCGGCCTTCTTCCTCGAGTCGACCTTCCTCGGGCTGTGGGTGTTCGGCTGGAACAAGCTGGGGCGCCGGGTGCACCTGGCCACCATCTGGGCTGTCGCCTTCGGCGCGATGCTGTCCGCGGCCTTCATCATGGCGGCGAACTCGTGGATGCAGCACCCGGTCGGATACAAGATCGATCCGTCCACCGGGCGCGCGCAGCTCACCGACATCTGGGCGGTCCTGACCAACCCGGTCTTCCTGTGGGGCTACGTCCACGTGCTCCTGGCGTCGCTGGTCACCGCGTCCGTGGTGATGCTGTCCATCGCGGCGTGGCAGCTGCATCGGGGCGGGGAGCGGGCGGTGTTCCGGCCGGCCGCCCGGCTGTCGCTGGTGGTGCTGGCGCCGACGATCATCCTGGCGATGTTCGTCGGTAGCGAGCTCGGCGTCGTCGAGGGCAAGTACCAGCCGATGAAGATCGCCGCCGCCGAGGCGCAGTGGACCACCTGTCAGCCTTGCTCCTTCTCGCTGTTCCAGATCGGCGGCGGTAACAACGACAAGACGCCGACCCAGATCATCGCGATCCCGCACCTGCTGTCGCTGTTGGCGACCAACCACTGGAACGGCAAGGTGCAGGGCCTGACCCCGTTACAGAACCAGTACCAGCAGAAATACGGGCCGGGCAACTACGTCCCCAACGTCTTCATCCAGTACTGGTCGATGCGCGTCATGGCCTACGCGGCCGGCCTGATCTTCATCCTCGCGGGCTGGGGGCTGTGGCTGCTCCGCCGCAAGAAGCTGGAGAGCGGGAAGTGGTTCTTACGTGCCGCGATCTGGTCGGCCGCGCTGCCGTTCATCATGAACACGGCGGGCTGGCTGCTCACCGAGAGCGGCCGCCAGCCGTGGATCGTGCAGGGCGTCCAGCTGACCCGCAACGGCGTGTCCCCCTCGATCAGTACGGCGACCGTCGCGACGAGTCTGATCGTCTTTCTGCTGCTGTACGGGGGTTTGGCCGTCGTCGACATCGTGCTGATGATGCGCTATGCGAGACGGGAGATCGGTCCCGAGCCGGCCGCCGGAGACGAGCCCGAGGTCCGCCTCCCGGCCATGACATATTGAGGCGGGACGACCGATGACCCTTGTCTCTACCTGGTTCATCATCATCGCCGTGCTCTGGACGGGGTTCTTCGTCCTGGAGGGCTTCGACCTCGGCGTCGGAATGCTGCACGACGTCGTCGGGCACGACGAGACCGGGCGTCGGATGGCGATCAACACGATCGGCCCGCTCTGGGACGGCAACGAGGTCTGGCTGGTGGTCGCGGCGGCGGGCATGTTCGCCGCGTTCCCCGGCTGGTACGCGACCATGTTCTCCGCGTTCTACATGGTCCTCATCCTGCTGTTGGTGGCCCTCATCGTGCGCGGGGTGTCGTTCGAATTCCGGGGCAAGGTCGACACCGACCGGTGGCGGCGTTCCTGGGACGTTCTGCTCAGCGTCGGCAGCCTGCTCGTCCCGCTGTTGATCGGTATCGCGCTCGGCGGGCTGCTTCAAGGCGTGCCCATCGGGAAGAACCAGGAGTTCACCGGCTCCCTCGTCGATCTGCTCACGCCGTACGGCGTCTTCGTCGGGGTGACCCTGGTGCTGCTCTGCATCCTGCACGGCGCAAGTTTTCTCGCGTTGAAGACCACCGGCGACCTGCGCACCCGGGCAATTCGGCTGGGCGGCCGGATCGCTCCGATCACGGGTCTCGCCGTGCTGGCCTTCGCGATCTGGACGCACGTGGCCTCCGGTCGGGGAGTGCTGCCGAACCTGTTCGAGATCATCGCGGTCCTGGCGGTGATCGGAGCAGCGTGGTCGATCAGCGACGGGCACGAGGGGTGGGCCTTCCTCGCCACGACGCTCGCTATGGCGACGACGGTGCTGTCGATCTTCGTCGAGCTCTATCCGAACGTCATGGTGTCCAGCACCAGTCCGGCGTTCAACCTCACCGTGCACAACACGGCTGCCGGGTCCTACTCGCTGAAGGTGATGACCGTCATCGCCCTCGTCCTGCTCCCGATCGTGGTGCTCTACCAGGGCTGGACCTACCACGTGTTCCGGCAGCGGCTGCGCAGGGAGGATTTTCCGTCGGCACCGCCGGCCGCGCCCGACCCGAACACGAGGTCCGGTGCCGCCGTACCCGGCACGAACGGTGCCCAGCAGGCGCCGCCGGCCGCAACCCGGCCACCGACATGACGCGCCGCGCCGACCCGCGCTCGCGGGGATGAGAACGTGGGCGGCGCGGTTCCGGACGCGCCAATACCTCAAGGGCAGCCTGTGGGTGCTGCCGCTGCTGGGCGCCATCCTTGGCACGCTGCTGGCGCAGTTCGTCTTGTGGCTGGACGGAACCGGTGATGTTCCGGCCGGATGGCATTACTCGGCGACGACGGCCAGCACGGTTCTCGCCTCGATCACCGGGGCGATGGTGGCGCTGCTCGGATTCGTCGTCACCATCGGCGTTTTGGTGATCCAACAGGCGACCGGCACGCTGTCGCCACGCTTCATGCGGCTGTGGTACCGGGACCGTCTGCAGAAGATGGTGCTGGCGACATTCACGGGCACGTTGACGTTCGCCTTCTCGCTGCTGCGCCGGGTCGAGGAGAACTCCGTGCCCGACCTCGGGGTCACCCTCGCCGGTGCCGCGGTGGTCGTGAGCATCATGATGCTGCTGATCTATCTCAACCGGTTCACCCACGCCCTGCGCCCGGTCGCGGTGGCCGCACTGGTGGGGGAGACCGGTCACGAGGTGCTGAGAGCATGGTCCGGTCTGGTCGCCGGCAGCATTGTGCGTGGTCTCGACCCGGCCGACGCGGCCCCGGCGGGCCCGATGCTCGCCGTGACCTCGACCCGGCAAGGAGCGATCCAGGCCGTCGACGCGAAGGGCCTCATCGCCGCGGCGGTGCACCACGACTGCGTTCTGGTGCTGGCGCGTTCGGTCGGAGACTTCGTCCCGCCCGGCACCACACTCATCGAGGTGCCCGCGACAGCCGTTGGCGGCGCTCTCGATGACGACGAGGTCGACGCGCTGCGGGGACTGATCGCCCAGGGCGACGAGCGGACCATCGAGCAGGATCCCGCGTTCGCCCTGCGGATCATGGTCGACATCGCGGTCCGCGCGCTGTCCGCCGCGATCAACGATCCGACCACCGCGGTCCAGGTGCTCGACCACATCGAGACCTTCCTGCAGCGTTTGGGCCGCAGCGATCTGCGCGATCGTTACGTGGTCACCGACGGCGACGGCGTCGCCCGGTTGGTCATCCCGGGCCGGGGCTGGGACGACTACCTTCGACTTGCGGTGACCGAGATCCGGTTCTACGGCGCGAACTCGATCCAGGTCTGCCGACGGCTGCGGGCGGTGCTGGACGGCCTGCTCGACGTACTCCCCGCCCACCGCTGGGCCTCGGTCCGGCTCGAACTGTCCCGGCTGGACGCGGCGATCGACCGCTCCTACGCAGACCCGCACGACCGGGCCGCCGCCCGCGTCAGGGACCGGCAGGGGCTCGGCGCACCCACGACGGAGGACCGGAAGCCACCGGTCGCCGTACCCGACGGGGGACCGGTGGCGTGACGTCGGACCAGATCTTCCTCGGGGTGGGACTGATCCTCGTGCTCGCGGTCGGCTCCCAGGTGCTGGCGAGCCGGCTGCGGATCCCGTCGCTCATCGTGCTGCTTCCGGCGGGATTCATCGCCGGCGCGCTCACCAGCGACGTCAACCCCAATCGCCTGCTGGGATCGGCGTTCCAGCCGCTGGTGTCGCTCGCAGTCGCGTTGATCCTCTACGAGGCGGGCCTCGGACTCGACCTCCGCAAACTGCACGGGCACACCCGGCGGGTGGTCATCCGGCTGATCCTGCTCGGCGTCCCGATCACCTGGCTGGTCGCCGCGCTGATCGCGGACCCGGTGCTGGGAATGTCCAAGCGGGCGGCGGTGATGCTCGGGGCGATTCTCGTCGTCTCCGGTCCCACCGTCGTCGGCCCGATCCTGCGCTTCGTCCGCCCGGGCGAGCGGCTGCAGCGGCTGCTCACCTGGGAGGGCTCGCTGATCGACCCGGTCGGCGCCATCCTCGGCGTGGTGGTGTTCAACGCCATCGTGGCCAGCACGCACCAACAGCGCGGAGCACAGATCACCCAGTTCTTCCTCAGCTTCGCCGTCGGCCTCGCCGGTGGCGCCGTTGGTGCGGTGGTGCTGTGGCTGTTGCTGCGCAAGCTCCGGCTCGGCGAGGTGCTCGGGGCGACGGCGCAACTCGCCGTGGTGATCGCGGTCGCCGCAGGATGCGACATCATCCGCGACGACTCGGGTCTCATCGCCGCGATAGCCATCGGGCTGGCGATGGCCAGCACCAAGGCGTACGACGTTCCAGCCCGCAGGCCGTTCGCCGAGACGCTGATCGACCTGACCCTCGGCGTGCTGTTCGTGTCGATCGCGGCGACCGTCACTCCCGCCTCGGTGCGCAACCTCGTGCTGCCGACGCTCGTGCTGGTGGCGGTCCTCGTGCTGGCGACCAGACCGCTCATCGCCTTCCTGTCGAGCATGGGAACCGATCTCACCCGCGGCGAGCGGGCCTTCGTGGGCTGGATGGCGCCGCGCGGGATCGTCGCCGCCGCGACCGCGTCGACGTTCGCCGTGACTCTGACGACCAAAGGGGTCCCCGGCGCGGGCAAGATCCTGCCGGCCACCTTCCTGGTGATCGTCGCCACCGTCACGGTCTACGGCCTGACGGCGGCGCCGGTCGCCCGCCGGCTGCACGTCAAGCGTCCCTCCAAGACCCGGCCGTTGCTGGTCGGCGGCGATCCGTGGGTCATCGATCTCGGAACCGCGCTGCAGTCGGCCGGGCTCCCGGTGCTGATGTGGGCGCCGAGTGAGCGGCAACGCACCAGGATCACGTCGGCGGGACTGGATCTGGCCCCGGGGGAGCTGCTCGCCGCCGCGACCGGACGTGGGGCGCAGCTCGCCGGCGTCACCGCCGTCCTGCTGCTGACCGTCGAGGACGACTTCAACGCGCTCGCGTCGACCGTGCTCGAGGGGAACGTCGACGGGTCGGTCTACCGGCTCGCCCCGCCACTGCGCAGCAGCGGTGTCGTGGCGCCGTACATGGGCGGCGAGATCCTCTTCGGCGGCCGGTTGACCGGCGCGACGTTGCTGCAACGACATCGGGGCGGTGCGCAGATCGTGCTGCATCCCGACGACGGTGCGGTGCCGGCGGACCACGACGTGATGTTCGTGATCCGCGCCTCGGGTCGACTGGAACCGGTGACCAGTCGCGGAGCCCCGGCGGCGCAACCCGGCGACCTCACGGTGCTGCTCGGTCCGGTGACGCCGCATCCGGTGGCTCCCCGCCCGCGGCTGTCGGTCTGGGGGATGGCGTGAGACCGCTGGATCCCCGGCTGCTGCGCGCGACGCGTTCCGCCCGCGGGTACATCGCCGTCGGCACCGGGCTCGGCGTACTCTCCGCGATCGCCGTGATCGCCCAGGCGGTGCTGCTCGCCCACCTGATCGCCGCCGCGTTCATTCACGGTGCCGGCCTCGCGGCGCTGCGGGGCTCGCTGATGCTGCTGCTCGCCGTCATCGGTGCACGCGCGTTGCTGGCGTGGGCGCAGGAGGCGGTCGCGAGCCGGTCCGCGGCGCGGGTCAAGCAGCAGCTGCGCGCGCGGCTGCTCCGGCACATCCTCGACCTCGGACCGGGCTGGCTCGCCGGCAACCGCAGCGGCGACCTCACCGCGCTGACGACGCGCGGCATCGATGCCCTCGACCCCTACGTCGCGCGCTACCTGCCGCAGCTGGTGCTGGCCTGCATCGTGCCGCCGATGGTGATCGCGGCGATGGGTTTCGCCGACGTGCTGTCCGCGGTGATCGTCCTGGTGACGCTGCCGGTGATCCCGGTCTTCATGGTGCTGGTCGGCTGGACGACCCGGACCCGCACCGAGCGGCAGTGGTCGGCGCTGCAGCGGCTCTCGCACCACTTCCTCGACGTCCTCGACGGGATGCCGGTACTGCGGGTCTACGGCCGCGGCAAGGCGCAGGCGACCGCCGTGCGGACGGTGACCGACGACTACCGGCGTACGACGCTGTCGGTGCTGCGGGTCTCGTTCCTGTCGTCATTCGTCCTGGAGCTGGCCGCCACGTTGTCGGTGGCCCTGGTCGCCGTGTCGGTGGGGCTGCGGCTGCTCGGCGGCTCGGTCGGGCTGCAGACCGCGCTGCTCGTCCTGATCCTGGCTCCCGAGGCCTACCTGCCGCTGCGCCAGATGGGCAGCGGCTACCACGCCGCCGCGGAGGGGGTGACCACCGCGACGCGGGTCCTCGACGTGCTCGACGAGCCGCTGCCGGCCCGCGGCGATCTGCGTGCGCCGCCGGTCGCCGAACTCGGGCTGGACGTCACCGAGCTGCAGATCCGCTACCCGGATCGGCCGCAGGCGGCACTGGCCGGGGCGACGCTGCGGGTCGCGCCGGGGGAGTTGGTCGCGGTGATCGGCCCTTCGGGGGTGGGCAAGTCCAGCCTGCTCGCCGCCGTGCTCGGCTTCACGACTCCTGCAGCCGGTCGGATCCGGGTCGGGGCCGTCGACCTTGCCGAGTGCGACCCGGCGGTGTGGCGGGAACAGATCGGCTGGGTCCCGCAGCGCCCGGCGCTGGTCGCCGGAACGGTGGCGGAAAACGTCGCGCTCGGCGTACCGGAAGCCACCGACGCGGAGGTCGCCGACGCGTTGGCCGCCGCCGCCGCGGACGAACTGGACCCGGCGCTGCTGCTCGGCGAGGACGGTGCGGGCATCTCCGCCGGGCAGCGGCAACGGGTGGCACTGGCGCGGGCGTTGCTGCGCAGCGCCCGGGGCGCCGGCCTGCTGCTGCTCGACGAACCCACGGAACACCTCGACCTCGCGACCGAGGAACGGATCGTCGACACGTTGCGGCACATCGCCCATGACCCACTGCGTCCGCGGTGCGTGCTGGTCGTCGTACACCGGGAGGCGGTGACCCGCGGCGCCGACCGGGTCGTGCGGCTGTCCGCGCAGGCCGCGGCCGCCGCGGACCCGGCCGTGGAGGTGCCCGCATGACCCGGGCCGTCGCTCGGCACGGGGATCGCGCGGTCGGCCGGATCCTCGACCTGGCGCCGTGGCCGCGTCGCCGGTTCGCCGGCGCCGTCGGTCTCGGGACCCTGGCGCTGGGCAGTGCGGTGGGCCTCATGGCCGTCTCGGCGTGGCTCATCTCGCGCGCCGCGCAGCACCCGCCGGTGCTCGCCCTGGGCATCGCCGTGGTCGCCGTGCGGGGCCTGGCCATCGGGCGGGCCGTGTTCCGCTACTTCGAGCGGCTGGTGTCGCACGACGTCGCCTTCCGCCAACTCGGCGACCTGCGGGTGGTGGTCGCCGCTCGACTCGAGCCGCTCGCCCCAGCCGGACTGGCGGCGTTCCGCCGCGGCGGTCTCCTTACCCGGCTCGTCGCCGACGTCGACGGCCAGCAGGATCTGCCGCTGCGCGTCGTCGAGCCGATCGCGGTCGGCGTGCTCGTCGGGGCGTTGTCGGTGGGTGCGGTGGCCTGGCTGTTGCCGCCGGCCGGCCTCGTCCTCGCCCTGGCGGTCGTCGTGGCCGCGACCGTCGTACCGGTCGTCACCGCCGCCGCCGGCCGCCGCTCCGACCGGTTGCTCGCCCCGGCCCGCGACCGGATGTCCACCGTGGTCGTCGAGACGCTGCGGGCGGCGCCGGACCTCGTCGCCTGCGGCGCGGACCGGCAATGGCTGGCCCGGGCCGAGGACGCCGACGCCGAGCTGTCCCGGATCGCCCGCGCCACCGGGCGGGTCGAAGGCATCGGTGCGGGTCTCGCGGCCCTCGTCGGCGGACTCGCCGTCTGGGGCATGGTCGAGGTCGGGATCCCCGCCGTACAGTCCGGGACGCTGCACGGCGTCGACCTGGCCGTCGTGGTGTTGCTGCCGCTGGCGACCTGGGAGGCCGTGTCGGCGATCGCGCCTGCGCTGTCCGTGTGGTCGCGGGTGCGCACGTCGGCCGGGCGGCTGGCCGACGTACTCGACGCACCCGTGCCGGTCGTGTCGCCGCCGTCGCCGGTGCCGGTCGCGGACGGTCCCGGCCGGATCACCGTGCGCGGGCTGGATGCGCGGTGGCCGGCCGATCCCGATGCGCCGGGCGACGATCGGCCGCGCGGCGTGGCCGGGGTGGATCTCGACCTGCGTCCGGGTCGCCGGGTCGCCGTCGTCGGGCCCACCGGCGCGGGCAAGACCACCCTCGCGGCGGCGCTGCTGCGCTTCGTCGACGTGTCGGGCGGGGACTACATCATCGACGGGACCGACGTCCTCACCGCGTCGGCGGACGACGTCCGCACGCGGATCGGGCACGTCGCCGGCGATGCGCACATCTTCGACTCCACGGTGCGCGAAAACCTGCGCCTGGCACGTCCGGACGCGACGGAGGAAGAACTCTGGGACGCGCTGGACCGGGCCCGGCTCATCGACTGGGTGCGCGGTCTGCCCGACGGCGTCGACACCTACGTCGGCGAACGCGGCGCTCGCATGTCGGGTGGGGAACGCACCCGGCTCGCCCTCGCCCGCGCGCTGCTCGCCCGGCGTCCGGTGCTGCTGCTCGACGAACCGACCGCAGCGCTCGACCCGGCGACCGCGGAGGCCGTGACCGCGGACCTGCTGGCGGCCGGGCGCGACCGGGCGGTACTGCTGGTGACCCACCGCCTCACCGGGCTGGACGGGGTGGACGAGGTGCTGGTGCTCGACTCGGGCCGGGTGGTGCAACGCGGACGGCCCGGGGACCTCGCTCGTACTCCCGGCCCGTACGCCGACCTCCTCGCGCACGACCCCACCGGCAGTGATGTGGCAGTGGACAAAACCCACTACTAGTGGGTTATGGACCACGACACGCCGTACGCCACGTCCAAAACCCACTAGTAGTGGGTTTTGTCCACGGGCGCCGGGTGCGGGCGACGCTCGGCGACCACAACGCACTCCTAGTGCGTTGTGGTCACTGACACGCCGTGCCAGACCCCCAAAACGCACTCCTAGTGCGTTTTGGTCAGCAACAAGGGACCGATCGTGCGTTAGCCGATCGGTGGGGCGCCGGGGGTCGCCGAGGGCTGGCTCATCTGCTGCTGTTGCTCGACCTGCGTGACCTTCGCGTTGTCCTCGGCCTCGCTGTTCTTCTTCTGCGCCCGCTTCTTGCTGACGTGGTGCGCCGTCCCGCCGAGCGCGGCGGCCCGCAGCAGAGTGCGCCTGCGGCGCAGCATCAGCTTCCGCCGTCCTCGCCCGGCAGGCTCAGCCCGAGGGCGACCATGATCTCCGGTGCGGCAGCGACGACCTTCGGCATGCCGATCTGCGGTGCGATCGCGCGCATCACGCCGAGGATGTCCTCCGGCGTCGCGCCGTCGGCGAGTGCGTTGGGGATCTGCCACATGTACGACGCCGGTGGTGCGTCGACCGCGATCAGCGCGGCGATCTTCACGAGGGCGAACGTCCGGGCGTCCAGGCCGGTGCGGTCCAGTTGCGCCTCACGCATCTCGAGCGCCTCGAGTACGGCGATGTCACCGGCGGACACGCCGACCAGAATGTCCTCGGTGTCCTTGCTCACGGACGGGGATCCGCCTGCGTCAGCCATCATGAGCTACCTCCGGGGTTGTGGTGTCGTCCGAGCCTGCGCCGCCCGGGACGAGCGGGGCATCATCCGCACCGGATGAGGCATTCGGGTGCCCCGCAGGGGCCGGCGGCGCCGGTTCGGGGGCGGACGCCGGGGTGTCCGGGACCGGGTTGAGATGGGCGGACGCCACGTGGGCGACCACCACCGCAAGAATGACCAGCGGCATGGCCGCCACACCGTCGGAGTAGAGCAGCAACGTGGCCAGCAGCACCGACGTGAACGGCAGTCGCAGCATCGACACGCACATCGCGCCGATCCCCATCGCCACCGCCGGGACGAGCGGCAGTCCGGGCAGATGCGACATGAGCATGCCGCCCGCTGCGCCGATGAACATCGCCGGGAAGATCGGACCGCCGCGGAAGGTGCTCAGTGATGCGCCGTAGGCGAGGCTCTTGCAGGCGACGAGTAACGCCAGCGCGCCGACCGTGTAGGCGCTGCTGTGCAGTATCAGCGGACCCAGTGCGTCCTGGCCGGAGAAGAGTACGTCGGACGAAGGCTTGCCGCTCCCTTCGGCGTAGGCGATCGCGAGGCCCCCGACGATCAACCCGACGACGGGTGCGGCGATCAGCAGCCGCCGCTCCACCGGCGTCCGCATCCACAGACCGAGGCGGTGGATCGCGAGACCGACGACGGCGGCGGCCAGTCCGATGGCGAACGCCCAGCCGAATTCGGCGACGTCGGGCCGGGCGAAGGGCGGCAGGTTGGGAATCGACAGGGAGACCTTGCCGAGTCCGGTCAGCGAGTCCAGGCCGATGAACACCAACGACCCGATGCCGGCCGACAGCAGCCCCGGCACCAGCACGAGCGACGCGGTCGCGCCGCCGAGTCCGGATGCCTCCATGAGCAGGAACGCACCGAGCAGCGGTGAACCCAGCAGCGTGCTGATCGCGGCGAAGCTCCCGGCGGCGCCGACCACGGCCACCGCCTGGGCGTTCGCCCCGCGCTTGAGCAACCGGATCGACCAGGCGGCAAGTCCGGCGCCGATGGCGATCAGCGGTGCCTCAGGTCCGAGGACCGCCCCGAAGCCGAGCGTGATCAACGCCGCGAGAACGACGCTCGGCAACTGGATCGCGGTCGGCGCGCCATGCACCTTGAAGCCGTCCGCCGGCGACGCGCCGCCCTTACCGGGCAGGTAGCGGATCGTCAGCGCGACCAGGATTCCGCCCACCGCGAGCACCGGCGCCGGCCACCAGGTCGGCTCGCCGTGGAAGCCGATCCCCTTCGGCAGATCGGTGAACAGCCACGTCTGCATGTGGGTGGTCAGCTGCAGGAAGTAGTAGGCGATCGCCGAGATCGGTACGCCGAGGACCGCGGCGAGCAGCAGCAGCGCCAGGTAGCTGCGCGACCGCAGCAGGGTGAGCGGGTTCTGTACCTGCGGCAGGGTGCCTGCGGAGTCGCTCAACCGTTCATCACCCAGCCGTTGCCGGGTCGCCGTACCGGAGTACGCCGAAGGCCTGCGCCTGCTCGACCGCGTCGGCGCGTGAACTCACCCCGAGCTTGCGGTACGCCGAGATCGCCTGCGTCTTGACAGTGTTGCGGGACAGGAAGAGCCGCCGGCCGATCTCCTCGAAGGACAGGTGCGTCGGGAGGTACTGCACCACGCGCAGCTCGGCGGCGGTCAGCGCGGACGGCCCGAGCGCGGTGGTCACCGGCATCCGCTGCACCATGCGCCAGCCGTCGTCCAGCCACTCCTGCAGCACCGGGCCGTCGGGCACCTGGGACACGAGGTTCTGGCCCTCGGAGAGCAGCACCCGGGCGGCGGCGGGGTCGCCCAGCAGCAGATAGGTCCGGGCGAGGACGACGCGGGCCTCGACGGCCAGCCACGGCGCCGTCTGGGTGATGACCGCGATCTGGCGCCGGGCACGGCGTACCTGCGCGCGGGCCTTGTCGATCTCTCCGCGGTGGGCCAACATCAGCGCGGAGACACAGCCCACGGGGCCCATCGAGGCCATGTCCTGCAGCCCGCAGCGCTCGACGACCTCCACACCGCGGGCGGCGAGCTCCTCGGCACCGGTCCACGCACCCCGGTCCAGCGCCTGCAGCGAGAGCTGGGCGAGGGCCAACGCATGCGGTGGTCCGAGATCGAGGGCGATCGCCAGTTGCTCCGCCTGTTCGAACAGGGCCTGCCCGGCCGCGGGTTCGCCGGACAGCTGCGCCGCCACGCCCTGGTAGAACAGTGCGAGGCTGCGCCACGGATCCTCCGGGGCCTGTAGTTGCTCGGCCAGTTCGGCGTCCTGGCGCATCCGGTCGATGCCGTCGGCGGCCAGCGTCGCGCGCAGCAGCGCGACCGGCGAGGTCAGCGGGCCGGTGTCCTGCGCCGCGTGGTCGTCCGCGCGCTCGGCAGCCGCCAACCACGGCTCGATGTCCCGTCCGGCCGGTACGGCGCACCAAGCCGCGGCCAGCGCCAGCAGCGGCTGGGCGAGCACTTCGTCGGCGGCGAACCGGGCCACCCAGGTCTCCAGCGTCGACCATTCCCCATGAGCGAGTCGCCACGGCACCTGCGACCACACCAGCTCTGCCGCCCTGGGCAGATCACCGGCCGCGTGCGCGTGCGTGATCGCCTCGTCCATGTCTCCGTGCTCGGCCAACCACTCGCTCGCCCGGGCGTGCAGGCCGAGCTCCGCCTCGGGCTCGCGCTGACGCAGTTCGCTGCGCAGCATCCGGGCGAACAGCCCGTGGTAGCGGAACCGCTTCTGGTGCTGATCCATCGGCGCGAGGAACATGTCCGACTCGGCGAGCTCGCGCAGCGTCGAGCCCGACCCGTGCGTCTGCAGCACGGCGTCGCAGAGTTCCGGCGAGACGGTCTGCAGGATGGACGTGCGGATGAGGAACGACTGCTGAGCCGCAGTCGTGCGGGCCAGCAGGTCGTCGCGCAGGTAGTCGGCGAGCAGCGTCTCGTCGCCGAGGAAGCGGGCGACCGAGTCCTCGCCGCCACCGCCGGCCCGGATCGTCAGGGCGGCCAGGTGCAGTCCGGCCGGCCAGCCCTCCGTACGGCGCATCAACGCGATTGCGTCGTCGCTGTGCAGGTTGAGTCCCTCGGCCGCGAGCAGGGCCCGGCCCTCGTCCAGGGAGAGCGTCAACTCCAGGGTCCCGACCTGGCGCAGCCGACCCTGTGCGCGCAACCGTCCCCACGGCAACCCGGGCCGGCCGCGGGCCGCGAGCACCACCTGCGACCCCGCCGGCAGGTGTCGGAGCAGCATCGTCAGGACGTCGAGGCAGATCGGATCGGTGAGCCGGTGTACGTCGTCGAGCATGAGCACGAACGGCGGCAGCTGCATCAGCGCGCGGCCGAGGCGCGGGAGTGCGGTCGAGAAGACCGCCATACCCCCCGTGCGCAGTGCGGCGGCGACGGCCGGATCCAGCGGCTGCACCTTCTCGAGCGCAAGCAGGAGGTAGCCGAGGAAGATCCCGGGGTCGTTGTCGGAGTCCTCCAGGGTGACCCAGGCAATCGGTCGCGATTCGCGGTCCGCCCACTGCGTCAGCAGGGTGGTCTTGCCGTAGCCGGCCGGGGCGGCGACCAGGATCACCGACTGGTCGGCCGATGCCGCCAGCAGCCGGGCCGAGGTGCGGCGTACGACCAGCCCGTCCCGGCGCCGTGGCCGGCGGAGCTTGGCCGCGACCGGCACGAATCCCACCGCCGCCGGGCGGGACGCTCGACCCGGGCGCAACACCACGCCAGGGGTAGCCCCTCCGGTCGGCGGGCGGGCGGACAGGTCGGTCATCGCCAAGCCCCCTCGGCGCGGTGGGACCCCGCGCCATAAAGAGGCTCGCATTACCGGTCGCGCCATGGAGTGGTTTCCCCAAGGTTCAGAGGTGAATCAGAGGTGAACAGGACGTTCATCCCCTCCGGATGACGACGCCGACCGCCCCGGGGCGGAGCGTGATCGCCACACCACACGCCCCCGACCATCCCGACGAGGCAGGCACGCATGTCCACTCTGATCGCCATCGGCTATCCGGACGAAACGACCGCCGCCAAGGCCTCCGAAGAGGCGCAGCGGCTCGCCAAGGAACTCATCCTCGAACCGGACGCGATCGCGGACATCCGACGCGACCGGGAAGGCAAGTTCCACGTCTCCACCAACCACCACCCGGTCGCCGGCGGCGCGACGTGGGGCATGTTCTGGGGGGTGCTGTTCGGGCTGCTCTTCTTCGTCCCGGTCTTCGGGATGGCCATCGGCGCCGGCTTGGGTGCGCTGATGGGCAAGGTGGAGAAGGTCGGGATCGACAAGCAGTTCCAGGACCAGGTCCGGGACATGCTGCAGCCGGGAACGTCGGCGCTCTTCCTCGTCGTCGAGAAGGCTACGCCGGACAAGGCTGTCGAGGCGATGAGCAAGTACGGCGGCACCGTGTTGAAGTCGTCGCTGTCCAAAGAGGACGAAGCAGAGCTGCAAGAGGCGCTGCACGGTGCCAGCGCCGACGCTAGCGCCTGATCGGTTCCGACCGCACGGCCGGGTGCGGTGCGGCCCACCCGCACCCACCCACTAATGTCGGAACGCCGATCACCCGGACCGCGCCGGTGTCCCGCCGCGCGGCAGCGGTGCAGCCACGACCCGAACGGAGACCGCAGCACCGTTGAGTGTCGGCACGATTCTGCGACCTGACCCCGGCCGGCCGCTGCGCGCGTGGCAGCGCGCAGCACTCGACGCGTACGGCGACGGCGCGCACGAGGACTTCCTGGTCACCGCGACGCCCGGCTCGGGCAAGACGACCTTCGCGCTGACCGCCGCGGCCCGGCTCCTGGCGAGCCGACGGGTGGCGCGGGTCGTCGTCGTCTGCCCGACCGATCATCTGCGCCTGCAATGGGCGCAGGCGGCGGCGGCCGCGGGCATCGCGCTCGATCCTCATCTGTCCAACGCGACCGGTCCGGTGCGCGCCGACTCGACCGGTTACGTGGCGACCTACGCCCAGGTCGCGGCCAAGCCGATGCTGCACCGGCGGCGGGTCGAGGCCCGGCCCAGCCTGGTGATCCTCGACGAGATCCACCACGCCGGCGACGGACTGTCGTGGGGCGACGCCGTATCGGAGGCGTTCGACCCGGCCCGGCAGCGCCTGGCTCTCACCGGAACGCCGTTTCGGACCCGGGCCGACGAGCGGATCCCGTTCGTGCGCTACACCGACGACGGAGAGGGTGCGTTGGCGAGCGTCGCCGACTACAGCTACGGCTACCGCGACGCGCTGGCCGACGGCGTCGTACGCCCGGTCGTCTTCGCCGCCTACACCGGCGTCTCTCGATGGCGGAACTCGGCCGGGGAGGTGGTGGCCGCGTCACTCACCGAACCATTGACCAAGAGCACCGAGGCGGCAGCGTGGCGGACCGCGCTCGACCCGCGCGGGCAGTGGGTGCCGCACGTCGTGGCGGCGATGGACGACCGCATCACCCACCTGCGTGAGGCCGGCATGGAGGACGCCGCGGGGCTGGTGCTGGCGAGCGACCACGAGGACGCGCGGGCGTACGCGCGGATCGTCGAGCAGGTGACCGGCGAACGCCCCACGCTGATCCTCAGCGACGACCCGAAGGCCAGCGCGAAGATCGCGGCGTTCACCGAGTCCGCGCAGCGGATCGCGGTCTGTGTGCGGATGATCAGCGAAGGCGTCGACCTGCCGCGGGCCGCCTGCCTGGCGTGGCTGACGTCGTACCGCACTCCGCTGTTCTTCGCGCAGGCCGTCGGCCGGGTGGTGCGAGCGCGCCGCGCGGGGGAGTCGGCGACCGTCTTCCTGCCCGCCGTCCGTCCCCTGCTCACCCTGGCCGCGGACATGGAGTCCGAGCGCAACCACGTCACGCCCGGGCCCAAGCCCGACAGCGACGACCTGCTCGACCCGGTGCCGGAGAGCGAGGCCGAGCGCGGTGCGCGCGGCGACTGGGAGGCGTTGCACGCCGAGGCGGAGTTCGCGCACGTACTGCACGCGGGGCAGGCGGTGGTCGGCAGTGCCGAACCGCTCACCGACGACGACGAGGACTTCCTCGGTCTGCCCGGGCTGCTCTCCCCGGAGCAGACCGCCGCGCTGCTCGCGCGTCGCGACCGCGAGTTGCGGGCGCGCACAGCTCTCGGCCCGGCCGGCGCGGAGTCCGACGACCCGCCCGACAACTCCTGGGAGACGGCCGCCGCACTGCGGCGGGAGGTCAACAGCCTCGTCGCCCAGGTCGCCGCGCGCACCGGGTCGCCGCACGCCGCGGTCCACATGCGGCTGCGCGTCGCCGTACCCGGGCCGCCGTCGGCATCGGCGACGGTCGACCTGCTCGCCCGCCGCCGCGATCACCTCCTCTCGGAGCTTTGACCGCCGGCGATCGCTCGCCTTGCCCGCTGTGGCCGACATCGTGGGTCGAGGGCCAGGGACAGGCGCCGGTCTGCTTGCCGTCGGGGTCGGGCTAGCGACGGCAGCCGACATCGTGCGCCGTACTCGCACAACTGGCCTCGAGGTGCGAGTAGCACGCACGATGTCGCCGGGGGACGAGCTACGGCAGCCGAGATCAGCCGCCGTATCAGCATCTCCTGGCGTCTTTTGGCGGTAGCGCTTCGGATGCCGGCGGGGCCGCCCACGGGTCCGCGGCAAGTCTTACGAAGTGCGAAACGACCTCGATTTCGGCCGGTAGCAGGGTGAGTATCCGGTTCAGGAACACCACGAACTCCCCATCCGACAGGCGTCCTCCGAGGAGAACCATGAAGAGCAGCGCTCGTCTCGCCGGCGTCGGCGGACTCGCCCTCGCCGCCACCGCATTCTTCGCCGTACCGGCGTCCGCATCGCCGGCACATCACCCCGCGCCGCATCGGGCCGCGGTCTTCGTCCAGACCGACGACCCGGGCGGCAATGCCGTCGTCGCCTACCGCCGGTCACCTGACGGCAGCCTGCATCAGCGCGGCACCTACGCGACCGGCGGTCTCGGCGGCGTGCTCGCCGGGTCGGTCGTCGACCACCTGGCGTCTCAAGGCTCGCTGACCTACGACCGCGCCCGCGGACTGCTCTACGCCGTCAACGCCGGAAGCAACACGATCACCGTCTTCACCGTCCGCGGCGACCATCTCGCCCGGCACGAGGTGACCTCGTCGGGCGGGTCGTTCCCCGTCAGCATCGCCGTACACGGCCATCTCGTCTACGTCCTCAACGCCCGTAACGGCGGCTCGATCCAGGGCTACCTGCGTGTCGGCGACAGCCTGCTCCGCATCCCCGCCTGGCACCGCAGCCTCGGGCTCGACCCGACCATGACGCCGGAGTTCACCAGCACTCCCGGCCAGGTCACGTTCACCCCCGACGGCTCCAAGCTCATCGTCACCACCAAGGCGAACGGCAACGCGATCGACGTCTTCGCCCTGCACGGACTCCGCGGCCCGTCGACCACACCGGTCGTCAACGTCGAGCCGGCCGCGGTCCCGTTCGCGCTGACCTTTGACGCAGCGGGTCACCTGGTCGTCACCGAAGCCGGTCCCAACGCGGTGGCCACCTTCCGCCTGCACCGTGACGGCACCCTCAGTGCCATCACCCAGGCGGCGACCGGGCAGGCCGCCACCTGCTGGATCCTGCGCGTCGGCGTGAACTTCTACGCCTCCAACGCCGGGAGCGGCACGGTCTCCGGCTACCAGGACCGCGGCGCCGGTGCGCTTCAGGCGCTCGGTACGACGGCCACCGATCCCGGCACCGTCGACTCCGCTGCGACCGCCGGCGGCCACTACGTCTACGTGCAAACGGGTGCGAACGGAATCGTGGACGAGTACCGCGTCGGCGACCATGGGTCTCTCACGCCGCTGGGCTCGGTGACTGTTCCGGGCGCGGTCGGCGGCGAAGGAATCGCCGCGTCCTGAGCCTTACCGCCGGCTACCGCAGCACGGATGATCTCACCCGTGCTGCGGTAGCCGGATCATGAACCGGCACCCGTGGTCGACGTTCTCCACCGCGATCTCACCCTGGTGCGCCTCGACCAGGCCTCGGGCGATCGCCAGCCCGAGACCCGCTCCGCCGTCGGGCGCGGCCTGCGGCGACCGCGCCGACTCGCCCCGGAACGCGACGTCGAAGATCCGCGGCAGGTCACCGGACGGGATTCCGCCGCAGGCGTCCTGCACCATCAGCCACGCGCAGTCGGTGTCGGCGCCGGCGGCGACCACCACCGTGCCGTCGGTCGGGGTATGCCGGATCGCGTTGGCCAGCAGATTGCGGACCACGCGGGACAGCTCCGCATCGCTGCCGCGGACCACCGGCCATGCGGTGCCCTCGGCGCGGATGACGACCCGCTTGGCCTCGGCCACGGGCAAGGTCGAGGCCACCGCATCCGAGACCAGGTCGGCCAGGGATACGGCGTCCCACTGCAGCGCGAGCGCACCGGCCTGAATTCGCGACAGCTCGAAGAGGTCGTCGACCATTCCGGCCAACCGGTCGGTCTCGCATCGGATTCGGCGGTGATAGCCGGCGACCTGCGCAGGTTCGTCCACCACTCCGTCCTCGAGCGCCTCTGCCATCGCGCGGAGCCCCGCGAGCGGCGTACGCAGGTCGTGCGACACCCACGCGACCAGCTCGCGCCGACTCGCCTCGAGCGCCCGCTCACGCATCCGGGCTTCGCGCTCCCACACGCTTGCCCGGGCGAGGCGGCGACCCAGGATCAGCGCCGATGCCCAGGCCGACGAGACCGGCGACGGCGACGACCATCAGTACGACGCCGAGGTCGTGACCGGACAGGAACATCGCCGAGGCGGTCCCGACGACCCCGCAGACCACGGACAGCACGGCGACCAGGACGACCACGAAGATGTTGGCCGTGATCGACCTGCGCCGGAGCAGCCACAGTGCGACGAGACCGACCAGGACAACGGGAAGGGCGCAGCCCAGGGCGATTGCGGCGACGGAGAACGCGTCCGGGATCACGTCGACTCCTCGGTGTCGTAGCGGTAGCCGACGCCCCAGACGGTGACGATGCGGGTGGGTCGGGAAGCATCCGGCTCGATCTTCTCCCGGAGCCGGCGGACGTGGACGGTGACCGTTGCGTGGTCGCCGAAGGTCCAGCCCCACACCCGTTCGAAGAGCTCGGTCCGGCTGAACGCCCTGCCAGGGTGGGCGAGCAGGAAGGCGAGCAGATCGAATTCACGGGCGGTCAGGGTGAGTTCCGCTTCGTCGAGCGAGGCGTGGTGGGCACCGACATCAACGACGAGGTCTCCGTCGCTGCAGGACCAGCTCGGTCGGCCGCGGTGGAATCGACGTACGACGCAACACCGACTTCACCCGCAGGCTCAGCTCGCGCGGCGAGAACGGCTTGGTCAGGTAGTCGTCGGCGCCCACCTCCAGACCGAGCACCCGGTCGGCCTCGTCACCCAAGGCGGTGAGCATGACGATCGGCACCGGGTGGGCGGCCCGCAGCGCCCGGCACACCTCGAGGCCGGACAGGCCGGGCAGCATCAGATCGAGCACCACCAGGTCGGGCGGATCGGCCAGGGCGCGGGCCAGCGCGACCGCTCCGTCGCCGACGACATCGACGGTCAGATGGTCGCGCTCGAGATACCGGCGTACGACGTCGCTCACTGTCGGATCGTCGTCGACCACCAGGACTCGTGCCGACGACCGTTCGGTCGTCACGGGCTGAGCCTAGGCGCGCGATCGATCCGCCGCCTCATCGACCGGTGGTCGCTTCACCTCGGCCGGCGGGCCGCCCGCGGAGTTGAGGTGGCCGCGGCGTATACCACCTAGGGGTATGTAGTAGTCTCCCGATCATGCAGTTCCTGAACGCCATCGGGCACGCCCTCGGCATCGCCGGGTCGATGACGTGGGAGATCCTGTGGGCGCTGATCCTCGGGTTCGCGCTCTCGGCCGTGGTGCAGGCGGTCGTGCACAAGAACGAGATCGTCCGGCTGCTGCCGGACGACCGCCCCAGGTCGCTGGCGACAGCGACCGGACTGGGCATCGCGTCGTCGTCGTGTTCCTACGCCGCCGTGGCGCTGGCCCGATCGTTGTTCCGCAAGGGCGCCAACTTCACCGCCGCGATGGCGTTCATGATCGCGAGCACCAACCTCGTCGTGGAGCTCGGAATCATCCTCGCGCTGCTCATGGGGTGGCAGTTCACCCTGGCCGAGTTCGTCGGCGGACCGGTCATGATCGTGCTGTTGGCGGTGCTCTTCCGGTTGTTCGTCCACCGCCGCATCGTGGAGGCGGCCGGCAGGCAGGCCGAGAAGGGCGTGGCCGGGTCGATGGAAGGCCATGCCGCGATGGACATGTCCGTCGACGCGACCGGCCCGATCTGGCGTCGGCTGCGTACGCCGGCCGGCGTCACCAGCACGTCGCACATCTTCGTGATGGAGTGGGCGGCGGTCTACCGCGACATCGTCGTCGGACTCCTGATCGCCGGGGCGTTCGCCGCGTGGGTGCCGGAGTCGTGGCTGCGCGACGTCTTCCTCAGCAGCGACCCGACGGTCGCCAAGATCTGGGGACCGTTGATCGGACCGCTCGTCGCCGTCATCTCGTTCGTCTGCTCGATCGGTAACGTGCCGCTCGCCGCGGTGCTGTGGAACGGCGGGATCAGTTTCGGCGGGGTGGTCGCGTTCATCTTCGCCGACCTCATCATCATCCCGATCCTGCTGATCTACCGGAAGTACTACGGCACGGCGATGATGCTGCGGATCCTCGCGCTGTTCTACGTCACGATGGCCGCCGCGGGCTACGTCGTCGAACTGGTCTTCACCCCGCTCGGCCTCATCCCCTCGACCCGGACGGCGAAGGTCGTCGACTCCGGGATCAGCTGGAACTACACGACCTGGCTCAACATCGTGTTCCTGATCCTCGCGGCGGGACTGGTCTGGCGGTTCTGGCGCACCGGCGGCGTCCCGATGCTGCGGATGATGGGTGGGGGTCCGGAGGGGGCGGATTCCGGCGGGCACGCGCACGACGCGCACCATCCGGGGTCGCACACTTAGCGCCCTCACGCGATTATCGTGCGGTCGCATGGAGATCACGTCCGCGGCGTCCGACCGCCGGTCGTTCCTCCGCCGCTCGAGCGGGCTGGTCGTTCTCGGAGCACTCGCCGCGGCCTGCCGATCCCAGCCCGGCCGGCTCGGCTCCGGCGAGCCGCAACTCACGCAGTGGTACCACGACTACGGCCAACCCGGCTGCCGAGCGGGCCGCGAAGCGTTACGCCGCGGCCTTCGGCAAGGCCCGGGTCACGGTGCGGTGGAAGCCCGGCAACTACACCGCCGCGCTGGCGGCCGCCCTGCTCGGCCCCACGCCGCCGGACATCTTCGAAGGCCAGGTGAGCGACGACCTCGTACGCTCCGGCCAGCTCGTGCCGCTCGACGACCTGCTCGGTACGGCCCGGTCCGACTTCGCCCCGGCCGACCTCGCGGCCAACACCGTCAACGGCAAGGTCTATGGGATCCCGATGGTCGAGGACATGCAGTTGCTCTACTACCGCAAGAGTCTGCTGCAGCGGGCCGGACTCGCGCCGCCCGCGACCGTCGAGGAGCTGATCGCCGCGGCGAAGACCCTGACGACCAAGAAGGTCAAGGGTCTGTTCGTCGGTGACGACGGCGGGGTCGGCACGCTTGGCGGACCGGCGCTGTGGTCGGCCGGGCTGACCTACACGACGCCGGACCACCGGATGGGGTTCGACAGCCCGCGGGCCGTGGCGGCGCTCGAGAAACTGCGCCAGCTCTACACCAGCAACAGCCTCCTGGTGAGTGCGTCGACCGACTGGTCCGACCCCTCGCCATTCATCCACGGGCTCGTCGCCATGCAGTGGACCGGTCTGTCGGCGTTGCCCGCGATCACCCGGGTGTGGGGCGGGGACGTCGGGGTGGCGGCCTTCCCGCCGCTCGACGGGCAGGGCCGGCCGTCGGTGCCGATCACCACCTTCGCGGCGATGGTCGACGTCAAGAGCCCGAACCTCGACGCCGCCAAGGCGTTCGTCCGGTGGCTGTGGGTCGACCGGACCGACTTCCAGGCGGACTTCGCGCTGAACTACGGGCTGCACCTGCCGGCGCGCACCAGCGTGGCAGCGAAAGCGACTGCGCTGGCGAGCGGCCCCACAGCCCAGGCGCTGCAGCTGTCCCGGCACTACGCGATGCCGGCGACGCCGCCGGACTGGACACCGAAGATGGGCGCGGCCTACACGGACGCGCTCACCAACGTGATCCGGGGCGGCGCCAAGCCGGGGCCGGAGCTGGACAAGGTCAAGGCCACCGTGACGAGCGAGCTCGCCCGGTTGTTCGGGTAGCCGACAGCGCGCTCAGACGCCGGCGGGCGCCTCATCCTTCAGCGAACCGCGGATCTGGTCCCGGAATTCGGGCGAGTCCGTGTGGCCGTGCACGGACACGGCGTGCTCGGCGGCCGCGCGGACGACCTCGTCCTCCGCTCCGCTGATGGTGAGGGTGCAGCCGGACTCGCTCGGCATGTCACGACAGTCGGCGACCTTACGCATGGTGGTCCTCCCCGGTGTGGATGGGGGCGCGGATAGGCCGGCCGGGTCGACCGGCACGGCCCATCGTCACGCACCGTGGCGGGCAGCGCCGTCGTTTCGCCGAATCGGGGGAGCCGACCGGGTGGATCTGCGCATGGCTGGCGCATCAGGGGTCTCACCAGGCACAATGATCACGGCAACGTCACAGCGTCACCGTGTCCCCGTGGTCGAGGTCGTCGGGGAAGGCGTCCCTCGTCCAACCGGAGGTCACCGTGGCCACACGTGGCGTCGTCTATGTCCACTCGTGCGCGCCCGCTGTTTGCCCGCATGTGGAGTGGGCTATTTCGGCTGTCCTCGACACGCGGGTCACGCTGTCGTGGACCGGTCAGCCTGCCGCGCCCGGAGCGCTGCGCGCGGAGTGCGGCTGGAGCGGCCGGGCCGGGACCGGTGGCCGGCTCGCCGCGGCGCTGCGGGACTGGCCCATGTTGCGGTTCGAAGTCACCGAGGACGCGAGCCCGGGCTGCGACGGCGAACGCATCGTGCACGTCCCCGGCCGGGGGACCCACCGGGCGGCGGTGAGTGCCAACGGCGACCTGGTGATCGGCGAGCAGCAACTGCGGGCCGCCCGCGCCAACTGCGTCACCGCCGACGACTTCGCGCATGCCATCGACACCATGCTCGGGGCGTCGTGGGACGCCGAGCTCGAGCCCTACCGGCAGGCCGGGGACGGCGCACCGGTCCGGTGGCTGCACCAGGTCGGTTGATCGCCGGCCGATCCGCCTACAGCGGGATGTTGCCGTGCGCGCCGCGACCCGCGGGCGCGGCGGCCAGGGCCTCGGCCAGCCGGCGCCGGGTGGTGTTGGGCTCGATGATCTCGTCCACGACCCCGATCTCCAGGGCGCGGTTGACGCCGCCGGCGATCTTCTCGTGCTCTGCGGTCAACCGCGCATGCAGCGCCTGCCGTTCGTCGTTCGGTACGGCGGCGAGCTTCTTGCGGTGCAGGATGTTGACCGCGGCGGACGCGCCCATCACCGCGACCTCGGCGGTCGGCCACGCCAGCACGGCGTCGGCACCGAGCGCCCGTGAGTTCATCGCGATGTAGGCACCGCCGTAGGCCTTGCGGGTGATCAGCGTGACGCGGGGCACCACGGCCTCGGAGAAGGCGTGCAGCAGTTTGGCACCGCGTCGTACGACGCCGTCCCACTCCTGTCCCACCCCGGGCAGATAGCCGGGAACGTCGACCAGAACCACCAGCGGTACGCCGAACGCGTCGCACATCCGCACGAACCGCGCGGCCTTCTCCGCCGACGCCGAGTCGAGGCATCCGCCGAGACGCAGCGGGTTGTTGGCGATGACGCCGACGGTCCGCCCGGCCAGCCGACCCAGCGCCGTGACGACATTGGGCGCCCACCGCGGGTGCAGCTCCACCAGGCTCGCGTCGGGGTCGAGGATGGCGGCGACCACCGGATGGACGTCGTAGGCCCGCTGCGGAGCGTCCGGGAGCAGCGCGGAGACGTCGACGTCCTCGGTGATGACCGACGGCGTCAGCCGGCCCGGCGAGGCGAGCAGTTGGGTCAGCGCCCGGGCGCGCTCCATCGCCTCCTCGTCGGAGGCGGTGACCACGTGCACGACGCCGCTGCGTCGGCCGTGGGTGTCGGGGCCGCCGAGCCGCTCCATGTCGACCATCTCGCCGGTGACACTGCGGACGACCTCCGGACCGGTCACGAAGACCCGGCCGGCCGGACCCATGATGACGATGTCGGTGAGCGCCGGGCCGTAGGCCGCGCCGCCGGCCGCCGGGCCGAGCACGACCGAGATCTGGGGCACCCGGCCGGACGCCCGCACCATCGCGGCGAACACCTGCCCGACTGCGTCGAGCGCCTCCACGCCCTCGGCCAGCCGGGCACCGCCGCAGTGCCACAGCCCGATGACCGGCACCCGTTCGCGGACGGCGGTGTCGATCGCGTCGACGACCCGCCGGCAGCCCTCCGAGCCCATCGCGCCGCCCATGACGGTGCCGTCGGTGGCGTAGGCGATCACCGGACCGCCGTCGACCGTTCCGCGGGCGGTGAGCACTCCACAGCTGTCGTGCTCGGACAGCAGGTCGACCGAGTCGTCGTCGAGGAGCGCGGCGAGCCGCACCTCGGGATCGCGCAGGTCCGGGGCTGGCCCGGCCGCGGCCGGGGCGGACGCGAGTGTGGTCACTGGTTGCTCCCCCTCAGGGTGGGCGATCGATCGGCTCGTCGACATGACATGGCGGCTATGCCCGGCAGAACGCGAGCGCGACGTTGTGCCCGCCGAATCCGAACGAGTCGCTGACCGCCGCGTCGAGCGAGACCTTGCGGGCGGTCACCCGGACCAGGTCCAGGTCGATCTCGTCGTCGGGATCGTCGAGGTTGCGGGTCACCGGGATGATCCCGTCGCGGATGGCGAGCACGGTGGCGATCGCCTCGACCGCGCCGGCGGCACCGAGCAGGTGACCGGTCATGGACTTGGTCGAGGTGACCACCGGGTCGGTGCCGAGCGCGGCCCGGATCGCCTGGGCCTCGGCGAGGTCGCCCACGGCCGTCGACGTCGCGTGGGCGTTGACGTGCCCGATGTCGGCGGGGGTCAGGCCGCCGCGTTCGAGCGCCAGCCCGATGGCCCGGGCCGCGCCGGACCCGACCGGGTCGGGTGCGGTGATGTGGTAGGCGTCGGAGGTGATACCGCCGCCGGCGAGTACGCCGTAGACCTGGGCGCCGCGGGCCCGGGCGTGGTCGGCCCGTTCGAGGACCAGGACACCGGCACCCTCACCGAGGACGAAGCCGTCGCGTCCCTTGTCGAACGGCCGGGACGCGGCCTGCGGGTCGTCGTTGCGGGTGGACAGTGCGCGCATCTGCCCGAAGCCGGCCATCGGCAGCGGATGGATGCAGGCCTCGGTGCCGCCGCTGACCACGACGTCGGCCCGCCCGGCGCGGATCACGTCGACCGCCCAGGCCAGGGCCTCGGCACCGGAAGCGCAGGCGCTGACCGGGGCGTGCACCCCGGCCCGCGCGCCGACGTCGAGCCCGACCGCCGCGGCCGGCGAGTTGGGCATCAGCATCGGCACGGTCAACGGCGACACCCGCCGCGGACCGCTGGCCTCCAGCACGTCGTCCTGACCGAGCAGTGTCAGCGCGCCGCCGATCCCGGTGCCGAGTACGACGGCCAGGCGCTCCGGGTCGACGCCGGAGTCGTCCGCGGCGCCGGCCAGACCGCTGTCGGCCCAGGCCTCCCGGGCCGCGACCAGCGCCAGCTGCTGGCACCGGTCGAGGCGGCGGGCCTCCACCCGGGACAGGGTCTCGGTGGGTTCCACCGCGACCCGGGCCACCAGGCGCGCCGTCAGCTCTTTCGCCCAGTCGTCCTCGAGCGCGGTCACCCCGGAGCGGCCTTCGAGCATGGCCGACCAGGTCGACGACACGTCCCCCCCGAGAGGGGTCGTCGCACCCATTCCGGTCACATAGATGTCGTGCTCTGCGGTCATGACTTCGGTTCCGCCTCCGTAGCGCGGATGACTTCTCGCTGCGCCGTCGTGTCGGTCATCGCCCGGCCCGTGGTCGCGGGTGTGGTCAGGACTGGTTCTTCTCGATGTAGGCGATTGCGTCGCCGACCGTCTTGAGGTTGGACAGCTCGTCGTCGGGGATCTTGACGCCGAACTTCTCCTCGGCGGCGAGAGCGACCTCGACCATCGAGAGCGAGTCCACGTCGAGGTCGTCGACGAAGGACTTCTCGGGGGCCACGTCGGCCGGCTGGACCCCGGCGACCTCTTCCAGGATGTCGGCGAGGCCGGAGCGGATCTCCTCGGTCGTCACGATGTGCTGTCCTTTCCTTGGTGGACGGGACGGGCGGTGTGCCCGGCCCGGTGTGTCACGGGCAGGTGATGACCTGCCCGGCGTAGGTGAGCCCGGCGCCGAAGGCGATGAGCAGGGCGTGGTCGCCGGTGCGGATCTCGCCGCGCTCGCGCATGCGGGCCAGGGCCAGCGGCACGGAGGCCGACGAGGTGTTGCCGGTGTCGACGATGTCCCGGGCGACGACGGCGTCGGTCGTGCCGAGTTGCTTGACGATGGCTTCCACGATGCGCAGGTTGGCCTGGTGCGGGACGACGACCGCCAGGTCGGCGGGGGAGATGCCGGCCCGGGCGCAGGCCTCGAGCGCGACCGCGCCCATCTTGGTGGTGGCCCAGCGGAAGACCGCCCGGCCGTCCATCTGGATGTAGCGCTCCTCGTTGGTGCTGATCGCCTCGGCCTGCTCGCCGTCGCTGCCCCACACAACCGGGCCGATGCCGGGCTCGTCGGCCGGGCCGATCACCGCGGCTCCGGCACCGTCGCCGAAGATGATGCAGGTCGAGCGGTCGGTCCAGTCCAGCCAGGCCGACAGCTTCTCGGCGCCGATGAGCAGCACGTTGCGGGCGGACCCGGCCCGGATCGCGTCGCTGGCCATGGACAGGCCGTAGCAGAAGCCGGCGCACGCACCGTTGAGGTCGTAGGCGCCCGGGGTCGGGATCCCCAGCCGGGCGGCGATGCTGGGCGCGGCCGAGGGCAGCGCGGTCGGCATCGTGCAGGTCGCGGTGACGACCAGGTCGATCTTCTCCGGCGCGATCCCGCTGGCGGCCAGCGCCTTGCCCGCGGCGGCCGTCCCCATGTCGACGACGGTCTCGCCCTCGGCGGCGATGTGCCGGGAGCCGACGCCGACCCGGCTGCGGATCCATGCGTCGTTGGTGTCGAGCCGCTCCGCGAGGTCGTCGTTGGTCACCACCTGCGCAGGCCGGTAGTCGCCGATGGCGAGGATCCGCGCTCCCGGTGCTCCGTCGCCTGAATTCACCGGGCGCCGTCCTTTCCTGTGGTCGAGACGTCGAGGGTGGGGTCGGGGTAGAGCAGCGCGAGCGGCTCGCCGGCGTCGACCAGGTCGGCGTCCTGTGCCAACCATTCGACGAGTACGCCGTCGTAGCTGGCGCTGACGTGCTGTTCGTCGCGCCGGGTCCGGATGACGCCGAGCGGTGAGCCGGCGGGCAGCGCCGTACCTTCCGCCAGGTCGGTCGGGTGGAACGTGCCGCCGGCCGGCGACACCACCACCCGCCAGTCCGGGGTGTGCACCGCCTGACCGCTGGGCGCCGCCTGCAGGATGAGCCGGCGGGCCGCGGGCAGGTCGTCCGGAGTCTTGAGCGCGACGACCTCGACGCCGGGGAGTTCGCGCTTGGCGAGGCCGGTGAGGGTTCCC
Source organism: uncultured Actinomycetota bacterium (assembly GCA_963775655.1). Lineage (GTDB taxonomy): Bacteria > Actinomycetota > Actinomycetes > Mycobacteriales > QHCD01 > DASXJE01. The sequence goes on along the minus strand of CAVZJT010000009.1, from coordinate 88,798 downwards.
GCGGGCGGCAGTTCGATCGCGGCGGTGACACCGAGGTCGCGCAGGGTCGCCTGGCACAGGTCCCACCGCACCGGCGACCGGACCTGGCGGACGAGTCGTTTCATCATCTCGCGGCCGCTGGACACCGCGGTGCCGTCGGCGTTGGACAGCAGCATGCGCTCGGGGCCGGCGACCGGGATGCCGTCGGCGACGTCGGCCAGTGCCGCCTCGGCCGGGGCCATGTAGTCGGTGTGGAAGGCGCCGGCGACCGGCAGCGGGACCACGCGGGCGCGGGCCGGCGGGGTCTCCGCGAGCGCGGCCAGACCCTCCAGCGTGCCCGCGGCGACCACCTGACCGGCACCGTTGCGGTTGGCCGCGATCAGGCCGCACTCCTCGATCTGGGCGATCACCTCGGCCGGGTCGCCGCCCAGCACCGCCGACATGCCGGTCTCGGCGAGCCCGCAGGCCGCCGCCATCTCCCGGCCGCGCAGCGCCGCGAGCGCTGCGGCGCTCTCCGGCGTCAGCACCCCGGCCAGCGCGGCGGCGGTGAGCTCGCCGATGCTGTGCCCGGCGGTGACCGAGACGTCGTCGAGGGAGAGTTCGGCGGCCGCGATCAGGCCGAGCGCGACGATCAGGGGCTGGGTGACAGCCGTGTCGCGGATCTCCTCGGCGGAGGCACTCGTGCCGAGCCGGGCCAGGTCGAGCCCGGTGACCTCGGAGAGCCACTGCACCCGGGCAGGTGCACCGGGCACCTCCAGCCATGGCGTGAGCATGCCGGGTGCCTGCGACCCCTGGCCCGGGGCAAGTAGTGCGATCACGTCGTAAAGCCTCCCGCGTCGACGCGGTCCGCGACGATGTCGACGCGCACGAAGTCCACCCCCGAGGAATTGGAGGTTTCCTCCAAACCCTACTCCGGGCCGGACTGCGCTTCCCGCTCGGCGAGGCGGCCGAGCGCCAGGGCGATCTGGAGGACGAACGCGTGTCTCGGCTCGGCCGGCGGATGCCCGCAGACCTCCGCGATCCGGCGGAGCCGGTAGCGGACGGTGTTGGGATGGACAAAGAGCGCCCGCGCCGTGGCCTCGAGGGCGCCACCCCGATCGAGGTAGATTGTGGCGGTTTCGAGCAGCGGCCCACCGGCGGCGGCCAGGGGTGCGTAGACGTCGTCCACGAGCTCCTGCTGCGCCGCCCGGTCGCCGTTCAGCGCCCGCTCGGGCAGGAGATCGGTGGCCAGGACCGGCCGGGGCGCGGCCGGCCAGGCGCAGGCCGCCCGGACCCCCGACAAGGCGGCGGTCGCGGACCGGCCGGCGACGCCGAGGTCGCGGACGGTCGGGCCGACCACCACCGGACCGGGGCCGAACTGCGGCAACAGGGCGGTGATCGTCGGCCGCGGGTCGTCGCTGCCTCCGACCGCGACCAGGAGCCGGCCGGCGTGGATGCCGGCGAGGACCGGTCCGCCGGCCGGTCGGGCGGCTCGCTGAATGGCATCCAGCACCGACTCGGGATCGGCCGCCGGTGCTGCGCCGACCGCGACCGCGACCGTGGTCACCGACGCCCAGCCGAGCGCGGCGGCCCGGCCGGGCAGCGACTCGTCCGGTTCGCCCCGCAGCAGCGCGTCGACGACCAGGGCCTCGAGCCGGGCGTCCCAGGCTCCGCGGGTCTCCGCGACGCCGGCGTAGACCTGCGCCGCGGCGAAGGCGATCTCCCTGCTGTAGCGGAGCACGGCCTCGCGCAGCGCTGCCTCTTCACCCGGAGCGGCGAGATTCGCCACTCGCGACTCGACCACCTCGACCGTGATCCGCACGAGCTCCACGGTCTGCTGCAGGGACACCCGGCGGGCCAGATCCGGTGGTGCGGTGTTGAACACGTCACCGATCGGCGACGGCGAGACGTCGGGGTCGCGCAGCCACTCGACGAACGACGCGACCCCGGCCTGGGCGACCAGCGTGATCCAGGAACGCTGGGCGGGCGGCATCGCCCGGAACCACGCCAGCTGTTCGTCCATCCGCGCCACGCTCTGGGTGGCCAGGGCCCCGGACGCGCGCTCGACCCGGCGCAGTGTCGCGACAAGGGGAGCAGGCACGGGCCGAGCCTGCCACGTCGGCCGGCGACCGGGGTCGGGCCGGCCCGGGCGGATCGAGCACAATCGCGTCATGGCCGGCGCCCGCGATCCCCGCGACGACCTCCGGCGCATCGCGTTCCTGCTCGAGCGGGCGCAGGAGCAGACCTACCGGGTGCGGGCCTTCCGGCGGGCGGCGGCGGCGCTCGACGGGCTCGACCGGTCCGAGGTCGAGGCCAGGGCGAAGGCCGGCACGCTGGCCGAGCTGCCCGGGGTCGGCGACGTGACCGCGCGGTGCATCGCGGAGTCGCTCGCCGGGGAGGAGCCGGTCTACCTGCGCCGGCTCGACGCGACGGCGGGTACGTCGGTCGCCGAGGCCGGCGACGCGCTCCGGCGGAGCCTGCGCGGCGACCTCCATACCCACAGCGACTGGTCCGACGGGGGATCCCCGATCGAGGAGATGGCCCGGGCCGCGCAGGCGCTCGGTCACGAGTACGTCGTGCTGACCGACCACTCGCCGCGGCTCACGGTCGCCCGGGGCCTTTCTCCCGACCGGTTGCGCGCGCAGCTCGACGTGGTCGAGGAGGTCAACGACCGGCTCGCACCGTTCCGGCTGCTGACCGGGATCGAGGTCGACATCCTCGACGACGGCCGGCTCGACCAGGAGAGCGACCTGCTCGATCGCCTCGACGTCGTCGTGGCGAGTGTCCACAGTGGACTTCGAATGGAGCGGGACGCGATGACGGCGCGGATGGTCGCCGCGGTCGCCAACCGGCACACCGACGTGCTCGGCCACTGCACCGGGCGGATGGTGACGGGCAAGCGGCGCCGACCCGAGTCGGAGTTCGACCCGGAGATCGTCTTCGCGGCGTGCCAGCGGTTCGGTGTGGCGGTCGAGGTCAACTCCCGGCCGGAGCGGCTCGACCCGCCGAAACGGCTGCTCCGGCTCGCCGTCGAGGCGGAGTGCCTGATCTCGATCGACAGCGACGCGCACGCCCCCGGGCAGCTCGACTGGCTGCCCTATGGGTGCGAACGCGCGAGTGCGTGCGGCGTACCGGAGCAGTCGATCGTCAACACCTGGTCGGCCGATCGGCTGCTCGAATGGAGCCGATCGAGCGATCACTGACGCGTGTGGCACGGAGCGCCCGTCCGCGCCGGTAGTGTCGGCGCCCGTGAGAGCACTGCGCCGTTTCACCGTCCGTGCCCACCCTGCCGCCCGAGCTCGCCGTACTCGACGAGCTCGTGATGAATCTGCGGTGGTGCTGGCACACCGAGTCACTCGACCTGCTCGAGTCGGTCGACCCCGAGCTGTGGCGGGACTGCGGGGGTGATCCGGTCCGGCTGCTGGGCGCCGTCTCGGCCGAGCGGCTGGCCGCGCTCGCCCGGGACCGGCGGTTCCGGCGGCGGCTCTCCGACGCCGCCGACGATCTCGAGAGCTACCTCACCGGCGACCGCTGGTATCAGACGCTCACCGACGCGCCCCGGTCGATCGCCTACTTCTCGCCGGAGTTCGGGGTCGCCGAGGTGCTGCCGCAGTACTCGGGCGGGCTCGGCATCCTGGCCGGCGACCACCTCAAGGCCGCCTCCGACCTCGGCGTCCCGATCATCGGGGTCGGCCTGCTCTACCGGGCCGGTTACTTCGCCCAGTCGCTCTCCCCGGACGGGTGGCAGCTCGAGCAGTACCCGTCCATCGACCCGCACGGCCTTCCGCTGGCGTTGCTCCGGGACCGGGACGGTACGGAGCTGCGGATCCGGGTCGGGCTGCTCGACGGCCGGTCGGTGGCCGCCCAGGTGTGGAAGGCGCAGGTCGGCCGGGTGCCGCTGCTCCTGCTCGACTCCGACATCGAGGAGAACGACGCCCCCGAGCGCCAGGTCACCGACAAGCTCTACGGCGGCAACGCCGACCACCGCCTCCAGCAGGAGATGCTGCTCGGGATCGGCGGCGTCCGTGCCGTACGCGCCTACTGCGAGATCACCGGAGGCCCGCAGCCGGAGGTGTTCCACACCAACGAGGGCCACGCCGGGATTCCTCGGGGTGGAGCGCATCCGCGAGCTGACCGAGGGCCGGGGACTGTCCTTCGACGACGCCGCGCAGGCGGTGCGGGCCGGAACGGTGTTCACGACGCATACGCCGGTGCCGGCGGGGATCGACCGGTTCACCCGGGACCTGGTGCGGGCCTACTTCGGCGGCGCGAACGAGTCGCCGCAGACCCCGACCGAGCGGATCGTGCAGCTCGGCGCGGAGGAGGACCCGGCGCTGTTCAACATGGCGCACATGGGGCTGCGCCTCGCCCAGCGCGCCAACGGGGTCAGCAAGCTGCACGGCCGGGTCAGCCGGGACATGTTCGGGCGGCTGTGGCCGGGCTTCGACACCGACGAGGTGCCGATCACCTCTGTCACGAACGGCGTACACGCCCCGACCTGGACGGGTCGGGAGATGATCGACATCGTCGAGCGGGAGATCGACCCGGCCCGCCTCGCCCAGGGTGACGGATGGGAGATCGTCGACCGGCTGCCGGCCGACACGATCTGGTCGATCCGCCGGATGATGCGCGAACGGCTGATCGAGGAGGTACGCCGGCGGGTGCGCGCGTCCTACCTGCAGCGCGGGATGCCGGCCGCGGAACTCGGCTGGACCGCGCAGGTCTTCGACCCCGACGTACTCACCATCGGCTTCGCCCGCCGGGTCCCGTCGTACAAGAGACTGACCCTCATGCTGCGTGACCCCGAACGCCTGCGCCGGCTGCTGCTCGACCCGCAGCGCCCGGTGCAGCTGGTCATCGCCGGCAAGTCGCACCCCAACGACGACCCCGGCAAATCGCTGATCCAGCAGATGGTGCGCTTCGCCGACGACCCGGCGGTGCGGCATCGCATCGTCTTCCTGCCGAACTACGACATGGACATGGCGAAGGTGCTCTACGCCGGATGCGACGTGTGGCTCAACAACCCGCTCCGGCCGCTCGAGGCGTGCGGGACGTCGGGGATGAAGTCCGCGCTCAACGGCGGGCTGAACCTCTCGATCCGCGACGGCTGGTGGGACGAGATGTACGACGGCGGCAACGGGTGGGTGATCCCGACCGCGGACGGCATCGAGGACGGCGACCGCCGCGACGCACTCGAGGCGACGGCGCTCTACGACATGGTCGAGAACCAGGTGACGCCGCGGTTCTACGACCGGGACCTGGCCGGCGTACCCACCCGCTGGGTCGAGATGGTGCGGCACACCCTCAAGTCGCTCGGGCCGAAGGTGCAGGCCACCCGGATGGTGCGCGACTACGTCAGCGAGCTCTATGCGCCGGCGGCGGCGACCTCCGCACGGCTCGCCGCCGACGACTACGCCGGCGCGAAGGCGCTGGCTGCCTGGCGGACCCGGGTGCTCGACCGATGGCCGGGCGTGCGGGTGCGGCATGTCGACTCCGGCGGGGCCGGTGACACGCCAGCGCTCGGTGCGAAGCTCGCGCTGCGGGCGGAGGTCGACCTCGCCGGTCTCTCCCCGGACGACGTCGACGTCCAGGCGGTCTACGGCCGGGTCGACGACGTCAACCGGCTGCACGACGTCGCGGTCACGTCGATGACGCCGGCCGGCGACGGGGACGGGTTCCTGCACTACGGCGTCGAGGTTCCGCTCTCGCGCACCGGCGCGTTCGGCTACACCGTGCGGGTCGTGCCGCGGCACGAACTGCTGGCCACGCCGGCCGATCTGGGCGTCGTCACCGTGGCCTGAGTCGCGCGGGCTCGGCCGCCTTCGGGGTGTGCGCTCGGCGACGTACGCGCGACGCAGTGCAGTGGCGCTGCTACGTCGCGACCTAGTGCGCGCTATCGCACAATGGATGCGAGTAGGGCGCACGATGTCGCCGCGTTGTGCGACATCGGTGTGTGCGGTAGGCGACGTAGGACGCTGTACTCGCAATGAGGCCGGAAATGCGAGTAGAGCGTCCGATGTTGCCGCGTGACGGCGGCTTCGGGTGTGCGGTAGGCGACGTAGTGCGCGCTACTCGCACAATGGGGGCTCGGATGCGAGTACGGCGCACGATGTCGCCGCGCGCCTCGCGCCACGGTGCGTCAGGGACGCGGAAACGGCGCCCGACCGGGGACGGCGGTGCGGAACCGCTCGACGGTGCCCTCGTCGGCGACAGTGACGTGCACCGTGCGCCCGTCGCTGCCGCCGAACGCGACGTTGGTGCACAGCCGGCCGCTGACCAGCTCGATCTCCCGGATGACCTCACCGTCCGGCGAGAGGGCGACGACCGTGCCCTTGCCGTGTCGCGCGACCCACAGCGTGCCCTCGGCGTCGCAGCGCATGCCGTCCAGCCCGTGGTCGGCGAAGCGGTGGATCAACCGCTTGTTGCCGATCGTGCCGTCGGCGGCGAGGTCGTAGGCCCAGACCGTCCGCTGCACCGTTTCGTTGACGTAGAGGGTGGCCGCGTCGGGAGACACCTCGATGCCGTTCGTCGTCCCCATGTCGCCCTCGAGCAGCGTTGTGGATCCGTCCCGGTCGACCCGCCAGAGCTGCCCGGTGCCGTTCGACCAGTTCGGGTCGCTGGCGAAGATGAGGCCGTCCGGCCGGATGGCCAGGTCGTTGGGCTGGTTCATCAGCGACTGGTGGGCGTGCACGGTGATCGCGCGGGACTCCGGGTCGATCCGCAGCACGTTGTGCCCGGTGTAGTCGGCGACGTACATCGTGCCGTCCGGGCTGATCACGATGCCGTTGCCGACGCTTCCCTCCGGCAGCGTCGCCCACACCGACGCCTCGCCGTCGGCGGTGACGCGGCCGATCGTCCCCTCGTCACCGAAGTTGACGGCGTAGAGCACGCCGTCGGCGTCGCAGGACGGCCCCTCGATACCGGCGGTGAAGCCGGCGCAATGGACGGTCGCGGTGAACAGGTCGAGGTCGATGGTCACGGAGAACTCCTTCGGTCGGTCGTCGTCACCGGCGGGCACGCAAGAGCAGCAGGCTGTGCGGGATCATCGACACCGGTACGTCGGGCCGCACTGTGGTCGGGTTCCGGCCGGGCGCCGGTCTCCTCGGCCGTGTCGACCACGACGTCGTACGCCGACGCCCACGGCAGTGTGGGCAGTGTGACCCGGGCGGTGTCGGACCCGGCGTGCATGAGCAGCAGGTAGCTGTCGTCGATCACCGTCTCGCCGCGCGGACCGCGTTGCTTGATCCCGTGCCCGTCCAGGTACATGCCGAGCGTCGTCGTCGCGGGCGAAGTCCAGTCCGCAGTGGTCATCTCGGCCCCGTCCGGTCGGAACCACGCGAGATCGCGCCGGCCGCCGCCGTCGGCCACCGGGGTGCCGCCGAGAAAGCGCCGCTGCCGCAGCACCGGTGACCGGCTCCGTAACGCGGTCAGTTCGGCGACGAACGCCGCGAGCCGTTGCGCGTCGGCATCCGGTGACCAGTCGAGCCAGTTGACCGGCGAGTCGAGGCAGTAGGCGTTGTTGTTGCCGAACTGGGTGTGCCGGAACTCGTCACCGGCCAGCAGCATCGGTACGCCGGTCGACAGCAACACGGTGGCCATCAGGTTGCGGACCTGGCGGCGGCGCAGCCGGTTGACCTCGGGATCGTCGGTCTCGCCCTCGACGCCGCAGTTCCACGAGTGGTTGTCGTCGGTGCCGTCCCGGTTGTTCTCGCCGTTCGCCTCGTTGTGCTTGCGGTCGTACGTCGTGAGGTCGCGCATGGTGAACCCGTCATGGCAGGTGACGAAGTTCACCGAGGCGAACGGGCGGCGCCCGTCGTCGGCGTAGAGGTCGGAGGATCCGGTGAGGCGATAGCCCAGATCGGCGACACCCGCGGGACTCTTGGACCAGAAGTGGCGCACCGTGTCGCGGTAACGGCCGTTCCACTCCGTCCACAGTGGAGGGAACTCACCGACCTGGTAACCGCCCTCGCCGACGTCCCACGGCTCCGCGATCAGTTTCACGGTCGACACCACCGGGTCCTGGTGTACGACGTCGAAGAACGCCGACAGCTTGTCGACGTCGTGCATGGAGCGGGCCAGCGCGGAGGCGAGGTCGAAGCGGAAGCCGTCGACGCCCATCTCGGTGACCCAGTAGCGCAGCGAGTCCATCAGCATCTGCAGCACGTAGGGATGGCGCACGTCGAGGGTGTTTCCGCAGCCGGTGTAGTCGGCGTAACGGCTCCGATCGCCCTGCCGGAGCCGGTAGTAGCCGACGTTGTCGATACCGCGGAAGGACAGCGTCGGACCGGACTCGTCGCCTTCGGCGGTGTGGTTGTAGACGACGTCGAGGATCACCTCGATGCCCGCGGCGTGCAGCGTGCGCACCATCGCCCGGAACTCGGCGACCTGCTCGCCGGCCGATCCCGCCGACGCGTACGCCGAGTGCGGGGCGAAGTAGCCGATCGTGTTGTAGCCCCAGTAGTTGGTCAGCCCTCGTGCGCTCACGGCGGGCTCGGTGACGAACTGCTGCACCGGCTGCAGTTCGACCGCCGTCACGCCCAGCCCCTTGAGGTGCGCGACGACCGCCGGGTGGGCCAACCCGGAGAAGGTCCCGCGCTGCTCCTCGGGCACCTCGGGGTGGGCCATCGTGAAGCCGCGGACGTGCAGCTCATAGATGACGGTGTCCTCCCACGGCACCGCCGGGCGGTTCCAGTTGCCGCGCCGGTCGCGGCGGGCGACCACGACCGAGCGGGGGACGTAGGGCGCGGAGTCGCGGATGTCCGCCGGTCCGGTGCGCGGGTCGGTGGCGTAGCCGCGGACCGCGTCGTCGGGCACGAAGCCGCCGTCGATCGCCCGCGCGTAGGGGTCGAGGAGCAGCTTGGCCGGGTTGTAGCGCAGCCCGCGGGCCGGGTCGTAGGGGCCGCGCACCCGGTAGCCGTAGCGCTGGCCGGGACCGACGCGGGGCAGGTAGCCGTGCCAGACGTGATAGGTCGACTCCTCCAGCTCGACCCGGGTCTCCTCGCCCGCCTCGTCGAAGAGGCAGAGGTCGACCCCGATCCCGCCGGCGCTCCACACCGCGAAGTTGGTGCCCGACCCGTCGTACGTCGCCCCGAGCGGGGTTGGCCGCCCGGGCCACGGAGGGTCGTGCGCAGTGCTCACCGGGGTCAACCTAGCCGTCGCCGCGATCCGAGCGTGCGGTTGGATGGATCTCGTGGACGAGGACCAGCGGACAGGAGTGCCTGACGACGTCGTCGTGGCGTTCGACCGGGTCGGCGTACGCCGTGGCGACGCGCACCTCGTCCGGGACATCACGTGGACGGTGGAGCTCGATGAGCGGTGGGTGGTGCTCGGTGCGAACGGTGCCGGCAAGACCACCCTGCTCCAGCTCGCCGGTGCCCACCTGCACCCGACCACCGGCACCGTGCACCTGCTCGGCGAGCAGCTCGGCCGGGTCGACGTGTTCGAGCTGCGCCCGCGGATCGGGCTGACCAGCGCCGCGGTCGGGCAGCGGATCCCGCCGGGGGAGCGGGTGAGCGACCTGGTCGTCAGCGCCGGTTACGCCGTGCTGGGCCGGTGGCGGGAGGACTACGACCGCGCCGACCACGCCCGGGCCGCGCGGCTGCTCGGCCAGGTCGGCGCCGAGCACCTCGCCGACCGGCTCTTCGGCACGCTGTCGGAGGGCGAGCGCAAGCGGGTGCAGATCGCCCGGGCCCTGATGACCGATCCCGAACTCATGCTGCTGGACGAGCCGGCCGCGGGTCTCGACCTCGGCGGCCGCGAGGACCTGGTGGCCCGGCTCTCCACACTGGCCGCCGACCCGGACGCGCCGGCCCTGGTGCTGGTCACCCACCACGTCGAGGAGATCCCGCCCGGGTTCACCCACGCCCTGCTGATGCGCGACGGCGGAGTGGTCGCGCAGGGGCTGCTCGACGACGTGATCACCGCGGACAACCTGTCCAAGACCTTCGGTCTGCCGCTGGCTCTGGACCGGGTGGACGGACGCTTCTTCGCCCGCGCGTCGTCGCACCCGGCGGCGGAGGGCTCCCGGCAAACCGGACGGTAGGCTCGCGCCAACCCGGCGGGAGGAGACCACCGTGCCGCAGTTCGTCACGCTGCAGGTCGAGGACGGTGTCGGCACGATCCGATTGGACCGGCCCCCGATGAACGCGCTCAACATCGTCGTTCAGGAGGAGATCCGGGCCGCCGCGCTCGAGGCCGGCGAGCGCTCCGACGTACGCGCCGTCGTCGTCTACGGCGGCCCCGACGTCTTCGCCGCCGGCGCCGACATCAAGGAGATGGTCGACATGACCTACTCCGACATGTCCGCCCGGGCCGGCGCCCTGACCAGCGCGTTCGACGCGGTCGCGCGGATCCCGAAGCCGGTCGTCGCCGCCGTGACCGGCTACGCGCTCGGCGGCGGGTGTGAGCTTGCCCTCACCGCCGACTTCCGGGTGTGCGGCACGGGCGCGAAGCTCGGCCAGCCCGAGATCCTGCTCGGCATCATCCCCGGGGCCGGCGGCACGCAGCGCCTCGGCCGGCTCGTCGGCCCGGCCAAGGCCAAGGACATCGTGTTCACCGGCCGGTTCGTCGACGCGGCGGAGGCCGAGTCGATCGGGCTCGCCGACCGGGTGGTGCCCGACGCCGACGTCTACGACGCCGCGGTCGAGATGGCCCGCCGCTACACCGCCGGCCCGGCGCAGGCCCTGCGGGCGGCGAAGGCCGCGATCGACGGCGGGCTCGACACCGACCTCGCGTCCGGGCTCCGCCTGGAGAGCTACCTGTTCGCCGGACTGTTCGCCACCGAGGACCGGGCGATCGGGATGCGGTCGTTCGTCGAGAACGGCCCCGGCAAGGCCGAGTTCGTGGGGCGCTGATGGCGGCGACGCCCGAGGAGGTCGCGGCGGCGTACGCCGACCCGAAGCTCGCCAACGTGCTCTACCACGACTGGGAGGCGCAGACCTACGACGAGAAGTGGTCGATCTCCTACGACGAGCGGTGCATCGACTACGCCCGCGACCGGTTCACCACGCTCGCCGGCACGGCCGGCTGGCCCTACCCGCAGGTGCTCGAAGTCGGCTGCGGCACCGGGTTTTTCCTGCTCAACCTCAAGCAGGCCGGCGTGGTCGGCGAGGGGCACGTCACCGACATCAGCCCGAAGATGGTCGAGGTCGCCCGGCGCAATGCGCAGTCGCTGGGCTTCGAGGTCGAGGGCCGGGTCGCCGACGCGGAGTCGATCCCCTATCCGGACGAGAGCTTCGACCTCGTCGTCGGCCACGCCGTCCTGCACCACATCCCCGACGTCGAGCGGTCGCTGCGCGAGGTGCTGCGGGTGCTGCGGCCGGGCGGCCGCTTCCTGTTCGCCGGCGAACCCACCCGCTACGGCGACGTGATCGCCCGGCGGCTGTCCCGGCTGACCTGGGCGGCCACCACCCGGGTCACCCGGCTCCCGGCGCTGGCGGCGTGGCGGCGGCCGCAGCAGGAGCTGGACGAGTCGTCCCGGGCCGCCGCGCTCGAAGCGGTCGTCGACCTGCATACCTTCCCGCCGCAGGACCTGCGCCGAATGGCGCTGGCGGCCGGGGCGATCGACGTCGAGGTGGCCACCGAGGAGCTCACCGCGGCGTGGTTCGGATGGCCCGCACGGACGTTCGAATACGCCGTCGCGCAGGGCCGGCTCGGCCTGCCGTGGGCGATGTTCTGCTACCGCAGCTGGCAGCGGCTCGCGGGGTTCGACAGCCGGGTTCTCGCCCGAATCGTTCCCCAAGGTCTGTTTTACAATGCTTTGGTAACGGGCATTCGGCCGTAGTCCGACGCGCCCAGAAAGGTGCCTATTGGCCTAGGACGTGCTAACGTCCGCGGTAGTCGTTCGACGTTCCACAATCGTGTGATCACGCTGCGGGACTGCGGCGCGGGATTGACCGCCACTACGGGCGGGCACCGCAGCGACTCGACGTCCGCGAGGTGCGGGCGGCGCATCATCCCCAGGGGAGAGCACGGCATGGCACAAGGCACGGTCAAGTGGTTCAACGCCGAAAAGGGCTTCGGTTTCATCGCGGTTGACGGGGGCGGCGCTGACGTCTTCGTGCACTACTCCGCGATCGCGGCCGACGGCTACCGCAGCCTCGACGAGGGGCAGCGGGTCGAGTTCGACGTCACGCAGGGCCAGAAGGGCCCGCAGGCGGAGAACGTCCGCGGCGCCTGAGCGAGGGCGGACTTCACGCTCAGCAGCAGCACCGGCCCGTCGGGCCGCGACCACGGTCGCGACCCGGCGGGTTCGTCTTTCGGCCGGTTCGGCACCCGGTCCGACCCACAGCAGGCGCGCATCGTCACCTGGGCGTCGTTGCGGTGGGTGGTCCGGCACCGGGCGTGGACCGGCTGGTATCTCATCCGCTACTGGCGGTTCTTCCTCCTGAAGGTCCGCCAACCGCACGTCGTCACCGAGGGAATGGTCTTCCTCGGCAAGGGCGTCGACATCTACGCCCGACGCGGCCACGGCCGGCTCGTCCTCGGTCGGTGGGTGCACATCGGCGACGGCACCGCGATCCGCTGCCATGAGGGCACATTGCGGATCGGCGAGAAATGCGTCTTCGGCCAGGACGACACGCTGAACTGCTATCTCGATCTCGAGGTCGGCGCGGCGACGCTCGTGGCCGACTGGGTCTACGTCTGTGACTTCGACCACCGGTTCAGCGACCTCACGGTCCCCATCAAGGACCAGGGCATCGTCAAGTCACCGGTCCGGATCGGTCCCGACGTGTGGATCGGCACCCGGGTCACGATCCTGCGGGGCAGCCGGGTCGGTCGCGGCTGCGTTCTCGCCGCCCACAGCGTGGTGCGCGGGGCGCTGCCCGACTACAGCGTCGCGGCGGGCGCGCCGGCACGTCGGGTGCGCAGCCGGATGCCGGCTCCGCCCAGAGAGCGGATCGGGCCACGCCGGATGGTCGATACCCCAGACCTACCGCCCGGGGCGACCGCCAGCCGATAACCTCGGCGACGTGACCGTCCGCCGGCCCGCGCACGGCACCGACCGGACCGAGGTCGAGGTCGTCCTCGACCGGTTCGGCCACGGTGACCGGGACTGGGCCAACGACGCGATCGCCAAGGTCGAGGCCGACGCCAACCGGTCGGCGGACACCCACCTCGTGGTCTTCCCGCTGCCCACCGAGTGGGGGATCGACCTCTATCTCAAGGACGAGTCCACCCACCCGACCGGCAGCCTCAAGCACCGGCTGGCCCGCTCGCTGTTCCTCTACTCGCTGTGCAACGGCTGGATCGGCGAGGGAAGCACGGTCGTCGAGGCGTCGAGCGGTTCGACCGCGGTGTCCGAGGCGTACTTCGCCGGAATGCTCGGCCTGCCGTTCATCGCGGTCATGCCGGCCGGCACCAGTCGCGAAAAGATCGACCTGATCGAGTTCCGCGGCGGGCGTTGCCATCTGGTCGACGATCCGACGACGGTCTACGCCGAGTCGCGGCGGCTCGCCGCCGAAACCGGCGGGCATTTCATGGACCAGTTCACCTTCGCCGAGCGGGCCACCGACTGGCGGGGCAACAACAACATCGCCGAATCGATCTACGAGCAGATGGCCGCGGAGCGGCATCCGATCCCGGCCTGGATCGTTGTCGGCGCCGGCACCGGCGGCACCAGCGCCACGATCGGCCGTTACCTGCGCTACCGCCGGTATGCCAGCAGGTTGTGCGTGGTCGATCCTGAGCACTCGGCGTTCTTCGACGGCTGGTCGCACGACGACGCGGGCTGGACCGTGGTGGGCAGTTCGCGGATCGAGGGCATCGGCCGGCCGCGGATCGAGTCCAGCTTCGTCGGCCAGGTGCTCGACCGGATGGTGCACGTGCCCGACGCCGCGTCGTTCGCGGCGATGCGGCACCTCGCCGCGGTGACCGGCGCTCGCGCCGGGGGCTCGACCGGCACCAACCTGTGGGGCGCGCTGCGGCTGGTGGGCGAGATGCGCGCCGCCGGTCGCACGGGCAGCGTCGTCTCCTTGATCTGCGACGGCGGCGAGCGTTACGCGCACACCTACTACTCCGACACCTGGCTCGCCGAGCAGGGCATCGATATCGCGCCGTACGCCGCGGCGCTCGACACCTTCCGTGCCACCGGGAGTTGGCCGCAGCTCCCGCACTGACGTGTTCATCGCGGCCCTCCGTATCGCCGGAGAAATGCCGCGTACAGCGCGCCGCATATTCGTCGGATGAATTCGCCGATATCACTGATGCTGGTCTTCACGGTGACGCGGCGCTACCTTGTCCAGGGTGTTGCACAGCTCGACATAAGTGGTCTAAGCCTTTGTCATCGGTCGGTTCGGAACGAGCCTGGGGAGTGGGACATGGCTGGAGACGTCGCCCGTCGCAGTGTGTTGCAGGGAGCCGCCGCGTTGGGTGTGGGAACCGTTGCGGCATCGGTAATCGGAGGAGGTACCGCGTCCGCGGCAGGCTCGTCATCTGCAGCAAAGGCGGCCGGTATGGCCAAAGGCCTGTGGATAAAGAAAGAACACTTCGGTACGACCGGCGGTAACGAAGACGTCGATCGCTACTCGTTCGGCAACGGTCGCGGCTTCGAGGTGCAGATGATCACCTTCGGCGCCACCGTCCAGAAGATCTGGGCGCCGGACAGCAGGGGCCGGCGCGCCGACGTCGTCCTCGGCTTCAAGACGCTCGAGGAGTACGAAGTCGTGCCGAGTCGGCCGTACTTCGGTGCGACGATCGGCCGCTACGGCAACCGGATCAAGGACGGCACCTTCACCCTCGACGGAACGACCTACCACCTGCCGATCAACAACCCGCCCAACTCGCTGCACGGCGGCACGACCGGATTCGACCAGCGGGTCTGGACCGCCACCGAGGTGTGGACCGGAAACAGCGTCGGCGTCAGGTTCGTTTATGTCAGCCCGGACGGAGAAGAGGGCTACCCGGGAACTCTGACGACCATCGTCACCTACACGGTTAATCCGCGTAACGATCTGACCATCCATTACACGGCGACCACCGACGCGCCGACAATTCTCAACCTCACCAACCACGCCTACTTCAATCTGCGCGGTGAGGGGACCGGCGAGATCTACGACCACGTCGTCCGGATCAATGCCGACCGCTATACGCCGATCGACTCGACCTCGATTCCGCTCGGGCCGCTCGCGAAGGTATTCGGGACGCCGTTCGACTTCACCAAGCCGCGCACGATCGGGTCGGGGATCCACGACGCGGTGGAACAGATTCTCTTCGCCCAGGGATATGACCACAACTGGGTCCTCAACAAGGGTCATGGGCACGGGCTGACGCTCTGCGCGCGGGCCTTCGACCCCAGCAGCGGACGGGTTCTCACCTGCCACACCGACCAGCCCGGCGTGCAGTTCTACACCAGCAACTTCCTCAACGGCACGCTGGTCGGCCCGAGCGACAAGACCTATCGGCAGGGCGACGGTTTCACGCTCGAGACGCAGCATTTCCCGGACTCGCCGAACGAGCCGAGCTATCCGAGCACCGTCCTTCGGCCCGGAGAAGTGTTCGACTCGACCACCAGGTTCGGGTTCTCGGCCGTCTGAGCCCCCGCTCCGGGCCCACACTCGGGGCTCACGCTCGGGGACACACGCTCCGGCACCTCCGGTCAGCGCTCGTGGCCGGGGGTGCCGGCCTGTCCGGCCCTGCTCAGCGCGGTGTCGCCACCGCGATGGCGATCAGGTCGAGACTGGAGTCCACGTCGCGGTCGGTCAAGACGAAGTCGGCCGCCCGGACGGCGGCGACGTCCTGTCGGAGCCGCGGTGACCAGGTGTCCGGCGGTCCGCCGAGTTGGGCGGCCGTGAACGAGCCGCCGTGCCGGCGGTCCAGGCGACGGAGCCGCCGACCGTGCCGCAGGCCGAGCAGGCGGGTCACCGAGCAGCCGGCCGCCGTCAGCAGGTCGACGAGTTCGGCCGGCGCCAACTCGCGGGTGTGGAACGGGTTGACCGGTGCACCGGCGGGGGAGAAGGTCAGCCGGTTCGGCGTACTGATGATCACCGTCCCGGCCGGCCGGAGCACCCGCACCGCGTCGGCGAGGAACTCCGCCTGATCCCACAGATGCTCGATCACCTGCAGCGAGACGACGACGTCGGCCGCCCCCGGCCGCAGCGGAAGCCGGGCGAGGTTGGCGCGCACGGTGGCGATCCGGGGGTAGCTGGCGGCGACGTGGGCGACGGCCGCCTCGTCGTAGTCGACACCGACCACCCGGTGGGCGGAATCGGCGAGTCGCTCCGCGCCGTAACCCTCCCCGCAGCCGGCCTCGAGGACGACCGCTCCCCGGCACCACGGGGCGATCATCTCGTAGGCCGCTTCGTGGCGGCGGAACCAGTAGTTCTCGACGGCGATTCCGGGCAATGTTCGTTCGCCCGTCAGTGTCAGCGTCTCCGGCACGGTCGTAGGCTAGTCGCCATGACTCAGCTTCCTCTGCTCGTCGACGCGTTCGGTCGGATCCGTGAGGTGGTCCACGAGTCGGTGGACGGCCTGTCGGGCGACGACCTCAACTACCGGCCCGATCCCGAGGCCAATTCCATCGCATGGCTGGTCTGGCACCTGACCCGCGTCCAGGACGACCACATCGCCGAGGTGGCGAAGTCCGACCAGATCTGGACCTCGGGTGGCTTCGCCGAGCGCTTCGGTCTCCCGCTCGAGGCGTCGGCGACCGGATACGGGCACGGCCCGGCAGACGTCGACGCGACCCGGATCGAATCCCATGAGTTGCTCACGGAGTATTACGACGCGGTCCATCAGCACACCATCGACTACCTCGAGCATCTGGCCCTGTCCGACGTCAACCGGGTCGTCGACGACCGGTGGGACCCGCCGGTGACCCTGGCGCGTGCGCCTCATCAGCGTGCTGTCCGACGATCTGCAGCACGCCGGCCAGGCCGCCTACCTGCGTGGCCTGGTGACACGGCGGTAGCGCCCGTCGGGTGACGGTCCGCACCGCAGCGGCGGCCGGCCCGCGGTCACCGGTCGTTACCATCGACCGATGAACATCGTCGTACTGGTCAAACAGGTCCCCGACACCTGGTCCGAGCGGAAGCTGCGCGCCGACGACAAGACCGTCGACCGCGACGCCGCCGACGCGGTCTTCAACGAGATGGACGAGCACGGCGTCGAAGAGGCGCTCAAGCTCAAGGAGGCCCACGGCGGCGAGGTCACGGTGGTCTGCATGGGTCCGGAGCGGGCCGCGGAGACCATCCGCAAGGCGCTCGCGATGGGCGCCGACAAGGCCGTCCACGTCAGCGACGACGCGCTGCGCGGCTCGTGCGCCGTCGGTACGTCGGCCGCGCTGGCCGCCGCGATCGGCACGCTCGACTTCGACATCGTCATCGCCGGCACCGAGGCGAGTGACGCGCGGGTCGGGGCGATGGGCGCGATGCTCGCCGAACGCCTCGGCGTACCGCAGCTCACCGCGGCACGCAGTGTCGAGA
Organism: uncultured Actinomycetota bacterium; assembly: GCA_963775655.1. Lineage (GTDB taxonomy): Bacteria > Actinomycetota > Actinomycetes > Mycobacteriales > QHCD01 > DASXJE01. The sequence continues at coordinate 71,420 of CAVZJT010000009.1, read as the reverse complement.
TCGACGCAGGGACGGTGCGGATCGAGCGCCAGTTGGACGCCGGTTACGAAGTGGTCGAGGCCGATCTCCCCGTCGTCGTCAGCGTCATCGAGAAGATCAACGAGCCGCGCTACCCGTCGTTCAAGGGAATCATGGCGGCGAAGAAGAAGGAGCTGACCACGCTCACTCTCGCCGACCTCGGCCTGGACGCCGCGCAGGTCGGTGCCGCCGGCGCGACCAGCGAAGTGGTCGAGTTCGCGCCCCGACCGCCGCGGGCGAAGGGTCAGATCGTCACCGATGAGGGCGACGGCGGCGTCAAGATCGCCGACTTCCTCGTCGCCGAGAAGATTGTCTGAGGGGTCCGCGTCATGGCAGAGGTTCTCGTTCTCGTCGAGCACGGTGACGGCGCGCCCAAGAAGGTGACGTCGGAACTGCTGACCGCCGCCCGCCGCCTCGGTGAGCCGGCCGCCGTCGTGGTCGGCCCGACCGGCACGGCCGCAGCCTGCGCCGAGGAACTGGCGAGCTACGGCGCGCAGAAGGTCTACGTCGGCGAGTCCGACGACGTCGACTCCTACCTCGTGGTGCCGAAGGTCGACATCCTCGCCGGACTGGTCGAGTCGGCGCACCCGGCCGCCGTCCTGGTGGCGGCGACCGGCGAGGGCAAGGAGATCGCCGGCCGGCTCGCCGTCCGGACCGCGAGCGGATTCCTGTCCGACGTCGTCGACCTCGGCGACGACGCCATCGCCACCCAGTCCATCTTCGGCGGGTCGGTCGTGGTGAAGGCGAAGGTCAGCACCGGCACCCCGATCTTCGCGATCCGCCCCAACGCCATCACCGCCGAGCAGCAACCCGGCCCGGCCACCGAGCAGACCGTCGACGTGACCCTCTCCGACACCGCCCGGTCGGCCCGCATCGTCGACCGCAAGATCGAGGAGGCCGGTGACCGGCCGGAGCTCTCCGAGGCCTCCGTCGTGGTCTCCGGCGGGCGCGGGGTCGGCGGCGCGGACAACTTCGCGTTGGTCGAGAAGCTCGCCGACCTGCTGGGCGGCGCGGTCGGCGCATCGCGGGCCGCGACCGACGCCGGCTGGTACCCGCACCAGAACCAGGTCGGTCAGACCGGGGTGACCGTGTCCCCGCAGCTCTATATCGCGGTCGGGATCTCCGGCGCCATCCAGCACCGCGCCGGGATGCAGACCTCGAAGACGATCGTCGCCGTCAACAAGGACCCAGAGGCCCCGATCTTCGAGCTGGCCGACTTCGGCGTCGTCGGTGACCTGTTCGCCGTCGTGCCTCAGCTCACCGACGAGATCGCCAAGCGCCGGTCCTAAGACCTACGGCCCACGACGTCGGGCCCGACGATGGACCCCGGCGTCGCCCCTACCCCGTACGGTCGGAGCCGTGACGACGACCCGTGCCCCGCGGGGCAGCACCCCGCCGACCGCCGCGGCACTGGTCCGGCAGCCCTACCGCGCCGCCACGATCGGCCTGCTGCTGGTCATCACGGTCGTCGCCTTCGAGGCGATGGCGGTCGCCACCGCGATGCCGCGCGCGGTCGCGGCGCTGCACGGACTGGCCTATTACGCCTGGCCGTTCACGGCCTTCCTGGTGGCCAACGTCGTCGGCATCGTGACCGGCGGCGAGTTGGCCGACCGGGACGGCCCGCGCCGGCCGCTGCTCGCCGGCCTGGGGATCTTCACCGTCGGACTGCTGCTCGCCGGACTTGCCCCGACGATGGCGGTCTTCGTCGCCGGGCGCGCGGTCCAGGGGCTGGGCAGCGGTCTGGTCATCGTCGCGGTCTACGTCGTGATCGCCGAGGTCTACGACGAGCGGCTCCGGCCGCGGATGTTCGCGGCGCTGTCGGCGGCGTGGGTGCTGCCCTCGCTGATCGGCCCCGTCGTGTCCGGCGCGCTCACCCAGCACCTCACCTGGCGGCTGGTCTTCCTGACGATCCCGCCGTTCATCGTGGTCGGCCTCGCGCTGATCCGCCCGGCGCTGCGCGGGTTGCCGGAGCACCGCCGCGACCCCGGCGCGGGCCGCATGGGGCGGTGGCGGTTCGCCCTGCTCGCCGCCGCCGGGATCGCGGTCATGCAGTACGCCGGGCAGCATCTGCGGTGGTGGTCGCTCGCCCTGCTCGCCGCCGGCGTGCTGTTGCTCGCGCCCGCCCTGCGGGTCCTCCTCCCGGCCGGCACGCTGCGGGTCAGGCGTGGCCTGCCGGCGGTCGTGGCCTTCCGCGGCATCGTGGCGGGCTCGTTCTTCGCGGTCGACTCCTACGTCCCGCTGACCCTGACCGACCTGCACCATTACGGCGCGACCGCCGCCGGGCTGCCCCTCATGCTCGGAGCGCTCGGCTGGTCGGCCGGCTCGTGGTGGCAGGGCCGCCGCCCGGACGTCCCCCGGCACCGGATCATCCGGGTGGGCTTCGCCCTCGTCGCGGTCGCCGCGCTCGGCATGACCTTGCTGACCGTGCCGCACCTGCCGGGGTGGATCGCCTACCCGACCTGGATGGTCGGCGGCACCGGGATGGGACTGGTCATGCCGTCCCTGTCGATCCTGTTGCTCGAGATGTCTCCGGTGGCTGAGCGCGGGCAGAACTCCGCGGCGCTGCAGATCTGCGACGTCATGACCAGCGCGGTCTGCGTGGGGCTCGGCGGCGTACTTGTCGCGGCCGCCGAGCACGGTGGGCTCTCGCTGCGTACGGCGGTCGGGGCGATCGACGTGTCAATGGCGGTCTTCGCGCTGGCCGGCGTCACCCTCGCCAGCCGGGCCGCCGTCCGGCGGGGGGTCGGTGTGACGGCCGGCTGAGGGTCTCCGCCGCGCCGTTATCCTGATGGCGATGGTCTACCTCGATCACGCCGCAACCACACCGATGCGCCCCGCCGCCATAGCGGCGACGAGTGCGCAGTTCGGTCGGGTCGGCAACGCCTCCTCTCTGCACGCGGGTGGGCGGGCGGCCCGGCGAGTGGTCGAGGAGGCGCGGGAGGCGATCGCCGCGACCTATCACGCGCAGCCGATCGACGTGGTCTTCACCTCCGGCGGCACCGAGGGCGACAACCTCGCGGTCAAGGGCCTGTACTGGGCCCGACACGCGGAGGACCCCCGCCGGCGGCGGGTGCTGGTCGGGGCCACCGAGCACCACGCCGTCCTCGACACCGCGCTGTGGCTGGCCGAGCACGAAAACGCCGAGATCGAGTGGCTGCCGGTCGACGCCGACGGGCTGTTGTCGCCGTCGACGCTCGAGGCGGCGCTCGCCGAGCGGGCCGGGACCGTCGCCCTGATCACCGCGATGTGGGCCAACAACGAGGTCGGCACCGTCGCGCCGATCGCCGGTCTCGCCGCGGTCGCCCGCGCGCACGGGGTGCCCATCCACACCGACGCCGTCCAGGCGGCCGGCGTCCTGCCGGTCGACTTCGCGGCCACCGGTGTCGACGCCCTCACCCTGACCGGGCACAAGCTCGGCGGGCCGGTCGGCTCCGGAGCGCTGCTACTGCGCCGCGACGTCACGGTCGTCCCGGTCCTGCACGGCGGGGGGCAGGAGCGCGACGTGCGGTCGGGCACCCTCGACGCCGCAGGAGTGGCGGGTCTGGCGGCCGCGGTGATCGACGCGGCCGTCGGCCGGGAGGCGGCCGCCGCCCGGCTGGCCGGGCTGCGCGACCGGCTGGTCGACGGCATACGCCGCGTCGTCCAGGACGTCGTGGTCAGCGCCGAACACGCCCCCCGCCTGCCCGGCATCGCGCACCTCGCCTTCCCCGGCTGCGAGGGCGACTCGCTGCTGATGCTCCTCGACGCCGCGGGTGTCGAATGCTCCACGGGTTCGGCCTGCTCGGCCGGTGTCTCCCGGCCGAGCCACGTGCTGGCCGCGATGGGCATGGATGAGCAGCTTGCGCGCGGGTCGTTGCGGATGTCGCTCGGTCACACCTCGACCGAGGCCGACGTGGCCGCGGCGGTCGAGGCGATCGGGCCGGCCGTCGACCGGGCCCGGCGGGCCCGGCTGGCCGGAACCGCGCGATGAGGGTTCCGATGAAAGTGCTTGCCGCGATGTCCGGCGGGGTCGACTCAGCGGTCGCCGCCGCCCGCGCGGTCGACGCCGGCCATGAGGTGACCGGCGTGCACCTCGCGCTGTCCAAGGCGCCGGCGTCGGTACGCACCGGCGCCCGCGGATGCTGCACGCTGGAGGACGCGCGGGATGCCCGCCGCGCGGCCGACGTACTCGGCATCCCCTTCTACGTATGGGATCTCGCCGAGCGGTTTCACGCCGACGTGGTCGACGACTTCGTCGCCGAGTACGCCGCCGGACGCACGCCCAATCCGTGCCTGCGGTGCAACGAGCGGATCAAGTTCGCCGCGGTGCTCGACCGGGCGCGCGCGCTGGGCTTCGACGCCGTCGTCACCGGCCACCATGCCCGGCTGCACGCCGGCGTGCTGCGGCGCAGCGTCGACCCGGCCAAGGACCAGTCCTACGTGCTCGCCGTCTGCCGGCCCGAGCAGCTGGCCCACGCCATGTTCCCGCTGGGTGACTCCACCAAGGCGCAGGTGCGGGCCGAGGCCGCCGAGCGGCGCCTGGCCGTCGCCGAGAAGCCGGACAGCCACGACGTGTGCTTCATCGCCGACGGCGACACCCGGGGCTTCCTGCGGTCGCGGCTGGGCGAGCGGCCCGGCGACGTCGTCGACGCCGAGACCGGCGAGGTGGTCGGCGCGCACGGCGGGGCCTTCGGCTACACCGTGGGGCAGCGTCGCGGGCTGCGCCTCGACCGGCCGGCCAGCGACGGGGCGCCGCGCTACGTCCTCGGCATCGAACCGGTCGGCAACACCGTCACGGTCGGCACCGCCGACCGGCTGGCCGTCACCGCGGTCGAGGGCGTGGACCCGGTGTGGACCGCCGGCCGGCCGCCGGGACCGAGCTTCGACGGGATGGCACAGCTGCGCGCCCACGGTCAGGTGTCGCGCGCCCACGCCACCGTCGATCCGGATGGCGCCCGGCTCGTCGTCCGCCTCGACGACCCGCAGCGCGGGGTCGCCGCCGGACAGGCGGTGGTGCTCTACGACGACGACGTGGTGCTCGGCTCGGCGACCATCGAGCGGGTGAGCGGGTGACCGGGATCGAGCTACCGCCAGGAACGGCGACCGGAGTGGGCTCGATGCCCGGCACCGACCCGCTCGAGACGGCCCGGCTCGTCGTCGGCGAGGTCCCCGACCTTCCCTTCCTGCCGGAGCTCCCCGCCCGCGGCCCCGGCGCCGACATGGTGGGCCGCACCGCCGGTCTGCTCGTCGACCTCGCCGTCGACCTGCAGCCGTCCGGGTGGCGGCTGGTGCCCCGGCCCGGGATGGACCTGCGCCGCGCGTGGGACTTCCTCGCCCGCGACCTCGACGCCCTGCAGGAGGCGGCCGACGAGTTCTCCGGCGTTCTGAAGCTGCAGGCGGCGGGTCCGTGGACCATGGCGTCCGAGGTCGAACTGCCGCGCGGGGACAAGGCGCTGGCCGACCCGGGCGCGGTGCGGGACCTGGCCGCGTCGCTCACCGAAGGCCTGCGCCGGCACCTCGCCGACGTACGGCGCCGGCTGCCAGGCGTCCGTCCCGTCGTCCAGATCGACGAGCCGTCGCTGCCGCGGGTCCTTGCCGGCCGGGTGCCCACCGCCAGCGGCTACGGCGCGCTCGCGGCCGTGGAGGAGACCCGGGCCGGTGCGGTGCTCGCCGCGCTCGTCGACGCCCTCGACGCGCCGGTGCTGGTGCACTGCTGCGCCGCCGACCCGCCGATCGAGCTGCTCCGGACCTCGGGTGCGGCCGGCCTGTCGCTGGACGCGGCGCGGCTCGGCGAGCGGCACGACGAACCGCTGGGGGAGGCGGTGGAGGCCGGCCTCATCCTGGTGCTGGGCGTGGCGGCGGGCGTCGACGCCGAACTCGGCAGCGCCGACGTGCTCGCCGACCCGGCGCGCCGGCTATGGCAGCGCCTGGGATTCCCGGCCGGCGACCTGGCCGCGACGGTGGTGCTCAGCCCGGGCTGTGGCCTGGCCGGGGCGTCGCCGGCCTACGCCCGCCGCGCGCTCGCCCGCTGCCGTGACGCCGGCGCCCGGCTCGTCGAGGCCCCCGAGCCGCGCGCCCTGTCAGGCCGGTCGGCCGGCGACGGACGCGACGGCGACGACCACCCGCGTGGCGGTCCCGCGTGAGGGCGACGGCACCGCCCGGCGTGGTCTGGTCGGTGCTGCTCACCGAGCTCGACGGGGCCGCCCGCGCACCGCGGGTCCTCGACGTCGGCGGCGGAAGCGGGGTCCTCGCCGTTCCCCTCGCGGAGCGGGGCGCGACGGTGACCGTGATCGACGCCAGCGCCGACGCGCTGGCCACCCTGCGCCGCCGCGCGGCCGAGGCCGGCGTGGACGAGCGGGTCGATGCCCTGCAGGGCGACCTCGACACCCTGCTCGACGTCGTGCCCGCCGACGTCCACGATCTGGTGCTCTGTCACAGCGTGCTCGAGGTCGTCGACGACCCGGCCGCGGCGGTCGCGTCGCTGGCGCAGACGCTGCGCCCGGGTGGTGCCCTGAGCCTGGTGGTGGCCAACCGGGCAGCGGCCGTGCTGGCCCGCGCCCTGGCCGGACATCCGGCGCAGGCCCGGCAGGTGCTGCACGACCCCGACGGCCGCTGGGGGGCGGGTGACGCGGTCCGGCGCCGGTTCGACGTGGCGGGCGTCGCCGCACTGCTCGACGCCGCCGCCCTCTCGGTCGAGCAGGTGCACGGCATCCGGGTCTTCGCCGACCTCGTCCCCGGATCCGTGGCCGAGGGACATCCGGGGGTCGTCGAGGAGCTGCATCAGCTCGAGCTCGACGCCAGCGCGCTCCCGCCGTACCGGGACATCGCCGCGCAGGTGCATGTGCTGGCCCGCCGGAGCTGACCGCCGGTCCGCGCGGACGGCGCCGCTCAGCGCAGCGTTGCGGGTCGGTCCCACGAGGTACTGTCCGCGGCAACGGCACGAGTCGCCCGCGAAGGAGGTCACCGGCCAGCCATGGGCCGCAGTCAGCAGCTGCCACGCGTCGGACCTCCGCCCGGACCGCCCGGCGACGACACCGGGTGCCGCATCCTGCACGTCGACATGGACGCGTTCTACGCCAGCGTCGAGGTCCGACGTCGCCCGGAGCTTGCGGGGCGCCCGGTGATCGTCGGCGGGGTGGGTCCGCGTGGCGTCGTCAGCTCGGCGAGCTACGAGGCCCGCCGTTACGGCGTGCGCAGTGCGATGCCGATGGGCCGGGCCCGCCGGCTGTGTCCGCACGCCGTCGTCGTGCCGCCGGACATCGCCGGCTATGTCGAGGTGTCGCGCGCCGTCATGGACATCTTCCGTGCGGTCACGCCGTTGGTGGAGCCGCTCTCCCTGGACGAGGCGTTCCTCGACGTCGCCGGAGCCCGGCGCAGGCTCGGCTCACCGGCCGCGATCGGCGGGCTGATCCGCGACCGCATCACCCGGGAGCAGGGACTGACCGCGTCGGTCGGGATCGCGCCGACCAAGTTCGTCGCCAAGGTCGCCTCCGCCCGCTGCAAGCCCGACGGCCTGCTCGTCGTCCCCGCCGCCTCGGTCACCGACTTCCTGCACCCGCTGCCCGTGGCGGCGCTCTGGGGCGTCGGCGAACGCACCGAGGAGCAGTTGCGCCGGATCGGGGTCCGCCTGGTCGGCGATGTCGCGGCGATGCCCATCGCCCGGCTGCGCGGCGTCCTCGGAGCGGCCGGCGCGGCCCACCTGTCCGCGCTCGCGCAGGGGCACGACCCCCGGCAGGTCGAGCCGCGGGACCCGGAGAAGTCCGTCGGCGCCGAGCGGACGTTCGACCTCGACGTCGCCGACCCCGAGGTGATCCACCGGGAGCTGCTCCGGCTCGCGGCCCAGACGGCGGCCCGGCTGCGCGCGTCCGGGCAGCACGGTCGCACGGTGTCGATCAAGGTGCGGCTGGCCGATTTCACCACGCTCACCCGGTCCCGGACGCTGTCCCGGCCTACCGACGTCGGGCAGGAGGTCTACGCGGTCGCGCGGTCCCTTTTCGACGCCCTCGACCGGGCCGGCGCGCCGGTCCGGCTGATCGGCGTACGCGTCGAAGGGCTCGCCGAGGAGGGCGTGACCGCCGAGCAGTTGACCCTCGGAGCGCCCGCCCACGGCTGGCAGGACGCCGACCGGGCGGTCGACGCGGCCACCCGCCGGTTCGGTGCGGACGCCGTCCGGCCCGCCTCGTTGGTCCACGAACCACCCCAAGGAGGACGAGAGACCTGATGTCGGCGAGCCATCCCGGGACTCCGCCTTTCGCGCGTGCCGTTGTGCTCGTATCCTCAGAGGTGGTGGGTGGCAAGTCGACCCGCCGTCGTCACCACCGCCGCGAGGTTCCCCCGCAGCGGCTGCATTGCTGGGAGGAGCGCCGTGCCGCTCTCGGAGCATGAGCAGCGTCTGCTCGAGCAGATCGAGCAGGCTCTGTATGCCGAGGACCCGAAGTTTGCCTCGACGGTGCGCGCGACCGACCTGCGAACCGTGGCCCGGCGCCGGATCCGGCGCGCGGCGGTTCTCTTCGTGGTCGGTCTGGGAGTCCTGCTCGCCGGGGTGATCTTCAACCGGCTCGTCGCCGGGGTTCCGGTGCTCGGCGTTCTCGGGTTCTGCATCATGCTCGGGTCGGCGCTCTACGGCTGGTCGCAGTACAAGCGGCTCACCGGCAAGCCCGAGCTGCGGGTCGCCGAGAAGCAAGGGGCCACCGAGACGCCGACGCGGACCAAGCCGGCACGGCGCAAGAAGTCCTCGATGGTCCAGCGGATGGAAGAGCGCTTCCACCGCCGCTTCGACGAGCGCTAGCCGCTCCCACCCCTTCTCGGCCGGTTCTTTCCCACTGGCGTTGTCGCCGGTCTAGCGCTGTGCACCGCGCGGCCGGGCCGGCCAGATCCGCCGCGGCAGGTCACCGATGTTGCGCCGGGCCTGCTCGACATCCCGGGCCGTCGACTGCACCGCCCGGCCCGCCGTGTGCAGCGTCGACGGCGGCGCCACCACGGCCCGGATCCGCCGGGACCAGCCGGCTCCGCGCGCGAAGGCCCGCCGGATCGCGGTCACTGCGCCGGGAAGGTCACCGTCGACGCCGGCGGTGCGCGCGTAGCGGGACCGCTCCTCGGCCAGTGCGACCAGACGCAGCCCGGCGATCGCCGGTTCGGGCAGCTTCCGGCCGGCGATCAGCATGGTGACCGCCGTCCGGGGGGAGTGCATCGCCGACAATTCGATCCCGTAGTCCTCGGCGTCGGAGACCACCTCGTCCCACGCCGCTGCGGCGGCGGCCGCGGGATCCGGACCTGCTCCGGCCCGCAGCCGGCGTCGTCGCTGGAACCGGCGGGTGAGCGCCGGGAGGGCGAGCAGGCCGACGAGCACCGCGACGGCCAGCCACAGGCCGAGCGTGGCCGGCGCGATCCCGCCCGTCGATGCTCCGCCACCGCTGCCCGGCGTGTGCGTCCCGGAGAGGGCACCCGCCGGCGCGTGCGGCGTCGATCGCGGCGCCGGCGTCGCCCCGGACGTTCCGCGCCGGGTGCCGCCGAGCGGGATCTGGTTGGGCGGCGTGGGCAGGTAGGTGCCGGTCTGGCTCCGGCCGTCGCTCAACGGGGTGGGATCGAACGACACCCAGCCGACCTGGTCGAGGTAGGCCTCCACCCAGGCGTGGGCGTCGTGGTTGGTGATCGACCACGTGCCGTCGACGTTGTGCGTTCCCGCCGTGTAGCCCAGGACGACCCGGGACGGGACGCCGGCCAGCCGGAGCATCACCGCCATCGCCGACGCGTACTGCTCGCAGAAGCCCTGCTTGTTGGTCAGGAAGTTCAGCAGCTGATCGCTGGTCGGACCATGCTTCGTCTGCAGGCTGTACTGGAAGCCGTGCGTCCCGTCGGTGAAGTACTTGTAGAGCGCGACCGCGCGGTCGAACGGCGTGCGCGCGCCGGCGATCACCTCGGCGGTGATCCGGCCCACCTCGGGGCGCACGTCCGGTGTCGCACCCCACTGCAGCTGGATGGGGCTGTCCGGCGGAAGCTGCTGGGCCTGCTCCAGATGTGCCTTGGTCGGCCGGGGCTCGATCGCGGTCACCGTGTAGGCCAGCCCGGGCCGGGTCGTCCCGTGGTCGGTGCGGATGTCTGCGCGGTCGTTCTCGTAGCGCCAGTCGTCGCCGAGCCCCCGGACGGAGGTCGGGGCGTAGTAGACGGGCAGGTAGTTGTCGCTGTAGCGCTCGACCGTGATGCGGGCCGACACCCGGCGGCTCTGCCCGACGTCGCGCAGCGAGGCCACCGGGTCGGGCAGCGGCAGGTTGGGGCCGAGGCCGACCGAGTCGCGGTCACCGGGGCCGAGCCGCCAGCCGGCCGGCGTGTAGCGGTCGAGGGTGGTGGTGCGCAGGTAGTAGGGCTGGTCCACGTTGGCGGAGACCTTCAACAGGTTGAAGGTCGCGTCCTGGGAGAGTTGGCCCTGCAGGTTGGTGAACGGGTCGATCTGCGCCCCGGTGGCGCCGGACCCGGATCCCGACCCCGGGCCACGACCGATGTGGCTCAGGACGTTGCTGGTGAAGCCGGGCACGAACGGGGGTACGACGAGAGCGGCGGCGAGCGCGACCATGCCGATCCGGCCGGCGGAGCTGTGCCGCGGGACGCGAACCGAGATCGGCCGGGTCCCACCGGGGGGTTCTCGGTCGTCATCGACGACCAGTCGTCCCCACCGCACCAGTCGTTCCCGGCCCTCGACGGCGAGCAGCAGCAGGAAGCCGAGCGAGGCGAGCAGGAACTCCGCCCACAGCACGCCGCCGCCGATCGAGGTCGCGACGGCGAACAGGGCCAGCATGGCGAGCCCGGCCACGGCCGGCCGGCGCAGGGTCACCGCGAGGATGTCGACGATGATCGCGACCAGCCCGATCGAGAGCGCCGCGAGCACGATCAGCTCGGTGCGGGTGGGTACCGGCGCGGCGAGGAACTGGATGTCGTGCATCGCGGCGGTGAGCATGGCGTTGAGGTCCTCGAAGGTGCCCGGGCCGGGCACCACCCCGAGGAACGAGCTGCCGCCGGCGAACACGACGGTGTAGTAGAGGAGCAGGCCGAGCACCTGCAGCACCGGGATCGCTACGGCCGGGACGTGGAAGTGCCGGGCCAGGACGCCGACGCCGGCCACGGCGGCCACCGCGGCCGCGGCGTACCAGAGCCAGCTCTGCTGCGCGAACCCGCCGGCGAGGGGTATCGCGCCGAGGAGGGTGGCCAGGCCTGCGGCGAGAGTGAGCCGGGTCGGTGCGGTCACCGGGCGCCTGCCACCACCGGGGCCGCGAACGACGTGGCGCCCACCTGCGACCACACCTCGGCCAGCGAGCTGCCCCGCCCGGCCTGGATGACATGCCAGCCCGCGTGCGCGAACACGGTCGTCGCCTCCCGATTCGCCGCGTCGATCCGGGTGCGCGCCTCGGTGCCCAGGGTCAACCACGACGTCGAGTCGAGCAGGATCACGATGTTGGAGGAGACACTCGGCCGGGCGCTGGTGAGCACCCGGGCCTGATCGGCGTTGGTGGTGCCGAGTACGGCGATGAGGGTGCCCTCGCGCTCCGCCGTCCGGATCGCCTCGGTGGCGTCGTCGAGGGCGCGCACCCGCGACGGCCGGATGTCGGCGAGGTGATCGAGCAGGACATCGGGGGAGGACAGGCCGGCGTCGAGCATGCCTGTGTCGGTCAGCATCTGCAGCGCGAAGCCGCGCCCGATCAGGTGTACGCCGATGCTGGCGGCGGCGCTCACCGCCCACTCGAAGCTCGAACTCGGCCCGTCGCCGCGATGGGCGACGGCACGGGTGTCGAGCAGCACGCTCGCCCGCGCCTGCCAGGGCTGCTCCTCGCGGCGGACCATGAGCTTGCCGACCCGCGCCGTCGACCGCCAGTGCACCTTGCGCAGGTCGTCACCGTGGCGGTATTCGCGGGTGGCGGCGTCGTCCTCGCCGCGCGAGGCCACCGAACGGGAGGTCACCGCGCCGCCGGTCGCCCAGACGCCGCCGATGCGGACGACGGGCAGCGGAGTGGTCGCCGGGACCACGGTCAGCCGGTCGACGGCGCTGAAGCTGCGGGTCAGCTCGACCAGACCGAAGGGGTCGGTCAGCCGCAGCCGCAACGGGCCGACGCGGAACCGCCCGCGTACATCGGAGCGCAGCGGATACCGGACCACCCGGTGCTGGCGCGGGGCGAGCCGCTCGGCGGTGAAGCGGGGCCGGCTGCCGAGGCTGAACGGGACCTCGTCCTCGAGTAGGAGCAGTGACGTCGTGAGCAGCGAGACGTTCTCGAGCTGCAGCCGCACCTCGGTCGTCTGGCCCACCCCGATCCGCTCCGGGGTGATGCTGCGGACGCAGGCCAGCCGGAACCGGGCCCGCGCGACGACGGCGACGGAGGCCATCGGCAGCACGAGCAGCAGGATCGCGACCCGCAGGAGGTCCTTCTCCCCGAGCAGCAGTGCACAGACGGCGGCGGCGAAGCCGGCGGCGACGAGGCACCGTCCGCGGGTGGTCAGCCCCCGAAGCGCCGACATTAGGGGTGACTCACGGTCCGATGCACCGCCCGGCCGCCGGCCCGGTCGCTCGGCAGCGGCACCGGGGTCCGGCGCACCAGTTCCGCCACGATCCCGTCGGCGGTCCGCCGGGCGATCTGGGCCTCTGCGGTGGGGATGACCCGGTGGGCGAGCACCGGGATCGCCAGTTGCTGGATGTCGTCGGGAAGGACGTAGTCACGCCCCTCCAGTGCGCTGTTGGCCTTCGCCGCCCGGAGCAGCTGCAGGGTCGCGCGCGGCGAACCACCCAGCCGTAGATCGGGCGACTTCCGGGTCGCGTTGACCAGGTCGACGGCGTAGCGGCGTACGGCCGGCGAGACGTGGATGTCGTGCACGGCCTGGATCAGGTCGCGGATCTCGGCGGCGTCGGACACGGGGGACAGGTCGGCGAGCGGGTCGTTGCCGGCATGGTCGGCGAGCATGCTGACCTCGGCGTCCGCGTCGGGGTAGCCCATCGACAGCCGGGCCATGAAGCGGTCGCGCTGCGCCTCCGGCAACGGGTAGGTGCCTTCCATCTCGATCGGGTTCTGGGTCGCGATGACCATGAACGGGCTCTCGAGGATGTACGTCGTCCCGTCGACCGTGACCTGCCGCTCCTCCATGCACTCCAGCAGCGCCGACTGGGTCTTCGGCGAGGCGCGGTTGATCTCGTCCCCGACGACGAGGTGGGCGAACACCGCGCCCGGCTTGAACTCGAAGTCGTGGGTCTCCTGGTTGTAGACGCTCACGCCGGTGACGTCGCTGGGCAGCAGGTCGGGGGTGAACTGGACCCGGCGTACCGAACAGTCGATCGACCGCGCCAGCGCCTTGGCGAGCTTGGTCTTGCCGACGCCCGGGACGTCCTCGATCAGCAGGTGACCCTCGGCGAGCAGGACGACGACCGCGAGGCGGACCGCCTCCGGCTTGCCCTCGATGACGCGTTCGATGTTGCCGCGGACCCGCTGGATGACCTCGTCGAGTTCGGCCAGGCTCGGCGTCGCTGCGGCGTTCACGCGACCCGGGGGTCCGGAACCGTTCACCTCGGGACGTCTTCCGTCGAGTGCGCCGCCCGGGTCGCGACCGAACCGGTCGTCGCCCTCGCGACGCGATGGCCCGTCCACCGCATTGTGCACCGCCACCCGTGTCCTCCTCGTCCCGAGCGGTCGCGCCGGGACGGGCGGTTCCGCAACGAAGCGGTACCCGCGATCGCCGTGACCTGTGAGCCGTATCAGCAGTCTGTCAAATGATGCGCCGATCCGCCTATCCCCGAGGCCGGTCGGCCATCACGTTCCGATAGCGGTCGGTGGGGATCGCGGGTCGCGAAGGGTGTGGTTTGCGTTGACTGTGGGGAGTGGTGGGGTAGGGTGGTGCGAGGTGGAGGAGGGGTCACTCCATCTCGTCGGGAGGTGGGGATGTTTCTCGGTACCCATCACCCTCGGCTCGATGACAAGGGCCGGTTGTTCCTGCCGGCGAAGTTCCGGGAGGAACTGGCGAAAGGGGTCGTGGTGACGAAGGGCCAGGAACGCTGCCTGTTCGTCTTTCCGGTCCAGGAGTTCGCCCGGGTGACCGAGGCGCTCTCGCAGGCGCCGGTGACCCAGCGGGCCGTCCGCGACTACGGCCGGGTGTTCTTCGCCAGCGCATCGGATGAGGTACCCGACCGGCAGGGCCGGATCACGATTCCCGCCGGACTTCGCGAATACGCCGGGTTGGAGAAGGACTGCGTCGTCATCGGCGCCAACACCCGGGTGGAGATCTGGGACACGGGCAGCTGGGAGCACTACCTCGCCGACCGTGAGCAGACCTTCGCCGATCTGGAGACGGAGGTGCTGCCCGGGATGCTGTGAGCCGCCACCCGTGACGCCCACCGACCGTCCGTCGCGGCGCCCGCCGCGACGACCGAGCCCGTACGACGAGGCCTCCCCCCGCCGGGAGCCCCTGGCGCACCTTCCCCGGTGCCAGGTCACCAGGCGGGCGGGGACCCCGACGTATGAACCCGAGTGCCGATGCCGAAGAGAGCAGAGCCCATCCGCCCCGAGCCGTTCATCCCTCCGCACAGTGCAGGCGCCTGGAATGACAGTCAGCGAATCGGCCCGAGCAGTACGCGATCCGGACGCGTCCGACGACCACGGGGGGACCGGCATGGGGCAGGTCAGCACACTCGTTGCGGGCGGCACAGCAGGTGCGGGCGACACGGCAGTTGCGGGCAAGACGGTCGGCGTGGGCACCGCGACGACCGAACCGCCGCGACCGACGGCCGCACCCCCGGCACCGGCGCTGGGCGCGGAGCTGCGGTCGAGCCTGCTGCTGCTCGCCCTGCTGGTGCTCGTCGTCGCCGGCACGCCGCTGATCGTCATGCTGATCACGCTGGCCGGCCGGTTGTGACGCGCGAACCCGGCCACGTCCCGGTCCTGCTCGACCGGGTGCTCGCGCTCTTCGCCCCCGTGATCGAGGACCGCCCGGCCGTCGTCGTGGATGCGACCGTGGGACTCGGCGGGCACGCCGAGGCGCTGCTGGCCCGCCATCCCCAACTCGTCCTGGTCGGGCTGGACCGCGACCCCGAGGCCCTCGACAGCAGTCGGGACCGGCTCGCGCCGTACGGCGGCCGGGTGCATCTCGTGCACACCGTCTACGACGCGATGCCGACCGTGCTCGCCGACCTCGGCCTGCCCCGGGTCGACGGCGTGCTCTTCGACCTCGGCGTCTCCTCGCTGCAGCTCGACGACCCGCGTCGTGGTTTCGCCTACGCCCGGGACGCGCCGCTGGACATGCGGATGGATCCCGAGGATCCGCTCACCGCCGCCGACGTGGTCAACACCTATCCGGCCGACCGGCTCCGCGCGGTGCTGCGCGATTACGGCGAGGAACGCTTCGCCGGCCGGATCGTGGCGGCGATCCTCCGGGAACGGTCCCGTGAGCCGCTGCACAGCAGCGCCGCCCTGGCCGACCTGGTGCGCGCGGCCGTGCCCGCCGCCACCCGCCGTACCGGCGGTCATCCGGCCAAGCGCACGTTCCAGGCACTGCGAATCGAGGTCAACCACGAACTCGACGCGCTCCGGGATGCGCTCCCGGGCGCCGTCGACGCCCTCGCGATGAAGGGACGGATCGTCGTGATGAGCTACCAGTCGCTCGAGGACCGGTTGGTCAAGCGCGCGTTGAGTACCTACACGACCGGCCGGACGCCGCCCGGTCTGCCGGTCGAGCTGCCGGGCGCGGGTCCGACGTTGCGGTTGCTGACCCGTGGTGCCGAAACCGCCGACGAGGCCGAGATCGCGGCCAACCCCCGGTCGGCGTCGGTCCGGCTGCGCGCCGCCGAGCGCATCGCGGAGGCGGCATGACGTCGACGATCACCGGCCGCCGTACGCCGGCCGGCGACGGCCCCGCGTCGGTCCGCCGCTCCCTGTCCGCCGCGATGCCCGCGTCGTCCGGGGCGCCGCGGCGGCCCTTCGTCATCCTCATCGTCGCGCTGTTGGTCGCCGGCCTCGTCCTCGTGCTGCTGATCAACACGGCCAACGCCGGTGCGTCGTTCCGGCAGAGTTCGCTGCAACAGCGCAACGACGCGCTCGGCCTGCGCCAGCAACAACTCGCCCAGCAGGTCGACACCCTCGACACGCCGCAGTCGCTGTCGGCCGCGGCCCGCCGGCTCGGCATGGTCCCCGGCGGCGACCCCGCCTTCCTGCTGCTCCTGCCGAACGGGTCGTCGAAGGTCCTGGGGTCCCCGGCGCCCGCCACCGCGCCGCCGCCGCCCCCGCCGCCGCCGCCCGACAAGACGGCGACGGCGAAGAAGCCGGCGAGCCGACCACCACGCGACGACGCGCTCGACCGGACACGGCGCGCGCACCACCCACACCACCCACACCACGACCCACCAGCCCGCCCAGGGAGGCCATCGGTGACACCGGAACCACCCCGCCGCAGCCGCCCCTCCGGCGGCCGGGCCCCGCAGCGCTCCGGCACCGGACGCGGCGGTCGGCCGGCCGCACGGACCTCCGGATCCGCCGGGTCGCCACGCCGCGTCGCCGAGCAGCGCCGGTCCGCGTCGGCCGGCGCCGCCCGGCGCACGCCCCCGCGTACCCCGGCAAACCGGCGCCGTCCGCGCCGGCGGGCCCTGCGGCTCGGGAGCAGCCGCCGGCGGATCACCGTCGGGTTCGCCGCCGTCGCGACCGTGGTGCTGATCCTCGGGGGCCGACTGGTGCAACTGCAGGGCCTCGACGGAACCGGCCTCGCCGTGGCAGCGGAGCAACGCCGGACGATGACCACCGACCTCGAGGCCGAGCGGGGCCGGATCCTCGACGCGAACGGCGGGGTGCTCGCCTACAGCGTCGACGCCCGAGCGGTCTACGCCGACCCGAGCCTGGTGAGCTCGCCATTGTTGACCGCGCAGGCGCTCGCGCCGCTGCTGAAGCAGTCGGTCGTCGACCTGCAGGACAAGCTCAGCCACAAGGGGCGGTTCGTCTACCTCGCCCGGTCGCAGACGCCGCAGACCGCCACCCGGGTGATGAACCTCGCCCTGCCGGGGATCAACGTGCTGCCCGAATCGCAGCGCCTCCACCCCGCTCACGACGTCGCCGCCAACGTCGTCGGGTTCACCGACCGCGACGGTCACGGCATGGCCGGCATCGAGAGCAGCCTCGACGCGAAGCTGGCCGGCAAGCCGGGCCGGCTCACCGTGATGAAGGGCGCCGGAGGCGAGGTCATCCCCTCCGGCGTACACAAGGACGATCCAGCCGTGCCCGGCTCGTCGGTGCAGCTGACGATCTCGCAGGACCTGCAGTACGTCGCCCAGAAGGCGCTGGACCAGGCGGTGCACTCCACCGGCGCGAAGGACGGCCAGATCACCATCCTCGACGCCAAGACCGGGGCGATCAAGGCGATGGCGTCGGACCCGACATACGACGCGTCGAACCCCGGCGCCACCCCGCAGGCCCTGACCAACCCCAACATCTCGAGCGTGTTCGAGCCCGGCTCGGCGAACAAGGTCGTGACCTTCGCCGCGGCGCTGCAGCGGGGGCTCATCACGCCGAAGACCGCGATGACGGTGCCCGGGACGATCCAGTTCGCCGACCGCACGATCCACGACGACTGGGTGCACGACCCGGTCGGCTGGACCGCCACCGGCATCCTGGCCAAGTCCAGCAACGTCGGCACCCTGATGATCGCCAAGAAGCTCGGGCCGGCGGTCTGGGATTCCTACGCCAAGAAGTTCGGCGAGGGCCAGCCCACCGGAGTCGCCCTGCCCGCCGAGAGCGCCGGCATTCTTCCGCCGATGAAGGACTGGTCGGGCAGCACGTTCGGCAACCTGCCGATCGGCCAGGGCGTCGCGGTCACCAGCCTGCAGCTCGCCGACATGTACCAGGCCATCGCCAACAACGGTGTACGGGTGCCGCCGCACATCGTGGCGAAGATGATCGGGCCCACCGGCGCGGTGACGAAGTCGGTGCCGGGCAAGCCGGTGCGGGTGGTCAGCGCCAAGACCGCCGCGACGCTGCGCGAGATGCTGCAGATGGTGACCCAGGACGGCGGTACGGCGCCGAAGGCCGCGATCAATGGCTACACGACCGCCGGCAAGACCGGTACCGGACAGAAGCCGAACCCCGCCTGCAACTGCTACGAGGGCGGCGGCTACTGGTCGACGTTCGCCGGGATGGCGCCGGCCGACCACCCGCGCTACGTCATGTCGATCATGGTCGACAGCCCACAGACCGACTACCTCGGCGGCGACGTGGCCGCTCCGCTGTTCCACGAGGTGATGAGCTACGCGTTGAAGCAGGGCGACGTCGCGCCGACCGGCGCGACCCCCGCGCACCTGCCCTTGTTCGCACCCTGACCGGTAGCCTTGACTGTCGTGTCCGCGACCCACCCACCGCGGCCCGCTCACCCGGGGCCGCACGCGCTCGCGGATCTCGGCGCCCTGCTCGGCGTACCGGTCCCGCCCGCCGGGTCGGCCGGTGATCCGCAGGCAGCGGTGTCGATCACCGGTGTCTCCCACGCGGCCCAGTCGGTGCAACCCGGGGATCTCTACGTCGCCCGGGCCGGCGCCCGTGCGCACGGCGCCGACTTCGCCGCCGAGGCCGTCGCCCGCGGCGCGGTCGCCGTGCTGACCGATCCGGCCGGCCGGGACCGGGCGCGGTCGAGCGGCGTACCGACGCTGGTCGTGGCCGATCCGCGGGCGGTGCTCGGTGCGGTCTCCGTCTGGGTCTACGACGACCCGGCGGCGTCGATCGCCCTGATCGGCATCACCGGCACCAACGGCAAGACGACCACGGCCTATCTCGTCGAAGCGGGCCTACGGGCCGCCGGGGAGACGACCGGTCTGCTCGGCACCGTCGAGACCAGGATCGGCGCCGACGTGGTGCCGAGCATCCGCACCACCCCCGAGGCGCCGGAGTTGCAGGCGCTGTTCGCCACCATGCGCGAGCGCGGGGTGACCGCCGCCGTGATGGAGGTGTCGAGCCACGCGCTGGCCCTCGGCCGGGTCGACGGCACCCGGTTCGCCGTCGGAGCCTTCACCAACCTGAGCCAGGACCACCTCGACTTCCACGCCGACATGGAGGACTACTTCGCCGCCAAGGCCCGGCTCTTCGACGGTCGCTGCGCCGCCGAGGTGGTCAACACCGACGACGCCTGGGGCCGGCGGCTGGTCCGGGAGGGGACGATCACCGTGTCTCCCGGCGGGGATCCGGATGCCGCGTGGCGCGCCGTCCGGGTCGAGTCCACCGCCGACCGCGGCACCACCTTCACCGCCGAAGGCCCCGCCGGAGTGTCCATCGACGTCGCGATGGACCTGCCCGGCGCCTTCAACGTGGCCAACGCGCTGATCGCCCTGGCGGCGATCGCCGCGGCGGGCGTCGATCCGGCCCGGGCCGCTCCCGGGCTGCGGCACGTGTCCGTTCCCGGGCGGCTCGAGCGGGTCGACGCCGGCCAGGACTTCCTCGCCTTCGTCGACTACGCCCACAAGCCCGGCGCCGTCGCGGCGATCCTCGACGCGGTGCGGCCACTCACCACCGGCCGGCTGATCATGGTGCTCGGCTGCGGCGGTGACCGTGACCGCGGCAAGCGGCCGCTGATGGGCGAAGCGGCGGCCCGCGGCGCCGACCTGCTGATCGTGACCGACGACAACCCGCGGTCGGAGGACCCGGCGGCGATCCGGGCCGAGATGGAGGCCGGCGTACGCCGGGTGCCCGGTGCCGAGTGGTGCACCATCGGCGGGCGGGCCGACGCGATCGCCGAGGCGGTGCGCCAGGCCGGCCCGGGGGACGCCGTCGTGGTCGCGGGCAAGGGCCACGAGCAGGGCCAGGAGATCGCCGGCGAGATCCGGCCCTTCGACGACCGGTGCGTGCTCCGCGAGGCCATCGAGGGGGCCCCGCGATGATCGCCCTCACCCTGGCCGAGATCGCCGCCGCGGTCGACGGGACGCTGGTCGACGTCGCCGACGAGGGCGCGACGGTGACCGGCCCGGTCGAGTTCGACTCCCGCGAGGTCGCTCCCGGCGGGCTGTTCGTCGCGCTGCCCGGTGAGCACGTCGACGGCCACGACTACGCCGCCGCCGCGGTCGAGCGCGGTGCCACCGCGGTGCTCGCGACCCGCCCGGTCGGTGTCCCGGCGGTCGTCGTCGCCGAGCCGTTCGGCGCGCTCGCATCGCTCGCCCGGGCGGTCCTGGCCCGGCTGCCCGAGGTGACCGTGGTCGGGATCACCGGCTCGGCCGGCAAGACCACGACGAAGGACCTCGTCGCCGCGCTCGTGCGGCGGATCGGCCCCACGGTCGCGCCCCCGGGCTCGTTCAACAACGAACTCGGCCACCCCTACACCGTTCTGCGGTCCACAGTGGACACGCGCTTCCTCGTGCTCGAGAACAGCGCCCGCGGCCCGGGCCACATCGCGGCGTTGTGCCGGATCGCGCGACCGACGATCGGGGTCGTGCTCAACGTCGGCAGCGCCCACCTCGGCGAGTTCGGCTCCCGCGCGGCCATCGCGGCGGCCAAGGGCGAGCTGGTCGAGGCCCTGCCCACTGCGGCGGAGGGCGGGGTGGCGGTGCTCAACGCCGACGACCCCCTCGTCGCCGCCATGCGCGAGCGGACGGCGGCCCGGGTGGTCACCGCGGGCGAGTCACCCGACGCCGACCTGCGCGCCGTCGACGTGGCGATCGGCGCCGACGGCCGCCCGTCCTTCCGCCTGGTCACACCCGAGGAGGAGGTCGGGATCCGGCTGGCCCTCGTCGGTCGCCACCAGGTCGCCAACAGCCTCGCCGCCGCCGCGGTCGCCCACGAGCTCGGTCTCGGGTGGCCGGAGATCGCCGATGTGCTCGCCGAGACAGCAGCAGCGAGTCACTGGCGGATGGAGGTGACGGAGCGCCCCGACGGGGTGACTATCGTCAACGACGCCTACAACGCCAACCCTGAATCGATGAGGGTGGCGTTGGAGACACTCGCCACGCTCGCCCGCGGTCGCCGCGGATGGGCTGTGCTCGGCCCGATGGCCGAGCTCGGGGAGGAGACCGCCGCCGCGCACGACGCGGTCGGCCGCCTCGTGGCGGAGCTCGGCATCGCACGGCTGGTCGTCGTCGGTGGGGACGCCGCGCCGATGCACGTCGCGGCGACGCGGGACGGATCGTGGGAAGGGGAGTCGGTGCTCGTACCGGAGGTCGACGCGGCACGCGTGCTGCTCGACCGCGAGGTGCGGCCGGGCGACGTCGTCCTGGTGAAGGCCTCGCGATCGGCCGGGCTCGAGCGGGTCGCGCTCGCGCTCGGCGAGGCCGCGGCCGCCGCAGCGGCCGCCCCGATCGATGCGGAGGAGCGCCGGTGAAGTCGGTGCTCGTCGCCGCCCTGGTGGCGCTCGTCGTGTCGATCCTGTGCACGCCGGCCGCCATCAAGCTGTTCCGGCGCCACGGCTTCGGCCAGGAGATCCGCGACGACGGGCCGCAGACCCACCTCGCCAAGCGCGGCACGCCGACGATGGGCGGAGCCGTGATCATCCTCGGCACCGTCCTCGGCTACACGGTGTCGCACCTCGTCGTCGCCACCCAGACCGGTCGCGGGCCCACCGCCTCCGGGCTGCTCGTGCTCTACCTCATGGTGGTGCTCGGCCTGGTCGGCTTCCTCGACGACTTCATCAAGGTGCGCAAGCAACGCAGCCTCGGGCTCAACACGACGACGAAGCTGGTCGGCCAGCTGTTCGCCGCGGTGAGCTTCGCCGTACTCGCGCTGCAGTTCCACAGCCACGGCCGATTGTCACCGGCGTCGGTGCACCTGTCGTTCGTCCGCGACATCGCGGTGATCAGCTTCGGCTCGGTCGGCTTCGTGGTGTTCGCGGTACTGCTGATCAGCGGTTTCTCCAACGCCGTCAACCTCACCGACGGCCTCGACGGGCTCGCCGCCGGAAGCTCGGTGATGGTGCTCGGCGCCTACGTCATCATCAGCTTCTACCAGTTCCGCAACGCCTGCGGCGTCCTCGGCGCCAAGCCGGGTTGTTATGTGGTCCGCGACCCGCTCGACATCGCGCTCGTCGCCGCGGCGGCGCTCGGCGCCTGCTTCGGCTTTCTGTGGTGGAACGCCTATCCGGCCCGGATCATCATGGGCGACACCGGATCGCTCGCCCTCGGTGGCCTGCTCGCCGGGATCGCGGTGATGACCCGCACTGAACTGCTGCTCGTCGTACTCGGAGGCCTGTTCGTCGTCGAGACCCTCTCGGTGGCTCTGCAGGTCGCCGTCTTCAAGGCAACCCGAAAACGGGTGTTCAACATGGCGCCCATCCACCACCACTTCGAGCTCGCGGGGTGGCAGGAGATGACGGTCATCGTGCGGTTCTGGATCATCACCGGACTCGCCGTGGCGTTCGGGATGGGCCTGTTCTACGCGGAGTTCATCTCCTACGGGCTGCCCGGATGAGCGGTGCGAGCGGCTTCGCCGGGCTACCGGTGCTGGTCACCGGTGCAGGTGTGGCCGGGGCATCCGCGGCGGTCGCGCTGGCCCGCGCCGGCGCCCGGGTCAGCGTCGTCGACCGGCGCGTGATCGACGCCACCGGACGGCTCCGGCCGGCCGGGATCGACGTGCTGCCGGAGCCTTCGGTGCCGCCTCCGGGGATCAAGCTGGTCGTGACCTCGCCGGGCTTGCGGCCCGATCACCCGCTGCTGCTCGCGGCCGCCGATGCCGGCGTCGAAGTGATCGGCGAGGTCGAACTCGCCTGGCGGCTGCGCTCCGCGGACGCCGCACCGTGGCTCGCCCTCACCGGGACCAATGGCAAGACGACGACCGTCGGCATGCTGGAGGCGATCCTGCGCGCCGCCGGGCTGCGCGCCGTCGCGACCGGCAACGTCGGTTTTCCCGTGGTCGACGCGGTCGGGGCCGACCCGCCGTACGACGTGCTGGCCGTGGAGCTGTCGAGCTTCCAGCTGCACTGGAGTTCGTCGCTGCGTCCGAGGGCGGCGGCGGTGCTCAACCTCGCGCCAGACCATGTCGACTGGCACGGCTCCTTCGACGCCTACGTCGCGGCGAAGGCCCGGATCCTCCAGCACGACGCCACCAACGTGGTCAACGCCGACGACCCGAGGGTGCTCGCGCTGGCCGCCGGGCTGCCCGACGCGGTCAGCTTCACCCTCGGCGAGCCGGGCCCGGGCCAGGTCGGGATCGTCGCCGGCAACCTGGTCGACCGCGCCTTCGGGATCGACCGGGGTACCGAGCAGAGCGTGGTCCTCGCCGGCGTCGCCGACGTACGCCCGATCGGACCGCACAACGTCGCCAACGCCCTCGCCGCCGCCTCGCTGGCCCGCGCCTACGGCGTCACCGCAGTCGACGTACGCAACGGCCTTCGCGGGTTCGTTCCCGGCGCCCACCGTAATGCCCAGGTCGGCGTGGTCGGAGGTGCTGTCTACGTCGACGACAGCAAGGCGACCAATCCGCATGCGGCCGCGGCGTCGTTGTCCGCCTACGAGCGGGTGGTCTGGGTCGCCGGCGGTCAACTCAAGGGCGCTCCGGTCGACGAACTCGTCGCCGCGGTGCATCCCCGGCTGGCGGCCGCGGTGTTGCTCGGCGCCGACCGGGCACAGTTCGCGGACGCATTCGCGCGACACGCGCCGGATCTCCCGGTTGTCGAGGTCACCGCAGACGACGATGGAGCGATGATCGAAGTCGTGACCAGGGCTGCCGAGCTCGCCCGCCCGGGCGACACGGTGCTGCTCGCACCGGCCGCGGCGTCGCTCGACATGTTCGTCGATTACGCGGCCCGTGGCGACGCTTTCGCCGCGGCGGTTCGCGGGCTGGAAGAGGAATGACGGCGGGCGTGTCCAGCCGGACCGCGATCCGCCGCCGGCTGGCGTTTCTCGACCGTCCGTTGACGTCGCTGCACCTGATCCTCGTCACCACCGGCCTGCTGACGGTGATCGGTCTGGTCATGGTCCTGTCGGCGTCCAGTGTGGACTCCTACGCCGCGACCGGATCGGCGTTCGACGTCTTCAAGAAACAACTCATGTGGGTGGCGATCGGCGCGCCGATCTTCTGGCTGGGCATCCGCCTTTCCCCGAAGGCATACCGGCGACTGGCCTATCCGGCGCTGGCGTTGTCGTTCGTGGCGCTGCTAGCGGTGCTGGTGCCCGGCGTGGGAAACCTGGTGAGCGGCTCACGCCGGTGGATCGAGCTCGGTCCGTTGCAGCTGCAACCCTCCGAGCCGGCGAAGCTCGCGCTCGCCCTGTGGGGCGCAGATCTGCTGGTACGCAAGGAGAAGCTACTCAATCAGTGGCGGCATCTGTTGATCCCGATCGTGCCGGTCGCGGTCGCCGCGTGTGCGCTCGTGATGCTCGAGCCCGACCTCGGTACGACGATCTGCGTCGTCCTGGTGTTGTTCGGTCTACTGTGGACAGTCGGGGCGCCGGGCCGGTTGTTCGTGCTGCTCGCGAGCACGACCATCGGCGCCGTGGTCGTGCTGATCATGATCGAGCCCTACCGGATGACGAGGTTCACGAGCTTCCTCAATCCCTTCAAGGACCAGAGCGACAAGGGCTATCAGGCAGCCGAGGGTCTCTACTCCCTGTCGAGCGGCGGCTGGTTCGGTGTCGGCTTGGGGCAGAGCCGGTTCAAGTGGGGGCTGCTGCCCAACGCGCACACCGACTACATCTTCGCGATCGTCGGTGAGGAGCTCGGGCTCGTCGGCAGCCTGCTGGTGCTGGCGCTGTTCGCGGTGCTCGCCTACGCCGGTCTGCGGATCGCCCGGCGCGCGACCGACCCGTTCGTCCGGCTGGCCAGCGCCGCGGTCACCGTCTGGCTGGTCGGGCAGGCTCTGATCAACATCGGCTACGTGACCGGGCTGCTGCCGGTCACCGGAATCCCGCTACCCCTGATCTCCTTCGGCGGTACGTCGTTGATCGTCACGCTGTTCGCCCTGGGCATGCTGGCCTCCTTCGCCCGGCACGAGCCGGCCGCGGCCGCCGCGCTGCGGGCCCGGGGGCCGAGCCGGATGGCCCGCATGCTGTGGCTGCCCGCACCGGCGGAGCCGCGACCGAAATCCGCCCGGGTCACCCGGATCCGGACCCCCGAGCGGGCGACCCGTCCCGCCCCGCGGGGTCGGGGGAGCGGGCGCGCCGGCACCGTGCTGCCGGCCACCGGCACCGACGGACGCCGGACCCGGTGAGCCGCCCGCTGTCCGTCGTGGTCGCCGGCGGCGGGTCGGCCGGACACATCTCCCCGGCGCTGGCCCTCGCCGACCGGCTCCGCGAAGACGATCCGACGGTGCGGATCACCGCCCTCGGCACCGCGCGTGGGCTGGAGGTCGAGATGATCCCGGCCCGCGGCTACGACCTGGAGCTGATCCCGTCGGTGCCGCTGCCGCGTAAACCCACGGCCGACCTGCTCCGCGTCCCCGGACGGGTAGCTGCCGCCGTCCGCGCCGCCGGGGCGGTGCTTGAGCGGTCCGCCGCCGACGTACTGGTCGGGTTCGGCTCCTACGTCGCGCTGCCCGCCTATCTCGCGGCCCGGCGCCGACGGCTGCCGTTCGTCGTCCACGAGGCCAACATCCGGCCCGGCATCGGCAACCGGATCGGTGCCCGCCTGACGCCGCACGTCGCCGTCGTCAACGAGGCGATCAAGCTGCCGCACGCCCGGGTGGTCGGGCTCCCGCTGCGCGCGACGATCCGCGACCTGGACCGCGCCGCCGCGCGGGGCGCGGCCCGCGAGCACTTCGGGCTCGATCCGGACCGGCCGACCCTGCTGGTGACCGGCGGATCGCAGGGCGCCCGCTCGCTGAACCGGGCGACGACCGCCGCCGCGCCGGCGCTGCGGGCCGCGGGGGTGCAGGTGCTACTCGTCGCCGGGCCGAAGAACGTCGTGTCGGTCGACGACGTCTCCGGCGGACCGCCCTTCGTCGTACTCCCGTTCCTTGAGGAGATGGATCTCGGCTACGCCGCCGCCGACATGGTGCTGTGCCGGTCCGGGATGAACACCGTCTCCGAGCTGACCGCCGTCGGCCTCCCGGCGGCCTACGTCCCGCTGCCCATCGGCAACGGCGAGCAGCGGCTCAACGCACTTCCGGTGGTGCATGCCGGCGGCGGCCTGCTCGTCGACGACGCCGACCTGTCCCCGGCCTGGATCGAGTCGGAGCTGATACCGGTCCTGCGCGACTCCGAACGCCTTGCGAGCATGAGTCGAGCCGCGGCGGCGCTGGGCCACCGCGACGCCGATGTCGCGCTCGCGCGCATGGTGGTGGAGGTGGCACGCCGGTGACCGGCCCCGAGAGTGTTGGCCCCGAGAGTGTTGGCCCCGAGAGTGTTGGCCCCGAGAATCTTGGCGCCGAAGACGTCGGTCCGGCGAAGTCCGACCTGGGCGTGGTGCACTTCGTCGGCATCGGCGGGGTGGGGATGAGCGGGATCGCCCGCATCATGCTGGCCCGCGGTTACACCGTGTCCGGCAGCGACGCCAAGGAGTCGACCATCCTGGCGGCGTTGCGGGCGCTCGGCGCGACGGTGCACGTCGGCCACCGCGCGGACAACCTCGGTGCGGCCGACACCGTGGTGGTCTCCACCGCGATCCGGCCGAGCAACCCGGAGCTCGCCGAAGCCAGGCGCCG
The DNA here is from genome assembly GCA_963775655.1 of uncultured Actinomycetota bacterium. Taxonomy (GTDB): domain Bacteria; phylum Actinomycetota; class Actinomycetes; order Mycobacteriales; family QHCD01; genus DASXJE01. The sequence goes on along the minus strand of CAVZJT010000009.1, from coordinate 44,879 downwards.
CGGGCTGCTGGTGATCCCGCGGGCTGCGGCCCTCGCCGCCGTGATGGCGGGGCGCCGCGGGGTCGCGGTCGCCGGGACCGCCGGCAAGACGACCACGACGTCGATGCTCACCGTCGCCGCGCAGCACTGCGGCGTCGACCCGTCGTTCGCGATCGGTGGCGACCTCAACGAGTCGGGGTCAAACGCGCATAACGGCTCTGGGGACCTGTTCATCGCCGAGGCGGACGAGAGCGACGGGTCGTTCCTGCTGCTCTCGCCGGCCGCCGCCGTGGTCACCAACGTCGAGGTCGACCACCTCGACCAGCACGGCACCCCGCAGGCCTACGTGCGGGCGTTCGAAGAGTTCCTCGGCCGCATCGACCCGGGCGGCTTCCTCACCGTCGGCATCGACGATCCCGGCGGGCGGCGGCTGGCCGAGGTCGCCCGCGGGCGGCCGCTGACGGTCCGCACCTACGGCACGGCCGACGACGCCGACCTGCGGCTGGTCGGTGTCTCCGTCCGGCCGGACGGGACGTCGTACGACGCCGTGCTCGACGGCGCCCCGCTGGCGTCGGTCCGGATCGGCGTCGCGGGCCACCACATGGCGTTGAACTCCGCGGCCGCGCTGCTCACCGGGCGGCAGCTCGGCCTGCCGCTCGACCCGCTGCTGTCCGGTCTCACGGCCTTCACCGGGGTCCGGCGGCGGTTCGAGTACAAGGGGACGGCCGGGGGAGTCCGGGTCTACGACGACTACGCCCACGCCCCGACGAAGATCGCGGCCCAGCTGCGCGCGGCCCGCGTGGTCGCCGGCTCCGGTCGGCTCATCGTGGCCTTCCAGCCGCACCTCTACAGCCGTACCCAGGCCTTCGGCGAGGAACTCGGCACGGCGCTCGGGCTGGCCGACGAGGTGCTCGTGATGGCGGTCTACGGCGCCCGCGAAGACCCGATCCCGGGCGTCACCGGGGCGGCGGTCGCGGCCGCCGTACCGCTGCCGGCCGGGCAGGTGCGTTTCGAGCCGTCATGGTCGGCGGTGGCGCCGACCTTGGCCGCCGCGGCCCGGCCGGGCGACGTGATCGTCACCATGGGCGCCGGCGACGTCACGATGGTCGGCCCGGAGGTGCTCGTCGAGCTGGAGGGGGCCGTGCCGTGAGAACACTCGCCGACGACCGGTCCCGGCAGGTCGGCGGGCCGGCGGGTTCGCGCCGTCGGCGGCCGCGGCGCCGTACCGTGATCGCCGCCGCGCTGCTCGTCGTCGTGCTGGCCGGCTGCTACGTCGTCTTCTTCACCGCGCTGTTCAGCGTCCGGTCGGTCACCGTGACCGGGCTGTCGCGGCTGACCCGCGGGCAGGTCCTCGCCGCGGCCGCGGTGCCGCGCGGCGTCCCGCTCGTGCGCGTCGACACCGCGCCGGTGCGCCAGCGGGTGGCCGCACTGCCCCGGGTCGCGCAGGTCGAGGTCAGCCGCAAGTGGCCGTCGGGACTCGTGATCGCGATCCACGAACGCACCGGCGTGGCCTACGTCGTCCGCGACGGCCAACCGTGGCTGGTCGACGCGTCCGGGGTGCGCTTCGCCGCCGTGACGGCCGCCACCGGCCTGCCCCGGCTCGCCACCGGCGACGCCCCGCGCGCGGCCCGCCGCGCCGCCGTCGACGTGGTGGCCCACCTCCCGGCTGCGCTCCGGTCGATCACCGTGAGCGTCTCGGTCACCGACCCCGACCACGTCACCCTCAACCTCACCCACAACCGCACCGCGCTGTGGGGCGGCACCGGGCAGGGGACCACCAAGGCCCGGGCCCTGCTGGCGCTGCTCAAGCGCCCGGGGACGACGTACGACGTGAGCACCCCGCCGGTCGTCGTCGTCCACTGACCGCCGGTCTCCCCATGATCAAGAGGGGATTCGTCCGGCGTTTCGTACCGGAATCCCCTCTTGATCATGGGGAGTTGGTGCGGCGGAGCCAGATCGTGAGGCCGAGGTCGTCGTCCTCGGCGACCTCGTGGCCCTCCGGTGATGCCGGCGCGCCCTCGTCGACCGAGGTGGCCAGCACCTCCGCAGCCAGCTGCTCGGTGTGCCGACGGATCGCCTCCGCCGGTTCCGGTGAGCCGCCGACCCGCCAGTGCAGCGCGATGCGGTCGGTGACCTCAAATCTGGCGTTCTTGCGTGCGTCCTGGACGAACCGCACCACGTCGCGGACCAGGCCGAGCAGCCGCAGCTCATGCGTCAGCTCCAGGTCGAGGGCGACGGTATCCGGCCCGGCCGACGCGACCGCCCAACCCGAGCGGGGCGTCTCGGAGACGACCACCTCATCACCGCCGATCGACACCGCTTCGCCGTCCACCTCCACGACTGCCGACCCGTCCCGGTACGCCGCGACGAACGCGGCCACGTCGGCCTGCTGGATCGCCGACGCGACCGCCTGGGTCCGCTTGCCGAAGCGCCGGCCCAGCTCCCGGAAGTTCGGCTTGACCGCCACCTCGACGAGCTCGTCCGCGTCGGCCAGCGACGCCAGCTCCACGACGTTGAGCTCCTCGCGCACCTGGTCTTCGAGCTCGCGCGGAATCCGTCCCCAGCCGGGCGCGGAGATCAGCGCACGCGACAACGGCTGGCGGACCTTGACCTTCGAGTCGGCCCGCGCCGAGCGCCCGAGCTCGACCAGCCGGCGCACCAGGGCGACCCGCGCAGCGATGTCGTCGTCGACTACCCGCGGATCGGCCTGCGGCCACGCCGCCAGGTGGACCGAGTCGCCGGACCCGGTCGTCGCGAACAGCGCCGACCACACCCGCTCGGTCACGAAGGGTACGAACGGCGCGAGCAGCAGCGTCAGCATCCGCAGGCACTCGTGCAGCGTCGAGAGCGCGGCCGGGTCGCCGTCCCAGAACCGACGCCGCGACCGGCGTACGTACCAGTTGGACAGGTCGTCGATGTAGCCGCTCAGGGCCCGCCCGGCGCGGGCGGTGTCGAAGTCCTCCAGGGCCGCGTCCACCTCGGCGGCGAGCCGGTGCACCTCCGAGAGCGCCCACCGGTCGAGCACGGTCGGATCGCCCGATTGCCCTGTCTCCCAGCGGTTTGCGCGCGCGTACAGCGACTGGAACGACGCCACCGACCAGTAGGTGCGCAGCACCTTCGACGCGATCTCGTCGAGCACCTTGTGCCCGACCCGCCGCGACGACCACGGCGAGCCCGTGCAGAGCATGAACCAGCGCACCGCGTCCGCGCCGTGCCGCTCCATCAGCGGAATCGGCTCGAGGATGTTGCCGAGGTGCTTGCTCATCTTGCGGCCGTCCTCGGCGAGGATGTGGCCGAGGCAGAGCACCGTGCGGTACGCGTTCTCGTCGTTCACGAGCGTCCCGACCGCCATCAGCGAGTAGAACCACCCGCGCGTCTGGTCGATCGCCTCGCAGATGAAGTCGGCCGGGTAGGCGGCGCGCGCGATGTCGGCGTTGCGGTACGGCGCACCGAACTGCGCGAACGGCATCGCGCCCGAGTCGAACCACGCGTCGATCACCTGCGGCACCCGCCGGTAGGTCCCGTCCTCGCCGCCGCGGGTGAACGTGACCTCGTCGACGTACGGGCGGTGCGGATCGGCCAGGTCCACACCGGACAGTTCCTGCAGTTCGGCCAGCGAGCCCACGCACACCATGCGGGACGGGTCGGCGTCGTTGCGCCAGACCGGCAACGGCGTGCCCCAGAACCGGTCGCGCGACAACGCCCAGTCGATGTTGTTGTTCAGCCAGTCGCCGTAACGGCCGTGCTTGATGCGGTCCGGGTACCACGTGGTGCGTTCGTTCTCCGCGAGCAGCTGGTCTTTGATCGCGGTGGTGCGGACGTACCAGGACGGCAGCGCGTAGTACATGAGCGGGGTGTGGCAGCGCCAGCAGTGCGGATAGCTGTGCGTGTAGGGGACGTGCCGGAACAGCAGCCCGCGCGCTTTCAGATCCGCCACCAGGATTTCGTCGGCGTCCTTGAAGAAGACGCCGCCGACGACCGGAAGACCCGGCTCGAAGTGTCCGTCCCGCCCGACCGGGTTGATGACGGGGAGTCCGTAGGAGCGGGTCGACGCCATGTCGTCGGCACCGAACGCCGGTGCCTGGTGGACGAGACCGGAACCGTCGTCGGTGGTGACGTAGTCGGCGAGGACGACGATGTTGGCGTCCTCGAGCGGTACGAAGTCGAACGGGCGCCGGTAACCCCAGCGTTCGAGCTCGCGCCCGGTGCAGGTGGCGAGCACCTCGGCGTCGTCACCGAGAAGCGTGCCGACCAGCGTCTCGGCGACGACGAGCGTGTCCGCCCCGGACCGCGCGACGGCGTATGTGACGTCCGGGTTGACCGCGACCGACACGTTCGACACGAGCGTCCACGGTGTCGTCGTCCACACGAGCAGGTCGGCCCGGCCGGCCCACGGGCCGGACGTCAGCGGAAACCGCACGTATACCGAGGGATCGGTGACCTCCTCGTAGCCTTGCGCCACTTCGTGGTCGGACAGTCCCGTCCCGCAGCGCGGGCAGTACGGCGTGACCCGGTAGTCCTCGACCAGCAGGCCCTTGTCGAAGATCTGCTTGAGCGCCCACCAGACCGACTCGACGTAGTCCGGCCGCATCGTCCAGTAGGCGTTGTCGTAGTCGGCCCAGTAGCCCATCCGCTCGCTCATCGCCTCGAAGACGTCGACGTGGCGCTGGACGTTCTCCCGGCACTTCGCGTTGAACTCCGCGATGCCGTAGGCCTCGATGTCCGGCTTCCCGGTGAAGCCGAGTTCCTTCTCGACGGCGAGTTCGACGGGCAGGCCGTGGCAATCCCAGCCGGCGATGCGGGGGACGTGGTAGCCCTTCATGGTCTTGAACCGGGGGAAGACGTCCTTGAAGACCCGCGCCTCCACGTGATGCGTGCCGGGCATGCCGTTGGCCGTCGGCGGACCTTCGTAGAACGTCCAGGTCGGACCCTGCGCGGTCTGCTCGAGGCTGCGCCGGAACACCTTCCCGGCGCGCCATTGCGCGATGACGTCGCGGTCGAGCGCGGCGAGATCGACGTGGGCGGCAAGCGGCTGGTAGCCGGGCACGGGCGGAGCTCCCTCGAGTGTGGCGGCTCGAGGGACGACACTCGCGTGCCGCGGTACCACCCTCGTTGACCCGCGGGGGACGGCCGCGGGCCCACTTCGTTCGGGGTCCGGGTCTACTGGGTCGCGGGCCCGGCGTCGTGAGTACGGCGCCGTGCATGCGGCTGTTCTTCCGGTGCTCGGAGGTGATGTCGCGGCGGGTCCGGCCCCCGGGCTCACACCGTCCCCGGGTCGCTCTGCGCTGACGTCCGCCCCGACGTGTCCTCGTCGTTGCCGCCTCAATGGTAGCGAGCCGGACACAGTGGCCACGACACGCGGATCCCGATATTTCCGCGACACGCGGCTCGGTGCTTGAACGGCCCGCAGGCGCTCTTTACTGTCCGACCTATCGCTCAGGTTGACATAACTATAAGGGTCTACTTGAGGATGAGAGTCCAGCCCATCGAACCCGAGACAAGCTGCCCCAGACGCGGCAACAGGAAGGCAGTCGGATGACCCCTCCGCAGAACTACCTCGCGATCATCAAAGTCGTCGGAATCGGCGGCGGTGGCGTGAACGCCGTCAACCGGATGATCGAGGTCGGGCTCAAGGGTGTCGAGTTCATCGCGATCAACACCGACGCGCAGGCGCTGCTGATGAGCGACGCCGACGTCAAGCTGGACGTGGGCCGGGAGCTGACCCGGGGTCTCGGCGCGGGCGCCGATCCCGACGTGGGCCGGCAGGCCGCCGAGGACCACAGCGAGGAGATCGAGGAGGTGCTCAAGGGCGCCGACATGGTCTTCGTGACCGCGGGCGAGGGCGGCGGCACCGGGACCGGCGGGGCGCCGGTCGTGGCCAGCATCGCGCGCAAGCTCGGCGCGCTGACGATCGGTGTCGTGACCCGGCCGTTCACCTTCGAGGGCAAGCGGCGGGCCACCGCGGCGGAGGACGGAATCGACGGCCTCCGCAACGAGTGCGACACGCTGATCGTGATCCCCAACGACCGGCTGCTGCAGATCAGCGACGCGTCCGTCAGTGTCATGGACGCGTTCAAGAGCGCCGACCAGGTGCTGCTGTCCGGTGTCCAGGGCATCACCGACCTGATCACCACACCGGGCCTGATCAACCTCGACTTCGCCGACGTCAAGTCGGTGATGAGCGGGGCGGGCTCGGCGCTGATGGGCATCGGCAACGCGCGCGGCGACAACCGCGCCGTCACCGCGGCCGAGATGGCGGTCGCCAGCCCGCTGCTCGAAGCCAGCATGGACGGGGCGCACGGCGTGCTGCTGTCCATCTCCGGCGGTTCGGACCTCGGCCTGTTCGAGATCAACGAGTCCGCATCGCTGGTCGCCAATGCGGCCCATCCCGACGCCAACATCATCTTCGGTGCCGTGATCGACGACGCCCTCGGTGACGAGGTGCGGGTGACGGTGATCGCGGCCGGGTTCGACGGCGGCGCGCCGACCTACAAGAAGGCCGAGCCCGCCCGCCAGGCCCGTCCGGAGACTCCCGCGGCGGCCGCCGGATCGTCGCCGACCGGGCCGGCTGTGCCCGCTCCGGCCGCGGAGCCGGCCGCTGCGCGCACCGCGGGGTCGGCGCCGTCGCCGCACCCGGCTCCGGCCGCGACGCCCAACCCGGCACCGGTGCCGGCCGGCAACGTCGGCCGGGCGGTCGGCCGCCGGGCGGTGGAATTCGAGGACGAGCTCGACGTCCCCGACTTCCTCAAGTCCTGACCACGACGTAGGGATGCCGGTCCGTCGCGTCGTCACCTCGCGCAGCGGGGGTGTCAGCGCGGCGCCGTACGACACCTTCAACCTCGGCCGGAGCGTCGGCGACGACCCGGCCGCGGTGGACCGCAACCGGGCCCGGCTCGCCGCCGAGCTCGGGGTCGCGGGCGAGCGGTTGGTCTGGATGGACCAGATCCACGGTGCGCGGGTGGCCCGCGTCGACGGCCCGCGCCCGGCGCCGGTGCCCGGCACCGACGGGCTGGTCACCGCCACCCCGGGTCTGGTGCTGGTCGTCCTGGTCGCCGACTGCGTGCCGGTGCTGCTCGCCGACGCAGCGGCCGAGGTCGTCGGGGCGGTCCACGCCGGGCGTCCCGGCGCCCGGATCGGCATCGCCCGGCAGGCGGTCGCCGCGATGGTCGCCGCCGGCGCCCAGCCGGAGCGCATCGACGTGCTGCTCGGCCCGGCGATCTGTGGCCGGTGCTACGAGGTGCCCGCCGACATGCAGGCCGACGTGGAGGCGGCGCTGCCGGGCAGCGCCTGCGCGACCGCGACCGGCACCCACGGGCTGGACCTGCGGGCCGGACTCGCCCGCCAGCTCCTCGCCTCCGGTGTCGGCAAGGTGGTCCTCGACCCGCGGTGTACGGCGGAGGATCCCGACCTGTTCAGCTACCGGCGCGACGGCGTCACCGGCCGGCAGGCGGGCATCGCGTGGCGCAGCTGAGCGAGGACCCGCGCACCGCGCAGCTGGCCGCCAACCTCGCCGAGGTCCGGGCCCGGATCGCCGGGGCCGCCCGCGAGGTCGGCCGCGATCCGGGCGAGGTGGCGCTGATCGCGGTGACGAAGACCTTCGACGCCGACGACGTACGCCGCCTCGCCGCCCTCGGGATCGCCGAGTTCGGCGAGAACCGGGACCAGGAGGCGGCCCCCAAGGCCGCCGCCGTCCCCGAGGTCCGCTGGCACTTCCTCGGCCGGATCCAGCGCAACAAGATCCGCTCGATCGCCTCCTACGCCGACAGCGTCGACAGCGTCGACCGGGCGGCGCTCGTCGACCCGCTCGACCGGGCCGTCTCGGACCGCGCCGTCTCGGACCGGGCTGAGTCCGACCGGGTTGGGCAGCTCGACGTCCTGCTGCAGGTCAGCCTCGACGGCGACCCGGCCCGCGGAGGCGTCGTGCGCCGCCGACCTGCCGGCCCTGGCCGACCGGATCGAGGCGGCGGCCCACCTCCGGCTGGCTGGGCTGATGGCCGTTGCCCCGCTCGGCGCCGACGTCGAGCGCAGCTACGCCGATCTCGCCGACCTCGCGGGGCGGATCCGGGCGGCACACCCGCAGGCGAGGGCGCTTTCGGCCGGCATGAGCGGCGATCTCGAGGCCGCCGTACGCCACGGGTCCACCCAGGTGCGTGTCGGGACGGCGTTGCTGGGAGGCAGGCCGCCCGTCGTCAGGTAACCTCGCCGCAGAAGATTTACCGCTCTCCCGAGGAAGGACGCCCGATGGCCGGCGCCATGCGCAAGATGGGAATCTACCTCGGGCTCGTCGAAGACGACGAGCGTCCCAGCGATGCTGCGGACTACGACGACTACGACGAGTACGCCGACGAATCCCCAGCGGTCACGGCCCGCCGCGACCGCACCGCCGTACGACCCTGGTCGGAGGAGTCGCCAGCCGTGACCGACGTGGGCTACGACGATGTTCCGCTCTCCCGGATCACCACCCTGCATCCCCGTACCTACAACGAGGCCCGCACCATCGGCGAGCATTTCCGCGATGGGGTACCGGTCATCATCAACCTCACCGAGATGGACGACGCGGACGCCAAGCGTCTCGTCGACTTCGCCGCCGGGCTCTCCTTCGGCCTGCGGGGCAGTATCGAGCGTGTGACGAACAAGGTCTTCCTGCTGTCTCCGCAGAACGTCCGCGTCACCGCCGAGGACAAGGCCCGCATCGCTGAGGGTGGCTTTTTCAACCAGAGTTGATGTCGGTGAGCGATTTCTGGCAGGCCCTGCACTTCCTGCTCCTGGTCTTCCTCCTGCTGCTGGTTGCCCGCTTCGTCGTGGAGTGGGTCATGCAGTTGGCGAGGCACTGGCGGCCGGGCGGATTGGTGGCCGCGGGCCTGGAAGTGGTCTACTCGGCTACTGATCCACCCTTGAAACTCCTCCGTCGGGTGATCCCGCCGCTCCGGCTGGGCGGGATCAGCATCGACCTGGGGTTTATTGTTTTGTTTTTCGTCGTCTACATCTTGATGAGCGTGGTAGCCAGTCTTGCCGTGTGACGAGCCGTACCAGTGGCCGGTCCCCTGTGCCCGCCACATCCCCATGCAGAGGTGATCCCATGCCCCTTACTCCCGCTGACGTCCACAATGTGGCGTTCAAGAAGCCGCCGATCGGCAAGCGCGGTTACGACGAAGACGAGGTCGACGAGTTCCTCGATCTGGTCGAGACCGAGCTGTCCCGGCTGATCGAAGAGAACAACGACCTGAAGGCCCAGCCGGCCGCCGGCAGGTCGACGACCCCCGCAGCCGAGGCCCCCGCCGCGCCGCCGGCCACCGACACCGGCTCGACCGGCGACGTCGCCGTCGCCGCTGCGGCCGGCGCCGCCGCCGCCGCCAACGAGGGCGACCAGGTCAAGGCCGTCCGGATGCTGGCGCTGGCCCAGGAGACGGCCGACCGGCACGTCGCTGAGGCGAAGTCCGAGGCCGACCGGGTACTCGCCGGTGCGCGGTCCGAGGCGCAGCGTCTCGTCGCCGACGCCCGGAGCAAGGCCGACAGCCTCACCGGGGAGTCGCGGACCAGGGCCGAGTCGATCGAACGCGACGCGCGCAACAAGGCTGCGGCGCTCACCGACGAGGCCGAGCGGCGTCACCAGGAGGTCATGGGCAGCCTCGGCACCCAAAAGGGCGAGCTGGAGAAGGCGGTCGAGCAGCTGCGCGTCTTCGAGCGGGAGTACCGCTCCCGGATGACGACGTACTTCGAGAGCCAGCTGCAGGATCTGCGCGAGTCGCAGACGCTGCAGCCCTCCGGTGGCCCGGCCCGCGCCGGCGCGGGCCGGCAGCACTCGGCCGACGGTCAGGTGGGCGGGACCGACCGGCCGACCGGGTGACCCCGGCCGGCACGAGCGGGACCTGTCCGGCGGGAGTCCGGGACGACGTGTGATCATCCTCAGTCTGCTGCTGGTGCTCGCGTCGGCGGCGCTGCTGGCCACGGGTGTGGTCGAAGGCAGCCATCCGCTGATCTGGGCGTCGATCGGCGCCAGTGTGGTCGCGGCCGGTGCGCTGGCGGCATCGATCATCTACCGGCGGGCCCGGCTGCCCGAAACCGGTCCGCTGGGCACCTCGAGCCTGGGCCGCAGCGGCGAGACCCAGCAGTTGCCGGCGATGCCGCCGCCGGCCGGGCCGTTCGGGCCGGCCGAGACCGCCGACACCGACACCCACCTCGCCGAGACCGACGCCGTGGCCGCGACCGAGCCACCCCCGGCCGCCGACAAGGACACCACCGACTACCCCGACCCGCCGGACGAGCCGCCCGAAGAGGACGTCTCGGCACCCGACGCCCTGCGGGTGGTCGACATCACCGACGAGGTGCTGGTCGTCGACGGCCGGCCGAGATATCACGTCGCCGGCTGCCCGCATCTGTCCGGCAAAGAGGCGGTGCCGTTGAGCCGCCTCGAGGCCCGGGAAGCCGGCTTCACGCCCTGTTCGCTCTGTGCGCCCGACGCGACATTCGCCGATGCGATACGCCGCCGTGCCGCCGGCGGATGATCGACTGCTGACTGCGCCCTGCCAGGGCGCCGACGCGGACCGGCCTGCACCATGAGCGGACCGGTCGACCTGGCCGTGCTCCTCGGCGCCGCGGTGGTGCTGGTCGCCGTACTCGCGGTGCGGGTTTCCGATCGATTCGGGCTGCCCACCCTGCTGATCTATCTCGGGCTCGGCATCGCGCTCGGCGAGGCCGGCCTGGGCGTGCACTTCGACAACGCGTCGCTGACCCGCACCCTGGGGCTGTCCGCGCTCGTCCTCATCCTCGCCGAGGGCGGCCTGTCGACCCGATGGCCGACGGTACGGCGGGCGATGGTGCCCGGCGTCGTACTCGCCACGGTCGGCTTCGGGATCAGCGTCGCCGTCACCGCCGGCGCGGCGATCCTGATCCTCGGCTTCGACGCCCGCGACGGCCTGCTGCTCGGGGCGATCGTCTCCTCGACCGACGCCGCCGCCGTCTTCGCCACCCTCCGGCGGCTGCCGCTGCGCGGCCGGTTGGCGGCCATCCTCGAGGTCGAGTCGGGCGTCAACGACGCCCCCGCGGTGATCCTGGTCGTCGTGCTGTCGGCCGCCCACGGCCGGTCGCTGCGCCGGCACCGCGGGGCTCATCGTCTACGAGCTGCTGGCCGGCGCGGTGATCGGTCTGGTCGTGGGCTTCGCCGGCGCCGCGGTGCTACGGCGCAGCGCGCTCCCGTCCGCCGGGCTCTACCCGCTGGCGACGGTCGCGTTCGCCGTACTCGGCTACGCCGTCGCCTCGGTGGCCCACGCGTCCGGCTTCCTGGCCGTCTACCTGGCCGGGCTGGTGCTCGGCAACTCGACGCTGCCGCACCGCCGGGCGACCCTCGGCTTCGCCGAAGGGCTGGGCTCGCTGGCCCAGATCGGGCTGTTCGTGCTGCTCGGGTTGCTGGTCAGTCCGGACGCCCTGCCGTCCGCGATCCTGCCCGGCCTGGCCGTGGGCGCCGTACTCCTCGTTTTCGCCCGCCCGCTCGCGGTGTTCTTCAGCGTGGTCTGGTTCCGGCTCCGCCTGCGGGAGCACCTGTTCCTGTCCTGGGCGGGATTGCGCGGCGCCGTCCCCATCGTGCTGGCCACTATCCCGATCAGCGCCGGCCGGCCGCACGCGGACGCCCTGTTCAACACCGTTGTCGTTCTCGTCATCGTCTTCACCCTGATCCAGGGCACCTCGCTGCCCTGGGTCGCCGTACACCTCGACGTCCTCGAGCGCGCCGCCCCGCGTGAAGTGACGGTCGAGGCGGCGCCCCTGGAGGAGCTCGGCGCGGACCTGCTGCAGGTCCAGATACCGGTCGGCTCCCGCCTGCACGGCGTCTACGTCGACGAGCTCCGGTTGCCGACCGGCGCGGCGCTGTCCCTGGTGGTGAGATCCGGGGCGAGTTTCGTGCCGGACGGGCAGACCCGGCTGGCCCGGGGGGACTCGCTGCTCATCGTGGCGACGTCGGCGGCCCGCCGGGAGACCGAGCGGCGGCTGCGTGCGGTGAGCCGGGCCGGCCGGCTGGCCCGGTGGTGGGGTGAGCTGGGTGATCCGGACCTGCCCGCGTGAGCGACCGGCCGCCCGTCGCGCGGGCGGCCGCGCGTCACGTTGTCGCGCCCGGCGCGGACTCGTATCCTGATCGGTCACTTGCGATCGTTCGGCCATCGGCAGGCACCGACCGGTGCCTGCCGAGTGACGTGGAGGCGGTGTAGCGCGACCGTGGCGAACAACACTGGTAGGTCGCCGGCACGTAAGCCGGCGCGGGGGGGCGCTACGAGAGTTGTCGCCTCGGCGGGTCCGACGTCGACGACGACGTCGGCGTCAGGTCGGACATCAGCGACGAAAACACCCGCGAAGCGGGCGACGGCCGGGAAGGCAGCCCAGCAGAAATCGACAGGTACCAAGGCCTCGGGGACGAAGGCCGGAGCCACCAAGGCGGCCCGGGGGGCCGGCGCGACGAAGGTCACGGCCAAGAAGGCGGGTGCCAGCACGATGACGCAGACGACGACCCAGACCACCACGGCGCGAACTGCTCCGGCCGAAGAAGGCCGGCCAAGAAGCCGGCGAAGAAGGCACCGGCGAAGAAGACTCCGGCCAAGAAGGCCCCCGCCAAGGCGCCGGCCAACAAGACGGCCCCGGCGAAGGGACGCAAGGCCACCGCGACCACGGCGCCTCCGCCCGCGAAGCCGGCCAAGAAGGCCGCCAACGCGGCCCAGAAGCCAGTGGCGCAGAAGCCGGCCCCCCAGAAGCCGGCGGCCCAGAAGGCGACGGCCCAGAAGGCGACGGCCCAGAAGGCGACGGCGAACCAGGCTCCGGCGAAGAAGGCGCCCGCCAAGAAGGTTCCGGCCAAGAAGGTTCCGGCCAAGAAGTCCGCGGCGAAGAAGGCACCGGCCGGGAAGACGCCGGAGAAGCTGTCGCTGCCCCCGGTACCGGCCGGCGACGCCTGGACCGAGGCCGAGCTGGTCGAGGTGCGGGTCGAGCTGGTCGCCCAGCTCGAGGAGCTGCGCGCGGAGTACAGCGTCTCGATCGCCGAGATCGAGGACCTGCAGTCGCAGGCCAACGACGGGGCGGGCGACGACCAGGCCGACGCCGGCACCAAGACCTTCGAGCGCGAGCAGGAGATGTCGATCGCCAACAACCGGTTCGATCTGCTGACGCAGACGGAGCGGGCGATCGAGCGGATCGACGCCGGCACCTACGGCCGGTGCGAGTCGTGCGGCAACCCGATCGCAAAGGCCCGGCTGCAGGCGTTCCCGAGTGCGACCTTGTGCGTGACATGCAAACAGCGTGAAGAGCGCCGCTGAGCCGACCCGCCCGGACGACCCGGCCGACGGGCGGGCGTCCGGCCGGGGCCGGGACAATGGACCCGTGACCGGTCCCGAGGGCGACGAATCGCCGTCCGCGGCACCGGCGGGGGATCCGGCTCCGGCGCGACGCCGTACCAAATGGGTCTTCCTGATCGCGGCAGCCGTGCTCGCGCTCGACGCGATCAGCAAGGCCGTGGTGGTCGCCACCCTGTCCGACCACGCGCCGGTGCGGGTGCTCGGCGGCCTGTTCTACCTGGTCGAGGCACGCAACGCCGGCGCCGCCTTCTCCCTCGCCGCGGGCGCCACGATCATCTTCACCCTGATCGCGGTCGCGGTGGTCGTGATCATCGTCCGGGCCGCGTCGCGGCTCCGCTCGATCGGCTGGGCGGTCGCGTTCGGGCTGATCCTCGGCGGCGCCGCCGGGAACCTCATCGACCGGCTGGCCCGGGCTCCGGGACCGCTGCGCGGCGCGGTCGTCGACTGGATCAGCCTGCTCGATCCCTACGGCCGGGTCTGGCCGATCTTCAACCTCGCCGACTCGGCGATCGTCTGCGGCGGCATCTGTGCGGTCGTCCTGGTGCTCTTCGGCTACGACATCGGCGGCGGCCGGCGGACCGGGCGGCGGCCCAAGTGAGGCGTAACCACCGCTGACCGCCCCCGCGGCGCCGTGCCACCATGGGTGATCGTGAGCAGCCCTTCGACCGAGCAGCGCGGGCTACCCGTCCCGGAGGGCCTGGACGGGCTGCGGGTCGACGCCGCCCTGGCCAGGCTCTTCGGGTTTTCCCGCACCCGCGCCGCCGGGCTGATCGACGCCGGCCAGGTGTCGGTCGACGGCCACCCCTCTCGTCGGTCCGACCGGATCCCGGCCGGATCCTGGCTCGAAGTGAGCCTGCCGACACCGGACGGTCCGCCGCCCGGCCCGCCGCAGCCGGTGCCCGGCCTCACCGTGATCTACGCCGACGACGACATCGCGGTGGTCGACAAACCGATCGGCGTCGCCGCGCACCCGAGCCCCGGCTGGGACGGGCCGACCGTCGTCGGCGCGGTCGCCGCGATGGGGCACCGCGTGTCGACCAGCGGCGCGGCCGAGCGCCAGGGCATCGTGCACCGTCTCGACGCGGGCACGACCGGCCTGATGGTGGTCGCGAAGAGCGAGCGGGCCTACCGGGTACTCAAGGACGCGTTCCGCGACCGGACCGTGGACAAGGGCTACCACGCGCTGGTCCAGGGCCACCCCGACCCGTCCCGGGGCACCATCGACGCACCCATCGATCGCCACCCGAGCCAGGACTGGCGGTTCGCGGTCGTCGCGGGCGGCCGGCCGAGCGTCACGCATTACGACACGATCGAGGCGTTCCGGGCGGCGACCCTGCTCGACATCCGACTGGAGACCGGCCGGACCCACCAGATCCGGGTGCACATGGCCGCCGTACGCCATCCGTGCGTCGGGGACCTGGCCTACGGCGCGGACCCGACGCTCGCGGACCGGCTGGGCCTGACCCGGCAGTGGCTCCATGCCCGCCGGCTCGGCTTCGCCCACCCCGCCGACGGCCGGTGGGTGGAGTTCGACAGTCCCTACCCGGCCGACCTCGCCGCGGCGCTGGACGCCGTCGGGGATCAGTCGTGACCGGCGGCGACGTCGCCGTCCGGCCCGCCCGACCGGCCGACCTCGATGCGGTACGCGCCCTGCGCTACGCCGTCTTCGTCGAGGACCAGGGCGTGCCCGTCGAGGTGGAACAGGACGGCCGTGACGCGGGCGCCCGGCATGTGGTCGCCGTACGCCACGACACCGTCATCGGCACCGGCCGGCTGCTCGAGGCCGACGGAGTCGGGCTGGTCGGGCGGATGGCGGTCGCGAAGCCGGACCGCCGCGCCGGCGTCGGCGCCGCCATACTGGCCGAGCTGGAGCGGATGGCCGGGCGGGAGGGCCTCGGCGCCGTCGAACTACACGCCCAACTGCACGCCCAGGACTTCTACCGGCGGGCCGGCTACCAGCCGGTGGGTGAGCCGTTCCAGGAGGCCGGGATCGGGCACCAGCGGATGCGCAAGCCGCTTCCCCGCATCCGGCCGGCCACCGACCGGGACTCCGCGGCGCTGATCGGGCTGCTCGGCGACTGCTTCGCCGAGTACCCCGGCTGCGTGCTCGACGTCGACCGCGAGGAGCCGTGGCTGCGGGCGCCCGCGACCCGGTACGCCGGCGGGCAGCTGTGGGTGGCGACGCTCGACGACACGGTGGTGGCCTGCATCGGCCACAAACCGCACGGCGACACCAGCGAGCTGAAGAACCTCTATGTCGCCGCGTCGGCGCGTCGCGGCGGCCTGGGCGCCCGGCTGACCGGCATGGTGGAGGACGTCGCCCGCGCCGCCGGCGCGGACCGCATGCGGCTCTGGTCGGACACCCGGTTCCTCGACGCCCACCGGCTCTACGAGCGGCTCGGCTACCGCCGTACCGGTCGTTCGCGGGAGCTGCACGACCTGTCCGACACGGCCGAGTACGAGTTCGACAAGCCGCTGCGATCCGACCCAGGCGGGGACCGCGAGCCGCTGCGCGGAACTGACAGACCCGCGTAGTAGAAAGAGAGTCCGACCGCCGCTAGCCGCCTGAAGGAGATCGACGCTCGTGCCGAATGCCGGCCGCCCGTCAGAAGCAGCAGATTCGTTCGCCCACCTGCACGTGCACACCGAGTACTCCATGCTCGACGGCGCGGCCCGGGTCGGTGATCTGCTCACCGAGGCGGCCCGGATGGGTATGCCGGCCCTGGCGATGACCGACCACGGCAACGTCTTCGGGGCCTACGACTTCCACCGGCAGGCCACCGAGGCCGGGATCAAGCCGATCGTCGGGATGGAGGCCTACCTCGCGCCGGGCAGCCGCTTCGAGCGGCGCCGCGCCGCCGTGGGCCGGGGGACCGTCGGGGCCGACAACCCCGGCGAGATGTACACCCACATGACCATGCTGGCCGAGACGGCGGACGGCCTGCACAACCTCTTCCGGCTCGCCTCCCTGGCCAGCCTTGAGGGCTACTACTACAAGCCTCGGGTCGATCGTGAGCTGCTCGCCGAGCACGGGCGCGGTCTCATCGCGACCACCGGCTGCCCGTCGGGCGAGGTCAACCGGCTGCTCCAGCAGGACCGTTACGACGAGGCCCGGCAGGCCGCGGCCGACTACCGCGACATCTTCGGCGCGGGCAACTTCTTCTGCGAGCTGATGGACCACGGTCTCGGCATCGAGCGGGCGACCCGCGACGGCCTGCTCCGGATCGCCCGCGACCTGTCCCTGCCGCTGCTGGCCACCAACGACCTGCACTACACGTTCGCCGACGACGCCCGCGCGCACGAGGTGCTGCTCTGCGTGCAGACCGGCAAGACGCTCGCCGACCCGGGCCGGTTCAAGCTCGACGGGAGCGACTATTACCTCAAGTCGCCGGAGGAGATGCGGCACGTCTGGCGGGAGCTGCCCGAGGCGTGCGACAACACCCTCGCCGTCGCCGAGCGGGTCGGGTCCTACGACAAGGTCTTCGCCGCGCGCGACCTGATGCCGCGCTTCCCGGTGCCCGCCGGGGAGACCGAGGCGAGTTGGCTGCGGACGGAGGTCGAGCGGGGGTTGGCCCGGCGCTATCCCGCCGGGGTGCCGGCCGATCGGCGCGAGCGGGCGACGTTCGAGCTGGACATGATCCTGCGGATGGGGTTCCCCGGCTACTTCCTGGTGGTCGCCGACCTGATCCGCTACGCGAAGGAGAACCGCATCCGGGTCGGCCCGGGCCGCGGCTCGGCCACCGGCTCGCTGGTCGGCTACGCGTTGGGGATCACCGAGCTCGACCCGATCGAGCACTCGCTGCTCTTCGAGCGGTTCCTCAACCCCGAGCGGGTGTCGATGCCCGACATCGACATGGACTTCGACGAGCGTCGCCGCGGCGACATGATCCGCTACGCCACCCAGCAGTACGGCGAGGACCGGGTCTCGCAGATCATCACCTACGGCACGATCAAGGCCAAGCAGGCGATCAAGGACTCCGCGCGGGTGCTGCTCGGCCAGCCCGGCTACGCCGTCGCCGACCGGATCACCAAGGCGATGCCGGCGCCGGTCATGGGCAAGGACATCCCGCTGTCCGGGATCTTCGAGTCCGACCACCCGCGGCACGGCGAGGCCGGCGAGGTGCGCGCCCTCTACGCCGCCGACCCGCAGGTGCAGCAGATCCTCGACACGGCGCGCGGGCTGGAAAACCTCAAGCGCCAGTGGGGGGTGCACGCCGCCGGCGTGATCCTGTCCGCCGAGCCGCTGCTCGACGTCATCCCCATCCAGCGCCGCGAGGCCGACGGCGCGATCATCACCCAGTTCGACGCCGGCGCCTGCGAGGCGCTCGGCATGCTCAAGATGGACTTCCTCGGCCTACGCAACCTCACGGTCCTCGACGACTGCATCCTGCACGTCGCGGCCAACCGCGGCCAGGAGATCGTCCTCGAGGACCTGCCGCTCGACGACAAGCCCACCTACGAGTTGCTGGCCCGCGGCGACACCCTGGGCGTCTTCCAGCTCGACGGCGGCCAGATCCGCGCGCTGCTCCGGCTGATGCGCCCGGACAAGTTCGAGGACATCTCCGCGGTCCTCGCGCTCTACCGGCCCGGCCCGCTGGCCGCCAACGCGCACATCGAATACGCCGACCGCAAGAACGGCCGCAAGCCGGTCGGCGCGATCCACCCCGAGCTCGCTGAGCCGCTCGCCGAGATCCTCGACGAGACCTACGGCCTGCTCGTCTATCAGGAGCAGGTGCAGGCGCTGGCCCGCAAGGTCGCCGGCTATTCACTCGGGCAGGCCGACCTGCTGCGCCGGGCGATGGGCAAGAAGAAGAAGGCCGAGCTGGAGAAACACCACGAGGCGTTCTCCGGCGGGATGGCAGAGCGCGGCTTCTCCCGCGCGGCGATCGACGCGCTGTGGGGCGTGCTGCTGCCGTTCTGCGACTACGGCTTCAACAAGTCGCACACCGCCGGCTACGCGCTCGTGTCCTACTGGACGGCGTACCTCAAGGCCAACTTCCCCGCCGAATACATGGCGGCGCTGTTGACCAGCGTCAAGGACGACAAGGACAAGAGCGCGATCTACCTCGGCGAGTGCCGGCGGATGGGTATCACCGTGCTGCCGCCGGACGTCAACGAGTCCGACTCCGACTTCACCCCGCGCGGCGGCGACATCCGCTTCGGCCTCTCCGCCGTCCGCAACGTCGGCGAGAACGTCGTCGCCTCGATCGTGCGCACCCGCCAGTCGGCCGGCCGGTTCGCCGACTTCCCCGACTTCCTGCGCAAGGTCGAGCAGGTCGCGTGCAACAAGAAGGTGGTCGAGTCGCTGGTCAAGGCCGGCGCGTTCGACTCCCTCGGCCACAGCCGGCGCGGGCTCGCGCAGGTGCACATCGAGGCCATCGACGCCTGCCTGGAGACCAAGCGCGCCGAGGCGATCGGCCAGTTCGACCTGTTCAGCACCGGAGCTCCGCAGCCCGACGGCGGGTCGGCGTTCGACGTCGTCGTCCCGACCGACGAGTGGGACAAGCGCGAGCTGCTGACCTTCGAGCGGGAGATGCTCGGGCTCTACGTCTCCGACCACCCGCTGCTCGGCCTCGAGCACGTGCTGGCCGGCGCATCTGACGTCGGCATCGCCGCCCTGCAGACCGATCAGGTCGGCGACGGGCAGTCGGTGACCGTGGCGGGGATCCTCTCGTCCGTGACCCGGCGGGTCACCCGGGCCGGGGCGCCCTGGGCGCAGGTCGTGCTGGAAGACCTCGAGGGCTCGATCGAGGTGCTGTTCTTCCCGGCCACCTACGCCCAGGTCGGCATCAACATCGCCGAGGACGCGATCGTCGTCGTCCGCGGCCGGCTCGACCGCCGCGACGACACCCCGAAGCTGATCGCCAGCGAGCTCACGATGCCGGACCTGTCCCAGGGCCCGCGCGGGCCGGTGGTGCTGTCCATGCCGGCCGCCCGGTGCACCCCGCCGGTCGTCGCCCGGCTCAAGGAGGTGCTCTCCACGCACCCGGGCACCACCGAGGTGCAGCTGGAGCTGGTCAACGGCACCCGCACGACGACGCTCCGCCTCGACGACGGGCTGCGGGTCGCGGCGACCATCGCCTTGATGGGTGACCTCAAGGCGCTGCTCGGGCCGGCCTGCGTCGCCAGCTGATCGCCGGCCGGGCCGGGCGAAGGGGGCGATCCCGGCACGCTGCCGGGACCGAGCCTGCAACACTGGACGTCGTGGCCGATACATCCCGTCCCGGCAGCGACCCGGGTGGCAGCGCCGCAACCCGACCAGAGCTCCCGGGCATGGCGCCGCTCCCGCAGTCCGAACAGGGCCGCCGCGCCCCCTTGTCCGAGCGGCTCCGGCCGACCCGTGGGGAACTGCGTACGGCGGCGATCCTGGTGCTCGTGCTCGCGGTCGTCGGCCTCCTCGCCGGGGTGATCTGGAGCGTGCTCGCCCCGCGGCTGGGCTTCAGCGTGGTCCGCGGATCCAGCGGTCCGGTCGGCATCCAGACCGACCCCGAGTCCGAAGCGCTCATTGCCGCGGACGGCTGGTTCGCCATCATCGGCGCAGTCGTCGGCGTGCTCTCCGGGCTGGCGGTCTGGAGCCGGCGGCTCTCCCGCGGGCCGGTCCTGGTGATCGCGCTGGCCGTCGCCTCGCTGGTCGGTGCGCTGGTCGCGTGGCGGTTCGGGCTCTGGCTCGGCCGGCACCCCACCCCGGGTCAGGTGCACACGGCGCTCCGCCACGTCGGCACCACGCTGCATGCCCGGCTGACGCTACGGGCGAAGGGAGCGCTGTTCTTCCAGCCGTTCTTCGCCGTACTCACCGTCGTCGTGGCCACCGGCTTCTCCCGGCACGACGACCTCCGCCGGCCGGAGCGCGGGTCGCCGCAGGTCAGTTCGTCCCGGCCTGCAGGGTGATCTCGGCCAGCGAGGTCGGCACCACCCGCAACTCGCGGACCAGCGCGGTCTCGCGGCGCAGCAACCGGAGCTCATGGCGGAGCCGTTCGCGGGTGCTGTCGCGCTCGAGCAGGGCCTGCCGGTCGTCGAGCGTGAGCAGCGCGGCGGAGGCCACCAGGTAGGACAGGACGGTCGGGTCCTCGGGAAGCTCGAAGGCCGCGACCTCGGCGCCCCCGGTGCCCGCCACCGCGGCGACGTACTCCTCGAAGAGGGTCCCGGCGCGGCGGGCCAGCAGCGTGGTCTCCGGGCCCGGGTCGGGTTCGTCGGGCAGCCACTCCACCGACCCGAGCAGGTAGGGCTCGCTGGTGGCGTCGACCTCGAGCAGCCGGAACCGGCGCCCGCCCGCCGAGACCACCTCGTAGGTCCCGTCCTCCTTGTTCTCCACCCGGCGGATGAGGGCGGTGCAGCCGATCGGGTGCAGGGAGCGTGCGGCATCCGGCCCGACCTCCCACCCCTGGCGGATGGCGACCACGCCGAACTCCCGCGCGGACTCGTCCGTCTCGTGCAGCAGCCGCTGCACCAGCAGCCGGTAGCGCTCCTCGAAGACGTGCAGCGGGAGCAGCACGCCGGGGAAGAGCACCGACTGGAGCGGGAACAGCGGCAGGGACTCGGGCACCCGCACAGCCTAGGTCCTAGGCTGGAGATCACATCGAACCGAGGGACTGACCGTGCTGCACCGCACCGATCTGCGTACCGCCCCGCCCGACGGTATCGACGTCGACCGGGCCCTGCCCCGGGCCGCCGTCGACGTCGAGTCGGTCAGCCATGCGGTCCGGGAGGTGCTCGACGACGTACGCCGACGCGGAGCTGAGGCGGTCCGCGACCTCACCAGCCGGTTCGACGGGGTGGAGCTCGCCGCGCTACGGGTCCCGGCCGCCGAGCTGGCGCAGGCCCTCGACCGGCTCGACCCGGCCGTGCGCGTCGGCCTGGAGGAGTCGATCCGCCGCGCCCGGCTGGTGCACGAGGCGCAGCGCCGCACCGACGTCACCACCCAGGTCGTCCCGGGTGGCACCGTCACCGAGCGCTGGGTGCCGGTGGCCCGGGTCGGGCTCTACGTGCCCGGCGGGCTGGCCGTCTACCCCTCCAGCGTCGTGATGAACGTCGTCCCCGCGCAGGTCGCCGGGGTCGGCTCGCTGGCCGTCGCGTCACCGCCGCAGCGGGAGTACGCCGGCCGCCCGCACCCGGTGATCCTCGCCGCCTGCGCCCTGCTCGGCGTCGACGAGGTCTACGCAGTCGGCGGCGCCCAGGCCGTCGCGATGTTCGCCTACGGCACCGACGAGTGCCGCCGGGTGGACATGGTGACCGGTCCCGGCAACGTCTACGTCGCAGCCGCCAAGCGGCTGCTGCGCGGCGTGGTCGGCATCGACTCCGAGGCCGGGCCGACGGAGATCGCGGTGCTCGCCGACGACGGCGCCGACCCGGCCTACGTCGCCGCCGACCTGATCAGCCAGGCCGAGCACGACACCGTCGCCGCCTCGGTGCTGATCACCGACAGCGAGCCGCTCGCCGACGCCGTCGACGCCGAGGTGGTCGCGCAGGTCGCCGCGACCAAGCACGTCGAGCGGGTGAGCACGGCACTCACCGGCACACAGTCCGGGATCGTGCTGGTCCGGGACGTCGACCAGGGCGTCGACGTCGCCAACGCCTACGCGGCGGAGCACCTCGAGGTGATCACCCACGACGCCGGTGCGGTCGCCGGGCGGATCGTCAACGCCGGCTGCGTCTTCGTCGGACCGCACTCGCCGGTGTCGCTCGGCGACTACTGCGCCGGGTCCAACCACGTCCTGCCCACCGGCTGCACCGCCCGGCACGCCAGCGGCTTGTCGGTGCAGACGTTCCTCAAGGGGATACACGTCGTCGACTACGACGAGGCGGCGCTGGCCGGCGTCACCGGGCACGTCGTCGCCCTCGCGCAGGCCGAAGATCTTCCCGCGCACGCCGCCGCGGTGCAGATCCGCGACCGGCGGAGCGCGCAGTGACGTCGCTCGACCAGCTGCCGCTGCGCGACGACCTGCGGGGCAGATCGCCTTACGGCGCCCCGCAGATCGACGTTCCGGTGCTGCTGAACACCAACGAGAACTCCTACCCGCCGCCGGCCGAGCTCGTCGCGGCGATCGCCGACGCCGTCGCCGAAGCTCGCGGCCGGGCTCAACCGCTACCCGGACCGCGACGCGGTCGAGCTGCGGGCGGATCTCACCCGTTACGTCGGGCACGGTCTTTCCCCGGCCCAGGTGTGGGCGGCCAACGGGTCCAACGAGGTGTTGCAGCAGCTGTTGCAGGCCTTCGGCGGTCCGGGTCGCGCGGCGCTCGGCTTCACGCCGTCGTACTCGATGCACCCGATCATCTCCGCCGGCACCGGCACGGCCTGGATCGACGTGTCCCGGGCGGGGGACTTCTCGGTGGCGCCGGACTACGCCGCGGCGCAGGTGCGCGAGCACCGTCCCGACGTGGTGTTCCTCTGCTCACCCAACAACCCGACCGGAACCGCACTCGGCCTCGACGTGGTCGACGCGGTGCTCGCCGAGGCGCCCGGCATGGTCGTGGTCGACGAGGCCTATCACGAGTTCGCCCGCCCCGGTACGCCGAGCGCGATGACGCTGCTGCCGGGCAATCCGCGGCTCGCGGTCACCCGCACCATGTCGAAGGCGTTCGCCATGGCCGGGTTGCGGGTCGGTTACGTCGCCGCCGATCGGGCGGTGATCGACGCTCTGCAGCTGGTGCGGCTGCCCTATCACCTGTCGGCGTTGACCCAGGCGGTGGCCCGGGTGGCCGTCGCGCATGCGCCGGCGCTTCTGTCCACTGTGGAACAGGTGAAGGCGCAGCGGGACCGGCTCGAGGTCGCGCTGCGGGAGCGCGGATTCGACGTCGTCGAGTCCGACGCCAACTTCGTGCTGTTCGGGGGGTTCGGCGATTCGGCGGCGATGTGGCAGAGCCTGCTCGACCGCGGCGTACTCATCCGCGACGTCGGTCTGCCGGGCTGGCTGCGGGTGACCGCGGGCACGCCGTCCGAAGTGGACAGTTTTCTTGCGGCGGTCGACGACATCCGGCGGTCACCTAGGATTGCCGGATGAGTCGCACCGCGCAGGTCAAGCGCGACACCGCCGAGACGCGGGTGCTGGTCGAGCTCGACCTCGACGGCACCGGCGTTACCGACGTCGCCACCGGTGTCGGCTTCTACGACCACATGCTCGGCCAGCTCGGCCGGCACGCCGGGTTCGACCTGACCGTGCGCACCGACGGCGACGTCCACATCGACGCGCACCACACCGTCGAGGACACCGCGATCGCCCTCGGGCAGGCGCTCGCGATCGCGCTCGGCGACAAGGCCGGCATCCGTCGATTCGGCGATTCGCTCGTGCCGCTGGACGAGTGCCTCGTGCAGGTCGCCGTCGACCTGTCCGGCCGGCCCTACCTGGTGCACGACGAGCCCGCGGTCATGGAGACCGTCGTCATCGGCGGCGACTTCCCCGGCACGCTCGTGCGGCACATGTGGGAGTCGTTCGCGCAGAACGCCCGGATCGCGCTGCATGTGCGGGTGCTTTCCGGCCGCGATGCGCACCACATCGCCGAGGCGCAGTGCAAGGCCGTCGCCCGTGCGCTGCGCGACGCCGCGTCGCCCGACCCGCGGGTGGTCGGCGTACCCAGTACCAAGGGGACGCTCTAGGTGGCGCCGCTGCTGATCGTGGTCGGCGGTTTCCTGCTGGGCGGCGCGTACAGCGTGTGGCAGCAGTCGAAGGGCGAGGGCCGCACCCGGCGCGGCCAGGTCGTCGCCGTGGTGCTCGCGGTCTGCGCGCGTGCTCGCCATCGTCGGCGGCATCCTCCGGCTGGTCTGACATGACCCGGGTGGTGGTGCTCGACTACGGCTCCGGCAACCTCCGGTCGGCCGAACGCGCGCTGGCGCGGGCCGGCGCGCAGGTGACGGTCACCGCCGACGCCGCGGCCGCGCGCGACGCCGACGGCCTGGTCGTCCCCGGGGTCGGCGCGTTCGCCGCCTGCGCGGCCGGACTCGCCGCGGTCGGCGGCGGCGACATCGTCCGGGCCCGGCTCGACGAGGGCCGGCCGGTGCTCGGCATCTGCGTCGGCATGCAGGTGCTCTTCGACACCGGCGACGAGCACGGGGTCCGCACGGCGGGCCTCGGTGCGCTGCCCGGCGTCGTCCGACGACTGCACGCCGACGTCCTGCCGCACATGGGCTGGAACACCGTCGACGCCCCGCCGGAGAGCCGGCTCTTCGCCGGCATCGACCCGGGGACCCGGTTCTACTTCGTGCACTCCTACGCCGCGACCGACACCGACGGGATCGTCACCACGGCACGCCACGGCGAGCGGTTCGTCGCCGCCGTCGAGCGCGGGCCGCTGGCGGCCACCCAGTTCCACCCGGAGAAGTCCGGTGACGCGGGCGCCGTACTGCTGGCGAACTGGGTGCGCACCCTCGACCCGGCCGCGGCCGGCCGTGCGGCGCCGGGAGCGACGTACCGCGCCTGAGGTGAGCCGCGTCCCGTTGGCTAGCCTGCCAAGGAGTGCCCCCGCCCGGTCCGATCCCCGGAGTCCCGCCGTGCCCTTCACCCTGCTGCCCGCGGTCGACGTCGCCGGCGGCAAGGCGGTGCGCCTGGTCCGCGGCGAGGCCGGTACCGAGACCAACTACGGCGACCCGGTCGAGGCGGCGCTGGCCTGGCAGCAGGCCGGGGCGGAGTGGATCCACCTCGTCGATCTCGACGCGGCGTTCGGCCGGGGATCCAACCGCGACCTGCTGGCCGACGTGGTGCGCCGGGTCGACGTCGCGGTCGAGCTCTCCGGCGGGATCCGCGACGACGAGTCGCTCACCGCGGCCCTGGCGACCGGCTGCTCCCGGGTCAACATCGGCACCGCCGCCCTCGAGGATCCGGCGTGGTGCGCGCGGGTCATCGGCGAGTTCGCGGACCGGGTCGCGGTGGGCCTCGACGTCCGCGGCCACACCCTGGCCGGGCGCGGCTGGACCCGCGAGGGCGGCGACCTCTTCGAGGTCCTGGCCCGGCTCGACGCCGAGGGATGTGCCCGTTACGTCGTCACCGACGTGCGCCGCGACGGCACGCTGACCGGGCCGAATGTCGACCTGCTGCGCGAGGTGTGCGCCGCGACGCCGCGCCCGGTCGTGGCCAGCGGCGGCGTGGCGGAGCTGGACGACCTGCGGGCCCTGGCCCGGCTCGAGCCGATCGGGGTGGAGGGCGCGATCGTCGGCAAGGCGCTCTACGCCGGCGCGTTCACCCTGCCCGAGGCGCTGGCCGCCGTCGGTGTCGGATGAGCGCGATCGCGCGGATCTCGTCGGACAGTCCGTACGAGGACGCGATCGGCTACTCCCGGGCGGTGTGCGCCGGCCCGTGGGTGCTCGTGTCCGGCTGCACAGCGACCGTGCAGGGCCGGGTCCAGCATGTCGGCGATGCCTACCAGCAGGCCCGTACGGCGATCGAGATCGCGTTGTCCGCACTGCATCAGGCCGGGCTGGCTGCCGCCGACGTCGTCCGCACCCGCATGTACGTCGTCGACCGGGCCCACGCCGCCGACGTCGGCCGGGCGCACCAGGAGACGTTCGGCGCGATCCGGCCGGCCGCCACGATGGTGGTCGTCGCCGGCCTGATCGACCCGCAGTTGCTCGTCGAGGTCGAGGTGGAGGGCTACACCGAGGCGGGTGCGCGGTGAGTCCCGCCTCCCGGGCGCGATGAGCGTCGCCGTACGGGTGATCCCGTGTCTCGACGTGGACGCCGGCCGGGTGACGAAGGGCGTGCGGTTCCTTTCCAACGTCGACGTGGGCGACCCGGTGGAGCTGGCCCGCGCCTACGACCGCGAGGGCGCCGACGAGCTGGTGTTCTACGACATCACCGCGTCCTCCGGCGCCCGGGAGACGACCTACGACGTCGTACGCCGGACCGCCGAGCAGGTCTTCATCCCGCTGACCGTCGGCGGCGGGGTGCGCACCGTCGACGACGTCGACCGGCTGCTGCGGGCCGGCGCGGACAAGGTCTCGCTCAACACGGCGGCCGTCGCCCGGCCGGAGGTGCTGCACGAAGCGGCGCTGCGGTTCGGGGCGCAGTGCGTCGTGCTCTCGGTCGACGCCCGGCGGGCGGACGGGGTGGCCAGCGGCTTCGAGGTCACCACCCACGGCGGCCGGCAGTCGGCCGGTCTCGACCTGCTGGACTGGGTGCGCCGGGGCGTCGACCTCGGCGCCGGCGAGATCGTGGTCAACTCCATGGACGCCGACGGCACCCGGGACGGGTTCGACCTCGACATGATCGCCGCGGTCCGGGCGGAGGTCGGCGTCCCGGTGGTGGCGAGCGGCGGCGCCGGGGCGGTGGGCGACTTCTCGCCGGCCGTGCGGTCCGGCGCGGACGCGGTGCTCGCGGCGAGCGTCTTCCACTTCGGCGAGATCTCCATCGCGACGGTCAAGTCGGCGCTGCGGGCCGACGGCGTCGAGGTGCGCTGAGGTTCGGGTCTGTTGGTTGCGCTGGTCAGGTGGCTACCAGCGCTACTAGACTGGGGTCATGACCGCGCTGACCGACCGGTTGCCCGACCTCGCCGGGCTGCTCGACAACCTCGCCGACACCGAGCGGCGGGAGCTCGAGGACGCCTTCCTGCGGGTGCTCGCGCTGTCCCAGCGGGCCCGGCCGACCGCGCTGCCGGAGCAGGTGCCGGCCGCCGAGCCCGAGCAGGTGGCCGCGGCCCGCGCCCGCAACCTGGCCCGGGCGGCGCAGGTGCGGGCCGATCTGGTCCGCGACTCGCTGTCCACCGCCGAGGTCGCCGCCCGGCTGGGGATCAGCCCCGCGGCGGTGACCAAGCGGCGGGGCAAGGACGACCTCGTCGCCTTCCGGCACCGCGGCGACTGGCGCTACCCGCAGTGGCAGTTCACCGGCGACGCCCTCACCGACGGCGTACTCGACGTCTGGCATGCGCTGCCGGAGCGGTCGCTGGTGGGCCGGGTGCGGTGGTTCACCCTGCCGTCCCGGCAGCTCGACGACGAGACCCCGCTCGCGCGGCTGAGCAGCGGGCAGGTCGACGCGGTGATCGAGGCCGCGACGGCCGTCGGCTCTCGGTGACCTTTCCCGGCCGGCCGCGGCTGGTCGGCGTACCCGAGGGCAGCCGGTGGGTGCGGATCTACGACGCCCGCTTCTACGCCGACGGCGCGAAGTTCCGCTACTTCGGACCGCACCGCGCCGGCCGCTTCGACCACCATCCGGCCGGTCCGCCGCGACGGCATCCGCACCACGGCGTGCTCTACGCGACCGAAAGCCTGCGCTGCGCGGTGGCCGAGGCGTTCGGCGACGACCGGTGGGTCGACCCGCTGCCGACCCACCGGCTCGCCGTCATCGAACTGGACCGGGCGCTGCGGTTGGCCGACACCCGCGGCGACGCGGCGGTCGAACTCGGCCGGCCGGCCGGCGCGCTGCGCAGCCGCGACCGGGCGCTGACCCAGCAGGTCGCCCGGAGCGCTGTACGACGCGACCTCCGCCGACGGGATCTCCTACGAGGGCTGGTTCACCGGTGACACGTGCGTCGCGCTGTGGGAGCGGGCGGCCGACGCCGTACGGCTCGTCGACGACCGGTCCCTGACCGATCCGTGGGTCGCCGACGCCGTCGAGGTCGCCGCCGACGCCCTGCACTACGCCCGCCCGTAGCTCGCCCGTGGCCCGTCGGCCCGTGGACCCGTCGACCCGTCGACCCGTGGACCCGTGGACCCGTGGACCGTGGACAAAATCCACTACTAGTGGCTTTTGGTCCACGACACGCCGTCAGACCTGCCCAAAACCCACTACTAGTGGGTTTTGTCCACTCACCGGGAGCGCTTGGCGGCGGCCAGCCCAAAACGCACTAGGAGTGCGTTTTGGTCACGCCGGCCGGAGCAGCGTCAGAGGCCGAGGCGGGCGCCGGCGAGGGCCGCGACGGAGGCGTCGTCGCCGTCGACGTCGACGCGGGCGACCCGTTGGCGGCCGGACGCGTAGAGCGTGAGTTCGCCCGCCGGCCCGGATACGACGACGGTCGGGTTGGCCGACCGGCCCTGGACGACGGTCCCGTCCGGCAGCCGGAACTGCACCCCCACCGGCGCGTGCCGGGTCATCAGCCGGGCACTGGACGCGAGCCGTCGCGCGAGCAGCGCCTCGAGTCCCGGATCGAGGTCGCGCGGCTCCCAGGAGGGCTGCCCGCGGCGTACGTCCTCGTGGTGGATGAACATCTCGACCGTGTTGGCCGCCGCCTCCACCGCCGAGCTCACGCCGAACGGCGACCAGCGCGGCGGGCCCTGCCGCAGCGTCTCGACCAGGGCGTCGTAGGACTGCGAGGTGCGCAGCCGGTCCATGGCCCGCGCGGTCACACCGGAGAGCGGCGGCACGACGATGCCCAGCCCGGCGACGGGGGAACGTTCGCGTACGACGACATGGGCGGCGAGATCCGCGGCGGTCCAGCCGTCGCAGACGGTGGGAGCGTGCGGGCCGACGTCGAGGAGCGAATCGGCCAGCGCCTCGCGTTCCTGGCGGGAGTGGGTGGTCACGTCCGGATCGTAGGCGGGCCCGCGACCGAGGCGGGACGCGGCGCCGGACCGGCCGACCCGGCACAATGGGGTCCATGGCCCGTCCCTCGCACCTCGACCCCGACATCGCCCGCCGCCTCAAGCGCGACGAGCACGGACTCTTCCCCGCGGTCGCGCAGCAGCACGACACCGGCGAGGTCCTCATGGTCGGGTGGATGGACGACGAGGCGCTGCACCGCACGCTCACCACCGGCCGCTGCACCTACTGGAGCCGGAGCCGGTCGGAGTACTGGGTGAAGGGGGAGACCTCCGGCCACCAGCAGTGGGTGAAGTCCGTCGCCCTGGACTGTGACGCCGACACGGTGCTGGTCAAGGTCGACCAGATCGGCGCCGCCTGCCACACCGGTGACCGCACCTGCTTCGACGTCGACATCCTGCCGTGCCAGGTCGGCGAGCCGGTCGCCACTGGCCGATGACCGCATCCGCGTCGCCGGCCCGCGACGCCTTCCGCGACCTCGTCGAGAGCGGCAGCCACCGGGTCATCCCGGTGACCCGCCGGCTGCTGGCCGACAGCGAGACGCCGATCGGCGTCTACCGCAAGCTGGCCGGCGGTCCCGGCACGTTCCTGCTCGAGTCGGCCGAGCACGGCCGCTCCTGGTCGCGCTACTCCTTCGTCGGCGTCCGCTGCCCGGCGGTGCTGACCGAACGCGACGGCCGCACCGCATGGCTCGGTGAGCCGGTCTTCGCCGACCTGCCCGACGACCCGCTCGAGGCGCTGCGGCTGACCGTCGAACGGCTCCGCTCGCCGCGGCTGCCCGACCTGCCGCCGTTGACCGGCGGTCTTGTGGGTTACGTCGGATACGACGCGGTCCGGCGCCTGGAGCGGCTGCCCGAGCACGCCAAGGACGACCTCGGGCTGCCCGAGTTGGCGATGATGCTCTCCACCGACCTCGCCGTGCTCGACCACGACGACGGGTCGATCCTGCTGGTGGCCAACGCTTTTCCCGGCGAGTCGGCGACGTCGACTGGTGTTACGACGACGCCGTCGCCCGGCTCGACGCCATGGGTCGGGCGCTCACCGCGCCGACGCCCGCCGGGGTCGCGGTGCTCGAGCCGACCGAGCCGGACTACACCTCCAACTCGCCGGAGGGGATCGGTCCGGCCGTACGCCGGGTCATCGAGGAGATCCGGGCCGGCGAGGCGTTCCAGGTGGTCGTGTCGCAGCGGTTCGAGATGCGTACGGCGGCCGACCCGCTCGACGTCTACCGCGTCCTGCGCACCACCAACCCGAGCCCGTACATGTACCTCGTGCGGCTGCCCGACGGGACCGACGTGGTCGGGTCGTCGCCGGAGGCGCTGGTCACGGTCACCGAGGGCCGGGCGATGCTGCACCCGATCGCCGGCACCCGGTGGCGCGGGGAGACGCCGGAGGCGGACGCCCGGCTCGCCGCCGAACTGATGGCCGACCCGAAGGAACGCGCCGAGCACGTCATGCTGGTCGACCTCGGCCGCAACGACCTCGGCCGGGCGTGCGTGCCGGGCAGCATCGACGTCATCGACTTCATGGGCATCGAGCGCTACAGCCACGTGATGCACATCGTGTCGACCATCGTCGGCGAGGTGGCGCCGGGCCGCAGCGCCTACGACGTGTTCGCCGCCTGCTTCCCGGCCGGCACCCTCTCCGGTGCGCCCAAGCCGCGCGCGATGGCGATCATCGACGAGTTGGAGCCGGTACGCCGGGGCGTCTACGGCGGCACCGTCGGCTACCTCGACTTCGCCGGCGACCTCGACATGGCGATCGCCATCCGCACCGCGGTGATGCGCGACGGGGTGGCCTACGTGCAGGCCGGCGGCGGAATCGTCGCCGACTCCGACCCGGCCGCGGAGGAGCAGGAGTCGCAGAACAAGGCCAAGGCCGTGCTCCGGGCGATCGCGACCGCGCAGAAGTTGCGCCCGCCGTCGTGACCGCGGCGCCGGCCGGTCGCCGGGAACTGACGGTCGCGATCGCCGGGGGAGCGGTCGGTGCCGCGCTCATGCTGGTGCTGGCCGGCCGGCCGTGGGTCACCGTGACGGCGGCCCGCACCGCGCCGCTGCCGCCGCTGGTCCACGTGATCAGCGGCTCCACCGCCGAGCCGCTGCTGACGGCGCTGGGCATCGTCGGGCTGGCCGGCGTCGTCGCGCTGCTCGCCACCCGGTCGGTCGGCCGGGTCGTGGTGGGCGTCCTGCTCGCCGCGGCCGGCGTCCTCGCCGCGACCCGCGCCGGGGCGGCGCTCGGGGGCATCACCTCCGCCCGGGCCGAGTCGCTGCTCGCCGGCGCCGGGCCGGTCGTCGGCGTACCGGCGCACACCCGGATCACGGCCGCCACCCACCAGGGCACGGTGGTCGTCGTGCTGATCGGGGCGTTGCTGCTCGCCGCGGCCGGAGTGCTGATCGTGCTGCGCGGCTCCCGCTGGCCGGCGATGGGCGCGCGCTACGACGCCCCGGCCGAGCCCGCCAACGGCCCCGTCAACAGCCGTCCGCCGATAGCGAGGTCCGATGGCGAGCCCGATCACGAGCCCGATCACGAGCCCGATCACGAGGCCGATCACGGGCCCGATCGATGGGGCCGATACCGGGGTGCCCGACCGGCACCTCTGGGACGCGCTGGACCGGGGGGACGATCCGACCGCCCGCTGACCGGCCGAGCGAATCGCGCTCGAACACTGCCCGAACCTCCCGCTGACCGTGGTCGACCCGGGATGGGTCACGGTGACGCCGTACGGTCGGACCCGAGGAGGCAGCGATGAGGCGCCACCGATGACCGAGGACCACACCGCGAAAGGGCTGGTCCTCGTCGTGGAGGACGAGCAGGCGATCGCCGAGCTCGAACGGATCTACCTCGTCCGGGAGGGGTTCGGCGTCCAGGTGGAGACCGACGGCGAGGCCGCGCTGTCGGCGGTACGCCGGCTGCGCCCGGTCGCCGTGATCCTCGACGTCGCCCTCCCCGGCCTCGACGGGACCGAGGTCTGCCGCCGGATGCGCGCCGACGGCGACTGGACGCCCGTGCTCTTCGTCACCGCCCGCGACGACGAGGTCGACCGGGTGGTCGGGCTCGAGCTCGGCGGCGACGACTACGTCACCAAGCCGTTCTCGCCGCGCGAGCTGGTCGCCCGGGTCAAGACCGTGCTGCGGCGCACCCGCGGCGAGCCCGAGGACACGCCACTGCTCACGGTCGGACCGGTGCGCATCGACCCGGCCCGGCGCCGGGCCTGGGTGGTCGAGGACGAGGTGACCCTGACCACCACCGAGTTCGACCTGCTCGCCTTCCTGATGCGCCGGCCCGGCCGGGTCTACAGCCGCGAGCACCTGCTCTCCCAGGTCTGGGGCTACGCCGCCGTGGCCGGTACCCGGACCGTCGACGTCCACGTCGCGCAGCTGCGCGGGAAGCTCGGCGGGGCCAGCCCGATCCGCACCGTCCGTGGCGTGGGCTACGCCGCCGAGCCGCCGGGACGATGACCCGCCGGACGCTGGCCTTCCGGGTCGCGCTGGTGACCACGGTGGTCGCCGTGGTCACCGTCGTGGTGGCCGGCCTGGTGTCCTTCAGCCTCGTGCGGTCCGCGGCGCTCGGCGAGGCCCGGCGCAGTCTCGGTGCGCTCGCCACCACCGTCGCGGTCCAGCGCGCCCAGACCGGCGAGGTACGCCGGCTGCACCGTCAGGTCCGCCTGCTCACGGCCGAGAAGATCCGGCTCGCCATGATCACCCCGGCCGGCGCCGTCGTCGGTGACCCGCTGGCCCGCCACATCCTCACCTCCGGCGACGTGCAGCAGGTCCTGGCCGGTCACGACCTGTCGGTCACCCGGCGCGAGTCGGGCAGCACGGTCCTCGTCGAGGCACGGCCGACCGGGTCGAGCGGCGTCGTACTGGTGCAGCGGCAGACCGACGCGGCCGGCCTTGCCGCGCCGGTGTTACGCCGCACCCTGCTCGCACTGTTGATCGGGCTGGTCGTGGCGGTCATCGCCGGGCTGCTCCTGGCCCGGCGGCTCGCCCGCCCGCTGCAGAAGGCCGCCGGCGCGGCGCACGACCTCGCCGCCGGAGCGCGGGACGTCCGGCTGGTGCCCGAGGGCCCGGCCGAGGTCGCCGAGGTGGCCGACTCGCTGAACTCGTTGGCCGCGGCCCTGGAGCGCAGCGAGGGCCGGCAGCGCGAATTCCTGCTGTCGGTGTCGCACGAGCTCCGGACCCCGCTGACCGCCATCGCCGGTTTCGCCGAGTCGCTCGCGGACGGGGTCACGACCGGTCCGGACACGGCTCCGGTCGGCGCGACGATGCTGGCCGAGGCGCGCCGGCTCGAGCGGCTCGTCAGCGACCTGCTCGACCTGGCCCGGCTCGGAGCCGACAACTTCCGCATCGACCTCGCCCCGGTCGAGCTCACCGCGCTGGTCCGGCACGCCGGCGCGGTCTGGCAGGCCCGGTGCCGGGCCGAGGGTGTCCGGTTCCGGCTCGAGGTTCCCGACCACGAGGTGGTCACCGTCACCGACCCGACCCGGGTGCGGCAGATCATCGACGGGTTGGCGGAGAACGCGCTGCGGGTCACCCCGCCGGACGCGCCCATCGTGCTCAGCCTCGCCGTCCGGGGCGGCGCGGCGTTTCTCGCGCTCCGCGACGGCGGCCCGGGCCTGACCGAGGACGACCTCGCCGTCGCGTTCGAGCGCTCGGCGCTCTACGACCGCTACCGCGGCATCCGCCGGGTCGGCACCGGCGTGGGGTTGGCACTGGTGCACGGCCTGGCGACCCGGCTGGGCGGCTCCGCGCAGGCCGGCCGGGCACCGGAGGGGGGCGCCAGCTTCGTCGTCCGGCTGCCGCTGCGGCCCGCGCCGGCGGTCGAGCCCGGGGAGCTCACCGTGCCGCTGCCCCCGGTCCCGCCGGCCCGCGCGGCGGCCGCTCGCCGGTCGAGGGACCGAGGGGGGGAGGCGGGTTCGCTCGGCGGACCTGGCTAGCATGGGACACCCGTTCAGCCTCCGAGGAAAGACGAGCATCGTGAGCGTTCTCGACGAGATCCTCGTAGGAGTCCGCGAAGACGTCGCTACTCGTGAGGCGGCTCGCCCGCTGGCGGAGCTGAAGCGGCTCGCAGCGGAGCGACCGGCGCCCCGGGATGCGATGGCGGTCCTGCGTGCGCCCGGCGTCGGCGTCATCGCCGAGGTGAAGCGATCCAGCCCGTCGCGTGGCGCGCTGGCGGCGATCGAAGACCCCGCCGGGCTGGCCTGTGAGTACGCCGCCGGCGGTGCCCGGGTCATCAGCGTGCTCACCGAGGAACGCCGGTTTCACGGGTCGTTGGCCGACTTCGACGCCGTACGCCGGTCGGTCAGCGTGCCGCTGCTGCGCAAGGACTTCGTCGTCTCCTCCTATCAGGTGCACGAGGCACGCGCCCACGGCGCCGACCTGGTGCTGCTGATCGTCGCCGCCCTGCCGCAGAACGCGCTGGTCGGCCTGGTCGAGCGGGTCGAGTCCCTCGGGATGACCGCGCTCGTCGAGGTTCATGACGAAGGTGAGGCCGATCGCGCGTTGGAGGCCGGCGCGCGGGTCATCGGCGTCAACGCCCGCGACCTGCGCACCCTGGAGGTCGACCGCGGGGTGTTCGAGCGGATCGCCCCCGGCCTGCCCACCCGGATCGTGAAGATCGCCGAGTCCGGGGTTCGGGGCCCGCACGACCTGATCGGCTACGCCGCCGCCGGTGCGGACGCGGTCCTGGTCGGCGAGGGCCTGGTCACCAACGCCAGCCCGCGGCAGGCGGTCGCCGACCTGGTGACCGCGGGATCGCACCCGGCCACGCCCCGCCCGACCAGATGAGCCCGACCAGATGAGCGATCGCGCCACCGTCGTCCCCGACCTGTCCGGACACTTCGGCCCGTACGGCGGCCGGTTCGTCCCCGAGGCGCTCATCGCGGCGCTCGACGAGCTGGGTACGGCGTATGCGGCAGCCCAGGCCGACCCCGAGTTCACCGGCCGGCTCTCGCACCTGCTGCGCACCTACGCCGGCCGGCCCAGCCTGCTCACCGAGGCCCGCCGGTTCGCCGAGCACGCCGGTGGGGCGACCGTTCTGCTCAAGCGGGAGGACCTCAACCACACCGGCGCCCACAAGATCAACAACGTGCTCGGGCAGGCCCTGCTGACCCAGCGCATGGGCAAGCCGCGGGTGATCGCGGAGACCGGTGCCGGTCAGCACGGCGTCGCGACGGCCACCGCCTGCGCGCTGCTCGACCTCGAGTGCGTCGTCTACATGGGCGAGGAGGACACCCGCCGGCAGGCCCTCAACGTCGCCCGGATGGAGCTGCTCGGCGCGACCGTCGTCCCGGTCACCAGCGGCTCGCGGACCCTCAAGGACGCGATGAACGAGGCGTTCCGCGACTGGGTCACCAACGTGGACACG
The DNA here is from genome assembly GCA_963775655.1 of uncultured Actinomycetota bacterium. Taxonomy (GTDB): domain Bacteria; phylum Actinomycetota; class Actinomycetes; order Mycobacteriales; family QHCD01; genus DASXJE01. The sequence continues at coordinate 9,745 of CAVZJT010000009.1, read as the reverse complement.
ACCCACTACCTCATCGGGTCGGTGGGCGGCCCGCACCCGTTCCCGATGATCGTGCGCGACTTCCAGCGGGTCATCGGCGCCGAGGCGCGCCAGCAGGTGCTCGACCAGGTCGGCCGGCTGCCCGACGCCGTCTGCGCCTGTGTCGGCGGCGGATCCAACGCGATCGGCATCTTCTACGACTTCCTCGGCGACGACTCGGTGCGGCTGTTCGGCTTCGAGGCCGGCGGCGAAGGGGTGGAGAGCGACCGGCACGCGGCCGCCCTGACCGGCGGCTCGCCCGGCGTCCTGCACGGCGCCGCGTCCTACCTGCTGCAGGACGAGGACGGGCAGACGATCGAGAGCCACTCCATCTCGGCCGGCCTCGACTACCCCGGCGTCGGCCCCGAGCACGCCTTCCTGCACGACAGCGGTCGGGTCGTCTATCGCCCGATCACCGACGCCGCGGCGATGGACGCGTTCCGGCTGCTGTGCCGCACCGAGGGCATCATCCCGGCGATCGAGTCGGCGCACGCCCTCGCCGGTGCGCTCGAGGTCGGGCGCGACCTCGGCCCCGACGGCCTGGTGATCGTCAACCTGTCCGGCCGCGGCGACAAGGATGTCGACACCGCGGCCCGCTGGTTCGGGTTGCTGGACGCGTGAGCGGGCTCACCGAGGCCTTCGCGCGTGGCCGGGACGAACACCGCGCGCTGCTCGTCGGCTACCTGCCGGCCGGGTTCCCGTCGGTGGCCGGCGGGATCGAGGCGATGACCACGATGGTCGACGCCGGTGTCGACGTCGTCGAGGTCGGGCTGCCCTACAGCGATCCGGTCATGGACGGCCCGACGATCCAGGCCGCCGCCGACCAGGCGCTTCGGGGCGGGGTCCGCACCAGCGACGTCCTGCGCACGGTCGAGGCCGTCGCCGCGACCGGAGCGCCGACGCTGATCATGACCTACTGGAACCCGGTCGTCCGGCACGGCGTCGACCGGTTCGCCGCCGACCTCGCCGCCGCCGGCGGCGCCGGGCTGATCACCCCCGACCTGATCCCGGAGGAGGCCGACGGCTGGCCCGCGGCCAGCGACGCCCATGGCCTCGACCGGGTCTTCCTCGTCTCGCCGAGTTCGACCGATCTGCGGATCGCGGCCGCCGCCGCGGCGAGCCGTGGGTTCCTCTACGCCACCTCGGTGATGGGCGTGACCGGCGCGCGGGAGCAGACCAGCAGCCGGGCCCCGGACCTCGTCGCCCGGATCCGGGCGGCGACCGACATCCCGGTCGGCGTCGGCCTGGGGGTCAAGAACGGCGAGCAGGCGGCGGAGGTCGGGTCCTTCGCCGATGCGGTGATCGTCGGCTCGGCCTTCGTGCGGTGCCTGCTCGATGCCCCTGACCACGCCTCGGGGCTCGCCGCGCTGCGCGACCTCACGGCCGATCTCGCCGACGGCGTACGCCGGGCGGTGCGACCGGCCCGGTCCTGACCGGCGACCCGGCCGGCGATCGATCAGCGGGACAGGTCGGCGACCACGCCCGAGCGGCCGGCGGCCGCGTCCTTCATCGCCGCCTTGGCGGTCGTGGTCGCCGGATGCGGGACGTCGGACAGGTCGTACCAGCCGAGGCGGGTGATCCGCCCCATCTCGTTCAGCACCGGCTCGCCGCCCGCCACCCGGCACCCGAAGACGTAGGTGAGCAGGTCGGGCAGGCCCTCGTCGCCCTCGGGGTCGTGACCGGTGAGGTGATAGAGGCCGATGAGGTTGACGACCTCGATCTCCAACGCCGTCTCCACCCGCACCTCGCGCACGACCGCCCGCACGGGCAGGTCATGGGAGCGGATCCCGGAGCCCGGCAGCCCCCAGCGACGCTGTCCGTAGCCCTGCTGCACGAGCAGCGCCCGCTGTTCTCCGTCCATGAGCAGTGCGGCCGCCGCCCGCACCACCTGATTCATGTCGGCGACCATAGCGGGTGCCGGGCGGCAGAGGTAGCGCCTGATGGCGGCCGCCGACGCCGTACGGTGGTCGCGTGAACCTGGCGTACCTCCCGAGCCCGACGCAGAACGCGTGGCAGCTCGGGCCGTTCCCCATCCGGGCCTACGCCGTGTGCATCATCGTCGGGGTCGTCATCGCCGTCATGATCGGCGAGCGGCGGTGGGTCGCCCGCGGCGGACGGCGGGGAACGTTCACCGACATCGCGGTGTGGGCGGTGCCCTTCGGCCTGGTCGGTGCCCGGATCTACCACGTGATCACCGATCCGGAGCTCTACTTCGGCGCCGGACGCGACCCGATCGACGCGTTCAAGGTCTGGGACGGGGGACTCGGCATCTGGGGTGCCGTCATCTTCGGCGCACTCGGTGCGTGGATCGGGCTGCGCCGCCGCGGCATCAAGCTGGCGCCGTTCGCCGACGCCGCGGCTCCGGCGCTCGCGGTCGCCCAGGCCGCCGGTCGGTTCGGCAACTGGTTCAACAACGAGCTGTACGGAAGCAGAACCACGAAGCCGTGGGGCCTGACCATCTACAACATCGACCCCGCCACGCACCACGCGGTCACCGTGAACGGAAAGCCGGAGGTGATCGGCCATTTCCAGCCGACGTTCCTCTACGAATGCCTGTGGGATCTGGGGACGGCGGGGCTGGTGGTGTGGGCCGACCGGCGCTTCCAGCTCGGCCGGGGCCGGGCGTTCGCGCTCTACGTGATGACCTACACCGTCGGTCGCGGCTGGATCGAATATCTGCGGGTCGACCCCGCGAACCACTTCTTCGGGCTGCGGCTCAACGACTGGGTCGCGATCATTTGCTTCCTCGGCGCGCTCGTCTACTTCCTCACCCACCGCGGACCGCGCGAACAGCCCGCCGAACTGCGTGGCCACACCGGGCAGGGGCCGGACGCGCCGTCCGACGATTGCGCCGGACGGACCGGCCGACGACTCCACGTCGGCCGCCGGTCGGGCGCCCGACGTACCCTCCTCGCGTGTCGACGAGCCATGACCCGGACCGGCCGGCGGATGCCGAGCCGGTGGATGCCGTGCCGGCGGATGCCGAGCCGGTGGATGCGGAGATCCACCACTCCCACCGCGACGTCACCGGCGGCTGGCTGCGGCCGGCGGTGTTCGGTGTCATGGACGGGCTGGTCTCCAACGTCTCGTTGATCGCCGGGGTCGCCGGCGGCGGCGTCTCGGCACACACGGTCACCCTCACCGGGCTCGCCGGTCTGGTCGCCGGCGCGGTGTCGATGGCCACCGGCGAATACACCTCCGTGTCGTCGCAGACCGAGCTGACCCGGCAGGAGATCTCGGTCGAGCAGCGCGAGATCCACCGCAGCCCTGATGCCGAGATGCGCGAGCTCGCCGAGCTCTACGAGTCGCGCGGCGTCGAGCCCGCCGTCGCCCGCACGGTGGCCGAGCAGCTCTCCGCCAACCCGGACCAGGCCTGGCGGGTGCATGCCCGGGAGGAGCTCGGCGTCGATCCCGACGACCTGCCGTCGCCGTGGACCGCCGCCGCGTCGTCGTTCTGCGCGTTCACGGTGGGTGCATTCGTCCCGTTGCTGCCCTACCTGCTCGGGGCGTCGTCGTTCCTCATCGCGGCGATCCTGTCCGCGGTGGGGCTTTTCGTCACCGGCGCGGTGACCGCGCGCTTCACCAACCGCAGCTGGATATACAGTGGCACCCGCCAACTTCTGCTCGGCGGATTTGCCGCCGCGGCCACCTATGGGATAGGACGGGCCGTCGGAGCAGGCGTGGGTTAGCACCCCCGTCTGCCCTGTACTCTGTATAGACGGTCGGGCCGATGTCGTCCCCTGTCAGCAACACCCATCACACTCGACGACGGGAGGCCCCTGTGTCGCGCTACTCCGCCGTACCCGCCGCCCGGGGCCTCTACGACCCGGCCGACGAACACGACGCCTGTGGGGTCGCGTTCGTCGTCGATGCACGCGGCCGTCGTTCGCACCGGATCATCGAGCAGGGCCTGACGGCGCTGCACAACCTCGACCACCGCGGCGCCGCCGGCGCCGAGGCCTCCTCCGGCGACGGCGCCGGGCTGCTGCTGCAGGTGCCGGACGAGTTCCTGCGCGCCGTCGTCGACCTTCCGTTGCCCGCGCCCGCGGTCGACGGGAGCCCCACATACGCCGTGGGCATGGCGTTTCTGCCGAACGACGCCGCCGAGCGGGCCGCGACGGTCGCCGCCGTCGAACGGATCGCGCGCGACGAGAGCATGACGGTGCTCGGCTGGCGCGACGTGCCGACCGAGGCGGCCGGGCTCGGCCGCACCGCGCGGTCGGTGATGCCGGCGTTCGCGCAGCTGTTCCTCGCCGGACCGGACGGGGAGTCCGGGCTGGCCCTCGAGCGTCGCGCGTTCTGCGTCCGCAAGCGGGTCGAGCACGAAGCGGACGTCTACTTTCCCTCGCTGTCGGCCCGCACCCTGGTCTACAAGGGGATGCTGACCACCGACCAGCTGCCGACGTTCTTTCCCGACTTGTCCGATCCGCGGCTGCAGTCCGCGATCGCCCTGGTGCACAGCCGGTTCTCGACCAACACCTTCCCGTCCTGGCCGCTGGCGCATCCCTACCGCTACGTCGCGCACAACGGCGAGATCAACACCATCAAGGGCAACCGCAACTGGATGCGGGCCCGCGAGGCGCTGCTCAGGAGCGACCTGCTGCCCGGCGACCTGTCCCGGCTCTCCCCGATCTGTACGCCGGGGGCGAGTGACTCGGCGACCTTCGACGAGGTGCTCGAGCTGCTCCAGCTCGCCGGCCGGTCGTTGCCGCACGCGGTGCTGATGATGATTCCTGAGGCGTGGGAGAACCACGCCGAGATGGATCCCGCCCGGCGCGCCTTCTACGAGTTCCACTCGACGCTGATGGAGCCGTGGGACGGGCCGGCCTGCGTCGCCTTCACCGACGGCACCGTGATCGGTGCGGTGCTCGACCGCAACGGTCTGCGTCCGTCGCGCTGGTGGCGCACCGACGACGACCTCGTCGTCCTCGCCAGTGAGGTCGGTGTCCTCGACATCGCGCCGGAGCGGATCGTGGCCAAGGGCCGGCTGCGGCCGGGCCGGATGTTCCTCGTCGACACCGGCAAGGGGCGCATCGTCGACGACGACGAGATCAAGGCCGAACTCGCCGCCGAGCATCCCTACGACGAGTGGCTGCACGCGGGCCTCATGCACCTTCCCGACCTGCCCGACCGCGAGCACCGGGTCGTCAGCCACGAGGCGGTCGTGCGCCGGCAGCAGGTCTTCGGTTACACCGAGGAGGAGCTGCGCGTCCTGCTCGCCCCGATGGCGATCAAGGGCGCCGAGCCGATCGGCTCGATGGGCACCGACACCCCGGTCGCCGCGCTCTCCGAACCGCCGCGGCTGCTCTACGACTACTTCAGCCAGCTGTTCGCGCAGGTGACCAACCCGCCGCTCGACGCGATCCGCGAGGAGCTGGTCACCTCGCTGGCCGGCACGATCGGGCCGGAGCAGAACCTGCTGCGCCCGACCGCGGCGTCCTGCCGTCAGGTCGTGGTGCCCTACCCGGTGATCGACAACGACGAGCTCGCCAAGATCGTCAACATCAACGAGGACGGCGACCTGCCCGGCTTCGCCGCGGTCACGGTCTCCGGGCTCTACGACGTCGCCGGCGGCGGCGCGGCGCTGCGCGAGGCGATCGAGCGCGTGCGCGGCGAGGTCTCCGCCGCGATCGCGGCCGGGGCGCGCATCGTCGTCCTGTCCGACCGGGGCAGCAACGAGCGTCAGGCGCCGATCCCGTCGCTGCTGCTCACCGCCGCCGTGCACCACCACCTGGTCCGCGCGCGCACCCGTACCCGGGTCGGCCTCGTCGTCGAGTCCGGCGACTGCCGCGAGGTGCACCACGTCGCGCTGCTGATGGGCTTCGGCGCCGCCGCGGTCAACCCCTACCTGGCGTTCGAGACGATCGACGACCTGACCGCCACCGGCGTCATCCCCGGTCGAGCCCGCGCGACGCGGTGCGTAACTACGTGAAGGCGCTCGGTAAGGGCGTGCTGAAGGTGATGTCCAAGATGGGCATCAGCACCGTCGGGTCCTACACCGGCGCGCAGGTCTTCGAAGCCCTCGGGCTGTCGCATGAGGTGGTCGACGACTACTTCACCGGCACCTCCTCGAAGCTCGGCGGCGTCGGCCTCGACGTCCTCGCCGAGGAGGTCGCGAGCCGGCACCGGCGGGCCTACCCGCCCAACACCAGCGCGACCGCCCACCGGCGGCTCGACATCGGCGGCGAATACCAGTGGCGGCGCGAGGGGCCGATCCACCTGTTCAACCCGGAGACCGTGTTCCTGCTGCAGCACGCGACCCGCAGCCGCCAGTTCGAGGTCTTCAAGCGCTACACCTCCGCGGTCGACGACCTGTCCCGCAAGGCCGCCACGCTGCGCGGTCTGTTCGCGCTGCGCGACGACGTCCGGCCGCCGGTGCCGATCGAGGAGGTCGAGCCGGTCAGCGAGATCGTCAAGCGGTTCTCGACCGGCGCGATGTCCTACGGGTCGATCTCCAAGGAGGCGCACGAGACGCTCGCGATCGCGATGAACCGGCTCGGCGGCAAGTCCAACACCGGTGAGGGCGGCGAGGACGCCGACCGGTTCGTCGCCGACGACAACGGCGACCTGCGGCGCAGCGCGATCAAGCAGGTGGCGAGCGGCCGGTTCGGCGTCACCAGCGAATACCTCGTCAACGCCGACGACCTGCAGATCAAGATGGCGCAGGGTGCGAAGCCGGGCGAGGGCGGGCAGCTGCCGGGCGGCAAGATCTATCCGTGGATCGCGCGGACCCGGCACTCCACGCCGGGCGTCGGCCTGATCAGCCCGCCGCCGCACCACGACATCTACTCGATCGAAGACCTCGCGCAGCTGATCCACGACCTGAAGAACGCCAACCCCGAGGCGCGGGTGCACGTCAAGCTCGTGGCCGAGGTGGGTGTCGGCACCGTCGCGGCCGGGGTCTCCAAGGCGCACGCGGACGTCGTACTCATCTCCGGACACGACGGCGGCACCGGCGCGGCGCCGCTGACCAGCCTCAAGCACGGCGGGGCGCCGTGGGAGCTGGGGCTGGCCGAGACCCAGCAGACGCTGCTGCTCAACGGGCTGCGCGACCGGATCGTCGTGCAGACCGACGGCCAGCTCAAGACCGGCCGCGACGTCATCGTCGCCGCCCTGCTCGGTGCCGAGGAGTTCGGCTTCGCCACCGCGCCGCTCGTCGTCTCGCGGCTGCGTGATGATGCGGGTCTGCCACCTCGACACCTGCCCCGTCGGCGTCGCGACGCAGAACCCGGAGCTGCGCAAGAAGTTCAGCGGCAAGCCGGAGTTCGTCGTCACCTTCTTCGAGTACATCGCCGAGGAGGTGCGCGAACACCTTGCCGCGATGGGCTTCCGCAGTCTCGACGAGGCGATCGGGCACGCCGAGCTGCTCGACACCCGCGGCGCGGTCGACCACTGGAAGGCCAACGGTCTCGACCTGGCGCCGCTCTTCGAGACGCCCGAGCTGCCGGCCGGGGGGTCGCGCCACCGCGTCGTCGCCCAGGACCACGCGCTCGACAAGGCGCTCGACAACACGCTGATCCAGCTGTGCGAGGGCGCGCTGCTCGACGGTGCGCCGGTGAAGCTCGACCTGCCGGTGCGCAACGTCAACCGCACGGTCGGCGCGATGCTCGGCTCGCTGGTCACCCGGCGCTACGGCGCCGCCGGCCTCCCGGACGACACCATCGACCTCACCTTCACCGGTTCGGCGGGACAGTCCTTCGGCGCGTTCATCCCGCGGGGCATGACGATGCGGCTCTTCGGCGACGCCAACGACTACCTCGCGAAGGGCCTGTCGGGCGGTCGGGTCATCGTGCGGCCGTCGGAGAAGGCGCCGGTTCGCGGCGGAGGAGCACGTGATCGCCGGCAACGTCATCGGCTACGGCGCGACCGGCGGCGAGCTGTTCGTCCGCGGCCTGGTCGGTGAGCGGTTCTGCGTCCGCAACTCGGGAGCCACCGCGGTCGTCGAGGGCGTGGGTGACCACGGCTGCGAATACATGACCGGCGGCAACGTCGTCGTCCTCGGCCCGACCGGCCGCAACTTCGCGGCCGGGATGTCCGGCGGCGCGGCGTTCGTGCTCGACCTCGTCGAAGGCCGGGTCAACGGCGAGATGGTCGACATCGAGGAGCTGTCCGACCCCGACCGGGAGTGGCTGCACGACATCGTCGAGCGGCACACCACGGAGACCGGCTCGGCGGTCGGCGCCGCGTTGCTGGCCGACTGGTCGATCCGCGCCGACGGGTTCCGCAAGATCATGCCGCGGGACTTCAAGCGGGTGCTCGAGGCGACCAGGGAGGCCGAGGCGATGGGCCGGTCCGTCGACGAGGCGATCATGGAGGCGGCTCGTGGCTGACCCGACCGGTTTCCTCAACCACGATCGCGAGCTGCCGACCCGGCGGCCGGTCGACGTCCGGATCCAGGACTGGCGCGAGGTCTACGAGGACTTCCCGCTGGGCACGCTGCGCACCCAGGCGACCCGCTGCATGGACTGCGGCATCCCGTTCTGCCACCACGGATGCCCGCTGGGCAACCTGATCCCGGAGTGGAACGACCTGGTCCGGCGCGGTGACTGGCGGGAGGCCGGTCGAGCGGCTGCACGCCACCAACAACTTCCCGGAGTTCACCGGCCGGCTGTGCCCCGCGCCGTGCGAGTCGTCCTGCGTGCTCGGCATCAACTCCGACCCGGTGACGATCAAGCAGATCGAGGTCGAGATCGCCGACCAGACCTGGGACGAGGGCTGGGTCGACCCCGGCCCGCGCCGGAGCGGCAGACCGGCCGCCGGGTCGCGGTGGTGGGCTCCGGGCCGTCCGGGCTGGCGGCGGCGCAGCAGCTCACCCGGGCCGGGCACGCGGTGACCGTCTACGAGCGCGCCGACCGGATCGGCGGCCTGCTCCGCTACGGCATCCCCGAGTTCAAGATGGAGAAGCGCCACCTCAACCGGCGGCTCGAGCAGATGGCGGCCGAAGGCACCGAGTTCGTCACCTCCTGCAACGTCGGCGTCGACATCACCGCGGACGAGCTGCGGTCGACCTACGACGCGGTCGTGCTGGCCGGCGGCGCCACGGTGCCGCCGCGACCTGCCGGTGCCCGGCCGCGAGCTCGACGGCGTGCACTTCGCGATGGACTACCTCCCCGGCTCCAACCGGGTGCAGGAGGGCGACATCGACGGCGCCGCCGATCACGGCGGCCGGCAAGAACGTCGTCATCATCGGCGGCGGCGACACCGGCGCGGACTGCCTCGGCACCGCGCACCGCCAGGGTGCGGCGAGCGTGCACCAGCTGGAGATCCTGCCCCGCCCGCCGGACAGCCGCACCGACAAGATGCCGTGGCCGACGTACCCGATGATCTTCCGGGTCTCCAGCGCGCACGAGGAGGGCGGCGAGCGGGTCTACGCCGTCAACACCGAGCACTTCGTCGGCGACGAGCAGGGCCGCCTGCGTGCCATCCGGCTGCACGAGGTGACGATGGAAGGCGGGAAGTTCGTCAAGGTCGAGGGCACCGAACGCGAACTGCCGTGCGAGCTGGTGCTGCTCGCGATGGGCTTCACCGGCGCGCAGCGCGAGGGCCTGCTGACCGATCTCGGCGTCGAGTTCGACGCCCGCGGCAACGTCGCCCGGGACGGCTCGTTCGCGACCGCCGTGCCCGGCGTCTTCGTCGCCGGCGACATGGGCCGCGGCCAGTCGCTGATCGTGTGGGCCATCGCCGAGGGCCGCGCGGCGGCCGCCGCGACCGACGCCTTCCTCTCCGG
>CAVZJT010000008.1:0-340843 GCA_963775655.1 uncultured Actinomycetota bacterium | reverse complement strand
CTCGCCGATCTGCTCCGCGGATGCGAGTACGGCGCACGATGTCGGCGCGATCGCCAAATCGCCTGCCCCCGCCGAATGGGGAGGCGCGGGTGGCTCGCGCACCGTCAGCGATGCGTGTCACTCCGTGGCGAATTGGTCTCGACCCCGTGCACGAGGTGTGGCAGCGTGCTCATGCGCTGTTGTCGTCCGGGTCGAGCAGGGAGTTGCCGTCGATGCGTAGGCCGGTGTTGATGAGTCTGATCGCCGTCGTGGCGGTCGTCCTCGGACTGTCGGGTACGGCGCTCGCCACGCCGCCGCATCCGACCCGCGCACCCGCGCACCCGGCCCGACCGGGCCACGTCGACGTGCTGTTCATCGGCGCGCACCCCGACGACGAGGGCGGTGACCTCGGGACGTTCGGGCAGTGGAACGAATACCACCACGTCAGCACCGGCGTGGTCACCATCACCCGCGGCGAAGGCGGCGGCAACGCGGCGGGCCCGCAGGAGGGGCCGGCACTCGGCCTGCTCCGCGAGGGCGAGGAACGGCGTGCGGTGGGGATGGCCGGCATCCACGACATCGACTACCTCGACAAGGTCGACTTCTTCTACACCGTCAGCGCACCGCTGACCCGGTCGATCTGGGGTGAGCAGGACGCGCTGTCGCGGATCGTGCGCCTGGTCCGCGAGACGACGCCGCGCGTGATCGTCACCATGAACCCGGCGCCTGTGCCGGGCCAGCACGGCAACCACCAGGAAGCCGGGCGGCTAGCCACCCAGGCATTCACCGCCGCCGCCGACCCGAAGGCGTTCCCGTCCCAGCTCAGCGACGAGCACCTCGCGCCGTGGCGGGTCGACCGGCTCTTCGAGCAGGGCGCTGACGGCACCGGTCCGACCGGGCCGAAATGCTCGACCGACTTCACGCCCACCGACCCGACGCAGGACGTCTACGGCGTCTGGCAGGGCACCTACTCCCGTACGCACAAGAAGACGTGGGCCGCGGTCGACATCGATGCGCTGCACGAATACGTCAGCCAGGGATTCGGCGTGATCCCGCCCGCCCCCACCGACCCCACAAAGATCGAGTGCAACTACTACACCCAGATCGCCTCGCGGGTCCCGTACACCGTCGGAAACCGCAACGGTGACGCGATGCTCGAGGGTGCGACCACACCGGCCCACGGTGGCCTGCCGTTGGGCACCGACTTCTTCCTGACCACCAGCAGCTACCAGGTCACCCAGGGCAGCGGGTTCACCGTGACTGCGCACGCGCAGGCCGCGGCCGGCCACGCCCTGCGGCAGGCCCGGGCCACCCTGCAGGCGCCGGCCGGCTGGAAGGTCACCGGCACCGGCCGCCTCGGCACCGTCGGTCCGCGGCACGAACGCACGGCCGTCTTCCACGTGCAGCCGGCGGCAACGGCGAAGGTCAACACCCGGTTCCGGATCGCCGGCACGCTGCACGCCGGGCGGGCCACCGGCCACACCGACCGCGCCGTCTCGATCGATCCGGCGGTGCGCGCCACCCCGCAACTCCTTCCGCAGGTGTCGGACTTCAACACGTGGGCGACGACGGCCGGCGTACCGCAGCTGCAGGGCGGCATCAAGCGGGTGCTGTCGATGGGCTCGGGCGGGTCGCGGTCGGTGCCGGTCACCGTCACCAACGACGGCACGACCGCGCAGTCCGGCACCGTCGCGCTGAAGCTTCCGACCGGTTTCGCCGCCGACGCGACGCACCGCTCCTACGGCCCGCTCGCGCCGGGCAAGAGCCAGCAGGTGCCGTTCACCGTGACCAATTCGGACGCGTCGCTGCCGACGGCCGATGAGGGTCCGGACAACGGCGACTATGACTACACGATCACCACGACCAACAACGACGGCTCGGCGGACGTCGAGTCGGCCGGGCTCGAACTCGTGCCGGTGACGACGATCCCGCACGCCGCGACGGCGCCGACCGTCGACGGCAAGGAAGGTAGTGGTGAGTACGCCGGCCCGTCGCTGGACACCTCGCGGCGGTGGGAGGGCGACGACTGCTCCTCGGCCGCTGACTGCTCGGCCACCACGAAGACGACGTGGAACGGCACCGACCTCTACGTGCTGGTGCACGTGCGCGACAACATCCTCGGCACGAAGCTGGACGCCACCGACTGCAAACGGCACTGGCGCACCGATTCGGTCGAGATCAACGTCGACCCGCGCGGCAACTCGGAGAACACCGCGACGACCTTCAAGACCGGCATCCTGCCGATCACCAACGACCCCAAGAACGGCAACCCGTCGTGCTTCGAACGCGACGCGGACAACCATCAGGGTCCGGGCGCGACCACGGCGCCGGGCATGCAGGTGGCGTCCCAGGTGACGTCGCCGTACACCGGTTACACCGTCGAGGCGAAGATCCCGTTCGCCGACCTGCCGTCGGCGGTGGACCCGACCCACATGGGCCTCAACGTGCTCGTCTACGACTCCGACACGCAGGACAAGACCGGGAAGTCGCGGATCGCCTGGTCGCCGTTCGGTGGCGTGCAGGGCGACCCCTACCGCTGGGGGATCGCGAGCCTGCCGGGCTACACGCCGCCGCCCGGGACGCCGACGACGCCCAAGACTCCGGTGATCCCGCAGACCGCGGCGCTGAGCATCGACTCGCCGCAGTCGATTCTGCAGGCGGCGACGGTCGGTCTGCCGCTGGCGGGCGACATGGCCGCGCCGCGGTCGGATCGCGCCTGGATCGTGGGGCGGGCACATCGCCGCGGTGGCGTCGTGACGGCGAAGGTGCGCGCAACCGGCCCGGGTACGGCCCACCTGTTCGTCTGGGATCCGGCCAACGTGACGCTGGGAAGCGCGACGGTCGCGATCGCGCACGCCGGGTCGCGGACGGTGCGGCTCCCGGCCACGCCTGGAAAGCTGACGCCGCGGTCGACGATGTTGCTGGGCTTCGCCGCGAAGGCCGGTGGCACCGCGAGCAGCAGCGCCACGGTGCATTGACGGACGCGACGATGGAGCGCGCAGACATCGCCGATCTGTGGGATCCCGAGCCGGGCTACTTCAACACCGCCAGCTACGGACTCCCGCCGCGGCCGGCGCGAGAGGCGATCGACGCCGCGCTGGCCGACTGGCGGGTGGGGCGCACCAGTTGGGAACCGTGGGACGCCTACGTCGGGGGTGCGCGCGAGTCGTTCGCCCGGCTGGTCGGCGTACCGGCGACCGACGTCGCGATCGGTAGCACCGTCTCGGAGCGGCTCGGTGCCGTCGCGGCGTCGCTTCCCGACGGGGCGCGGGTGCTCGTGCCGGAGGGCGAATACACCTCCAACCTGTTCCCGTGGCTGGTGCACGGCGACCGGGGCGTGGAGGTGGTGACGGCGCCGGTGTCGCGGCTCACGGAGGCCATCGACGCGCGGACGACGCTGGTGGCCTTCAGCCTGGTGCAGTCGGCATCCGGTGAGATCGCGCCGTTCGGGGAGATCATCGCCGCCGCCCGCCACCATGGCGCCCTCGTCGCGGTCGACGCGACGCAGGCCTGCGGTTGGCTGCCGATCGACGCGTCGGAGGTCGACGCGCTCGCCGTGCACGCCTACAAGTGGCTGATGTCCCCGCGCGGCTCGGCGTTCGTGGTGCTCAGCCCGCGGCTGCGCGAACGGATGCGTCCGATCTCGGCGGGGTGGTACGCCGGGGACGACCCGAACACCAGCTATTACGGCCTCCCGCTGCGGCTGGCCACCGACGCCCGCCGGTTCGACACCTCGCCCGCCTGGTTCTCCTGGGTCGGTACCCGGCCGGCGTTGGAGGTGGTGGAGCGGATCGGGGTGGCCGCGATCCACGACCACGACGTCCGCCTGGCCAACCGGTTGCGGTCCGGGCTGGGAGTCGAGCCGGGTGACAGCGCGATCGTGTCGGCCGACGTCCCCGACGCCGCGGCGAAGCTGGAGCGGGCCGGGATCCAAGCCAGTGTGCGGGCCGGTCGGCTGCGGCTGTCGTGTCACATCTACACGACCGACGGCGACGTGGATCGGGCGCTCGAGGCACTCACCGGAGCCTGAGACCGGGCCCACTTGTCTTCGAGTGCACTTGAGGTTCGATGCTGCCGCCGCCGCGCTCAGACCACGCGCGACGCCGGCATCCCGCTCCCGCCGTGCCGGTCCGGGCGTACGGCGAGGATCTGGTTGACCCCGACCCGCTGATGGGCGAAGCCCACCGAGGAGCCGGCGAGATAGATCCGCCACGTGCGGGCCCGGGTGAGGCCGACCAGGCGGACGGCCTGGTCCCAGTTCCGCTCGAGCCCGTCGAGCCAGGTCCGCAGGGTCCGTATGTAGTGCTCGCGTAGAGCGTGCACGTCGCGGACCTCGAAGCCGCCGTCCTCCAACACCCGCACCGCAGTGGCCACCGGCTGCAGTTCGCCGTCGGGGAAGATGAAGCGGCGAATGAAGGTCGCGCGTTGCGGCCGCGTCCCGGCGCGGGCGGCGATCGCGTGGTGCAGCAACCGGCCCTGCGGGGTCAGCAGGTCGAAGAGCCGGGAGGTGTACGTCGGCAGCTGCGAAGTGCCGACGTGCTCGGCCATCCCGATGCTGACGATCGCGTCGTAGGGTCCGTCCCCGATCTCGCGGTAGTCCTGGCGGCGGATCGTGACCCGGTCGGTCAGGCCGGCCGCGCTGATCCGGTCGCGTGCCGCCTGCACCTGTGCGCCGCTGATCGTGACCCCCACCGCGTCGACGCCGTACTCGCGGGCCGCGTGTTCGACGAAGCCGCCCCACCCGCACCCGATGTCGAGGATCCGCATGCCCGGCCGCAGGTCGAGCTTGCGGCAGACGAGGTCGAACTTCGCGCGCTGCGCCGCGTCGAGGTCGTCGACGCCGTCGGGCCAGTAGCCGCAGGAGTAGGCCATCGTGTCGCCGAGGAACATTCGGTAGAAGTCGGTCGGTACGTCGTAGTGGTGGCTGATCGCCGCCGCGTCGCGGGCCCGCGAGTGGGGCCGGCCGGAGAGCTTGACCTCGGTGGCCGGGGGCTTGGGCCGGGGGCCGATCACCCCGAGCCGGGCCGCGTCGGAGATGAGCCGGATGCCCTCTGCCAGCGTGATCTTGCGATGCCATGACTCGACGGCGTCGGCGAGCGCGTCGAGCGCGCCGGCGAGGTCGCCTTCGACGTCGATCTCACCGGTGACGTAGGCCCGGCCGAGTCCGACCTCGTTCGGCGCGTAGAGCACCCGGCGGAGGGCCCGAGGAGAGCGCACCGTCACGCGCGCCGCGGCATCCGCCGCGCCGGCGACGCTGCCGTCCCACGCGGTGACCCGCAGGGGCAGTGCGCCACCGAGGGCGCCTTGCGCCAGCGACAGGAAATGCCCCGCAGCCCCGCCCTCGCGGCGCTCGGGCGGTCGGTGCGGATGTGAGAGTCGCTGGATGACCCTGGTGGTGACGTCGTCGACCATGATCGTGCCTCCCAGCAGACCTTATCGCCGTGGCACGCGGCCGGATCAGCCCCGGGCCAGCACCGCGGGGATCGGGCGGTCGAGTGGTTGCACCAGCCACCAGAAGGCGCCCAGACCGGCGGAGTCGGTCAACGCCGCCGCCGCGCTCGCCCCGGCCAGCTCGGCGGCGTACGCCCGCGGATCCCGGCCGGCGAGGGCCAGCGGCGGCCGCCGCCCGTCGACACCGAGTGCGTGCAACGCGCGACCGCTGGCGGAGCAGCCGGGCCGGTCGACCGACCGCGCGTTCTCCCGCGGCGCGGCAGGCATCGACGGCGACGTGGGCGGTGAGGTCGCACCGTCCGTCGGGCACCGGCGGCACCTCCCGGCCGGCGCGGAACGCCGTGAGACTGCCGTACGGCGGCCGGTCGCCGGCGAGGTGGCCGTAGTCGACGGCGATCGCGAGTCCCCCGGCGAGGCGCTCCAGCACACCGGTCCAGGCCCGGTCCCGGGACCGTCCGACCTCGGCGCGGTGGTGCTGCCCGCCGGGCGGCCACCATCGGCGCAGCCACGCGGCGTCAGGTCCGCCCGGCGGCGGACCGGGACTCTCCTCGCCGGCGTCGTCGACGAGCACGACGCGGGGTCCGGTCGGGGTGGGGACGACGACGTCGACCGGGACGTTGTCGAGCCATTCGTGCGCGATCAGCAGGGCGGTGAGCCCGGTCGGCGTCCGCGACCACCACCGCACCGGGCCGGGCAGCGAGGTCGGCCGCGGGGCGACGTCGACGCCGTGCAGGTCGAGCGCCGGGTCGACGTCGTGGAGCGCGCTGAGCAGCTCCCCGCCGCCGGCGCCGACGTCGATCACCGCGCGCAGGCCCGCGTCGACGGCGACCCGGTGCAGCGCGGCGGCCAGGACCGGGGCCCCGCCCCCGGTGACGGCGGTGCGGAAATGACCGGCCGGGGCCCCGCCGCGGCGGTAGAAGCCCTCGTCGCCGTAGAGCGCCTCGGCCATCGCGAGACGCCAGGCCCGCGCGCCGGTCCCCACGGTCGCCGAGGATAGGTGTCCCGAGGAGTTGCGGACGCCGACCCGGTCGGCGCAGGTAACCTCGCGGTGTCCGGTACCTGCCTCGAGAGGACTGGAACACCGGGATGGAATCAGCAGTGGACCCGACGGAGCGCTCCGGCCGGCTCGAAGTCGGCGTCGTCGGCGCCGGCCGGGTCGGGTCGGTGCTCGGCGCCGCGCTCATCCGGGCCGGCCATCGGGTCGTCGCCACCTCCGGCGTCTCCCGGGAATCGGTACGCCGCGCCGAGCGGCACCTGCCCGGCGCGGAGCGGCTGCCGGTCGACCAGGTCGTCGATCGCGCGCAACTCGTCCTGCTCGCCGTACCCGACGACGTCCTCGCCGGCCTGATCGACGGGCTGGCCGACACCGGCGGCTGGCGGGCCGGGCAACTCGTCGCCCACGTCAGCGGCGCGCACGGCGTCGACATCCTCGCCCCGGCGACCCGGGCCGGGGCCCTGCCGCTCGCCCTGCACCCGGTGATGACCTTCACCGACCGGCCCGAGGACGTCGACCGGCTGGCCGGCGTCTCGTTCGGGGTCACCGCGCCGGAACCGTTGCGTCCGGTGGCCGAGGCGCTCGTCGTCGAGATGGGCGGCGAGCCGGTGTGGATCCCCGAGCAGGCCCGCCCGCTCTATCACGCGGCGCTCACCGTCGGCGCCAACCATCTGGTGTCGCTGGTCGCCGAGTCGGCCGACCTGCTCCGCGGCGCCGGGGTCGACAACCCCGGGCAGATGCTCGGTCCGCTGCTGGGCGCCGCGCTGGACAACGCCTTGCGCAGCGGCGACGCCGCGCTCACCGGGCCGGTCGCGCGCGGGGACGCCGGCACGGTCGCCGCCCACCTGGCCACCCTGCACCGCGAGGCGCCGGACTCGGTCGCCTCCTACGTCGCGATGGCCCGGCTCACCGCCTCGCGGGCACTCGCCGCCGGGCTGCTCGATCCGCAGAGCGCCGAGGCCCTGCTCGACGTGCTGGCCACCCGTCCGCACAGCACCTCGGCATGAGCGTCCCCGACACGGGTGTTCCCGGTGCGGGCGACGGTCTCGACACCGCGGTCGACGTCGCCACCGACCGCACCGAGCTGGCCGAAGCGCTCGCCGCCCGGTCCGGCTCGGTCGGCGTGGTGCTGACGATGGGCGCCCTGCACGAGGGCCACCGGGCACTGATCCGCTACGCACGGGCGCGCTGCGAGACCGTGGTCGTGACGGTGTTCGTCAATCCGCTGCAGTTCGCCGCTGGCGAGGATCTCGGCCGTTACCCGCGCACCCTCGACGAGGATCTGTGTGGTGTGTCGGGAGGAGGGCGTCGACGTCGTCTTCGCCCCGTCCCCGGACGTCGTCTATCCCGACGGTGAGCCGCAGGTGCGGGTCGACCCGGGACCGCTGGGCGAGGTGCTCGAGGGCGCCAGCCGGCCCGGTCATTTCGCCGGCGTACTCACCGTGGTCTGCAAGCTGCTCAACATGGTCGACGGTGCCGAGGCGACGTTCTTCGGGGAGAAGGACTATCAGCAGCTGGTGCTGGTACGCCGGATGGTGCGCGATCTCGACCTGGGCGTGGAGGTGGTCGGGGTCCCGACCGTGCGGGAGCCGGACGGGCTGGCGCTCTCCAGCCGCAATCGATACCTGTCCGGACCGCAGCGTCCGTACCGCGACCGCACTCTCGCGCGCCCTGGCGGCCGGTTCGGCCGTCGAGGGTGGGGGAGCCGCGGCGGTGCTCGCCGCGGCGCGCGCCGTCCTCGACGGCGAACCAGGACTGGAGCTCGACTACCTTCACCTCTGCGCCCCCGACCTCGGCCCCGCACCGGTCAGCGGGCCGGCCCGGCTGCTGGTCGCGGCACGGGTCGGGACCACGCGCCTGATCGACAACGTCGCCATCCACCTACGGCCGTCCGGCCGGGAAGAGGCCTGATGCTGCTCACCGTCGACGTCGGCAACACCAACACCGTGCTGGGGGTGTTCGAGGGCGAGAAGATGGTCGACACCTGGCGCATCAACACCGATCCGCGGGCGACCGCCGACGAGTTGGCGCTGACGTTCCGCGGGCTGCTCGAGGGAACGACGGTCACCGGGCTGTCGGGCTGCTCCACCGTGCCGTCGGTGCTGCACGAGCTACGCCGGATGCTCGCCCGGCACTATCCCGACCTGCCGACGCTGCTGATCGAGCCGGGGGTGCGCACCGGCGTACCGATCCTGATCAACAACCCGCGCGAGGTGGGCGCCGACCGCATCATGAACACCCTGGCCGCGCACCATCTCTACCGCGGGCCGGCGGTCGTCGTCGATTTCGGCACCTCCACCAACTTCGACGTCGTCAGCGCGCAGGGTGAGTTCCTCGGCGGCGCCCTCGCGCCGGGGATCGAGGTCTCGGTCGATGCCCTCGCCTCCCGGGCGGCGCAGCTGCTCAAGGTCGAGCTGTTGCCGCCGCGGTCGGTGATCGGGAAGAGCACTGTGGAGGCGCTGCAGTCGGGCATCCTCTACGGCTTCGCCGGGCAGGTCGACGGTCTGGTACGACGCATCCTCGCCGAGCTCGGCGGCACGGCGACGGTCGTGGCGACCGGAGGACTCGCCCCCCTCATCGTCTCGGAGAGCGCCACGATCGACCGCTACGAGCCGGATCTCACCCTGATCGGGCTGCGGTTGGCCTTCGAGCGCAACACCGCCTGAGCCGCGCAGTCGCTACATCGCGTTCCACAGATACAGCTGCTGGCCGCCGGCCCGGCTGGTCCGGGCCAGCTCGACCAATGCTCCGAGCAGCGCCGTGACGTCGACCGGATCGGCCCCGGCGAGGTCGTCGTGGGCGGCCCACCGCGGCCCGGCGTCGGCCACCTGCTCGTCCGTCAGCCCGGTGAGCAGGTCGGTCAGCTCGTGTCGGATCCGTTCGACCCACGGCCCGTTGTCGCCGCCGGTGGCGATGAGCTCGCCGCCCGAACTGCGCAGGATCTCCTCGAACCGGCGGCCGGTCAGGGTGGAGTGGAGCAGGTCCATCTCCATCGACGTCAGCCCGCCGGTCTCCACGACGCCGGGGATGCCGTGCGCGATGGGGCCGCGGTCGATCGCGGCTTCAGCATCTTCGTCGCTCGCCGCGCCGAACACCTCACTGTGCATCGCCATGGCGTGATCATCTCACCGACGGCGCGCCCGCCAGCACTGCGTGACGTAGGGCAGGGTCAGAGCCTGCGGGTCGGCGATGTCGGGGTGGCCGCGGACGAGCTCGACGACGTCGGCCAACAGCCGCTGGCGACGGTCCTCGGGCAGCAGGATCACGTAGCTGCGGGAGCGGACCAGGTCCAGCAACGTGTCCAGGTCCAGCGCATGCCGGTGGCGGAAGTCGCGGCGCACGGGGCGCTCGAAGTCCGGCCCGGGATGCGGCACCCGGTCGTCCTCCTTCTCCTGCTCGCCGCGTTCGTGCAGCAGATCCCAGAGCGCGGCGACCCACGGCTCGGTCTGGTCGGCGTCGTTCCAGAGCAGGCCCAGGACACCGTCGGGCCGCAGCACCCGCGCGATCTCGGGGCCGGCCCGGGTCTCGTCGAACCAGTGCCAGGCCTGCGCCACCAGCACGACGTCGACGCCGGCGTCCGGGAGCGGGATCGCCTCGGCGTCGCCGGCCAGCAGCCGCGCCTCCGGGACGGCGGCGGCCAGCCGCTCGCGCATCCCGGCGAGCGGCTCGACCGCGGTCACCGTCCGCCGAGAACCATTGAGCTGTGCGGTGAGCTGTCGGGTGAGCTTCCCGGTGCCGGCACCGAGATCGAGGACGTCGCGCGCCTTCGGCGGGACGAGCCAGGTCAGCGCATCGTCGGGATAGCCCGGCCGGGCCCGGTCATAGGCGTCGCTGGCGCCGTCGAAGGAGGCTGCGTGACGGGCGCGGTCATCGTCCTGCACGCCGCAACGTTAACCGGCGTGTATCGGAAATCCCGCGATCGTTAGGGTTTGTGGGGTGACTGACGAGCCACCGGCCGAGGGAGCGTCCGCGCGCGACGGCGGCTCGATCGCCGATCTGCCGGAGCAGATGCGCGTACGCCGGGAGAAGGTCGACCGGATGCAGGCCGCCGGCACCGACCCCTACCCGGTCGGCGTGCCGCGCACCCACTCCCTCGCCGAGATCCGCGCCGCCTATCCCGAACTGCCGCCGGACGCGACGACCGGTCAGCAGGTCGGTGTCGCCGGCCGGGTGATCTTCGTGCGCAACACCGGAAAGCTCTGCTTCGCGACATTGCGCGAAGGCGACGGCACCGAACTGCAGGTCATGCTCTCCCTGGACCGGGTCGGCCCGGAGGCCCTCGCGGCCTGGAAGGCCGACGTCGATCTCGGTGACCACGTCTTCGTGGCGGGTGAGGTGATCACGTCCCGACGCGGGGAGTTGTCGGTGCTGGCCGACGCGTGGCGGATGGCGGCGAAGGCGCTCCGTCCGCTCCCGGTCTCCCACAAGCCGACCGGGGAGGAGACCCGGGTCCGGCAGCGCTACGTCGACCTGATCGTGCGCCCCGAGGCGCGTCAGATGGTCGAGATCCGGGCGGCCGTCACCGGCTCACTGCGTGACTCTCTGCATTCGCGTGGCTTCACCGAGGTCGAGACCCCAATGCTGCAAGCGGTGCACGGCGGTGCCACCGCCCGGCCGTTCACCACGCATTTCAATGCATTCGACATGGACGTCTACCTGCGTATCGCCCCGGAGCTATTTCTCAAGCGGGCCGTCGTGGGCGGTATCGAGAAGGTCTTCGAGATCAACCGGGTCTTCCGGAATGAGGGCGCCGACTCGACCCACTCGCCGGAGTTCGTCATGCTCGAGGTCTACGAGGCCTATGGCGATTACGACACGATGGCCGAACTCACTCAGGCGCTCTACCAGGAAGCGGCCGAGCGGGTGTTCGGCTCGACCAGCTTCACCCGCCTCGACGGCACCGAGATCGACCTCGGGGGCAAGTGGGAGTCGATCTCGCTCTACGACGCCCTGTCGGAGGCCGTCGAGCGGCCGGTGACCCCGCAGACCCCGCTCGACGAGTTGCGTCTGCTGGCAGAACAGCATGAGGTGTCGGTCAATCCGGCGTGGGGACCGGGAAAGTTGACGGAGGAATTGTTCGAGGCGCTCTGCGTCGAGCGGCTCGCCGGCCCGGTCTTCGTCCGCGACTTCCCGGTCGAGACCAGTCCGCTGACCCGGCCGCACCGGTCGAAGCCCGACGTCGCCGAGAAGTGGGACCTCTACATCGGCGGCGTGGAGCGGGCGACGGCGTACTCAGAACTTGTGGATCCGATCGTGCAGCGCGAACGGCTTATGGAACAATCGCGCGCAGCGGCCAAGGGCGATCCGGAAGCGATGCAACTCGACGACGACTTTCTGCGGGCGCTCGAATACGGAATGCCACCGTCGGGCGGGATGGGAATGGGTGTCGACCGGATGCTTCAGGTTTTCACCGGCGCCGGCGTTCGGGAGACCATCCTGTTTCCTTTCGTCCGGCCGGAGTGACACCGAGCAATTCGGGTAGCCTTGCCCTGCGAATGTCTCCATAATTCACAAATCCCAGATCCGTGCTCAGCATCGAAAGGAAACCTCGTGGCGCAGAAAGTCCAAGTGCTTCTCCTGGACGATCTCGACGGCGGCAGTGCCGAGGAGACGGTGTCCTTCGCGCTCGACGGAACGAGTTATGAGATCGACCTGTCGACGAAGAACGCCGCAGCCTTGCGTGCTGCACTTGCCGACTATGTGGGCCACGCGCGTAAAGCCGGTCGGTCCAGCGGCAACTCGGCCAACGGGCGGGCCCGCGGCAAGGCACCGATCGATCGCGACCAGGCCTCGGCGATCCGCGACTGGGCGCGCAAGAACGGGCACGACGTGAGTGACCGCGGCCGGATCCCGGCCCGGATCGTGGAGATCTACAACAGCGAGCGCTGACGGCTCATCGGGGCTGCACCCGGTCGACGGCGTCGGCCAGGGAACGCACGTGCTCGTGGCCGGCGGGCCGCCCGCAGTCGCCGTACGGGTCGACATGCAGCGGGCGGATACCGGCGGCGCGGGCGCCCGCGACGTCGGCGAAGCGGGTATCCCCGATGTGGACGACCTGCTCGGCGTCGAGCCCGAGGCCGTCGAGCGCCAGGGTGAAGATCGCCGGGTCCGGCTTGGCCGCCCCGACGAGATGGCTGTCGAGCACGAGGTCGACCTCGGACGCCCGGGCCCGGACCGACCTGGCAGACGGTGGCCGCGGCGAGCGCCTTCTCCACGGTGCCGTCGGAGTTGGACACGATCGCGATCCGGTACCCGGCTTCGGCCAGTTGGGTCAGGGCCGCTCGGGCACCTGGCAGTGACGTCCGCCACACATTGGTCGCGGTGTACGCCGCGCGCAGGGCGACCGCGGCGTCGTCGAGGTTGTGGGCGGGCACCGCGCAGCCCGCGGCGAGGTGGCGGTAGTAGGCCGGCCACGTGAAGCGCACCCCGTCGTCGGCGACCGCCATGGCCGCGTAATGGGCCCGGATGACCCGTTCTGTCGTGCCGTCGCCGCCGTGCCGGCCGGTCACGTCACAGACGGTCACCGGGTCCGGCACGAGCAGCACGCCGCCGACGTCGAGCAGCACCCCCCGGACCGGCGCCCGGTTCCGTCGTCGCACCGGGTGAGCCGCTCATGCCGCCACACGGTAGCGGCCCGCTCCGCCGCGCCGACTCATGATCGGCTTTCGCTCTCGGCGTAGCGACCCCCGGAAGCACCCGATTCCCCCGTTCGTTTGAGCAGATAAGCCCGCCGGCACAGGCGCCGGAGGCTGATCCATATCGCGGCCAACCCGTATCTCAGGGTGAGCGAATCACGCGCCGCGACTAGAGTGGGATGGGCAGGTACCCGCAAGGGTGCGGCGGCCCGGATTCCCCGCACGGTGCCGCAAGGCACGTGAGGAGCAACGATGTTCGAGAGGTTCACCGACCGAGCGAGGCGGGTCGTCGTCCTGGCCCAAGAAGAAGCCAGGATGCTCAACCACAACTACATCGGGACCGAGCACATCCTGCTCGGCCTCATCCACGAAGGTGAGGGCGTCGCGGCCAAGGCGCTCGAGTCCCTCGGTATCTCGCTGGAGGGTGTCCGCCAGCAGGTCGAGGAGATCATCGGCCAGGGCCAGCAGGCGCCGTCCGGGCACATCCCGTTCACGCCGCGCGCCAAGAAGGTCCTCGAGCTGTCCCTGCGCGAGGCGCTGCAGCTCGGCCACAACTACATCGGCACCGAGCACATCCTGCTCGGGCTCATCCGCGAGGGTGAGGGCGTCGCCGCCCAGGTGCTGGTCAAGCTGGGTGCCGACCTCAACCGCGTCCGCCAGCAGGTCATCCAGCTGCTCTCCGGTTACCAGGGCAAGGAGCCGGCCGGTGCCGGCGGCCCCGGCGAGGGCGCACCGTCCACCTCGCTGGTGCTCGACCAGTTCGGCCGCAACCTGACCCAGGCCGCCCGAGAATCCAAGCTCGACCCGGTCATCGGGCGCGAGAAGGAGATCGAGCGCCTGATGCAGGTGCTGTCCCGGCGGACCAAGAACAACCCGGTCCTGATCGGGGAGCCCGGCGTCGGCAAGACCGCCGTCGTCGAAGGCCTGGCCCAGGCCATCGTCAAGGGCGAGGTGCCGGAGACGCTGAAGGACAAGCAGCTCTACACCCTCGACCTCGGCGCCCTGGTCGCCGGCTCGCGCTACCGCGGTGACTTCGAAGAGCGGCTGAAGAAGGTCCTCAAGGAGATCCGCACCCGCGGCGACATCATCCTGTTCATCGACGAGATCCACACCCTCGTCGGGGCCGGTGCCGCCGAAGGCGCGATCGACGCCGCCAGCATCCTCAAGCCGATGCTGGCCCGCGGCGAGCTGCAGACCATCGGTGCCACCACGCTGGACGAGTACCGCAAGCACCTGGAGAAGGACGCCGCGCTCGAGCGGCGCTTCCAGCCGATCCAGGTCGGCGAGCCGTCCCTGGCGCACACCATCGAGATCCTCAAGGGTCTGCGCGACCGCTACGAGGCGCACCACCGGGTGTCGATCACCGACGCCGCCCTGGTCGCCGCGGCCTCGCTGGCCGACCGCTACATCTCCGACCGCTTCCTGCCCGACAAGGCGATCGACCTGATCGACGAGGCCGGGTCACGGATGCGGATCCGCCGGATGACCGCGCCGCCGGACCTGCGCGAGTTCGACGAGCGGATCGGCGACGTGCGCCGCGAGAAGGAGAGCGCGATCGACGCGCAGGACTTCGAGAAGGCCGCGTCGCTGCGCGACAAGGAGAAGCAGCTGCTCGGCGAGAAGGCGCAGCGGGAGAAGGAGTGGAAGGCCGGCGACATGGACGTCGTCGCCGAGGTGGACGACGAGCAGATCGCCGAGGTGCTGGCGACCTGGACCGGAATCCCCGTCTTCAAGCTCACCGAGGAGGAGACCTCCCGGCTGCTGCGCATGGAGGACGAGCTGCACAAGCGGATCGTCGGCCAGGAGCAGGCCATCAAGGCGGTCTCGCAGGCCATCCGGCGTACCCGGGCCGGCCTGAAGGACCCGAAGCGTCCCGGCGGTTCGTTCATCTTCGCCGGCCCGTCCGGCGTCGGGAAGTCCGAGCTGTCCAAGGCGCTCGCCGAATTCCTGTTCGGTGACGAGGACGCGCTGATCCAGCTCGACATGAGCGAGTTCCACGACCGCTACACCGTGTCGCGGCTGGTCGGGGCGCCTCCCGGCTACGTCGGATACGACGAGGGTGGTCAGCTGACCGAGAAGGTGCGGCGCAAGCCGTTCTCGGTGGTGCTCTTCGACGAGATCGAGAAGGCCCATGCCGATGTCTTCAACACGCTGCTGCAGGTGCTGGAGGACGGGCGGCTGACCGACGGTCAGGGCCGGATCGTCGACTTCAAGAACACCGTCCTGATCATGACCACCAACCTCGGCACCCGCGACATCACCAAGGCCGTCAGCCTCGGGTTCCAGTCGGGCAATGACCAGGCGAAGACCGACTACGACCGGATGAAGCAGCGCGTCAACGACGAGCTCAAGCAGCACTTCCGGCCGGAGTTCCTCAACCGGATCGACGACATGATCGTCTTCCACCAGCTCTCGAAGCTCGAGATCGTCGAGATCGTCGATCTGATGCTGACCCGCGTCGACGCGCAGCTGCGCAACAAGGACATGGGCCTGGAGCTGACCACGAAGGCGAAGGAACTGCTCGCCGAGCGTGGCTTCGACCCGGTGCTCGGCGCCCGGCCGTTGCGTCGCACGATCCAGCGCGAGATCGAGGACCAGCTCTCGGAGAAGATCCTCTACGGCGAGCTGTCGCCCGGTCAGATCGTGCTGGTCGACGCCGAGGGTGAGGGTGCGGATACGCAGTTCACCTTCCGCGGCGAGGCGAAGCCGGCCACCGTGCCCGACGCACCGCCGGTCGCAGCCGGAACAGCCGGTGACCACAGTGGTGCCGCCGGGGAGTAGCCCGACCGCACCGCGCACGACCGCATGACGATCCCGCCCCGCGGGTGGCCGATCCGGCCGCCGCGGGGCGGGGTCGTTTCTGTCGGTGGCGCGCTTCAGCCGTGTCCGGGGAGCGCGTAGCGGCCGTCGGGCAGCGGGTCGAGCAGTCCGTCGTCGACCAGTCCGGCCAGCGCCCTGGCGCGCTGCCCGGAGTCGGGCCAGACCGCGTCGAGCCGCTCGCCCGGCACCGGCCGATCGGCGTCGCGCACCACCTCGAGGAGCAGCCCGCGGACCTGCCGGTCGGTGCCGGCGAACCGCTGCGGGGTGCGGACCGGCCCGTCGTACGGCGGGCAGCCGGCCAGCCGCCAGGCGCAGGTGTCGCGTAGCGGGCAGGTCGGGCATCGCGGCGCCCGGGCCGTGCAGACCAGCGCACCCAACTCCATGAAGGCGACCGACGCCCGCACCGCCCGCGCCGGATCGACCGGCAGCAGCACCTCGACCGCGGCGTGGTCGCGAGCCGTGCTCGGGCCGGTGTCGGCGACGCCGAGCACGGACCGCGCGACCAGCCGGCGCACGTTGGTGTCGACCACCGGCACCCGGCGGCCGAAGGCGAAGGCCGCGACGGCGTTGGCCGTGTAGGAGCCGACCCCGGGCAGCGCCCGCAACGCCTCGGGATCGCTCGGCACCTGTCCCGCGTGGTCGGCGACGAGCGCGGTCGCGCACTCGTGCAGCCGCAGCGCGCGCCGCGGGTAGCCCAGCCGCCCCCACATCCGCACTGCCTCGCCCGCCGGCTCGGCGGCCAGATCGGCCGGGGTGGGCCAACGGGCGAGCCACGCCTCGTACGCCGGGAGCACCCGGGCCACCGGGGTCTGCTGGAGCATGACCTCGCTGACCAGCACCGCCCAGCCACCGACGCCGGGACGTCGCCAGGGCAGGTCCCGGGCGTGCCCGTCGTACCAGTCGATCGCCGCGTCGGCCAGGCCGGCGCTGCTCACACGTAGCGCTCCAGGATGCTCGACTCGGCCAGCCGGGACAGCCCCTCCCGGATGCTGCGGGCCCGGGACTCGCCGACGCCGTCGACCGCCTGGAGGTCCTCCACCGAGGCCGCGAGCAGCTTCTGCAGGCCCTTGAAGTGGTCGATGATCCGGTCGATGACCGTGGTGGGCAGCCGGGGGACCTTGGCGAGCAGTCGGTATCCGCGCGGGCTCACCGCGTTGTCCAACGCCTCCGAGGTCGCCGGGTAGCCGGTGGCCTTCGCCACCAGGGTGAGGTCGATCAGCTCGGTCGCCGACAGCGCACTGAGATCGGCCAGGACCTCTTCGGTCGACCGGCTCCGCCGCCCGCTCGGCACGTAGTCGCGGACGATGAGCTCCCGGTCGGCGTTGACCCCGGCCATGAGCTCGTCGAGTTGCAGCGCGAGCAGCCGGCCGTCGACACCGAGCTCGACGACGTAGCCCTCGATCTCGTCGGCGATCCGGCGCACCATCTCCAGCCGCTGGCTGACGCTCATCGCGTCCCGGAGGGTGACCAGGTCCTCGATCTCCAGCGCGGAGAGCGTGCCGGCGACCTCGTCGAGCCGCAGCTTGTAGCGCTCGAGCGTCGCGAGCGCCTGGTGCGCGCGGGACAACACGGCGGCGGAGTTGTCGAGGACGTAGCGCCGGCCGTCGACGTAGAGGCTGATGATCCGCATCGACTGGCTCACCGAGATCACCGGGAAGCTGGTCTGCACCGCGGTCCGCTCGGCGGTCCGGTGCCGGGTGCCGGACTCGTCGGTGGGGATCGACGGATCGGGCATCAGGTGCACGGCGGCGCGCAGGATCCGGGTGCAGTCGGAGGACAGCACCACCGCGCCGTCCATCTTGGCCAGCTCGCGGACCCGGTTGCCGGAGAATTCGACGTCGAGCTCGAAGCCGCCGGTGCACAGCGGCTCGACCACCCGGTCGTAGCCGAGCAGGATCAGGGCGCCGGTGTTGCCGCGGAGAATTCGCTCGAGGCCGTCCCGGAGACCGGTGCCGGGTGCGACGAGCGCGAGGGTCGACCGCAGCTTCTCGTCGCGGTCCGACGTGGGCACGGCTTCTCCCCGGTGGTCTTGATGCCGATATGTACGCAGAGTTGTGTACTTGCCGCAGTCAGTCTACGGGCGCGCGCGGGGCGATTCCGCCTCCGGGACGAACACGACCGTGTTCGCGTCGCGTAAGAGGCCCGCAGCAGGCCCCGTAACAGGCCCCGTAACAGGCCCCGTAACAGGCGTTGTCAGGCCCGGCGGCGCATCGGAATGACCTGGACGCGCAGCGCCGCCAGCGCCGCGAGCGCCGATCCGAGGTCGGTGACCTCGCGGATCCGCATCCCCGGCACGTCTTCGCGCTGCCCGGCCGGGACCAACGCCATGGTGAAGCCCAGCCGGGCGGCCTCCGTCAGACGCCGGCCGACCCCGCCGACCCGGCGGATGTCACCGGCCAGGCCGAGCTCCCCGAGCGCGACGAGGCCCGTGGGCAGCGGGAGGTCGCGTTGGGCCGAGGCCACCGCGAGAGCGATCGCGAGGTCGCCGGCCGGCTCGGACACCCGGACGCCGCCGATGGTCGCGGTGTAGACGTCGGCCTTGCCGACCGGGATGTCGGCCCGGCGCTGCAGCACCGCCAGGATCATCGCGACCCGCGCCGAGTCGAGACCGGACACCGCCCGCCGGGGCGTCGCCAGCGTCGACTCGGCGACCAGGCTCTGCACCTCGACCATCAGGGGGCGGCGACCCTCGACGCTGACCGTGACGCAGGTGCCGGCGACCGCCTCGTCGCGCCCGGACAGGAAGAGCCCGGACGGGTCGGGGATGCCGACGATCCCGGCGTCACCGAGCTCGAAGCAGCCGACCTCGTCGGCCGGACCGTAGCGGTTCTTGACGGCGCGGATCAGCCGTAGCGTCGAGTGCCGCTCGCCGTCGAAGGAGAGGACGACGTCGACGAGATGCTCGAGCAGCCGGGGGCCGGCGATCGATCCGTCCTTGGTGACGTGACCGACCAGAACGGTGGCGATCCCGCGCTCCTTGGCCAGGGCGATCAGCGCCGCGGCCACCGCCCGCACCTGGGTGACCCCGCCGGCGGTTCCGTCGACCGCCGCCGAGGAGATGGTCTGCACGGAGTCGACGATCAGCAGGCCGGGGGACACCTGGTCGACGTGCGAGATCACCGCGGCCAGGTCGGTCTCGGCGGCGAGGAACAGCGCCGGGTTGAGGGCGCCGGTGCGCTCGGCCCGCAACCGCACCTGGGCGGCCGACTCCTCGCCGGTGATGACCAGGGCGGGCCGGTCGGCACCGACGGCGTAGCGGTGGGCGACTTCGAGCAGCAGGGTCGACTTGCCGACCCCGGGCTCACCGGCGAGGAGCAGAACGGCCCCCGGCACCAGACCGCCGCCGAGCACCCGGTCGAGCTCGCCCACGCCGGTCGGCCGGGCCCGGGCCGCCTCGACGTCGATCTCTGCGATCGGCCGGGCGGGCGCGCTCACCGGACCGGCGTCGACCTGGGCGAGGCCGGCGCGCAGCGCGCCGACCTCGGCGACGGAGCCCCATTGCTGGCACTCCGGGCATCGGCCGACCCAGCGCGGCACGGACTGGCCGCACTCGGTGCATCGGTAGGCCGGCCGCTCGCGCGTCCGGGCGGTCACGCTCCGACCCGCCGGCGGGGCGCCGCGTTGTTTCGTCGTGGCTCGATCACAGGCGACAGCCTAGGGCGCGGGTCGGACAACCTCGGGTGTTCAGCCGCCGCCGCGCTGGGGCAGTGGAGTCTCCGGGGTGGCGATCGGCACCGGGAGGGTCACGGCGCCCGCGCGGGCGAACCGGAAGGTCACCGGGATCGTCCGGCCGGGACGCAGTCGCGTGGTCAGGCCCACCAGCGTCACCGACGGGCGGCGACCGACGAGCACGGTCTCCTGCGACCCGATCGGGATCCGGACCGTTCCGGTGCCGGTGATCGCGGCCGTCGGCGCTGCTCCCGTCGAGCCGACGGCGGTACGGGCATCCGGGCTGTGCACGCCGACCAGGACGTCGGGCCGGGTCGTCGTATTGATGATGGCCAGCTGGAGCGGAGCCTTCGACCCGGCGGGATAGAAGCCGGTCGACGGGTAGGCCAGCGTCACGTCACGCAGGTCGATGTTGCCGACCGACGCGGACGCACCGTCGACGGCGGGGACTTCATCTGCCGTCTCGGCGATCTGACCCGACGCACAGGCCGAGACCAGCAGCATGCCGACCGCGGCGAAGGCCACGGCAGCGAGACGGCGTGGGGAGACACGGCTGCCGCGGCGCGCGGCAATCGGGCGGCTCACGGCGGCGGGTCCTCCTCGGGCGGTGCGCGTCGTGCGACAGCGTAGACCGGTCGCGTCACCCTACGACGGCGGGGACGTCGTGCCCGGCGGCCAGCAGAAGTGCGACGTCGATGGCGGCCGCCACCATGACGGCGTAGAAGGCGGCCCGCGACCCCGGCCGCCGTCCGATCACCAGTCCGGACACCCCGACTCCCAGAGCGACGACGACACCGATCAGCTGGCCCGGGCGGACCGGGCCCGGCGGTGCGAAACCGAGCGTCAGGCAGGCGGCGGTCAACAGCACGACCGTGACGATGCGGGACGGCGTCGGGCCCAGCCGGTGCGGCAGTCCGCGCACGCCGGTGCGTGCGTCGTCGTCGAGGTCGGGGAGCACGTTGGCGAAGTGCGCGGCCGCTCCGAGCAGCGCTCCGGCCGCGACCAGCCAGGCCGGCGGCGCCGGATGGCCGGGCAGGCCGGCGACCACGAACGCCGGCAGCAGGCCGAACGATACGACGAATGGCAACACCGACACGACCGTCGACTTCAGCCACCGGTCGTAGGTCAGCCCGGATGCGACGGCCACCAGGTGCAGCGCCGCGGCGACGACCCCGGAGAGCAGGGACAACGGGACGACCGCGACAGCGGCGACGATCGCTGCGACCCGCACGGTGACCGGGGTGATGTCGCCGCGGGTGAGCGGCTTGTCCCGGCGGCCGACCGCCGCGTCGCGGCCACGATCGAGATAGTCGTTGGTCCATCCGATCGTCAGCTGTCCGGCCAGTACGGCGGCCGCCACCGCCACGGTGCCCGCCGGTCCACGGCCGATGGTGACGGCGAGCGCGGCCGACACCGCGGTCACCGCGACGGTCGGAGGAAGGTGACAGGCGAGCGCGAGCGCGATGATCATGCGGCGGAGCGGGGGGCGACGAGCCGCCGTCTCACTGTCCACTATGAACAGTCAGCGCGGAACGTACGCCGACAGCACGGCGATCTCGTTGTCCAGCATCCCGGCGCCGGGGAGCCGTCGCAGGACCCGATCGATGAGTCCGTCGGCCCGGACCAGCACGGTGACCGGTCGGTCCGTGACGTGGAAGGTCCGCAGCAGCCGACCGGTCGGCTCGCTGCGGCTGACCGCGAGCGATGCCGACACCTCGTCGGGCAGCGTGGGACGCCGCTCGCCGACGACGGTGAGCCGGAGCCGGTTGTGCTCGGCGGACGTGGCCAACGACCGGATGGCGGAGTCGCAGGCGCATCCGGCGGGGGCCAGGAGCAGCACCGCCGGGCGAATCGCCCGCAGCGACTGCGTGGCGCCGAGGGCATCGCGGGTGGCCACGTCGGGCACCAGCCCGCCGACCCGGCCGGAGCCCGCCGAGGGGCGGGCCAGCGGCAGCGCGCCCGGCCGCTGCGGCGGGGGTGAGGAGACGATCAGGGTGACGACGCTCGAGACGGCGGCGAGCAGGAGGAAACCCAGCACGAGCGGCATCATCAGCCCGAACCGGCCGCGAAAGAAGAACCGGTCAATCGTGGCCCGCCGGTGCGCGGTCCGCTGCTCCCGGCGCCACGCCCGGATGTCGGCGTCGAGCTCACTGATGTCGTCGGGGATGACCACGTGCGCACCGTCGGGCTGGTCTCCGGGCTGCCATTCCGACGGCGAACCGTCGGCGCCCGAGTGACCCTGCTCGTCGAAGCCCACGTGTCTAGCCTGCGCCTTTCGCGGCCGCCACGCCAGGCCGGATATCGCGGAAACTTTGCCCGGACGCATGCCTTTGCTGAGTGCGCCGACCCGCCGGTTGTCAATACCCATACGCCCCCGGATGTGCCCTCTGACCTGCGGTTTTGCATTCTCCCGCCGTCGAGGATGTCCCTCGATCGTGCTATCCTTGATTCAGCGAAAGGGGTCAGTCACACATGGTGTTCAACGTCGGCGAAACCGTGGTCTACCCGCATCACGGGGCAGCCCTCATCGAAGCCATCGAGACTCGCGTCATCAAGGGCGAGGAGAAGATCTACCTCGTTCTGAAGGTCGCGCAGGGCGATCTCACCGTCCGCGTACCGGCTGACAACGCCGAAGTGGTGGGCGTTCGCGACGTCGTGGGGCAAGAGGGGCTGGACAGAGTATTCGAGGTGCTGCGTGCGCCGCACACCGAAGAGCCCACCAACTGGTCCCGCCGCTACAAGGCGAATCTCGAGAAGCTCGCATCCGGCGACGTCAACAAGGTCGCCGAGGTTGTGCGCGACCTGTGGCGCCGGGACAAGGAACGCGGGCTGTCCGCCGGCGAGAAGCGGATGCTCTCCAAGGCGCGGCAGATCCTCGTCAGCGAGCTCGCGCTCGCCGAAGGCACCAACGAAGACAAGGCCGAGGTGCTGCTCGACGAGGTTCTCGCCTCCTGACGGCGGCGCGACCGCGACCCTTCGCCCACTCCGGGACGACCGATACCGTGTCTCATCCACGATGAGCGTCGCGGTGATCATGCTCGAATCCGACGGTTCGGCCTCGGCCGACGCCGCCCGACCGATGCCCACGATGGCGCCCGTGATGACGGTGGACACGCTCGTCGTCGTCACCAAACCTCGAGTCGGCACGTCCCCGATCGAGGCCGCCGCGCAGCCGTTCCGGACCGCCGGCGACGTCGTCCTCGTCGAGCCCGGACCGACCCGCCGGCAATCGGTGAGCCGGGCGCTGGCCGTGTTGCCACCGCAGACCGAGGTCGTCCTCGTCCAGACCGACGACCAGATGCCGGCCGGCCCAGACGTCGTCACCGCCATCGTGGCCGCCGTACGGGCGGGAGAGCGGGCGGTCGTCCCGGTGTCGCCGCTGGCCGACACCGTGAAGCGGGTCGGCGATTCCGGCGAACTGCTGTCAACGGTGGACAGGTCGGTCCTGCGTGTGGTCCAGACCCCGCAGGGTTTCGCCCGGGAAGCGCTTGCCGAGGCCGTCGCCGGTGCAGCCCCGAGCGAGGACGACGACGAAATCACCCTGTTCGGGCGACTCGGCGTGCCCGTGCGCACCATCTCCGGCGACGACGTGCGGGCGACCGGGCGGTCACCGTCGTGACCGACATGCCCCGGGTCGGGGTGGGCGTCGACGTACACCCGGTGCAGCCGGACCGGCCGTGCTGGCTGGCCGGTCTGCTGTGGCCGGGCGTGCCGGGGTGCACCGGGCACTCCGACGGCGACGTGGCCGCCCACGCGATCTGCGACGCGCTGCTCTCCGCGGCCGGTCTCGGCGATCTCGGCCAGCTGGTCGGCACGGCCGAGCCCGGCTGGGCCGGCGCCTCCGGGGCCGCGCTGCTGACCGAGGCCGCGATCCGGCTGCGCGACGCCGGCTGGGTCGTCGGCAACGCCGCCGTCCAGGTGATCGCCAACGCCCCCAAGATCTCGGCCCGGCGGGCCGAGGCGGAGGCAGTGATGTCCGAGGCGCTCGGCGCTCCGGT
Source organism: uncultured Actinomycetota bacterium (assembly GCA_963775655.1). Classification (GTDB taxonomy): domain Bacteria; phylum Actinomycetota; class Actinomycetes; order Mycobacteriales; family QHCD01; genus DASXJE01. The sequence goes on along the minus strand of CAVZJT010000008.1, from coordinate 317,297 downwards.
CACGCTCACGGCGACCACCAGCGACGGGCTCGGGCTCACCGGCCGGGGCGAGGGCATCGCGGCGATGGCGACCGCGCTCGTCGTCCGGCGGTCCTGAGCGCGGTAACCGGTGGGGCCGCCGTACGGGTAGGCTGAGCCGGCCACATTCTTACCAGCTGGAGTTGCCGTGGGCTCGGTCATCAAGAAGCGTCGCAAACGGATGGCGAAGAAGAAGCATCGCAAGCTGCTCAAGCGCACCCGAGTGGCGCGGCGCAACAAGAAGTAGCCCGCCGCGGGTGGCGGGCCCGTCGACGTCGACGGGTCACCGAGGCTTCGGAGGTAGGCAATGCCGAGTGCGGCAGCGTCCGACGCTGCGTCGACGATGCCGTGGGTGACCTTCCTGTCCGACTACGGCCTCGACGATCACCTCGTCGGCGTATGCAAGGGCGTGATGGCCGGAATCGCCCCGCAGGCCCGGGTGATCGACGTCTGTCATCAGGTTCCGGCCCAGAGCGTCGCCATCGGCGCGCGCCTGCTGCACGAGGCGCTGCCCTGGCTGCCGGTCGGTGTCCATCTGGCGCTGGTCGATCCGCTGCGGCCCGGCATGGTCCGGCCGGTGGCGATCCGCTGTCGAAACGGGTCGACCTTCGTCTGCCCCGACAACGGCGTGTCCTCGTTGGCCTGGTCGGACATGGGCGGGGTCACCGCCGCGCGGGAGCTCACCAACGCGGCGCTGTGGCACCCCAAGCCGGCCCGTAGCTTCCGCGGCCGCGACGTGTTCGCGCCGGTCGCGGCTCATCTGGCCGCCGGGCTGGACCTCGAGGAGGTCGGAGACCGGATCGAGCCGTCCGATCTCGTCGCCTTGCACCCGCGGGCGCCGTTCGTGCACGGCGATCACGTCCACGGCACCGTGGAGATGGTCGACCACTTCGGCAACCTGCAGCTCAACATCGCCCGCTCCGACCTGGAGGCGTCGGGAATCGCCCTGGGCGACACGGTGGAGCTCCGCTACGGCGGCAAGACGATGCAGGTGCTGTTCACCCTCAACTTCGGTGATGTCCCGGCCGGCCGGACCTTCGTCTACGAGGACTCGTTCCGCGCGATCACGGTCCTGACGACCATGGGCCGGGCCGACCTCACCCTCGGCGCCAAACCGGGCGATCCGATGGTGCTCTCCCGCGTGCCGCAGGGGGCAGTGCCGGGACCGACGGAGAAGGTGAAGGTCGTCGACTGGCCACCGAGCGTCGGTACGGCGTAGGACAGCGCATGTCGTCGGTCGTGCTGGTGACGGGAATCAGCGGTGAACTGGGTCTGCGCGTGGCGGGCACCCTGGCCGAGGATCCCGGCGTCGACCGGGTGATCGGGGTGGACACCGTCCCGCCCGCCCGGACCCGGCTCGGTCGGGTCGAGTTCGTCCGGGCCGACATCCGCAACCCGCTGATCGCGAAGGTGATCGCGGCGGCGGCGGTCGACACGGTGGTCCACCTGTCCATCTCCGCCGCGCCGATGGCCGTCGGCGGTCGGGCGACGATGGCCGAGATGAACGTCATCGGCACCATGCAACTGCTCGCCGCCTGCCAGAAGTCGCCGCAGGTACGACGACTCGTGGTCAGGTCGAGCACGGCGGTCTACGGCTCGAGTTCGAGCGATCCGGCGATGTTCACCGAGGAGGCCGAACCCCCGTCGCTGCCCCGGGTCGGCTACGCCAAGGACTCGATCGAGATCGAGGGCTACGTGCGCGGTTTCGGTCGCCGGCGGCCCGATGTCACCGTCAGCCAGCTGCGGTTCGCCAACCTCGTGGGACCGAGAGTCGACACCGCTGTCACCCGATACTTCGCGCTCCCGGTCGTGCCCACCGTGCTTGGCTTCGATCCGCGGCTGCAGTTCCTGCACGAGGACGACGCGGTCGAGGTGGTGCGCCTGGCCGCCCGGACCGACCGACCAGGCACCGTCAACGTCGCGGGGACCGGCGTGGTGACGCTGTCGCAGGCGATCCGTCGGGCGGGGCGGGTCGAGCTCCCCATCCCGTCGCCGGCGGTGAGCGGCGTCGCCCGACTGCTGCGGCACACCGGACGGATCGACGTATCACCCGAGCAGACGCGGCTGTTGAACTTCGGCCGCGTCGTCGACACGGCCCGGCTGCGCGAGGAGTTCGGTTACCACCCGCGGTTCAGCACGGTGCAGGCCTTCGACGACTTCGTCCGGGGCCGCGGACTGGTCGGGATCGTCGATTCCCGCCTCGTCGAGGCGGCCGAGCGGCGCATCTACGGATTGCTGACCGGACGGGAGACCGCCGGTGCCTGACGCCAGGGTCGTCCCGTTGCACGGCGGCGAGCCACCCGAGCCGACCGAGCCGACTGCGTCCGACGCCCCGAACGAGCCGTCGGGGGAGCCGTCCGACACTGCCGGGTCGGAGTGGGAGGAGCGGCTTGCCGACGGGCTGGCGTTCCTCCGGCGCCGTATCACCGGCGACTACCGGATCGACGAGTTCGGCTTCGACCCCGACCTGACCGACCACGCCCTGCTTCCCTTGCTGCGGCCGATCTTCGAGCGGTGGTTCCGGGTCGAGGTGAGCGGCGTCGAGCATGTGCCCACCGAGGGCGGCGCGCTGGTCGTCGCCAACCACTCCGGCGGGATCGCGTGGGACGCGGTGATGACCGCCGTCGCCGTACACGATCATCACCCTGAGCACCGCCACCTGCGGATGCTCGGTGCGGACCTGGTCTTCCGCATGCCCGTCGTCGGGGAGATCGCCCGCAAGGCGGGCAATACGCTCGCCTGTCAGCTCGACACCGAACGGCTGCTGCGCTGCGGGGAGCTCGTCGGGGTCTGGCCGGAGGGATTCAAGGGGATCGGGAAGCCGTTCTCGGAGCGCTACAAGCTGCAGCGCTTCGGTCGCGGCGGCTTCGTCGGCGCCGCGCTGCGCACCGGTGTCCCGATCGTGCCGTGCTCGATCGTCGGCGCCGAAGAGATTCATCCGATGCTCGGCAACGCCAAGACGCTCGCGCGCCTGCTCGGCCTGCCCTACTTCCCCCTGACGCCGACCTTTCCCTGGCTCGGCGCGCTGGGCGCGGTCCCGCTGCCGTCGAAGTGGCTGATCGAATTCGGTGCGCCCATCGAGACCGCGGAGTTCGGGTCGGGCGCGGCCGAGGACCCGATGCTGGTCTTCAACCTCACCGACCAGGTCCGCGAGACCATTCAGGAGACGCTCTACCGGCTGCTGCTGCGCCGCCGATCGGCATTCGGCGGCCTGGTCGGTACCCAGCCCGGACAAGATCCGCCCGCGGACGGCGTCGGACAGGGACACTGAGGCCAGAGCCGTCCAGGGCGCGGGCCCCGCGCCGCGGCGGCCGTGGAGGCCGAGAATGACCGCGACGGTGCAGACCCCGCCGACGCCGGCGGATCAGCCGCTGAAACCGTGGCAACCGTGGCTCGCCCGGCTGTCGTTCCTGAGCGCCGCAGGCGCATTGGCCGTGCTCATCGCGTTCGCCGGCTTCAAGGCCATCGCCGCCGGTCTGGCCGGGGCGGCAGGTGCGGCCCTCTGCTTCGCGGCGATCTGGTGGTTCCTGACCACCCGCGGTCTGCTGCGCGCGCTCGCCCTCGTCCTCGTCGTCGCGGCGCCGGTGATCATCCTGGTGCTCTACGCCGGGAGCGGGCTGATCTGGGTGATCCTGGTGACCATCGGCCTGTGGGTGGTCTCGGTCTTCTCCGGCCGGACGGCGCTGGCCGCGTCGGTCGGGCGCGACGTCATGCACGAGTACGACGTGCCGGCACCGGCGCACCCGTTCCTGATCATGAATCCGCGCTCCGGTGGCGGGAAGGTCGTGAAGTTCGGCCTCGAGGAGAGAGCCCGGGCGATGGGCGCCGAGGTGACCCTGCTGGCCGGACCGGAGCGGCTCGACGTCGCGGCCCTGGCCCGCCAGGCGGTCGCCGACGGAGCGGACCTGCTCGGAGTCGCGGGGGGCGACGGGACGCAGGCCCTGGTTGCGGGAGTCGCCAGCGAGAGTGGCGTTCCCTTCATGGTCATCTCGGCCGGCACCCGCAACCATTTCGCCCTCGACCTCGGGCTGGACCGGGACGACCCGACGCGATGCCTGGACGCCCTGCGCGACGGGGTGGAACTGCGGATCGACCTCGGCCGCATCGGCGGCCGCACGTTCGTCAACAACGCCTCGTTCGGCGCCTACGCTGCGGTGGTGCAGAGCCCGGCGTACCGCGACGACAAGACCGGGACGACGCTGCAGATGCTTCCCGATCTGCTCACCGGAGATAAGGGGCCGCGGCTGGTTGCGCACACCAAGGAGCTGACCATCGAGGCGCCGCAGGCGTTGCTGGTGAGCAACAACCCCTACGAGACCGGCGACATCGCCGGCCTCGGCCGGCGTGCGCGGCTCGACCAGGGCGTGCTCGGCCTGATCGGCATCAGGGTGGACAACGCCGGCCAGGTGGCCGCGATGGTCGCCGCCCGCCACCGACGCGGACTGACCACCCTGCAGACCCGCGAGGTCACGGTCGACGCCGACCGCGCCGAGATACCCGTCGGTGTCGACGGCGAGGCGCTGGTGCTGCCGACCCCAGTGCGCTGCACGATCAGCGCCGGGGCGCTGCGGGTCCGGGTGCCGCGGGACCGGCCCGGGGTAGCACCCGTCCGGCCGGCGATGTCCTGGTCCCGCCTGGGCCGGCTCGCGCTCAGCACGGGGCGTGGTAGCCGGCGATGAAGGACGCGCTGCGCGAACTCGACGCGCTCGACCTGGCCGTCTACCGCGCCATCGCCGCGACTCCTACGCCGACCCTCGACGCCGCCTTGGGCCGGCTGTCGAACGCGGCGAACTACTCCCGGCTGTGGCTGGGCGTGGCCGGCGGGTTGGCCGTCTTCGGCCGGCCCGGTCGGCGGTCGGCCGCGCTCGGCCTCGCGGCGATCGGGCTCGCCTCGGCGACCGTCAACATCGGGGCGAAGCAGCTCCACCCCCGGGCCCGCCCGGATCGGCGCGCCGCCGGCGTCCCGTCGGCCCGGCACGTCCGGATGCCGGACTCGACGTCGTTCCCGTCAGGTCATTCCGCCTCCGCCTTCGCCTTCGCGGTCGCAGCCGGCGACGAACTCCCGCTGCTGTCCTTCCCGCTGCTCGTGCTCGCGGCCGCGGTCGCCTACTCCCGGGTCCACACCGGCGTGCACTACCCCGGTGACGTCGTGATCGGATCGCTCATCGGATCGGTATGCGCGGGCGCCGTACGCGCTGCAGCCCGGCGGTCATGGCGCCCGTCGACCGGCGGCGACGTAGCGCAACCGTGACCGCGGCGCCGGTGAGCGCACCGACGCCGAGGGCCGACGGCAGGCCCACCTTGGCGGCCTTGCGGCCGGTCCGGAAATCGCGGATCTCCCATCCGGCCGTGCGTGCCTTGGCCCGCAGCACCGAATCGGGGTTGACCGCGACCGGGCGGCCGATCAGCGACAGCATCGGCAGGTCGTTGACCGAGTCGCTGTACGCCGCGCAGCGGGTGAGGTCCAGGTGCTCACGCTCGGCCAGCGCCCGCACCGCCTCCGCCTTCGCCGGCCCGTGCAGCGGTTCGCCGACCAGGTGCCCGGTGTAGACGCCGTCCCGCACCTCGGCCGCGGTGCCGAGCGCGCCGGTGAAGCCGAGCCGGTGGGCGATCACGGACGCCAACTCGACCGGGGTGGCCGTGACCAGCCAGACCCGCTGGCCCACGTCGAGATGCGCCTGGGCGAGCGCGCGGGTGCCGGACCAGATCCGCTCCGCCATCAGGTCGTCGTAGATGTCCTCGGCGTGCCGGACGATCTCGTCGACCCGCTTGCCGGCGACGAATGCCAGCGCCGCCTCCCGCGCCTGGATCATGTCTCCGGTGTTCTCCCGACCGCCGATCCGGAACTTCACCTGCTGCCAGGCGAACGCCGCGAGATCACGGCTGTTGAAGAACTTGCGGGCGGCCAGGCCGCGGGCGAAGTAGTAGATCGACGAGCCCATGATCATCGTGTTGTCGACGTCGAAGAACGCCGCCGCGGCGGGATCGATCGGTACGGCGGCGGCGGCGTCGACCTCGGCGGCCGCCGCGGCCGCCTCGCCCGCAAGCACCGCACGCACTGCCCGGCCGTCGCGGGCACGGCGTGAGAGCGGCCACACGGCGCGGATCCTCCTCGGGTGTCACCGGCAGTAGGGCACCGCGACGGTAGCCGATCGGTCCGCGGCTCGCTCAATCGGCGAAGCCGGCCAGTCGGTGCGGGCGGGTCAGGCCGGTCGCGAATGCCCGGAGGCGATCCGGCCGGGGCGGCGCGAACGGCCAGCCGGTGGTGTCGTAGCCCTCCGCCCGCAACGCGTTGTGCTGGGTCAACGCGTCGGTGACCACTCCGGTGAGGGCGATGCGCGCGGGCCAGGACAGATCCGCCAGGCGAGGTGCCGCACTGGCCAGCAGGTAGTAGGCCCGGTGCGCCTGCGCCTCGACCACCGCCCGTGTCGCGGCGAGGGCGGGACGGGCGGTCAGTTCGTCGCCGCGCAGCCGCCGGGTGCTGAGTTCGTCCTGCGGCAGGTAGACGCGGCCGCGGTCGGCATCGACGCACACCCGGGTCGACAGGTCGAGCAACCGGGCCGCGGTCCCCGCGGCGGCGGCAAGATCGCCGTCACCCGGATCGTCGTCGCCGAGGGCGGCCAGAGTGAGTTGCGCGAGCGGTGCACCGGACAGCCGGCAGTAGCCGAGCAGATCGTCGAAGCAGGAGTAGTGCGTGATCAGCTGGTCCTGCCGGGCCGCGGAGATCAGCTGATGCAGCCAGGTGGTGGGCAGACCGCGGCTCTTGGCCAGCCGACGGGTCCGGGCGATCGTCGGGTTGCGCGGATGCTTGCGGTCGAGGTCGTCCTCCAGCGCGTCGAGGAGGTCGGCCTGCACGACGGAGGGCTGCTCCGGGACGCTCCGGACGAGCCCCACGTAGTCGTAGAGCGTGCGCAGCCGGCGGCGCTGCCACGGCGGGAGCAGCCCGGCGCCGGTCGGCAGCGGATCCGCGTCGGCGGTGAGCCGGTCGAGCCGGACGCCCGGCCCGGACCGGGTGGCGCGTGACGGGATCCCCGGGTCGACGGGGAGATCAGGCTGGACCGGGACGGCGCTGACCACAGGCACTCCTCCCTTTGCGTCCTGCTCTTTCATACCTCGCCGGCCCCTCGGGCGGCGCCAGAGCGGGAAATAGGCCGCCTGCCCGTTCTTCACCCGGTGTGGATGATTCGACACCCCTCCGGGCGGGTGACGCTCAGGCAAACGACGACGAAAGGCAGGCCATGGCTGATTACCCGCTCATCGCTGACCACGGGCTCATCGGTGACCTGCACACGGCTGCGCTGGTCACGACCGACGGCGAGATCGACTGGTTCTGCTGTCCGCGCTTCGACTCTCCGAGCGTCTTCGCGTCGCTGCTGGACAAGGAAAAGGGCGGCCGGTTCCGGATTGCCCCCGTGAACACGGACTATGTGAGCAAGCAGCTCTACCTGCCCGATACCGCCCTGCTGGTGACCCGCTTCATGTCCGCAGACGGCGTCGGGGAAGTGATCGACTTCATGCCGATCAGCGACGAGGAGCACGCGAGCGACAACCACCGCCTCGTCCGGGTGGTCCGGGTGGTGCGGGGGGAGATGCGCTTCGGGTTCGAATGCGCGCCGCGCTTCGACTTCGGCCGGCTCGAGCACGACGTGGAGATCACCAGCGGTGGCGCGGTCTTCCGGGCGGGTGGCGAGAAGTTCACGCTGCACACCGGCGTATCGCTGCACCAGGACGGCCGTGACGTCCGGGCGGAGGACACGCTCAAGTCCGGCGAGATCCGGGGAATGATCCTCGAGTCCGAAGCCGACCAGCCGGCGCACCAGCCCAACCCGGCAGAGGTGTTCAAACTCTTCTGGGACACCGCGCGGTATTGGCGTGACTGGTTGGGCAAGTCGACGTACCGCGGTCGCTGGCGCGAGCAGGTCACGCGCTCGGCCATGACGTTGAAGCTGATGACCTATGCACCGAGCGGTGGTCTGGTCGCAGCGCCGACCGCGGGACTGCCCGAGCAGGTCGGCGGCGAGCGCAACTGGGACTACCGCTACACCTGGGTCCGGGATGCGTCGTTCTCGGTGCAGGCGCTGCTAGGTCTCGGATACACCGACGAGGCACGCGCATTCACCGACTGGCTGAGCGACCGGATCGGGCAGGAGTCCGGCGAAGGCGAGCGGCCGCTGAAGATCATGTACCGGGTGGACGGCTCCTCGGACCTGGTCGAGACGACCGTCAAGGATTTCGAGGGATACCGCGGTTCCAGGCCGGTCCGGCTCGGCAACGGTGCGGCCGACCAGCTACAGCTGGACATCTTCGGGGAGGCGCTCGGCTGCCTCTTCCTCGCCGACGCTCAGGGCGGGGTCATCGGCAGTCGCGGGTGGGCCGAGCTCAACGGCATGCTGAACTGGCTGTGCGAGCACTGGGATCAACCCGACGCCGGGATCTGGGAGACGCGCGGAGGGGCCCAGGACTTCACGTATGGCCGGCTGATGTCGTGGGTGGCCTTCGACCGAGCTATCCGCCTAGCGAACATGCACGGCTGGCCGGGCGACGTCGCACGCTGGACCTCGGAACGTGACGAGATCTATCGCCAGATCCACACCCGCGGCTGGAACGAGAAGCGCCAGGCATTCGTGCAGCATTACCGCACCGACGTCCTCGATGCCTCCCTGCTGCTGATGCCCGCGGTGGGATTCATCGCGCCCAACGACCCGAAGTGGTTGTCCACATTGGACGCGATGGACGGCGAACTGGTCTCCGACAGCCTGGTCTACCGCTACGACCCGTCCGCGTCCCCGGATGGTCTGCAGGGCTCAGAGGGCACCTTCTCGATCTGCACGTTCTGGTACGTCGACGCGCTGACCCGATCGAATCGGCTGGAGACGGCACGGCTGACGTTTGAGAAGATGTTCACCTACGCCAACCACCTCGGCCTCTTCGCGGAGGAGATCGGGATCACCGGCGAGCAGCTCGGCAACTTCCCGCAGGCGTTCACCCATCTCGCGCTCATCAATGCCGCGATCAACCTCGACGCGGCACTCGACCGGGCGAGCGGACTCCTGCCGACGACCTACGAACAGGCGAAGACCCAGCTCCCGGGATTCCGGACGGCCATGAGCGACGTCGAGGCACGGATGCAGCAGGCCGCGTCGACGAACGGAGGCGCCGCGGCCCCGGGCAACGGCAGCAGCGCCGTCGGCGTCGCGCCGCAGGCGGGTACGACGTCGCCCAACAACTGAGCCGGAATGTCGCGCCGAGACGGGCATGATGAGGCGCCGCCCTCGGTGGACACGGCTCCGCAGGTCAAGATCGGCGCGGCCGCGGCGGATGCATCCGCTGCGGCCGCGCCGCGCCTGACCCGGTGGTACCGGTATCTGCGTGGCCTCGTGACGGCCCGGGCAGCCCCGGCCGCCATCTACGGAACGATCGTCAGCGCCTCGGTCACCGCCGCCGCGGGCGAGGAGGAATCGCTGCTCGCGGTATGTGTCTCGGTGCTGGTCACCGTGCTCGTGTACTGGAGCGCCGAACTCTACTCCGACGTGCTCGCCGACCGGATGAACAAACCTGGGTCGGGGTCGTGGACGCGACTACGCGAGCGCATCAGCGACCGGTTCCCGATGGTGCAGGCGTCGTACGTGCCGCTCGTGGTGCTCATCCTGGCCGGCCTCTGCGGCGCGGGTGTGAGTCTCGCCGTGACGATCGCACTGAGCGTCACGACGATCGTGTTGTTCTGGCTGGGTTGGGTCGCCGCGCGGAGGAGTGGATCGACCGGAGCGGGCCTGGTCCTGAGTGCGACGCTCGCCGCCTGCTTCGGACTCGTGCTGGTCGGGCTGAAAGCTATCGTGCACTGACCAGCGGGCCGGTGTCCGGCGTCATCGCCAGACCGAGCAGGTCGCTGCTCTGCGCTGCCGGCGCCAGTCCGACTTCCGGTGCCTCGGTGCCGGGCTTCGTCGAGGGGAAGACCCGCTGCTCGATCGAGTGCATCGCCAGCAGGAAGCCCAAGAGCAGCAGAGGGGTCACCAAACCGAGCCACAGCACATCTCTCACCCTGCCCCCGTTGTGCGGCACAGCCCGATGTTCCGAACCGTCCGACCACTTGGACACTACCTGTCACACGAGGATCACAAGTAGTGATTAGAAATCTCGATCGAGCGGCCCGTCACTCCTCTTCTGCCGTGCGGGCAAGGAAGGTCAGCTCGTTCATCGTCGTGGCCAGGATCTCGACCTGGGCGTTGGAGAAGGGCTCCGGCTTGGTCCGGACCGAGTCGAAGAACTCCTCGGGTGGTTCGGCCGCGACGTATCCGGCGCCCTCCTCGAGCAGCCGGGCCGTGTCGGTCGCGTTCAGGTCGGTCCGTAGCCGGACCTGCCCGCAGCCGGGGCATCGAAAGGTGTAGCGGGAGCGGCGTAGCCGCCCCTGTGGAATGAAGACAAGAACAGCGCTGCGGATGTCCACCCGCACCGGTCCGCAGGTCTGGCAGCGGGCGAGAATCACAGCCACCGCGCCCACCCCCCGACCACCCTCGGTCCCCGCCGACATACGCGCTCGTTTCGACCGGGCCATGCTGACGAAACGTTGCTCCGTCAAGCGTGCAACAGAACGCGGCTCGGCGCAGGGGAAACAACGCTCTCCGTGCAAGCTGCCTTCGCCCCTTCGGCGTTATTCGGTCAAATTGCCGGTCGCGTCGGCCATTTTCGGGGCCCACGTCGGTCTGCCAATCGCCGGTCGGTTTCTCCGTGCGCGCTGTGCCACACTGCCGACATGGCCAACCTCGCCGACTTGGTGGCGCGCGCGGCGAATCGCGACCCCGGACTAACCGCGTTGATCGCCGGCGACGACGTCGTCAGCTGGGCGGAGTTGGACGCGCGCATCGACCGTGCCGCCGCCGCATTCGGAGGCCTCGGACTGACCAGGGGCGACCGGGTGGCCGTGCAGCTCGGCAACGTCGTGGACTTTCCGGTGATGTTCTTCGGCGCTCTGCGGGCCGGGTTGGTCGTCGTACCGGCGAACACCGGATATACCGAACCCGAACTCGCGATGTTGATCGCCGACTCCGGCGCGCGGCTGCTGGTGACCTCGTCGGTGGCCACCATCGGATTTGCGCACGGGCTCGACATCGACCATCTGGTGGTTGCGGCACCGAGTGCCCCGGACGGCGCGCGCACACTCGCCGAGCTGCTAGCCGCGGCACCCGCAGACCCGCCGGCCGCGTCGGGCGGCGATGACGATCTCGCGGTCCTCGTCTACACGAGCGGCACCAGCGGCCGACCGCGAGGGGCGATGCTGACCCACCGCGCACTGCTGGCGAATCTCGACCAGTGCGCGCAGATCAGGCCCAGCGTGCTCCGGCCGGGCGAGGTGGTGCTGCTCGTCCTGCCGATGTTCCACATCTACGGTCTCGGTCCCGGGCTGGGGATGCTGGCGCACGCCGGGGCGACCGGGGTGCTGGTCGACCGCTTCGACGCCGCCGGGACGCTCGAGGTGATGACGCGGCATCACGTGACCAACATCGTCGGCGCGCCACCGATGTATGTCGCCTGGGCCCGCCACGACGATCCGAGCGCCGTCACCGCAGCGTTCGCCGACGTGCGACTGGCGCTGTCCGGCGCGGCTCCGCTGTCGGCCCCGACCCTCGAACGGCTGGAGCAGCTGACCTCGGTGATGGTGCACGAGGGATACGGCCTGACCGAGACGGCGCCGGTGCTCACCAGCACGTTGATGAGCGAGGCGCGGAAGCCGCTGTCGGTGGGCCGGGCGATACCCGGTGTGACGCTGGAACTCCGCGACGAGCAGGGCGAACTGGTCGAGGAGGACGATCCGGGTGAGATCGTCGTACGCGGTCCGAATCTCTTCTCCGGGTACTGGCCGGACGGTCACGGTGGCCCGACCGAGGACGGCTGGTTCGCCACCGGCGATGTGGCCTACCCCGACGACGACGGCGACCTCTACCTCGTCGGCCGGCGCAAGGACCTGATCATCGTGAGTGGCTTCAACGTCTATCCGGCCGAGGTCGAGCTGGTGCTGATGAGGCATCCCGCGGTCAGCGAGGCCGCGGTGGTCGCGACGCCGCACGAATACACCGGCGAGGCGGTCAAAGCCTTCGTCGTACGCCGGCCCGGGGCGACGTTGGACGCCGACGACGTGCGGGCCTGGTGCGCCCGCTCGCTGGCCCGGTTCAAGTGTCCGACCCAGGTGCAGTTCGTCGACCAGCTGCCGCACTCGGTCACCGGAAAGGTACGCACCGCAGCCTTGCGCGATGCGCAGGACGATGCCGAAGACGCTGCCGAGAACAGGGCGTCGTAGGCTCGTCCGGTGCCCCCTAGCGACCACCGCATCACGCTGGTGACCCGGACCGGCTGCCACCTCTGCGACAACGTCCGCGCCGAGCTGGAGCGCATCGCGGGCCCGCTGGGCACCCCGGTCGAGGAGGTCGTCATCGACGGTGAACGGGAGCTGACCGCGGAGTACGGCGAGCTGATTCCGGTGGTCCTCATCGACGGCTCCGTGCACGGCTACTACCGGGTCGAAGAGGACCGGCTGCGGCGCGCTCTTCAGCGCTGAGCGGGCGAATCACCGGCTGACGTCGCCCGAGGGATCACCCGGTGAGGGTGAGCTCCTCTTCGGGCTCGGGGGCGGCGGCCGGAAACTGACGCGCCCGCCGGAGCTTGAGGTGCACGACATCGCCGTCGCTCAGGTGGATCTCGTCGGAGTGCGCGCGGGTCATGTTGACCGTGACCCGTTGGCCGTCGGCCAGCAGCACCTCGGCCCGGGTCTGGAACCCCAGCCAGGTCAGCCGGTCCACGGTCGCCTGATGGGTGTCGAGCTCCGCGGTGCGGACGATCTCGATGTCGTGCGGGCGGACGTAGTCGTCGCCGATCCGGGTGATCGCACCCACGAAACCCATGACGAACGGGTTGGCCGGGTCGTCGTAGACCTGGTCGGGTGTGCCGGCCTGCTCGACCCGGCCGTGGTTGACCACCACGATCTGCTCGGCGAGCTCCATCGCCTCTTCCTGGTCGTGCGTGACGAACACGGTCGTCACGTGCATCTCGGCGTGCAGGTGGCGCAGCCAGTCCCGCAGCTCGGACCGCACCTTGGTGTCGAGCGCGCCGAACGGCTCGTCGAGCAGCAGCACCCGCGGCTGGACCGCGAGCGCGCGGGCCAGGGCCATCCGCTGCCGCTGGCCACCGGAGAGGTTGGCCGGCATGCGGTCGGCGAAGCCGTCGAGGTGCACCAGCTCCAGTAGCTCGGACACCCGCTCCTTGATCTCCGCCTTCGGTGTGTGCCGGATCGAGAGACCGAACGCGACGTTCTGCCACACATTCATGTGCTTGAACGCCGCGTAGTGCTGGAAGACGAAGCCGATGCCGCGCTGCCGGGCCGGTCGCTTGGTGACATCGGCGTCATCGAGCATGATCCTCCCGGTGTCGGGCTGTTCCAGCCCCGCAATGATGCGCAGCAGGGTCGACTTGCCGCCCCCGCTCGGGCCGAGCAGGGCGGTCAGTGAACCGTCGGGCACCGACACGGTGACGTCGTCGAGTGCGACGAAATCGCCGAACCGTTTGGTGACGCCGACTGCTTCGATCGCCATTACTTCGTCTCCTTCGAGCGGTTGATTCTGGTCATCAGGAGCAGCACCAGAACCGCGATTGCGGCGAGCAGGAACGACGCGGTGTAGGCGCCGGTGAGGTCGAAATTGTCGTAGCGGTTTTCGACGTAGAGCGGCAGCGTCTGCGTCTGACCGATCAGGTTGCCGGACACGACACTGACCGCACCGAATTCGCCCAGCGCCCGCGCCGTCGTGAGGACGACGCCGTAGGCGATGCCCCATCGGATGGCTGGCAGCGTGATACGCAGGAAGGTCTGCCGGCCAGACGCCCCGAGGGTCGAGGAGGCCTGTTCCTGGTCGGTGCCGATCTCCTGGAGCACCGGGACGACCTCGCGGACGACGAACGGCAGTGAGGCGAAGACGGTGGCGAGGATCATGCCAGGGATCGAGAAGATCACCTGGAGGCCGTGGTCGGACAACCACGGGCCCAGCCAGCCGGTCCGTCCGTACAGCGCATAGAGCGCGAGTCCGAGGACCACCGGCGACACGGCGAACGGCAGGTCGACGATGACGCTCAAGACGGTGCGGCCGCGGAACCTCCGGCGTACCAGCGTGTAGGCGCAGGCGACGCCGAACAGGGTGTTGAGGGGTACGGCGACGGCGGCCATCAACATGGTCAGCCAGAACGCGTGCACGGCCGCCGGTGAAGTGAGTGTGTCGATGACTGGCTTGAGGCCGTGCTCGAAGGTGCGCCAGACGACCAGAGCGATCGGCAGCAGGAGCAGCAGCGCGAGGTAGCCGAGGGCGCCGAATCGGACGAAAAGTTTACCCTTCACGGCGCCTTCCTCGGTTGGCCAATGCGCGGAGCCCGAGCAGGAGCAGGAACGAGGCGACGAGCAGCACCACGGACACCGCGGCGGCACCGGCCTGGTTGCCGTTCTCCAGCTGGTTGAAGATGAAGACCGACGCCATCTCGGTCTTGTAGGGCAGGTTGCCCGAGATCAGGATGATCGCGCCGAACTCGCCCAGCGAGCGGGCGAACGCGAGCCCGGCGCCGGAGAGGATCGCCGAGCGCAGACTGGGCAGGATCACCCGGCGGAAGACCGTGAACGGCTTCGCACCGAGCGACGCGGCGGCCTCCTCGACGTCGCGCTCGAGCTCGCCGAGCACCGGCTGCACGGCCCGGATGACGAACGGCAGTGTCACGAAGAGCAGCGCGAGCAGTACGCCGATCCTGGTCGACGACACGTCGATGCCGACCGGACTGTCCTTGCCGTAGAGCGCGAGCAGGGTGAGCCCCGCGACGATGGTGGGGAGCGCGAACGGCAGGTCGATCAGTGCGTTGACGAACTTCTTCCCCGGGAAGTCGTCGCGGACCAGCACCCAGGCGATGGCGAGCCCGGTGATGGAGTCGATCACCGCGACGATCAAGGAGATGACGACGGTGAACTTCAACGCGGAGAGGCCCTCGGGCTGCGTGATCGCGCTGAAGAAGTTGCCGTCGGCCGCGGCAGCGACCAACGCGGCGATCGGGAGCAGGACGACGATGGACAGGTACGCGGCACTGAGCACGCCGGCCAGCGCCGGGCGCCCGGTCGTGGTACCGGACGCCCGGCGGCTGAACCGCCGCGTGCTTAGTGTGTCAGTTGCCACTCGTGGAAACACCCACGCTCTTCTCGATGGCCACCATCTTGCCGTTCGTCGGGTCGAAGAACGTCTTCTGCACCTGCGGCCATCCGCCGAGGTCGTTGATGGTGAACAGCCCGCTCGGAGTCGGGAACTTGCTCGAGTCGAGGTCGGCCTTCACGACCGGCCGGTAGCCCTTCGAGGCGAAGATCTTCTGTGCCGGGCTGGTGTAGAGGTACTTCACGAACGCCGTCGCCGCGGAGGGCGCGCCCTTGGTGGCGGCGAGCGGGTTCTCGATCAGGATCGTGTGCGACGGGGTCACGTAGTCGACCGACTTGCCGGCCTGCTGCGCCGCGATCGCCTCGTTCTCGTAGCTGATCAGGACGTCACCGGTGCCGCTGGTGAAGTTGTTCAGCGCGTCGCGGCCGCTCTTGTCCTGGGCGACCACGTGGTGGAACAGCTGGCTGAGGAAGGCGAGCGCCTGAGCCGGTGTCTTGCCTTCTTTGATCTGCGAACCGTAGGCGGCCATGATGTTCCACTGCGCGGAGCCCGAGCTGAACGGGTTGGGCGTCACGACCTTGATGCCCGGCTTGACCAGGTCGCTCCAGTCCTTGATGTGCTTCGGGTTGCCCTTGCGCACGACCAGCGTCGCCACCGAGTCGGTGATGATGCCGTGGTACTGGTTGGCGTTCCAGTTCGAGGGCACGATGCCGGCCTTGACCAGCTTGGTGACATCGGGCGTAAGCGACATCTCGACCACATCGGCCTTCAGCCCGGCGATCACCGCGCGGGACTGGGAACCGGAGGCTCCGTAGGACTGCGAGAAGGTCACGCCCTTGCCGGCGCTGGTCGCCTGGAACGCCGGGATGAGCTTGGAATAGGCCTCCTGTGGCGTCGAATAGGCGACCAGGGCGAGGTTCTTACTGCCCTGGGCCGATGCGCCGCTGCTGCTGCAGCCGGCGGCTGTGACAGCCGCGACGGCCGCAATGCCGACGGCAGCCACCAGTCGACGGGAACTCACTGCCTTCATGTACTTCTCCCTGATCGCTGCATGCAGGCGGTAGGTCCCCCCGCAGACCTAGTTGTACATCAAGCCTATCGAAATGGTGGGCTTTTGTGAAAACGACGCTCGCGGGTGCCGGCAAGGGCACCCGATCGGGTCAGTTCCGGTTACCGAGCGGAGTCAGCGCGATCTACCCACGCCGCCCCATTCATGATCAAGAGGGGATTTCGGTACGAAACGCCGAACGAATCCCCTCTTGATCATGGAAGGGGGGCGCGGCGGGCCCGCCCCACCCCCGACCCCCTCCCCGACCCCTCATGATCGTGATCGGAAAAAGCCGCGAAACGCCGACGAAATCCGATCACGATCATGGAAAACGGGGCCGGGCCGAAGGCCGCGGGGGAGCGGGGCGTCCTATCGGGGGGCTACGCGGTGCGGGACCGCTTGCTGGGCTTGGGGCGGGACCGCTCCTCGACCTGCAGCTCACGCTCGGCACCGGGCTCGCCGCGCTCGAGTTGCCGGCTGCGTTCCAGCTCGGCGTTGAGCTCGGCGCCGAAGAGGATCGCCAGGTTGGTCAGCCAGAGCCAGACCAGGAAGACGATCACTCCACCCAACGCGCCGTACGTCTTGTTGTAGGAACCGAAGTTGGCCACGAAGAACGCGAACCCGGCCGAGGCGACGAGCCACACGATCACGGCGAGGGCGGTGCCGGGGAGCACCTTCTTGAAGCCGCCGAGCTTCGCGTTGGGCGCGGCGTAGTAGAGCACGGCGATCATCGCGATCACCACGAGCAGCAGGACCGGCCACTTCGCGATGTTCCACGCAGTGACGGCTGCCGCTGCGGCGCCGATGGCCGATCCGACCTTGCCCGCGATCGGGCCGGTCAACGCGAGTGCGAGGAGTACGACGGCGAGCAACAGCACCAGAATCAGGGTGACCACGAGCTGGAGCGGTCGCAGCTTGATGAACCCGCGTCCCTCTTCGACCTCGTAGATGACGTTGGAGGAGCGCATGAACGCGCCGACGTAACCGGAGGCGCTCCACAGGGCCGAGCCGAGACCGACGATGAGCAGAATCCCCGCTGTGCCGCCGTTGTGGGCGATGCTGTTGATCGGGCCCGTGAAGGTGTGCACCGCCGACGACGGGCCGATCGAGCTGACCAGGTCGGTGAGCTGCTTGGTGATCGTCTGCGGACTTGCGACCAGGCCGACGATCGAGACGAGCGCGATCAGTGCCGGGAAGATGGACAGCACCGCGTAGTAGGTCAACGCGGCGGCCTGGTCGGTGAGGTTGTCCTCTTTGAACTCCGCCAGGGTCCGTTTCAGCGTCGGACCGAAGCCGCCGCGCCGCGGGTGCGGCGGCCCCTGCGGCCCATCCGGCGTCCGCACCACGAGCCGCTCCGATCGTGCGTCGCCGTAGGACCCTTCATCGGATCGCACAGGCATGGCGGTATCCCCTCTGGTGCAGGTGTCGTGTGACGACGGGACGTAGTCGCGGCCGTCAGTGCTTGCGCCGTCGCGATGTCGACGCGAGGGCGGTGTCCGCATGGCGGATCAGCT
The DNA here is from genome assembly GCA_963775655.1 of uncultured Actinomycetota bacterium. Taxonomy (GTDB): domain Bacteria; phylum Actinomycetota; class Actinomycetes; order Mycobacteriales; family QHCD01; genus DASXJE01. Next base: position 299,553 of record CAVZJT010000008.1, on the reverse strand, counting down.
TGGACGTCGTGGCCTTGGGGTCACGTCGGTCGGCGGCGCCGGAGAGCCGGTGGACGATCATCCGGACGAGGGGTAGCGCGATCGCCAGCAGGAGCCAGGTCCGCAGCCGGGTCGAGAGCAATGCCCACACGGGCGCTCAGCTCCCCTTCGAGGTGGTCTTGGCCTCCGCCGCGACCTTCTTCTTGATGGCCTTACGGCTTTTCTTCACGCCGTCGAGCTCTCTGCGGAGTTCTTTGATCTCGCTCTTGCGCCTGGTCAGGTCCGCAGCGATCTTCGCCTCGGCCGCTTTGATCTGGGTGAGCTTGCGGCTGGCGGCGGCGAGGGCCCGGGTCGAGGCGGACTGCGCCGTCGACGTTCTCGTCGATCCGGTCTTTCGGGGCGTTGTACTCCCGGCCTTTCGGGGCGTTGTACTCCCGGTCTTTCGGGCTGTCGTACGCCCGCCTTTTCGGGGCGTCGTGCTCCCGGCGGCGCCGGTGCGTCGCCGCCGCGTGCCGGTGGACTTCCGTCGCCTGACCTGGCATACCGCTGTTCCCCCTTTCGGCGCTGACGTGGACTTGCGTCGTGTATACCCATCGACGCGCCGGTGACACGGGCGATGACGCTAGGGCCGTCCACCGGGTTGGCTCGCGAGCGGGGAGCGGAGGTCGAACACGGCGTCGAGTCGGTTGAGAATGATGAGCTCGGCGACCTGCCGGGGCGGGTGCAGGATGACCAGCCGGCCACCGGCGGCGCGCAGCGAGTAGTGGTGGGACAGCAGAAGCCCGACCCCGGCCGCGTCACAGAACGTGAGCCACCGGAGGTCGACGATCACCGTTGTGGCGTAACCGTCCCGGGCCGCCTCGATCAGCGTGGCGTCCAGCTCCGGGGCGGTGCTCAGGTCCAATTCGCCGCATGCCTCGACGAGGCACTGGCTGCTGTCGCGGCTGACCATCACCGAGAACCTCGGTGCTGCGCGGGCTGTGCCGGTCACGGGCCCCCCAATCGAGGCGCGGCGTCCCCGTGAGCCGCTTCCTCAACCACCTCCGACACTAGCCCGTCCGTCCAGGGAAATCGGGTGGCGCGTGGGCTAACGTGCCTGGCATGCCCGGAGGGAGTGACGGAACGCCCGCCGACAAGGATGAGTCGCGGCACGAGACAAGGCTGGAGCGGATTGACCGCAACTGGGCCGAGTTGTTGCAGGAATTGCGGGTCACCCAGACCGGCGTCCAGCTGCTCACGGCATTCTTGCTTAGCCTTCCTTTCCAGCAGCGCTTCGAGACCATCAGCCATGCGCAGCGGGTGATCTACCTGGTGGTGGTGCTGCTGTCGATCGGCGCCACGGGATTTCTCGTGATGCCGGTGGCCGTCCATCGAGCGGTGTTCCGCCAGCACGAGAAGGGCTCTCTCGTCGTCGTCGCCGACCTGATGGCGAAGATCGGCCTGGCGCTGCTCGCGCTGGCGGTGTCCGGTGTCGTGCTGCTCATCTTCGATGTGGTAGTCGGCGCCGGAGCAGGGATCGGTTTCGGCCTGGGCACCTTGGGTGTGCTTTTGGTGCTGTGGGTGGTCGTCCCGCTCATCGTCCGGATGCAGGGCCGCCGCGACGCGACGGACTGACCTGCTCAAGGATGCAGGACGACCTTCACGGTGCCGTCCAGCTTCTGCTGGAAGTTGCGGTAGGCGATCGGGGCGTCGGCCAACGGGAGCCGGTGGGTGGCGAAGTCGTCGACACCCAATGGGTCGTCATCGGTCAGCAGCGGAAGGATGTCGTCGACCCAGCGCTTGACGTTGGCCTGCCCCATGCGCAGCTGGATCTGCTTGTCGAACAACGTCATCATCGGCAGCGCGTCGGTTGCGCCGCCGTAGACGCCGGCCACGGAGATCGTGCCGCCGCGACGGACGATGTCGATCGCCGAGTACAGCGCGTTGAGCCGGTCGATGCCCACCCGCTGCATCATCGGCGCCGCAAGCTTGACCGGGAGCAGTGACGCCGCCTGTTGTGCCACCTTGCCGACCGGAGAGCCGTGCGCCTCCATGCCGACGGCGTCGATCACGGCGTCCGAGCCGCGGCCGCCGGTCATGCCGCGGATCGTGTCGGCGAGATCGCGTTCCCGCCCCCGGAGGTTGAGGACCTCGATGCCACGCGACCGGGCCCGGTCGATGCGCTCGGGAACCAGGTCGACCGCGATCACCCGGGCGCCGTGGTGGCGGGCGACGCGGCTGGACATGTCGCCGATCGGGCCGAGGCCGAGTACGACGACCGTTCCTCCGTCGGGTATTTCCGCATATCGGACCGCCTGCCAGGCCGTGGGCAGCACGTCCGACAGATAGACGAACCGCTCGTCGGCAGGGCCTTCGGGCACCTTGATGTGGGTGAACTGGGCCTGCGGGACGCGGAGGTATTCCGCCTGCCCACCCGGGATCTCGCCGTAGAGCTTGGAATATCCGAACAACGCGGCGCCGGTGTGCATCTCGCGCACCTGAGTCGTCTCGCACTGCGTGTACAACCGCTGGTCGCACATGAAGCAGGTGCCGCACGAGATCTGGAACGGGATGACGACCCGGTCGCCCGGTTGGAGCGTGCCGACCTCACTGCCGACCTCTTGCACGATCCCCATCGCTTCGTGACCGAGGACGTCGCCGGGCGTCATGAACGCGCCGAGCGTTTCGTACAGGTGCAGGTCGGATCCGCAGATGTTGGTGCTGGTGATCCGCACTATCGCATCGGTCGGATTGCTGATGACCGGATCCGGGAACGGATTCGACGCGGACATCCCGCTTGCCGTGCCAGGTGACGGCCTTCATCGCTTGTCCCCCTGAAGTCGTGCGTTACGCGGACTCGTCAAAGCGTGTTACCCGGACCGAATGCCGGTAACCACCCGCGGTATCGATTACCGGCGTGAGCGTTCTCTCGGTGTGGGCGGACCGGGTGCGGGGCATAACTGCCTGCATGCCACGTGTCAGTTCGTCTCCACGTGACCTGTGCCGGGCGGCCCGCCACGCCGCCGACGACATCGATGCCGCACTCGGGGTGGCCGCCGAATTCGGGCCCGCACTCCCACATCCGGGCCGGGGCCAGACGTGGCGGCGGTGGGAACTGCTTGCGGCTGCCGGGGCTGGTGATCTCACCGTTGCCCGGACGCTCGAGCCGCACGCCGATGCGCTGGCGATCCTCAGCGAGGCCGGTGTACGGCCCGCGCCGGGCCTGTGGGGGGTGTTCGCCGCGGAAGCGCCGGGTACGACGTTGACCGCCGTCGAAGAGTCCGGCCGGTGGCGCCTGGAGGGCACGAAGCCGTGGTGCTCGTTGGCCCGACATCTCGACCACGCACTCGTCACCGCGCACGCCCGGGACGGTCGGCGCCTTTTCGCCGTACCGTTGTCCGGGTCGTCGGTGACGGTCGAGCAGGACGCGTGGGTGGCCCGCGGACTGCAGCATCTGACCACCGGTCCGGTCCATTTCGCCGGCACGCTCCGCCGTACCGGTCGGTGCACCGGAGTGGTATCTGGACCGGCCGGGCTTCGGATGGGGCGGCATCGGGGTCGCGGCGGTGTGGTTCGGTGGCGCCAACGCCATACGGGACAGGCTGATCGCAGCTCTTACGGAGAAAACGCCGACCGACATCGCCCGGCTGCAGCTCGGCGCCGTCGACGTCGCGCAGTACGGCGCCGGCGCGGCACTCCGCGACGCAGCGGTGCAGATAGACGGTGGCCGGGCCGAATGCGGTGCCGGAGCGCTGCTGGCCGGCCGTACCCGCGCTGTGGTCGCCGATGCCGCCGAACGAACCCTCGTCACGGCCGGCCATGCGCTCGGTCCCGCGCCGCTCGCGTTCGACGAGGAGCACGCCCGACGGGTCGCCGATCTGCAGCTCTACCTGCGGCAGCACCACGGCGAGCGCGATCTCGCCGAGATCGGCGCTACCCTGCTGCGGGCGTGAACACGGTACGGATCGTCGTCCTCGCCGACACCCACGCGCCGCGGCGGTGGAAGGCCTGTCCGGACGAGGTGGCCACGCATCTGCGCACGGCCGACGTGATCCTGCACGCCGGCGACGTGTGCACGCCCGGCGTACTCGACGAGCTCGCCGACTACGCGCCGGTGCAGGTGGTGCGGGGCAACAACGACGGGCCCGACGTGGCTGCGTGGGGAGCGCCCGAGAGCCTGGAGTTCCACGTCGACGGGCTTCGGGTGGCGATGCTCCATGACAGCGGCCCGGCCAAGGGCCGCATCGCACGGATGCGCCGCCGGTTCCCGGCGGCTGACCTCGTGATCTTCGGACATTCCCACATCCCGCTCGACGAGACCGCCGACGGGCTGCGGATCTTCAACCCTGGCTCGCCGACCGACCGCCGGCGCCAGCCGCACGGCACTCTGGGACTCATCACCGTCACGGACGGGAAATTGACGGGCGCCCGCATCGTCCCGGTCACCTGACCGGCCCGGCTCCGGCTAGTGACGCGTGCGCGCCACGACGGCGTCGACCACGTCGTCCATCGATCCGCCGTCGGCGAGGACGTCGCGCTGCAGGCGTGCGCCGGTGCCCCGGCGGCGGATCGCGTCGAGGCCTCGCTCGTACACGTTCGGTGTCGCCGGTGTCCTCCAGCGCCGGGGTGAGCAGGTCGATCAGCTCGGCGATCAGGTCCCATGCGGGAACCAGCCGGGTGCCGACGACGTCGAGCAGGTCGCCGTCGACGCCGAACCGCGCGGCGCGCCACGACGCCGCCCGGAGCAGCTCGTGCCGCACCGGGACGGCGGCGCGCCGGTCCGCCCATTCCGTCGCCGCCGTCGACACCAGCGCGCGGGCGAGCGCCGCGATCGTGACCGCGTCCGCGGCATCCGGGCAGACGTCGGCGACCCGGATCTCCACGGTGGGATAGCGGGTCGACAGCCGGGCGTCGAAGTAGATCATTCCCTCGTCGATGGCCGCGCCGCTCGTGACCATGGCTGCCCGCGCGCGTTCGTAGCCGGCCACGTCGCCGAACGGCTCGGTCGGTCCGGCCGTCGGCCACTGGCCCCACAGGATCCGGCGGTAGCTCGCGTATCCGGTGTCCTCGCCGTGCAGGTACGGCGAGTTCGCGCTGAGTGCCGCGAGTACCGCCAGCCAGGGCTGGAGGCGATCGACGACGGCGACGCCCTCGTCGGGGGAGTCGACCGAGACGTGCACGTGCATCCCGCAGCTCAGTTCGGTGCGCGCGATGACGCCGAACTGTTCGGACATCCGCTCGTAGCGTTCCTCGGGCGTCGGCGCCGGCGCCCAGTCATCGAGCGGGCTGATCGCCAGCGCAGCGAGCCGGCTGCCGCGCCGCTCGCCGGCCTGGGCCAGCTCGGCCCGCCGGTGCCTGAGGTCGGCTTCGAGGTCGGCCAGCGACTCGTGCGGATCGGTGCCGAGCTCGACCTGTTCGCGCCGGAGCTCGTGCTCGAACTGACCGTCGGAGGCGTCCGACGCGGACTCGACCACGGCGTCGCCGGTCGGCGCCAGCGTCGGCGTGGCCCCCCGCATGAGCAGGTACTCCTCCTCGATTCCCACGGTGCGCGCCATGGGGGCAGTCTGCCCGGAGCACGTTGAACCGGGCCCGGGAAGGTGCGACACGACGTCGAGTGGCGACGGGGGCACCTCCGGGACGGCAGAATGGGGTCCGTGCATATTTCGGCGAAGGTGGACTACGCGGTCCGGGCACTCGTGGAGCTGGCGGTGGCCCGGGACCCGGTCGTCACGGCTGACGCCCTCGCCGAGGCGCAGGCGATCCCGGTCCGGTTCCTCGAGGGCATCCTGCGCGACCTCCGCCGGTCCCGCTTCGTCGACAGCCAGCGCGGCGCGGTCGGCGGCTACCGGCTGGCGCGCAAGCCCGAGGACATCACCGTGGCCGACGTCATCCGGGCCATCGACGGCCCGTTGGCCGAGGTTCGGGGTGAGCGGCCGGAGCACCGGGCCTACAACGGACCCGCCAAAGCCCTGCAGGACGTGTGGATCGCCGTACGGGCCAGCCTGCGTGACGTGCTCGAGGCGGTGACCGTCGCCGACATCGCGGCCGGGCGGCTGCCCACTGAGGTGACGTCGCTCACGGCCAATCCGGACGCCTGGGCGGCGCACTGATCGTAGTGGTGAGCGGCTCGTTTCGCGACTTTGTGCAGGCGTTCACAAGCAAGTAACGTGTCTAGGGGACATCCCCGATACCACAGCGCAACGCCAACCCGCCGTTCGGGGTGTCGGATGCGCTGGCGGGCAGGAGCAGCCGTGAGCGAGCGACAGGACCCCCGCGTGCCCCGGGACGCCGATGGCGTCGCCGGCGGACGAGGGGTCGCCGCTCGAGCCGCGCGGGTCGCGGCCAAGGCCGCCCGGGCCGCGGCCAACGTCACCGGAAAGTCCGGCTCGGCCGACACCGCCGCCCCCGGGGCCATGCCGTTCACCGTCCCCAGCGACCGGGTCCGAACCGTTCCCGAGGCCACGGTCGGGCGGCTTGCGATCTACCTGCGAGCCCTCTCGGCCTTCGCCGAGAAGGGCACGACGACGGTGTCCTCCGATGCGCTGGCCGTCGCCGCCGGTGTCAACTCCGCGAAGCTACGCAAGGACCTGTCCCACCTCGGCTCGTACGGAACGCGGGGCGTCGGCTACGAGGTCGGCATCCTCGTCGAGCAGATCTCCCGAGCGCTCGGGCTCACCCGGCACCGGTCGGTCGCCCTGATCGGCGTCGGCAACCTGGGCCACGCGCTCGCCGGGTACGGCGGGTTCGCCAGTCGTGGGTTCCACGTCGCCGCGCTCCTCGATGCCGACCCGAACCGGGTGGGCGAGCGGATCTCGGGCCTCGTCGTCCACCACATCGACGAACTCGACGCCATCGTGCGGGCCGAGCGGGTGTCGATCGGGGTCATCGCGACGCCCGCCGAGGCCGGGCAGGCGGTCTGTGACCAGCTGGTCGCCGCCGGCGTCACCAGCATCCTCAACTTCGCGCCGGTCGTGCTCTCGGTGCCGGACGGTGTCGACGTCCGCAAGGTCGACCTCGCGGTCGAGCTGCAGATCCTCTCCTTCCACGAGGAGCGCAAGTCCGCGGCTCCCGGTGACTCCGATTGGGGTGAGGTCGGGTGAGCCTGCTCGCCGTCGGACTCTCGCACCGCACCGCGCCCGTGTCGTTGCTCGAGGCGTTCAGCGTCGCCCCGGTCGACGTACCGAAGACGTTGCACGAGCTCACCCGCTCGGAGCACGTGGGCGAGGCGCTGGTGCTGTCGACCTGCAACCGGGTCGAGATCTACGTCGACGTCGACAAGTTCCACGGCGGGCTCTTCGACGTGACGGCCGTTCTCGCCCGGCACGCCGGCACCGACGTGTCGGCGTTGGGCGACCACCTCTACGTCCACTACGAGGATGCCGCCGTCCACCACCTCTTCCGGGTGGCCGCCGGTCTGGACTCGATGGTCGTCGGCGAGTCGCAGATCCTCGGGCAGTTGCGGACGGCTTACGCCGTCGCCGTCGCGGAGCAGACCGTCGGGCGGCTGATCCACGAGCTGGCCCAGCGGGCCCTGTCCGCCGGCAAGCGGGCGCACGCCGAGACCGGCATCGACAAGGCCGGCGCCTCAGTCGTCTCGCTCGCCCTCGACGCGGCGGATGCCACCCTCGACACCGTGGCCGGACGGTCGGCCGTCGTGGTCGGCGCCGGCTCGATGGGCGCGCTGTCGGGCGCCACCCTGCGTCGCCGCGGTGTCGGCGACCTGGTGATCGCCAACCGGACCGCCGCTAACGCGGCCCGGCTGGCCGCGACGCTGTCCGCCCGGGCGGTCGGTCTCGACGACCTCGAGCGGGTGATCGCCGACGCCGACCTGCTCATCAGCTCGACCGGATCGACGTCACTTGTCGTCCCGGTCGACCTGCTCGAGCGGGCCGTCGCCGGCCGGGCCGGCCGGCCACTGGTGATCCTCGACATCGGACTGCCCCGCGACGTCGACCCGGCGGCCGCCGAGCTGCCCGGGGTCACCTACGTCGACCTCGACGCCCTGCGGGACGCGGTGTCGCAGTCGGCCAGCGGCGCGGACATCATCGCGGCCACCGACATCGTCACCCACGAAGCCGGCGCCTACCTCGGCTGGCAGCGGGCCGTTGAGGTCGCGCCGACGGTCGCCGCGCTCCGGGCCCAGGCCACCGCGGTCGTCGACGCCGAGCTGGCCCGGTTGGATGCGAAGCTGCCCGGCCTCGACGCACGGACCCGCTCCGAGGTCGCCCACGCCGTACGGCGCACCGTCTCCACCCTGCTGCATGCGCCGACGGTGCGGGTCAAGCAGCTCGCTGAGTCGCCGGGTGGCGACGTCTACGCCGAGGCCCTGCGCGAGCTGTTCGGTCTGGCCCCGGCCGCGGTCGATTCGGTGACCGCGGTCGACGCGAGCGATCCGCCGGAGACCCGGTCATGACCGCCCACGTCCCGACCTCGACCGGGCGCCGCGCGGTGCGCCTCGGCACCCGGGCCAGCGCCCTGGCGCGGGCGCAGTCCGGCCTCGTCGCCGACGCGCTGTCCGGATCCACCGGCGGGCCGGTCGAGCTGGTCGAGATCACCACCGCCGGCGACCGGTCCACCCGGGCCGTGGCCGAGCTCGGCGGCACCGGCGTCTTCGTGTCCGCGCTGCGCGACGCGCTGCTCGCCGGTGACATCGACCTGGCCGTGCACTCCTACAAGGACCTGCCCACCGCACCGGCGCCCGGGCTGTGCCTGGCCGCCGTACCCGCCCGCGAGGATCCGCGCGACGTGCTCGTGGCCCGCGACGGTGCCCGCCTCGACGACCTGCCGGCCGGCGCCCGGATCGGCACCGGTGCCCCGCGGCGGACGGCGCAGCTGCGGGCCTACCGGCGCGATCTCGACGTCGTTCCGGTCCGCGGCAACGTCGACACCCGGGTCGGCAAGGTCGCCGACGGCACGCTCGACGCCGTGGTGCTGGCCCGCGCCGGACTCGCTCGGCTGGGCCGGATGGATGCCGTGACCGAGGCGCTCGACCCGGACCGGATGCTGCCGGCTCCCGCGCAGGGCGCCCTCGCCATCGAATGCCGCGCGGACGATGCGGCGCTGCGTTCGGCGCTCGCCGCCCTCGAGAATCCGGCGGCGCGGGCGACCGTCACCGCCGAACGTGCGTTGCTCGCCACCTTGGAGGCCGGCTGTTCCGCCCCGGTCGGTGCGCTGGCGACGCTCGATCCGGCCGGGCCCGCCGACGCTGCGCGCCCGAGCACCACCCTTGTTCTCCGCGGCATCGTGGCCGCGATCGACGGCAGCGCCGTCGTCCGACTGTCGACCACAGGATCGATCATCGACGCCGAGGAGGTGGGTCGACGGCTCGCCGCCGACCTGCTCGCCGCCGGTGTCTCGAATTTGTTGGGGAGCTCACGATGACCCGCCCACGCAAGCCCGTCGGCCAGATCGCCTTCGTCGGGGCCGGACCCGGCGACCCGGGCCTGCTGACCCTGCGCGCCACCGAACTGCTCGGCCGAGCCGGCCTGGTCCTCACCGACCCGGACGTGCCGGACATTAGCGCGCAGTTCCCCGACGTCGAGACCCGACCGGCCATCGGCGAACCCGCCGAAGTCGCCAAGGCGCTCGTCACGGAGGCCCGCACCGGGCACGACGTGGTGCGCCTCGTCGCCGGTGACCCGCTGACCACCGAGTCGGTCGTCAAGGAATGCCAGGCCGTGGCCCGCACCACGGTGCCGTTCGAGATCGTGCCGGGGATCGCGCCGGACACCGGGGTGCCGTCCTACTCCGGCGTGCCGCTGGGCTCCACCCGCACGGTCCTCGACGTACGCGGTGCCGAGATCGACCGGGTCGACTGGTCGGCCATCGCCGCGGCCCCGGGGCCCCTGGTGCTGACCAGCCTCGCCGCCGATCTGGGCAAGCTGTCCGCCAGCCTGGTCGAGCACGGATGGCGCGCCGAGACCCAGGTAAGCGTGACCGTCGACGGGACGTCGGCCAGCCAGCGCACCGTCGACAGCACGCTCGACGGCGTCGAGCGGGACGCCGCCGAATTCTCCGGATCGGTCGTCGCCGTGATCGGCCCGATCGTCAGCCGGCGCGGGAAGCTCTCCTGGTGGGAGAGCCGGGCGCTCTACGGCTGGAAGGTGCTGGTGCCGCGCACCAAGGACCAGGCCGGAGCGATGAGTGAGCGGCTGCGGATGCACGGCGCGATCGCCGCGGAGGTGCCGACCATCGCGGTCGAGCCGCCGCGGACACCCGCCCAGATGGAGCGGGCGATCAAGGGCCTGGTCACCGGCCGATTCGAATGGATCGTGTTCACCTCGGTCAACGCGGTGCGCGCGGTGCGGGAGAAGTTCGACGAGTTCGGGCTCGATGCCCGGGCGTTCGCCGGCGTCAAGATCGCCTGCGTCGGGGAGGCCACCGCCGACGCGGTCCGGTCCTACGGCATCGTTCCTGAACTCGTGCCCTCCGGCGACCAGTCCAGCGAAGGTCTGCTGGCCGACTTCCCGCCCTACGACGAGGTGCTCGACCCGATCAACCGGGTGCTGCTGCCGCGCGCGGACATCGCCACCGAGACGCTGGCGGCCGGGCTCCGGGAGCGCGGCTGGGAGATCGACGACGTGACCGCCTACCGCACCGTGCGGGCGGCCCCGCCGCCGGCCGAGACGCGCGAGGCGATCAAGGGCGGTGGCTTCGACGCGGTGTGCTTCACCTCGTCGTCGACGGTCCGCAACCTCGTCGGTATCGCGGGCAAGCCGCACGCGCGCACCGTCGTGGCGTGCATCGGACCGCAGACCGCCGATACGGCGCGAGAATTCGGGCTGCGGGTTGACGTACAGCCGGACGAGGCGCAAATCCCGGCCCTCGTCGACGCACTGGCCGCCTACGCCGTGACCCTGCGGGAGAACGGCGAAGCCAGCCCGCCGCCGCGTCGGCGTACGTCACGACCCAAGTCGACCGACCGCGCCGCGCAGTAGCCGATGGCCGGCTTCCCCACCGTGCGGCCGCGCCGGCTGCGGTCGTCCCCGGCGCTTCGGCGCCTGGTCGCGTCGACCCGGATCGACCCGGCCGAGCTCGTGCTTCCGGTCTTCGTCAAGGAGGGCGTCGACGAGCCGGTGCCGGTGTCGTCGATGCCCGGGGTGGTGCAGCACACCGTCGAGTCACTGCGCCGGGCCGCGGCCGAGGCGGTCGAGGCCGGCGTCGGCGGGCTGCTGCTCTTCGGCGTACCGGCGGCGAAGGACGCCGCCGGCAGTGGCGCCGACGCCGACGACGGCGTGGTGCAGCAGGCGCTGCGCAAGCTGCGGGCCGACCTCGGCGACGAGACGGTGCTGATCGCCGACCTCTGCCTGTGCGAATACACCGACCACGGACACTGCGGACCGTTGCGCGCCGACGGTCAGGTCGACAACGACGTGACCCTCGAGCGCTATTCGTCGGTGGCCGTGGCGCAGGCCCGCGCCGGAGCGCACATGGTCGCGCCCAGCGGGATGATGGACGGTCAGGTCGGGGCCATCCGGGCCGGGCTCGATGCGGTCGGTTTCGCGGATCTTCCGATCATGGGCTACTCGGCGAAGTACGCCTCGGCGTTCTACGGGCCGTTCCGCGAGGCGGCCGAGGGCGCACCCCGCTTCGGCGACCGGGCCGGCTACCAGCAGGACCCGGCCCGCTCGGTCGACGAGGCGCTGCGCGAGGTCCGGCTCGACCTCGCCGAAGGCGCCGACGCGGTCATGGTCAAGCCGGCACTGGCCTACCTCGACGTCCTCGCCCGGGTGCGCGACACCGTCGACGTACCCGTGGCGGCCTATCAGGTGTCCGGGGAATACGCGATGCTCGAAGCGGCCGCGGCCCGTGGCTGGATCGACCGGGACCGGGCGATCATGGAGACGCTGACCGCCATCCGGCGGGCCGGCGCGGACATCGTGCTGACCTACTGGGCGGTCGAAGTCGCCCGCCGGCTGGGATGAGCGACCGGCTGGACCCGGTCTACCGCGAGTCCGGGGCGTCGTGGCGTCCGCTCGGCGTCGTTCTCGTCCTGTGGGCGATCGGCGTCGCCGTCGATGCGTCGTTGCCCGGCGGGCTGCACGCCTTCGGCTGGGCGCTGGTGCTGCTGGTCGCCGCCGGCGCGGTCGGGCTGTCGACCTACGCCCGCCGGAGCGCCGGCCGGGTCGAGGTGTCGCACACCGACCTCGTCGTCGGTCGCGAGACCCTGCCGCTGTCCACAGTGGACTCGACGTTCCTCTTCACCGACGGCGCCGGCGGAGCCGCCGCCGGAGCCCGCGTCCTCGGCGGGGGATCAGGCCTGCCCAAGGGCCGTACGCCCTTCCCGCTGCGGCTGGCCGACGGCACCGTCGTCGTCGTGCCGTGCCGCGACCCGGCGGCCCTGGGGGCGGCGCTGCGTACGGCGGTCGGCAACTGACAGACTGGAGGCCATGACCTACCCCGAGGACGCGCCCGCCTCACAGCAGTTGTTCGATCGGGCCCAGGCGGTCACGCCGGGAGGGGTCAATTCACCGGTCCGCGCCTTCCGCGCCGTCGGCGGCACGCCGCGCTTCATGACCAGCGGTCGCGGCGCCTACCTCACCGATGCCGACGGCCGCGAATACGTCGACCTGGTGGGCTCATGGGGCCCGATGATCCTCGGCCACGCGCATCCCGCCGTCGTCGAGGCAGTGCAGCAGGCCGCCGCGCACGGCACGTCGTTCGGTACGCCGTCCGCCGGCGAGGTCGAGCTCGCCGAGGAGATCGTCGCGCGGGTCGCCCCGGTGGAGCAGGTCCGGCTGGTCAACTCCGGTACCGAGGCGACGATGTCGGCGATCCGGCTGGCCCGCGGGGTGACCGGCCGGGGAAAGGTCGTGAAGTTCGCCGGCTGCTACCACGGGCACGTCGACGCGCTGCTCGCCGCCGCCGGCTCGGGCGTCGCGACGTTCGCCCTGCCCGACACTCCGGGCGTGACCGGCGCCCAGGCCTCCGACACGATCGTCCTGCCCTATAACGACGTGGCCGCAGTCGAATCCGCGTTCGACACGCACGGCGACGAGATCGCCTGCGTCATCACCGAAGCAGCGGCAGCCAACATGGGCGTGGTCCCGCCCCTGGACGGCTTCAACTCCCGGCTGCGCGAGATCACCAGCCGGCATGGCGCATTGCTCGTCGTCGACGAGGTCATGACGGGGTTCCGCGTCTCGCGGGCCGGCTGGTACGGCCTCGATCCGGTCGACGCCGACCTCTTCACCTTCGGCAAGGTGATGGGCGGCGGGCTGCCGGCCGCGGCGTTCGGCGGCCGGGCCGACGTCATGGCCTACCTCGCCCCGGCCGGGCCGGTTTATCAGGCCGGCACCCTGTCCGGAAACCCGATCGCGGTGGCCGCCGGCGTCACGACGCTGCGGCACTGCACCCCCGAGATCTACCCGCGGCTGGACGCGACCGCGGCTCAGGTCGCGGCCCTCGCCTCGCAGGCGCTGGCGAAAGAGGGTGTGCCGCACCGGGTGCAGACCGCGGGCAGCCTCTTCTCGATCTTCTTCGCCGAGGAGCGGGTACGCGACTACGACGACGCGCGCCGGCAGGACGTCCGCCCGTTCGCGGCGTTCTTCCACGCCATGCTCGCCCGGGGCGTCTACCTGCCGCCCTCGGCCTTCGAGGCGTGGTTCGTGTCGGCCGCCCACGACGACCGCGCGATCGAGCGGATCGCCGACGCGCTGCCCGAGGCCGCCCGGGCCGCCGCCGAGGCCGCCGCGACGCCGCGGGACGACCGGTGACCCGCACGGTCGTGCACCTGCTGCGCCACGGCGAGGTCGACAATCCCCAAGGCGTCCTTTACGGCCGGCTGCCCGACTACCACCTGTCGGCCGCCGGCAAGGAGATGGCCGAGAAGACGGCTCGGGCGCTGGGCACCCGCGACATCACCTACCTCGTCTCGAGCCCGCTGGAACGGGCCCAGGAGACGGCGGCGCCGATCGCGACGGCGTTCGGCCTCGATGTCGCCCTCGACGGTCGGCTGATCGAGCCGGCCAACGCGTTCGAGGGGATGAAGTTCGGGGTGGGCGACGGATCGCTGCGCCACCCGGCCAACTGGCCGAAGCTCTACAACCCGTTCCGGCCGTCCTGGGGCGAGCCCTACGCCGACATCGCCGCCCGGATGCTCGAGGCGGTCGGCGCGGCGCGGGCGGCTGCGGAGGGCCACGAGGCGGTCTGCGTCAGCCACCAGCTGCCGATCTGGACCCTGCGGCGCCGGCTCGAGGGCAAGCGGCTCTGGCACCACCCGCAGCGCCGGGAGTGCGGCCTGGCGTCGCTGACCAGCGTGATCTACGACGACGAGCGCATCCTGGGCATCGAATACACCGAACCGGCCGGGCCCACCCCGGCGGAGGCCACCCCGGGCGCGTGATCCACAGCGCGGTGGTCACACTGGACGACGACGCACCGTCGCGCAGGAAAGGCCCCCGCATGTCCGTCGCCGTACGCCGTCGCGTGGCTGCGGCGCTGATCGGCACGGTCCTGGCCGGCGGCGCACTCTCCGCCCTGGCGGCCTGCTCGACCGGCGCCGACGCCGTCGACCAGACCGCGGGCGGCGACTTCCGGTTCGTGGCCGGGACCGACACGGGCAAGGCGATCCCGGTGGCCGCACGCAAGGCCGCGCCCGACTTCTCCGGGCAGACCCTCGACGGGAAGACGGTGTCGCTGCGCGACTTCCGCGGCAAGACGCTGGTGCTGAACTTCTGGGGGTCGTGGTGTGCGCCCTGCCGGGTCGAGGCCCCGGATTTGGAGACGGTCTACAAGGAGGACGCCGCACGCGGGCTGCGGGTGCTCGGCGTGGACGTCAAGGAGGCCGATAAGCAGTTCGCGACGTCGTTCATCCGCAACAAGGGCCTGACCTACCCGAGCCTGTGGGATCCCGACGGCCGCACCGCGCTCACCTTCCGCAACTACCCGCCCAACTCCATCCCGTCCACGATCGTGATCGACGGCAACGGCAGGGTCGCCGCCGTACACCTCGGGCCGCTGCTCGCGCCGGATCTGCGCACCATCGTCGACCCGATCCTGAGGCAGCAGCAGTGACCGCCGCAGCCGGAGTGGGCGCGAGCTTCGCGCACGCCGTCACCGACGGACCGCTGATCGTCGGCGCCCTCATCGCCGCGCTCGCCGGCCTGGTCAGCTTCCTCTCCCCGTGCGTGCTGCCGCTGGTCCCCGGATATCTGTCCTACGTCACCGGACTCGCCGGGACCCAGCAGGCCACGGAGTCCACAGTGGAGTCCACAGTGGACACCGCGACCGAGCCCACCGGCGGCGGGGGATCCGCGGTGGCGACGGCGACTACGACGACCCGCACCCGCAGCGGCGCCCGGGGCCGCACCTTCGCTGGCGCGGCTCTGTTCGTGCTCGGCTTCACCGTCGTCTTCGTCTCCTACGGCGCAGCGTTCGGCGGCCTCGGCCGGGCCCTCTTCTCTCACCAGCGGGTGATCGAGCAGGTGCTCGGCGCGGTCACGGTGCTGCTCGGCCTGGCCTTCCTGGGCTTCTTCCCCGGCGCCCAGCGCGAGCTTCGGCTGCACCGGCTGCCGTCCGCCGGCCTGCTCGGCGCACCGTTGCTCGGGGTGGTCTTCGGACTCGGCTGGACGCCGTGCGTCGGGCCGACCCTCGGCGCCGTACAGACACTGGCGTTCAGCAGCGCGAGCGCCGGGCGCGGGGCGCTGCTGTCGGTCGCCTACTGCGTCGGCCTGGGTGTGCCGTTCGTCCTCGCCGCCTTCGGCTTCCGTTGGTTGGTCGGCACTTTCGCCGTCGTACGCCGCCACTCGATGTGGGTCACCCGGGTCGGCGGCGCGTTGCTCGTCATCCTCGGCGTGCTCGTCCTCACCGGCTGGTGGGACGAGCTGATGGCCTATCTGCGGGCCTGGGCCGGCACCCACAGCGGCCTCGGGACGTCCCTGTGACGACCGTCCGCGGCGGGGAGCAGGCAGCCTCCGACGCCGCGACCCGGCTGTCGACCCAGCCGACTCCACCGGAGTCGGCGCCCCAGCCCCGGCGGCGGTCGCTTGCCCCGCTGATCCGCGCCTGGCGGCGGCTGACCAGCATGCGCACGGCGCTGGTGCTGCTCTTCCTGCTCGCGCTTGCCGCGGTGCCGGGCTCCCTGCTCCCGCAGCGGCCGCTGAACCCGACGAAGGTCGACACCTACCTCACGCAGCATCCGTCGCTCGGCCCGATCCTCGATCGGCTGTCGCTGTTCGACGTCTTCGCCGCGCCGTGGTTCGCGGCGATCTATCTGTTGCTCTTCATCTCGTTGATCGGCTGCCTGGTGCCGCGGATCCGCCTGCACACCAGGGCATTGCGGGCCGCACCGCCGCGTGCCCCGCGACACCTCGGCCGGCTGCCCGAGTCGACGTCCTACGCCGGCGACGGCGACCCGGCCGCGCTCGCCGACTCCGCGCGGGTCGCACTGCGGCGGGACCGTTGGCGGGTCGTCACCCGCGAGGAGCCAGGTGGCGTCGTCACGCTGAGCGCGGAGAAGGGCTATCTGCGGGAGACCGGCAACCTGCTCTTCCACGTCGCGTTGACCGCACTCCTGGTCGCGGTCGCGATCGGCAAGCTGTGGGGATATTCGGGCTCGGTGCTGGTGCAGGACGGCGACGGTTTCTGCAACACGGTCCAGCAGTACGACTCGTTCCGGCCCGGCCGCGAGGTCAGCGGGAGCGCGCTGGCCCCGTTTTGCATGAACCTGAACAAGTTCACCGCGTCCTACGAGCCGGATGGGACCGCCGAGCAGTTCCGGGCCGCCATCCACTACACGAAAGGGCTGTCGACCCAGGCGCACAGTGACGTGCTCCAGGTGAACCATCCGCTGCGGATGGAGGGGCTGCGGCTCTACCTGCTCGGGCACGGCTACTCGCCGATCTTCACCGTGCGCGACCCCAGCGGGCAGGTCTTCAGCCGGGTACCGGCGCCGTTCCTCCCGCAGAACGCGAACTTCTTCTCACAGGGCGCGCTCAAGCTTCCGGACGCCAAGCCGAAGCAAATAGCGCTTGACGGTGCCTTCGCGCCGACCGCCGCCACGATCGGCGGTGTCCTCACCTCCACGTCACCGTCGCCGAAGGCGCCGGCGGTCGCGATCTTCGTCTACGAAGGCGATCTCGGGGTCGACAGCGGTGCGCCGCAGTCGGTGTATTCGATCGACCGGCAGCAACTGCAGAACGGCGCGCTCAAGCAGGTGGGCCAGAAGAACCTCGCCGTCGGCCAGACCTACCGGCTGTCCGATGGCACATCGATCAGGTTCGACGGCTACAAGCAGTGGGCCAGCCTGCAGGTCTCCCGGGATCCGGCCCAGGACGCGGTGCTCGGCGCGGCCATCGCCATCGTCCTCGGTCTCCTGCTGTCGTTGCGGATCCGGCGCCGCAGACTGTGGCTGCGGCTGACCCCGATCGACGAGCCGGACGGGCGGCGTCGTACGGTGGTCGACGCTGGAGGGCTCGCCCGCACCGACGCCGGAGTCTTTTCCCAGGAGTTCCGCCGGACCACCGGGCGACTGCGCGATCCTTCCGCCGAGGCGCAAGGGAAGGACTGACCCGTGGTCCCGAGCACGACACTCGCCAATCTGTCCAACACGCTGTTCACGACCGCGATCGCCGTCTACAGCCTGGCGATGGTCTTCTTCTGCGGCGAGTACGCCTTCGGACGGCGCGGGCGGGTGGCCCGCACCAGCGAGTCGGCCGTTCCGGCGGAGGCTCCGGCGCTGGTGGGCGCCGGCGGAGCCGCCTCCGCCACCGTGCCCCCGCCCGACCGCCCGACTCCGGCCCGCCCCGCCCGCCGGGTCCGCGGCCCGGGCCGGGCCGCCGGCCGGTTCGGTCGCGCGGCGATCGGGCTGACCGTGCTCGGTGCGCTGTTGCACGCCGCGTCGATCTCGATCCGTGGCGCGGCGGTCGACCGGGTGCCGTGGGGAAACATGTACGAGTTCTCCTCGGCCGTCGGGCTCGTCGCGGTCGTCGCGTTCGTGGTGCTGCTCGTGCGCCAGCCGGCCCTGCGCCACCTCGGGGCGTTCGTGCTGCTGCCGGTCATCGTGGTGATGTTCCTCGCCGGCACCGTGCTCTACGCCAAGGCGGAGCCGCTGGTGCCGGCGCTGCACTCCTACTGGCTCGCGATCCACGTCAGCGCGGCGGCCCTCGCGACCGGCATCTTCATGGTCAGTGGAGTCGCGACGACGCTCTACCTCATCCGGTCGCGCTGGGATGTCGCGGTCGCCACGGGCCGCACGCCGCATTTCCCCGCGTCACTGGGATCCCGCCTGCCCGACGCGGATTCCCTGGATCGGATGGCCTACCGCACCATCGCCTTCGGCTTCCCGATCTGGACCTTCGGCATCATCTGCGGGGCGATCTGGGCGGAAGCGGCCTGGGGCCGCTACTGGGGCTGGGACCCGAAGGAGACCTGGGCGTTCATCGCCTGGGTGATCTACGCCGCCTACCTGCACGCCCGGGCGACGGCCGGGTGGAAGGGCACCCGGGCGGCCACCATCAACCTGCTCGGGTTCGGCGCGATGACGTTCAACTTCTTCGTCGTCAACATCGTGATCTCGGGCCTGCACTCCTATGCCGGCCTGAACTGACGCAGTGAACTGATGTGGGGGCGCCGGGCGCCGCGCGTGCCGTCAGCTGGTGGTGTCGTCGTCGCTGCGGGGGCGGCGGGACAGCTCACGCAGGAAGTCCGGGTCGTCGTCGGGCGCGAGTGGGCGCCTGGACGAGCGCGGAGCCTGCCGGCTCGGCCGATTTGACTGGGCGGCGCCGACGAGACGCCACAACGCGACGATCAGTGCGGCAACGACGAGCACCGCGACGAGGCCAACCACCTGCTCCTCACCCCCTGACCTCTGCAGCGTATCCGGTACGGCGCATCGCCGCGCGGCAGGCGGTGGTCGGGTCAGTTCTGCTGAGGCTGCGCGGGTGGGGTCTCGTCCTCGCCGGAGAGCTCCTCGAGGAGCGCCTGAACCTCGGATTCGAGGAATCGGCGGTGCCCACCCGGCGTGCGGATGCTGTGAATTCGTCCGGCGGCCGCCCACCGGGTCACCGTCTTCGGGTCGACGCGGAACAAGGCCGCGACCTCCCCCGGTGTCATGAGTCGCTCCCGTGGATCCATGGTCCCCCCAGGTGTCATCGGGGTCACGAGGTGGCGACTGACGGTGGCCATCGGCGTCTCCTGTTGCGCCCGTACGGACTGCTGTTGTGGCGATGAGTACAACACCCGGAATGGTGGCGTGTCTCGGGAATGGGCGAGTCGATGGCGCCCCTGGCGGGGCCAATGGCCGAATAATCCGAGTGCATCACGCTAAGTACGCCGACGTATCCTCGGTGTCACCAAATGCTTGACGCCGATCCCGCGCCCTGGGTTACTGACCTGGTGGATCGGGTGGACGCGACGATTATCGCCGCACTGCGGGCCAATGCCCGGACGACGTACGCCGAACTCGGGCGGCTCGCCGGGCTCTCGGCTCCCGCGGTCCACGAACGCGTCGGGAAGCTCGAGGTGGCCGGGGTGATCACCGGCTACCACGCCGACGTCGCGTCCGAGGCACTCGGACTCCCGGTGTGCGCGCTGGTCGGGATCGTGCAGTCGGCCGGCGGCGATCAGGACGAGATCGCGGCGGCGCTGGCGGCGCTGCCCGAGATCGAGGACTGCTGGTTCGTGGCCGGCGACGAGGCGTTCGTGGTCAAGGTCCGGGTGGGCAGCGTCGCCGACCTCGAGCAGACCGTCGGGACGCTCCGCCGGATCCCGGGCGTCGCGCAGGCCCGCACCACGGTGGTGCTCTCCACCCGCTTCGAGGGCCGGGCCGTGAGCCCGCCCTCGGTCGACGGGTCGTCCGAGTCGGCCCGGCCACCCGGCCTGTCCGACCCGGTCGTCGTCGCCGGCCCGGCCGGTCCCACCGGCACCGACCGGGAACTTCTGCCCTGATCGACGTATCAGGCCGCAGCCTGGGTGCTCGATACGCCGGGGGGTTACACGGGGGAGCGGCGGTCGGGCAGTGCGAGGGGAGCGCTGCCCGGCTGTCGCGCTACCCGGCTCCGTAACAGACGAAGCCCGCCGCGGTCGCCGCGGCGACGGGATCCGTCGCCGTGCGCGCCCGGGCTCGGGCGAGTGAGTCCGCGACCGACCGACCGCTCCGCAGCTCCCGGTGCAGCGCCACCATGAGCGGTCCGGTCGCCGCGTCGTCGACCGGGACGACGGTCGCCACGATGGTGGTCGTCCCGAGGGCGAACAACGCCGCGGTCAGACCCATGATCTCGTCGCCGGCCAGGACCGACGTCACGCCGGACTGGCAGGCCGGCAGGACGACGAGGGTCGGCGCTGCGGAGAGGCGTTCGAGGTCGTAGACCGTGAGAGGTCCGTCGGCCAGGTCGAGTGCGGAGAAGAGCGGGTTGTCCCTGCGGAGCCGACCGTGTGCGGCGATGTGCGCGACGTCCGCGCCGTCGAGACTGCGCAGCGTCTCCTCGGCCGTCGCCGCAGCCCCGGTGAGCCGGCGGGCGGTCGGATAGACCCGGGCGAGCAGGCCGATCTCCCGGACCGCCCCGTCGAGGCGTGGTCCGGCGGCGAGCAGCACCCTCGGGTCGGTGCGGGTCGTGGGAGCCCGGGCCGCGCGCATCCAGACCGCCGCGGACGGCGCCACCGTGACCGAGCGCCCGGCGCACGACGGCAGCGCCGACCAGGGGAGGGCCTGCAACGACCCGGGCGGGATCACGACCAACGGTCGGTCGGCCACGATGTCGCGCAGCGGTGCGAGCAGGCCGTCGTCGAGCCGGGACGCCGCGCGCTGCAGGGCCTGACCGGCCGGGTCGGCCGCACCGTGCCGCAACGCGAGTCGGCGCAATGCGAATCGGGCCGCCTCGACCTGCCGGTCCAGCGGCGCCGCCGGACCCAGCTCGGTCAGCTGCGCCTGGCCGTCCCGGACCGTGATCGCGAGCATGCTGCCGGCGTCGTCGACCAGTTCGACGAGGACCCGGTCGCCCAGCAACCCGGCCAAGTCCTCGACCGTCGGCACGGACGGCGCCGCGCGACCGCCGGTGCCGGTGGTGCGGCGGGTGAACCGCCGTACGCGTTCTTCGAGGGCCAGCTTGCGATCACCCATCCCCGCCGTGTCGCGGCCGTCGAGCAGCGCGGTCTCCATGTCGGCCGTGACCCGGCGCAGCTCGGCCAGGGTGGCCGCGAGCGCGGCGTCGTCCGGCGGCCGGGCCGGCATCATGTGCAGCGCACCGGCCCGCCAGCTCTCCGCCCAGGTCAGCAGTTTGGTCGCCGACCCGCTGGCGCGGGCGAGTTCGAGACCCAGCTTGGCGAGATCGCCGCCGTGGCCGGCCATGTGCACCCGGAGTTCGGTGGCGCCGAGGACGGCGCGTTCGCGGTCGACGATCCGCAGCCCGGCCTGCAGCGCCTTCTCGGCGCCGGACCGGTTTCCGTCCGCGATCCGGAGCAGGGCGGCGGCGTACCAGGCCCGGATGCGCAGCTCCATCGGTCCGGTTCGCCGGGCGGCGCTCGCCTGGGCCAACTCCACCCGCGCGCTCGCGACGGCGCCGGCGTCGAGCGCGGCCCGGGCGGCGATGAGCCGGCAGTCCAACTCCTGCGCCCGCCAGCCGGTGTCGGTGAGCTGGTCGGCGATCCGCAGGGCCCGCGGCCGCAGCCGCGCGGTCCGGCCGGCCCGCTCGTCGGCACGCAGCGCCACGTAGCCGGCGATCAGCGCCCGCCGCGGGCGCTGCTGCCTGGTGAAGAGCCGGGCGGCGCGCAACGCGGCGGCCCGGCCGGCGGCGGGATCGCCGTCGGCGACGCAGGCCTGCGCGAGCATCAGCAGTCCGTCGGCGAGATGGGTCGACATCCCTGCCGTGCGCAGTGCCGGGACGGCCCGCTCGGCGGTCGCCCGCGCCTCGGCGGTGAGGCCGACCGACAGCAGCACCTCGCACCGGTCGAGTTGCAGCTCCAATTCCGGTACGCCGTGGCGGGCATGGATCGCCTCGGCCTCGTCGTAGAGCGCCAGGGCGGCCGGCGCGTCCCCACGGCGGGCGGCGACGAAGCCGAGGTTCCAGGTCGCGTCGGCGGCCATCGTGTCCTGGCCGAGGTCGCGGTAGAGATCTCGCGCCTGGATCAGGTCGGTGTCTGCCGCGGTCAGGGCGCCGCGCTGCGCGTGGAGCACGCCCCGGTTGTTGTGCAGGCGGGCGGCGCGCAGCCGATCGGCGTTGCGCAGCAGCTTCGGGAGCGCCCGGCGGTAGGCCGCGAGCGCCTCCTCGGTGCGGCCGGACTCCTGCAGGATCAGCCCGCGCTGGTGCAGCAGCCGCCCGACGGACGGGCCGTCGGTGATCAGCTCGGCCCGGTCGAGCTCCTCGATCGCCCCCGTCGGATCGCCGCTGGCATGCCGGAGATAGGCCAGCAGCATCCGGGCCTCCGCGGCGTCCTCGCGGGAGTCCGCGCGTTCGGCGAGCCGCAGCGCTCGCCGGGCGATCGACAACGCCTCGCCGGTCTCACCGAGCGCCCACGCCGCGCGGGCGTCGGCGCGATGAGCCGCGGATGCGGCGGGCAGATCGCCGGATTCGGTGGCCGCCTCGACCGCCTGCGTCGCCACCCGACGGGCCCGCCGGGGCGATACCCCGACAAGTCGGTCGGCCTCGGCCGCGAGTTCCGGCGCCGTCACCGGGTCAGTCGCCAGTCTGCCCGGACGGGCATGTATCAGTGCCCGTGTGGACCGACTCTGGATGGTGTCGGCCGGATACGGGAGGCCGGGCCGCGTAACCGAGGAGCAGACGATGACCGACCCGATCCACGTCAGCGTGCACGCCACCGACCCGGTGTCGGAGGCGGGCATCGTCGGCCAGCTGCGCTCCCAGCACGATCTGGTGGTCCTCCCGATCGATTCGGCGCGGCCTCCCGAGGTGGCGGTCGTCGCGGCCGATCTGGTGGATGAGCATACGATCCGCACGATCCACCGGGCGCGGCATCGGGGGCAGACCCGTGTGGTGGTCATCGTCGGCCGGGCCGACGGGGGCGGGGTCCTCGCCGCGGTCGACGCGGGGGTGACGGCGTTGCTCCGCCGGACCGATGCCACGTGCGCCCGCCTGGTGGAGGCGATCCGGGTGGCTGCCAGTGGCGACGGGATGCTCCCGCCCGACCTGCTCGGCCGGCTGCTGGCCCACGACGAGACCGCCGCCCGACCCGCTCCGGCCGGCCCGCGGCTGACCTTCGGCGGTCTCACGCCCCGCGAGCTCACCGTGCTCCGGCTGGTCGCCGACGGTTACAGCACCAGCGAGATCGCCGGTCGACTCGCCTACTCTGAGCGCACGATCAAAAACGCGCTGCACGATCTCACGTCTCGACTGCAACTCCGCAACCGGTCACATGCCGTGGCCTTCGCCCTCAGGGAAGGACTGATCTAGATGCCCAGGACACACCCGAATGACGAGCCACGCGAGCCCGTGACCTCACCCAAGCCCGCCCCGCCGCAGAAGCCGGAGCAGGGGTCTCAGTCCGACGCGAAGCCCGCTTCGGAGAAGCAGGAGAGCAGCGACACCAAGTAGACCTGGCCGCCGGTCACCGCAGACATCGTGCGTCGTACTCATCGCGAGTACGGCGCACTTTGTCGTGTGTGGACTAAGGCGCCGTCGACATCGTGCGTGCTACTCGCAGATTGGGGTCTCGGATGCGAGTACGGCGCACGATGTCGCCGCTCGCGCGGGTCGCCGTCGACATCGTGCGTGCTACTCGCAGATTGGGGTCTCAGATGCGAGTACGGCGCACGATGCCGCCGGTCTTGGTTGGATGACGCCGAGGTTCGTGCGGATCAGCGCGCGTGGCCGGCGACCAGCCGGCGGCTGTACCGGATGAATGCCACGACCGCGTCGGCTGCGGCGGCGATGCTGACGCCCCGCATTCCGATCAGTGCCGGATGGGCCGCTCGGCCTACTCCAGCGTCGCCGGGGAGGCCTTCGATCCGAGACTTCGGCATACCTCGGAGGCTAGGTCGACGAACCGGGGTTGTCCAGACGGGCGCTCCGAGGCGGGCCGAATGGGGGCCTATGTCCGAACCCCGATGTCCGAAGCCGGGTGGCTAAGCCCCTATGTCCGGACCCAGGTGGTCACCAGGAGCGCGCCGGCCACGGTGGTGAGCGAGAGCCGCACCAGGCCGGCCGGGATGCCGCGGGCGATCAGGATGCCGTCGTCGACGGGTACCTCGATCTGGCGCACCACGCCGGCGGCGTCCGCGCCCGCGCCGCTGGTCTCGATCACCGCGTCGGCGAGATCCGCGCCGCTGACGTGGGCGAGGATGTCGCGCCGGTCGGCGTTCTGGCTGATCTGCATCTCGACCGTGACGTCGCCGACCTCGAAGGAGAGCATTCGCTCCTCGTCGTCGCCGCGTACGGCGAGGGCGGCCGCCGGCTCGTCGGCGGAGTCCCGCACCAACGCCGCCAGCTCGGCGTCGAGGCGGCGCAGGTCGAACGCGGCCCGGGCGGTCTCGTAGACGAGGTCGGGCGCCCGGTCGGCTTCGGCGACCACGGCCCGCAGTTGTTCGGCCAGCGCGTCTTCGTCGTACGGCCCGGTCATGTCCGTCCCCCGTCGATCGCCGACAGCCGACCGTCCTCGTCGAGCAGGGTGCGCAGCTTCGACAGGCAGCGCGACCGCGTCGGTCCGATGCTGCCGATCGGCATCCGCAACGCGGCGGCGACCGCGTCGTAGGACGGAGCCGGGTTGGCCATCATCACGCGCAGGAGGGTCTGGCAGCGTTCAGACATCTTGGTGAAGACCGACCAGAGCGCGCTGTCCCGCTCGGTGAGCAGCATCCGGGCGTCGACGGGTTCGCCACTGTCGGGAATGTCGAGGTCGGCGTGCTCGTGGGAGTGCGGCTGCTCGCGTCCACGCCGGCGCAGCATCTTCAGGCATTCGCGGCGGACGGTGGTGGCCAGCCAGCCCGCGATCCGCTCCGGCTGGTTGATCTTGTCGAGGTTTTCCAGCAGCCGCAGCCACGTCGTCTGTACGGCGTCGGCGGCATCGGCGGTGTCGAGCCGGAAGCCGCGGGCCACCGACCACAGCAGGTCGGTGTAGTCGTCCACGAGCGCATCCCAGGCCCGCCGGTCGCCATCGGCGGCCCGGCGGATCAGGTCCTCGACATCGGGCGTCTGCACGTCATCACCCCTGGCCACGGTGTACGTCCCGTGCCAGTTTGCCCGATCGGAGACCGGCGTGTCCGCGCGGATCGACGATAGGCGCGGTCGACCCCCGAAACGGGTCTCGAGGGATAGTCCGCGCGCCATACCCCGACCCTAGGCGCGGCTGCCCGGATCGTCAGCAGGCGGAAGGGCAGCGATCGGGGCAACCTGCCTGCCCCATGGGGCAACCGGCCGCCGACGGCTCGCGGCCCGGCGCCGCGTAGCGTGTTGTCCGTTCGTCATCCGCCCGAATCGGGGCCCTCGTGAAAGCCTTCCTGACCTACAGCGTCGCCCGGCTCGCCGTCTTCGCCGTGGTGGCGACCATCCTCTACTTCGTCGGCCTGCGATCGTTCGTGTTGGTCGCGGTCGCGTTGTTGATCAGCCTGCCGCTCTCCTACTTCGTGCTCCGGCGCCAGCGGGAGGCTCTGGCGGCCGTGGTCGAGCAGCGGGTCGAGGGGCGGCGGCAGCGAAAGACGGAGATCCGGGACCAGTTGCGCGGCGACGGCGACTGACGCTGCTCCGCTCGGCGACGACCCAGCCGGGTCGACGGTCAAGATTCGGCATCTCATCGGTGCGCGGGAGCGTCCGATCCGGTCGTCCGCGGTGAGTAGCGCGGTGCGCTGACGCTCGGCCGCCGCCACATAGATCCCATCGGCGTACCGGAGCGACCCGTCGGCCAGAACCGACGCCCGGCGTACGTCCGCCCATGGCGTCGCCTCGATCTCAATCCCGAACGACTCTGCGTCCCGGAGGGCCTGATCGAGATCGTTGGGCTGGAACGGATGGCTGGGTCTGTTCGCGGCGGCCCGGAGCCCCGACAGGATCTCGACCGCGAAATGGCCTGGTGCGACGAGCGGTTCGCCTGGGGGCTGGTCGGCGAGCGCGTCGCGGGCAGCGTTCCCCCGGGGCCCGGGATCGGCGACCGCGTCGATGACCAGTGACGCGTCGACGATCACGAGTCGGGCCGGTCGCTGAGCCGACCGGCGCGCTCGGCGTGGGCGTCGTCGATGGCGTCCAGCACTGCAGACCGGTCGTCATCGGGAACCTCCGACCGGCCTTGGAGCCGTCCGGCAGTCCGGGCGAGCGCCGCTTGCCGCCGTAGGTATGCGGCCTGGGCGTGCAGGGCGTCGCGCAAATAGGCCTGCACGGAGGTGCCCCGCTCCGCGGCCGCCGTCCGGATCTCATCGAGGTCATCCGCGGGCACGTCGCGGATGAGAACGTTCGTCATGCACTAGACGATATCAATCGCGCTATCACCGATGCAAGCAGCCGTGGAGTCCTCGCGTCAGGTCGCGCGGAGTTCGGCGGCAAGCAGCGCAGCGACTGCCGCCCGGTCCGCCTTCCCCGACTCCAGTTGGGGCACGGCGTCCACGAGGGACAGCCGCTTCGGGACGGCGTGCCGGCCGACCCGGCCGGCGACGGCGTCGCGCAGGGCGCCGACCGTCGGGGGTGCCGCCGGATCGGACGGGACGACGACGGCCACCACGGCCTGACCCCACTCCTCGTCCGGCATCCCGACGACGCAGGCATCGCGGACCCCAGCGAGGTCGGTGAGCGCCCGCTCGACGAGCAGCGGTACGACGTTCTCCCCGCCGGAGATGATGAGGTCGTCGGCGCGACCCAGCACCTCCAGCCGCCGCTGCGTCGTCCACCGTCCGACGTCGCCGGTGGTGAACCATCCGTCCGCGAACGCGGCGTCGGTGAGATCGGGGCGATGCAGATAGCCGTGCGAAAGTGTGGCGCCGCCCAGCCGGATAGCGCCGACGCCGTCGTCGCCGGCATCGACCCGGGTCCCGTCCAACGGCTCGCCGTCGTACACGCAACCCCCTGCCGTCTCGGACATGCCGTACGTCGTGCGCACCACGATTCCCGCCGTACGGGCCCGATCCAGCAGCGGCGCAGGGCTCGCCGATCCGCCGAGCAGGACACCGTCGAAGGATGCCAACGCCGTGACGGCGGCGACGTCGTCGAGCAGTCGCGCCAGCTGGGTCGGCACGAGCGCCGTGTAACGCGGGGCGCCGTGCGGCAGTTCGGCTGCGGCGGCGACGAAACGCGCCGTGCTGAATCCGGTTGCGCCGTCCACTGTGGACAGTGCACCGCCGCCGTCGATGGTGCGGACCAGCACCTGCAGACCGGCGATGTGGTGCACCGGCAGGGCGAGCAGCCAATGGCCGACTCCACCCAACCGTCGATGCGTCGCCCGGGCCGACGCGCGCAACGCGGCGCTGCCGAGCTGCACGCCTTTCGGCGTACCGGTGGATCCGGAGGTGGCGATCACCACGGTGGTGGCGTCGTCGACGCCGAGGTCGGGACGCAGCTCCCGGCGCAGCTGTTCGACCCGCGGCGCCGGGCCTGGCGGCATCGGCAGCAGCGCCGGACCGCCGTCCAGAGCCGCGCGAAGGAGGGGGAGGAACGCCGCCACCGACGCCGCCTCGAGCGGGCAGGGAATGGCCTGAAGGCCGCGGGTGGGCATCTCGGCATCTAGGGTATCGGTTGGCCCACAGGAACCTAAGGAGCGTCGATGGCGACGGATGCATGGATGTCCACAGTGGACGTGCATGTGGTGTCGTTGCCGATGCGGGAACGGTTCCGCGGAATCACCGTCCGCGAGGCGCTGCTCCTGAGCGGACCGGGAGGCTGGGGGGAGTTCTCGCCCTTTGTCGAGTACGACGTGCCGACCTCCGTCCCGTGGCTGCAGGCGGCGCGCGAGGCGACCCGCGCGGACTGGCCGCAACCGGTGCGCGACAGCGTGCCGGTGAACGTCACCGTGCCCGCCGTCGGCCCGGAGCGTGCGGCCGAGATCGTGCGGTCCGGCGGCGGCTGCCGCACCGCGAAGGTGAAGGTCGCCGAGCCGGGCCAGGCGCTCGCCGACGACGTGGCCCGGGTGGCGGCGGTCCGCGACGCGCTGCCCGCCGGCGGCCGGGTGCGGGTCGACGCCAACGGCGCGTGGTCGGTCGACGAGGCGGTCTCGGCGATCAAGGAACTCGACCGGGCGGCCGACGGGCTGGAGTACGTCGAGCAGCCCTGCCCCGGTCTCGACGAACTGGCCGCCGTCCGGCGCCGGGTCGACGTCCCGATCGCTGCCGACGAGTCGATCCGCCGGGCGGAGGATCCGCTGCGGGTCGCGGTCGCCGGCGCCGCCGACATCGCCGTGCTGAAGGTGGCGCCGCTCGGCGGCGTACGTCGGGCGTTGGAGGTCGCCGAGGCCTGCGGGCTGCCGTGCGTGGTGTCGTCGGCCGTCGACACGTCCGTCGGGCTGGCCGCCGGTGTGGCGCTGGCCGCGGCGCTGCCCGAACTGCCCCATGCCTGCGGGCTCGGGACCGGGTCGTTGCTGGCCCGCGACATCACCCGGCGCCCGCTGCTCCCGGTCGACGGCGTGCTGCCGGTCGGCGCGGTCGAACCCGACCCCGATCTGCTCGCCGAGCTCGCCGCCCCGCCCGACCGGGACGCGTGGTGGCGGGACCGGTTCGCCGCCTGCGCCGGGGCGATGCGGTGAACCCGGCGACCGCGCTGGCCAGAGTCGTCGTCGACGAACTGACGCGGTGCGGGGTCCGGGAGGCGGTGCTCGCGCCCGGCTCGCGCAGCGCGCCGTTCGCGGTCGCCCTGCACGACGCCGACGCGGCCGGCCGGCTCCGGCTGCACGTGCGGATCGACGAGCGGTCGGCGGCGTTCCTCGCCCTCGGCCTCGCTGCACGGTCCGGCCGTCCGGTGCCGGTGGTCTGCACTTCGGGCACGGCCGCCGCCAACCTGCATCCGGCCGTCCTCGAGGCCGCGCACGCCGGCGTACCGCTGCTGGCCCTCACCGCCGACCGACCGCCGGAACTCCGCGGCGTCGGGGCCAACCAGACCGTCGACCAGCTCAAGCTCTACGGCGACGCGGTCCGGATGTTCCACGAGGTCGGCGTACCCGAGCGGCGCACCGGTCAGGCCGGGTATTGGCGGGCGTTGGTGTGCCGGGCGGTCGCGGCGATGCTGGACCCGACCCGGCCCGGTCCGGCCCACCTCAACCTCGGGCTGCGCGAGCCGCTGCTCCCGGACGGCGACGACGACTGGTGCGAGCCGCTCACCGGACGACCCGACGGCGGGCCGTGGACGGCGGTGGCCGGAACCCAACCCGCGCCGGACGAGTCGGCGTACGACGGCGCCGGGCGCGGGCTGGTCGTCGCCGCGGTCCCCGACGCCGCGGCGGAGGCCTGCGCGGCCGAGCTGGGCTGGCCGCTGATCGTCGAGACCGCCGGCGCCGGTTGCGCCGCGCCGACGCTGATCTCCACGGGCGTCTGGCTGCTCGGCGACGCCGGGTTCCTCGACCGGCACCGCCCGGACCGGGTGCTGTGCTGGGGGCGGCCGACGCTCTTCCGGCAGGTGCAGCGGCTGCTCGCCGACCCCGCCGTGTCGGTCGAGGTGGTCTCCGAGCGCGCCGACTGGCCGGCGCCGGGCGGCAACGTCCGCGCCGTACGACGCAGCGCGCCGAACGTCGGATCGTCGGCGGACCCGGAGTGGCTGCAGAGCTGGCAGCAGGCCGATCGCCTGGCCCGCAAGGTTCTCGACGAGTCGCTCGACGCCGAGCCGGAGCTCACCGCGCTGCAGGTCGGCCGCGAGCTGCTTCGGACGGTGCCCGACCCGGCGCTGCTGGTGCTCGGGTCGTCGCAGCCGATCCGCGACGTCGGGCTGACCGCGGCGCCGCGGGCCGGGGTGCGGCTGGTCGCCAACCGCGGCGTGGCCGGCATCGACGGCACCGTCTCCACCGCGATGGGTGCCGCGCTCGCCGACCAGCGGGAATCGCCGGGCCCGCCGGCGTACGCCCTGATCGGCGACCTGACCTTCCTGCACGATGTCAACGGACTCGTGCTGGGCCCGGACGAACCGCGTCCGGACCTGACTGTCGTGGTGGTCAACAACGACGGCGGCGCGATCTTCGGGCTGCTCGAACCCGGCGAGCCGAGCCATGCGGCGTCGTTCGAGCGGGTCTTCGGGACACCGCACGGCGTCGACCTCGCGGCGGCTCTGCGCGGCGAGCGGGACCGGGCACCGGCGGGTGTCGACGGCCGCGGACTTGAGGGCGGCGATCGGGTCGCGGCCGGACGGGGTGCGGGTGGTCGAGGCGGTCGTGGACCGCATGCCGACCCGGTCACGGGAGCAGGAGATCCGGGCGGCGGTCGGCGCGGCGCTGGCGTAACTAGTGGGTGGGCGCGGCCACGGTGTGCGCCTCGAGGGCGTCGCGGATGACGACGAACTTGTCCTGCGTCTCGGCGAGTTCGCGCACCGGGTCGGAGTCGGCCACGATGCCGCAACCGGCGAACATGCGGACCCGGGTGTCGTTCACCTCGGCGCAGCGCAGCGCGATGCCCCACTCGCCGTCGCCGGCGGCGTCGACCCAGCCGACCGGACCGGCGTAACGGCCGCGATCCATCCGCTCCAACTCCGGGATGAGGTCGAGGGCGACGTCGGTCGGCGTACCGCAGACGGCGGCCGGCGGGTGGACGGCGGCGGCCAGCGCCAGCGAGGTGGCGTCGGTGCTTGCGGTGCCGGAGACGTCGGTGGAGAGGTGTACGACGTTGGGCAACCGCAGGAGAGAGGGCTCGGCCGGGACGTCGAGCGGGTCGCAGTATTTGGCGAGCACGTCGACGACCGACCGCACGGCGTACTCGTGCTCGCTGAGGTCCTTGTCGGACTGCAGCAGGTCGTCGCCGCGCGGTCCGCGTCGGGCGCTGCCGGCGAGGACTCGTGACTCGATGCGGTCGCCCATGCGCCGGACCAGCAGTTCCGGTGTCGCGCCGACCATTCCGTCGACGGAAAAGGTGAAGCACGAGGCGTAGCGCTCGGCCAGCCGGGCGATCAGGAAGCGGACGTCGATCGGCAGGAGCGTCGTCGCGAGCAGATCGCGGGCGAGGACGACCTTGTCGAGCTTCCCGGCCCGGATCCGGCGTACCGCCTCGGCCACCGCGCCGGTCCACTCGGTCGCGGTGAGCGCACCGTCGGCGTAGCTGACCCGGTGCGGGGCATGCGGACGGGACGGCGGCGGGATGGCGGCGGGCGCGTCGTCGTAGGTGGTGAGCCAGGCGCGGCCGGCGCGGCGGCCGACGACGACCCGGGGGACGACCAGGGTCGACGTCGCGGTGCGGTCGTCGAAGGCCAGGCTGCCGAAGGCGACCGGGCCGGTGCCGGGCAGCCGTACGTCGTCGTCGACGAGTAGCGACTGGCAGTGCTCGCGCCACCACGACTCGGCCGTGTTCGTGAAGTCGGTGCCGGGCAGCTCGAGCCGCGCGGTGGTCCCCCAGCCCACGATGCCCTCGCCGTCGCGGATCCACGACAGCACCGGCTCCTCGGGGAGCCGGTCGGACAGCGCACCCGGGTCGGCGATCGCTCGGGTGCGGACGATGGTCGGGGCGAGCCCGGGCACTGCGCTCACCGGCCCAGCGTACGGACCCCGGCTCGCGGGGTGGGACCGACCGGCCGCAGTGACTCTCTGTTCGCGCGCCCCGATGGACAAAACCCACTACTAGTGGGTTTTGGTCCACGACACGCCGTACCACGTGCCCAAAACGCACTAGTAGTGGGTTTTGGGCACGGGAGCGGGCAGAGGCGCGGGCACGGGAGCGGGCACGGAAACGGGCAGGGGAGCGGGCGTGGGCGGGCGTCGTGCCGGGCGACACGGCGGTACGGCGAGAATGGCCGGGTGACCCGCGCCTCGCTCCAGAAGGACCCGCACGACGTCGCCGCGATGTTCGACGGTGTCGCCCGCCGCTACGACCTCACCAACACGGTGCTGTCCTTCGGCCGGGACCGTTACTGGCGCCGGCTCACCGGCGAGGCGCTGCACCTGCAGCCCGGCGAACTGGTGCTCGACCTCGCGGCGGGTACGGCGGTGTCCACGGTCACCCTGGCCCGCTCCGGCGCGACCGTCGTCGCCTGCGACTTCTCCCTCGGCATGCTGAGCGCCGGCCGGGAGCGCGGAGTCCCGATGGTCGCCGGCGACGCGCTGGCGCTGCCCTTCGCCGACGGCGTCTTCGACGCGGTGACCATCTCCTTCGGTCTGCGCAACGTCGCCGACGTCGACGCCGCGCTCGCCGAACTCGCCCGGGTCACCCGCCCCGGCGGACGGCTGTGCGTCTGCGAGTTCAGCCATCCGACGTCGGCGCCGTTCCGCACGGCGTACGACGAATACCTGATGCGAGCGCTGCCCCTCGTCGCCCGCCGGGTCAGCAGCGCGCCCGATGCCTACGTCTATCTCGCCGAGTCGATCCGCGCCTGGCCCGACCAGGCGAAGCTGGCCGAGCGGATCGCCGCGACCGGCTGGCAGCGCGTCCGCTGGCGCGATCTCACCGGCGGGATCGTCGCGTTGCACCACGCCACCCGGTGATCAGCGATCAATGATGGCGAGCAGGTCGCCGGACCCGTACGGTCGGGAGCTACCCCCAGCCCACAGACGACGGAGGAACACGATGGGGTTCGCCGACAGGTTCAAGGAAATCATGCAGGAGCGCGAGGGTCAGGTGCGCTCCGCCGTCGACAAGGCCGGCTCGTTCGTCGACGAGAAGACCAAGGGCAAGTACCACCAGCAGATCACCAAGGCCGGGCAGAAGGCCGACGAGATGATCACCAAGTCGACCCAGCAGCCGGGCAGCAGCGGCGGCGGCTACCAGCCGGGCAGCGGTGGCGGCAGTCACAGCAACGGCTACGAGCCGCCGGCGAGCCCGCCGCCCACCGACGGCCCGACCGCCTAGCCGCCGGACCAGCAAGCCGCAGGACCAGCCAGCCGCAGGACCAAGCCTGCCGCAGGGCATAGCCCGCCCGACCAACCCCGCGCAACCAGGAGCACCCGGCCGACGCCGGCCGGGTGCCCTGGGCCGCCCGGCGGAGCATGGCCCGGCCCGCGAGTGGGCTAACCCTGGCCGGTCGTACACTCAAGCATCGAGTTAGTGAAGACGTTCACAAGCGGTGTTTGATCCGGCCGACCACCCCAGGGAACCGTCGTGACAGCCCCTCCCGCGCCGCCGCGTCGGTACGCCGACGCCGATGCCGACGTGCTCGTCGTCGGCGGGGGTCCGGGCGGGGCGGCGACCGCCCACTACCTGGCCCAGGCCGGCGTCGACGTCCTGCTGCTGGAGAAGTCGGCCTACCCCCGCGAGAAGGTCTGCGGCGACGGCCTGACCCCACGGTCGGTGCGGGCGCTGGTGACGATGGGCATCGACACCTCGCCCGAGGCCGGCTGGCTGCAGAACAAGGGCCTGCGGGTCATCGGCGGGGGGCTTCGGCTCGAGTTGCCCTGGCCCGACCTCGCGACGTTCCCCGACTACGGCCTCACCCGCACCCGCGCCGGGCTCGACGAGATGCTGGTACGCCGGGCCCAGAAGAGCGGTGCCCGGCTGCAGGAGGAGACCACGGCCACCGGCGTGCTCCGCGACGACGACGGCCAGGTCGTCGGCGTGCACGCGACCGTCGGCCCGGACAAGACCCCGGTCACCTACCGCGCCCCGGTCGTCGTGGCCGCCGACGGCGTGTCCGGCCGGCTCGCCCTCTCCCTCGGCATCGCCAAGCGCGACGACCGGCCGATGGGCGTCGCCGTACGCCGCTACTACCGCAGCCCACGCCACGACGACGACTACCTCGAGTCGTGGCTGGAGCTGTGGGACCGCCGCCCGGACGGCCGCCAGGCGCTGCTGCCCGGCTACGGGTGGATCTTCGGAATGGGCGACGGCACGTCCAACGTCGGGCTCGGGATCCTCAACAGCTCCGGCGCCTTCGGCAACACCGACTACCGCGGGCTGCTGGCCCGCTGGCTCGACGGGCTGCCCGCGGAGTGGGGGTTCGTCGAGGACAACGCGACCGGGCCGGTCCGCGGCGGCGGGCTGCCGATGGGCTTCAACCGCACCCCCCACTACCAGGACGGCATGCTGCTGGTCGGCGACTCCGGCGGGGTGGTCAACCCGTTCAACGGCGAGGGCATCGCCTACGCGATGGAGTCCGGCGAGATGGCCGCCGCGACCATCGTGCAGGCGCTGGCCCGGTCGACGCCGGCGGCCCGGGAGCGCGCGCTGCAGGCCTATCCGCAGCTGCTGAAGGACAGCTACGGCGGCTACTACCGGATCGGCGGGCTCTTCGTGAAGCTGATCGGCAACCCCAACGTGATGAAGGTCTGCATCCGGCACGGGCTGCCGCACCCGACCCTGATGAAGTTCGTGCTCAAGCTGCTCGCCAACTTGAGCGACCCCCGCGGCGGCGACGCGATGGACCGCGTCATCAACGCCCTCACCAGACTGGCGCCGGCGGCATGATCATTCCCGCTGGCCACGCCGCCGGGGCGGTGCAAGCGCGGCCCTGCCCACGCTCTACTGTGAATCCGTTTGCGATGCGGTTGATGAGGAGGGTGACCCCGGGATGACACTCACCCCGTACATCCCCATCCTGGTGCTGTTTCTGCTGGCCGGCGCCTTCGCCGTCTTCTCGGTCGTGGTGACCGGATTCACCGGGCCGAAGCGTTACAACCGGGCGAAGTACGACGCCTACGAGTGCGGGATCGAGCCGAGCCCGCAGCCGGTCGGAGGGGGCCGCTTCCCGGTCAAGTTCTACCTGACCGCGATGCTGTTCATCGTCTTCGACATCGAGATCGTCTTTCTCTATCCGTACGCCGTCGCGAACAAGGTGCTGGGCATCTTCGGGGTCGTGGAGATGGTGATGTTCATCGGCACGGTGTTCATCGCCTACGCCTACGTGTGGCGGCGCGGCGGGCTGGACTGGAGCTAGGGAAGCAGCAATGGGACTCGAAGAAAAGCTGCCTAGCGGCGTACTGCTCACCACCGTCGAGAAGGTGGTCAACTACACCCGCAAGGCGTCGATGTGGCCGATGACGTTCGGCCTGGCCTGCTGCGCCATCGAGATGATGACGGTCGGCGGGTCCCGCTTCGACATCGCCCGCTTCGGCATGGAGCGCTTCAGCGCCACTCCGCGCCAGGCCGACCTGATGATCGTCGCCGGCCGGGTCAGCCAGAAGATGGCGCCGGTGCTCCGCCAGCTCTACGACCAGATGCCCGAGCCGAAGTGGGTGCTCTCGATGGGCGTCTGCGCCTCGTCGGGCGGCATGTTCAACAACTACGCGATCGTGCAGGGCGTCGACCACATCGTCCCGGTCGACATGTACCTCCCCGGCTGCCCGCCGCGACCGGAGATGCTGCTCGACGCGATCCTCAAGCTGCACGACAAGATCATGCACGAGCCGCTGGGTCCCCGCCGGAAGGCCGAGTTGGCCGCCGCGGCACCGCTGGACCCGCGGCCGGGGACGACCCCGTCGTCGGTCGCCTACGCCAAGCGCAACATCCTGGGTCTGCCGGGGAAGGCCGACAAGTGAGCGACGAGAAGCAGCCGGAGACCCCGGACCAGCCCAAGGGCCAGATCCAGGAATACGCCGACACCGCGGGCACTCCGGTGCCCGGCCGCCCGCGCCGCGGCATGTTCGGCGTCGACGGCTCCGGTGACACCAGCGGCTATGGCGGACTCGTCCGCAAGGAGGTCGTGCCAGGCCGCACCGAGCGCCCGTACGGCGGCTACTTCGACGAGGTCGCCGACTCCCTCGAGCAGGCCTACCCGCGCTTCCCGGAGGCGATCCGCGGGATCGTCATCGACCGCGGGGAGATCACCTTCCACATCGCCAAGGACCGCATCGCCGAGGTCTGCCAGATCCTGCGCGACGACCCCGGACTGCGGTTCGAGCTGTGCTCAAGCGTGTCCGGAGTGGACTACGAGGACCAGGTCGACCGGCTGCACGTGACCTACCACCTGACGTCGATGACCTACCGCCGCCGGATCCGGCTCGAGATCGCGACGTCGGTGGTGGATCCGCACGTGCCGAGCGTCACGTCGATCTACCCGACCGCCGACTGGCAGGAGCGGGAGACCTACGACATGTTCGGCGTGATCTTCGACGGTCACCCGGCCCTGACCCGGATCCTGATGCCCGACGACTGGGACGGGCATCCGCAGCGCAAGGACTACCCCCTCGGCGGTGTCCCGGTGGAATACAAGGGCGCCGAGATCCCGCCGCCGGACGAACGGAGGGCCTACCGATGAGCACACCTACCTCCGACGCCTACGCGAGCTCGCGCAACACCACCGAGGGCCCGGTCTACAACGTCTCCGGCGGCGACTGGGACGACCTGTTCGGCAGCAGCGGCGACCCGATCGACGAGGAACGCCTCGTCGTCAACATGGGTCCGCAGCACCCGTCGACCCACGGCGTACTCCGGATCGCCATGGAGATCGAGGGCGAGACCGTCACCGACGCCCGGCCGGTCATCGGCTACCTGCACACCGGGATCGAGAAGAACACCGAATTCCGCACGTGGACCCAGGCGGTCACCTTCCTCACCCGCGCCGACTACCTGTCGCCGATCTTCAACGAGACCGGCTACTGCCTCGCGGTGGAGAAGCTGCTGGGGATCGAGGCGCCGGAGCGCGCCACCACGATCCGTGTGCTCATGATGGAGCTCAACCGGATCTCCTCCCACCTGGTGTGGCTCGCGACCGGCGGTAACGAGCTCGGCGCGACCACCCCGATGACCGACGGCTTCATGGACCGCGAGCGGATCCTGGACATCTTCGAGATGGCCTCCGGTCTGCGGATGAACATGGCCTACGTCCGTCCCGGCGGGCTCTCGCAGGACTTCCCGCCCGGCACGGAGGAGAAGATCCGCGAGCTGCTGCCCTACCTGCGGGAGCGGATCGACTTCTACCACGGACTGCTCACCGGCCAGCCGGTCTTCTACAAGCGGCTGCAGGAGGTCGGCTACCTCGACGTAGCCGGCTGCATCGCGCTCGGCGTCACCGGCCCGATGCTGCGCGCCGCCGGCCTGCCGTGGGACCTGCGCAAGACGCAGCCTTACTGCGGCTACGAGAACTACGAGTTCGAGGTCCCGGTCGAGACCGCGGCGGACAGCTTCGCCCGTTACCTCATCCGGATGCGCGAGATGCACGAGTCCTGCAACATCGTCGAGCAGGCGCTCGACCGGCTCGAGCCCGGCCCGGTGATGGTCGAGGACAAGAAGATCGCCTGGCCGGCCAAGCTCGCGCTCGGCGCCGACGGCCTCGGCAACTCCCTCGACCACGTGCGGCACATCATGGGCCAGTCGATGGAGGCCCTGATCCACCACTTCAAGCTGGTGACCGAGGGGTTCCGGGTGCCGGCCGGCCAGGTCTACTCGCCGATCGAGTCACCCCGCGGCGAACTCGGCTACCACGTGGTCAGCGACGGCGGCACCCGGCCGTTCCGGATCCACGTGCGGGAGCCCTCCTTCATCAACCTGCAGGCGATCGGCACCCTCGTCGAGGGTGGCATGATCGGCGACGCCATCGTGTCGATCGCCTCCCTGGACCCGGTGATGGGCGGGTGCGACCGGTGACCCCGACCACCCCGTTCGCCCCCCGCTCCATGATCGTGATCGGATCCGTACGGCGTTTCGCGGCTTTTTCCGATCACGATCATGGAAATGCGACAGCGGTAACAGCGGCGACAGTGACAGCGGCAGAAGCAGTAGAAGAGGTGCGCGGTTCATGGCGTTGACGGAACAGACGAGGGTGGAGGCCGCGCAGATCATCGCGCGGTATCCGCACCCGCGCTCGGCGCTGCTGCCGATGCTGCACCTCGTGCAGTCGGAGGACGGCTACGTCAGCCCCGAGGGCATCGGGTTCTGCGCCGAGATGCTCGGGCTGACGAAGGCCGAGGTCGGCGCGGTCGTGACGTTCTACACGATGTACAAGCGCCGCCCGTCCGGCGACTACCTGGTCAGCGTCTGCACCAACACGCTGTGCGGGATGCTGGGCGGCGACGAGATCTTCGCCGCGCTGCAGGAGGAGCTCGGCGTACACAACGACGAGACCACCGAGGACGGCACGATCACCCTCGAACACGCCGAG
Organism: uncultured Actinomycetota bacterium; assembly: GCA_963775655.1. Classification (GTDB taxonomy): domain Bacteria; phylum Actinomycetota; class Actinomycetes; order Mycobacteriales; family QHCD01; genus DASXJE01. Next base: position 261,577 of record CAVZJT010000008.1, on the reverse strand, counting down.
TGTCTCGCCGCCTGTGACTACGCGCCGGTCGTGACCGTCAACTACGAGTTCTACGACCAGCAGTCCCCGGCCTCGGCGAAGGAGCTGGTGTCCGAGCTCCGCGCCGGCCGGCGCCCGCACCCGACCCGCGGCGCGCCGCTGTGCACCTTCAAGCAGATCTCCCGGCAGCTGGCCGGATTCGACGAGGGCAACGCCGAGTCCGTGCACGAAGGGCCGGCCGGAGTTCCGACCCTGGTCGGCGCGCGGCTCGCGGCCGAGCGCGGCGAGACCGCGCCGTCCTACGACCCGGACAGTCCCATCACCACCGAGGACGAGGGAGGCAAGTGAGGTGCCGCTGACTCCCGTCCTCACCAAGCGCTGGATGTCGCCACGGTCGTGGACCCTGTCGACGTACGAAGAGCTCGAGGGCTACCGCGGTCTGCGCAAGGCGCTCACCGCGCAGCCGGACGAGCTGATCGCGCTCGTCCGCGAATCCAACCTGCGCGGGCGCGGGGGAGCCGGATTCGTCACCGGGATGAAGTGGCAGTTCATCCCGCAGAACGACGCCAAGCCGCACTACCTCGTCGTCAACGCCGACGAGGGCGAGCCGGGCACCTGCCGCGACGCGCCGCTGATGATGTCCGACCCGCACTCGCTGATCGAGGGCATCGCGATCACCTGCTACGCGGTGCGCGCCCGGCAGGCCTTCATCTACGTGCGCGGTGAGCTCGTGCATGCGCAGCGTCGGCTGCGCAACGCGATCAACGAGGCCTACGCCGCCGGCTATCTCGGCACCAACATCCTCGGCTCCGGCTTCGACTGCGAGATCATCCTGCATTCCGGTGCGGGCGCCTACATCTGCGGTGAAGAGACCGCGCTGCTCGACTCGCTCGAGGGCTACCGCGGACAGCCGCGGCTCAAGCCGCCGTTCCCGGCCACCCACGGCCTCTACGCATCGCCGACCGTCGTCAACAACGTCGGCACGATCGCCAGCGTGCCGTCGATCGTGCTCGGCGGCGCCGACTGGTGGAAGCAGATGGGTCCGGCCGGCTCGCCCGGCACCAGCATCTTCTCCCTGTCCGGCCGGGTCACCCGGCCGGGTCAGTACGAAGCGCCGATGGGGTCGACGCTGCGCGAGCTGCTGGAGATGGCCGGCGGCATCCGCGACGGCCACGAGCTGAAGTTCTGGACGCCGGGCGGCTCCTCCACGCCGCTGTTCACCGCCGAGCACCTCGACCTGCCGCTCGACTTCGACTCCGTCGTCAAGGCCGGCTCCATGAACGGCACCAGCGCGCTGATGATCTTCGACGAGAACGACTGCGTCGTACGCGCGGTGAAGAAGTGGTGCGAGTTCTACGCCCACGAGTCCTGCGGCAAGTGCACTCCGTGCCGCGAGGGCACGTTCTGGTACGTCCAGATCTACGACCGGCTCGAACGCGGCGAGGCGAGCGAGCAGGACATCGACACGCTGCTCGACCTGTCCGAGAACATCCTGGGCCGGTCGTTCTGCGCGCTCGGCGACGGGGCGGTCAGCCCGGTCACGTCGTCGATCAAGTACTTCCGGGATGAGTACGTCGCCCACTACGAGGGCGGCGGCTGCCCGTTCGGCCGATGAGTCCACGCTGGTTGGGGCCCACTGACATGACCGTTGCGCCCGAGAAGTCCGCGGCACCGTCGCGTCCCGATCTCGTCACCCTCACCATCGACGGGTTCGAGGTCGAGGTGCCGAAGGGCACGCTGATCATCCGCGCGGCCGAGAAGATCGGGATCCAGATCCCGCGCTTCTGCGACCACCCGCTGCTCGACCCGATCGGCGCCTGCCGGCAGTGCCTGGTCGAGGTGACCGACGTCGGCAACGGCCGGGGCATGCCCAAGCCGGCGGCGTCGTGCACGACGGCGGTCTCCCCGGGGATGGTGGTCAAGACCCAGCTCAGCTCGCCGGTCGCCGAAAAGGCGCAGCGCGGCCAGATGGAACTGCTGCTCATCAACCACCCGCTCGACTGCCCGATCTGCGACAAGGGCGGCGAGTGCCCGCTGCAGAACCAAGCGATGTCGACCGGCTCGGTCGAGACCCGGTTCCACGACGTCAAGCGCACCTACCCCAAGCCGATCGCGATCTCCTCGCAGGTGCTGCTCGACCGCGAGCGTTGCGTGCTGTGCGCGCGGTGCACCCGGTTCTCCGCGCAGGTGTCCGGCGACCCGTTCATCGAGTTGTTCGAGCGCGGCGCCCTCGAGCAGGTCGCGATCTACGCCGACGAGCCCTACGAGTCCTACTTCTCCGGCAACGTCGTGCAGATCTGCCCGGTCGGTGCGCTGACCGGTGCGTCGTACCGCTTCCGGTCCCGGCCGTTCGACCTCGTGTCGACGCCGAGCATCTGCGAGCACTGCTCCTCCGGCTGCGCGCAGCGCACCGACTGGCGGCGCGGCAAGGTGATGCGCCGGCTGTCCGGCGACGACCCGGAGGTCAACGAGGAGTGGAACTGCGACAAGGGCCGGTGGGCGTTCACCTACGCCTCAGAAAGTGACCGGATCCTGCGGCCGCTGGTGCGCGGCGAGGACGGGGAACTCGCCGAGGCGTCCTGGCCGGAGGCGTTCGAACGCGCCGCCGAGGGCCTGCGGGAGGCCCGCGACGCCGGCGGCGTCGGCGTACTGCCGGGCGGCCGGCTCACCAACGAAGACGCCTACGCCTACAGCAAGTTCGCCCGGCTGGCGCTCGGCACCAACGACATCGACATGCGCGCCCGGCCGCATTCGGACGAGGAGCTCGACTTCCTCGCCTCCTCGGTGGTGCGCAACTCGCCGATCACCGGCGGCGTCACCTACACCGACCTCGAAAACGCCCCGGCCGTGCTGCTGGTGGGTTTCGAGCCGGAGGAGGAGTCGCCGATCGTCTTCCTCCGGCTGCGTAAGGCCAACCGCCGGCGCGGCGCCCGGATCTTCGCGATCGCGCCGTTCACCACCAAGGGGCTGACCAAGTGCGGCGGCACGCTGCTGCGCTGCGCCCCCGGCGTGGAGCCGGAGATCCTCGACGCGCTCGCCGACTCCGGCGGCGAACTGACCGACGTCGCGACCGCCCTGCGTGCCGAGGGCGCGGTGATCCTGGTCGGCGAGCGGCTGGCCACGGTCCCCGGTGCGCTGTCCCGGGTCGCCCGGCTGGCCGCGGAAAGCGGCGCCCGCCTGGCATGGGTGCCGCGGCGGGCCGGTGAGCGGGGCGGGGTCGAGGCCGGTGCCCTGCCCAGCCTGCTGCCCGGTGGCCGGCTCGTCGCCGACCCGGCCGCGCGGCACGAACTCGAGCGGGTCTGGGAGGCGCAGCTGCCCGAGGCGCCCGGCCGCGACACCGACGACATCCTGCGGGCGGCCCGCGACGGGGTGCTCGCCGCACTCGTCGTCGGCGGGGTCGACACCCGCGACCTGCCCGACCCGGCGCTCGCCGAGGAAGCGCTCGCCGCGGCGGGCTTCGTGCTCAGCCTCGAGTTGCGGCACTCGACGGTGACCGCGCAGGCCGACGTCGTCCTGCCGGTTGCGCCCGCCGTACACAAGGACGGCAGCTACCTCGACTGGGAGGGACGGTTCCGCCCGTTCGAGGAGACCGTCCACTACGTCGGCGCGCTGAGCGACGCCCGGGTCCTCGACACGATCGCGGAGGAGCTCGGCGTCGAGCTGGGTCTCGCCACCACCGAGCAGATACGCCGGGAGCTGGCCATCGCTCCGGTCACCGAGACCCCGGTGCCGGCCGCGCCGGAATACGCCGCGGGCGCCGTACCTGCTCCGCGGGCGGGACAGGCGGTGCTGGCGAGCTGGCACCACCTGCTCGACCTCGGCAGCCTGCAGGACGGCGAGAAGCATCTGGCCGGCACCGCCCGTAGGTCCCGGGTGCTGCTCTCGGCCGGTACCGCCGCCGAGATCGGCGTCCTGCCGGGCGAAGCGGTCACCGTCTCGACCGCGCGGGGCAGCGTCACGCTCCCGTTGCTCGTCGCCGACCTGCCCGACCGGGTGGTCTGGCTGCCCGCCAACTCGACCGGCTCCACCGTGCGGGCGACCCTCGGGGTCGACGCCGGGGCCGTGGTCGACATCCGCACGACCGGAGGTGCCCGGTGAACCCGGTCAACTTCGCCTTCGGATCCGAGCCGATCTGGCTCGTGATCGTGAAGGTGATCGTGGTCTTCGTCTTCCTGGTGGTGATGACCCTCTTCACGATCTGGTTCGAGCGCCGGGTCATCGGCTTCATGCAGTTCCGGCTCGGTCCCAACCGGATCGGTCCGTTCGGCCTCTTACAAACTCTGATGGACGGGTTCAAGCTCGCCCTCAAGGAAGAGATCATCCCGACGATGGTCGACAAGCCGGTGTTCTTCATCGCGCCGGTGATCTCGACGATCCCCGCCTTCCTGGCGTTCTCGGTGACCCCGTTCGGGCCGCTGGTCAGCATCGCCGGGATCATCACGCCGCTGCAGCTCACCGACTTCGGCACCGCGGTGCTGCTCGTGCTCGCCTGCTCGTCGATCGGCGTCTACGGAATCGTGCTCGCCGGCTGGGCGAGCGGGTCGACCTACCCGCTGCTCGGCAGCCTGCGCAGCGCGGCACAGATGATCTCCTACGAGGTCGCGATGGGCCTGTCGCTCGCGGCGGTCTTCATCCTCGCCGGGTCGCTCTCGCCGAGCGTCATCGTCGCGTCGCAGGCCCACCTGTGGTTCGGCCTGGCGCTGCTGCCGAGCCTGATCATCTACTTCATCTCCGCGGTCGGCGAGACCAACCGGCTGCCGTTCGACCTCCCCGAAGGCGAAGGCGAGATCGTCGGCGGCTACCACACCGAATACTCGTCGCTGAAGTTCGCGCTGTTCTTCCTCGCCGAATACGTCAACATGGTCGGCGTCTCCGCGCTGTGCACGACGCTCTTCCTCGGCGGCTGGCGCGCCCCGTGGCCGATCTCGCTGTGGGGCTCGGCCAACCAGGGCTGGTGGCCGCTGCTGTGGTTCATCGCCAAGCTGCTGATCCTGCTGTTCATCTTCGTCTGGCTGCGCGGCACCCTGCCCCGGCTGCGCTACGACCAGCTGATGCAGCTCGGCTGGAAGGTGCTGGTGCCCTTCAGCCTGGTGTGGCTGCTGGCCGTGGCCGCGGTGCAGGCCGTGCGCTCCAGCGGCACCGACCTGCGTCAACTGCTGGTCTACGTCGGGATCGGCGCGGCCGTGTTGCTCCTGGTCTTCGGCTTCTGGCCGCAGCGCAAGCTTCCGGTCGAGGAGCACGACGAGCCCGGCGAGTCGCCGTTCCCGGTGCCGCCGATGGACCTCGTCGTACCGCCGTCGCCGCGACTGGCGGTGGCGTCGGCCGCATTGCAGGCCGGGAGCGGCGACGATTCCGGCACCGACCACGATGGTCGCGACGACGCTCCGGACGACCGGGGGGAGGGTTCCCGTGCTTGATTCGGTCAAAGGCTTCGGCCTGACGTTCGCCACGATGTTCAAGAAGAAGGCGACGACCCAGTACCCGGAGGCGGGTACGGCGACGGCGCCGCGCTATCACGGCCGGCACGTGCTCAACCGCCACCCCGACGGGCTGGAGAAGTGCGTCGGCTGCGAGCTGTGCGCCTGGGCCTGCCCGGCCGACGCGATCTACGTCGAGGGCGGCGACAACACCGACGAGGCGCGCTTCTCGCCCGGGGAGCGCTACGGCGCGGTCTACCAGATCAACTACCTGCGGTGCATCTTCTGCGGGCTGTGCATCGAGGCCTGCCCGACCCGGTCGCTGACGATGACCAACGAGTACGAGCTGGCCAACGACGACCGGCGCGACCTCATCTTCACCAAGGAGGACCTGCTCGCGCCGCTGCTGCCCGGAATGGAGCAGCCGCCGCACCCGATGCGGCTCGGCGACGACGAGAAGGACTACTACGTCGGCGCGATGCAGGACCCCGGAGCTTCGGCGGGCGCCGAATACCCGGAGAAGGACGACGACCCGCCCGCGGACGTCCAGACCAGGACGACCGCCGGCAGCCCGCACTACGACACGACCACGGATGCCACGACGAAGAAGGCCGACCGATGACCCGGGCATCGCACCTCCTTCCGCACCGCTCAAAACGCACTCCTAGTGCGTTTTGGTCCGCGACACGCCGTACGACGTGCCCAAAACGCACTCCTAGTGCGTTTTGGTCAGGGGCTGCGCCGGCGCCGACACGGAAGGTCGACCGATGACCGGGCACGTGCTCGCGCTGACCGCCAGTCAGCAGATGCGGCCGGGCGAATCGATCCTGTTCTGGATCCTCGGGCCGATCGGGGTGATCGGCGCACTCGGCATGGTGCTGGCCAAGAACGCCGTGCACTCCGCGCTCTTCCTGGTCACGACGATGTTCTCGCTCGGCGTGTTCTACGTCCTCGAGCAGGGGCCGTTCATCGGGCTGGTCCAGATCGTGGTCTACACCGGCGCGATCATGATCCTGTTCCTGTTCGTCCTGATGCTGGTCGGGCGGGACAACTCCGACTCGCTCGTGGAGACCTTGCGCGGTCAGCGGGTGGCCGCGGTCCTGCTGGGTCTCGGCCTCGCCGCGATGCTGGTCGCGGCGATCTCGAGCGCCCTCGACGGTGTCCCGGCGGTGGGGCTGGACAAAGCCAACGCCGTCGGCAACCTGCCGGCCATCTCGCGACTGCTCTTCCACAACTACGTACTCGCGTTCGAGCTGACCAGCGCCCTGCTGATCACCGCGGCGGTCGGCGCGATGGTGCTCGGCAACGTCGAGCGCGACCCGGGCGACCGGCGTACCCAGCGCGACCTGTCGCGGCAGTCGCTCCGTGGCGGCGGCTACCCCGGACCGAAGCCGGGCCCGGGCGTCTACGCTTTCGGCGACTCGGTCGCCCGCCGAGCGCTGCTGCCCGACGGCACCACCGCGGAGTCCAGCGTCATGAAGACGGCGGAGGACGCCGAGATCGAACAGTTCGCCCCGAGCCGGCGCGAGTTGGAAGGAGACGACCGCCGATGAGCCCCACCTGGTATCTACTGCTGTCCGCGGTGCTGTTCTCGATCGGCACCGTCGGCGTCCTCGTACGCCGCAACGCGATCGTCGTCTTCATGTGCGTCGAACTCATGCTCAACGCCGCCAACCTGGCGCTGGTCACCTTCTCCAGGATCAACGGCTCCCTCGACGGGCAGATCATGGCGTTCTTCGTGATGGTGGTGGCGGCCGCCGAGGTCGTCGTCGGGCTTGCCATCATCATGTCCATCTTCCGTACGCGTCGCTCGGCCTCGGTCGACGACACGAACTTGCTCAAGTACTAGGAAGGCATAGGCGGTCGTGAACTTCCTCGCCGACCGAACGGTCGACGCTGCCGGCATCGTGGCGCACCCGGCGACCGATGGGCTGCAGCAGTACTCCTGGCTGCTCATCGCGTTGCCGCTGGCGTCGGCTGCGGTGCTGATGCTGGTCGGGCGGCGCGGCGACAAGTGGGGTCACATCCTCGGCGTCGCCGTACCGATCGTCTGCTTCTTCTACGGCCTCGCGCTCTTCGTCAACGACCTCGGGCTGTCCCCCGACCGCCGCAGCATCGACACCAACCTCTTCAGCTGGATCCCGGTCGGCAGCTTCCAGGTCAACTTCGGGACGCGGGTCGACCAGCTGTCCCTGTGCTTCGTGCTGCTGATCACCGGTGTCGGATCGCTGATCCACATCTACTCGCTCGGCTACATGAAGGACGACCCGCAGCGGCGCCGCTTCTTCGCCTACTTCAACCTCTTCGTCGCGGCGATGCTGCTGCTGGTCCTCGGCAACAACTACCTCTCGCTCTACGTCGGCTGGGAAGGCGTCGGCCTGGCGTCCTACCTGCTGATCGGCTTCTGGACCTACAAGCCGGCCGCGGCGACGGCGGCGAAGAAGGCCTTCATCATGAACCGGGTCGGCGACGTCGGGCTGACGCTGGCGATCTTCCTGATGTTCGCCACCCTCGGTACGACGTCGTTCGCCGGGGTCTTCGGCGGCGCCCACAACCTCTCCGGCGGTGCGGCCACCGGGATGGCGCTGCTGCTGCTGCTCGGTGCCTGCGGAAAGTCCGGCCAGATCCCGCTGCAGGGCTGGCTCCCGGACGCCATGGAGGGCCCGACGCCGGTGTCGGCGCTGATCCACGCGGCAACCATGGTCACCGCCGGCGTCTACCTCATCGCCCGGTCCAACCCGATCTTCGACATCACCCAGAACGGCCGCACCGTCGTCACGATCATCGGTGCGCTCACCCTGCTCTACGGCTGCGTCGTCGGCTGCGCCTACGACGACATCAAGAAGGTGCTCGCCTACTCCACGGTGAGCCAGATCGGCTACATGTTCCTCGCCGTCGGGCTCGGCCCGGCCGGCTACGCGCTCGGCATCATGCACCTGCTTGCGCACGGCTTCTTCAAGGCCGGGCTCTTCCTCGGTGCCGGCTCGGTGATGCACGGCATGAACGACGAGGTCAACATGCGGCGGTTCGGCGGCCTGCGCACGGTCATGCCGATCACCTTCGTGACCTTCGGCCTGGCCTATCTGGCGATCATCGGCTTCCCCGGCCTGTCCGGTTACTTCACCAAGGACAAGATCATCGAGGCGGCGTTCAACAAGGGCGGCACCTCGGGTGCGCTGCTCGGCACGGCCGCGTTGATCGGCGCGGGCCTCACCGCGTTCTACATGACCCGGCTGATGATCATGACCTTCTTCGGGAAGCGGCGCTGGGCGGAGGACGCGCACCCGCACGAGTCGCCGTCGGTGATGACCGGGCCGATGATCGTGCTCGCGTTCGGGTCGGTCTTCGCCGGCGGGCTGCTCGCCGTGGGCGGCACCCTCCAGCACTGGCTCGCGCCGGTGCTCGGCGAATCGACTGAGCAGGGACCGGACATCATCAACAGCACCCTGCTGACCGTGATCATCGTGGTCGTGGCGGCCCTGGGAGTCGCGGCGGCGATCGTGGCCTTCCGCTCGGATATCCCCGAGACCGCGCCCACCCACGTCTCCCCGGTCACGATCGCGGCCCGCAAGAACCTCTACGGCGACGCGTTCAACGAGACGGTCTTCGCCCACCCGGGGGAGTGGCTCTCCCGGGCCCTGGTCTTCTTCGACAACCGCGGGGTCGACGGCCTGGTCGGCGGGATCGGCGCGACCATGGGCGGCAGCTCGGCGCGACTGCGTCGCCTGCAGACCGGCTTCGTACGCTCCTATGCACTGTCCATGCTCGGCGGTTCGGTAATCCTGGTGGGAGCACTGTTGGCTGTGAGGTTCGGGTGAGCGGCTTCTGGCTGATAGCGCTGGGCGCGGTCCCGTTGGTGGGATCGGTCGCCGTCGCGGCGCTGCCCTCCGCCCGGGAGAAGGCGATCAAGCAGCTGACGCTGGCCTTCACGCTGGCGACGCTCGTCGTCGGGATCATCGTCGCGGCGCAGTACCACCCGTCCGGCCCGCGCTTCCAGGGCACGCTGTCCTACTCGTGGATCAAGCCCTTCGGGGTGAGCTTCGCGGTCGGCATCGACGGCATCGCCCTGGTGATGCTGCTGCTGATCGTGGTGCTGCTGCCTGTGGTCGTGGTCGCGGCGTGGAACGACGAGACGCCGGGAAACCGCAGCCCGAAGGCGTTCTTCGCCTGGCTGTTGGCGCTCGAGGTGATGATGGTCGGGGTCTTCGTGGCCACCGACGTCTTCCTCTTCTACGTGTTCTTCGAAGCGATGCTCGTGCCGATGTACTTCCTCATCGGCGGCTTCGGCGGCCCGCGCCGGCAGTACGCCGCGATGAAGTTCTTCCTCTACAGCCTGCTCGGCGGCCTGGTGATGCTGGCCGCGGTGATCACGCTGTACTTCGCCAGCCCCAGCCACTCGTTCGCCTTCGCCAAGCTGGTGGGCAACGTCGACCCGGGCTACCAGAAGCTGCTCTTCCTCGGCTTCTTCTTCGCCTTCGCCATCAAGGCACCGCTGGTGCCGTTCCACACCTGGCTGCCCGACGCCGGCTCCGAGGCGCCGATCGGCGGCGCCGTACTGCTGGTCGGCGTCCTGGACAAGGTCGGCATCTTCGGCTTCCTGCGCTACTGCCTGCCGCTCTTCCCGGACGCGTCGCGCTACTTCGCGCCGCTGGTCCTGGTCTTAGCGGTCATCGGGATCCTCTACGGCGCGATCGTCGCGGTCGGTCAACGCGACATGAAACGCCTGGTCGCCTACACCTCGATCGCGCACTTCGGCTTCATCGCGCTGGGCGTCTTCGCGTTCACGTCGCAGGGCGGCTCCGGCGCGGTGCTCTACATGGTCAACCACGGGCTGGCGACCGGCCTGCTCTTCATCATCGTCGGCATCCTGATCACCCGGGGCAAGAGCCGGCTCATCGGTGACTACGGCGGCGTCGGGCAGGTGACGCCGTGGATGTCGGGCGTCTTCCTCTTCGCCGGGCTGGCTGCGCTCGCCCTGCCGGGCCTGTCCACGTTCGTCGGCGAGTTCCTCACCCTGCTGGGCACCTTCACCGTGCACCGCACCTACGCGGTGCTGGGCACCATCGGGATGATCTTCGCGGCGCTCTACGTGCTGTGGATGTACCAGCGGGTCTTCCACGGCCCGACGCAGGACAAGGTGCGCCACTTCAAAGACCTGAACGTTCGGGAGGCCTGGGCGGTCGCGCCGCTGCTCGTCCTCATCCTCTTCCTCGGCTTCTACCCGAAGCCGGTCCTCGATGTCATCAACCCCGCGGTGAAGGCGACCCTGCACGACGTGGGCAAGACCGATCCCGCACCCAGCGCGGTGTCCGGAGGCCAGAAGTGAGCGGCGTGGCATTGGCGGCGGGCAGCATCACCGCCCCCTCGATCTCCTACTCCGGCCTGTCTCCGGTACTGATCGTGTTCGGTGCGGCGGGCCTCGGCGTACTGGTCGAGGCCTTCGTGCCGCGCGACCGGCGTGGTGGGCTGCAGGTCGCACTCGCCTCCGCCGGCTGCATCGCCGCGCTGGTCGCGTCGATCCTGCTGGCCGGCCGGCACGAGCTGACCGCGGCCAACGCGGTCGCGATCGACGGCCCGGCGCTGTTCATCGACGGCACCCTCGCCGGTCTCGGGCTGATCAGCGTGCTGCTGCTCGCCGAGCGATCGCTCGACTCCGCAGGCAGCGCCCTCGTCGCGCAGGCAGCGGTCACGGTCGGCAGCAGCGCCGACCGGGCGCTGGCCACCGCGCGGCGGGTGCAGACCGAGGCGTTCCCGCTGGTCAGCTTTGCCCTCGGCGGCATGATGCTGTTCCCGGCGTCGAACAACCTGCTGGTGATGTTCGTGTCGCTGGAGGTGCTCTCGCTGCCGCTCTACCTGCTCGCCGGCCTGGCCCGCCGCCGGCGGCTGCTGTCGCAGGAAGCCGCGGTGAAGTACTTCCTGCTCGGCGCCTTCGCGTCGGCGTTCTTCCTCTACGGGCTCGCCCTGCTCTACGGCTACGCCGGCACGGTCAGCCTCAGCGGCATCCTGGCCTCGGCCGGCGGTACCGGCAAGGGCGACGTACTCCTGCTCATCGGCCTCGGGCTGCTCGTCGTCGGCCTGCTCTTCAAGGCCAGCGTCGCGCCGTTCCACACCTGGACGCCCGACGTCTACCAGGGCGCGCCGACTCCGGTGACCGCCTTCATGGGGTCCTGCACCAAGGTCGCGGCCTTCGGCGCGCTGCTGCGGATCTTCTACGTCGCCTTCAACAGTTCGACGTGGGACTGGCGCCCGGTCATGTGGGCGATCGCGGTCATCTCGATGGTGGTCGGGGCGGTGTTCGGGCTCACCCAGACCGACATCAAGCGGCTGCTGGCCTACTCCTCGATCGCGCATGCCGGCTTCCTGCTGGTCGGCGTGATCGCGCTGAACCCGTCCGGGCTGTCGGGCACGCTGTTCTACCTGCTCGCCTACGGCTTCTCCACGCTGGGCGCCTTCGCGATCGTGACCCTGGTGCGTACGTCGGGGGGCGAGGCCACCCACCTCTCGCAATGGGCCGGCCTGGCCAAACGGTCGCCGCTGGTGGCCGGGATCTTCACCGTCTTCATGCTGTCGCTGGCCGGCGTACCGCTGACCTCGGGCTTCATCGCGAAGTTCGTGATCTTCAAGGCCGGCATCGACTCCGGCCTCGGCCTGCTGGTCGTCATCGCCCTGGTGACCAGCGCCGTCGCGGCGTTCTACTACCTGCGTGTCGTAGTGCTCATGTACTTCTCCGACCCGGCCGAGGACGGGCCGACCGTCGCGGTGCCGAGCGCGTTCACCGGTATCGCGCTCGCGGTGTGCGTCGCCGTGACGATTTTCTTGGGTATCCTGCCGCAGAGCATCCTGGACGTGGCCGACAAGGCTGCCCACTTCGTCTCTTAGGTGAGCCGATAACCGTGACCGAACATCCGTGAACGGCCCGGGCGCGGCCGATCTCGACTTCGCCGACCCTGCCCTGGCGAAGTCGGTCCGGGCCGGACTGGACCGGGTGGAGGAGCAGCTGGCCGCCGCCGTCCACACCGACGCGCCGTTCATCGCCGAGCCGGCCCGCCACCTCGTCGTCGCGGGCGGCAAGCGCTTCCGGCCGCTGCTGGTGTTGCTCGCCGCGCACTTCGGCGACCCGAACGCCCCCGGCGTCATCCCGTCCGCGGTGGTCGTGGAGTTGACCCACCTCGCCACGCTCTACCACGACGACGTGATGGACGAGGCCGACGTACGGCGGGGCGCGGTGTCGGCCAACACCCGCTGGACCAACACGATCGCCATCCTGACCGGCGACTTCCTCTTCGCCCGCGCCTCGGACACGCTCGCCGACCTCGGGCCGGAGGCGGTGCGGCTGCAGGCCCGCACCTTCGAGCGGTTGGTGACCGGGCAGATCCGCGAGACCGTCGGGCCGGAGGAGGGCGGCGACCCGGTCGAGCACTACCTGCGGGTGGTGGCGGAGAAGACCGGGTCGCTGATCGCGACCTCGGCCCGCTTCGGCGCGATGTTCGCCGGCGCCGACCAGTCCGTCGTCGAGGCGCTGCAGCGTTACGGCGAGGTCGTCGGTACGGCGTTCCAGCTCTCCGACGACCTGCTCGACATCACCTCGTTGCAGGCGCGAATCGGGCAAGACCCCGGGTACCGACCTGCGGGAGGGGGTGCCGACGCTGGCGGTGCTCTACGCGCTGCGGTCGGACGACCCGGGGCAGGCGCGGCTGCGGGAGCTGCTCAGGGGGCCGCTGGTCGACGACGCCCTGCACGCCGAGGCCCTGGGCCTGCTCCGGGCCTCCCCGGCGGTGGCGGAGGCGCAGGCGACGCTGACGTCGTATGCCGAGGGCGCCCGGCGGCTGCTGAACGATCTGCCGGATGTGCCGGCGCGGGCCGGGCTGGGCGCGCTCGCCGACTTCGTGATCGCCCGCGCGGGCTGATCGAGGGTCCACACCATCACGAGAGCGGCAGCCCTTCCGAGCTGCCGTTGGCCTGCTCGATGGCGGCGGCCAGGACGGCGTCGAGGCTGGCGCTCTGGGTGGCCCGGGTGATGGCGAGGTGGGCGTGACGCGCGGCGGCGAGGCGGCGGAGCCCCGCCTCCCGGTGCTGGATGAGCGTCGCCCGGCTCTCCACGTCGTGGTCGGCGGACAGGTGGGTCTCGACCGCATCCCGGGTGGTCGGGGCACACAGGGGATGACCGCACAGGTGGACGATCGGCCGGGAGCGCGGCGACGGCCCGTGCCAAGCCTGCCAGGCGAAGATGTGGGCCGGCCAGATCCGGTCTTCGGCCCAGAACCTGCCGTGTCCGTCGGCGTCGGCCGGGCCCGTCCAGAGGTGGCAGCCGGACGGGATGATCAGGATGGACGAGCAGAACCGGCGCCACGTCGGCTCGTCGACGTGGGGCGGAAGGCTCTCGACGTCCGGCACCACGGTCACCTCTGAAGCATGGCTGCCGGTTCTGTCAAAAACCTGAGAGTTGGCTGATTCGTGACCGGGAGATCACGGAAATGAGATTCAACCGACGCGATCACCCTGTCGTCCGCGCGGGTCACGGAGCCGGCGGCGCTCGCCGTCACCGGCCCAGATCAGCCCGACGATCTGCCGCAGCGCGGCGGCGACGATCGTGGCGGTTTCGTGGTGTGCGTCGGCCGGCAGCCCGTAGGGGTCAGGTACGTCGTCCGCGCCGGGCGGCCCCTGCTCGAGGGTGCCGCGGGTGGACCGGGCGATCGCGACCGCCAGTCGGGCCCGCGCCACCGGGTCGTCGGGGAGCCGGTGTCCGGGCAGACCCCCGTCGAGCAGCCGGGCGAACTCGCGCAGGGTAAAGGTCGTGCGCAGCGCGCGAGGGAGCTCCCGGACGACGTAAGCGCGGTGTGCTCGCTCGGCCGTGAGCACCAGCTCCGCCGCGGCGATGTCCTTGGCGCCGATCTGGCGGGCCACGAAGCCGTCCGGACTCCCTCCGGCCGCCCGCAGCTCGGCGCGGGAGAGCAGGTCCATTCCGGAGCCGGCCAGGGCTTGGGTGCCGGCGCTCGCCAGGTCGAAACGCCCCGCCCCGTCACCTCCTAGATGGTCGGCAAGGAGCCGACGGGCGAGGCACTCGGCGTACGGCGACCGGCAGATGTTGCCGGTGCACACGAAGAGGATGCCGAAGCGATCCAGATCAGCCGCCGGGCTCATCGGGGATTGTGGGGGAGGGTGTCGCCGCCGTACTTCGCGAGGTAGGCGGGCACGTTGTTGTCGTTGACCGCCCGCCACAGCAGGGGGGCGCGATGGGGGTCGAGGTAGACGACGTCCTGCGACCCTTCCATTCCGAAGCCGGAGACCGGCGCGGTCATGAAGGTGACGTGGCTCGGCCGCATGTCCCGCAGACCGAAGGCCAGCGAGCGGAGGTCGCCGTTGCTCATCGTGTCGTCGATGCTGACCGACTTGGTGACCGCCGAGAGCAGGTGGTAGGTCCGTCCAGGGCTGGTGAGCAGCCCGCCGGAGACGGCCTTGTTCATCAGGGCGCGGAGCACGTTCTGCTGGCGTTGGACACGGTCGAGGTCGCTGCGTGGCAGGCCGTGGCGCTGCACGGACGTAGGCCAGCGCCTGGTTGCCGTCCGAGATGGTCGATGCCAGCGTGGAACGTCGTGCCCCGCTTGCCGGTCTGTGTCCGCCACGCCGCACGTCGACCCCACCGACGGCTGTGGTCATCGTCTTGAAGCCGTCGAAATCGATGGTCGCGAAATGGTCGATGCGGATATGGGTCAGTGCCTCGACGGTCCGCACCGCCAGGGTCGGCCCCCCGATCGCGTAGGACGAGTTGATCTTGCCCTTGCCGTAGCCCGGAATCGGGACCCAGCTGTCCCGCGGAATCGACACCAGCGTCGCCGACTTCCGGTCGGCGCTGAGCCGGACCACCATCATGACGTCGCTGTTCGACCCCGCCACGAAAGACGAGGACTGAGGTTCCGCTGCCGGTCGTCGGGCCCGTGGATCGGGTGTCCAAGCCGACGAGCAGGAAGGTCATGCTGTGCGCGGCGACCGCCGGTGTCGTCGGCCGCTGTGCCTGATTCAGCGGCGCGAAGACGTGCGGCAGACGTTGCACATTGTTCGCGAGGTCATTGGTGACGCTGTAGAGGATGCCGCCGAACGTCGCCACCAGCACGACAATGACGATGATGCTGCCGAGAAGTATTCGGCGGCCGCGACGACGATGGCGCGGCGAGTCCGCTTCCACGACCGCCTTGCCGCTCCAGATCGGCCTGTCTTCGACGTTCTCGAGTGACGGCGTCTGCTGGTCACCACGATTGTTGCTCACCATGTGTCTCGATCTCCCAGTGCCGCCTGGTCAGCCACTCTGCCCTCGTGAGCTGGCCCACTGGGCATTGTTCGCGTCGTCGAATTCACCGCGATTGATCTCGATCTTCGAGGACGACGGGCCGGATCCGTCCGTCGTCCTGGGTGTGCCACGGGTTCCTGCAGGGCGGGCCGGCTGAAGTTCAGAGCCGCTCGGGACTTCGATCTTCCTGTCACTCGAGGATCGTCGACGATCGTCGATACCGTCAGCAGGCCCCGCCTGCCTTCCGGTGGAGTCCGAGCTGTAGGCGTAGTAGTAGGAGCTTGTACCGGACGCAGGCGTCATGCTGAAGACGGTGCCCAGCACCCGCACACCTACCCCGGTCAGCACGCCGACGGCCTTCTGCACCTGATCGCGCGATGTCTCGCCGTGGCGGGTGATCAGTAGCGCTCCATCGCAGTGGACCGCGACGGCGGCGGCATCGGTGACCGGAACCAGCGGCGGGGTGTCGATGAGGATCGTGTCGTAGGTCTCCTGCAGTTCCGATCAGCAGCTTGCGCATGCGATCCGAGGCGAGCAATTCGCTCGGATTGGGAGGCACCGGCCCGCTTGCGAGTACGGAAAACAGATCGTCACCCCAGGTCTGCAAGGCATCGTCGAGAGATGCCTGCCCGGCGAGCACGCTGGTCAGGCCGACTGCACCCTCGAGGCCGAGGTAGTTGGCCGCGCGGGGTCGACGAAGGTCCGCTTCGACCAGCGCCACCTTGTTGCCGGCTTGTGCCATGGCGATCGCGAGGTTGCACAGGGTCGTGGTTTTACCCTCCTCGGGGAGGGAACTCGTCACGACGATCATTTTGTTGGGCCGGTCGACGTCGATGAACTGCAGGCTCGTCCGGATCTGGCGGAATGCCTCCGAGCGTGGTGCCTGCGGATGCTCCTGGACGATGAGTGGGCGCTTACGGACCTTCGGGTCAAAGGCGATCGTGCCGAGGTTGGGAACTCCGGTGACCCGCTCCAGCTGCTCGGCGGACTTCACCGAGGTGTCGAGCGCATTGCGGGCGAAGGCGGCCCCGAGCCCGACGAGCAGACCAAGAGCGGCTCCTAGACCGATATTGCGAACCGGCTTCGGCGACACGGGACTCGTCGACAATTGGGCTCTCTGCACGACCCGCGCCGTGACCGAAGGCGCTTTTCCGTTCGCCGGCCGTTCGAGATCGGCGACGAGCAGGCCGAACTGCACACCGAGTGAATTGGCGAGGAGCTGGGCCCGAGCGGGCGACGGTCGGTCACCGTCGCGGTCAAGAGCACCGTGTCGGGCTGAGATGTCGCCGTTATTTCGCGCGACAACCTTCCGGGTGTGATGGGCGCGTCTGGTGGCGGCGATGACGTCCTGGCTGAGTCGCTGGCTGCTCAGCAACTCGACATAAGACTTCACCTTCTGCTCCGACAGGAGACTTCCCTGATAAGCCCCGGTCGGATCGGTCGGGTCCAGCTGGGCCGACACGAAAAGGGTCACCTGCGAGGAGTAGAGCGGCGTGGCTGTCGCTGTAAAGGCGGCGGCTCCCCCGATTCCGAGCACCAGTGCGATGAGAACGAGCTTCCACCGCTCGCGAAGTACCTGGAGATATCCACCGAGCGTCACGACCGAACACCTCGATTATCGGCGGTTACCGACACCGCAATACAATGAGTCACTGCGGCTCAACCCCCCCGTCAGGTCGCAAGGTTTACCGCGCAGCCATGCCGGGGGACAGCGTACACACTCCACCCCTCTTCGCTACCTCATCTCAGCTTTCATTTTGCGCCCGCGTTCCTTTATTACGTTCAACTTCTTGATACCTAAAGCATGTGGGGCCTATGCACGGCGTTAGCGTTCTGTTAACGTTCCGCCTCGAATCTCCAGAGATTGTTGGAGACGGGGGAGCGAGATGCGGGTTTCCAACTGGCTTTGGCGCCGCCGCAGACTGCTCATCGCCGCGTCGGATGCTGTCTGCTGGGCCATTGGTCTCACGGTCGGTACGTGGTTTCGCTACGACTGGCTCCTCCATCCCATCGCCTGGGGAGGATTGGCGCGCTGCATTCTGATCGCCGTCGCTTCTGCAATGGACGGCGGGCGGCCTGGCGCAGCTGTATCGCGGCCGCTATTGGGTCGGTAGCTTCGATGAGATCCGGTGCCTTTCCTACGTGATGGTGGCCATCGGGTGGGTCGTGTTCATCGTCGATCTGATCCCGTCCGAGCCGTGGATACCGCGCTCCGTCCCGCTCACCGGGACCCTCGTCGCCCTCATGCTGGCGGTCGCCGCGCGGGCGGCAATGCGCGCGTACCGGGAGCGCCTGACCGTCCGGGAGCCTCGGCTCAGCGTGTGGTCATCTTCGGCGCCGGAAACGCTGGACGCCAGCTGGTCCGCTCGATGCTGGGCAATGGATCTGGCGGCTATGTACCGGTTGCGCTGCTCGACGACTCCCAGGACCTGCGGCACCTGAGGGTCAGCGGAATCCCTGTGCTCGGAAACCGAGATGACATCGGCTGGGTCGCGCGGGAAAGGGACGCGAGTCTTCTGGTCATCGCGGTGCCGAGTGCGACCGCCGAGATGGTCCGCGACGTATCCCGAGCGGCAACTGATGCCGGCCTCGGAGTGAAGGTCCTGCCCAGCCTGAGCGAACTCTTCGAAGATCATGTCGGTGTCTCGGATCTGCGGGATCTTGACCTCACCGATCTGCTCGGAAGGCACCAGATCGAGACCGACGTTCAGTCCGTCGCCGGCTATCTGCAGGGCAAGCGAGTCCTCGTCACCGGTGCTGGGGGATCGATCGGCTCAGAATTATGTCGGCAGATCCGCAACTTCGATCCCGCCGAGCTTCTGATGCTCGATCGGGACGAGTCGGCGCTGCATACCGTGCAGCTCTCGCTCTATGGCCGGGCGCTGCTCGACACGCCTGATGTCATTCTCTGTGACATTCGGGACGAGCGAGGCTCTACGCTCTGTATTCGCCTCGCGCAGGCCCGAAGTTGTATTTCACGCCGCGGCCCTCAAGCACCTCCCGATGCTCGAGCAATACCCGGAGGAGGGGTGGAAGACCAACGTCCTAGGAACGCTCAACGTGCTTGAGGCTTCGCAAGCGACCGGCGTTGAGCGATTCGTCAATATCTCCACCGACAAGGCGGCAAATCCGGTCAGCGTGCTCGGATATACCAAGAGGATCGCCGAGAGGCTGACGGCCGGCGTTGCCGCCGACTCGGGTAGTCCGTATCTGTCGGTGCGATTCGGAAACGTCCTGGGTAGCCGGGGCTCGGTGGTGGTCGCTTTCGCGGAGCAGATCGCGGCCGGCGGTCCAGTCACGGTGACGCATCCGGACGTCAGCCGCTTCTTCATGACGATTCCTGAGGCGGTCGAGTTGGTGATCCAGGCCGCGGCGATTGGTCGGCACGGTGAAGCGCTCGTGCTCGACATGGGCGCGCCCGTTCGTATTGACGACGTTGCCCGGCAGCTCATCGACCTTTCGGAACGTCGTGTCCCTGTGGTCTACACGGGACTACGCAGCGGAGAGAAGCTTCACGAGGATCTCTTTGGAGCAGGAGAGCGGGACAGCCGCCCCAACCATCCGGCGATCTCACAGGTCGAGGTTCCCGGCCTCGCGGCAGACATGGTGCTCGGCCAGACTGGAGGCGCGGATCGCCGAAATGTGTACTCACCTGTCCGCCGCACACTCGGCAGATCGGCTACCCGCACTGCCATCGCAATCCGTGGAGGACGGGCTCACACCCGCGCCAGCATACGGGCCATGAGAGAGCCGGCTGTGGCACCGGACTGGGTGCCACTCACATAAGCGAATGGACGTCCATGAAGGTCGTAGTGGTCGGGCAAGGGTATGTCGGACTTCCGCTCGCTGTCCGTGCCGTGGCGGTCGGGCACGACGTCGTCGGGCTAGATGTCGATGCCGACCGGATCAAGAAGCTGTCAGCCGCCGAATCATTTGTCGGGGACATCTCGGACGATCAGCTAGTAGAAGCGCTGGGCACCGGCCGTTTTCATCCGACCACCGACGCCGAATGCTGCGCCGGCTTCGACCTCGCCGTGATCACCGTTCCGACGCCGCTCCGCGAGGGCGCGCCTGATCTGTCGTGCATCGAGGAGTCCGCGCAGCTGCTCGGCGGCTACCTCACTCCGGGCAGCACGATCGTCCTGGAATCCACCACCTACCCGGGAACGACGGAGGAGCTCGTTGGTCCGATCATCGAGGGCCGCTCGGGCCTGCAGGCCGGTAAGGATTTCCATCTTGGCTATAGCCCCGAGCGGATCGACCCGGGTAATCCCTTGTGGAACTTGGTAAACACGCCCAAAGTCGTGTCGGGAATCGACTCAGGGTCGCTGGTCGCCGTCAAGAGCTTCTACGACTCGATCGTCGACACGACCGTTCCCGTGGCTCGCCCGATGGAAGCCGAACTCACCAAGCTGCTCGAGAATACCTTCCGGCATGTGAACATCGCGCTCGTAAACGAGTTAGCGATGTTTGCTCACGACCTCGGGATCGATGTGTGGGAATCCATCGACGCGGCGTCTACCAAGCCGTTCGGCTATATGAGATTCCTTCCAGGGCCGGGAGTGGGCGGACACTGCCTCCCCATCGACCCCTCCTACCTGTCGTGGCGAGTCAAGCGAGCCTTGGGTCAGAGCTTTCGATTCGTCGAGCTCGCCAACGACGTCAACGACCACATGCCGGACTACGTGGTCAGGCGTGTCGTTGAGCTGTTCAATCGTCAGCGGAGGTCGGTCAACGGCTCCCGCATCTTGGTGCTCGGGCTCGCATACAAGAAGAACACCAGTGATGCGCGGGAGTCACCCGCAATGCGGACGGTGGACCTCTTGCTGCGCATGGGTGCCGAGGTACGGGCGGTCGACCCATTCGTATCAGATGCACAGGTGAGTGAACGAATAGCCAGGACAGAGCTGTCGGAGGACGAGGTACTTGCGGCCGATCTCGTGCTGGTGCTGGTTGAGCACGACACGTTCGATTTCGGGCTCGTCGCGAACAGTTCGCGACTCGTCCTCGACACACGTAATTGCATGGTCGGTTCCAACATCGAGCACCTCTAGTGCACCTTCTCGTTGCCACCGAGGCGCACCTCTACCGTGGACCGGACGGGGCCCACTACTCCGACACGGGCGCCCGAGGATATGGATTCTGGTTGCGCTATCTCGACGTATTCGACAGCGTTCGGGTGCTCGCCCGGGTGTCGACAGGCGAGATTCCAAGCGCGGGCCGCGTGGAGGGGCCGTCGGTGAGTGTGGTTCCACTCCCGGGCTTCCGCGGGATGCGGGGCTACTTGCGCTCTCGCATGTCTTTGGGACGTGACGTCGCGGCGCGCTGGTCATGAGCCTGATCAGGCATACCTTGCGCGCATCCCCGGCTTGGTGGGTGGTCTCTTGATTGCCGAGGTCTCTCGGCGCGGTCGCCGGTATGGGGTCGAGGTGGTGGGTCAGGCGACGACCGGTCTCCGCGTACCGGGTGCACCTGGATACCTGGCCCGTCAGCTCGCCGAAAGCCTGATGCGACGGCAGTGCCACGGCGCCGTGGCGGCGGCATACGTGACTCGCTACGACCTTCAGGCTCGCTACCCGCCAGGTCCACTTGCGGCTGTGACGCACTACTCGAGTGTGGAGCTGCCGGACCAGGCGTTCGTCAGCGCGCCGCCACCCGGCCGGCACAGGGCGGTGCCGCAGCTTGTCGCGGTCGGAGCTCACAAGCCGCACAAGGGCCACGATGTACTCATCGGCGCAGTACGACTCCTTCGCGACAGAGACCGACCCGTATCGGTCCGTTTCGTAGGCGCGGGCGACCAAGAGCTACTCCTGCGACGTCAGGCAGACATGCTGGGAATTAGCAGTCTTGTCACCTTCTCGGGGCTGATCGCCAGCGGCGCCGAAGTCCGTAAAGCGCTCGACGAGGCAGATCTCTTTGTCCTGCCGTCGCGAGCGGAAGGTCTTCCGCGCGCTCTCATCGAGGCAATGGCCCGTGGGCTTCCAGCCATCGCGAGTGACGTCGGCGGCTGCGACGAGTTGTTGGTAGCCGCCGATCTGGTCCCTGCCGGAAACGCAGACCTGCTGGCCACGGCTGTGCAGGACATGCTTGACGACCCGGAGCGGATGAGCAAAGCCGCTGCACAGAATCTGGCGAGATCGCGGGACTACGCGGCGTCTCTCCTCGTGGACCGCCGGAGGCAGTTCTACGAAGAGTTGCTGCGTGCCTCCGAGTCCAGTCAGCGCCACGTCCAGGAGGCCCAGTGAAGCTCAGCCCAACCGACCAGCACTTTGTGGCCGCCGACGACGTGCTCGCCCTTCAGACCAATGTGGTTCGACCCAAGTGGTCTTGGGGAACGACTATGCCGCCGGCAACCCCGGAGGACTACGCAGGGTCGGCCGTGAAGATCTCCTACTCTGTCGTCCCGGACGAGAGCCTCGCTCACCGACTCGACAAGCGAGATGGCCGTTACCACTACTTCTCCGGACAACCGGGGGCGGACTCGCTCAACTATGACCGCACGCTCCTCGGCAATCGCCGCCTCCGACTGCGCGCCGAAGGCATAGCTCGCGGCGAGCCCCGACTCCTTGTTAACGCGGCCTACGCCCGGTTCGTGACGCATCGCTTCATGAATCTGCACTCGGCAGGCTACATATTGACCGATATCGCTAGTCTCAGTCTGCTGCGGCGAGGATATTCGCCGGTCCATTGCTCGGGATTCCGCATGGGTAAGGCGACCGTGCTCGTATTGGCGGCCCCCAATACCGGTAAGACACTGACCGCGATGACGGCCTGCATCCAACATGAGGCCGAATTCATCGCCGAGGACCTCGCCATCACAGATGGCAAGACTCTTTATTCCGTCCCATGGACAAGCACGTTTCGCTACTACGATCAGATCGACCGCTCCCGTCGCTCTCGTATGCTCGCGGCGACCATGGCCAGGTTCCCACCAATCGAGCTGGTCAACATCGGGCGTACCGATCCAGTGGACTCACTGATGACCCCGGACGCGCCTTCTGTCGGATTCGGAGGTAACCCATCTGGTAATCCTCGAGCGGGGGGCAAGTGCTACCCAGCGAATCTCCATCGAAGACGCTCATCGCAGGGCGATAAATCTAAACCGATACGAATTCAACTACGCAAAGGCGCCGCTACTCGTCGCGTACGAATACTTCAACCCAGAACTTGATCTGGACTTCGCAGCCGCGGAGGAGCGACGAATCTTGCGGGACGTCGTGGCGAACGTCTCCGAGCGATTGATCGTGCGGGCTGAAGATCCGAATGACTATGCACCACAAATCCTTGCTCACTTGCGCAAGTCATGAAGCGCTCGTGCCGTAATAAAATCCCGACCGTGGTGCAGGCCACCACGGTCGGCGAATCGCTGTTCTTCCTGGGCGGACTTGCCGATGTTCTGCGCGAGGTGGGACTCGAGATGCATGCGGTCGCGTCACCGGGAGTCCTTGCCGGTCGTTTCGCCGCGAGGGAGCGCGTGGACCTGCATCCGGTCTCGATGTCACGAGAGATCAGCCCCTGGGCGGACGCACTGGCCTTGATCAAGCTGTGGCGGATCCTTCGTGCCTTGAGTCCTTCCATCGTCCATGCGCATACGCCGAAGGCGGGCCTCCTGGTAATCACGGCGAGTTGGATTGCGCGCGTGCCGGTGAGGATCTACCACGTGCATGGCCTTCCCTGGGAAACCGCCAGTGGCTTACGAAGGCTGATCCTTCGAACGAGTGACTTGTTGGCGTGCAGCCTAGCTAACCGTGTCTTGTGTGTGAGCGAATCTAGCAAGGATCTTCTCATTGGGGCTCGACTGTGTCCTCCGGACAAGGCCGAAGTACTACTCCATGGAAGTATTGGCGGCGTCGACGGGCAGAGATTCAATCCCGAAAGGGTCGCTGATCTAGCGCTAGCGATGCGCCGAGCCCGGGGAATACCCGATAGCGCAATTGTCATAGGGTTCGTTGGTAGGATCGCGCAGGACAAGGGGGTTACGGAGCTCGCATACGCGTGGAAAATGCTCAGTGCGCGGTTTCCCAGATCTCCATCTGCTATTGGTCGGTTCCGAGGAACCGCATGATCCTGTGCCATCGCGGGTGATGAGCAGCCTGTATTCCGACTCCCGAGTGCACGTCACCGGCTGGGTGGAGGACCCCGCACCGTTCTATGGCGTCATCGACATCCTCGCCGCCCCGACCCATCGAGAAGGATTCGGACTCGCGGCGCTCGAGGCGGCGGCGATGCGGATCCCTGTGGTAACGACGCGAATCACCGGTTGCGTCGACGCCGTCGTAGAGGATGAGACGGGCTTGTTGGTGAGTCCAGGCGATGCGACAGAACTTGCCGGCGCTCTGTACAGATACATCTCGGATGGGGCGTTGCGCCGTGCCCACGGGGCCGCAGGTCGGGAGCGTGCGCTTCGCGATTTCGCTCAGGACCAAATGTGGGCATCGCTTGCTGACCGTTACAGAAGTCTAGGTGCAGGAGCGGTGCAGGTGCAATGCCAAGAGCGAAGATGACTCGCGATGGGTAGCGCGGTAACCGTGCTTCACGTCTTCGGACGCATGAACCGAGGCGGCGCGGAGACAAGAACGGTTGAGGTGATGCGGCTGATCGACCGCCAACGGTTCCGCCTTATCTACTGCGCACTGAGTGGGAAAGCGGGATCGTTCGACCAGGAGATTCGCGACCTCGGCGGCGAGGTCTTCCCCTGTCGGTTGGGCGTGTCGTTTCCGCTCAAGTTCATAAGACTGCTGCGCCGCGAGCGGGTCGAGGTCGTTCACTCGCATGTGCTCCTAAGCTCTGGCTTTGTCCTATTTCTCGCGCGTGTGGCTCGGGTCCCGGTTCGCGTGGCTCACTTTCGCAGCGAGGGCGACGGACGTGTTGGCACACCGCGGAGGCGTCTGCAGCGCGCAGCAATGCGACGGCTCGTCGATCGGTATGCGACGCAGATCATCGCTGTCACCGAAGCAACGATGCATGCGGTGTGGGGCTCTCGCGCCGACGCCGACCCGCGTTGCCAAGTTATTCCGAACGGAGTCTCGACCACTCACTCCATTGAGGTGACTGAGTCGCCGCCGGACCGGACGAGATACCGAGTCGCACCGGATGGGCTGCTGGTATCGCATGTCGGTAGATCGCTGCCGGAGAAGAACCGATCACGCGCGGTCAAGATCTTCTCCGCCCTGATCGAGAGTGGCGTGCCGTGCTCGCTTGCCCTCGCGGGCGGGATGGAATCAGACGAGAGGGCGACATTGCAGGCGCTGGCCACCGACCACGGCGTCGACGACCGCATCGCCTACCTAGGCGAACTCGAGGACGTCCCGTATCTCCTGGCGGCGAGCGACCTACTTTTGGCGCCGTCCTTACGGGAGGGGCTTCCGGGTGTGGTGCTCGAAGCGTGCGCCGTTGGAACACCAGTGCTGGCAAGCGATGTGCGGGGAATGCTCGAGGTTGCGTCCGTCCTGCCACTGGTTCATTGCTTGAACCTGGCCGAAGACGACGAAAAGTGGGCAGCGTCCGCCAGCCGCCTGCTCGAGGTCCGGCCGACGGCCTCTGATCGTGTCGAAGCGGCCCGAGTATTCCAGGATGGTCCGTATACGATCGGCCGCGCAGTCGAAAGCCTATGCGCCATTTGGTCGATGGCTCGTGCGGACATGGAGGGGGGCAAGTCGTGAGTATTTCCGCTTCCGAAGCTGAGACCAAGGAGCAGCGTCGCGAGAGTGCCGATTCCACAATAAGCGCGCGCAACATTGGCTACTTCCTGGCCCTTGATATTGCGGCTATGTCGGTTCTGATCTCGTACCGGATGGCAATCGCGGATTGGTCGATCCAAAGTATTAGCTGGCTGACGGTGGTCGTCAGCGCCGCGGTTTTGGCAGCGACCTCGGCGGTGTCGAGCAAACGGCTCGGGTCGATCTCGAGCCTGTACGCCGCCATCTTCTTGGTCTTCCACTTTGGGCTCACCTATGGCCTCGTGATGGGCCGTCCGGTGACCGAATCCGATCCGTTTGCTACCGAGTGGTTTTACCAATGGTCCACGAAATACGCGTACGTATTGTCAATGATAGGCGCGGTCGCTCTATTGGCCGGCGTGCACGTCACGATCCTGATTCGGGACATCGTTCTTGGCCGCGATACGATTGACAGGATCGGCGCTCGTATTCCCTCGCGGAACGGCGATGAGGGCCTCGGGTCGCTGTTGTCCCTGTTTGGCGGCGTCATGACAGTGGGGGCAGTTGCTGCTTGGTTGCTCGCGGTTCTTACCAGCGGCGGGTTGGCGGTGCTTCTTGGCAGCTACAGCTCATACCGTGATGTGACGGATCCGCTCGGGTTGTCGACCAACTTCTTCATCATCGGGCTCGGTCTGAGCTTTATGGCAGCTGGCCGGCCGGCGGCGACCCGACGCATCGGTGTGGCCGCATATCTGTGCTTCGCCGTTATCGGACTGCCGCTGGGTCTCCGCGGCGAAGTGATGTTTCCGGCTGTGGCCGCGATGGCGATTCTCGTCAAGCGGGGCAAGTTCCGCGTGCGACCTGTGGTCGGACTAGTTCTCGTGGTCACTGCGCTGGCGGCGATTTCGTTGTTCGGCTCTATTCGGTCCGGCGGGGTGCGCGGGCTGGGGGAAAGCTCGGTCACCGCGAGTCCCACGGTCGCACTTGGCGAACTAGGCCACGAGGTGAGACCGATCTCTGACGTCGTCCTTTGGGATGAGCAGGGTGTGCCTCAGCTCGGTGGCGGCAGCTTCGTCGCGCCATTCGACCGCGCCATCCACCGGGTGCTATTCCTTCCTCAGCAGCCTGCGGACACCGATCCGAGGCTGTTGAACGAAGTGGTGAAGGCGCGTAGCGACGGTGGCGGCGGGATCGGATTCTCCCCAGTTGCGGAGGGATTCACGAACTTCGGGGTAACGGGAGTCGTCGGCTTCATGCTCATCATCGGATTGGTCCTCGGGGGGCTCGACCACGCCCCGTGTCGACCGCGGTGGCTGGCAATCACTGGGGTTCTGTTAGTCCCTATGCTGATTGAAGTGAGAAACGCCTTCAGCTTTGTCCCGGGTCAGATCGGACTCGGATTAGCGGCATTGGGACTAATTGCACTACTTCCCCGCTCAAGGGCTCGGACGGCTCGGCAAGATGGTTGAGTTTCTGCTCGAAACTTGGAGTCGGTGTTGGTAGCGAGTCAGGGACGGGGCTGCGAGCGGTGTGCGGTTCGTAGCCGGTAGCGGTAGGCGATGAGGAGGGGCGCGGTGAGCGCGGTTACCTGTAGGCGGCGCGAGGTGGGCATTGCATGGCGCCATTCGTCATCGACACTGATCCGTAGCGGTCCCTGAGTGAATCGCATCGGGTTGCCCGACACCGTATGGGCCTGCGGAAGCGAGTTCAGACTGTTGCGAAGCTCGTCGGGACCCGCCGTGGTGAGACCGGCGGCGTCTCGGATTTGGGCGACGACGTGCACCGGGTTCGAAACAAGGTCCTCGTAACGGACAAGCAGGCGCTCGTTCGCCGCCCGGGCGACGATCGCCGACAGAACGTTCGCTCGAGTCCACGTCATCGCTGCTTGCCATGTCGTCAGACGTGCCATGTAAGCCTCTTTACCGACCACCTCCGGACGAAGTCGATGGCGCGAGACCGAGAAGGCAACCGCCCGGCTGTCCCTGACGATCTGCACAGCCACCACTCGGATGCTCGGCTGATTGACCAGGAGCATTGCGTGCGACGCCCGTTTTGACGAGTCCACGAGCACTGGGCAGCCACTGACATGGCTTGCTGAGGCGAGCACGGCGGCGAGAACGGATCCATACTCAGCTTCTGACTTTGCGGCCTGACGCGACGGAAGATGGAAGATGCGCGATCGAAGGAGATGCTTGTTCGATACCGCTGGCCGCTGCTTCGACAGCAGACGCTGAGCGGTGGCAGAAAACGGCGTCGGGAGGCTGCCGCGAAGAACCTCTGACCAGAAGGGGCACTTGACCACGGACGACCCGCAGCCGCAGAGCTCCTCATTGAGGATGCCACGTTGGAGCAGCTGGTGGACCTCGCCCAGGGATGCGACGGCTGGTGTCGCGCCGAGCAAACGATCAAGCAACGTGCTTCCGCTGCGGGACGAGCCGAGGATGCAGAGCACAGTTGTGACTCTTCCGCCTGGATGGACGTCCTTGTCAGCCACGATGAGATTCCCTGGCGGGTAGGGGCCAAAGACGAATGCCTAGTAGTCGCGTGACGCTGATGAAGAGCAGAGCGTTCCACGAGAGCATCGTCACGGTGCTAGCAATCGACGCGCCGAGAACGCCGTACTTCGGGATGAGAAGAAGGTCCAGAACAAGCTGTTCGACGGCCGCCAGGCCGTAGACCCGTGCGTTGATCCGCTGGTGGCCCGTAACGCCAAGTATCATGCCCACCGGACCGGTCAGTGCGTTGCCGAGGCGACCGAGCGACAAGACAACGAGAGATACGTATGCCGCCGAAAAGGGGGCGCCGAACAGTCGCAGGATGGACCCACCAAACAGTATGAGGCCGAGGGTCAGAACGAGTGTCGGAAAGAAGGAGAGTTGGGCAGACGCTCGAACGGTCCGTTCCACCGATCGTTTGTCGCCCTTGGCCCATGCTGCCGAGATCGACGGGCTGACTGCGAGTGTTACGGCCGAAAAGATGAGCTGGGCAAGGGTGGCGGTCTTCGATGCGGCGCTGTATACGCCGGAAGCGGTCACGCCGGCGATGGCGCCGACAAGAATGATGTCCGATTGGTTGAGAGCGAGTTGGTAACCTTTGACCCTGAGTAGGGGCATAGCGACAGAGAACCAACTCCGGGTTTCGTAGCTCCGTCGGGTTCGGATGTCGTCCGGGGCTTGGCTCCGCCGCAGTGCTGCCTGTTGAAAGACCAACCCAACAACGTATGAGATGGCGAAGGACAGCAAGATCCACGCGCTGTCGAGGTGGCCGCTGACGAGGGCTACAGCTCCAGCGACCCCGATTACGAGCGCCGGTTGAAGCACGTTGGGTACGACACGAGCGGAGAACAATCGACCGGCACCACGGAGGGTCTCCGCTTGAAGCATCGAGAGAGCGAATATCGGGATGCTCGCGAGGGAGATGATCAGGGCATTCTGCGATTCACCGCCAAGGTCAAACACCTTGACCGTGCAGATTCCGACCGCCGCGATTATCGCGCCCGTGACAGAAGTGATCTGGGTCGAGCGCCGAATGATGCCGCGCAAATGCGGCCAATCGCGATGCGCTCGATAAGCGGGGACGAATCGGATCACCGCGGCGGAAAATCCCAACCCGGCGGGGATCGACAGCAACTGACCCCAAGAATATGCGAATGTGAACTGTCCGTAGTCGTGTGAGCCGGCCAGCCGCGCGAGTATGACTTGCGAGATATACCTCAGACCAACGCCCGTGGTCTCGAGGATAAGGACGATTACGAGGCCTCTCGTGAAGATGCTCGAGCTTCGGAGCTCGGT
The DNA here is from genome assembly GCA_963775655.1 of uncultured Actinomycetota bacterium. Taxonomy (GTDB): domain Bacteria; phylum Actinomycetota; class Actinomycetes; order Mycobacteriales; family QHCD01; genus DASXJE01. Next base: position 232,446 of record CAVZJT010000008.1, on the reverse strand, counting down.
GCGCGGTGTGTGATGCTCGGATACGCCGTCAACCACGTCGGAATCCCTTGGTTGAAACGCTCCCGTGCCAGCTCCCTGTCGCCGGCACCCGTCGGTAGGCGTCGGCAGTTCGACGGACGGTGCGGCGGGCATCCATCGCATGGTCTTCAGCCACCAAATCCAGCATTGGACGCCTGCCAGGCGTGCCTTACTGTCGAGACGACCCGTTCAACGTCGGTGTCGGAGAGGCTGCTTCCGCTCGGAAGGCACAGACCGCGGGCGAAAATCGATTCCGAGACCCTACCTCCGACGCTTTCCGCGCTACGGAAGACCGGTTGAGTGTGCATCGGCTTCCATATTGGCCGCCCCTCGATATCGTCTTCCTCCAGCAACTTCAGCACGTCGGCGGGGTCCGGTGCACCGTTGTCGGTGTCGAGAGTGAGAGCGGTAAGCCAGCAGGAACTCCGGCCGTAATCTGCTTCTGGCATGAAGGCTATCCCCGGCAAATCCCCCAGGAGTTCGCGGTAGAGGCGGTTCACGCGCCTACGGCGTGCGACCCGGAGATCCAAGGATCGCATCTGTGCGCATCCCACGGCGGCCAAGAGGTTGCTCAGGCGGTAGTTGTAGCCGACGACAGAATGCTCGTAGTGGAGGGCGGGATCTCGGGCCTGCGTTGCCAGGAAGCGGGCTTGGTCGGCCGCCGCCTTGTCATCGGTCACGAGCATTCCGCCGCCGCTCGTCGTGATTATCTTGTTTCCATTGAAGGAGAACACGCCGTAATCGGCCAGCGATCCTGCCGAGCGTCCGTGGTAGGTCGCTCCGAGTGCCTCGGCCGCGTCTTCGATGACGGTTATGCCATAAGTCCGGCAGGCTTCAACGATCGGATCGTGATCTGCGCACTGGCCGTACAGGTCCACCGTGACGACGGCAGCCGGCAGGCGTCCCACACGCGCGCGAGTGGCGAGGTCCTCGGCGAGGGTGATCGGGTCGATCTGCCAGGTCGAAGGGTCGCAGTCGACGAAGACTGGGCGGGCACCGACATAGGTCACCGCGTTGGCGGTGGCGACGAAGGTCAGCGTCGGCACGAGGACCTCGTCGTCCTTGCCGACCCCAGCGAGGAGCAGAGCAAGATGCAGGGCAGCCGTGCCACTGGAGAGTGCGACAGCATGGTCGACGCACGAGTATTCGGCAACCGTCTGCTCGAAGCGGTCGACGTACGGACCGAGGGGCGCGACCCAGTTGGAGTGGAGGGCGTCCGTCAGTAGCTCGAGCTCAAGCTCGCCGACGTCCGGCGGCGAGAGATAGACGCGCGTCACCGACGCTCATCGTTGCCGAGAAATTCGGGCATCGTGGCGGCGCCGTCTGCAGTGACGTCAGCTCGACGCAGCACCGCGCCGATGGTTGCCGCGAGTATCCGAAGATCCAGACTCATACTCCAGTTATCGATGTACCAGCAGTCGAGCATGAATCTCCCCTCCCACGTGAGTGCATTGCGACCGTTGACCTGTGCCCATCCGGTAATTCCAGGCTTGAGGTCCATCCGCCGAGCCTGGTCTTCGGAATACCGATCGAGGTATTGGACGAGGAGCGGGCGAGGGCCGACGAGGCTCATGTCGCCCCGGAGGACGTTCCACAAGGTCGGCAGCTCGTCCAGACTCGACGCTCGTAGGGAGTACCCAAACGGCGAGAGGCGCTCATCGTCGAAAATTGGAGCCGCTCGGTCAGGCTCAGGCGGACTCATGGTGCGAAACTTGTTGAGTTGGAACGCACGGCCCCCCTGTCCAAGCCGCGGTTGTCGAAATATGACTGGGGACCCGAGGCGCGCGCGAACTAGCAGTCCGATAAAAACAAGAATCGGGCTCAGCACGACGAGCAAGGTTGCCGACACAAGGACGTCGAGTGCGCGTTTAGCCGCGGGGCCGTAGAGACCACCATTCAGAGAGGGTTTCCTCGCGCGGCGACTCGTGCGTACCATCGCATGCGTGCCTTCCCCCTGTATCTGGCAGCCGACTACCAGAAGCCTGACATCCACCGACAGCGCTGAGCGTACGCCAATAGGCGCAGCAACGACGACCCGCGGAGTAACTTGTTCGCACTCGTTTGGAACCAGTCTTCGCTATGGCTGAGCCGCTCGTCGTGATAGGAGCCGGAGGGCATGGGCGGGAGGTGTGTGGAATCGCGAGGACCGCAGGCTGGGCTCTGCAAGGTGTCGTCGACGACGGGGAGCCCGACCGGACGCTACTCGAGAAATCCGGCATTGAATATCTCGGGACGACGTCTGTTCTACCGGAGTTGTCGGGATGCGCGTTTGTCGTCGCTATTGGCGACGGAGCGGCTAGGCGGAGGATTGCTCGCGTCGCGATGAGCCGCAGCCTTCGCCCTGTTGTCCTGGTTCATCCTGACACGACGGTCGGCACAGATGTCGATATCGGGGAGGGCTCGGTCGTGTTCCCCGGTGTGCGAGTTACGACTCATGTTCGTGTGGGCGTTCACGTGCACATCAATCAGAATGTGACGATAGCGCACGACTGCGTCATCGGGAGCTACGTAACGATCAGCCCTGGCGCACAGATTAATGGCACGGTGCAGATTGATGATGGGGTCTTTGTCGGGAGCGGTGCGACGGTCATACAGGGTGTGACAATCGGCCGGAATTCCGTAGTCGGGGCCGGGGCGGTCGTATTGCGCGATCTACCGGAGAATGTCACCGCGGTGGGAGTCCCTGCTCGGCCACGCATCTAACTGAGCCATCGAGCGGTGAGCACATCGCGCTTTTCCTTGCGAGTAAGGCCCTTTGTGCTTGTGGTTCGGAGCTGGACATCTGACCAGTATTCATCGAGGGACTTCACCGGCTTGGCCGGGGTCCCGACGGCCACAACGCCCGAGGGAATATCACGCGTCACAACAGCGCCAGCGCCGATCACGACGTTGTCGGCAATGGTCACACCAGGGAGGACTATAGCGCGTAGGCCGATGAATACGTTGGAGCCAACTGTGACTGGTGCCACCAGGTCGATGTCGGGCTGAGCATCCCGAAAGACCCAGACTCCACCGTCGTGCGTGATGAAGCGGACCTCACTCGATACCGTCACATGGTCGCCTAGGCTTACCAGGTATGGCTCGCTTCCGAACATTCCTCTGGCGTCACCAATGATTCGGCAGCGCTCGCCCATATTGACGCCGATCGAACGTGCGTATCCGATTGGGTCTCTGCGGGACATCCATATGTCGCGTCGGACTCGGTGGATCCGCTGGAAGGCGGCGGATCTCATTTGTCAATCTCCTCGCGAAACCATTGGACCGTCTTTCTGAGCCCATCGACGATATCAACGGGCTCAACGTCCGGAAAGAGATTGGTCAGGTGAGCGTTGCTCGCCTGTGAATGTTGGACGTCGCCCAGTCTTTCGGGCTGGTGATCGATCTCGAGCCTTCGCCCCAGAATCGAGGACAGCAAATCAATAAGGGTTGTCAGGCTGATTCGGTTGCCGTAGGCCAGGTTGATCGCATGGTGAGAAGTCACTTGCCGGCTGATTGCTCGGCAGATTACCGACGTGACGGTGTCGACAAACGTGAAGTCACGACTCTGGTATCCATCTCCCCGCACGGGTAATGGCTTGCCCGAAAGGGCAGCCGTAACAAATGCAGGTATAACGGCGGCGTATGCATGCCCAGCAGACTGCCACGGCCCGAACACGTTGAAAAACCGAAACGCCAGGACCGGAAGATCGAAGGAATGCTGATATGCGAGAGCATACGATTCGCTGGCGAGCTTGCTGGCGGCATACGGACTGAGCGGAAAAGTCGCCAGATCTTCGGTCTTGGGGAGGGCGGGGTTTGCACCATACACGGATGAGGAGGATGCGAGTACGACGTGCGGGCCGCCCGCCCTCCTTGCGGCCTCCAACATCTCGATCGTCCCGCTGGCGTTGACCCGATGGCTGGCGATCGGATCGGCGAGCGAACGCGGAACCGACGGCCTCGCCGCGAGGTGCACGATCGCGTCCGCACCAGACAAGCACTTGTCGAGGGTGTCTGGATCGAGAATTGAACCTTCGATCAGCTCTACCGGCACAGCCTCGAGGTTAGCCGCATATCCCGTCGATAGATCGTCAAGCACTACCACTTCATCAATCAGCGGATCTCGAGTCAGGGCGCGACAAAGGTTGGCACCGATGAAACCTGCGCCTCCGGTTACGACGACCTTCACAGATTCCCCCCGCGCGAGTGCTCGACCCGTACGCAAAACAAAGGCGAGAGGCGGAAATCGGGCCGCATCGATCCTTCTCTGCGCGGTCAGAGTACTACCAAGGCGTGGTTCTTTCTATACCCGGAATAGGATTTCGCCCGCTTCGTTGAACCGGCCGGATGCAGTGGAGTGATCCCCGAGCCGAAGAGGCGATCACAGTACGTTCCGTAACCAATTCGGGATCGGCCCACGTCCCCAGGCCGTTGGCGACTACTGCCGGTGAGAAGGCGGCGTGTGGGCACATATGACATCGGCAGTAGCGTGAGCGCGTGACGCGTCCCCACGGAGTCCGTGCTCAGTCCTTCGGGTCCATCGCCGAGAGTTACGACCGCTTCCGGCCGGGCCCGCCGGGGGAGGCGCTGGACTGGGTGCTGCAGGACAATTGCCAGTCGGCGTTGGATCTCGGTGCGGGCACCGGCGCGATGACCCGGGTCCTGCTCCGCCGGGTGCCGGCGGTGACCGCGGTCGAGCCCGACCCGCGGATGCGGGAGGTGCTTACCGAGCGGGTGCCCGGGGCGACGGTGCTGGCCGGCCGGGCCGAGGAGATCCCGCTCCCGGACGCTTCGGTGGACGCCGTACTGGTGAGCTCGGCCTGGCATTGGATGGACCCGGAGCGTGCGCCCTACGAGGTCGCCCGGGTGCTCCGCCCCGGTGGCCGCTTCGGGCTCCTTTGGAACGGCCGTGACCGGCAGGTGCGCTGGGTCGCCGACCTGGAGGAGATCGTGCGCGCGGGCACCGTCTCCGGCGAAGAGAAGGAGACGCAGGAAAGCACCCACCGCGACGGTGTGGACGACGCCGCGCCCCAGGACCGGCGACCGAGGGCGGAACGGGTCCGGATGCCCGAAGACGCACCGTTCCGCGACACCGCGACGCACATCGTCCGGTGGTCCCGGCCGATCACGCCGGAGGACGTCGTCGGCCTCATTGGCACCTACAGCAGGATCATCATCCTGCCCGAGGCGCAGCGGCAGGCGTTGCTCGAACGGGTCGCCGACTTCACCCGGACCGATCCCGCGCTGGCCGGCCGGGACATGGTCGACCTGCCGATGACCTGCCGGTGCTGGCGGGCGACCCGCGGCTAAAGGCCCCGGACAGCGACGATCCGCTTCACGGGACGGTTGTCCCTGAAGCGGATCGTCGAGATTGCTATTGCGTCAGCGGCGGATGCTTGCCGAGGCAGTGGAGATCGTGATGGTGGTGCCGGCCTTCGATCCGGAGAGGATCGCGACCTGGACCATCGTGACGGCCACGTGGTGCAGTCCCGAGGCGTTGCTCGTGTCGGTCTTGCGGAGCGTGAGTTGGCCGATGCCCGGAAGGTTCATCTTGGTGTTGGGCTGGACCGTCGCGCTGTTGATCGCGTGCCCCAGCACCTTGAGGTGCGTGAAGCCGCTGCCGGTCGTGTCGAGGGCGACCACGCCGTTGGTGGCGTGAGCATGGGCGGCAGCCGTGATCGAGTCGGCCGTCACCGCACCGCCGAGGACATTCACCTTGGCGATCTGATCGGTCGTCCTGGTGTCCGCCGCGGTGGCGCCGATGGTGCCGACGACGTGGGTGACCGCAGCTCCAGTCCCGAAGAGGCCATTGGATACCGAGGCAACCCGGTTGGTGCCTGAGCTCCCCAGACAGCTCTGCGCGAGATAGGCGGTGGCGTCGGACTTCACGGTGGCACCGGCGGCGGCCTTCGTGGCGTATCCGTCACCGCCGAGCAGCCCCTGCACTCCTGGTGCCAAGGTCGCCTGGCTGTAGCCGACGACGATGCGGCTGCCGATCGGCAGGTTCAACGAGTTCGAGCCACTGATCCTGATGTCGATGGCCCGCTCGGTGACGCTGATCCGGGTCGCCGTACGGCTGACGGCCTGCTCATTGAAGACCGCGGTCGCGAAGGGCGTCGATGCTCCTGGCACGGTCAGCTTCATCGTGAGGTTGGGCTTCACGGTCACCGCGTGTCCGGCGACCATCAGTGAAGTCAGCGATGCGCCGGCCGTGGTCGACCGGACGCCCTTGACGTTTTTTGCGCTCGCGTTGGAATGGATGGCCGAGGCGCTGACGAGACCCCGGAGCAACGTGGTTTTGCCGATCGTCGACGTGGCGTTGTCACGAACCCCGCCGGTGATCGCCGCTGTCGACGTGGTCGAGGTGACCGCGCCGAACGTGCCGAGCGCCGGCACCGTGACGGCGGCCGTCGAGTTGCGCGTGGTGATTCCGGTCTTCGTGGTGCACCCGAGTGTGGTGAGCGCCGTAGGGCCTGACTTGACCGCCGCGCCGAATCCGGTCAAGTAGCTGCCGTAGGCAGCGGCGTTGAATCCGTTGACGGTGGTCGGTGTTGCTGCGGACGCCCCCCACGCCACGCCCAGAACAGCGGTAGCAGTGGCGGCGGTCGCCGCCGTGCCCAGGCGTAGCGCGTGGCCGAATTTCATACGGGTCCCCATTGGTGGTCGTCGCCGGAAGTTCCGCGTCGCGGCTCGGCGGTAGTGATATTCGGAGAGTAGTTAAGCCGCTGCAGTACGGAGCCCGACCGGGGGTAAACCACCGAGGTGTGTACGATCCGTAACCGAAGTTGTAGCTCTAAGTCACAAGAGAGCCGGCGCATGGTGCGGATGTCCGCGCAGACGGGGTCGCGGCGCGCGGCAGCCGTCACGCAGGGTGTGCGCGGTGCGGGATGACCCCGAGGATCAGCCGGACACCGTCAGCGAGCCGTGCATGAACGGGTGAACGGTGCAGGTGAAGGGGTACTTTCCCGGCTTCGACGGCGCCGTGAAGCTCGACGTCTGACCCGAGGTGATCGTCGCCGACTTGAAGGCCCCGGTCGTCGACGTCACGTTGTGCGGCGCCGAGTCGTTGTTCACGACCTTGACCTTCGTGCCCGGCTTCACCGTCAGCGGCGCCCCGAACTTGAAGTTCTTGATCGTGATCGTGGCCGACGAGGCCGCCGCACCCTGCGACGGCGAGCGACGCCGAGCTGGACGCCGCCGCGGAGTTCGACGGTGACGAGGAGTTGGACGACGATCCGGAGCCGGAGGAGGAACAGGCCGCGGCGATCAGCAGGGCGAACGCGGCCACACCAATGCGCAGAAGTGCTCTCATAACGGCAAGGTACGACCAATACCGACGTCCGGTTCAGTGAACCGCCGAAGCTCCGCCTCCGTGTTATCCGGTGAAGGGGGGTAGGTGAGAGTGCCGCCTGAAGCCGATCTGATGCGCGTGCTGCACGACGAGCACGCGTCCGCGCTGTGGTCGTACGCCATGCGACTGACCAGCGGGGATCGAGGTCGGGCCGAGGACGCCGTCCAAGAGACGATGCTCCGGGCCTGGCGGCACCCCGAGGTCCTCGATTCGTCCCGAGGATCGCCGCGGGGCTGGCTCTTCACCACCCTGCGGCACGTCGTCATCGATGAATGGCGGGCTCGCAGCGTCCGGCCGGAGAAGGTGACCGACCGGGTCCCCGAAGTGAGCGTGCCGGACGCCGCCGACACCGCCGTACAGTCGTGGCTGGTGGCCGACGCGCTCCGACAGCTGTCGCCGTCACACCGCGAGGTGCTCGTCGAGTGCTTCTACCGGGGAATGTCGGTCGCCGAGGCGGCCGCCCGGCTGGGAGTGCCCCCTGGCACCGTGAAGTCCCGAACACACTATGCGCTACGCGCCTTGAAACTGGCGCTCGAGGAGATGGGGGTGACCGCGTGACCTGCTTCTACAGCCACGACGGCGCCTCCTACGTGCTGGGTGCGCTCAGCCCGGAGGAGCGACACCGCTTCGAGGAACACCTGCCGACCTGCCCCACCTGCACCGCCACGGTCCAGGAGTTCTCCGGCATGCCCGGCCTGCTCGCCCGGATCTCCTCCGAGGAGGCGGCCGACTCCGGCGCTGAAGCCGAGCCGCCGCCACCCTCGCTGCTGCCCCGGCTCCTGACCCAGGTGCACCGGGAGCGCCGTAGCGCCCGCTGGCGGGTGGTGGCCGTGGCCGCCGCAGCCGCCGCGGTCGTCGGGGTCGGCGGCGCCGCGATCATCTCCTCCGTCGACAACCACCCGGCCGGCCACCCGTCGGTCTCGGCGGTCACCAGCCGGCTGTTCACCATGAAGGCCGTCAACGGGGCGCCGGTGCAGGCGACCGTGCGGCTGACCGACAAGGCCTGGGGTACGGCGATCGACATGCACTGCACCTACAGCGGCGACGCCACCGGCAGCGGGGGCGGCTGGGGTGGCGGTGGCGTGCAGTACGTGCTCGTCGCGACCGACCGCAACGGACACCGCCAGCAGCTGGCCACCTGGAAGGCTCTCCCGGAGAAGACGGTCAAGGTGCCGACCGCGGTCGCCATGCCGCGCAGCCAGCTCTCCTCGGTTCAGGTCACCACCGGCTCCGGCGAGGTCGTGGCCAACCTCGCGCTGTAACGCGCGAGAGCAGGGTCCTGGCGGGGGCGGGCCTCCGGTGTGCGGATAATCGCTTATCCGCGCACCGGAGGTTGCCCGTGACACGTGTCGCCGTACTCGACGACTACCAGGACGTGGCCGAGTCGCTCGCCGACTGGGCCTCGCTGCCGGACGGCACCGAGGTGGTGTTCTTCTCCTACCACCTCACCGACGAGGACGTGCTGGTCGAGCGGCTCGCCGAATTCGACGTGGTGGTGCTGATGCGCGAACGCACCGCCTTCCCGCGCTCGCTGATCGCGCGGCTGCCGCGGCTGAAGCTGATCGTCACCGCCGCGATGAGAAACGTCGCGATCGACGTCGACGCCGCCCGCGATCACGGCGTCGTGGTCAGCGGTACGGAGGGGTCGGGCGGCGCGACCCTCGACCTGACGTGGGGCCTGATCCTGGCGCTGCTGCGGCACGTGCCGGCCGAGGACGCGGCTCTGCGGGCCGGCCGCTGGCAGACCACCATCGGTGAGGGCCTCGACGGCAAGACCCTGGCCCTGATGGGGCTGGGTCGCCTCGGCAGCGGGGTCGCCCGGGTCGGACGCGCCTTCGGGATGGAGGTCATCGCCTGGAGCGAACACCTCACCGCCGAACGCGCCGCCGAGGTCGGCGCCACCCGGGTCGAGCGGGACGAACTCTTCGCCGCCGCCGACATCCTCTCGATCCACCTCGTGCTGAGCGACCGCACCCGCGGCCAGGTGGGCGCCAAGGAACTGGCCGCGATGAAGCCCACGGCGTACCTGATCAACACCTCTCGCGGACCGATCGTCGACGAGACGGCGCTGATCGACGCGTTGCACGCGAGGCAGATAGCCGGCGCCGGCCTCGACGTCTACGACATCGAGCCGCTGCCGATGACGCATCCGCTGCGGTCGGCCCCGCACACCGTGCTGACGCCGCACATCGGTTTCGTCACCCGGGAGACCTACCGGCAGTGGTACGGCGGCGCGGTTGAGGACATCGCGGCGTTTTTGTCCGGAAAGCCGATCCGGGTCCTTACGTAACATCGGCGTGAAAAACGTGCGTATACCGGTGCATTGCCGGAGACTGAAGGCGTGCTAGCCGAGTACGACGAGCTCGACGCGGTCGGCAGCGCCTACGTCGAGCACCTGAGCGACACCGACCTGCGCACGCTGGTCGGAGCCGACGGGGTGGCGGCCGAGGAGCAGGACCGTCGGGTGCAGGCGCTGCGTCGCCAGCCCGCGCTCGTCCTCGATGTGCTCGCCCGGCCGGCCACGGTCAACGCGCTGCTCAACCTCGCCGGCACGACCGGTCGACGCAGCGAGCGGCTGACCTTCGTCTCGCCGTTCCTCGTCTTCGCCGCGGCCGTGCACCGTACCGCCGCCGATCTCGGACAGACCTACTACACGACCGAACGTTCCGGGCCGCGGCTGCGCGTCCCGGTCTTCGACGCCGCCGACCTCGCCGCCTACCTCGCGCTGGCCCGACGGCGGCTGTTCCTCACCGACCTGCTGGCGTCGTTCACCCGGGTGTCGAGCGGGGTGGCGTGGACCAAGACCTCCGGCGGTTGGCAGCGGCGGCGGTGGAACGAGCTCGACCCGCTGCGCCTGGCCGCGCTGCTGGACGCCGTACCCGAGGACCAGAAGCCGGGTGTCTGGCGTCGGATGGGTGACCTGGCGCTCTTCCTCACCGGAGTGTTCCCGGACCGGGCGACGCCGAGCGGGCCTTTTGACTCCCACCGGCTGGCGCGCCTCACCGGGCTGTCCCGGCCGCCCGAGGACGACGATCCGCTCGACCTGCTCGAGCGCTTCGGTGCCCGCTGGTATCTCATCGCCGCCGAGCGGGCGCTGGCCCAGACATCGACGACCGCCGAACTGCGCGACGCGGCCGAGCACTTCCACCAGGCCCGCCGGGTGCTCAACGCCGTCACCGATCGCTATCTGTTCCCGCTGTCCAACGACTGGTTCACGCCGCCGTCGTAGCGGGCCCCGCTGTTCGCCTTGCCCCGTGACCTTGACCCTTGACCAAAACGCACTAGGAGTGCGTTTTGGGGGTCCGGCACGGCGTGTCACCGACCCAAACGCACTCCTAGTGCGTTTTGGGCGCGGGGGCGGGGGACGACCTCGCCGTACCCCCTGGACAAAACCCACTACTAGTGGGTTTTGGACGGTTCGTACGGCGTGTCGTGGACCACAACCCACTACTAGTGGGTTTTGTCCAGGGCGGCCGACGGCTGGCGCGTCAGCCGCTGCCGACGCTCAGTTGACAGGCCAAAGGGGGCACTCCTACGTTACTCGGTAAGCGTTTCCCCAGAGGAGAAGTCGACCATGCCGGATCGGATCAGAATCGGGCTCGTAGGCACGGGCAACATCGCCAACTCGCACCTACGGGCGATCAAGGCGCACGAGGGCCGGGCCGAGGTCGTCGCCGCCATGGACGTCGATCAGGACCGGCTCGACGAGTTCTGTGAGAAGCACGACATCCCCAACAGCTACAAGTCGGTCGAGGACATGCTCGCCGCCGAGCAGCTCGACCTCGTCGACGTCTGCACTCCTCCCGGCGCCCACGCCGACCCGGCGATCGCCGCTCTCGACGCCGGCGCATCGGTGCTCGTCGAGAAGCCGCCGTGCCTGTCCCTCGAGGACTTCGACCGCATCGCCGAGGCGGAGAAGCGCAACAAGGGTCACTTCATCACGGTCTTCCAGCACCGGTTCGGATCGGCGGGCCGGCATGTCAAGCACCTGATCGACGACGGCCTGCTCGGCGCGCCCTACGTCTCCATCTGCCACACCCTCTGGTTCCGCGGCGACGCCTACTACGAGGTTCCCTGGCGCGGCCGGTGGGACACCGAGGGCGGCGGTCCGACCATGGGCCACGGCATCCACCAGATCGACCTGCTCGGTCATCTGCTCGGCGAGTGGACCGAGATCTCGGCGGTTGCGGCGCGGATGGCGCGGCACGTGCAGACCGAGGACGTGTCCTTCGCCCACGTCACCTTCGCCAGCGGCGCGATCGCCAGCGTGGTCAACAGCATCCTGTCGCCGCGCGAGGAGAGCTACCAGCGCTTCGACTTCGCCCGGGGCACCCTCGAGCTGACCCACCTCTACGGCTACGACGCGCAGAGCTGGCGCTTCACCCCGGCCCCCGGCGTCGAGGCGGGGCCGGAGATCTGGCCCGCGCCCGGCCCCGACGTGAAGAGCTCCCACGCGGCGCAGTACGGCGACATCCTCGACAGCCTGGAGCGGGGCGAGCGCCCCGGGTCGACCGGAGCGGGCGCAAGGCGCACGCTAGAGCTCGTGACCGGCCTCTACGCCTCCGCCTTCACCGGCACCCGGGTACGCCGCGAAGACCTGACCCCCGGCAACCCCTTCTACCACCGACTGCACGGCGATCACCCCGACTGGGCACCGCCGACCGCGACCGCTTGACGACGACACCCGAAAGGTCCGACCGTGCCCCAGCCAGACTCGTCGATGCAGCTCGCTGAGACCGCCGAGGCGGTCACCCTCGAAGCCGGCGGTGTCGAGCTGTTCCGCTACGTCGTCCAGCCCGACGTTCCGCAGCTGGAATCACCGCATCCCTACATGCATCCGCTGCGTACGACGACCGGCGAGCTGGTCTCGCTCTACCGCCCGCACGATCACGTCTGGCACAAGGGCATCTCGCTCGCGCTACCCAACGTCGACGACGCCAACTTCTGGGGCGGTCCGACCTACGTGCGCGACAAGGGCTACGTGCAGCTGCACAACAACGGCACCCAGCGCCACGACGAGTTCACCCAGGTCCACATCACCGACGGGATCGCCCGGATCGACGAGCGGCTGTCCTGGATCACCGAGCAGGGTGAGCACTGGATCGACGAGACGCGGCGCTTCGGCGCCTACCTGCTTCCCGAGGAGTCGGCCTGGGTGCTGACCTTCGAGACGGCGCTGCACAACCGGCGCGAGACGCCGATCCAGTTCGGCAGCCCGACCACCGAAGGGCGCCCGGCCGCGGGCTACGGCGGCTTCTTCTGGCGCGGTCCGCGGTCGTTCAACAACGGCAAGGTCCTCGCTCCCGACACCTCCGGCGAGGCGCTGATGGGGCAGCGCGCCGAATGGCTCGGCTACGTCGGCAAGCACGACGGCATCGACGGCGCCTCCACCATCGTCTTCGTCGACAACGCCACCAACGTCCGGCACCCCACCCAGTGGTTCGTCCGCAGCGAGCCCTACGCCTGCGTATGCCCCGCACCGTTCTTCGACGAGGTCCTCGACGTCGCGGCCGACGACACGCTGACGCTGCGCTACGACTTCCTCATCGGCTCCGGGAGCTGGGATCCCGCCCGGATCGGGCAGGTCGTCTCCGACCGGGTGCGGGCCGTCGACGCGCTCGGCCGGTCGTGACCGACCCCTCGCTCGCCTTCCCCGGGGCCACCGCGGTCACCGGCCTCGACGTCTACGACTGGTCCGGGCCGGACGGCGAACCGGGCGGCTCCGCGCACGTCCACCTGCTGTGCACCGAGGCCTACATCGTGGTCAGCGGGTCCGGTCGGCTGCAGACCCTCGGCTCCGCCGGCTTCACCGAGACACCGCTGGCCCCGGCCGACGTCGTCTGGTTCACCCCCGGCACGATCCACCGGCTGGTCAATGAGGACAGCCTGAAGATCCTGGTCGTGATGCAGAACGCCGGCCTGCCCGAAGCCGGCGACGCCGTACTCACCTTCCCGCCGGAGATCCTCGCCGACCGCGCCCGCTACGCCGCTGCGGCGTCGCTCGCCGACGAGCGACACGTCTACGCCTCCGACGAAGCCGCGGCGCGACGCCGTAAGGACCTGGCGATCGAGGGGTTCGTCGAGCTGCGCCGCCGGGTCGAGGCCAACGGCCCCGGCGAACTCGACGCCTTCTACGACGCCGCCCACAAGCTGGTTTCTCCGAAGCTCGAGGCCTGGGAGAGCCGGCTCAGCGAAGGAGCGGCCGCCGTCGCCGACCTGGCCGCAAAGCGGCTGGCCGCGCTGCGGGGCGGCGACTACAGCCATCTCGGCGCGGCCACGGTCGTCGCCGACTCGCCGTCCGGTCCGAAGCTGGGGATGTGCGGCCGGCTCACGACCTACGACGGATCTCTCTAGCGAGCGGTCAGCCGCCGGCGGTGAGGGCCCTCAGCTGATCGAGTGACTCGCGCATGATCTGCGACAGGTCCCGGTCGCCCGGCTCGCCGATCCAGCGCTCGAACGCCACGCGGAAGACGGCGATTCCGGTCTCGGCCGCCAGACTCGCGTCCGGGTCGGCGACGCCGCGTCGGCGCAGCCCGTCGGCGAGGGCGGCCGACAGTGACGCCATCTTGATCAGCTCGCGCTCCTGCAGCTCCGCGTTGGCGACGATGACGGCCTGACGCTGCTGGGAGAATTCGCGGTTTTCCCCGATCACCCCTGCGGCGGCGTCGAGCGCGGCCGCGATGGCCTCCATCGGCGAGGCGGACTCGGGGGCACCGTCGAGGGCGCCCACCATGCGCTCCTGCAGGAACGCCGCACCGCCGAAGAGCACCTCGCGCTTGTCGGCGAAGTACCGGAAGAAGGTCCGCGCGGTGAGCCCCGCCCGCTGGGCGATCTCGGCCACGGTCGTCTGCTCGAACCCGCGCTCGACGTAGAGCTCCATAGCCGCCTGACGGAGCCGTCCGCTCGCGTCCGGCTCCCATCGACCCATGTCCTCAGTCTAGGTGATGACACGCGATGACATCAGCCTGGTACAGTGATGTCATCAAGTGACATCAGGGTCCGCTCGAGGGCCGTTGATCATCTGGAGGAGTTCATGCGCATCTTCGTCACCGGAGCATCCGGCTGGATCGGCTCGGCGGTCATCCCGGAACTGCTCGACGCCGGGCACAAGGTCGTCGGTCTCGCCCGCTCGGACACCGCGGCGGCAGCGGTCGCGGCACGCGGCGCCGAGGTCCACCGCGGCGGTCTTGACGACCTCGACAGCCTGCGCGCCGGCGCAGCCGCGTCCGACGGGGTCGTCCACCTCGGCTACAACCATGACTTCTCCCGCATGGAGGCGGCGGCCCGGACGGACCGGCAGGCGATCGACGCCATCGGCGCGACCCTCGAGGGCACCGATCGACCGCTCGTCATCGCCTCCGGCGCGGCCGGGATCGTGTCCGGACGTGTCGCCACCGAACAGGACTTGCCAAACCCGAGCGCGCACCCGCGGGTCGCCAGCGCCCAAGCGGCGCTGTCCTTCGCCGCACGAGGGGTGCGCTCATCGGTCGTGCGGTTCGCTCCGACGGTGCACGGCGCCGGCGATCACGGCTTCGTGGCAGCGCTGGTCGGCATCGCTCGGGACAAGGGAGTGTCCGGCTACATCGACGACGGCGCCAACCGCTGGCCGGCGGTGCACCGACTCGACGCCGGCAGCCTCGTCCGGCTCGTCGTCGACGACGCTCCGGCCGGATCGGTGCTGCACGCCGTCGCGGAGGAGGGTGTGCCGACCCGCACCATCGCCGAGGCGATCGGTCGCGGTCTCGACGTGCCCGTGGTCTCCGTTCCGGCCGAGCAGGCGGCCGAGCACTTCGGCTGGCTCGCACCGTTCTTCGCCACCGACTGCCCTGCCTCCAACCGGCTGACCCGCGAGCTGCTGGGGTGGACGCCGACGCGGCACGGACTCATCGCCGACCTCGACGAGGGGCATTACTTCGACGGGTTGCGCGAGGCTGGGAGGTCTGAGTAGCTAGGGCCTCGAAGAATTGGTCATGGCTGTGGGAGCCACGATGCGTAGTCACGCGACGTCGTCGGACGGTGTGGCAATCGGCTACGGGGTGCATGGCAATGGAACACCAGCACTCGTCCTCGTGCATGGCTGGTCCTGTGACCGACGGTACTGGCGTGAGCAGCTCGAGCCCCTCGGCGCGCATCACCAGGTGGTGACTGTCGATCTTGCCGGGCACGGCGAGTCGGGTAGCGGCCGATCGAACTGGTCGATGCGTGCCTTCGGCGAGGACGTCGTCTCCGTCGTCAACCAGCTTGATCTCGCACAGGTCGTGCTGGTCGGTCACTCGATGGGGGGCGACGTCATCGTCGATGCAGCACTCGAGATCCGCGACCGGGTTCTCGGTCTCGTGTGGGTCGACGCCTACGACGACCTCGACGAGCCGAGCTCACCCGAGGCGATCTCGACGTTCCTGGCGCCGTTCCGCGAGAACTTCGGTGCGGCCGCGCGAGCCTTCGTCCGCACCATGTTCTTGCCCGGCGCCGATCCCGAACTGGTTGAGTGGGTAAGCGCGGACATGTCCGCCGCGCCTCCCGCCGTCGCGCTTGACGTCGCCGTCAGCTCGGTTTCGAACGGCCGCGCGATTCCGGGTCTGCTCCGGGAGCTGCAGGCTCCGGTGGTCGCCATCAATACGGGCTGGCTGCCTCCCGATGTCGCGTCGTTGCAGCGCCACGGTGTCGAAGCGTTGGTCCTCGGCGATCTCGGTCATTTCCCCATGCTCGAGGACCCGACCAGGTTCAATCGCGTGCTGCTCGAGGTCGTGGATCGCTTCAGGTCAGGTCGCGGCTGATGTGCCGATGCGAACGGTCAGACGGGTGTGGTCTCGGAGACCGCAGTCGGCCGCTGACGCTGCTCCTCGCGCGCCGTGCGCTGGTAGCGCACCATGTCGATCGACAGCACGATCAGCGCCACCCAGACCAGCGCGAAGCCCATCAGCCGCAGGGCGGGCATCGGCTCGTGGAAGACGAGGACGCCGAAGGCGAACTGCATCACCGGCGTGACGTATTGCAGCAGTCCCAGGGTGACCAGTGGGAGCCGTCGTGCCGCACCCGCGAAGAACAGCAGCGGTACGGCGGTCACCACGCCGGCGCCGACCAGCAGCACCGCCTGTGCCACACCGGAATGCCCGAAGCTGCTGCGTCCGTCCGCGGCGAGGAATCCGAGATAGACCAGTGACGGGATCAGAAGTGTCGCCGTCTCGACCGTGAGGCTGTGTGACGCGGGTGCGCCGACGTGCTTCTTGATCAGGCCGTAGGAGCCGAAGGAGAAGGCCAGCGTCAACGCGATCCAGGGCGGATGGCCGTAGTCGACGGCGAGGACGAGTACGGACAGGGAGCCGAGGCCGACCGCCGCCCACTGCACCGGGCGCAGGTGCTCGCGCAGCACCAGCACGCCCAAGAGGACCGTGACGAGCGGGTTGATGAAGTAGCCGAGTGACGTCTCCACGACCTCGCCGTGGTTGACGCCCCAGATGTAGACGCCCCAGTTGGTCGCGATGAGGATCGCGCCGAGCGCCATCAGCCCGAGCCGCCCCGGCTGGTGCAGCAGTTCGCGGATCCACCGCCAGTTGCGCTGTACGGCGAGGATCGCGATCACCACGACCAGCGACCACACCACCCGGTGCGCCAGGATCTCCAGCGCACCGGCCGGACGCACCAGCGGCCAGTAGAGGGGGAAGAGCCCCCACATCACATAGGCCGCGGCGCCGAAGAGCAGTCCTTTGCGTCCCTCGGTCATCGGTGGGACGTCAGCCGACGATCCAGGTATCCGACCCGTGCAGCAGACCGGTCAGGTCCGCGTCCTTCGCTGCGGTCGCGTCCTCGACCTGCTCGCGCATGCTGTCGTCGTACGCCGGCCGCTCGACCGACCGGAAGATGCCGACCGGCGTGTAGTGCAGGTCGCTGCCGGACAGCCGGGACAACGAGAAGGCGTAGCTCGGGTCGTCGGCGTGAGCGTCGTGGACGACAATCCGCGGGTCGTCGTCGGCGACGTCCTCGGCGATCTGCAGGCTGCCGGTCGCCGGGTCGCGCACGACCCCCTTCGTGCCGTCGCGGCCGAAACGCAGCGGCTCGCCGTGCTCCATCCGGATCGTCCAGTCGTCGCGGGTCTCCGGGTCCTTGAGCAACTCGTAGGCGTCGTCGTTGTAGATGTTGCAGTTCTGGTAGATCTCGACGAGCGCCGTGCCGCGATGCTGCGCCGCGGCCTGCAGGACCGAGGTCAGCTGCTTGCGGTCGGAGTCGATCGCGCGCCCGACGAAGCTGGCCTCCGCGCCGAGCGCGAGCGACACCGGGTTGAACGGTGCGTCCAGCGACCCGAGCGGCGTCGACTTCGTGATCTTGCCGACCTCTGAGGTCGGCGAGTACTGCCCCTTGGTGAGGCCGTAGATCCGGTTGTTGAAGAGCAGGATCTTCACGTTGACGTTGCGGCGCAGGGCGTGGATCAGATGGTTTCCGCCGATCGACAGCGCGTCGCCGTCACCGGTGATTACCCACACCGACAGGTCGGGCCGGGTCGCGGCGAGGCCGGTCGCGATCGCCGGCGCGCGGCCGTGGATCGAGTGCATCCCGTAGGTGTTCATGTAGTACGGCAGCCTGGCGGCACAGCCGATGCCGGAGAGCATGACGATGTTCTCCCGGCGTACGCCGAGCTTGGGCATGAAGCCCTGGATGGCGGCGAGGATCGCGTAGTCACCGCAGCCCGGGCACCACCGCACCTCCTGGTCGGTCTTGAAGTCCTTTGCGGACTCCTTCGTCTCGATCGCCGGAACGCCGGCCAGGCCGGGGAATTCGAGGTCGACCTGCTCAGACATCGGCGATCACCTTCTCCAACACGGAGGCGAGCTCTTCGGCTCGGAACGGGAGTCCCTGGACCTTGTTGTAGCTGATGACGTCGACCAGATATTTCGCCCGCACCAGGGTCGCGAGCTGGCCGAGATTCATCTCCGGCAGCACGACCCGGTCGTAGCTCGCGAGCACCTCGCCGAGATTGGGCGGGAACGGGTTGAGGTGGCGCAGGTGGGCCTGTGCGATGGCCAGACCGCGCCGACGCAGGCGGCGGCAGGCGGCGCCGATCGGACCGTACGTCGACCCCCAGCCCAGCACGAGCACGGTCGCGTCGCCCTGCGGGTCGTCGACCTCTACCTCGGGGATGTCGCGGGCGATCCCGTCGACCTTCGCCGCGCGCGTGCGCACCATGAAGTCGTGGTTGGCCGGGTCGTAGGAGATCTCCCCGGTGCCGTCGGCCTTCTCGATCCCGCCGATCCGGTGTTCCAGCCCCGGCGTACCCGGCACCGCCCACGGCCGGGCGAGCGTCTGCGGATCCCGCAGGTAGGGCCAGAATTCGCCGTCGTGATTGGTCTCGGTGGCGAAGTCGACGTCGATCGCCGGTAGTGAGTCGACGTCCGGGATCAGCCACGGCTCGGAGCCGTTGGCGAGATAACCGTCGGAGAGCAGGAAGACCGGGGTGCGGTACTTCGTCGCGATGCGGACCGCCTCGATGGCGGCGTCGAAGCAGTCGGCGGGGGACTGCGGTGCGACCACAGGGACGGGTGCCTCGCCGTGCCGGCCGTACATCGCCATCAGCAGGTCGGCCTGCTCCGGCTTGGTCGGCATCCCGGTCGACGGGCCGGCCCGCTGGATGTCGCAGACCACGAGGGGAAGTTCGAGGGTGACGCCGAGCCCGATGGTCTCCGATTTCAGCGCCACACCAGGCCCGGAGGTGGTCGTCACGCCGAGCGCCCCGCCGAAGCTCGCCCCGAGCGCCGCGCCGATTCCGGCGATCTCGTCCTCCGCCTGGAAGGTGCGGATGTCGAACTCCTTGTGCTTGGCCAGTTCGTGCAGGATGTCGCTGGCCGGCGTGATCGGGTAGGCACCGAGCATCAACGGCAGTCCGGCCCGGCGCGCCGCGGCGATCAGCCCGAAGGACAGAGCAAGGTTGCCGGAGATGTTGCGGTAGACACCGGCCGGCAGCGCGGCCGGCTTGATCTCGTAGGAGACGGCGAACGCCTCGGTCGTCTCGCCGTAGTTCCAGCCGGCGCGGAAGGCCGCGACGTTGGCGGCCGCGATCTCCGGCTTGCTCTTGAACTTCGACTCGAGGAAACGCACAGTGCCCTCGACCGGCCGGTGGTACATCCACGACAGCAGCCCGAGCGCGAACATGTTCTTGGCGCGGCTGGATTCCTTGCGGGACAGGCCGAAAGACTCCAACGCGGTCGTCGTGAGTCCGCTCAGGTCGACGTCGTGGACGAGGAAGTCGGTCAGCGAGTCGTCCTCGAGCGGGTTGGCGTCCCACCCGACCTTGGCCAGCGCCCGCGGGGTGAAGTCGTGGTTGTCGACGATGATCGTCGCGCCGCGCGGCAGGTCGGTGAGGTTTGCCTTCAGGGCGGCGGGGTTCATCGCGACGAGTACGTCGGGCGCGTCACCCGGCGTCATGATGTCGTGGTCGGCGAAGTGGAGCTGGAAGGAGGACACCCCCGGCAGCGTGCCGGCGGGTGCGCGGATCTCGGCGGGGAAGTTGGGCAGCGTCGACAGATCGTTGCCGAATGCCGCCGTCTCCTGGGTGAACCGGTCGCCGGTGAGCTGCATACCGTCACCGGAGTCTCCGGCGAACCGGATCACGACGCGGTCGCGCTGCTCGACCTGCTTGGACACCGTCCTCCTCCTCGAAGAGCGCGTGTGGAATCGGCCCGCAACCATGTTATGCCGTGCGGGTCCCGCACCAGGGTAAGCGCGCGCGGCGTCGGACGGCGTATCAGGGGGAAAGGGTCACAGTCGGGAATACGCTAGCCCGCGTCCCAGCATCTGAGACGGCCGTCCCGGGCCGGTCCGCGGCGCCGGCTGGACGGCGGGCGACCGGTCCGATCACTAGGCTCGTTGGGCGAGGGCCGAGACCCCTCGCGGAGGCAGGTGCGTCGATGGATGGCCACGCAATGGCCGCACCGGAGCCGATCCGGTTCGTGCTCAACTGGGGCCGGCGCTACACCCTGTGGGTGTTCAACTTCGGTCTCGCCTGCTGCGCGGTCGAATTCGTGGCGACCTCGATGGCCCGCCCGGACCTCCTCCGCCTCGGCATCGACCCGGCCACCCCGGCCGGCGGGCCGCCCGCGGCGGACCTGATGGTCGTGTCCGGCACGGTGACCGACAAGATCGCGCCGGCGGTGCAGGGCCAGTACGACGCGCTTCCGGACCCGAAATACGTGATCAGCTTCGGTGCCTGCTCCAACTGCGGCGGCCCGTACTGGGACAGCTACTCGGTGACGAAAGGCGTCGACCAGATCATCCCGGTCGACGTGTATGTGCCCGGATGTCCGCCCCGGCCCGAGGCGCTGCTCGAGGGGATCCGCCGGCTGCAGGATGTGATCGGTGACGGGCCGGCGCCGGCCGCGGCGCGCGGGGCCGCGCTCTACACCGCGCCGGTGGTCCCGCCGCCCGAGTCGGGCCGATGACCCCGGAGGAGATCGGCCGCCGGCTGGTCGAGCGGACCGGCGCGCGGTCGACGTACGCCGTCACCTTCGGAGCCGTGACCGTCGATGTGCCGCGGGAGCAATGGGTCGACGCGGTGACCGTGGCCCGGGACGACCCCGACCTCGGTTGCACCTTCTTCGACTGGCTCAGCGCCGTCGACGAACTCGACACCGGATTCGCCGTGGTGACCCATCTCTACGCGATCGGGCGCGGGCACCACGTGCTGTTGCGCACCGTGGTGCCCGACGACGACCCGGCGCTGCCGACGCTGACCGACGTCTTCGCGGGAGCCGCGTGGCACGAGCGGGAGACGCACGAGATGTTCGGCATCGACTTCGTCGGGCATCCCGGGCTGACCCCGCTGCTGTTGCCGGACGGCTTCGAGGGACATCCGCTGCGCAAGGACTTCGTGCTGGCCTCGCGGGTGGCCAAGGAGTGGCCGGGGGCGAAGGAACCGGGGGAGAGCGCCGTCGGTCGGCGGGCCCGGCGCCGGATGCGCCCGCCCGGCGTACCCGATCCGACGGACCGGCCTTCCCCATGATCAAGAGGGGAACACGCCGATGACACGCCGACAAATCCCCTCTTGATCATGGAAAGGAGCGGGAGCGGATGACCGAACAGGCCGAGCGACCGGAGTTGCCCGCGCGCAGTCGCGGGGTGATCGGCCTGCTCGAGGAGAACTGCACCGTCTGCATGCTCTGCGCGCGCGAGTGTCCGGATTGGTGCATCTACATCGACTCGCACAAGGAGACCGTCGAGGCGCCCGGCGCCGCCCGGCCGCGGCAACGGGCGGTGCTCGACCGGTTCGCGATCGACTTCGCGCTGTGCATGTACTGCGGGATCTGCATCGACGTCTGTCCGTACGACGCGCTCTTCTGGGCGCCGGAGTACGCGTACGCCGAAGTCGACATCCGGGAGATGACGCACGAAAAGGACCGGCTGCGGGAGTGGGTCTGGACCGTCCCGCCGCCGCCCGCGCACGACCCGCTCGAGCACGAGCAGTGACCACGCGAGCCGCCCTCCGCGTGGGCCGGATCGGGGCTGGGAACGTCGTGACCCGAGCGCTCGTTACTCCGATCGGCGATGATCGGAGGAAGCCCGCAACGCCGCCTCGTACGACGCGGAAGGACTGACAGTGCACCGCCATTTCAACGGCTTGAAGACCGCGGTGCTGCTCGGGCTGATGTCGGCCCTGATCCTCGGGATCGGCAGCATCTGGGGTCGGAGCGGGCTCATCATCGCCCTGTTCGTCGCCATCGCGATGAACGGGTTCTCCTACTTCTACTCCGACCAGATCGCGCTGAAGTCGATGCGGGCGCGACCGGTCACCGAAGCCGAGCAGCCGGTGATGTTCTCGATCGTCCGCGAGCTCGCCACCCTGGCCCGCCAGCCGATGCCGCGCCTCTACATCAGCCCGACCAACCAACCCAACGCGTTCGCGACCGGCCGTAACCCGCGGCACGCCGCGGTGTGCTGCACGGAGGGCATCCTGCCGATGCTTGACCGGCGGGAGCTGCGCGCGGTGCTCGGCCACGAGCTCTCCCACGTCTACAACCGCGACATCCTCATCTCGTCGGTCGCCGGCGCGCTCGCCAGCTTCATCGTCTTCGCCTCGCGACTGGCGGTCTTCGCCTCGCTGTTCGGCGGCGGCAACAACAACGACCGCGACGGCGGCGGGATCTTCGCCGAGCTGCTGCTGATCATCCTCGGGCCCATCGCCGCCGCGCTGATCCAGCTGGCGATCAGCCGCAGCCGCGAATACCAGGCCGACGCGTCCGGCGCGCAGCTCACCGGCGACCCGCTCGCCCTGGCGAGCGCGCTGCGCAAGCTCGAGCGCGGCACTCAGGCGCTGCCGTTGCCGCCGCAGGAGCGGCTCGTCACGACCGGGCCGCTGATGATCGCCAACCCGTTCCGCCCCGAGGGCATCGCCAACCTCTTCTCCACCCACCCGCCGATGGCCAAGCGGATCGCCCGGCTCGAGGAGATGGCCGGGTCGCCCGGAAGCGGCCTGACCGGCCGCTAGCGCCGCCGCTCCATTCCGCTTGAACGTCACGTTCAAGCGATCTAGCCGCATGAACGTCACGTTCAAGCGGAATGAGGGGCCGGTGCCGGCGTACAAGCGAGCCCCGTCCACCCGCATCATTCGGCGTGAACGTCACGTTCAAGCCATCTAGCGGCATCAACGTCACGTTGATGCCGAACGGGGGCGCTGCATTCCGCTTGAACGTCACGTTCAAGCGATCTAGCCGCATGAACGTCACGTTCAAGCGGAATGGGTTACGACGGCGTCGGGTGTGCGCCGGCCTGCTCCGCCAGCTGCATGACGTATTCGCCGTACGCCGACTTCGCCTGTGACCGGCCGAGGGCGTAGGCGCTGTCGGCGTCGATGTAGCCCATCCGCAGCGCGATCTCCTCGAGGCAGGCGATCCGCACGCCCTGCCGGTGCTCGAGTACCTGGACGAACTGGCCCGCCTCGAGCAGGCTGTCGTGGGTCCCGGTGTCGAGCCACGCCGTACCGCGGCCGAGGGTGACCAGGCGCGCGTTGCCCTGCTGCACGTACCGGTTGTTGATGTCGGTGATCTCCAACTCGCCGCGGTCGGACGGCTTGAGGTCGCGGGCCATGGCGACGACATCGTTGTCGTACATGTAGAGGCCGGTGATGGCGACGTCGGACCGCGGGTGGGCCGGCTTCTCCTCGATCGAGAGCAGCCGCCCGTCGGGCCCGGCCTCGGCGACGCCGAAGCGCTCGGGGTCGGCGATGCGGTAGCCGAACAGCGTCGCGCCGTCGACGGCCGCCGCCTCGCTCCACAGCAGCCCGCCGAGCCCGCTGCCGTAGAAGATGTTGTCCCCGAGCACCAGCGTGACCTGGTCGCTGCCGACGAAGTCCGCCCCGACCAGGAACGCGTCGGCGATCCCGCGCGGCTCGGCCTGGGTGACGTAGGACAACGTCAGGCCGAGTTCGCTCCCGTCGCCCAGCAGGCGCTGGAATGCGGCGACGTCAGCGGGAGTCGTGATGATCAGGATGTCGCGGATCCCGGCGATCATCAGCACCGACAGCGGGTAGTAGACCAGCGGCTTGTCGTAGACGGGCAGCAGCGCCTTGCCCACCGCGCGGGTGATCGGGTGCAGCCGCGTCCCGGACCCGCCGGCCAGGATGATGCCCTTCACCGGCCGCTCCTTCGCTCGCGGTCGGTGCCCGGATGGCACGTTCGACCGGCGCGGTGATGAAGGCTACACGGAAGGCGTGTCCGGAATGGGTCGGTCGATGCTGCCGGCGGCCGTGCCGATCCGGGCCGAACGCGGCAGCGCTGCCCGCACCGGTGGTCGTCCCGGATCCCGCCAGGCCGCGAATGACTCGCCGGTGATCCGCTCCAACCGGCGTACGTCGTCGGCGAAGTGCGGGATCAGCGCCGCTCGCTGCTCGTAGGTCAGCGGCTGCCGCGGCCGTTGCTCACGCTGCAGGTGCCCGGAGAGGAACGCGTCGATGCGTGGCCACCAGCGCGCCGGCAGTCGGTGCTCGACCGTCGACCCGGTCCGCAGCAGCGCGGAGATCGCCCGGTTTCGGGGGGAGTTGCTGGCCTGCGTGGTGACGTTCTCCGCGGGGATCGTCGCGATGCGACCCGTCTCGACGCCGAGGAAGGTGCAGATCCGGTCGAGTACGGCCGTCGGCGAGTCGCGCAGCTCGCGGTAGCGCACCGGGAGCACCTGCTCGCGGGGGAAGCGCGAGTAGAGCGCCTCGAGCTGCTCGCCGTACTTGCCGAGGTCGAGGTAGCGCCAGAACAGCGCCCAGCCGCCGGCGGCCCGCTGATCCTCCAGCCGGCAGGCCCGGACGAAGTCCTGCTCCGGCTCGAGCCCCGCCGACCACAGGTGGCTCCAGTTGGAGTGCGCCCGATCGACCGGGTCGCGGAGCAACACGATCAGCCGCGCGTCCGGGACGGCCTCGCGGATGCGCTCCTGCGCCTGCGGGAGATAGAGGTAGAAGGGCGTCGACTCGCCCCGCAGCGCGTGTGTCGGCGCGTCCGCGAAGAGCGCCTCGTAATCCTCACGGCGCCAGACGCGCTGGCGGAACGTCCGGGCATCGCCGGGTCCGCCCCGATGCGGGGGAGGACCGTCGGTCAGGAAGTACTTCGGCTCCTTGACCCGGGACATGAAGATGTCCGGGTGGCCGGCGAGCGCGACATGCAAGGCGGTGGTACCCGCTTTGGGGACGCCGGCGACGAAGAAGTTTGGCAGAGCCACGACGACTCCTCGTGGATCAGGACCGGGGAGGTCTCAGGCCGCGGGTTGAAGCATCGTCCGGAGCTCGTGGCTCCCGTCCGCCCGTGACATCTCGTAATACAACCGGCGCTCGCCGTCCGGCAGGGCGACGATGCTGACGTAGCGCAGTCCGCCGGAACCGAATGGCGACTGCCCGACCGGTGCGTCACCGAACGCCTCGAAGACACCCGGAGTCGCGGTGCCGATCGCGATACCGGTGCGCTCCTCCCAGTTCTCCTCGGCAGTGGCCCGGCCGTCGTAGAAGGCAACCGGCTGGGGCCCGTCGAGCACCACCGACGCCACCCGGACGCCACGCGCGTCCCAGCGACCGGGCCGGCCGGCGAGGGCCGTCCCCTGCCACGTCCACCGGACACCGTCCGGGCTGGTGGCGTATTCGGTCGTCATGCGGTCAGTGTGCGCGTGATCGGTCAACGGGTGGCAGGAAGCCCACAAGTGCCACAGACCGTCGCGGTGCACGACTACCGTGTCCTTGACGGCGAGCTCGGCGCTGCCCGGGAGCACCGTGCGCACCGTGCCGGCGGCGAGACCCTCCGGACTGTCGGCCTCGATCAGGTCCACCCGCCAGTGCTTGGTTCCGGGGGTGGCGCAGCTGACGTAGAGCCGCCACGTGCCGTCGTCGGTCACGGCCAGCGCCGGCCGCTCGAGCGATTCGGCGCCGAAGCGGTCCTTGTCGATCACGGCGACGGTCTCGAAGTTCACCCCGTCGTGCGAACGCGCCACCACGTTGGCGTATCCGCGCCCCTCGCCGACCGGACGGCGCAGCCGGTAGGCGAGGTAGATGTCTCCGTCGTGCAGCAGCGCGCTGGGCGCTCCTGCCCACCAGCCCGATCCCGTCTCCGGCGGTGCGATGGCGACGTCGCCGACCTCGGGGTGGGCCAGTTGCGCCCAAGCGGGAGGGCGGATCGAGTCGCGGGCGGGGACCGCGCCGACCGTCGCGGCACCGGAGTCGGTGACCGCCATGTCGGCGAGGGATGGGCGGTGGGCGTCTGTCACGAGCATGGTCCCGAGTATTCCATACCTATCCGCTCGGGAAGGTCGGAGATCGGTATGCGTGCGCTGTCGGGTTCAGCACGTCCTCACCGGTAGTTGGTGAACTGCAGGGGTACGTCGATGTCGGCCGACTTCAGCATCGCGATGACCGTCTGGAGCTGGTCCTTCTTCTTCCCCGACACCCGCAGCTGGTCGCCCTGGATCTGGGCCTGCACGCCCTTCGGGCCCTCGTCCCGGATCCGCTTGGCGATCTTCTTGGCCTGGTCGGAGTCGATGCCCTGCCGGATCTGCGCGGTCAGCCGGAAGGTCTTGCCCGACTGCTGCGGCTCGCCGGCGTCGACCGCCTTCAGCGAGATCCCGCGCTTGACGATCTTGTCCTTGAACACGTCGAGTGCGGCGCGCAACCGCTCCTCGGTGTCGGCCTGCAGCGCGACGGCGTCCTGCCCGGACCAGCTCACCGACGCGTTGACGCCCCGGAAGTCGAACCGCTGTGCCAGCTCCTTGGACGCCTGGTTGACGGCGTTGTCGACCTCCTGGTGGTCGACCTTGCTGACGATGTCGAAGGACGGGTCAGCCATCCGCGGGTCTCCTCACGTCGCTCGTGGCGCTCCGGTGGGATGTGATGGAGCGCACTTCTTCTCACCTTGTATCCTCCCTGGCGGCGCCGGGTGAACCGGCGCGCGGCAGGTTGCCCGAGTGGCCAAAGGGAGCGGTCTGTAAAACCGTCGGCTCAGCCTACGTTGGTTCGAATCCAACACCTGCCACTACGCCGGGCGCGTCCCACCCGCAGCATGCAGCCCCACCCGTTGCCCGGGAACGTGCATCCGGACCGGAAACTCGCGGTCAGGATGCGCACACCTTTCGTCGCTGTGAGTCATCATCTCGTCGAGCCCTTGAGCAGACAAATAGCCCATGGCGTGCCCGATGGCCGGCCTATTGTCCGATTGTCACCCCGCACGCTAGATTTCCGGCCGCACGCGATCTGGCGACACGGCTTATTTCTGCGCTAATTAAGGCATCATTTCCGGTGGCTCAAAGTAGCCCCCTAATAACAAGGAGTCACCATGTTTCGCAGTACCTTCCTCCGCACCGTCGTTTCGACCGCCGCAGCCCTTGCTGCCGTCGCGATCGGCACCGGCGGCATTGTTTCCGCAACCAGTGCATCGACCGCGCCGGCTGCAGCGACCAGTGGCACGACGAGCTCGACCATGTCCTACGCCGTCACGCCGAACAGCCACAAGTGGTACTAAAAACTGATGGCGTAGTGAGATGCCTTTCCTGGTCGTGAATTGACCCGGCAGGGCTAGTCTTGGATCGTCAGTCGGGCGCCCGATCCGCCCGCTACAGCGGCAATGGTTGGGGAGTCGTGTCCGAGGACTCGAATTCCGCAGTACGGCGATTGCGGGTCCGACGATCGGATCTGCCTCTCGTGGCGCTGTACTGCGCCCCCGTTCTTGTCGCCGCAATTCTCTGGTCGACGGTAAGCGGCCCAATCTCGTCGGGCCACTCAGGCGGCACCATTGGAAGCTATACCGCCGTCGCGCTTTTGATGGTCGGATTCCTGATCGCCGAGCGGACCCAACTGTTCATCGAGGTCCGCAAGCAGACGGTCGTGCTGTCGATCGCCGACATTCCGCTGGCAATCGGGCTGCTGGTGGTGCCGTCGGTGGGGCTGTTGCTGGCTCGGCTACTTGCCGACCTGATCGTCCTCGTCATCAGACGTCCCGGTCCGGGAAAAGTTCTGTTCAACATCGGCGTGGACGCGACCGAAGTCGCGGTCGCGGTCGCGATCGCCTACGCGATCGGCATCGGCGGAGGCGTGCGGTCACCGGTGACGTGGGTTGCGGTGGGCGTCGGCGCCGCCACCGCCGACGTGATCGGTGCGGTACTCGTCCTCATCGCGATCCGGGTCACCGGCCAACGTCCCACGCTGCAGCGACTGGCCTCGCTCTGCATCCCGGCGGTGGTGCTCGGGATCGTGGGGAGCGCGCTGGGACTCGTCGTCCTCCTCGTGGTCTCGGTGAGCGCGTGGGGCGTCGTACTCCTGCTTCTGGTCCTGCTCGTCTTCGCCCTCGGATACCGCTCCTACGGCCGGTTCCTGACTCAGCACGAGCGGCTCGGCCGGGTTTATGCGTTCAGCAAGATGGTCGAGTCGGTGCACAGCACGTCACCAGTCGTCGCCGAACTGCTCGACTACGTCCGCGAGACACTCAACGCCGACCGGGCGTCGGTCTGGCTACGCAGTTCGCCGGGACAGAATCCCGACAACCTCGCCGAGCTCATCTCCGCCGGGGATTCCGATGGCACCGGAAAGACCGGAGTCGACCGGATTCCGGTGCTCACCATCGGCGCGGACAGCGAGCCGGTGCGCGACGACTCCGGCTCGACCGACGACCCGATCCGCGAGCAGGTCGTCGCCGACGGCCGGACCCGACTGCTCTCGGCCCGGCACGGCCGGCGGCCGGCCCGCAAGGACGCCGACACCCTCCGCGCGCGCCATGCCACGGAGGTGATCGTGTCCGCGCTGCGCGCCGGCGACGAGGTCTACGGCACCGTCGAGGTGGCCGATCGACGTACCAAGTTCTCCGCGTTCTCCCGCGACGACATCCGGCTGCTCGACAACCTGGCGAGCCACCTGGCCGCGGCGTTGCAGAATCAGCAGCTGGTGGGCCAGCTCCGGCATACGGCGTACCACGACTCGTTGACCGGCCTGGCCAACCGCGAGCGGTTCGCGCAGGCGACCCAGGATGCGGTCGACGAGGCCCGCGGGTCGGATGCCGTCGTGGGCGTCCTGCTGCTCGGCCTCAACTCGGTCCGGGACGTGAGTGACTCCCTGGGCCACGACGCCGGTGACCAGTTGCGGATCGCGATGGCCGCCCGCCTTGCCGATTACGTGCCGCTGGGCTCGGTCGCCGCACGTACCGGGGGCAACGAGTTCGCGGTTCTGGTGCGCGCCCCGGACCTGTCGACGGTGGTCGACCGGGCCCGCGCCCTGCACGCGAAGATCCATTCACCCGTCGACGTCGCCGGCCTGACGATCGACATCGGGCTGTCCGTCGGTGTCGCCGCCTGGCCCGACCATGCCGGCGAGCGGAGCGACGTTGTTGCAGCGGGCCGACGTCGCGATGGGGGTGGCGAAGAACACCGACGTCCCCATCGCGACGTACCACGCCTCGATGGACCACCGCAGCCTCTACCGTCTGCAACTCGTCACCGACCTGCGGACCGCGCTGGCCACCGACGAGGTGAGCGTGCGCTACCAGCCGAAGGTCCTGCTGAACAACCGCGAGCTGATCGGGGTCGAGGCGCTGCTGCGCTGGGACCACCCCACCTACGGTGCGGTCGAGCCGGACGAGTTCGTGCCGCTCGCCGAGCGCACCGGACTGATCGGGCCGTTGACCAGCCACGTGCTCTCCACGTCGCTGCGGCAGTGCCGGGACTGGCTCGACCGGGGCCTGCGGATCGCCGTCGCGGTCAACCTCTCGGCCCGCAACCTGCTCGATCCGGCGTTCGCCGACAAGGCTGTCGCGTTGCTGCGGGAGATCGACGTGCCCGCCGAGCTGCTGACCTTCGAGATCACCGAGACCAGCGTGATGGCCGACCCGGAACGATCCATCCCGGTGCTGCACCGCCTCCACGCGCTCGGCCTGGGCCTGGCGGTGGACGACTTCGGGACCGGCTACTCGTCGCTGGCCTACCTGCGTCGGCTGCCGGTCGACGAGGTCAAGATCGACAAGGCGTTCGTCCTGGGGATGGGCACCGACCTCGGCGACCTCGCGATCGTCCGGGCGATCGTCGAACTCGGCCACAGTCTCGGGCTGCGGGTCGTCGCCGAGGGTGTCGAGGACGAACTCTCCCGCGATCTGCTCGAGGGCATGGAGTGCGACGTCATCCAGGGCTACCTGCTCAGCCGGGCCCTGGCCCCGGACCGGTTCGACGCCTGGCTCGCGGCCCGGTCGGTCCCCCGGCCCGATCAGGCCGGGCTACCCGGCCGCCGGCTGCAGATCCCCAACTGAGGTCGGATCTGGTTTCACCCCGCCCGGCCGCGCCGTGTAATCTCACTGCGCACCGCCCCTTTAGCTCAGTCGGCAGAGCGTCTCCATGGTAAGGAGAAGGTCTAGGGTTCGATTCCCTAAGGGGGCTCGGTGGTCCACATGGGCCGACCCGCCGGGAGGACCCGGCACCGCGGCGGAGTAGCTCAGTCAGGCAGAGCAAGCGGCTCATAATCGCTGTGTCGCCGGTTCAAATCCGGCCTCCGCTACCACCGCGGGCGCGTGACCGTCATCGACGGCGCCGCCCGCGTCGGTTACCCTCGGACAGCCGAGCTTCCGTTTCACCCGATGTCGTCGAAAGGGCATTCCGCCGTGGCCGCCACTGATGTCCGTCCCAAGATCACGCTGGCTTGCCAGGAGTGCAAGAACCGCAACTACATCACCAAGAAGAACCGGCGTAACGACCCGGACCGGATCGAGCTGCGGAAGTACTGCTCGCACTGCCGGCGTCACCAGGCGCACCGCGAGACCCGCTGACCGCGCGGGCGACCGCGCATGCCGCTCGATCCGGCGTACATCGGCCGGAGCTATCCGCCCACGCCGCCGTACGACGTCGGCCGGGAGAAGATCCGGGAGTTCGCCGACGCGCTCGGTGACCCCAACCCCGCCTACCGCGACCCCGCCGCCGCGGCGAAGCTCGGGCATCCCGACGTGATCGCGCCGCCGACGTTCCCCGTGATCGTCACCTTCGCCGCATCCCGGCAGATCATCGACGACCCGGCGCTGGGCCTCGATTACTCCCGGGTGGTGCACGGCGAGCAGCGGTTCGTCTACTCCCGGCCGGTCCGCGCCGGCGACCAGCTGGTGACCACGATGACCATCGAGAACATCCGGTCGGCCGGCGGCAACGACCTGCTCACCAGCAAGGCGGTGGTGTCGGTGGACGACGAGCACGTCGTCACCGCCTACTCCACCCTGGTCGCCCGCGGCACGGCCGACTGATGGGCAGCGCCGTCCGCTACGACGAGGTCGAGGTCGGGACCGAGCTGCCCGAGCAGACCTTCCCGCTCGAGCGCCTCACCCTGATCCAGTACGCCGGCGCGTCCGGCGATTTCAACCCGATCCACTGGAACGAGCGGTTCGCCACCTCGGTCGGACTGCCCGACGTCATCGCGCACGGGATGCTCACGATGGCCGAGGCAGTGCGCGTGGTCACCGACTGGGTCGGCGACCCCGGGGCGGTCGTGGAATACGGCGTGCGGTTCACCAGGCCGGTCGTTGTGCCCGATGAGGGCGGCGGTCGGCTTACCGTCAGCGGTGTGGTCACCGACAAGCGCGACGCCGATCAGGTGGTCGTGACGCTGACCGCGCGCAGCGGTGCGGAGAAGGTGCTCGCACAGGCCCGCGCGGTGGTCCGGCTCGGCTGAGCCGCCATGCGGCGCGCCGCGGGCGGGATGCTCGCCGCGACGATCGCCGGGTGCCTGACGGTCGCCGGGTGTACGACGGCCACCGCCGGGCGGGCCCAGCAGGCCGCGCCGCCGGTCCGGTCGTCGACCGCGTCGTCAGCGTCGTCAGCGGACTCCCCGACACCCACGCCCTCTCCCTCGCCGACGCGAGCCCCCGTCGCCCCGTCCCTCCGCCCGGCCCACGGCCCGCGCGGCGGCGGCCGGCTGTCCGGCCCACTACCTGCCGCCCGACCCGCGCCGGCCGCGGATCGGGCTGCGGTTCACCGTCGCGCCCGGCCTCGCCTCGGTCGTCGGCACCGAGCACGTGGTCTTCACGCCCGACCTGCCGGTCCGTCGGCTGGTCTTCCGGCTGACCGCCAACACCATCACGTCCTTCGACCGGGGCACGTCGCAGACCGTGACCGGCGTCCGGCTGCATGGCCGGCCCGCCCACTTCACGGTCGAGCCCGACGGTGCGGCGCCGGACAGTCAGGGCGGCCTGCTCGACGTACCGCTGGGTCGGGTGGTGCCCGCCGGCACGCCGATCTCGGCCGACGTCACCTTCACTCTCCGGATCGGCAGCGCGAGCTTCGAACGGTTCGGGCGGGCCGACGGGGTCGCCTGGTGGGGCAGCGGCGCGCCCCTGTTGTCCTGGCAGTACGGCGTCGGCTGGCACCGGGAGCCGATGGCGCGGTTCCTGGGCGAGAGCGCGACGAGCGAAGCCGCCGTCTACGACGTGACCGTGATCGCCCCGACCGGTGCCACCGTCCTCGCCACCGGCGGAGCCGGCCCGCCGACCCCGGCCGGCCCGGGGCTGCGCCGGTGGCATGCGCGCGTCGACCACGGCCCGCGACGTCGCGGTCGCGGTCGGCCGGTTCGCCACCCGGGTCTACCGGATCGGGCCGACCCGGGTCACCGTGGCCGGGCCGGACCCGGCGGCGCTGCCCGCCTTGGCCGCGCAGGTCCGCACGTCCGTGGGCGGGCTCGCCGCGCGGTTCGGGCCGTTCCCGTACCCCACGCTCGCCGCGGTCAGCCTCCCGGCCAGCGGCGGCGGGATCGAATACCCCGGAGTCGTCCTGTTGGCCGGCACCGATCGGCAGACGGTCACCCACGAGCTGGCCCACCAGTGGTTCTACGGCCTGGTCGGCGACTCGCAGGCCCGCGACCCGTGGCTCGACGAGGCGTTCGCCACCTACGCCGAGGAACTCGTCGACGGGCGCACCAGCACCGCCGACCTGCACGATCCGGGCGCGGTCGGGGCCACGCTGGCCAGCTGGGGCGACGACGAGAGCGGCTACTTCACGACGATCTACCTCAAGGGGTCGGCCGCGCTGCTCACCGCCCGCGCGGCCGCCGGACCGGCCCGCTTCGACGCCGCGCTGCGCTGCTACGTCGCCGCCCAGGCCTGGCGGATCGCGCGTCCGGCCGACTTCGCCCGGGCGTTGTCGAGGCTGCCGGCGGCGGTCGCCGTCCTGCGTACGGCGGGGGCGCTGCCCTAGCCGCCGAGATCAGCCGGTAGCCCGCGTCAGGCCGTCTCGCCGAGCAGTCGTTGCAGCCGGGTGACGCCCTCGACGAGGTCGTCGTCACCGAGCGCGTAGGACAGCCGCAGGTAGCCCGGCGTCCCGAACGCCTCGCCCGGCACGACCGCGACCTCGGCCTCCTCGAGGATCAGGGCCGCCAGGTCGGCCGAGGAGGCGGGGGTGCGCCCGCGCAGCGGCCGGCCGAGCAGGCCCTCGACCGACGGGTAGACGTAGAACGCGCCGTCCGGCTCGGGGCACTGCACACCCGGGATCTCACGGAGCATCGACACGATCCGCCGCCGGCGCCGGTCGAACGCGGTCCGCATCATCGCCACCGCCGACAGGTCGCCGCTCACCGCGGCCAGGGCTGCCGCCTGAGACACGTTGGCGACGTTGGACGTCGCGTGCGACTGCAGGTTGGTCGCCGCCTTCACGACGTCCTGCGGGCCGATCAGCCAGCCGACCCGCCAGCCGGTCATCGCGTAGGTCTTGGCGACGCCGTTGACGACCACGCAGCGTTCGGCCAGCTCCGGGACGACCGTCGGCATCGAGACCGCGCGGGCGTCGCCGTAGACGAGGTGCTCGTAGATCTCGTCGGTGACCACCCAGATCCCGGCGTCGGCGGCCCACCGGCCGATCGCCTCGACCTGCTCCGGCGGATAGACGGCGCCGGTCGGGTTGGACGGCGAGCAGAAGAGCAGCAGCTTGGTGCGTGGCGTGCGGGCCGCCTCGAGTTGGTCGACGGTGGCGAGGTAGCCGCCGTGCTCGTCGGTCGGGATGGCCACCGGCACCCCGCCGGCCAGCCGGATCGACTCCGGATAGGTCGTCCAGTACGGCGCGGGAAGCAGCACCTCGTCGCCCGGGTCGAGCAGGGTCGCGAACGTCTCGTAGAGCGCCTGCTTGCCGCCGTTGGTGACCATCACCTGGCCGGCCTCGACGGTGTAGCCGGAGTCGCGTTGCGTCTTGGTGGCGATCGCGGCCTTGAGCTCGGGCAGGCCGCCGGCCGGGGTGTAGCGGTGGAATCGGGTGTTGTGGCACGCGTCGACGGCCGCGGCGACGATGTCGTCCGGCGTGGGGAAGTCCGGCTCGCCGGCGCCGAAGCCGATGACCGGCCGGCCGGCGGCCTTCAAGGCCTTGGCCTTGGAGTCGACGGCCAGGGTCGCCGATTCGCTGATCCCGGCGATTCGGGCGGAAATGCGGGAACGGGGCGGCGCGGAGGTCTGGGCTGCCATGCTGACATCGTCGCAGAGTCGGACCGGGCAATTGGCACGAGCCCGGGCAGTGCGCCCGGCGGTGGGCCTGGCAGTGAGATCGAGGCAGCGAGGTTGGAGTGAGCGGGGCCGCCTGCGTACACTCGCAGCGCCGGGGTATGTCGACCCGTGTCCTGTGCTGTGCCGGTTCGTGGCCCGCAGGTGCCAGCGTCGGCGGCGTCCCGGTGGCGTGCCGGGTCGTCGAGGCGACGAGACGCGCCGAAGGGGCGTAGCTCAATTGGCAGAGTCCCGGTCTCCAAAACCGGTTGTTGCAGGTTCGAGTCCTGTCGCCCCTGCGCCTGGCGAATCGTCTCCGGTCAGCCTCCCGGCAGCCGTGACGAGTCGTCCGACGTATCGCCACCGAGTGGGATAGAGAGGAAGCCGTGACCCAGACCCGGCCGGACGCACCGAGTGCGTCCTCGCGTGGGCCGGCCCGTGGTGGTGGACCGTTCGGGCGGATGGCGCGGTTCCTGCGCGAGGTCGTCGCCGAGATGGCGAAGGTCATCTACCCGTCCCGCAAGGAGCTGATCACCTACACGATCGTGGTGATCGTCTTCGTCTCGATCATGATCGCCATCGTGGCCGGGCTGGACATCGGCTTCGCCAAGATCGTGTTGTGGGCGTTCGGCTGAGTCCGCCCCCAACGACCGTCATGATGATGCCGTCCGCCGTACCCGTCTTCTGGAAGTGAGTCACCGCGTGTCCGAGTTCGAGACCGGCCCAGCTCCGAGCCCTACCCAGGAGCCGGCGCCCCGGGACGAGTCGGCCGAGGCGCAGGTCGCCGCCGGCGCGGCCGAGCAGGCCGCCGACCAAGGCGGCGAGGTGCTGCCGGAGCCCGAGCTCCCGAGCCTGCGCCTGCCCAGGCCGAGGCGGCGGCCCAGCCTGAGGCCGGCGGCCCGAGCGCCGAGCCGGAGGTCGAGGCGGAAGCCGAGGCTCCGGTCGACCCGGCCGCCGAGCTGCGCGCGGCCCTCACCACCGCGCTCGGCGACTGGTACGTCGTGCACTCCTACGCCGGCTACGAGAACAAGGTGAAGACCAACCTGGAGAACCGGATCTCCTCGCTGGACATGGAGGACTTCATCTTCCAGATCGAGGTGCCCACCGAGGAGGTCACCGAGGTCAAGAACGGCAAGCGCCAGCAGGTGCAGCGCAAGGTCTTCCCCGGCTACATCCTGGTCCGGATGGAGCTCAACGACGAGTCGTGGGGCGCCGTACGCAACACCCCGGGCGTGACCGGATTCGTCGGCGCGACCTCCCGTCCGTCGCCGCTCAGCGTCGACGAGGTGGTCAAGATCCTCGCGCCGGCCGCCGAGCCCGAGAAGACCGGGGGAGCGAAGGCCCCGGCCCAGGTCGTCGACTACGAGGTGGGCGAATCGGTCACCGTGATGGACGGCCCGTTCGCGACCCTGCCGGCGACGATCAGCGAGATCAACGCCGAGCACCAGAAGCTCAAGGCGCTGGTCTCGATCTTCGGCCGGGAGACTCCGGTCGAGTTGTCGTTCAGTCAGGTGTCGAAGATCTAGCCGGATCCGCCACCGTCCATCCACTCCATTCACCTAGTCCGCACAGGAAGTCGACATGCCCCCGAAGAAGAAGCTCACCGCGATCATCAAGTTGCAGATCCAGGCCGGCGCGGCGACGCCCGCGCCGCCGGTCGGCCCGGCCCTCGGCCAGCACGGCGTCAACATCATGGAGTTCTGCAAGGCCTACAACGCCGCGACCGAGGCCCAGCGCGGCAACGTCGTCCCGGTCGAGATCTCGGTCTACGAGGACCGGTCGTTCACCTTCATCACCAAGACCCCGCCCGCGGCCCGGCTGCTGCTCAAGGCCGCCGGCGTCGACAAGGGCAGCGGCGAGCCGCACAAGACGAAGGTCGCGACCGTCACCCGTGCGCAGGTCCGCGAGATCGCCGACAGCAAGATGGACGACCTCAACGCCAACGACATCGAGGCCGCGGAGAAGATCATCGCCGGCACCGCCCGGTCGATGGGAATCACCGTCCAGGGCTGACGCTTGAGAATCGACGTACCACCGAACGACGTGGGAGGGCCGGCTCCGGCCCGACGTACCACACCTAACCGCAGGAGGAGCACATGAAGCGCAGTAAGGCCTACCGCAAGGCAGCCGAGCACATCGACCCGGAGCGGGTCTACTCGCCGCTCGAGGCGGCGAACCTCGCCAAGGAGACGGCGACCACGAAGTACGACCCGACCGTCGAGGTCGCGATGCGGCTGGGTGTCGACCCCCGCAAGGCCGACCAGATGGTCCGCGGCACCGTCAACCTGCCGCACGGCACCGGCAAGACCGCCCGGGTGATCGTCTTCGCCACCGGCGCCAAGGCCGAGGAGGCCGAGGCGGCCGGCGCCGACGTCGTCGGTTCCGACGACCTGGTGGAGCGGGTCCAGGGCGGATACCTCGACTTCGACGCCGCGATCGCCACCCCCGACCAGATGGCGAAGGTCGGCCGGGTCGCCCGGATCCTCGGGCCCCGCGGGCTCATGCCCAACCCGAAGACCGGCACCGTGACCCAGGACGTCACCAAGGCCGTCTCCGACATCAAGGGCGGGAAGATCAACTTCCGGGTGGACAAGCAGTCCAACCTGCACCTGGTCATCGGCAAGGCGAGCTTCGACGCGAAGTCACTGGCCGAGAACTACGCCGCCGCGCTGGACGAGGTGCTGCGGGCCAAGCCGTCCTCGGCCAAGGGCCGGTTCCTCCGCAAGGTCACCTTCGCCACCACGATGGGCCCGGGGATCCCGGTCGACCCCAACCGGACCCGCAACGTCGCCCTCGCCGACGACGCCCCCACGCCGTAACCGCCCGCCCGCTTCGTCCCATGATCAAGAGGGGATTTCGGCACGAAACGCCGTACGAATCCCCTCTTGATCATGGGTGGGACGGCCCTCGCGCATACCGGTTTGGTGCGGGGGGTCGGCACCACGTACGCTGATTGACGATCCAACCGAAGACCGCTGGTTGCCGGGCATGCCCGGCCGAAGGTCCCTCCGGGGCGGCCCGCGCAGGATGGACGGAGTTGAGCGGTGCGTTCCGCACCGTCTTGCGCCCCGTGCCCTGCGCCGGGGCGTTTTGCCTCTCCCGGGCCTGTCGATGCCGGCCCGACGATGAGAGGAGGCCCGTGGCGCAACCCGAGAAGGTCGCCGCCGTCGCCGAGCTGAGCACTCGCTTCCGCGACGCGTCCGCGGCCCTGCTGACCGAATACCGCGGCCTGACCACCGCGCAGCTGACCGAGCTGCGTCGGGACCTCGGGTCCACCACGACGTACGCCGTCGTCAAGAACACCCTGACGAGGCGGGCGGCCGGCGACGCCGGTCTCGCCGAGCTCGGCGACCTGCTCAGCGGCCCGACGGCAATCGCCTTCGTGCAGGGTGACCCGGTCGAGGCGGCCAAGGGGCTGCGCGACTTCGCCCGGGCCAACCCGACCCTGATCATCAAGGGCGGAGTGGTCGACGGCACGCCGCTGTCGGCGCAGGAGATCGGCCGACTGGCCGACCTCGAGTCCCGCGAGGTGCTGCTCGGCAAGCTCGCCGGGGCGATGATGGCGAACCTGTCGAAGGCGGCTGGGCTGTTCCAGGCCCCGCTCTCGCAGATGGCGCGGCTGGCCGCGGCACTGCAGGAGAAGCTCCCCGCCGAGGACGCTGCAGCCCCTGCGGCCGAAGCATCTACTCCCGAGGCTGCTCCCGCTCCGGCCGAGGCCGCTGCCGACGCCGCTCCGGCTGAGGCATCCGCCGACACCGGCGACGCGACCCCGCCGACTTCGGACGAACCGAGCGCCGAGGCACCGACCGACACCGCGGGCTGACGCCCGTCCACCCACGCCGCCCGGGATCGACGTCCCACGGCACACCGTAGGAAAGGAACGCCGCAACCATGGCGAAGATGAGCACCGACGAGCTGCTCGACCAGTTCAAGGACATGACCCTGCTCGAGCTGTCCGAGTTCGTGAAGCAGTTCGAAGAGACGTTCGACGTCACCGCCGCCGCCCCGGTGGCCGCCGCCGCCGCGGCCCCCGCGGCCGCCGGTGAGGCCGACGCGCCCGCGGAGCAGGACGAGTTCGACGTGATCCTCGAGGGCGCCGGCGACAAGAAGATCCAGGTCATCAAGGAGGTGCGGTCGCTCACGAGCCTGGGCCTGAAGGAGGCCAAGGACCTCGTCGACGGCGCCCCCAAGCCCGTGCTCGAGAAGGTGAACAAGGAAGGCGCCGACAAGGCCAAGGAGGCCCTCGAGAAGGCCGGCGCCACCGTCACGGTCAAGTAGTTCGACACCAGCCACACCCGGGCCGGGTCCCTCGACCGCGGTGGGACCTCGGACGGCGACTCGCGGGGTGGCTGCCGGTACGCCGGTGGCCACCCCCGAGGTCGGTCCGAGCCCGGTATGCCGTCCATCAACCGCGGTGTCCGGATCCAGCGTCAGAATCCCGGCGCGGAAATGCTTGACGATCCGCCCCCGCGGAGTCAGGCTGGACCCACGGTGACTCGAATCGGCGCCGTAATTTGGGGCGCGCCTCGACAGCAGTGGCGGCTGTGGCTACACTGCTAGTTTGCGCTGCCCTCATTTCTGCTGTCCGCTTGACGCGGACCGTCTGGGCTGCGCGTGAACAGCCGGCGCATGTCCTCGGAAGGACACATCTTGGCAGTCTCCCGCTCCGCCCAGACCACCCTGCAAGCCCCGTCCAGTATTCCCGGCGCCCCGCCCCGGATCTCCTTCGCCAAGATCCGTGAGCCACTCGAAGTCCCGAACCTTCTCGCCCTGCAAACCGGTTCCTTCGACTGGCTGATCGGCGCCGAGTCCTGGCGTACCCGCGTCGAGGAGGACATCGCAAGCGGCCTCGAGGAGATTCTCGGCGAGATCTCTCCGATCGAGGACTTTTCGGGCTCCATGTCCCTGTCTTTCTCCAACCCGCGCTTCGAGGACGTGAAGGCGCCGGAGGAGGAGTGCAAGGACAAGGACATGACCTACTCGGCTCCGCTGTTCGTCACCGCGGAGTTCATGAACAACTCCACCGGTGAGATCAAGAGCCAGACCGTCTTCATGGGTGACTTCCCCATGATGACCAGCAAGGGCACCTTCATCATCAACGGCACCGAGCGGGTCGTCGTGTCCCAGCTCGTCCGGTCGCCGGGGGTCTATTTCGACAAGGCCCTCGACAAGACGTCGGACAAGGACGTCTTCAGCTGCAAGGTCATCCCGAGCCGCGGCGCCTGGCTCGAGTTCGACGTCGACAAGCGCGACACCGTCGGCGTCCGGATCGACCGCAAGCGCCGCCAGCCGGTCACCGTGCTGCTCAAGGCCCTCGGCTGGACCGAGGAGCGCATCCGGGAGCGGTTCACCTGGTCCCCGGCGATGATCGCCACGCTCGACAAGGACCACATCGCCACCCAGGACGAGGCGCTGCTCGACATCTACCGCAAGCTCCGCCCGGGTGAGCCGCCGACGCGGGAGAGCGCGCAGACGCTGCTGGACAACCTGTTCTTCAACGCCAAGCGCTACGACCTGGCCAAGGTCGGCCGCTACAAGGTCAACAAGAAGCTCGAGCTCGACCTGCCGACCACGCAGGGCGTGCTGACCGAGGACGACATCCTCGGCACGATCGAGTACGTCGTCCGGCTGCACGCCGGCGAGGACGGCTACGAGGTCGACGACATCGACCACTTCGGCAACCGCCGGCTGCGCACCGTCGGGGAACTGATCCAGAACCAGGTCCGGGTCGGCCTGTCCCGGATGGAGCGGGTCGTCCGGGAGCGGATGACCACCCAGGACGTCGAGGCGATCACGCCGCAGACCCTGATCAACATCCGGCCGGTCGTGGCGTCCATCAAGGAGTTCTTCGGGACGTCGCAGCTGTCGCAGTTCATGGACCAGACCAACCCGCTCGCCGGCCTGACCCACAAGCGCCGGCTGTCCGCGCTCGGGCCGGGCGGTCTGTCCCGGGAGCGGGCCGGCTTCGAGGTCCGCGACGTACACCCGTCCCACTACGGCCGGATGTGCCCGATCGAGACGCCGGAAGGCCCCAACATCGGCCTGATCGGCTCGCTGTCGACGTTCGCCCGGGTCAACCCGTTCGGGTTCGTCGAGACGCCCTACCGCAAGGTCGTCAAGGGCCGGGTCACCGACCAGATCGACTACCTGACGGCCGACGAGGAAGACCGGCACGTCATCGCCCAGGCCAACGCCCCGCTCGATGAGAAGAACCACTTCGTCGAGGAGAAGGTGCTGGTCCGCAAGAAGGGCGGCGAGGTCGACCTGATCGACCCGACCGGGGTCGACTACATGGACGTGTCGCCGCGCCAGATGGTGTCGGTCGCCACGGCGATGATCCCGTTCCTCGAGCACGACGACGCCAGCCGGGCGCTGATGGGCGCCAACATGCAGCGCCAGGCTGTTCCGCTGCTGCGCAGCGAGGCGCCCGTGGTGGGCACCGGCATGGAGCTGCGCGCCGCGGTCGACGCCGGTGACGTGGTCGTGGCTCGCAAGGCCGGTGTGGTCGAGGACATGTCCGCCGACTACCTGACCGTGATGGCCGACGACGGCACCCGGCAGACCTACCGGCTGCACAAGTTCCGCCGGTCCAACCAGGGCACCTGCATCAACCAGCGCCCGATCGTCAACGAGGGCGACCGCGTCGAGGATGGCCAGGTCGTCGCCGACGGTCCCTGTACCCAAGACGGCGAGATGGCGCTCGGCAAGAACCTGCTCGTGGCGTTCATGCCGTGGGAGGGCCACAACTACGAAGACGCGATCATCCTGTCGCAGCGCCTCGTCCAGGACGACGTGCTC
The DNA here is from genome assembly GCA_963775655.1 of uncultured Actinomycetota bacterium. Classification (GTDB taxonomy): domain Bacteria; phylum Actinomycetota; class Actinomycetes; order Mycobacteriales; family QHCD01; genus DASXJE01. Next base: position 191,379 of record CAVZJT010000008.1, on the reverse strand, counting down.
ACCTCGATCCACGTCGAGGAGTACGAAGTCGACGCCCGGGACACCAAGCTCGGGCCCGAGGAGATCACCCGGGACATCCCGAACGTCTCCGAGGAGGTGCTCGCCGACCTCGACGAGCGCGGCATCATCCGCATCGGCGCCGACGTCGCCACCGGCGACATCCTGGTCGGCAAGGTCACGCCCAAGGGCGAGACCGAACTGACCCCGGAAGAGCGGCTGCTGCGGGCGATCTTCGGTGAGAAGGCCCGGGAGGTCCGGGACACCTCGCTGAAGGTGCCGCACGGCGAGGGCGGCAAGGTCATCGGCGTCCGGGTGTTCAGCCGGGACGACGGCGACGAGCTGCCCCCGGGTGTCAACGAGCTCGTGCGGGTCTACGTCGCCCAGCGACGCAAGGTGCAGGACGGCGACAAGCTCGCCGGCCGGCACGGCAACAAGGGCGTCATCGGCAAGATCCTGCCGGTCGAGGACATGCCGTTCCTCGAGGACGGGACCCCGGTCGACATGGTGCTCAACCCGCACGGCGTGCCGCGGCGGATGAACATCGGTCAGATCCTCGAGACCCACCTCGGCTGGATCGCCGAGCAGGGGTGGAAGGTCGAGGGCAACCCGGAGTGGGCCGAGCGGCTGCCCGAGGTGGCGCGCGAAGGTGCGCCGCAGACGCGGGCCGCCACGCCGGTCTTCGACGGTGCCCGGGAGAAGGAGATCGCCGGCCTGCTCGGGTCGACGCTCCCCAACCGGGACGGCGACCAGCTGGTCGGTACCGACGGGAAGGCCAAGCTGCTCGACGGCCGGACCGGCGAGCCGTTCCCCTACCCGGTGGCGGTCGGCCACATCTACATGCTCAAGCTGCTGCACCTGGTCGACGACAAGATCCACGCCCGGTCCACCGGTCCGTACTCGATGATCACCCAGCAGCCGCTGGGTGGTAAGGCGCAGTTCGGTGGTCAGCGCTTCGGGGAGATGGAGTGCTGGGCCATGCAGGCCTACGGCGCCGCCTACACCCTGCAGGAGCTGCTCACGATCAAGTCCGACGACGTCCTGGGCCGGGTCAAGGTCTACGAGGCGATCGTCAAGGGGGAGAACATCCCCGAACCGGGCATTCCAGAGTCGTTCAAGGTTCTGCTCAAGGAGCTGCAGTCGCTGTGCCTCAACGTCGAGGTGCTCTCCAGCGACGGCGTCTCGATCGAGATGAAGGACACCGACGAAGACGTCTTCCGCGCCGCGGAAGAGCTCGGAATCGACCTGTCCCGGCGCGAGCCGAGCAGCGTCGACGTCGACGGCTGATCGGGTACGGCGGCGCGGGCTGATCGCCTGCGCCGCCCGACCCCGGCCGGCCACCCGCTCACTGACCAAAGGACAACACACGTGCTGGACGTCAACTTCTTCGACGAACTGCGCATCGGCCTCGCGACCGCGGACGACATCCGTCAGTGGTCGCACGGCGAGGTCAAGAAGCCGGAAACCATCAACTACCGCACGCTCAAGCCGGAAAAGGACGGGCTCTTCTGCGAGAAGATCTTCGGCCCCACCCGGGACTGGGAGTGCTACTGCGGCAAGTACAAGCGGGTCCGCTTCAAGGGCATCATCTGTGAGCGCTGCGGCGTCGAGGTGACCCGGGCGAAGGTCCGCCGCGAGCGGATGGGCCACATCGAGCTGGCCGCACCGGTCACGCACATCTGGTACTTCAAGGGCGTCCCCAGCCGGTTGGGCTACCTGCTCGACCTGGCGCCGAAGGACCTCGAGAAGATCATCTACTTCGCCGCCTACCTCATCACCGCCGTCGACACCGACGCGCGGCACCGCGACATGTCCACGATCGAGGCGGAGATCTCCGTCGAGCGCAAGCGGATCGAGGACAAGCGCGACGCCGACGTCGAGGCGCGGCAGAAGAAGCTCGAGGCCGACATGGCCGAGCTCGAGAACGAAGGCGCGAAGGCCGACGTACGCCGCAAGGTGCGCGAGGGCTCCGAGCGCGAGATGCGTCAGCTGCGCGACCGCGCCCAGCGTGAGCTGGACCGGCTCGAGGAGGTCATCGACACCTTCCGCAAGCTCGAGGTCAAGCAGCTGATCGCCGACGAGGGCCTCTACCGCGAGCTGCGCGACCGCTTCGGGGAGTACTTCGAGGGCGGCATGGGCGCCGAGGCGCTGCAGAAGCTGCTGGAGAGCTTCGACCTCGACGCCGAGGGCGAGCTGCTGCGCGAGACGATCCGGTCCGGCAAGGGCCAGAAGAAGCTGCGCGCACTCAAGCGGCTCAAGGTCGTCGCGTCGTTCCTCAACACCCGCAACTCGCCGATGGGCATGGTGCTCGACTGCGTCCCGGTGATCCCGCCGGACCTGCGCCCGATGGTGCAGCTCGACGGTGGCCGGTTCGCGACCAGCGACCTCAACGACCTCTACCGCCGGGTGATCAACCGCAACAACCGGCTCAAGCGGCTGCTCGACCTCGGCGCGCCCGAGATCATCGTCAACAACGAGAAGCGGATGCTGCAGGAGGCCGTCGACGCGCTGTTCGACAACGGCCGCCGCGGCCGTCCGGTCACCGGGCCGGGCAACCGCCCGCTCAAGTCGCTTTCCGACATGCTCAAGGGCAAGCAGGGCCGATTCCGGCAGAACCTGCTCGGTAAGCGGGTCGACTACTCCGGCCGGTCGGTGATCGTCGTCGGGCCGCAGCTCAAGCTGCACCAGTGCGGCCTGCCCAAGGGCATGGCGATCGAGCTGTTCAAGCCGTTCGTCATGAAGCGGCTGGTCGATCTCAACCACGCGCAGAACATCAAGTCCGCGAAGCGGATGGTGGAGCGGGTCCGCCCGGTCGTCTGGGACGTGCTGGAAGAGGTCATCACCGACCACCCGGTGCTGCTCAACCGGGCACCGACCCTGCACCGTCTCGGCATCCAGGCCTTCGAGCCGCAGCTGGTCGAGGGCAAGGCCATCCAGCTGCACCCGCTGGTGTGTGCCGCGTTCAACGCCGACTTCGACGGCGACCAGATGGCGGTGCACGTGCCGCTGTCGGCCGAGGCGCAGGCCGAGGCCCGGATCCTGATGCTGTCGAGCAACAACATCCTCTCGCCCGCCTCCGGGCGGCCGCTGGCGATGCCGAGCCTCGACCTCGTCACCGGGCTGTTCTACCTGTGCCGGATCGAGAAGGGCGCTACCGGCGAGGGCCAGGTCTACTCCTCGGTCGCCGAGGCGATCATGGCGCGCGACGCCGGTGCCCTGGATCTGCAGGCGAAGATCAGCCTGCGGATGCCCGGCGACTCGGTTCCGCCGCGCGACTGGACGCCCCCGGAGGACTGGGAGGCGGGCCAGCCGTTCCGGCTGGAGACGACCCTCGGCCGGGTGCTGTTCAACGAGTCGCTGCCGGTGGACTACCCGTTCGTCGACGACGACATGCCGAAGAAGCGGCAGGCCGCGATCGTCAACGACCTCGCCGAGCGCTACCCCCGGGTGACCGTCGCGGCCACCCTGGACGCGCTCAAGGAGGCCGGCTACCACTGGGCCACCCGCTCGGGTGTCACGGTGGCGATCGACGACGTCGTCGTCCCGGCGAGCAAGCAGCAGATCCTCGAGCGCTACGAGACGCAGGCCGACAAGGTCCAGCGCCAGTACGAGCGCGGTGTGATCACCGACGAGGAGCGCCGTCAGGAGCTGGTGGAGATCTGGAACCGCGCCACCAACGAGGTCGGCAAGGAGATGGAGGCCGGCTTCCCCGCCGACAACCCGCTCTACCTGCTGGTGCACTCGGGCGCGGCCGGAAACATGATGCAGGTCCGGCAGCTGGCCGGCATGAAGGGACTGGTCGCCAACCCCAAGGGCGAGATCATTCCCCGGCCGATCAAGACCAACTTCCGTGAGGGCCTGTCCGTGCTGGAGTACTTCATCTCCACGCACGGCACCCGCAAGGGGCTGGCCGACACCGCGCTGCGGACGGCCGACTCCGGCTACCTCACCCGGCGGCTGGTCGACGTCAGCCAGGACGTGATCATCCGCGAGGAGGACTGCGGCACCGACCGCGGCGTCGCCATGACGATCGCGCACGCCCAGCCGGACGGGTCGTTGGTGAAGGACCCGCACGTGGAGACCAGTCTCTACGCGCGCTCCCTCGCCGAGGACGCGACCGACGCCAAGGGCAACGTCGTCGTTCCCGGCGGCACCGACCTCGGCGATGTCGTCATCGACCAGCTGGTCGCGGGCGGGGTCACCTCGGTCCGGGTGCGGTGCGTGCTGACCTGTGAGTCGGCGCTGGGCTGCTGTGCGGTCTGCTACGGCCGTTCGCTGGCCACCGGCAAGCTCGTCGACGTCGGCGAGGCGGTCGGCATCATCGCCGCCCAGTCGATCGGCGAGCCCGGCACGCAGCTGACCATGCGGACGTTCCACACCGGCGGTGTGTCCGGTGAGGACATCACGCACGGCCTCCCGCGGGTCGTCGAGCTGTTCGAGGCCCGGGTCCCGAAGGGCAAGGCGCCGATCGCCGACGTCAGCGGTCGGATCCGCATCGAGGAGACCGACAAGGCGCTGAAGATCGTCATCGTCCCCGATGACGGCAGCGACGAGGTGGTCTACGACAAGATCAGCCGCCGGGCCCGGCTCCGGGTCTCCGACGACGGTCACGTCGACGTCGGTCAGCAGCTGACCGAGGGCGCCGTCGACCCGCACGAGGTGCTGCGGGTGATGGGTCCGCGCGAGGTGCAGCTGCACCTGGTCCGCGAGGTCCAGGAGGTCTACCGCTCGCAGGGTGTGCAGATCCACGACAAGCACATCGAGGTCATCGTCCGCCAGATGCTCAAGCGGGTGACGGTCATCGACTCCGGTGCCACCGAGTTCCTCCCCGGGTCGCTCGCCGAGCGCACCCAGTTCGAGGGGGAGAACCGTCGGGTGGTCGCCGAGGGCGGCGACCCGGCCTCCGGTCGGCCGGTGCTCATGGGCATCACCAAGGCCTCGCTGGCCACCGAGTCGTGGCTGTCCGCGGCGTCGTTCCAGGAGACGACGCGGGTGCTCACCGACGCGGCGATCCAGGCCAAGAGCGACTCGCTGGTCGGTCTGAAGGAGAACGTCATCATCGGCAAGCTCATCCCGGCCGGTACCGGCATCAGCCGCTACCGCAACATCCGGGTCGAGCCCACCGAGGAAGCGCGCGCCCAGGTCTACTCCATGCCGGGGTACGGCGAGGGCGAGTACTACGACGGCTCGACCTTCGGCGCCAACGGCGGCGGCCAGGCCGTCCCGCTGGACGACTTCGACTACCGCAACGAGTACAACCGGTAGTCGTCGACGCAGAGCAGCATCAGGGGCCGGGCATCCATCGGGTGCCCGGCTCCTGTCATGTCGGCGGTCCGGTCCGCTCGTTCCTAGACTCGCGGTGTGTCGCATTACTTCGACGAGCACCCGGGGACCGGGCACCGGGCCGGCACGGTGACGGTCCCGGTCGACGGCCGCGACCTCACGCTGGCGACCGACCGGGGCGTGTTCTCGGCGGACCGCCTCGACCCCGGCACGGCCGTGCTGCTCGACCTGGTGCCGCGCCCGCCGGCCGAGGGTGACCTGCTTGACCTCGGCTGCGGCTACGGGCCGATCGCGCTGACGATGGCCGCCCGGGCACCCCGGGCCACCGTCTGGGCGGTCGACGTGAACGAACGGGCCCGCCGGCTATGCGCGGACAACGCCGCCGCGGCCGGCCTGGCCAACGTGCGGGTGGCCGGCCCGGACGAGGTGCCGGGGCAGCGTGCGGTTCGCGGCCATCTGGTCCAACCCGCCGATCCGGATCGGGAAGGACGCCCTGCACGACCTGCTCCGGGGCTGGCTGGCCCGCCTGGCCGGCGACGGGGCGGCGTACCTTGTCGTGCAGAAGCATCTGGGGTCGGACTCGCTGCAGCGCTGGCTCGGCGAGGCCGGCTGGCCGACCGAGCGGGTGGGCTCCCGGCGGGCCTTCCGGGTGCTCCGGGTGCGGCCCGGCCCCCTGCTTTGACCGCTGCCGCGCAGTCCAGTAACCTTGATCCTCGTGCCCGGGTTCATCCGGGCCGTCCCGCGCGCCCGGCCTCGGTCGCGGCCGCGTGAGCCTACTGGTCCACCCTCTCGATGCGATGTGAGTGGGCTGCGGTCCGGGCGACACACCCGACCGCGGGGGTCGGTAGGCAGCCTGTCAGGCGACGACACGAGAACGAGTTCGATGAGGGAGACGCAGGCCGCTCATGCCCACTATCCAGCAGCTGGTCCGCAAGGGCCGCCAGGACAAGCTGGGAAAGACCCAGACCGCCGCGCTCAAGGGCAGCCCCCAGCGCCGCGGGGTGTGCACCCGCGTCTTCACCACGACGCCTAAGAAGCCCAACTCGGCGCTCCGCAAGGTCGCCCGGGTCCGGCTGACCAGCGGGGTGGAGGTCACCGCCTACATCCCGGGCGTCGGGCACAACCTGCAGGAGCACTCGATCGTCCTGGTCCGTGGTGGCCGGGTCCGCGACCTGCCCGGGGTGCGCTACAAGATCATCCGCGGCTCGCTGGACACCCAGGGCGTCCGCAACCGCAAGCAGGCCCGCAGCCGTTACGGCGCGAAGAAGGAGAAGAGCTAATGCCTCGCAAGGGCCCGGCGACGCGCCGTCCCGTCGTGATCGACCCGGTCTACGGGTCGCCGCTGGTGACGAGCTTGATCAACAAGGTGCTGACCGGTGGGAAGAGATCGGTCGCCGAACGCATTGTGTATGGAGCGCTGGAAGGCGCTCGGGACAAAAGCGGCTCCGACCCCGTGGTCACCCTCAAGCGGGCGTTGGACAACGTCAAGCCGACGCTGGAGGTGCGCAGCCGCCGGGTCGGTGGCGCCACCTACCAGGTCCCGGTCGAGGTCCGTCCCTCGCGGAGCACCACGCTGGCGCTGCGCTGGTTGATCCAGTACAGCCGGGCGCGCCGGGAGAAGACCATGACCGAGCGGCTCATGAACGAGCTGCTCGATGCGAGCAACGGCCTCGGGGCCAGCGTGAAGCGCCGCGAGGACACCCACAAGATGGCCGAGAGCAACAAGGCCTTCGCCCACTACCGCTGGTAGCGGGCGGCACGCACCGCCGCTGGCGGCGCGTTCCACCACCAGAAACGAAGAGAGACGAATCGCAGTGGCTACCACCGTCGAGCACACGCTCGCCACGACCCGCAACATCGGGATCATGGCTCATATCGACGCGGGCAAGACCACCACGACCGAGCGGATCCTGTACTACACGGGGATCAACTACAAGATCGGCGAGGTGCACGAAGGCGCCGCGACGATGGACTGGATGGAGCAGGAGCAGGAGCGCGGCATCACGATCACGTCCGCCGCGACGAAGACCTCCTGGCGCGACCACACCATCAACATCATCGACACGCCCGGCCACGTCGACTTCACCGTCGAGGTCGAGCGGTCCCTGCGCGTCCTCGACGGCGCGGTCGCGGTCTACGACGCGGTCGCCGGCGTCGAGCCGCAGACGGAGAACGTCTGGCGGCAGGCGGACAAGTACGCCGTGCCGCGGATGTGCTTCGTCAACAAGATGGACCGGGTCGGCGCGGACTTCTTCCGCACCGTCGACATGATCGTCACCCGGCTCCACGCCGTCCCGCTGGTCCTGCAGCTGCCCTGGGGCACCGAGGCCGACTTCGTCGGCGTCACTCGACCTCATCACGATGAAGGGCCTGCGCTGGAACAGCGAGGACAAGGGCGCCAACTACGAGACCGTCGACATCCCGGCCGAGCTCGTCGAGCAGGCCCAGGAGTGGCGGCACAAGCTCGTGGAGACCCTCGCCGAGAACGACGACGAGGTCATGGAGGCCTACCTCACCGACGAGGACTCCATCACCATCGACGACATCCGGGCCGGCATCCGCCGGGCCACGATCGCGAGCGCGCTCACCCCGGTGCTGTGCGGCTCGGCGTTCAAGAACAAGGGTGTCCAGCCGATGCTCGACGCCGTCGTCGACTACCTGCCCAGCCCGCTGGACGTGGAGTCGATCCGCGGCACCGCGCTCGACGGCGAGACGGAGGTACTCCGGCACGCCGACGAGAGCGAGCCGTTCTCCGCGCTGGCCTTCAAGGTCCAGACCGACCAGCACCTCGGCAAGCTCACCTACATCCGGGTCTACTCCGGTCAGGTGGCCACCGGATCGGCGGTCCTGAACTCGACGAAGGACCGCAAGGAGCGGATCGGCAAGATCTACCAGATGCACGCCAACAAGCGCGAAGAGCGCGCCGGCGTGGGTGCTGGGCAGATCGTGGCGGTGGCGGGTCTGAAGCAGACCACCACCGGCGACACCCTCTCCGACGGTGACCACCCGGTGATCCTGGAGTCGATGACCTTCCCCGAGCCGGTCATCTCGGTGGCCATCGAGCCCAAGACCAAGGGCGACCAGGAGAAGCTGTCCACGGCGATCCAGAAGCTCGCCGAGGAGGACCCGACGTTCCAGGTGTTCCTCGACGACGAGACCGGCCAGACGATCATCAAGGGGATGGGCGAGCTCCACCTCGAGGTCCTCGTCGACCGGATGCGCCGGGAGTTCAAGGTCGAGGCCAACGTCGGCAAGCCGCAGGTGGCCTACCGCGAGACCATCCGCCGGACGGTGGAGAAGATCGACTACCTGCACAAGAAGCAGACGGGTGGCTCGGGCCAGTTCGCGAAGGTCGTCGTCTCGCTCGAGCCGCTGGACACCGGCGCCGAGGGTGCGACGTACGAGTTCGAGAACAAGGTCACCGGCGGCCGGATCCCGCGGGAGTACATCCCGTCGGTGGACCAGGGCGCCCAGGAGGCCATGGGCTACGGCATTCTCGCGGGCTACCCGCTCGTCGGGATCAAGCTGACCCTGCTCGACGGCCAGTACCACGAGGTCGACTCGTCCGAGATGGCGTTCAAGATCGCCGGTTCGATGGTGCTCAAGGAGGCGGCACGTCGTGCCGACCCCGTGCTCCTCGAGCCGATGATGGCCGTCGAGGTCGTGACACCCGAGGACTACATGGGTGACGTCATCGGCGACCTCAACTCCCGTCGGGGCAGCATCCAGGCGATGGAGGAGCGCACCGGCAGCCGTGTCGTCCGCGCGCTCGTGCCGTTGTCGGAGATGTTCGGTTACGTCGGCGACCTACGGTCGCGGACCCAGGGCCGGGCGAGTTACAGCATGCAATTCGACTCCTACGCGGCGGTTCCCCAGAGCGTCGCCAAGGAGATCATCGCGAAGGCGACGGGAGAGTGAGCGCATTGTCCAAGGGCTCCCGGAGCTCAGCACCAGATATCGCGAAGGCCACTGGCGACCAGCCGGGCCAGATCCCCGTCAGCACGTCATAGGGCGTACGAAGAACCAGTCCACAGGAGGACCCAGTGGCGAAGGCGAAGTTCGAGCGGACGAAGCCGCACGTCAACATCGGCACCATCGGTCACATCGACCACGGCAAGACCACGCTGACCGCAGCGATTACCAAGGTCCTGCACGACAAGTATCCGGACCTCAACGAGTTCTCGCCGTTCGACAAGATCGACAACGCGCCGGAGGAGCGTCAGCGCGGCATCACGATCTCGGTACAGCACGTCGAGTACCAGACCGAGAAGCGGCACTACGCCCACGTCGACTGCCCCGGTCACGCCGACTACATCAAGAACATGATCACCGGCGCGGCCCAGATGGACGGCGCGATCCTCGTGGTCGCGGCGACCGACGGCCCGATGCCCCAGACGAAGGAGCACGTGCTGCTCGCTCGTCAGGTCGGCGTGCCCTACATCGTGGTGGCGCTGAACAAGGCCGACATGGTCGACGACGAGGAGATCCTCGAGCTCGTCGAGCTCGAGGTCCGCGAGCTGCTCAGCGAGTACGAGTTCCCGGGTGACGACCTGCCGATCGTGCGGGTGTCGGCGCTCAAGGCGCTCGAGGGCGACGCCGAGTGGAGCGAGAAGGTCATGGAGCTCATGGCCGCCGTCGACGAGTCGATCCCCGAGCCGGTGCGCGACATCGACCGGCCGTTCCTCATGCCCATCGAGGACGTCTTCACGATCACCGGCCGCGGCACCGTGGTGACCGGCCGGGTCGAGCGGGGCGTGGTCAAGGTCAACGAGACCGTCGAGATCATCGGCATGAAGGAAGCGAAGCAGACGACGACCGTCACCGGCGTCGAGATGTTCCGCAAGCTGCTCGACCAGGGGCAGGCCGGCGACAACGTCGGGCTGCTGCTGCGCGGCACCAAGCGCGAGGACGTCGAGCGCGGCCAGGTCGTCAACAAGCCCGGCTCGATCACGCCGCACACCGCGTTCCAGGGCCAGGTCTACATCCTGTCCAAGGACGAGGGTGGCCGGCACACGCCGTTCTTCAACAACTACCGGCCGCAGTTCTACTTCCGCACCACCGACGTCACCGGCGTGGTGACCCTCCCCGAGGGCACCGAGATGGTGATGCCGGGCGACAACACCGAGATGAAGGTCGAGCTGATCCAGCCGATCGCCATGGAGGAAGGCCTGCGCTTCGCGATCCGCGAAGGCGGCCGGACCGTGGGGGCCGGTCGGGTCATCAAGATCGACAAGTAGTCCGTATCCGGCGATGGCGGCCACCCGGCCGCCATCGCCGGTCGCGGAGCGCACCCGAAGAGCGGCAACCACAACGGCCACTGACCAGCGGCCAGCGACAGCGAGGATGACATGGCGGGACAGAAGATCCGCATCCGGCTCAAGGCCTACGACCACGAGGCGATCGACGCATCGGCACGCAAGATCGTCGACACCGTGACGCGCACCGGCGCGCGGGTCGTCGGCCCGGTGCCGCTGCCGACCGAGAAGAACGTCTACTGCGTCATCCGCTCACCGCACAAGTACAAGGACAGCCGCGAACACTTCGAGATGCGCACGCACAAACGGCTCATCGACATCGTCGACCCGACGCCGAAGACGGTCGATGCCCTCATGCGCATCGATCTGCCCGCCAGCGTCGACGTGAACATTCAGTAGGGGCGCGGACTCTCATGGCTCACGAGATCAAGGGCGTTCTGGGCGAGAAGCTCGGCATGACCCAGGTCTTCGACGACAACAACCGGATCGTCCCGGTCACCGTCGTCAAGGCCGGGCCGTGCCTGGTCACCCAGGTACGCACCCCCGACAAGGACGGCTACTCGGCCGTGCAGCTCGCGTTCGGCGCGATCGATCCCCGCAAGGTGACCAAGCCGGTCACCGGGCACTTCGCCAAGGCCGGGGTCACCCCGCGCCGGCACCTCGCGGAGCTGCGCACCGACCACGCCAATGACTACGAGGTCGGTCAGGAGATCGGCGCGGACGTCTTCGACGCCGGCGCGACGGTCGACGTGATCGGCACCAGCCGGGGCAAGGGAACCGCCGGCGTCATGAAGCGGCACGGTTTCCACGGCCTCGGCGCCTCCCACGGCACCCAGCGCAAGCACCGCTCGCCGGGCTCCATCGGCGGCTGCGCCACTCCCGGACGCGTCTTCAAGGGCGTGCGGATGGCCGGCCGGATGGGCCACGAGCGCACGACCGTGCTCGGCCTCGACCGTGCACAAGGTGGACGCCGAGAACGGGTTGCTGCTGATCAAGGGCGCCGTACCCGGCCCGAACGGCGGGCTGGTCATGGTCCGCACCGCAGTGAAGGCCGATCTGGCGAAGGGCGGGGTGTCGCGATGAGCGAGGCAACGACTCGCACCGTGGAGGTCCGTACGCCGGACGGTGCCGCGGACGGCAGTGTCGAACTGCCCGCGGAGATCTTCGACGCGCAGGCCAACGTCGCCCTGATGCACCAGGTCGTGGTGGGCCAGCTCGCCGCGGCCCGGCAGGGCACGGCCAGCAGCAAGACGCGCGGCGACGTCCGTGGCGGCGGCGCGAAGCCCTACCGGCAGAAGGGCACCGGCCGGGCCCGGCAGGGCTCCACCCGGGCGCCCCAGTTCGCCGGCGGCGGCATCGTGCACGGCCCGACGCCCCGCAACTACAGCCAGAAGACGCCGAAGAAGATGAAGGCGGCGGCACTGCGCGGGGCACTGTCGGACCGGGCCCGCGCCAGCCGGGTGCACGTGGTCACCGCGCTGGTGGAGGGGGACTCCCCGTCCACCAAGTCGGCGCTGGCCGTCCTGCGGTCGGTCGCCGAGTCGCGGCACCTCCTCGTGGTCGTCGACCGGCTCGACGTACTGACCTGGAAGAGCCTGCGCAACGTGCCCGGCGTGCACCTGATCGACCCGGGCCAGCTCAACACCTACGACGTGCTGGTCAGCGACGACGTCGTCTTCACCAAGGCCTCGCTGGAGGCGTTCCTGGGCGGCAAGCCCGGCGACCAGCCGAGTGCTGAAGAGGAGCAGAAGTGATACCCGACCCGCGCGACGTGCTGCTCGCTCCGGTGATCTCGGAGAAGAGCTACGGGCTGCTCGACGAGAACAAGTACACGTTCCTCGTGCGCCCGGACGCCAACAAGACCCAGATCAAGATCGCGGTGGAGCAGGTCTTCAGCGTCCGGGTGGTCAACGTCAACACGAGCAACCGGCAGGGCAAGCGCAAGCGCACCCGCACCGGCTACGGCAAGCGCAACGACACCAAGCGCGCGATCGTGAGCCTCGTGCAGGGCGACCGGATCGAGATCTTCGGCGGTCCGGTCTCCTGACCGGCACACAGATAAGGGACTGAGGGCGACATGGCCATCCGCAAGTACAAGCCGACGACACCGGGACGTCGCGGCTCGTCGGTATCCGACTTCGTCGAGGTCACCCGCGACGAGCCGGAGAAGTCGCTGGTGCGGCCGCTGCACTCCAAGGGCGGGCGCAACGCGCACGGCCGGATCACGGTGCGCCACCAGGGCGGCGGCCACAAGCGCGCCTACCGGCTGATCGACTTCCGCCGGTCGGACAAGGACGGGGTGCCGGCCAAGGTCGCGCACATCGAGTACGACCCCAACCGCACCGCCCGGATCGCGCTGCTGCACTACGCCGACGGCGAGAAGCGCTACATCCTCGCGCCGTCCCGGCTGCGTCAGGGCGACCCGGTCGAGGCCGGCGCCCGCGCCGACATCAAGGCCGGCAACAACCTGCCGCTGCGCAACATCCCGACCGGCACGGTCGTGCACGCCATCGAGCTGCGGCCCGGCGGCGGCGCGAAGATCGCCCGCTCGGCCGGCTCGAGCGTGCAGCTGGTCGCCAAGGACGGCCCCTACGCGCAGCTGCGGATGCCCTCCGGGGAGATCCGCAACGTCGACGCCCGGTGCCGGGCGACGGTGGGCGAGGTCGGCAACGCCGAGCAGTCCAACATCAACTGGGGCAAGGCCGGCCGGATGCGGTGGAAGGGTCGCCGCCCGACCGTCCGCGGCGTCGCGATGAACCCGGTCGACCACCCGCACGGCGGCGGCGAGGGCAAGACCTCCGGTGGCCGGCACCCGGTCAACCCGCAGGGCAAGCCCGAGGGCCGGACCCGCCGGCACAAGCAGAGCGACGCGATGATCGTCCGTCGCCGTCGTAACAAGAAGAAGCGCTGATTCCGGTGACCATGCGAACCGGTCGAAAGGTATAGGGACTTCATGCCGCGCAGCCTGAAGAAGGGCCCATTCGTCGACGGACACCTGTTGGCGAAGGTGGACGGGCAGAACGAGAAGGGGACCAAGAACGTCATCCGGACCTGGTCCCGGCGTTCGACGATCATCCCGGACATGCTGGGCCACACGATCGCCGTGCACGACGGCCGCAAGCACGTCCCCGTGTTCGTGACCGAGGCCATGGTCGGCCACAAGCTCGGCGAGTTCGCGCCGACCCGGACGTTCCGCGGCCACATCCGCGACGACCGGCGGGCGCGGCGTGGCTGAGATACCACCGGGGATTCCACCGGGCGACCGGAGTAGTACGCCGAGAAGCAGGACCTAGGAGAGAGGAACGCGAATGGCAACCCAGGCGAGAAACGCGCGGGTCGACGACCTGCCGCGCGCCCGGGCGCGCGCGACGTACGTTCGAGTGACGCCGATGAAGGCGCGCCGAGTCGTCGACCTCATCCGGGGCCTGCCGGCCGATGAGGCGCTCGCGATCCTGCGGTTCGCGCCGCAGGCCGCGAGCGAGCCGGTGGCCAAGGTGATCGCGAGCGCGGTCGCCAACGCCGAGCACAACCTCAAGCTCGACACCGACTCGCTGGTCGTGAGCGCGGCCTACGTCGACGAGGGCCCGATGCTCAAGCGCTTCCGTCCGCGTGCCCAGGGGCGCGCCTACCGGATCCGCAAGCGCACCAGCCACATCACCGTCGAGCTCGAGGCCATCGAGACCGACCGGCCGCAGCAGCGGTCCGGCGGCGGCGGTCGCCGGGCCCGAGCAGCCACATCCACGCCCCCCGCCGCGGCGGGGCAGAGTGGTCCGTCCGAGCCGGCGGACCCGAATGCGAAGGGGGCCCAGTAGTGGGTCAGAAAGTCAACCCGCACGGGTTCCGACTCGGCATCACGACCGAGTGGAAGTCCCGCTGGTACGCCGACAAGCTCTACAAGGACTACGTCAAGGAAGACGTGGCCATCCGCAAGATGATGAGCCGCGGCATGGAGCGCGCCGGGATCTCCCGCGTCGACATCGAGCGCACCCGGGACCGGGTGCGGGTCGACATCCACACCGCCCGGCCGGGCATCGTGATCGGCCGGCGTGGCTCGGAGGCCGACCGCATCCGCGGTGAGCTGGAGAAGCTCACCAAGAAGCAGGTGCAGCTCAACATCCTCGAGGTGAAGAACCCCGAGGCCGACGCGCAGCTCGTCGCGCAGGGCGTGGCCGAGCAGCTCTCGAGCCGGGTCAACTTCCGGCGCGCGATGCGCAAGGCGATGCAGTCCGCGCTGAAGAGCCCGGGCGTCCGCGGCGTACGCGTGCAGTGCTCCGGCCGGCTCAACGGTGCGGAGATGTCCCGCTCGGAGTTCTACCGCGAAGGCCGGGTGCCGCTGCACACGCTGCGGGCCAACATCGACTACGGCATGTACGAGGCGCGCACGACCTTCGGCCGGATCGGCGTGAAGGTCTGGATCTACAAGGGCGACGCCATGCAGCTGCGGGTCGAGCGGGACGCCGAGGCCGCCGCGCGCCAGCAGCGGCAGCGGCCCAGCCGGCCGCGCCGGTCCGGCGCGTCGGGCACGACGTCCAGCGGTACCGAGGCCGGTCGCGCCGCCGCGGCGGGGGAGAGCACCCCGCCGGTCGCGGCCCCGCAGCCGGTCGCGGTCGCCGACCCCGAGGCGCCCGCCCCGGCTCCGGCCGAGGGCGGCCCCACCACCAGCGGCACCGGACAGGAGGGCTGAGGCGTGCTGATCCCCCGCAGAACCAAGCACCGCAAGCAGCACCACCCCGGCCGCACGGGTGCGGCCAAGGGCGGCACCCGGGTGAGCTTCGGCGAGTTCGGCATCCAGGCACTGGAGCCGGCCTACGTCACCAACCGGCAGATCGAGTCGGCGCGGATCGCGATGACCCGCCACATCAAGCGTGGCGGCAAGGTGTGGATCACCATCTACCCCGACCGGCCGATCACCAAGAAGCCGGCGGAGACCCGGATGGGCTCCGGTAAGGGGTCCCCGGAGTGGTGGGTGGCCAACGTCAAGCCGGGCCGGGTCATGTTCGAGCTGGCCGGCGTGGACGAGGACGTGGCCCGCGAGGCGATGCGCCGCGCGATCCACAAGCTTCCGATGAAGTGCCGGTTCGTCAGGCGCGAAGGTGGTGAGGCGTGATGGCAGCAGGAACTGCGCCGGCGGAGCTGCGCGCTCTCGACGACGACGAGCTGCTGATCCGGCTCCGGGAGGCGAAGGAGGAGCTGTTCAACCTCCGCTTCCAGGTGGCCACGGGTCAGCTGGACAACAACCGGCGGCTGCAGGCCATTCGCCGCGACATCGCGCGGATCTACACGATCATGCGTGAGCGCGAGCTCGGCCTGTCGGCAGCCCCGAGTGAAGGTGTGGCATGAGCGAGACGGAGACCGACGCCCGGTCGGGACGCAACTACCGCAAGACGCGGACCGGCTACGTCGTCGGCGACAAGATGGACAAGACCGTGGTGGTCGAGGTCGAGGACCACGTCAAGCACGGCCTGTACGGCAAGATCATCCGTCGTACCAGCAAGCTCAAGGCGCACGACGAGCAGAACAGCTGTGGCGTGGGAGACCGGGTCCAGTTGATGGAGACCCGCCCGTTGTCGGCGACGAAGCGCTGGCGCGTGGTGGAGATCGTCGAGAAGGCGAAGTGACCCGCGATGGCCGCCGCATCGCCCCCGCCGGGGTGCGTGCGGTCACCGTGAACCAGGAAAAGCAGCCATCGGCCGCACCGGCCGATGCAGTAGTCGGGAGTTGACGTGATCCAGCAGGAGTCGCGACTGCGTGTCGCCGACAACACCGGGGCCAAGGAGATCCTGTGCATCCGGGTGCTCGGCGGCTCCGGGCGGCGCTACGCCGGGATCGGCGACGTCATCGTCGGCACCGTGAAGGACGCGCTGCCTGGGGCCGGCGTGAAGCGCGGCGACGTCGTCCGCGCCGTGGTGGTCCGCACCGTGAAGGAGAAGCGTCGTCCCGACGGCTCCTACATCAGGTTCGACGAGAACGCCGCGGTGCTCATCCGTGAAGGCGGCGACCCGCGTGGCACCCGCATCTTCGGCCCGGTCGGCCGGGAACTGCGGGACAAGAAGTTCATGAGAATCATCTCGCTCGCGCCGGAGGTGCTGTGATGACGACGATCCGTCCGTCGATGAAGGTGAAGAAGGGCGACACCGTCGTCGTACTCGCCGGCAAGGACAAGGGCGCCAAGGGCAAGGTCCTGATGGCCTACCCGGCGCAGGGCCGGGTCCTGGTCGAGGGCGTGAACCGGGTCAAGAAGCACACCCGGATCACCAGTACCCAGCGCGGCGCGAAGGCCGGCGGGATCGTGACCCAGGAGGCGTCGATCCACGTGAGCAACGTGATGGTGGTCGACGCCGACGGCAACCCCGGCCGGGTCGGCTACACCAAGAACGAGGACGGTCGCAGCACCCGCGTGTCGCGCCGTACCGGTAAGGAACTGTGACGATGAGCGCCACTACCCATGACGCAGGCACCGCCGAGGCTCCGGCCGTGCCGCGGCTGAAGACGCGCTACCGCGAGGAGATCGCCCCCGAGCTCCGCAAGGAGTTCTCCTACGGCAATGCCATGCAGGTGCCCGGCCTGGTCAAGATCGTGGTCAACATGGGCGTCGGCGAGGCGGCCCGCGACGCCAAGCTGATGGATGGTGCGGTCCGCGACCTGTCCGCCATCACCGGGCAGAAGCCGCTGGTCCGCCGGGCCCGCAAGTCGATCGCGCAGTTCAAGCTGCGCGAGGGCATGCCGATCGGCGCGAGCTGCACCCTGCGCGGCGACCGCATGTGGGAGTTCCTCGACCGCCTGCTCACGCTCGCGCTGCCCCGGATCCGCGACTTCCGCGGGCTCTCGCCGCGGCAGTTCGACGGCCGCGGCAACTACACGTTCGGTCTCAACGAGCAGTCGATGTTCCACGAGATCAACATCGACCGGATCGACCGCCAACGCGGTATGGACATCACCGTCGTGACCAGCGCGACCACCGATGACGAGGGCCGGGCACTACTCCGGCTGCTCGGCTTCCCGTTCAAGGAGAACTGACCGATGGCGAAGAAGGCCCTGGTCATCAAGGCCAACCGGACCCCGAAGTTCGCGGTACGCGCCTACACGCGCTGCCAGCGCTGCGGGCGTCCGCACTCGGTGCTCCGCAAGTTCGGCCTGTGTCGCATCTGCCTGCGCGAGATGGCGCACGCCGGCGAACTGCCCGGCGTGACGAAGTCCAGCTGGTGACGATGTCCCGCATACCCCTTCACCGAAGGCCCGCAGCCTGCGGGAACCGCGGCGAGAAAGGCACGACCTCATGACCATGACCGACCCGATCGCAGACATGCTGACCCGTCTGCGCAACGCCAACACCGCCTATCACGACCAGGTGGTGATGCCGCACTCCAAGCTCAAGGTGCATGTCGCCGAGATCCTGCAGCAGGAGGGCTACATCGCCGGCTGGCGGGTGTCCGAGCCCGAGCCGGACTCGCACAAGTTCAAGGAACTCGTCGTCGACCTGAAGTACGGGCCGAACCGCGAGCGCAGCATCGCCGGCGTACGACGGGTGTCGAAGCCGGGCCTGCGGGTCTACTGCAAGTCCACCTCGCTGCCCCGGGTCCTCGGTGGACTCGGCGTGGCGATCATCTCGACGTCAACGGGTCTGCTGACCGATCGGCAGGCCGCCAAGCGGAAAGTAGGCGGGGAAGTCCTCGCCTACGTCTGGTAAGGGAGGACAGCATGTCGCGAATCGGACGCATGCCCATCCCCGTGCCGGGCGGGGTCGACGTCGCGATCGACGGGTCGCACGTCACGGTGAAGGGCCCGAAGGGTGAGCTCTCGCACACCGTCGCCTCGCCGATCACCGTCGGCCGGGACGATGACGGTGCCGTGGTCGTCCTCCGACCCAACGACGAACGGGAGAGCCGGGCGCTGCACGGACTGTCCCGGTCGCTCATCGCCAACATGGTCACCGGGGTCACCGACGGCTTCAGCAAGTCGCTCGAGATCGTCGGCACCGGCTACCGGGTGCAGGCCCGGGGGAGCAACCTCGAGTTCGCCCTCGGCTACAGCCACCCCGTGCCGGTGACGGCACCTCCCGGGATCACGTTCGAGGTGACCGCCCCGACCAGACTCACCGTCCGGGGCATCGACAAGCAGCAGGTCGGCGAAGTGGCCGCCAACATCCGCAAGCTGCGCCGGCCCGACCCCTACAAGGGCAAGGGCGTGCGCTACGCCGGCGAGGTCATCCGCCGCAAGGCCGGAAAGACAGGGAAGTAAGTGATGTCGACGCAGAGCAGCACCTCCGCGCGCCGCCGGGTCGCCCGGACCCGGCGCCATTTCCGGCTGCGCAAGAAGGTGGCCGGTACGACGACGCGGCCGCGCCTGGTGGTCAGCCGGTCCGCCCGCCACGTCTACGCCCAGGTGGTCGACGACAGCCGCGGTGTCACGCTCGCGTCCGCGTCGACGTACAACCTGGACACCGCCGCGCTGGGCGAGCACACCGACAAGACCGCGCAGGCCCGGCGGGTCGGTGAGCTCCTGGCGGAGCGCGCCAAGGCCGCCGGGATCGACCAGGTCGTCTTCGACCGGGGCGGCAACGCCTACCACGGGCGGGTCGCGGCAGTCGCCGAGGCCGCCCGCGCCGGTGGGCTGGAGTTCTGATGAGAGACCAGGTGAACATGATCGACAGTGCACACATGATGGAGAGGGACGCCTGATGCCCGGAACGCAGCGCCGCGGCGGGGGATCCGGTGACCGCCGGGACCGCCGCGACCGCCAGGGCGGGGCGGCCGCCGAGAAGAACGCCTACATCGAGCGCCTGGTGGCGGTGAACCGCGTCGCCAAGGTGGTCAAGGGCGGCCGGCGGTTCAGCTTCACCGCCCTGGTCATCGTCGGCGACGGCAACGGCATGGTCGGGGTCGGCTACGGCAAGGCCAAGGAGGTGCCGGCCGCGATCGCCAAGGGCGTCGAGGAGGGCAAGAAGAGCCTCTTCAAGGTCCCGCGGATCGGCGTCACCATCCCGCACCCGGTACAGGGTGAGGCCGCCGCGGGTGTCGTGCTGCTCAAGCCGGCCAGCCCGGGAACCGGCGTCATCGCCGGCGGCCCGGTGCGTGCCGTGCTGGAGTGCGCCGGCATCCACGACGTGCTGTCGAAGAGCCTCGGGTCGTCCAACCCGATCAACATCGTGCACGCCACGGTCGCCGCACTGCAGATGCTGGTGCGCCCCGAGGAGGTCGCGAGCCGTCGCGGTCTCCCGATCGAGGACGTCGCACCGGCCGCCATGCTGCGGGCCCGTGCGGCCCAGGGGACGTGAACATGACCAGACTGAAGGTCACCCAGGTCAAGTCGACGATCGGGACCAAGCCCAATCACCGCGAGACGCTCCGCAGTCTCGGGCTCAAGCGGATCCATGACGTCGTCGTCAAGGAAGACCGCCCGGAGATCCGCGGCATGGTCGCGACCGTGCCGCACCTGGTTGCGGTCGAGGAGGTCGAGTAAGGCATGACGATCAAGGTTCATCACCTCCGCCCCGCGCCGGGCGCGAAGACGCCGAAGAACCGGGTCGGGCGCGGCGGGGGATCCAAGGGCAAAACGGCCGGTCGCGGAACAAAGGGAACAAAAGCCCGCAACCAGGTGCCGGCCCGTTTCGAGGGCGGGCAGATGCCCCTCCACATGCGGCTGCCGAAGCTGCGGGGCTTCACCAACCGGTTCGGCACCACGTTCCAGGTGGTCAACGCCGGTCGGCTCGGTCAGCTCTTCCCGGACGGCGGCACCGTCGGCCCGGACGAGCTGGTCGCGGCCGGCGCCGTACGCCGCGGACAGCCGGTGAAGGTGCTCGGGACCGGTGACCTGGGCGGGGCAACCCTGCAGGTCAGCGCCCACGCCTTCTCCGACAGTGCCCGGACCAAGATCATCGAGGCCGGCGGAACGGTCACGGAGCTATAGCGAGCGCGGCCCCACGCTCGCGCGGCTGTTAGAGTCGCAGCTTAGGGTCCGTCTGGCTGTTTTTCAGCCGGGTCGGACCTTGCCGACCGACCCGCCGGCTGGGATTCCGGCCGTTACCGACGGGCGGGCCAGTCCGGCCCGCCGGCGCAGGAGGATCCGTGCTTTCCGCTTTCGCAGCGGCGTTCCGGACGCCCGACCTGCGCAAGAAGCTGCTCTTCACGCTCGGGCTGATCGCGCTCTACCGGTTCGGCGCGAGCATGCCGACGCCGGGCGTCTCGACGAAGAACATCAACACGTGTATCAACTTCGTCAACCAGGGCTCGAGCAAGAACGTCTACTCGCTGGTCAACCTGTTCAGCGGCGGCGCGTTGCTGAAGCTCTCGGTCTTCGCGCTCGGGATCATGCCGTACATCACGGCGAGCATCATCATCCAGCTGCTGGTCGTGGTGATCCCCCGGTTCGAGGCGCTGAAGAAGGAAGGCCAGTCCGGGCAGAACAAGCTCACCCAGTACACCCGTTACCTCACCGTCGGCCTGGCGATCCTGCAGTCCACCGGAGTGGTCGCGCTGGCCAAGAACAACCAGCTCTTCCAGGGCTGCCCGCAGTCGGTGCTCGCCGACGACTCGATCTTCACGCTCGCCACCATGATCATCACGATGATGGCCGGGACGGCCGTCATCATGTGGCTGGCCGAGCTGATCACCGACCGCGGCGTGGGCAACGGCATGTCGGTGCTGATCTTCACCGGCATCGCGGCCCGCATCCCGTCCGAGGGCGACGCGATCCTCAAGGGCGCCGGTGGGGTGATCTTCTTCTTCGTGTGCGTCCTCGGCCTGGCGATCATCACCGCCGTGGTCTACGTCGAACAGTCCCAGCGGCGGATCCCGGTCCAATACGCCAAACGGATGGTCGGCCGCCGAATGTACGGCGGGACGTCGACCTACCTCCCGCTGAAGGTCAACCAGGCCGGCGTCATCCCGGTCATCTTCGCGTCCTCGCTGCTCTACATCCCGCAACTGGTGAGCCAGCTCAACGGCAACGGCACCAGCACCATCAAGCGGTTCGTCGAGAACTACCTGGTCAAACAGAACAGCTATGTCTACATCCTGGTCTACTTCGCGCTGATCATCTTCTTCACCTACTTCTACGTGTCGATCACGTTCAACCCCGAAGAGCGGGCCGACGACATGAAGAAGTACGGCGGGTTCATCCCGGGCATCAGACCGGGACGGCCGACCGCCGAATACCTGTCCTTCGTGCTCTCCCGCATCACGCTGCCCGGATCGCTCTATCTGGGGATCGTGGCCGTCTTACCCAACTTCTTTTTATCGATCACGCAGGGCAACAACCAGAACTTCCCCTTCGGCGGCACAGCTGTGCTCATCATGGTCGGTGTCGGGCTGGACACCGTGAAGCAGATCGAGAGCCAGCTGATGCAACGCAACTATGAGGGGTTCCTGCGCTAGTGAGGCCACACCAGTGAGGCTGGTACTGGT
This sequence comes from uncultured Actinomycetota bacterium, assembly GCA_963775655.1. Classification (GTDB taxonomy): domain Bacteria; phylum Actinomycetota; class Actinomycetes; order Mycobacteriales; family QHCD01; genus DASXJE01. The sequence continues at coordinate 169,442 of CAVZJT010000008.1, read as the reverse complement.
CGGGCCGCCCGGCGCGGGCAAAGGGACCCAGGCGCAGTTCATCGCGGCGCAGCTGGCGATCCCGAAGATCTCCACCGGAGACATCTTCCGGGAGCACGTGAGCCAGGGCACGGAGCTCGGCATGGCGGCCAAGAAGTACATGGAGACCGGCGACCTGGTCCCGGACGAGGTCACCATCGCGATGGTCCGGGAACGGCTCGGCGAGGACGACGCGACGGACGGCTTCCTGCTCGACGGCTTCCCCCGCAACGTGCCGCAGGCCGAGACCCTCGACGAGATCCTCGCCGACATGGGTTTCGCCCTCAACGTCGTCCTCGAGCTGGTGGTCGACGACGAGGAGGTGATCCGGCGGCTGTCCGGGCGGCGTACCTGCCGCAACTGCGGCCACATCTGGCACGTCGACTTCGACCCGCCGACCCGCGAGGGCAAGTGCGACGACTGCGGCGGCCAGCTGTTCCAGCGCGACGACGACAAGCCGGCCACGATCCAGCACCGGCTCGACGTCTATGCAGCGCAGACCGCACCCCTGATCGCGTTCTACGCTGAGCATGGAGTGCTGGTCGGCATCGACGCCACCGGTCCGGTGGACGACGTCACCGAGCGGGCGATCGATGCGCTGCACCGGTACGGCGACTGAGGTGTTTCGGGGAGGGCGGAGACAGATGATCCAGATCAAGTCGGCCGACGAGCTGGCGCTGATGCGCCAAGCCGGGCTCGTGGTCGGCCGGACGCTGGACAAGCTACGCGGGGCGGTCGCCGCGGGCGTGACCACCGAGGAGCTCGACGACCTCGCCCACGAGTGCATCGTCGGCGAGGGCGCCACGCCGTCCTTCCTCGGCTACCGCGGCTTCCCGAAGACGATCTGCACCTCGGTCAACGAGGAGGTCGTGCACGGCATCCCACGGCGCGACAAGCGGCTGCGCGACGGCGACATCATCTCGATCGACTGCGGGGCCATCGTCGACGGCTGGCACGGCGACTCCGCGATCACGGTTCCCGTCGGCCGGGTCAAGCCGGACCGGCTCGAGCTGATCCGGGTCTGCGAGGAGGCGATGTGGACCGTCTTCGCCCGCGCCCGGCTCGGCATGCGCATCCGCGACCTCGGCGCGATCGTCGAGGACGTGGTCCGTCCCACCGGGCTCGGCATCGTCGACTTCTACGGCGGCCACGGCATCGGCACCGAGATGCACCAGGACCCGCACGTGCTCAACCACAGCCGCGGCCCGCGCGGGCCCCGGATCGTCGAGGGGATGGCGCTGGCGATCGAGCCGATGCTCACCCTCGGCGACCCGGCGACCCGGGAGCTCGCCGACGGCTGGACCGTGGTCACCCGCGACGGCTCCCTCGCGGGTCACGTCGAGCACACCTTCACCGTGACCGCGGACGGGCCGTGGGTGCTGACCGCCCTGGATGGGGGAGCCGCCAAGCTGGCCGAGTTCGGCGTCTCCGTGCCGGACCGGCGCTGACCGGCCGATGAGCGAGCCCACCCCGGACCCGACCGATTCGCTGCGTGCCGGGGACGCCGAGCGCAACGCCACGGTGGCGCGGTTGCAGGCCGCCTTCTCCGAGGGCCGGTTGGAGCTGGTCGAGCTGGACGAGCGCACCGCGTCGGCCTACGCCGCCAAGACCCTCGGCGAGCTCAAGGAGCTGACCCGCGACCTGCCCGCCGGCGATGCGCCGGCGTCGGGCACCGGGCAGGTGGCCGGCCGCCGGCCCGACGGTGCGCCGGCCAGCCGGCCGGCCGCCGCGGCATCCCTGCTCAGCGGCTGGCTGGTCGGGGCGATGTCCGGCGTGGTCGGCATCAACCTGATCATCTGGGCCGGCGTGTGCCTGGCCAGCGGGCACTGGGTCTATCCGTGGTGGATCTGGGTGCTGGTCTTCTGCGTGATCGGCGGGGCGGGCGACGCCCGCCAGCGGTCCGATCGGCGCCGCCGCCGCGACGGGTCATGAGCCGGGCACCGGAGGAGTCCGTCGAGCTGCGCTGGGTGCGGCTGACCGACCCGGCGGCACAGCCGCTGGTGCGCGGGCTGTCGGGGGAGTACGCCGAGCGCTACGGATCCAACGACGAGATGCAGGCCTTCGACCCGGCCGACTTCGGGCCGCCGGACGGCGCCTTCGTGCTCGTCGTCGAGGCCGGGCGGACGGTGGCCGGCGGCGGCATCCGGCGGCTCGACAGTTCCAGCGGCGAGCTGAAGCGGATGTGGACGGCTCCGACGCACCGGCGGCGCGGGCTGGCCCGGCTGGTGCTCGCCGCGCTCGAGGACGCGGCCCGCGAGCGCGGCTTCCGACGGCTGCTGCTCGAGACCGGTCCGGCCCAGCCCGAGGCGGTCCGGCTCTATGCCTCGGCCGGGTTCGCCTTGGTACCCGGTTATGGGAGATATCGGGACGAGCCGGACTGTCTGAGCTACGCGAAGTACCTCGACGGCCGGCAGGTTGGCGTGTGACCGGCTCGGCCCGTACACTCATGCGTTGGCGCCTGCGCTGTCTTTCGTCGTGCTGTGGCCGCACGATCGAGGACCGCCCTCTCTGGGCGTAGCCGCCGAGCTGCACCATCACACCGATGTCGTGAAGACCCGTCCAGGCGTGTCTCGCGGCCGATCCACGATTGCGGAGGATATGGCGAAGAAAGACGGAGCCATTGAGGTCGAAGGCCGAGTCGTCGAGCCGCTGCCCAACGCGATGTTCCGCGTTGAGCTGCAGAACGGGCACCGGGTCCTCGCCCACATCTCCGGAAAGATGCGGCAGCACTACATCCGCATCCTGCCGGAGGACCGGGTGGTCGTGGAGCTCTCGCCGTACGACCTGACTCGCGGTCGGATCGTCTACCGCTACAAGTGAGCCAGCTGTCGATCTCGATCTTGTCGGGCAGCAGCGTAAGGAACAGGAGTTGGCCTGCGCCGTGAAGGTGAAGCCGAGCGTCAAGAAGATCTGTGACAAGTGCAAGGTGATCCGTCGTAACGGGCGGGTCATGGTGATCTGCGACAACCTGCGGCACAAGCAGCGGCAGGGCTGACCCAGCACCGATACATCCGCGCGTCACCCGCCGTCCGGCGGGCACCCCCGGCACGGAGGCCGGGGCCCGGGACCACACCACGGGACCGGGACGACGACGCGACAGACCTCCGCGACCCAAGGAGCACACCGACAGATGGCACGCCTCGCCGGCGTCGACCTTCCCCGCGAGAAGCGGATGGAGGTCGCGCTCACCTACATCTACGGGATGGGCCGCACCCGGGCCCAGCAGACCCTCGCCGCGACCGGCGTCAACCCCGACCTTCGGTCCGGGGACCTCTCCGACGAGGACCTGGTCAAGCTGCGGGACTGGATCGACAGCAACTACCAGGTCGAGGGTGACCTGCGGCGGGAGATCGCCCAGGACATCCGCCGCAAGGTGGAGATCGGCTGCTACCAGGGCATCCGGCACCGCCGCGGGCTGCCCGTCCACGGCCAGCGCACCCACACCAACGCCCGCACCCGCAAGGGCCCGAAGCGGACCGTCGCCGGCAAGAAGAAGGTCGGCCGCAAGTAGCCGCAGGCAGGACACCGCTGATCCGGCAGCCCGGGCCAGCATCCCGAAACCTCGTTTGGAGTAGACGGCCACATGCCCCCCAAGACCCGCGCCGGCGCCGGCGCGAAGAAGACCCGGCGTCGGGAGAAGAAGAACATCGCGCACGGGCACGCGCACATCAAGAGCACCTTCAACAACACCATCGTGTCGATCACCGACCCGATGGGCAGCGTCATCTCCTGGGCGTCCGCCGGGCACGTCGGCTTCAAGGGTTCGCGGAAGTCGACGCCGTTCGCCGCCCAGATGGCCGCCGAGAGTGCGGCCCGCAAGGCGCAGGAGCACGGAATGCGCAAGGTCGACGTCTTCGTGAAGGGCCCGGGAAGCGGGCGCGAGACGGCGATCCGTTCGCTGCAGGCAGCCGGCCTGGAAGTCGGCACCATCCAGGACGTCACCCCGCAGCCGCACAACGGCTGCCGACCGCCGAAGCGTCGGCGGGTCTGAAGCCGGAGGAGAGACCGAAGTTATGGCGCGTTACACCGGTCCGGACTGCAAGCTGTGCCGCCGCGAGAAGATGAAGCTCTTCCTCAAGGGCGCGAAGTGCGAGAGTCCGAAGTGCCCGATCGAGATCCGGCCCTACCCGCCGGGCGAGCACGGTCGCGGCCGCAGCAAGGAGAGCGAGTACCTGCTCCAGCTCCGCGAGAAGCAGAAGGCCCGCCGGGTCTACGGCGTCCTGGAGAAGCAGTTCCGCGGCTACTACGACGAGGCCAACCGCCAGACCGGCAAGACCGGCGAGGTCATGCTGCAGATCCTGGAGAGCCGCCTCGACAACGTCGTGTACCGCGCGGGCTTCGCCAAGTCCCGGGACATGGCCCGTCAGCTGGTCCGGCACGGGCACATCGTCGTCAACGGCCACAAGGTCGACATCCCGTCCTACCGGGTGGGCGCGAACGACATCATCGAGGTCCGCGAGAGCTCGCGTGAGCTGACGCCGTTCGTGATCGCCCGCGCCGAGGCCGGGTCGCGCCCGGTGCCGCCGTGGCTGGAGGTCATCACCAACCGGATGCGGGTCCTGGTGCACGCGCTGCCGGCCCGGCAGGTCATCGACACCCAGGTCCAGGAACAGCTGATCGTCGAGTTCTACTCGAAGTAGCACCATCGCGCAGGCATCCGCCTCGCGCGCTTGTCGGCCGTCATATAGCGGGCGGCCGGAAGGGAAACGACATGCTCATCACCCAACGACCCACACTGAGCGAGGAGACGGTCTCCGAGCACCGGTCGCGGTTCGTCATCGAGCCGCTCGAGCCGGGCTTCGGCTACACCCTCGGCAACTCGCTGCGCCGTACCCTGCTCTCCTCGATCCCCGGCGCGGCCGTCACCAGCCTGCGGATCGACGGCGTCCTGCACGAGTTCACCACCGTGCCGGGCGTCAAGGAGGACGTCACCGACCTCATCCTGAGCCTCAAGGAGCTGGTGGTCAGCTCCGAGTCCGACGAGCCGGTCACGATGTACCTGCGCAAGTCGGGTCCGGGCGAGGTCACCGGCGGCCGACATCGCCCCGCCGGCCGGCGTCGAGGTGCACAACCCCGACATGCGGCTCGCGACGATCAACAAGAAGGGCCGGCTCGAGATCGAGCTGGTCGTCGAGCGCGGCCGGGGCTACGTCCCCGCCAGCCAGAACAAGCAGGCCGGCCAGGAGATCGGGCGCATCCCGATCGACTCGGTCTACTCGCCGGTGCTCAAGGTCACCTACCGGGTCGAGGCGACCCGGGTCGAGCAGCGCACCGACTTCGACAAGCTCATCGTCGACGTCGAGACCAAGCCGTCGATCAGCCCGCGCGACGCGCTGGCCAGCGCCGGAAAGACCCTGGTCGAGCTGTTCGGGCTGGCCCGCGAGCTCAACGTCGAGTCCGAGGGCATCGAGATCGGTCCCTCGCCGGCCGAGGTCGCCGACATCGCCAACTTCTCGATGCCGATCGAGGAGATGGAGCTCACGGTGCGGTCCTACAACTGCCTCAAGCGCGAGGGCATCCACACCGTGGGCGAGCTGGTCTCCCGCAGCGAGGCCGACCTGCTCGACATCCGCAACTTCGGGCAGAAGTCCATCGACGAGGTGAAGATGAAGCTCGCCTCGATGGCCTTGGCCCTCAAGGACAGCCCACCCGGATTCGACCCGTCGAAGGTCGTCGACAGCTACGGCACGGACGGATACGACGACGGCCAGGACTACGCCGAGACCGAGCAGCTCTGACGAGCTGACCGGACAGATCGAGGAGCGAGTGATACATGCCCACGCCTACCAGGGGTCATCGGCTCGGTAGCGGTCCCGCCCATCAGCGGCTGATGCTCGCCAACCTGGCGACATCGCTGTTCGAGCACGGGAGGATCACCACCACCGAGACGAAGGCCAAGCGGCTCCGGCCGCTCGCCGAGCGACTCATCACCTTCGCCAAGCGGGGCGACCTGCACGCGCGCCGGCAGGTGATGACGGTCGTGCGCAACAAGGACGTGGTGCACCGCCTGTTCGCCGAGATCGGTCCGATGTACTCGGCCCGGCCGGGTGGATACACCCGGATCACCAAGCTCGGCCCGCGCAAGGGCGACAACGCGCCGATGGCCGTGATCGAGCTGGTCGAGGCCATGACCGTCGCCCAGCAGGCGGTCGGGGAGGGCGAGCGTGCCCGGGGCACCCGGTTCGCCGGCCGCCGTCGGCCCACCGGCGCGACCGCCGAGGCCGCGGAAGAGCTCGCTCCCGAGTCGGCGACGGCCGCGGCCGTCGCGGCCGAGGTGGCCGCTGCGGAGGCCGAGTCGGACGAGGCCACGGACGACGCCACCGACGAGGCCACGGACGAGGCCACCGACGAGGCGACGGACGAGGCCACCGACGGGGTCGTCGACGAGACCACCGATGGGGCTACCGACGACGCGGAGGCCACCGAGGATTCGGAGACCACCGACGAGCCGGATGAGCACAACAGCTCGGGCAGCTGAGCAGCTGACCGAGCCGCGACACGACGACGAGCCCGCCGATCCCGGCCACCGGGACGGCGGGCTCGTCCGTCTGCGCCTCGACCTGGCCTACGACGGCGCGGCGTTCTCTGGGTGGGCCCGTCAGCCCGGCCGCCGGACCGTGCAGAGCGAGGTCGAACAGGGCCTCGCCCGGGTGCTCCGGGTGGACGCCGCCCTGACCGTCGCCGGCCGTACTGATGCGGGGGTGCACGCCCTCGGGCAGGTCGCGCACGTCGACGTACCCGACTCGGTCTGGTCGGGTCTGCGCGGGACGCTGCTGCGTCGGCTGGCCGGAGTGCTTCCGGGCGACGTGCGGGTCACCGCCGTCGAACCGGCGCCGCCGGACTTCCACGCCCGCTTCGGCGCGCTCTGGCGGCGCTATGCCTACCGGGTGACCGACGCCCGCTACGGCGCGATGCCGCTGCGGCGTACCGACACGCTCGCCTGGCCCCGCGATCTCGACGTCGCCCGGATGGCCCGGGCCAGTGCCCTGCTGGTGGGTCAGCACGACTTCGCGGCGTACTGCCGGCGCCGGGAGCGGGCGACCTCGGTGCGCGTCCTGGAGCGCTTCGACTGGAGCCGCGATGCGGAGGGCGTGCTGACCGCGACCGTGCAGGCCGATGCCTTCTGCCACCAGATGGTGCGCAGCCTCGTCGGCGCCGTGCTCGCCGTCGGCGACGGCCGCCAGGGCGAGGCGTGGCCGGCGTCGCTGCTGGCCCGCTCGGTGCGCGTGGACACGGTTGCGGTCGCCCCGGCCCACGGGCTGACCCTGCTGGCCGTCGGCTATCCCGCGGACGACGAGCTGGCCGGGCGGGCGGCCGATACCCGCGCTCGGCGCTCCGCGGCCTGCTGATCCCGCCGGCGCGGACGCCGTCTGGTGAGGTGGGGCGCCCGGCGACCATCGCCAACCCGGCCAGCAGCGTCGATCCCATGCGGTACGGCGAGGCCGTCACCACGGGCCGTCACCACGGATCGTCGCTGCTCCCCCTAATCCCGAATCGTAGGCTGCAGACGTCGGGCGCCCTGCGCGAAGAGTAGCAGCATTGCGACTCTAAGTACTCATTCGGCTCGGTGGCCGGTGCCCCGCTGTGACCGTCGACCGAGCGGTCATGGGATCGCCCGAAATGCGCGGTGGACTACGCGTTCGGGCTGGATCTGGTGCCGGCACACGCCGACGACGCCCGGAATCCCCTAGGCCTTGGTTTAACGATCAGTTACCAGGTCAATACACATAGTGAGTGGCCGACGGGGGGTTGGCCCATCATGGGGGCACCAAATATGAGGACATATCGAAGGGTCGGCCTGATCACGGCCGCCGTGGTGGCGGGGGCTGCGCTTGCCCTGTCCACCACGTTTGCCTTTGCGGGAACCGATAAGGCCAATGCACCGTCGGGGTCCGCGACGCCATCGGCCACCAAGACCGGGGTGGTGCATCTCAAGCCGACTGACGACTCGTTCATCACGCCCGGCCGACCCACGCTGGTCAACGGGAACTCCGACCGGCTCACCTCGATGCCGATCGGCGGGAAGTCCGCCTTCCTGCGGTTCTCCGTCGCCGGCGTTCCGGCCGGTGCAACGGTCACCAACGCGACCGTCTCGCTCGCTCGGCTAGGTGGTACCAACATCCCCGGCCTCAACGCCTACCAGACGGCGACCACCTGGAAAGAGGCCACGCTCGACGCCGCCAACGCACCGGCGCGCGGCAAGCTGGTCAGCACGACGCCCGCCGGAGCGAAGGCGACCCTCAACCTCAAGTCGATCACACCCGTCGCGGGGGCCGTATCGGTCCGGCTGCAGTCGGTGGCCAAGGACTCGATCGCCCGGGTCGAGTCGTCCGAGTTCGTCGGCGCCGGCATCCCGCAGATGACGGTCACCTGGAGCGCGACCACGACCTCGACGAATGCCTCTCTGCTGACCGGCGCGGACACGGTGACCGGACAGTTCGCCACGGCCAACGCCACGATCGGACCGCTGCACGCGGTGCGGCTGTTCTACTCCGGCGCCCTGCCGGCCAGCTACGCCAAGGTTGGCGTACCCGCCGGTGTCAAGGCGTTCATCTCCTACAAGACACCGAGCGCCAACACGGTGCCGTTCGCGAAGTCGTGCCCGCCGGGCACCCGGATCATCTTCCACCACGAGCCGGAGAACGAGTACAACGGCAACGGCGCAGCGTTCGTCGCTCAATACGACCAGCAGTACGCCGTGCTGAAGGCCGCCAACCCGGCGCTGATCGTCGGCATGGCCGCCATGTCCTACCAGTACACGACCGGTCGGTTCGGCCACAGCGGCAGCTACCTTCCCGCGGCCAGCCACGTCGACTTCTACGCCGTGGACACCTACGAGGCGAAGCCGACCGGCCAGGGACTGGCCACCGACGCCCCGTTCATGGGTTGGTACAACCTGGTGAAGAGCCGCGGCAAGCCGTTGGTGTTCGCCGAGTACGGCGTCGGCGTCAACCCGCCCGGAGCCACCGACAAGTATTCGGCCCAGCGGGCGACCACCTTCAAGGCCGACAAGACGTGGATCGCCGCGCACCCCGCCTTCACCACGGTCCTGTACTGGTACAACACCGGAGCCCGCGGCGACTGGCGCTTCCACGACGCCGGCTCGATAGCTGCCTGGAGGGCGATCGCGAACATGTAGGCGGCATGGCGTCGGGCCCACGGGCCGGACGAGCCAGATGACCCGGACCCAGTCCTCGTGGGGGAAGACTGGACCCGGGTCTTCTGCTGCTCCGGCGAAGCCCCGTTCGCCGATATCGTCTGATGTCCGCCCTTGAGGACGTATAGTCCGGATGGGTTACGCGGGCAGGAATGCCCTCGCGCGGCGGCGCGGCGAACGGGGGGCCATGACTGCGGGCGACGACGGCGCTTCGCTGCCGGTCGGCACACCGCGGCCGCGGGAGCATCGGGGTCAGGATCTCGGCTGGTCGGCGGCCAGCTACCACGCCGAAGTGGACAAGCTCTCCCGCACGCTGGCCGGGCTGACCGCAGAGGACTGGGGCGCGACCGACGAGCACGGCCGCACCGTACGGGCGTTGCTCGACGATCTCCTGCTCCTCGAATACACCCACACCACGCGACTCGCGCAGATCAGCAGCGGCGCCGCGGCGCAGGCCCGGGTGCGTTACATCCGGCACTCTCATCGCACCGAGCCGCCGGCGGTCGGCCGGGCGGGGTCGCTCGGTTGGGTCGAACAGATCGGCATCACCGAGCTCGAGCTGGCGCACGCGCACCGCGTACTGGTGAGCCGACTCCTGCAGACCAGCCTTACCGCGGAGGCGATCCGGGCGCTCACCCTGCGCCAGCCCGACCCGTTGCCGTCCGGCGACCTGCGCGGCGTACTCGACGTCGTCATCCACCGGCTCGCTCCGGATCTGTTCATCGACAGCGGCCGGGGCCCGCGGCGGGTCGAGATCCGGTTGAGCGGTCCGGGAGGCGGGCACTGGGTCCTGGGCCCGACGCAGGAACCGGTCAGCGTCGCCATCTCGGCCGCGGCCGGCGACTTCGCCCTGCTGGCCGGGCGCCGGGTCACGGTCGACGCGATGCCCAAGGTTTTCGAGGGCGACGCCGAGCTCGGCGGTCGACTGCTCGCCGCCGTACCCGAGTTCGCGAGTACCTGACCGGCGGCGCTCAGGACGCGGTCCCGTCCCAGCACATCGTCACCACCGCGCGCCCGGACGAGCCCAGGTCCGGCGGCCGCGCGGCGTCGACGCCACGCCGGCGCAGCACATCCGCAAGCTCGCCCTGCGCGCTGCGGGGCAGGCACAGCCGACGCCTGGTGACCTCGACCATGGCGGCGAAGCTCGCGTACTCGCGCTCGGCCGGACGCCGCCACCAGGTGGTCGTCGGGCGGATCCCCAGCTCGGCGAGCGCGGCCAGGCAGTCCTGCGCGGTCGGACCTTCCGGCCGGGCGATGCCGTGGAAGTGTTGCCAGAGCGGGTTGAGCGAGGTCAGCGGATGACGTGCGGCGATCTCGACGATCACCCGCCGCCGGGCGTGGCCGGTCAGTGCGCCGACGAAGGGGGCGAGCTCCGGCACGTTGTAGAGCACATGTGCGCAGACCACTACATCCGCGGCGCCCGCCGCGTCCGCCAGCCCCGGCCAGTGCCCGCGCAGCATCCGCACCGGTACCTGCAGCCGGGACGCCCGCTCGCCGAAGCGGGCCAGCAGATCCGGGTCGGCGTCGACGGCGGTCACCGCCTCGACCGCGGCCCGACCCACGAGGGGCAGGCTCGCCGCTCCCGACGCCGGCGCCCACGTCGAGGACGGTTCCCGGTGTCGTCAGCGCAGCGACCGCGTCGTCGTACGTCGGACCCGACGGCTCGGCGATCCTCCGGTCGGCCCGCCGGGCGAACACCTCGCCCGGCAGGACCCACGGCGAGTCCTCGGCCCCGTCGAGGACCGACTGTGGGATCGCCCATGCCGCGAGGCTCTCGGCCCACGCCTGCGTCGCGCTCACGCCACCGTCCTTCCGACCGTGAGCGACCCTAACCCGCTTAATCGGGTGCGGGCCGGGAGCCGGGATCGCGAGACTGCAGGTATGGGTTACGTCGATGTCGCGCACGTCTCGTTCGTCCTGCCGGACGGACGGGTCCTGCTCGACGACGCGTCGTTCCGTGTGGGCGACGGGCGGAAGGTCGCGCTGGTGGGGGCCAACGGCGCGGGAAAGACCACCCTGCTTCGGGTCATCGCCGGCGACGTCACGCCGAGTTCGGGCACGGTCGCGCGGGCCGGCGGGCTCGGCGTCATGCGGCAGTTCATCGGCAGTGTCAGCGACGACAGCACGGTCCGCGACCTGCTCAGCTCCCTCGCCGCACCGGCCGTGCGGGCGGCCGGCGAACGGCTGGCCCGGGCGGAGCGCCGGCTGGCCGACGGCGACGAGGCCGCGCAGCTGCGCTACGCCGACGCCCTGGTCGCCTGGGGCGACGCCGGCGGGTACGACGCCGAGGTGCTGTGGGACACCGCGACCGTCGCCGCCCTCGACCAGCCGTGGGACGTGGCCGCCGGCCGGCCGGTGCGTCAGCTCTCCGGCGGCGAGCAGAAGCGACTGGCGCTCGAGGCGCTGTTGCGCGGTACGGACGAGGTGCTGTTGCTCGACGAGCCGGACAACTACCTCGACGTCGCGGGCAAGCGGTGGCTGGAGGATGAGCTGCGGGCCACCGCCAAGACCGTGCTCTTCGTCAGCCATGACCGGGCCCTGCTCGACCGCACCGCGCAGCGGATCGTGACGGTCGAGGCCTACACGACCTGGGTGCACGGCGGCGGCTTCGCCTCCTACCACGACGCGCGGGCCGACCGGGTGGCCCGCCTCGACGAGCTGCACCGCCGCTGGAACGAGGAGCACCAACGGCTCAAGGACCTCGTCCGCACCCTGCAGCAGCAGGCGAAGAACAGCGACGCCATGGCCGCGCGGTACAAGGCCATGCAGACCCGGCTGGCGAAGTTCGAGGAGGCCGGCCCGCCACCCGAACGGCCCCGCGAGCAACACGTCCGGGTGCGTTTGCGCGGTGGCCGCACCGGGATGCGGGCCCTCACCTGCACCGCGCTCGAGCTCGACGGCCTGACCGATCCGTTCGACCTCGAGGTGTTCTACGGCGAGCGGGTCGCCGTCGTCGGCCCCAACGGCTCCGGCAAGTCGCATTTCCTGCGCCTGCTCGCCGGCGGTCCGGTCGGGCACGAGGGGGGCTGCAAGCTGGGCGCCCGGGTCGTCCCGGGGCTGTTCTCGCAGACCCACGAGCACCCGGAGCTGACCGGGCGGGCGCTGGTCGACATCCTGTGGCGGGGCGAGGGCGACCGGACCGGGCTGGACCGCGGCCGGGCCATCGCCGCGCTGCGCCGCTACGAGCTGCACGGGCAGGCCGACCAGCCGTTCGACACGCTGTCCGGGGGACAGCAGGCGAGGTTCCAGATCCTGCTCCTGGAGCTCTCCGGCGCGACGATGCTGCTGCTGGACGAGCCCACCGACAACCTCGACGTCGCGAGCGCCGAGGCTCTCGAGGACGGGCTGGCGTCCTACGACGGGACCGTCCTCGCGGTGACCCACGACCGGTGGTTCGCACGCGGTTTCGACCGGTACGTCGCGTTCGCCGACGACGGTTCGGTGGTCGAGTCCGACCGGCCGGTGTGGGAGTCGGGCGATCTCCCGGCGGTCGGGTCGCGTTAACCTGGGCCGACGCTGCCCGGCTGCCCGCTTTGACCCTGCCCGCGCCCAGCCGGTATCGTCAACGGTCGGTGTGCGCGACGCTCGGCGTCGACGGGCACACACATTCCACCCCGACGATGAGAAGGCGACACGGCGTGCGCACGTACAGCCCCAAGCCCGGCGAGGTCACCCGCCAGTGGCACGTGATCGATGCGACGGACGTCGTTCTCGGCCGGCTCGCGAGCCAGGCGGCGATCCTGCTCCGCGGCAAGCACAAGCCCCAGTTCGCGCCGCACGTGGACACCGGCGACTTCGTGGTGGTCATCAACGCCGGCAAGGTCGCCCTTACCGGGACGAAGCGCGACACCAAGCTGGTCCACCGGCACTCCGGCTACCCTGGAGGCCTGACGTCCCGCACCATCGGCGACGAGCTCGACCGCCGGCCGGAGCGGGTCATCGAGCGGGCGGTCAAGGGCATGCTGCCGCACAACTCGCTCGGCCGGAAGATGGGCGGCAAGCTCAAGGTCTATGCCGGCCCGGACCACCCGCACCAGGCCCAGCGGCCGGTGCCCTATGAGATCCATCAGGTTGCCCAGTGAGGGTTGCCCAGTGACCGGAGAGCCAGTGACGGAAGAGACAGTGAGCCCCGACAGCGCGCCGACCCCGGACGCCGTACCCGCCGAGACCACCCAGACGCTGGGTGACGCGGTGGCCGCTCCGGAGAGTGAGGCGCCCGCCACGGCGACTGCCGTCCGCGAGCGTCCGGTGGGCCGCGCCGACGGCACGATCCCGCAGACGGTCGGCCGCCGTAAGCAGGCCATCGTCCGCGTGCGGCTGCTCCCGGGCAGCGGCAAGTTCACGCTCAACGGCAAGAGCCTCGAGGGCTACTTCCCCAACAAGGTCCACCAGCAGATCGTGCGCGAGCCGCTGGTCACCCTGGAGAAGACCGAGCTCTACGACGTGATCGCCACGCTGCACGGCGGCGGTGTCACCGGGCAGGCCGGCGCGCTGCGCCTCGCCGTCGCGCGGGCCCTCATCGACGTCGATCCTGACGACCGTCCCGCCCTGAAGGCGGCCGGGTTCCTCACCCGCGACCCGCGGGTGAAGGAGCGCAAGAAGTACGGCCTGAAGAAGGCCCGCAAGGCCCCGCAGTACTCCAAGCGGTAGGCGGTGCCGGCGGTACGCGCCGCGGTCTGACGACGACGGGGACACCACCGGGGCCACCCGGTCTCCCCACACGTGGCATGGGAGGACTCCGCCGATGGGTCGGCTCTTCGGCACCGACGGCGTCCGCGGCCTGGCCGGCCGGGACCTCACCCCTGAGTTGACCCTCGCGGTCGCCGCGGCGGCCGCGCAGGTCCTTCCCGAGCCGGGTGCCGACGGTCCGCCGCTGGCGGTGGTCGGCAGAGACCCGCGGGCAAGTGGCGAGATGCTCGAGGCCGCGGTCGTGGCCGGGCTGGCCAGCGCCGGTGCGCAGGTGTTGCGGGCGGGGGTGATCCCGACCCCGGCGATCGCCTTCCTGACTGCCGAGCTCGGCGCCGACTTCGGCGTCGTCCTGTCCGCCAGCCACAATCCGATGCCCGACAACGGCATCAAGCTCTTCGGCCGCGGCGGCCGTAAGCTGCCCGACCAGGTCGAGGACGCCGTCGAGGCCCGCGCGGCGCACCTCGACGAACGCCCGATCGGCGCCGCGATCGGCCGGGTCCGCGACCTGCCCGACGCCGCCCGGAGCTACACCGAGCACCTGCTCACCACCGTGACGAAAGACCTCACCGGGCTGCACGTCGTCGTGGACTGCGCGAACGGCGCGTCGTCGACCGTCGCACCCGAGGTCTACCGGCGGGCCGGCGCGCGGGTCACCACGATCCACGCCGAGCCGGACGGGCTCAACATCAACGACGGCTGCGGCTCGACGCACCTCGAGCCGGTCACCGAGGCGGTGCGCAGCTCCGGCGCCGACATCGGCGTCGCCCACGACGGCGACGCCGACCGCTGTCTCGCGGTGACGGCCGACGGCGAGCTGGTCGACGGTGACGCGATGCTGGCGATCTGCGCCTCGGCGCTGCACGAGAAGGGCGACCTGCGCGAGGACATCGTGGTCGCCACCGTCATGAGCAACCTGGGTTTCCATCACGCGATGCGCGACGCCGGAATCTCGGTGCTCACCACCCCGGTCGGCGACCGCTACGTGCTCGAGGCGCTCACCGAACGCGGCCTGTCGCTCGGCGGGGAACAGAGCGGGCACCTGGTCTTCCCGGACCTGGCGAGCACCGGCGACGGGATCCTCACCGCGCTGCAACTGCTCGGCCGGATGGCCGAGACGGGCCGCTCGCTGGGCGACCTCGCGAGCATGCTGACCCGGTTGCCGCAGGTCCTGATCAACGTCAAGGTCACCGACCGGACCAGGGTGGCGGGTGCCCCGGAGGTCGGGACCGCCCTGGCCGACGCCGAGCGCCGGCTCGGTGACGAGGGCCGGGTCCTGATCCGGCCGTCCGGCACCGAACAGCTGGTCCGGGTGATGGTCGAAGCGCCGACGCACGACGAGGCGCAGGCGGTCGCTGAAAGCCTCGCCGCCGTCGTGGCCACCTGCTGACCGCCCGGGGGTCGACCGAAACGCACGAGTAGTGCGTTTGTCCGGACGAGCGGCCGGCGGCCGTTACGCTCGTCTCGTGTGCGGAATCGTGGGGTACGTCGGCGACGGGCCGGCTCTCGCGGCCGTGATGGACGGGCTGCGGCGGCTGGAGTACCGCGGCTACGACTCCGCCGGCATCGCGATGGTCGAGCCCACCGGGGTGCTGCGCACCGAGCGCCGGGCCGGGCCGCTGCGCAACCTGGAGAAGCGCCTGGTCGACTCCGAGATCACCGCGAACACCGGGATCGGCCACACCCGCTGGGCCACGCACGGCGCGCCCACCGACGCCAACGCCCACCCGCACCTGGACTGCACGGGCGCGGTCGCCGTCGTGCACAACGGGATCATCGAGAACTTCGCGCCGCTGCGCACCGAGCTCGAGGATCGCGGGCACGAGTTGCGCAGCGACACCGACACCGAGGTCGTCGCGCACCTGCTCGAAGAGGTGCTGCCCGACGCCGAGTCACTGGCCGACGCCGTACGCACGGTCATCCGCCGGTTGAACGGGGCCTTCACGTTGGTCGTCGTTCACCGCGACTTCCCCGGCGAGGTCATCGGGGCGCGTCGCAACTCCCCGCTGGTGGTCGGCGTCGGCGCCGGCGAGATGTTCCTCGCCAGCGACGTGGCCGCGTTCATCGCCCACACCCGCGACGCCGTCGAGCTCGGCCAGGATCAGGTGGTCGAGCTGCACGCCGACGGCTACGTCGTCACCGACTTCGCCGGCGGGCCCGCTGCCGGCCGGCACTTCCACGTCGACTGGGACATCGCGGCCGCCGAGAAGGGCGGCCACGACTACTTCATGCTCAAGGAGATCCAGGAGCAGCCGGCGGCGATCGCCGACACCCTGCGCGGCCGGCTGCTCGACGGCCGGATCGTCCTCGACGAGGAACGCCTCGACGACCAGGATCTGCGCGACGTCGACAAGGTGTTCGTCGTCGCCTGCGGGTCGGCGTACCACTCCGGGCTGCTGGCGAAGTACGCGATCGAGCACTGGACCCGGCTGCCGGTCGAGGTCGAGATCGCCTCGGAGTTCCGCTACCGCGACCCGGTGCTCGACCGCGACACGCTGGTGCTCGCGATCTCGCAGAGCGGCGAGACCGCCGACACGCTGGAGGCGGTGCGGCACGCCCGCGCGCAGAAGGCCCGCGTGCTCTCGATCTGCAACACCAACGGCTCGCAGATCCCGCGGGAGTCCGACGCGGTGCTCTACACCCGGGCCGGTCCCGAGGTCGGTGTCGCCGCGACCAAGACCTTCCTCACCCAGGTGGCCGCCTCCTGTCTCGTCGGGCTCGCCCTCGCCCAGGTGCAGGGCAAGAAGTACGGCGACGAGGTGGCCCGCGAATACGAAGCTCTGGTCGCGATGTCGGAGCAGGTGGCGCGGTCGCTGGCGACGGTCGAGCCGGTACGCCGACTGGCCCGTGAGCTCGCCGACTCCCAGGCCGTGCTCTTCCTCGGCCGGCACGTCGGCTACCCCGTGGCGATGGAGGGCGCGCTCAAGCTCAAGGAACTGGCCTACATGCACGCCGAGGGGTTCCCGGCCGGCGAGCTCAAGCACGGCCCGATCGCGCTGATCGAGCCGGGGCTGCCGGTGGTGGTCGTCGTTCCCTCGCCGCGCGGGCGCGCCGTACTGCACGACAAGCTGCTGTCGAACATCCAGGAGATCCGGGCCCGCGGTGCGCGCACCATCGTGATCGCCGAAGAGGGCGACGAGTCGGTGCGGCCCTACGCGCACCACTTGATCGAGGTGCCGACCGCGCCGACGCTCTTCGCCCCGTTGGTGACGACGGTGCCGCTGCAGGTCTTCGCTGCGGAGTTGGCGCAGGCCCGTGGGTTCGACGTCGACAAGCCCCGCAACCTGGCGAAGTCGGTCACCGTCGAGTGACCGCACCGTCGTCCGGCTCCGTCGTGCGCCCCTTTGGCCCCCTTGGCCCCTGTGGACAAAACCCACTAGTAGTGGGTTGTGGACGCTCCGCGCGGCGTGTCGTGGACCAAAACCCACTAGTAGTGGGTTTTGTCCACCGCGGTCGCAGTCAGCCGGGTCTCGCCGGCCGCCCTGACCAAAACGCACTAGGAGTGCGTTTTGGGGGTTCGCGCACGGCGTGTCGCGGACCAAAACGCACTAGGAGTGCGTTTTGGACGGCTGCGTGGCGCGCGTTTCGGCGGGCCGCCGGCGCTGCGCTTCAGGGGGTGGGCGCGATGATCGTGGGGGTGGGGATCGACGTCGTGCCGGTGCAGCGCTTCGCGGAGTCGCTGTCCCGCACCCCCGGCCTCGTCGACCGGCTGTTCACCGCCGCCGAACAGGTCACCGGCTCCGGCGAGCCGCGTACGCCGGAGTCGCTGGCCGCGCGGTTCGCGGCGAAGGAGGCGCTGGCCAAGGCGCTCGGCGCGCCTGCCGACCTGCACTGGGCCGACGCCGAGGTCACCGTGACCGACGCCGGTCAACCGCGGATCGCGGTCACCGGTACCGTCGCCGCCCGGGCGGATGCGCTCGGCGTCGACGCCTGGCACGTGTCGCTCTCGCACGACGGCGGCATCGCCAGCGCCGTGGTGATCGCGGAGTCCTCGGGACGTTAGGCGGGAGGTACGTCGATGCGCGGTGTGTGGCCGGTCGCGGCGGTGCGAGCCGCCGAAGAGGCCCTGATGGCGCAGCTGCCCGACGGGGCCCTGATGCAGCGCGCGGCGGCCGGGCTGGCGACGCACTGCGCGGCCGCCCTCGACCGCGTGTACGGCGCCCGCGTGGTGCTGCTGGTGGGCGCCGGCAACAACGGCGGCGACGCGCTTTACGCCGGTGCCCGCCTGGCCGGGCGCGGCGCCCGGGTCGACGCGCTGCTGCTGGCCCCCGACCGGGCGCACGCCGGAGGGCTCGCGGCGCTGCGGGCCGCGGGCGGTCGGGCCGGCCCGGCCCGGGCGGAGGCGATCGCCGGGGCCGACCTCGTCGTCGACGGCATCCTCGGCATCGGCGGCAAGGGCGGGCTGCGGCCGGACGCCGCGGCGCTCGCCCAGGCCGGCGCCGACAGCGGTGCCACGCTCGTCGCGGTCGACCTGCCGAGCGGGGTGGACGCCGACACCGGCGCCGTGGCCGGCGCCGCGTTCGACGCCGACCGCACCGTCACCTTCGGCGTACTCAAGCCCGGCCTGGTCGTCGGCGACGGGGCCCGGTACGCCGGTGAGGTCGCCCTGGTCGACATCGGGCTGCTGCCGCACCTGCCGGCGGCGGACACCCGGATCCTCGAGGACGCCGACGTACGCCAACTGCTGCCGGTGCCGGGGCCGGGCGACGACAAGTACACCCGCGGTGTCGCCGGGATCGTCGCCGGCTCACCGACCTACGGCGGGGCCGCCGTGATGTGCGTCGGCGCCGCGCTGCACACCGGAGCCGGGATGGTCCGTTACGCCGGCCACGCCGCCGACGCCGTCCGCGCCCGCTGGCCCGAGGCCGTGGTCACCGACGGCCGGCCCACGCAGGCCGGCCGCGTGCAGGCCTGGGTGGTCGGGCCCGGACTCGGGGTCGACGACGACGCCCGCGCCCTCCTGCGGGAGGTGCTGCACTCCGACGTACCGGTCCTCGTCGACGCCGACGGCATCACCCTGCTCGCCGCCGAACCGGACCTCGTACGCCGTCGAACGGCGCCTACCGTGCTCACCCCGCACGACCGGGAGTTCGCCCGGGTGGCCGGCGACGTCGGCACCGACCGGATCGGCGCGGCGAAGCGGGCGGCCGCCGAGCTGGGCGTGACCATGCTGCTCAAGGGCAACGCGACGGTGGTCGCCGCGCCGGACGGACCCGCCTACGTCAACCCGACCGGGACGCCGTGGCTGGCCAGCGCCGGCACCGGCGACGTGCTCTCCGGCTGCATCGGCGCGCTGCTCGCCGCCGGGCTCCCCGCCCCCGAGGCGGCGGCCTGCGGGGCCTACCTGCACGGCCTGGCCGGTGCGCTCGCCGCCGACGGGGCGCCCACCACGGCCGTCGGGGTCCTCACCGCGCTGCCGGCCGCCAGGCGGCGGCTGACCGGGCGAAGCTGACACACTGCGACCGTGAGTCTGTCCACCGACGCCGAGGCGTCACCACCGGTCGGCTTCGGTGCCGCGCGCAGCGCCGCCGTCGTCGATCTGGGGGCGATCCGCGCCAACGTCGCCGAGCTGCGCGGCTCGACGCCCGCCGGGGTCATGGCGGTCGTGAAGGCGGACGGATACGGGCACGGTCTGCTGCCCTCGGCCCGGGCGGCGGTCGCCGGCGGGGCGAGCTGGTTGGCCGTCGCCTACGTCGCCGAGGCGCTCGCGCTGCGGGCCGGCGGCGTCGAGGCACCGGTACTCGCGATGGTGGTCGCCCCCGGCGAGGATCTCGCCGCCCCGATCGCCCACGGGATCGACCTGTCGGTCGGCGCGGTGTGGCTGCTGGACGAGGTGGTCGCCGCGGCCCGCACCGCCGGGCGGACCGCCCGGGTGCACCTCGAGGCGGACACCGGGCTGTCCCGGGGCGGCGCCACCGCCGAGTCGTGGTCGGAGCTGCTCGCCGCCGCCGCCCGCGCCGCGGCCGACGGGACGGTCGAGGTCGTCGGCCTGTGGAGCCACTTCGCCTGCTCCGACGAGCCGCAGCACCCGGCCAACTCCACCCAGCTCGCGGCGTTCCGCGAGGCGCTGGCGGCGGCCGACCGGCACGGCATCACGCCACAGGTGCGGCACATGGCCAACTCCGCCGCGACCCTGACCAACCCCGCCGCCCACTTCGACCTGGTCCGCCCCGGCATCGCCGTCTACGGCGTCCCCCCCGGCCCGGCCGTCGACACCCGGGGTCTGGTGCCGGCGATGACGCTGACCGCCCAGGTCGCCCTGACCAAGCGGGTGCCGGCCGGTTCCGGGGTGTCCTACGGGCTCACCTACACCACGCCGCGCGACACCCTGCTGGCGCTGGTGCCGCTCGGGTACGGCGACGGGGTGCCGCGGCATGCGTCGGGTGTCGCCGAGGCGTGGCTGGCCGGGCGCCGGCGACGGATCGCCGGCCGGGTGTGCATGGACCAGTTCGTTCTCGACGTCGGCGACGATCCGGTGCGGCCCGGTGACCCGGTGCTGCTCTTCGGGCCGGGCGACGCGGGCGAGCCGACCGCCGCCGACTGGGCGGAGGCGATCGGCACCATCGGCTACGAGATCGTCACCCGCGTCGGGCCCGGGTGCCGCGTCGCTACGTCGGTGGGACGGCATGAAGCCACAGAAGGCGGGCTGGGTCGGCGGCGCGGTCGGTCTGTTGGCCGCCGGCGCCGCGGTCGGCATCGCCGCCCAGCGCTACGCCATCGGCCGGCTCCGCTCCGGCGACGACCCGGCCGCCGACGAGCCCTACGGCGAGCTGCCGGCCGACCGGACCCGCATCGTCGTGGCCGGCGACGGCGTACCCCTCTACGTCGAGGAGGTCGGCCCGGTCGATGCGCCGTTGACGGTGGTCTTCGTGCACGGCTACACGCTGGAGATGGGCGCCTGGCACTACCAGCGCCGTGACCTCGCCGACCTGACCGATCCCGCGGTGCGGATGGTGTTCTACGACCAGCGCAGCCACGGCCGGTCCGGTCGGGGGGCGGCGGCGGCCTCGACCATCGACCAGCTCGGCCGGGACCTCGGCCGCGTCCTCGACGCGGTCGACGACGGCAGCCCGGTCGTCCTGGTCGGGCACTCCATGGGCGGCATGGCGATCATGGCGCTGGCCGACCAGCAGCCGGACCGGTTCGGGACGAGCGTCGCCGGCGTCGCGCTGCTGTCCACCTCGTCCGGCGGGCTGCGGGAGCTCCGGTGGGGGCTCCCGGCCGCGCTGGCCTCGCTGCAGGGGCCCATCGTGCCCGTGCTGGCCCTGGGTATGCGCGCACGGCCGTCGATGGTCGAGCGCGGCAGACGGGCCGCCCGCGACCTCGCCTGGCTGCTCACACGCCACTACAGCTTCGGTACGGCGGACGTGAGCCCGGCGCTGGTCAGCTACGTCGAGCGGATGATCTCGGCGACCCCGGTCGACGTGATCGGTGAGTTCCTGGTCGAGTTCATGTCCCACGACAAGCTGTCCGCGGTGTCAAAGCTGGCTCAGGTGGAGACCCTCGTCGTGGTCGGCGAGAAGGACATGCTCACCCCGGCCGAGCACAGCCGGGCGATCGCCGAGGCGGTGCCGCGGGCGGAGCTGCTGGTCGTCACCGGCGCCGGCCACCTCGTCCCGCTGGAGCGGCCCGAGGTCGTCAACGACGCGCTGCGCGACCTGATCCGCCGGTCGGCGGCCGCGAGCGGGCGGCCGCGGCGCCGCCGGCCCGAGCGGCGTAGGCGGGAGGCGTGAGGGCGTCGGCGGCGTCCGCCGACGTGCTCGCGGCCGCGGCCGGGTCGCCGACCTGGGCCGAGCTCGCCGCGCGGTCGGCGGCCTGCACCGCCTGCCCGGAACTCGCCGCCGAGCGCACCACCGTCGTGGTCGGGGACGCCCCGCCCGGTGCCCGGCTCGCTCTCGTCGGTGAGGCGCCCGGGGCGGAGGAGGACCGCGCCGGCCGCCCGTTCGTCGGCAAGGCCGGGCGGCTGCTCGACGAGCTCCTCGCCGAAGCGGGGCTGCGCCGCGACGAGGTCGCCGTACTCAACGTCCTGCA
This sequence comes from uncultured Actinomycetota bacterium, assembly GCA_963775655.1. Taxonomy (GTDB): domain Bacteria; phylum Actinomycetota; class Actinomycetes; order Mycobacteriales; family QHCD01; genus DASXJE01. Next base: position 147,550 of record CAVZJT010000008.1, on the reverse strand, counting down.
GTGCCGACCGCCGGGCAACCGGGCGCCCCGCGCCGCCGAGGTGGCCAACTGCCGCGGCTGGCTCACCCGCAAGCTCGACCTGGTCCGCCCGCAGGTGGTGTGTGCGCTCGGGCTCACGGCGGCGTCCTGGTTCCTCGGCCGCGGGGTCCGGCTGGGGGCGGCGCGCGGCGTCGTGCACGAGGTCGACGAGCGCCGGGTGGTGGTGAGCTACCACCCGTCCGCGGCCATCCGGTTCGGCCCGGCCGGCATGCCGATCGCCGCGCTGCGCAGCGACCTGGCCTGGGTCGCGACCCTGCTGGACCACGGGTGACCGGCCGCGACGCGCTCCGGGTCGACCTGCCCACGGCGGAGGACACCCGCGCTCTCGGCCGGGCGCTGGCCGACCTGCTCGCCCCCGGCGACCTCGTCGTCCTCTCCGGCCCGCTCGGCGCCGGCAAGACCGTGCGTGGTGCAGGGGATCGGCGCCGGTCTGCGCGTCGCCGGGCCGGTGCTCTCTCCGACGTTCGTGATCGCGCGGGTGCACCGCGGCGGCCGGATACCGCTGGTGCACGTCGACGCCTACCGGCTCGGCTCGGTCGCGGAGGTCGACGACCTCGACCTCGACGCCGCGGTCGAGGAGTCGGTCACCGCCGTCGAGTGGGGCGACGGGCTGGTCGAGCAACTCGACGACGCGCATCTCACGGTGCGCTTGTCCCGGGCCGTCGACGACGAGGCCCGGGTCGCCGAGCTGGCCGGCGCGGGCGGATCGTGGCCGGCCCGGCTGGCCGAACTGGCCACCCGCATCGGCTGAGCAGATCAGCCCAGGGAGATCAGCTGCAGGCTGTTGAGCAGCCGGCTGCAGCCCTTCCGGACCGCCGGCCCCCGCGCCGACCACTCGCAGTTGACCTGCAGCTTGGTGTGGCCGCGGAACACGAAGAAGTAGTCGATCTGCGTGGTCGGGGCCGACTTGGGTACGCCGTGGTACTCCAGCGTCCGCGCGCCGTCCACCTGCAGCGGCCGCCCGGTCGTCGACCGCAGCCGGATCGACGGCGCCAGCTCGCGGCGTACGACGAGGTCGTTGGCGGCCCGCAGGTCGCGGTCGGACAGCGTGTCGGTGTTGGTCGGCGCGCGGAACACGCCGGTGGCGATGGCGTCGTGCGTGTCGAGCCCGACCGCGGTGACCCAGCGCGCCGACCCGAGCCGGGCCCGGGTCGCCTTGCGGAAGCCGAACGGGCGGTCGAAGCAGTACGGCGCCCCGCCGGGCCGTTCCACGGTCGTGCCGCCGCAGGAGAGTCGGGCCCGGCCGCTCGGCGGGGTCGGGTCGGCGGTGCCCGTCGGATGGGCGGTGCCGGTCGGATGCGGTGACCGGCGCCCGGTCGCCGTAGCGGTCGGATGCGGGGACTTGCTCGTGGTCGGGCCGGGGGAGCGCGACCGGCTCGGCGACGGCGAGCCGGTCGACCCCGGTGACGCCGAACTGCCGGTCGCCGCGGCGACGCCCGCGCCGCCCCCGGAGTGCTGGGTGCATCCGGCCGCGACCGCGGCGATGCAGACGACAGCCAGGACCACGTGGCTCACCCGGGCGCGCACGCCTTGCACGGTAACCGTTTCCGCGGCCCGGTCCGGCGGAACGCCCGCGGCGTGGTCGGGACGTGGTCGGGACATGTCGGCGCCTCAACTACCCTCGGCAGGTGCTCGTCCTGACCCTCGACACCGCCACCCCGGCCGTCACCGCGGGTGTCGTCCGGGTGGACGCCGACGGGGTGCAGGTCTGCGCCGAGCAGGTCGTGGTCGATCCGCGCCGACACGGCGAGCTGCTCGCTCCGGCCGTCCGCGACGTGATCCGCGACGCCGGCACCGTGCCCGGGCAGATCGACGCGGTCGTCGCCGGGGTCGGGCCAGGACCGTTCACCGGCCTGCGGGTCGGGCTGGTGACCGCGGTCAGCTTCGCCGACGCCGTCGGCATCCCGACCTACGGCGTCTGCTCGCTCGACGCCGTCGCGACGGCGGCCGACCCGGTCGCCGGACGACGGCTGCTGGTCGCGACGGATGCGCGGCGGCGCGAGGTCTACTGGGCCGCCTACGCCGACGGCGAGCGGACCGCCGGCCCGGCCGTGATCCGCCCGGCCGAGCTCGCCGACCGGCTGCCCACCCTCGCGCGTCACCGCGATGGCCGGCGCCGGTGCGGCGACGTACGCCGATGTGCTCGGCCTCCCGCTCGTCGAGCCGCCCTATCCGACGGTCGCGGGCCTCGCCCGCCGCGCGGCGGCGCGGCTGCTCGGACCCGACCCGACCGAGCCGCTCACCCCGCTCTACCTGCGCCGGCCGGACGCCGTACCGCCGGCCGCCCGCAAGTCCGTGACGCCGGCATGACCGATCTCGCCGCGGACGTCGTCCTTGCCCCGATGCGCTGGTGGCACATCGAGGCGCTGCTCGAGATCGACCGCGCGCTGTTCGGCGCGGAGATGTGGTCGGACCGCATGCTGTGGAACGAACTGGCCCAACACGAGACCCGGCACTACCTCGTGGCGATGGAGGGTGAGGAGCCGATCGGCTACGCCGGCCTGGCGAGTTACGACGACGAGTCCTGCGTGCAGACGATCGGCGTGCGTCCGGACCATCAGGGCCGCGGCATCGGCACGGCACTGCTGCAGGCGCTGCTCGACGAGGCCGAACGGCGCAAGACCCCGGCCGTGCTGCTGGAGGTGCGCGCCGACAACCTCGACGCGCAACGCCTCTACGAACGCCACGGCTTCCGCGCGATCGGGCTCCGGCGTGGGTATTACCAGCCGAGCAAGACCGACGCGGTGGTGATGCGACGTGGCTGACGAACCGCTGATCCTCGGGATCGAGACCTCGTGCGACGAGACCGGCGTCGGCATCGTGCGGGGTACGACGCTGCTCGCCGACGCGGTGGCGTCCAGTGTGGACAGTCACGCGCGTTTCGGCGGCGTGGTGCCCGAGGTCGCGTCCCGCGCGCACCTCGAGGCGATGGTGCCCACGATGCACCGGGCACTCGCCGACGCCGGGGTGGCGCTGTCCGATGTGGACGCGATCGCGGTGACCGCCGGGCCCGGGCTCTCCGGCGCGCTGCTGGTCGGCGTCGCGGCCGCGAAGACCTACGCGCTGGCCGCCGGCAAGCCGCTGTACGGCGTGAACCACCTCGCCGCCCACGTCGCCGTCGACGCGCTCGAGCACGGCCCGATTCCCCAGCCCTGTCTGGCTTTGCTCGTCTCCGGCGGTCACTCGTCGCTGCTGCTGGTGCCCGACGTCGCCACCGACGTCCGCCCGCTCGGTGCGACCGTCGACGACGCCGCCGGTGAGGCGTTCGACAAGGTCGCCCGCCTGCTCGGGCTCGGATTTCCCGGCGGCCCCTACGTCGACCGCGCCGCCCGCGACGGCGACGGCGCCGCCATCGCGTTCCCGCGCGGGCTGACCGGGCCCCGGGACGCGGCGTACGACTTCTCCTTCTCGGGCCTGAAGACCGCGGTCGCCCGGTGGGTGGAGGCGCGCGAGCGCGCCGGTGAGCCGGTGCCGGTCGCCGACGTCGCCGCGTCGTTCCAGGAGGCGGTGGTCGACGTACTCACGGCGAAGGCGGTGCGGGCCTGCCGGGAGGAGGGGGTCGACCACCTGCTGATCGGCGGCGGGGTCGCGGCCAACTCGCGGCTGCGGGCGATGGCCGAGACGCGGTGCGCCGACGCCGGGATCCGGCTGCGCGTCCCGCGTCCCGGGCTGTGCACCGACAACGGCGCGATGGTCGCCGCACTCGGCGCGCGGCTGGTCGCGTCCGGCGCCACGCCCTCTGCGCTCGACATCCCGGCCGACTCGAGCATGCCGGTCACCGAGGTGCTCGCCGTGAGCCGCGTGTGACGACGACCATCACCGACGTCCGGACCAGCCGGCACACCCTGCCGCTGCGCCAGCCGTTCGTCACCGCACTGCGCACCGTGACCAGCGTGCCGGTCGTCCGCGTCGAGGTGATCGCCGGCGACGTCCGCGGCTGGGGTGAGGCCGCACCCACTCCGGTGATCACCGGCGATCTCGCCGACGGGATCGAGGCCGCGCTGCGCGGCCCGCTACGCGACACGGTCGTCGGCCGCGACCTCGACGACATCGAGCACGTTCTCCGGTCGGTCGGAAGTGCGGTGGTCGGCAACACCAGCGCCAAGGCCGCGCTGGACATCGCACTGCACGACGCGCGCGCCCGCGACCTCGGACTGCCGCTGTACCGCTTGCTCGGTGCCGGCGCCGGGGCCGTCGCCACCGACGTGACGGTGAGCGCCGGATCGCCGCAGGAGATGGCCGAACAGGCCGCGCTGCGGGTGGCCGAAGGGTTCGCGACGCTGAAGCTGAAGGTCGCCGACGGCCGGTACGACGACACCGAGCGGGTGCTCCGGGTGCGCGCGGCGGTCGGTCCCGACGTCGGGCTGCGGATCGACGCCAACCAGGGCTGGTCGCCCAAGCACGCGGTGTCGGTCATCACCGAGTGCGAGCGCGCCGACGCCCGGATCGAGCTGGTCGAGCAGCCGGTCGCCGCCGCCGACCTGGCCGGGCTCGGCTTCGTGACCGGGCACGTGCTCACCGCGGTGATGGCCGACGAGAGCGTCGCCGGCCCGCGGGACGCGCTGCGGGTGGCCGAGCTGCAGGCCGCCGACCTGATCAACGTGAAGCTGATGAAGTGCGGCGGCCTGCGTCCGGCCCGGCAGATCCTCGACATCGCCGCCGCAGCCGGGATCGGCGTCATGGTCGGCGGAATGATGGAGGGCGAGCTCGCGGTCGCCGCCGCGGCCGCCCTCGCCGCGACCTGCCCGGGCGACGTCGTGCACGACCTCGACGCCGCCTGGTGGCTCGACCCGGCGGCGAGCGAGAAGGTGGTCGGCTACGACGACGGCCGGCTGCTGCTCGCCGACGGTCCGGGGCTCGGTGCACCTCCGGTCGGCGCCCCGTGAGCGGCCACCCGATGTGGATCGCCGCGCCGGTGGCCACCCTGTGGACCGCGCCGGACGCGCCCCGGCCGGTCGACGCGCCGGCGCTGGCGGCCGCCGCCGACGGCCGGGCCTGGGCGGACGCCCTCGACACACCCGCCCGGCTCGACCTGCAGGGCCGGGTCGACACCCAGGCGCTGCGCGGCGAACCCGTCACCGTCGAGGAGACCGCCGCCGACTGGGCCAGGGTCGTCCTCCTGCACCAGCCCTCGTCGCTCGACCCGCGCGGATACCCCGGCTGGCTGCCGGCCGGCCAGCTCACCGCGGACCCGCCGCCGGCCGCCGACCTACCGCCCCGCCCCGCGCCGGACGGGCCGGCGATCCTCGCCACCGCCCGGAAGTCGCTCGGGGTCGGATACCTGTGGGGAGGGCGCTGTCGCTTCGGCGTCGACTGCTCCGGCCTGATGTCGCTCGCGCACTACCGGCACGGCATCGTCATCCCGCGCGACGCGCACGACCAGGCCGCGGCCGGCCTCGCGGTGCCGGTCGACGCGGTCCGGGAGGGTGACCTGCTCTTCTTCGGCACCGGCCGCCGGCCCGAGGCGATCCACCACGTCGGCATGGCGCTCGGCGACGGACGGATGCTGCACGCCCCGCGGACCGGCCGGACCGTCGAGATCATCGGGCTGGACACGTCGCCGTACGTCGACGAACTCTGCGCGGCCCGCCGCTACTGCTGACCGCGGGGCACCGGGGTGCCCACCAGCGCGGTCGGCGCCCCCGCGACCCGGGTGAGGATGACGGTCGCCTCGGCCGACCCGTCGAGCCGCAGCCCACGCCGGAGCACCTCGGTGTCGACCGCCGAGCCGCGCTTCTTGACCGTGACGCGGCCCACCCCACGGGCCCGCAGCACCTGCTGCAGCCGCTTGCGGGAGAACGGCAGCGACTCGGCGATCTCGTAGGCCCGGGCGAAGGCGGTGTCGACATAGCGGTCCGCCGTGACGTAGGCGATGGTCGGATCGACCAGCCGGCCGCCCACGATGGCCGCGACCTCGGCGACGAGATGCGCCCGCACCACCGCGCCGTCCGGCTCGTAGAGGAACTGCCCGGGCGCGCCGGTCGGCGGCCGGCCGAGGCCCTGGTCGACCAGGGTCTCGCCGCCCGGCAGCAGGGTCGCGCGCCGGGTGGTCGTCGCGAACGGGCCGAACCACAGCGCCGCCTCCTTGACCTCGCCGCCGTCGGAGACCCACTCCGCCTCGGCACCGGGCGGCACCTGGTCGTGCGGGATTCCCGGCGCGACCTTGGCGCCGGAGAAGGGGACCGCCGCCGCGACCCGGTCGAGGAACCGGAACGGCGGCGAGTAGCCGCGGGGATCGAAGACCCGCCGGCCGCCGGCCCGGCGGGCCGGATCGCAGAACGCCGCCGGCCAGCCCGTCAGGTCGACGTCGGTCACATCGGCCTGCTCGACACCGGCCCGCTCGCCCAGCCCGAGCGCCGCGGCGTTGGCCCGGGCGACCTCGACGGTGAGCTCGTCGCGGTCCACGCCGTGCACGCTCAGGCCGGCCCGCCCGAGCGCGATCAGGTCGCCGCCGACCCCGCAGCACAGGTCGAGGACCCGGTCGACGCCGGCGTCGGCGTAGCGCCGGGCGCGGTGGGCCGCGACGGACTGCCGGGTGGCCTGCTCCATCCCGTCCGGGGTGAAGAACATCGCCGCGGCGTCGGCGCCGAACTTCGCCTCGGCCCGCCGCCGCAGTCGCACCTGGGTGACCGCGGCGGCGACGAGGGGCTCGGGGAAGCGGGCCCGCAGCGCCGCGAGCGTGCCGAGCAGGGTGTCGTCGTCGACCCCGCCGGCGGTCACCTCGGCGAGCAGCCGGACGCCCTCGGGCGTCTGCAGCCCCCGCACGGTGCGCGCATCCACCGACTCAGCGTGCCTTACGGTGGGCAGGACCGACGATGAGTGCCCCGGTGTTGAACCCTTGGCACTCTCGGGGCTAGAGTGCCAGGTGGCAGCGAGTCGATGGCCTGGCACCCGCGACGACAGGACAGTCGCCTCGCCTGAACTGACAACATTCGACCCCGCTAGGAGGGGGAGGTCATACCGTGACGACCGCAACCAAGGTCACCATCAAGCCGCTCGAGGACCGCATCGTCGTCCAGGCCAACGAGGCCGAGACGACCACCGCCTCGGGCATCGTCATCCCGGACACGGCGAAGGAGAAGCCCCAGGAGGGCACCGTCATCGCCGTAGGCCCGGGCCGGGTCGACGACAACGGCAAGCGCGTCCCCATCGACGTCAAGGTCGGTGACGTCGTCCTGTACTCCAAGTACGGCGGCACCGAGGTCAAGTACGGCCAGGACGAATACCTCGTCCTGTCCGCGCGCGACGTCCTCGCCGTCATCGAGAAGTAGACACACCGACCCGTCCGCCGCCGCCCCGGCGCCCCGTGAGCGATCCGCGACTCCGCGAATCCGCGACCGGGGGTGCCGGGGCGGAGGCATGAAAGGACCCCCATGGCCAAGATGATCAGTTTCGACGAGGAGGCCCGGCGCGCGCTCGAGCGCGGCGTCAACCACCTCGCCGACGTGGTGAAGGTGACCCTCGGCCCCATCGGCCGCAACGTGGTGCTCGACAAGAGCTTCGGCGCGCCGACGATCACCAACGACGGAGTGACGATCGCCCGCGAGGTCGAGCTCGACGACCCCTACGAGAACCTCGGCGCACAGCTGGCCAAGGACGTCGCCACCAAGACCAACGACGTGGCCGGTGACGGTACGACGACGGCCACGGTGCTGGCCCAGGCGCTGGTGCACGGCGGCCTGCGCAACATCGTCGCCGGCGCCAACCCGACCGCGCTCGGCCGGGGCATGAACGCCGCGGTTGCCGCGGTCGGCGAGAAGCTCGGCGCGGCGGCCACCGACATCTCCTCCAAGGACGACATCGCGCACGTCGCGACGATCTCGGCCCAGGACCCGACGATCGGTGAGCTGATCGGCGAGGCGATGGACACCGTCGGCAAGGACGGCGTGATCACCGTCGAGGAGTCCAACACCCTCTCGACCGAACTGGAGTTCACCGAGGGGCTGGACTTCGACAAGGGCTACATCTCGCCGTACTTCGTGACCGACTCCGAGGCGATGGAGGCGGTGTACAACGACGCGCAGGTGCTCATCACCAGCCAGAAGATCAGCGCGATCTCCGACCTGCTTCCGGTGCTGGAGAAGGTCATCGAGGGCGGCAAGCCGCTGCTGATCATCGCCGAGGACGTCGAGGGCGAGGCCCTGTCCACGCTGGTCGTCAACTCGGTCCGCAAGACCCTCCCGGTGGTCGCCGTGAAGGCGCCGTTCTTCGGTGACCGTCGTACGGCGTTCCTGGAGGACCTCGCCACGGTCACCGGTGCACAGGTCGTCTCGCCCGAGGTCGGGCTCAAGCTCGACCAGGTCGGGCTCGACGTGCTGGGCACGATCCGGCGGGTCACGGTCACCAAGGACGACACGATCCTCGTCGACGGCGGCGGTTCGGCCGAGGCCATCGCGGCCCGCGTCGCGCAGCTGCGCGCCGAGATCGAGGCCAGCGACTCCGACTGGGACCGGGAGAAGCTGCAGGAGCGGCTCGCCAAGCTCGCCGGTGGCGTGGGTGTGATCCGGGTCGGCGCCGCCACCGAGGTGGAGCTGAAGGAGAAGAAGCACCGCATCGAGGACGCCATCTCGGCCACCCGGGCCGCGGTGGAAGAGGGCATCATCCCCGGCGGTGGCGCGGCGCTCGTGCACGCCGCCGCGGTGCTCGAGGGCTCCCTGGGTCTCTCCGGCGACGAAGCGGTCGGGGTCGCCCTGGTCCGCCGGGCATTGGACGCGCCGTTGCGTCAGATCGCCAGCAACGCCGGCCTGGAAGGCGGCGTGGTGGTCGACAAGGTGCGCGAAGGCGGCCCGGAGATCGGGCTGGACGCCACCACCGGCGAGTACGTCGACCTGGCCGCGCGGGGAATCGTCGACCCGGTCAAGGTCACCCGGGCCGCGCTCGTCAACGCCGCGTCGATCGCCAGCATGGTGCTCACCACGGCGAGTGCGGTGGTCGAGGCTCCCGAGGATCAGCCGGACGAGGCACCCGGCGGCCATGGTCATGGCCACGGGCACAGCCACGGCCCCGGTTTCTGACCTCGTCGATATCTCGCCAGCCGGCCCCGAGCGGGTCGGCTGGCGAGATTCGGAACGTCGGTCGCCGGGTCGCCACCGGCTCGGCGGTCAGACCGCCGGGGCAAGACCTCCGCGGCGGGCCAGCAGGTCGGCCCGCTCGGACTCGGTCGTGCCGCCCCAGACGCCGTAGGGCTCCTGGACGGCGAGCGCCTGCTCGAGGCACTGGGTGATCACCGGGCAGCGTGCGCAGACGGCCTTGGCCGCCTCCTCGCGCGCGTCCCGGGCCGGGCCGCGCTCCCCTTCGGGATGGAAGAACAGATTGGCGTCCTGATCGCGGCAGGAGCCCGCGTACTGCCATTCCCATACCTGGGCATTGGGTCCAGGTAGCCGGCGGATGTCTGCCATCGAGGTACCTCTCTCGGATCGGCCGACCGCGCCCTCGGTCGTGGTCACGATCTTGATAGCGCCGGCCGCTCGGTCGCGAACCCTTGCTACGGCATGGCTCCTACCCAGGTCCGGCCCACCGCACACCGCCGACGGCGACAACGGATCGGTCCGGGTGGTGATCGCGTCCGCCGGCACCCCGTGCTCGCGGTACGGACACGTAGTGTCATATGTATGTGATTCTCCGTCGACCTGACACCACGCCGGACAGGGGTGTTCACTCAGTCGGGTGGCGAGCGTGCTGATCTGCGACGAGCGCCGAGAGGTCCGGGACCGCCTTGCCCGGTTCCTCGCGGCCGTCCCGGCGTTCGCTCCGGTCAACACCGTGGCCAGCGGCGAGGAGCTGCTCGAGCGCTATCCGCACGAGCACCCGGACGTCGTGTTCGTCGGCACCCATCGGGCGATCGACACCGGGATCGTCACCATCCGACGGCTGATGGCCGAGCACCCCCAGGCGGCCGTCCTGGTGTTCGGTGCGGCCGACGACCAGGCCAACCTCACCGCCGCCATGGCCTCAGGTGCGCGCGGCTTCCTGTGCTGGGACGCCTCCCATCTGGAGGTCTTCGCCGCGCTGGCTCATGCGCTGGCCCCGAACGGGGACGGCGCCGCCCCGGCGGTCGTGCCCTCGAGCAACGGCCGGCCGGCGTTGACGCCGCGGGAGATGCAGGTCCTGCTCGGGATGAGCCAGGGCAAGAGCAACCATGAGATCGGCGGCGACCTGTTCCTCTCCGAGGACACCGTGAAGACCCATGCCCGTCGGCTTTTCCGCAAACTCGGCGTGCACGACCGCGCGCAGGCCGTCGCGCAGGGATTTCGTGGCGGATTGGTGCATTGACCCTGCCGCTCGAGGGGGTTCGTGCTCTACAGTTGCCGCCGATGATCGTCGGGACACGCCGGCAGCGGCCTGCGTTCGTCCCGACTCGCGTCGTACCGGCTCTCGGTCCGAGGCCGGCTCGGGTGGTGTAACAGGGGGACGCGCCGTTCCGATGAGTACTGCGGATGAAGAAATCGATCTCGGCCCACTGGCGTGCCGGGCGGCGGAGGGCGACGCGGCCGCGACCGAGGCGCTCCTCGCCCGGGTCCGGCCGCTCATCGTGCGCTACTGCCGCGCGCGACTCGGCGGCCGGGACGGGGGTCGGGGATCGGCCGACGATGTGGCGCAGGAGGTGTGTCTCGCCGTGCTGACGGCTCTGCCCCGGTACGTCGACCGCGGCCGCCCCTTCGTCGCCTTCGCCTACGGCATCGCGGCACACAAGGTCGTCGATGCGCAGCGCCTGCATGCGGTGCGCAACGACCCGTCCGGCGAGCTGCCGGACACCGCCGACCTCGCCGACGGACCCGAGCAGATCGCCGTCTCCGCCGAACGGACCCACGGCCTGCACCGGTTGCTGGCGATGCTCCCCGAGGTGCAGCGCGAGGTCGTCATCCTGCGGATCGCGGTCGGCATGTCGGCGCGTGAGGTCGCCGACTCCCTCGGCATGTCGGCCGGCGCGGTGCGGGTCGCCCAGCACCGCGCGCTGAGCCGGCTCCGGATGCTTGCCACCGCCGAGGCCGAGTTGGTCTCGTGAGCGTCGTCGACCTCGCCGGTGACGGAGTGGGCCGGGACGACGACCTCTGCGATGCGCTCGCCGGCCGGGCCTACGACGGTCTCCCGGACGACGCGATCACCACGACGCTCGCCCAGTGGTGCGCCGACGTCGACCGGGACCAGCCGGCGATCGTGCTGCCCACCGCGGAACTGGCCGCCGCCGCGGCCCGCCGGCACACCCGGCGGCGTACCGCCCGGATCCTCGGCGTGGCGGCCGCGGTCGTCGTGATCTGCCTGGGTGGCCTGAGTCTGGCCCGTCCGCCGCGTGCCTCCACCCCGCCGAGCAGCCGCCAGGAGGTCAGCACCTCCCAGTCGCAGTCCGTGCATGCCCGCGCCCAGGTGCTGCGGTCGCTGCGGGCTGGCGCAGCATGCCCTCGCGACACATCGGTGGACCGACGCGGAAGCCGACCTCATGCAGGCCCAGATCCATCTCACCGCCGTCGGTGTCGCGGACGGTCGCGCGGCGTTGTCGGCGCGGCTGGTCGTCCTGCAACAGCAGTTGAGCCGGCTGGTGTCCGGCGGCGCGCCGTCGGGTCCGACGACGTCCGGTCACCGGCACCGGACCGCCGCCCACCATGCCCCGGCCCGTACCCACTCGCTGCTCGCGAACTCCGGCGGGAAGTCCGCCGGTGACCAGACCGACCATCTGGCCGGCGCCGCGGGTCGTCCCGCGGAGCAGACCGGGAGCGCGCCGGTGCACGCTGCACCGCCTGCGCGGCCTGAGCCGGCACCGGCGGACTCGGCACCGGCGCGATCGACACCGGCGCGATCGACACCGGCGCGGTCGTCCCGACCGCGTCCCACGGCGCCTCGCCCGACCCCACCGACGCCCGTCCCGAGCCCGGTCGCGCCGGTCAAGCACGCGCCGATCGTCTGGCCACCGCACCTGGTCCCCTGGCCGTCGGCCCGGCCGCCGACCGGGGTCACGCTGCCGGGGATACAGCCGCTCGGGATCAGGCTGCCCGGGATCAGGCTGCCCGGGGACGCTTATCGCGGCTCCCGCACCGATTCATGGCACGTCCGCGCCGAGCGCCACGCGGGAGAGTGGGATCGGAGCGGACGGCTGGCACCGTCACTGGCACCGCCACCGCTGACCGCGTGCGCGGCTGAGCTAGCGCTGGCCCTCGTCGACCGACGACAGCACGCCGTCGGCGAAGCCACGCGCGTAGTCCCAGGACACGTACAGCGAGGGATCCGGGCAGAACGCCGGCTCGTGCACGCGGGTCTGACCCACGTCGAGCAGATGGCGCAGGTTGGCCCGCATCAGATCCCAGCCGAAGTAATGGGGCTCGCGGCAGTCGTCGCAGTCGATCACCACGCCTCGTACGCCCCGAGGAACGAGCAGCGCTTCGAAGACCTCGAGATCCTCGAGGTCGGACAGCACGTCCTGTCGTTCGGTCGGCTCCAGCGGCTCGCTGACCTCGTCGTCGTCGAGCGCGGCGGCCGGGTCGCTCGGGTCTCCGAAGAACGGGTCGAGGGGTCCGTCGTCCGTCACGCCCTCCACCGTAGCCGCATCGGGCCGGGGTGCGGCAACATCCTGCCGCTACGATGAGACTTCGAGGGCGTTGGGTGGCGGCGTCCGCGCGTTCCAGGACGGTGCGATGCAGGAGATCGACGTAGGCCTCACCTTCGACGACGTGCTGCTGCTGCCCGCGGCATCCGACGTCATCCCCAGCGAAGCCGACACCTCCACCAGACTCTCCCGGTCGATCCGGCTGCGGGTGCCGCTGCTCTCCTCGGCGATGGACACCGTCACCGAGGCCCGGATGGCCATCGCCATGGCCCGCCAGGGCGGGATCGGCGTACTCCACCGCAATCTCTCGGTCGAGGACCAGGCCGCCCAGGTCGACCTCGTCAAGCGCTCCGAGGCCGGGATGGTCACCCACCCGGTGACCTGCTCGCCGGAGCACACCCTGCGCGACGTCGACGAGTTGTGCGCCCGCTACCGCATCTCCGGCGTCCCGGTGATCGACCGCGACGGGGTCCTCGTGGGCATCGTCACCAATCGGGACATCCGGTTCGAAAACGATCACTCCCGCCCGGTGCGCGAGGTGATGACCGCGATGCCGCTGGTCACCGCCCCGGTCGGCGTGTCGCAGGCGGACGCGCTCGCCCTGCTCCGCCGGCACAAGGTCGAGAAACTGCCGCTCGTCGACGAGTCCGACCGGCTGCGCGGCCTGATCACGGTCAAGGACTTCGTCAAGAGCGACGCCTTCCCGCTCGCCACCAAGGACGCCGACGGCCGGCTGGTCGTCGGGGCGGCGGTCGGCGTGGGGGAGGACGCCTACAAGCGGGCCGGCGCGCTCGTCGACGCCGGCGTCGACGTCGTCGTGGTCGACACCGCACACGGTCACTCCACGGCGGTGCTCGCGATGGTGCGCCGCCTCAAGGCCGACACCGGCGTCGACGTCATCGGCGGCAACGTCGCGACTCGCGAGGGCGCGCAGGCGCTCATCGACGCCGGCGCCGACGGCGTCAAGGTCGGGGTGGGGCCCGGCTCCATCTGTACGACGCGGGTGGTCGCCGGGGTCGGCGTACCCCAGGTCAGTGCGATCACCGAGGCGAGCGCCGCGGCCCGGCCGGCCGGGGTTCCGGTGATCGCCGACGGCGGCATGCAGTACTCCGGCGACATCGCGAAGGCCATCGTCGCCGGCGCGGACAGCGTGATGCTGGGCAGCCTGCTCGCCGGCGTGGAGGAGAGCCCGGGCGAGCTGATCTTCATCAACGGCAAGCAGTTCAAGTCCTACCGCGGCATGGGCTCGCTCGGGGCGATGCAGGGCCGCGGCGACGCCAGGTCCTACTCCAAGGACCGCTACTTCCAGGACGACGTGCTCTCCGACGACAAGCTGGTCCCGCAGGGGGTCGAGGGCCAGGTGCCCTACCGCGGCCCGCTGGCCGCGGTCGCGCACCAGCTCGTCGGTGGACTGCAGGCGGCGATGGGCTACTGCGGTACCCCTACGATCGGGGACCTGCAGCAACGCGGCCGGTTCGTGCGGGTCACCGCGGCGGGGCTGAAGGAGAACCACCCGCACGACATCCAGATGACCGTCGAGGCGCCCAACTACCACACGCGCTGACCCCCCGTGAGAGAGGTTTGAGTCGTGCGTGACACCGTCGAGATCGGGCAGGGAAAGACGGCCCGGCGCGGGTATGACCTGGACGAGATCGCGATCGTGCCGACCCGGCGTACCCGCGGGTCGCAGGACGTGTCGATCGGCTGGCAGATCGACGCCTTCCCGTTCTCGCTGCCGTTGGTGGCGCATCCCTCCGACGCGACCATGAGCCCCCGCACCGTCGCCGAGGTCGGCCGGCTCGGCGGGCTCGGCGTGCTCAACGGTGAGGGGCTGTGGGCTCGGCACGAGGACCCGACGTCGCTGCTCCGCTCGGTCTGGCCCAAGGACGGCGAGCCGATGGACGCGCGGACGGTCACCCGTCGGCTGCAGGCCTCCTACGTCGACCCGATCCGCCCCGACCTGCTCGCCGACCGGGTCGAGGAGCTGCGCCAGTCGGGGAGTACGACGGCGGTGCGTCTCTCGCCGCAGCACACCATGGAGCTGGCTCCGGTGCTGCTCGACGGCGGGATCGACATGCTGGTCATCCAGGGCACCATCGTCTCCGCCGAGCACGTCTCCGAGCACACCGCGCCGCTGAACCTCAAGGAGTTCATCGCCGACCTCGACGTCCCGGTGATCGTCGGCGGCTGCGCGACCTACCAGACCGCCCTGCACCTGATGCGCACCGGCGCCGCCGGCGTGATCGTCGGGATGGGAGCCGACGGCTTCGCCACCTCCGACGACGTACTCGGCATCCGGGTGCCGATGGCGAGCGCCATCGCCGACGCCGCCGCGGCGCGGCGGGACTACCTCGACGAGACCGGTGGCCGCTACGTCCACGTGATCGCCGACGGCGGGATCGAGTGCAGCGGCGCCATCGCGAAGGCCATCGCCTGCGGTGCCGACGCGGTGATGCTGGGCAGCCCGCTGGCGGCGGCCGAGGAGGCACCGGCGGCAGGGGCCTGGTGGCACACCGCCGCCGCGCACCCGAAGCTCCCCCGCGGCCTGGTCGCGCCGCCCCGCGAGCCGGTGGGTCCGCTGCAGACCCTGCTCACCGGGCCCTCGGACGACCCGACCGGCGAGGCCAACCTCTTCGGCGGCCTGCGCCGCTCGATGGCCAAGACCGGATTCTCCGACCTCAAGGAATTCCAGCGGGTCGAGCTCACGCTCGGCACGCCCGCCTGACGCGGCCCCGAACAGCCGCGCCCGGGTCCGCCCGGTAGCCCCTTGCTCCACGCGCTGTGCCCTTGCTCCGCTCAGCGAAGCAAGGGCACAGGGCAGCGTCGGGGTGCATCCGGTCGCCGGCGACCAATACGGCGACGGCCGGCGCAGGGTGCACACGGCCTCGGCGGCCGATCCGTCGACAACCCCGGCCGACATCGCAACGGGTCTCGTTCGGGCAACATGAGCGCGCCTGGTTAAGGGCCGTCTAATCGACTGAACAATTAGCACCGGCCATCCTTTCATGACGGTGTAATAGATACCGGCGTGCTTTACCGACTGTCGCTCAACTCGACGACTCAGAGTCGTCGCTTTCTTGGCTTTGCTCGAATGCGAATTTCGCCATTCACAAATAATGCCACGGAATTAGGGTGCATGCTTTTCTCGCGGGCAAAGATGCCACGCGAGTGATTCCATGGGGGAAGCACAATGGCGGATCGAGAGCTGCTCCGGGCTCATCTTCGGCAGCGCGATCAGCCTTCGGCCCATGCCCACGTCATCTGCGACGGCAGGCCGTGCATTTCCGCAACAGGCCGGCGTATCCATTTCCAACGACGTCCACAACGGACCTGCGCGGCTACCCCCGTGCAGTGCAGCGGGCAGTGTCGTGCTTAGCCAGGTCATCGCGTGAACCAACGCGCGGTATCGTAGTTTGCTGCAGCATCCTGCGAACGCCTAGTCCGCTCGCCCGTCGCATGATCACACGAAAGGTCTTTTCATGAGCGCCTCGTATCAAAGCCAACCCGGTGATGCCTTCGCGCCGCCCGCCTAGGCGGAGCTTCCTCGCGCGCATTCGCGTGATGACTTGGATCGTGCTTCTGTTCAACCTCGCAATGCTTCTCTGGGTGATTACCGGGGCGGTCGGCAACGCGAACAGCGCCGACTGCCAAGGCACAAATGGCGCTGGGTCCCAAGCTGGTTGCCAAATCGGAACAACCATCGGTAGTCGGGCTTGTGATCGGGCTGTGGGTGGCCGGCGACATCATCCTCGGCATCGTCTGGCTCGTGACGAGGCCATCACGGCGATGCCCAGTCTGTGGTAGCGGAGTGAGAAGCGGCTGGACAGTCTGCAAGCACTGCGGATTCGACTTCGCGAGGGCTGCGCAAGCTGGTCAGCCGCCGAGCTATCAGCCACCGGCGCCGACAGGTTGAGCTGATGCCGGCTGTCCACGCCGGCCGACACGTCTTGAGGATCAATCCATGGGGGAGCGAGAATGACTGAAGAACCACCGCAAGGGCCGCAGGAGCCACCGGCGGAGGGTTCCAATCAGCCGCCACAGCAGGGCCCGCACCAGCCGCAGGGACCGCCGCCGTCGGCACATGGGCCCGAATCAGCCGCCGCCTCCGCCCGGCCCTCCGCCGGGCCCAGGCTATGCGTGGATGCCCATCCCACCGCCCCGGCGCCCGAACTGGTTCCTTCGCACCCTGCACGGCCATCCATACCTGGTTCTGGTAGTCGTCCTCGTTGTGATCGCCGGCGCCGCGACCGCCGGTGGGTTGCTCGGTACTTCAGGCGGTGGCACTGCGCACGCCATCGCGGAAACAACCTCATAGCCCGGCGATTCAGGTGGCATTCCCTCGACGTTGCCGTCCCCGACCGCGACGGACACGTCCAACTTCCCGTCCACTGTGCCTTCAGAGTCCCCGACCCCCTCGCCTTCTCCGAGCGTATCGAGTATCGCCACGGCAGCGCTTGGGGAGCCACTTGAATCAACCGGCGACAACATGGACGTAATTTTGACGGTCAACTCCGTGACCGCTCATTCCACGAGCAACCTGGACACAACCTTCAACCCGAAGAATGGAGTATTTGCCGTTGCGAACGTCACGATAAAGGTCAAGAGCGGCTCCTACGACTACGACGAACTCGACTGGTCGTACCAGGTGCCTGACGGCAATACGTATGCTGCCGGCGACGGGAACGGGGACTATGCGGGATACGACCCGTCAATCGACTCCGGCACCCTGCCCGCAGGTGGCTTGAAGCGTGGCAACATCGCCTTCGACGTCTCAACAGTTCACGGCGGCAAAGTGATCATCAGCGACGCGGACGGGACCGAGTTCGGCTACTGGACGGTCCCGTGATCCGCGGAGGACCGTCGGATACCTTGCGATCGCTTTGACACTTTTGCCCTAGTAGTACGGTTGCTTCGCGACCTGCCGCACGCCGCCGACTTCTCGCGCGAGCGCGTTTGTCGGTGGCCGGACGCGACGGACGCGCATCACCTGATAGACACTGGTTTACTGGCCAGTAACTAGAAGGGTGGGTGGCATGACGGAGACGCCGCAGGTGAGCGAACGACAGGCCCGCACGCTCGCCGAAGAGTCCCGGGACACCGAGTGGCGCAAGCCCAGCTTCGGCAAGGAGCTGTTCCTCGGCCGGTTCCGTCCCGATCTCATCCACCCGCACCCGCGGCCGCGCGCGGACGACGTCGAGCGGGGCGAGGCGTTCCTCGCCCGGCTGGAGGCGTTCTGCCGCACCGAGGTCGACCCCCGGGAGATCGAGCGCACCGCGAAGGTCCCCGACCGGGTGGTGAAGGGCCTGGCCGACCTCGGCGCGCTCGGCATGAAGATCGACGTCAAGTACGGCGGCCTCGGCCTCTCCCAGCTCTACTACAACCGGGCGCTGGCGATGGTCGGCCAGGCACACGCCGCGCTCGCCACCCTGCTGTCGGCGCACCAGTCGATCGGGCTACCGCAGCCGCTGAAGTTCGCCGGCACCGAGGAGCAGCGGCGCACGTATCTGCCGCGCTGCGCGAAGGACGAGATCAGCGCGTTCCTGCTCACCGAGCCCGACGTGGGCAGCGACCCGGCCCGCATGCATTCCACCGCCGTACCGACCGAGGACGGCAGCGGCTACGTGCTCAACGGCACGAAGCTGTGGACCACCAACGGCGTGGTCGCGTCGCTGTTGATCGTCATGGCCACGGTCCCCAGGTCGCCCGGGCACCGCGGCGGGATCAGCGCCTTCATCGTCGAGTCGTCGTCGCCGGGCGTGGAGGTGCTGCACCGCAACGCCTTCATGGGCCTGCGCGGCATCGAGAACGGCGTGACCCGGTTCACCGACGTCCGGGTGCCGGCCGAGAACCTCGTCGGCGAAGAGGGCCGCGGGCTGCGGATCGCGCTCACGACCCTCAACACCGGTCGACTCTCGCTGCCGGCGATCTGCGCGGGTACGGCGAAGTGGTCGCTGATGGTCGCCCGGGAGTGGGGCGCCGGACGGATCCAGTGGGGACACGCCGTCGGCGAGCACGAGGCGGTCGCGAAGAAGATCGCCTACATCGCGAGCATGGCGTTCGCCCTCGAGGCCGTCGTCGACATGTCGTCGTTGATGGCCGACGAGGACCGCAACGACATCCGGATCGAGGCGGCCCTCGCCAAGCTGTACTGCTCCGAGCACGGGTGGCGGCTGGTCGACGACCTGGTGCAGATCCGCGGCGGCCGCGGTTACGAGACGGCCGACTCGCTGGCCGCCCGCGGCGAGCGCCCGCTCGCCGCCGAACAGGCGCTGCGCGACATGCGGATCAACCGGATCTTCGAGGGCTCCAGCGAGATCATGCGGCTGATCATCGCCCGCGAGGCGGTCGACGCCCACCTCGCGGTAGCCGGCGACATCATCGACCCGGACAAGGCGCTGGCGGAGAAGGCCCGCGGCGCGGCGAAGGCCGGCGGCTTCTACGCGAAGTGGTTGCCGACCCTGGCGGTCGGGCACGGCGACAACCCCCGGGCGTTCGCCGAGTTCGGCGCGCTCGCCGGCCATCTGCGGTTCGTGGAGCGCTCGTCCCGCAAGCTCGCCCGCTCGACCTTCTGGGGCATGTCCCGCTGGCAGGGCCGGCTGGAGAAGAAGCAGGGCTTCCTCGGCCGGCTCGTCGACATCGGGGCGGAGCTGTTCGCGATGAGCGCCGTGGTCTGCCGCGCGCAGATGATGCTCGACGACGATCCGGCCGACCGGTGGAGCCGCCAGGGACCGGACGGCCCCGACCGCGACTCCGAAGGGCAGCGCGCCGTGGAACTCGCCGATCTCTTCTGCAAGGGCGCCCGCCGCCGGGTCGACGCACTCTTCCACGAACTGTGGGCGAACGACGACGCCGCGGAGTACGCCGCCGCGCAGCAGGTCATGGCCGGCCGCTACCGATTCGTCGAGGACGGCCTGCTCGACCTGTCCGACCCGAACCTGCCGCTGATCGCGGAGGGCGCCGGAGAGTGATCCGCTAGCTGGCCCGGCGGTAGGTCCGCACGGCCAGCGGCGCGAAGATCAGCAGGATGCCGGCGAGCCAGGCGATGCTCTTCCAGAGGTCGGAGGCGATCGGCCCGCCGAGCGCGAACGAGCGCATCGTGTCGATGATGACCGTGACCGGCTGGTTGCTGGCGAACGACTGCAGCCAGCCGGGCATCGAGGCCACCGGCACGAAGGCAGAGCTCACGAAGGTCAGCGGGAAGAGCCAGATCATCCCGAAAGCCTGCACCGACTCCTCGTCCTTGATCGCCAGCCCGATGAAGGCCGACACGCAGCAGACGGTGACGCCGAAGGCCAGCGCCAGCAGCACCATCCCCACGGCACCGCCGAGTCCGTTGTGGAACCGGAAGCCGACGGCGTAGGCGATCCCGACGAGGATCAGGATCGTGATGAGCATCCGGACCGTGTCGGCGATCAGCCGGCCGGCGAGGACGGCCGAGCGGGACATCGGCATCGACCGGAGCCGGTCGATGACCCCCTTGCGCATCTCGATCGCCAACGAGATCGCCGTCCCCATCGACGCGAAGCCGGCGGTCTGCGCGATGATCCCGGGAATCATGTAGTCGACGTAGCTGCCGCCCGGGACCGGGATCGCGCCGCCGAAGACGTAACGGAACAGCAGGACGAAGATCACCGGCTGGACGACGGTGAAGACGATGTAGGCCGGCACCCGGATCCACACCAGCAGGTTGCGCTGGGCCATGGTGAGCGAGTCGCTCACCGCCCATCTGGCCTGCTGGATCGGCGCGGGTGCCGACGGGGCCAGAATCGTGGTCGCAGCCATCAGGATCAGTTCTCCGTTCCGGTGGAGACCGGACGGGAACGGCCCCGTCGGGTCGGTTCGGTGGTGCCGTCCTCCTCGGCCGCGTGGCCGGTGAGGGCGAGGAAGACGTCGTCGAGCGAGGGCCGGCGCAGCGCCAGCCCGTCGGGCTCCACGCCGGCGGCGTCGAGCCGGCGTACCGCCTCGATCAGGGTCCGGGAGCCGAGCGCGCCGGCGGGGAGCGTGACGGCTCCCCGCTCCTCGTCGACCTGCGGCTCACCGGCGCCGAGGCCGGCCACGACCTGTACGGCGGTGGCCACCTGCGCCCGGTCGGGCACCTCGAACTCGAGGACGTCGCCGCCGACCCGGTCCTTGAGCTGGTCGGCCGTGCCGCCGGCGATGACCAGCCCGTGGTCGATCACGACGATCTCGTCGGCGAGCTGGTCGGCCTCGTCGAGGTATTGCGTGGTGAGCAGCAGCGTGGTGCCGTCGTTGACCAGCGCGCGGATGATGTCCCACATCCCGATCCGGCTGCGCGGGTCGAGGCCGGTGGTCGGCTCGTCGAGGAAGAGCACGGCCGGGCGGGCGACCAGGCTGGCGGCGAGGTCGAGCCGGCGCTGCATGCCGCCGGAGTAGGTCTTGGCGTTGCGGTCGGCGGCGTCGGACAGGTCGAAGCGGTCGAGCAGCTCCGCGGCGCGCCGCCGCGACTCGCTGCGGCCCAGGTGGCTCAGCCGGCCGATGATCTCGAGGTTTTCCCGCCCGGTGAGCTCCTCGACGATCGCCGCCGACTGGCCGGCCAGGCCGATCGAGCGACGGACCGCCGCCGGGTCACGGACGACGTCCTGGCCCTCGATCAGTACCTTCCCGGCGTCCGGGGTGAGGAGGGTGGTGAGGATGCGGACGGCGGTCGTCTTGCCGGCGCCGTTGGGCCCGAGGACGCCGAGCACCGTGCCGCGCGGCACGGCGAAGTCGATGCCCCGCAGCGCCTGGACCGACCCGAACGACTTCCGCATCCCCTCGACGAAGATGGCGGGACTGTTGTCCGCTGGCTGTGCCATTGCGTTCTCTCCTCGGGTTCTCTCGATCGGCGCTCACGGCGCGCTGGCGACCACAGATCGTTGCCTACTCCGAGCGTCCGACAACTCTGCTGCGCGGCGCGACGGGGGAGGCGGGCGGTTCGCTCAGGGCGGAGCGACGGCGTCCATCCTGACCCACCGGGCAGCGCGACGCATCCGAATTGTCTGATGGGGAAATCGATCTCGCCGCCGCGGTCGGTAGGCTCGGGCGGTGGACAGCAGCAGCGCCGATCCCGGCCACGACGTCGTACTCGTCGTCGACTACGGGGCGCAGTACGCGCAGCTGATCGCGCGCCGGATCCGGGAGGCGCGGGTCAAGAGCGAGATCGTCGCGCACGACACCCCGGTCCAGGAGATGCTCGCCCGGCGCCCCGCCGCGATCGTGCTCTCCGGCGGCCCGGCGAGCGTCTACGCGGAGGGCGCGCCGGCGGCCCCCGACGGACTCTTCGACGCCGGGGTACCGGTGCTCGGGATCTGTTACGGGCACCAGTTGATGGCCCGGGCCCTCGGCGGGACGGTGAGCCACACCGGACGGTCGGAGTACGGCGCGACCATGCTGCAGGTCGCCACCCCGGCGTCCCGGCTGCTCGCCGACACGCCGGAGAGCCACCAGGTGTGGATGTCGCACGGCGACGCCGTCACCAGCGCGCCGGACGGGTTCACCGTCACCGCGGGCACCGACGACTCGCCGGTGGCGGCGTTCGAGGCCACCGACCGCCACCTCGCCGGGGTGCAGTTCCACCCCGAGGTGGCGCACTCGCCGTACGGCCAGAAGGTGCTCGAGCACTTCCTCTACGACATCGCCGGGATCCGTCCGCTGTGGACGACCGAGAACGTCGTCGACGAGCAGATCCGCCGGATCCGCGCCCAGGTCGGCGACAAGCGGGTGCTCGCCGCGCTGTCCGGCGGCGTCGACTCGGCGGTCGCCGCGGCCCTCGTGCACGAGGCGGTCGGCGACCGGCTGACCTGCGTCTACGTCGACCACGGGCTGATGCGGGAAGGGGAGACCGAGCAGGTCGAGCGCGACTACGTCGCCGCGACCGGCGTCCAGGTGCGGGTGGTGCACGCCGAGGACCGCTTCCTCGCCGCCCTCGACGGCGTGTCCGACCCCGAGCAGAAGCGGCGGATCATCGGCCGGGAGTTCATCCGGGTCTTCGAGCAGGCCGCCCGCGACGTGGTCGCCGAGGTCGGCGCCCAGGGCGAGACCGTCGAGTTCCTCGTCCAGGGCACGCTCTACCCCGACGTGGTCGAGTCCGGCGGCGGCGCGGGGGCGTCCAACATCAAGTCCCATCACAACGTGGGCGGCCTGCCCGACGACCTGCAGTTCGCGCTGGTCGAGCCGCTCCGCGAGCTGTTCAAGGACGAGGTACGCCGCGCCGGCGAGGAGCTCGGCCTGCCGGCGGAGATGGTGTGGCGTCAGCCGTTCCCCGGGCCGGGCCTGGCGATCCGCATCGTCGGTGCGGTCACCCGCGACCGGCTCGACACGCTGCGCGCCGCCGACGCCATCGCGCGGGCCGAGCTCACCGCCGCCGGTCTCGACCGCGAGGTCTGGCAGTGCCCGGTGGTGCTGCTCGCCGACGTCCGGTCGGTCGGTGTGCAGGGGGACGGGCGCACCTACGGCCACCCGGTGGTGCTGCGGCCGGTCTCCAGCGAGGACGCCATGACCGCCGACTGGTCCCGGCTGCCCTACGACGTCCTTGCCCGGATCTCCACCCGCATCACCAACGAGGTCCGCGAGATCAACCGGGTCACGCTCGACGTCACGAGCAAGCCGCCCGGCACGATCGAGTGGGAGTAGCACGGCCCGGAGCCGTCACCGGCGCTCGCCGCGCCGCCGACCCGTCATCCTCGGCAGGGCGCTGACCAGCCCCACCGCGCCGACCCCGATCAACAGGGCGGGCAGCTCCCAGCTGCCGCCGAGCGACGCGGTGTGGCCCGCGAAACCCCAGATCATGGCGATGCCGACGAAGAACAGGCCGGCTACGAGTGAGAAGACGTCGATGTCATGCCGCTGCACGGTCTACCTCCACGGTTCCCACGCCGACCTGCACGGTGAGGTCGAGGTGTCCTCCACCGGGACCGTCCGGCCCGGAGTCGTTCACGGTCTGGTTCACATCGAGCCCGGCGTGTCCGGTGCCCAGCAGCTGCAGCTGTCCGGCGTCCGCCATCCCGTGGATCGTCACGTCGACGTCGGGCGGAACGGTCACGTCGATCGTCCCGGCGCCGACCTGCACCCGGCTCGCGACGTCGCCGGCGTGGGTGAAGTCGACCCGGTCGAGGTCGAGCGACGCGGTGCCGGCGCGCATGTTGTAGGAGTGCTGGATGGCGCCCACCGTGGTGGGAGTCCAGGTCCGGTCGCCGACCGGACCGCCCCCGGCCAGCGGTGCGCTGGCGGCGATGAGCAACGCCACGGTCAGCGGAATGCCGAGCAGGGTCAGACCCCGAGCCCGGCCCCACCGCGCGCCGACCAGCAGGCCGGCGCCGATCAGGCCGAGCGCCACGGCGAGGTAGCTGCGGACCGAGAGTCCGAGGCCGCCGGCGCGGTCGATCGCGATGAGCAGGCCGACGACGACGATCGTCAGGCTGATGGTGATGCGCCGGAGCGGTGAGCGCCGGCGCCTCGGCTCGGGCGGGCTCGGCGGCGGGGTGGCCGGCGCCCCGGCCAGCGGCCACGGACTGTCCGGGTCGGTGCGCTCCTCGGCGGCGAGCCGTTCCGCGGCGAGCTTCTCGGCCGCCTGGTTGACGGCGTTCATCGACTCGGTGGCCAGGGAGCCGCGGGGGAGCGGCCTGGTCGGGAGGATCTCGGTGCCGGGCGCGCCGAGCGGCCGGGTCGTCCCGGGGTCATGGACGGGGATCGGCTGCGTCGTGCCGGCGTCCTGCATCACTCCGGCGTCCGGGACCGGGATCGGCGCCGTCACGCGGGCGTCCGGGGCGGCCGGCGCGGCCGCGGCTGCCGGTGCGGCCGCGGCGGACGGGGGCGTCGACACGTCCGGGGGCGGTGCCGAGCCGACCGGAGGCGGCGGAGGCGGGGGTGAGTCCGGGCTCTGCCGGCCGCGGTCCTGCAGGTGCCGGTAGACCAGGACGCCACCCACCCCGACCACCGCGAGCAGCGCGAGGTTGCGCGGGTCGCCCCGGCCGATCGTCGCGACCAGCGCGATCACGATCACCGCCAGCACGATCCCCTCTGCCATCGGCGTGCCCCGCCGACCGCGGCCGATCACCGACTCGGCGATCGAGTGCTCCTCCCGGGCGTCGGGGAGCAGCAGCCACCCGACGGCATAGAGGAGAACGCCGACGCCACCGAAGACGGCCAGGACGGCGATGAGGACACGGATCAGCAGGGGGTCGACATCGAGGTATTCGGCCAGACCGCCGGCCACACCCGCGACCATGCGTTGGTCGCGGCTGCGCTGCAGCCGGCGAGGGGTCGAGCCGCCCGAGAAGTTGCTCATGCCGCGATGGTGCTGCCTCGCGCCCGGCCTGACATCGGGGAGGACCCTGATTTCGACCCTGAATCGGCGACCCTGACTCGGCCGACCCTGAGGTGGGACCCTGACATCGGGCCCGCGATTCCAGGGTTGCGCCGGATGGCCGGGACGGCCCGGCGCGTGTGACGATTGCTGAGGACGAAGGAGGCGGCGATCAGCACCGCACAGGGGTCGGCAGGCGCGCCACAGTACGTGCCCCGGCGGGTCAGCAGACCCGCCGAGGGGCGCGTCTTCACCGGCGTCGCACAGGGCCTCGCCGACCACCTCGACCTGTCCGCGACGCAGGTGCGCATCGCCTTCCTCGTCCTGTCCGTCTTCGGGGGATTCGGGGTCGTGCTCTACGCCGTGCTCTGGGTCGTCATCCCGACCCGGCGGGCGGTCGAGGACGGGCGACCCGCGCGGACCCGCCGGTTCGAGGGACGCGGGCAGGCCCTGGCGATCGGCGCCGTGGCCGTCGGCCTGGTCCTGCTGCTCCGGGGCATCGGGATCCTGCAGGTCGACGCCCTGGTCTGGCCGGTCGCGATCGTCGCGATCGGGGCGGCGCTGATCTGGCGTCAGGCCGACGAGTCCCAGCGCGATCAGCTCACCCGCGCGACCGGGCGCATCCCGTCCCTGCTGACCGGCGCCGGCGGCACCCGCTCGGCCGTGTTGCGGCTCGCCGCGGGTGCCGTACTCGTGACCGCGGGGATCGCGGCCTTTCTGGCGGTCTCACACCAGCTCACCGCCGCCCGCAACGGCATCGTGGCGACGGTCGTCGTCCTGCTCGGCCTCGCGGTGATCACCGGCCCGTGGTGGTGGCGGCTGGTCGGGGAGCTCTCCGCCGAGCGGCGGGAGCGGATCCGGTCCCAGGAGCGCGCCGAACTCGCCGCCCACCTGCACGACTCGGTGCTGCAGACGCTCGCGCTGATCCAGCGGCAGTCCGAGTCACCGCGCGAGGTCCAGCGACTGGCGCGCGGGCAGGAACGCGAGCTGCGCACCTGGCTCTACCGCCCGGCCGACGCCGAGGGCACCCGGTTCGGGGCGGCGATGACGACGGTCGCGGCCGAGGTCGAGGACGCCTACGGTGTCGCCGTGGAGTCGGTCGTCGTCGGTGACGCCGACCTCGATCCGCGCACCGAGGCGCTGGTCCAGTCGGCCCGGGAGGCGCTGGTCAACGCCGCCAAGCACAGCGGAGTCGAGACGATGTCGTTGTACGCCGAGGTCGAACCCGACTCGGTCACCGTCTTCGTGCGCGACCGCGGGGTCGGTTTCGACCCGGACTCCGTGGCCGCCGACCGGCACGGTGTGGCCGGCTCGATCGTCGGCCGCATGAAGCGCCACGGTGGGACGGCGAAGATTCGCAGTACGCCGGGCGACGGCACCGAGGTGGAGTTGACGATGAGCCGCACGACGAAGGTCCAGCAGTGACCCCGCTCCGGGTGTTCCTGGTGGACGACCACGAGATGTTCCGGTCGGGGGTGCGGGCCGAGCTCGCCCGGGCAGCCGCGGGAGCCGTCGACGTGGTCGGGGACGCGGGCTCGGTGTCGGAGGCCGTCGCCGGGATCCGGCGGAGCCGTCCCGACGTCGTCCTGCTCGACGTGCACATGCCCGACGGCGGCGGGCGCGCCGTACTCGATCAGATCGGTGACCTGTCCGGCACCACCAAGGTGCTTGCACTGTCGGTGAGCGACGCCGCCGAGGACGTGATCGGCGTCATCCGGGCCGGTGCCCGCGGCTACGTGACCAAGACGATCTCCGGTGACGACCTCGCCGCCGCGATCCGCCGGGTGGCCGACGGCGACGCGGTCTTCTCGCCGCGGCTGGCCGGCTTCGTGCTCGATGCGTTCACCGACCGCAACGGCACGCCGGTCGTCGATCCGGAGTTCGACTCGCTCACCGCGCGGGAGCGCGACGTGCTGCGGCTCCTCGCCCGCGGCTACTCCTACAAGGAGATCGCCGGTCAGCTGTTCATCTCGGTGAAGACGGTCGAGACGCACGTCTCGTCGGTGCTGCGCAAGCTGCAGCTGTCCAACCGCCACCAGCTCACCCGGTGGGCGTCGGACCGTCGGATCGTCTGACGCCGGACCGGCCCGTCCGGCCGGATCACCGGGTCGAGACCACCCGGAACGACTCGGCGAGGTGGCCCTCGGGCAGTCCGCCCAGCCGGCCGGCCGCCTCGAGCCAGGTCCGTAGCCGCCCGGGCAGATCCTCGAAGTGCGCGGTCTGGCTGGCGTGGGCGCGCAGCGCGGCGATCTTGCGGTCGAAGGTGTCGGTGATGTCGACGTAGCGGTCGGGGTCGGGGCCGCCGGCGATCCACAGCTCGCTGACCGCCCATGCCGCCAACCCCTCGTCGCGGAGCAGCTCCGGGTGTGCGAACGGGTTACGCGCATCGGGATAGACCGCGTCCAGCGTCGCCTCGCCCACCGCGAGATGGTCGGGGTGGCTGCGCCCGATGTGCTGCCAGTCGCGCTCGGGGGACGGGCCGATCACCCGGTGCGGGCGGACCCGGCGGATCTCGCGGGTGATGTCTCGGCGCAGTTCGTTCGTGACGTAGAGCCGACCGTCCGGATAGTCGAGAAAGGTCACGTCGTGCACGCCGACCTCGGCGGCGGCGGCACGCTGTTCCTTCTCCCGCAGCTCGCTCATCAGCTCCCGCGGCGTGTCGTCGAATCCGCCGGCGTCGCCGCGGGTCGCGATGCAGTAGGCCACCTCGATACCCGCCGCCGTCCAGGACGCGACCGTCCCGGCGGCGCCGTAGTCGATGTCGTCGGGGTGTGCGGCGACGACCAGAGCGCGGGTGGCGTCGGGCTCGTCCGGCTGGCCGATGTCAGGATGTGTCACGGTTACCGATCGTAGAGGCGTCCCGCGTTCCGGGTCGGCCAGCGGCTAGAGCGGTCCCCGGCAGGTGCGGAGTACGGCGTCCCCGATCGATCCGCCGCCGTCGCCGAGGCCACCGCGGTAGGAGTCGAGCACCCGGCGCTCCCGATCGAGTTCGAGCCGGACCCCGCCGGCCGCGATCCGGGCGGATTGCACCTGGCGGGACAGCCGGGCGCGTTCGGCGACGAGCCGGATGATGCCCTCGTCGAGGGCGTCGATCCGGGCCCGGAGCAGGGCGATCGGGTCGGTCTCCGCCCGCGCGGGCTCGGCCGCGAGGTCGGGGAGGGTGGCGTCTGTCTGTGCGGTCACGGGGTCTCCTTGCTGGGGGCCTGCCCACCGAGACAGCAAAACGCCCCGGCTGGAGGGCCGGGGCGTCGGGTGGTCTGGGTCAGACGGCGTCGACGGGCACCGGGCTCCGGTACCCATAAAAGAACTGACCTGCGCGCGTCGTCACGGGTCGAAGTCTGCCATACCCGTGGCCTGGTGGCCAATGCCGACCCTCCGGCGCTGTGGGCGCCCGAATCGGTCAGCGGGGCGACGTATCGTGACGGGAGAGATGAGCAGCCTCTTCGACGTCCCCGATACGCCGTCCCACGGCGACGACCCGCCGCGCCGGGCGGGACCCCGCACCCCCGATCCGGAGGCGCTGCTCGCCGACCTCAACCCGCAGCAGCGGCAGGCGGTCACCCATGCCGGCGGGCCGCTGTTGATCGTGGCCGGCGCGGGTTCGGGCAAGACCCGGGTGCTCACCCACCGGATCGCCTACCTGCTCGCCGCCCGCGGCGTGTCGCCGGGCCAGATCGTGGCGATCACCTTCACCAACAAGGCGGCCGGCGAGATGCGGGAGCGGGTCGCGGGTCTGGTCGGGCGGCGGGCCCGCGCCATGTGGGTGTCGACGTTCCACTCGATGTGCGTGCGGATCCTGCGGGCCGAAGCCAAGACGGTCGGGCTGACCAGCAACTTCTCGATCTACGACCAGGCCGACTCGCAGCGGCTGATGACGCTCGTCGTCCGCGACCTCGATCTCGACCCGAAGCGCTATCCGCCCCGGTCATTGGCCGCCCAGGTGAGCAACCTCAAGAACGAACTCGTCGACGACGAGACGTGGGCGGCGCGGGCGGGTACCGGCATGGAGAAGGTGCTCGGAGAGGCCTACACGCTCTACCAGCGTCGGCTCCGGCAGGCCAACGCACTGGACTTCGACGACATCATCATGACCACGGTCAATCTGCTGCAAGCGTTCCCAGCCGTGGCCGAGCACTACCGGCGCCGCTTCCGGCACGTCCTGGTCGACGAATACCAGGACACCAACCATGCGCAGTACGTGCTGGTCCGCGAACTCGTCGGCACCGCGGAGCGTCGTACCGTCGACGGCGACCTTGTCGGTGACCGCGCCGAGGACGCCGTGCCGCCGGCCGAGCTGGCCGTGGTCGGTGACGCCGACCAGTCGATCTACGCCTTCCGCGGCGCGACGATCCGTAACATCGTGGAGTTCGAGCGCGACTATCCCGACGCGACGACGGTCCTGCTCGAGCAGAACTACCGATCGACCCAGACGATCCTGTCCGCGGCCAATGCGCTGATCGCGCGCAACGAGAGTCGCCGGGCCAAGAACCTCTGGTCCGATGCCGGCGCCGGCGAACAGGTGCGCGGTTACGTCGCCGACAACGAGCACGACGAAGCGGCCTGGGTCGCCGGGGAGATCGACCGGCTCGCCGACGCCAAGGAGGCGACGTCGGCCGATGTCGCCGTCTTCTATCGCACCAACGCGCAGTCGCGGGTGTTCGAGGAGGTCTTCATCCGGGTCGGGCTGCCCTACCGCGTGGTCGGCGGCGTGCGGTTCTACGAGCGCCGCGAGGTGCGCGACCTGCTGGCGTATTTGCGCACCATCGCCAACCCCGCCGACCTGGTCAGCCTGCGTCGCATCCTCAACACTCCGCGCCGCGGCATCGGCGACCGGGCGCAGGCGTGCGTCGAGGCGTTGGCGTCGCGGGAGCGGATCTCCTACACCGATGCCCTCGACCGGGCGGACGACGCACCGGGGATCGCATCCCGGTCGGTCAAGGCCATCACCGAATTCACCGGCCTGATGACCGAACTGCGCGCGGTCGCCGCCGGCAACGGACCGGCCGCCGTCATCGAGGCGGTGCTCGACCGCACCCGCTACCTCGCCGAGCTCGAAGCGAGCACGGATCCGCAGGACGAGGGCCGGGTCGACAACCTCAACGAACTGGTGTCGGTGGCCCGCGAATTCGAGGAGCAGCGCGACGGCGGCACACTCGAAGAGTTCCTCGAGCAGGTCTCGCTGGTTGCCGACGCCGACTCGATCCCCGACTCCGAGTCGGGGGTGGTGACGCTGATGACCCTGCACACCGCCAAGGGCCTGGAGTTCCCGGTCGTCTTCCTCACCGGCATGGAGGACGGAATCTTCCCGCACCTGCGCACGCTGGCCGACCCGACGGAGCTCGAGGAGGAACGGCGGCTCGCCTACGTCGGCATCACCCGGGCCCAGCGCCGGCTCTACCTCTCCCGCGCGGTCACCCGCAGCGCGTGGGGCCAGCCGGGCTACAACCCGCCGTCCCGGTTCCTCGACGAGATCCCGCCCGACCTGGTGGTCTGGGAGCGGGACCAGCCACGACATCAGCCGGCCGCGCAGACCCGGGTCGCCGCCCGCGGGCTCGCCGCCGGCACCCTCCGGGGCGGTGTGGGCAACCGGCCGGTGGTGTCGCTCGAGATCGGCGACCGGGTCACCCACGACGCGTTCGGCCTGGGCACCGTGGTGTCGACCAAAGGGGTCGCCGACCGGGCCGAGGCCACGATCGACTTCGGCGGCGACGTCGGCGCGAAGCGACTGCTGCTGCGCTACGCGCCGGTCGAGAAGGTCTGACCGGGCTGCGCTACGCGAACCCCGCGCGGGCGGCCCGCCACCGGTCGGCGAAGGGGATGAACGCCCCGGGCCGCAGGAACTGGCGCGGCCGGTCGTCGCCGCGCAGGTAGATCGTCTCGTAGAGCCAGAGGCTGTGCGCCTGCCGGAATGCGTACCAGGCGGCGGCCCGGTCGAGCAGCTCGGTCCCGACCGTGCGGACCGCCCGGTAGCCGGAGAGGAACGCCGCGCACCGCGATCCCGCCAGGTGCAGCGACAGGTACATCGCGCGGACGATCTCGTCGGCCGGGTGGGCGGGTTCGGACTTGTCCCAGTCGATGACCGCGGCGACCGCGCCGTCGCTGAAGAAGAGGTTGGATTCCTGGTAGTCGCCGTGAATCATCTGCACCGGCTCCGGAGCGGGCGCCGGCGGCACAGGGTCGGCACCAGACCGCAGCCAGCGCTCCCTGCTGCGCAGCCGCTGCAGTGCCCACTGCTCCTGCACGCCTGGATCGGGGAATCGCTCGATCACCTCGACGACGTCCGCCAGCCGGTGCAGGGTGCCCTCCCGGATGGGCAGCTCGGGCACCGGCGGCGGTGCGAACTCGCAGTCCTCGAGGGCGAGGTGCACCCGGGCGAGCATGTATCCCATCGACCGCGCGTGTTCGCCGGTGAGGTCGTCGCGGGCCACTTGCCGGCCCGGGGCGTAGCGGAACAGGGAGTACAGCCGGCCGGCATGGTCGACGACCCGATCGCCGGCCGGGGCCGGGACGGCGGCAGGCGCGGGAACGCCGCGGGCACGGGCGTGTCCGATGACGTCGTGCTCGCGTTCGACGAGGGAGCGTTCGGTACGCCGATGGCGGCGCAGCACCAGCCGACGGATCTGCGTCGTGACGACGAACGTCTCGTTCATCGTCCCGAGCGCGGTGGGGACGATGTCTTCCACCGGTTCCAGACGCCAGACGTCGAGGACCGCATGGAGTTGATCGGAGCTCACCGGGACATGTTGCGTCATGCCCTTTCATCAAGAGAGTCAGGGAGAGAGCCGGAACGGCGGATACCGGTCGGTGACGAGAACGAGCGCGTAGGCGAGGACCCGGTTGTGCCAGCGGAGGACTCCCTCGATGAAATGGAAGAACCCCTGCGGATACCGCCCGGTGAACAGGATGGCGAACCACGAGATAATCAGGACCACCACGGCCGCGATATCCAGGAACGCCAGCACGATGTAGTGCGGAATAGCGAGGAACCATTTCACCAGGGGCAACCACCGGTTGAGGTCGCGCTCGGCATCGGGGTACTCGTATTCGAGGTGAACGGACTGGTGATCCGTGGTGGACGGATACCGGTCGTCCATCAGGGCCACGAACGTCGCGACGCGGGTGCTGAACCGTTGGAGTTCGAGATTCCAGTCGAACCACCATCGGGGGTACTTCTTTCGGAAGAGAATCATCAGTAGGGGGGCGAAGAAGAGCAGGCCACCCGCTCCGGCAGCGACCACCCCGCTCGTGTGGCCGGACGACCATTGCCAGGTCTGGCCGGATACCGCGCCGAGCACGATCGCGATCGGGATGACCACGAATATCCGGAAGAACGTCGTCAACCGATTGAGTGTTCGATCGGGATAGTCGACCGAGAATTGAATGGGGTAGGTCGTCGTGGGCTGCATTGTGCACTCCCTTCGAGTACCTCCAACTACGGTCCACAAAGGTAGCCAAGGTCGAGGGAGTTCAGCCGGACGCCACGCGTGGCGGTCCGACCGCGTCTAGATCAAATTACGGGTGCGGGTCACCTTGGCCAGACCGCGAAGCCCTCGGGGATGTGCCGGTCGGCGTCGTCGGCCGGGATGGTGAGTTGCGTGACGCCCCTCGGTCCCGCGACCTCCATGCCGGTGGACCCGCCGCCGTCGAACATCGCCGCGTCGGTCGCGCCCATCGACTTCATGACCGCGCTCGCCCCGCGCAGCGAGAGCCCCTGGCGGCCCTTCTTCCCCCCGTCGATGGAGCCCTCGCAGGCGACCATGATGAGGGTTTCCCCGCCGTTGGAGACACCGACGAGGGTGCGGGCCAACGGGCGGTCGGCCTCGCAGGCCGCGCCGAGGTAATTGCCCTTGTGGATCAGGCCGAGGCCGACGCCGATGGCCGAGTCGATCCCGGTGGGCGACGTGCTGTGTGTCCGGATGTCGATCGTGATCGGCCCGCCGACATGGAGGCCGGCGGCGTCGAGGCTGGTGGCCCCCGAGCCCTGCCCGACGATCACGTAGCCGCCGGGTGGGACGGCCTTGGAGGTCAGGGTGTTGGACACCGAGACGACCTTGCCGTGCGAGACGATGGCCTCGCGCAGCGGCGACTGGGTCGGCGCCAACCACTTGCGCGAGGCGGCACCCCAGTACTTGTCGAACAGCGTGATGCCGTTGCTGGCGAGGAAGTCGGTGTTGTAGGACTGCGCGTGCACCCAGGACTTGCCCGGGGAGATCCCGGTGGTCAGCCAGACTTGTCCGGTGGCGGCGCGGCCGTCCCGGCCTCTGAGCATGACGTTCTGGGGTGTGCTGAGGCCCTTGATCGTCCGCCCCCCGCGAAGCACCTCAGGGCCGAGGCTGGCCCAGGTCTTGCCCCAGTCGAAGAAGTCGCCGTTGATCGCGGCAAAGGCACCGGACGTGGAGAACTTCTCCCGCAGCGTCTCGAGGAGGGTGATCGGGCCCCGCAGCAGCGGTCCGGGCCGCACCCGGGGACTGCCGTAGACCGTCGCCCTGGCCGCGTACATCGGCGTACCGGTGCTGCGGGTGAACTTGCGGACGGTCACCCCGGGCTTCTGGTACACGATCGCGCCCTGGCCGAATGGGCTGGTCGGCGGATCGCACTGCACGGCCTGCCCTTTGTAGGTGCCGACGACGGCGCCGGGGCTCGGATGACCCGCCGAACCGCCCGGGCTCTCGGCACCGGCAACGCTGGGCACAAGGACGCCTAGTGCAGCCGTTGCGGCTGCAGCGATCACTGCGACCTTGCGCATGGGCAGTCTCCCGTCAGGCTGGGTAACCATATGATTACATAGCGTGATCCTCGTCACCCCTCACGGAGAACTATCCGCGAAAATAGCGCCAAGTCGACCCAATCCGGTCCGCTGCCGCGCCGTGTCGGCGGTGGAGCCGTCGGCGGTGCGGCTCGCGAACCGGTCCGTTGTTAGCGTGTGGCGTGGCCAAGACGACGAAGAAGTCACGCCCCGCCGCGGCCACCGCCGCGTCCCGGGCGGGCTCGGCCGTACGGCGACCGACGACCCGCTCGAGCGGCGACGTGGCGATCCGATCGGCCGGATGGCGTGGACAGGGACTGGTCGTCGGCGCGATCTCCGGGTGGAGTCGGGTCGCCGGCGCGGCCGCTGCGGCGGCGGCGCTGTGCCTGCTGATCCGCCCCTTCCTCCCGGCGGCGAGCGTGGCCGGCCGCCAGGTCGGCGCGACGCCCGGGGTCGCCTCCCTGGCCGCATGGCTCCCGGCGATCGTGCTGCTCGCTGCGGCCGGCGCTTCGGCGGTCACCGGACGGCTCCCGCGGCTCGGACTGGCGGCGATCGGCGCGGCCGGTGCCCTGGCCGTCGGGATCGGATTGCGGTGGGTGTGGCTCCTCGACACCGGGCACCGGACGGTCCTCGACCTGCCAGTCGGCGGGCAGGCGCTGGCCGGCAACCGCTACGCCGTCGGTCCCGGGTTGTGGCTCGGGATCGCCGCCGCCGGGCTGCTCGTCCTGGGCCTGGTCGCCGCCGTCGCCGGGTGGGCCCGCACGGTCACCGAGGACGACGGGAGCCTCGACGGGTGGCGGCCGACCTTCAGCGCACTCGGACTGTTCGTCGGCGCGATCGCCGCGATCGCGTTCAGCATGGCGCCGAGCGATTCGGCCCTCAGCGTCGCGCCGCCCTCGGTCATCCAGCAGACCGGAGTCGAGCGGATCGGTGGGCTGATCCTGGTACTCGTGGTCGTGGGCTGCTGCGTACTCGCGGCGACCTTCCGGCCGTGGCTGGCGACGGTCGGTGTGCTGGCGGCGGTCGGGGTCGTGTTGCTCGGCCTCTCGATCGACAACGTGGTGGTCATCGCCCGATCGCGTGACCTGACGACGAGCGTCGGGACGGTCGCCGAAGTGGTGTCCGCGGTCCTGGTGCTCCTGCTCGCGGCCGGAGCCGCGCTCGTTCCGGCCGATTCGCCGGCCGACCGCAGCGAGCCGGTGGGCCGGCCCGCGACGGCCAACAAGGCAGAGCCGGCGACGGCCAAGAAGGCCGGGCCGACAGCGGCGAAGAAGGCAGGATCCGCGCAGGGCCGCAAGCCGCGCGGTCGCGCGGTCGGCGGGCAGCCCTCTCCCCGCCGAACCGGCCGCCCCTAGTGCACACTGGATCCGTCGGCACCGGGGCCGTCGTCGTCGTCCGGGAGGGCTAGTGAGCGGTCGGATTCGGGTCGTGGTGGCGAAGCCGGGTCTCGACGGTCACGACCGCGGCGCGAAGGTGGTCGCCCGGGCGCTGCGCGACGCCGGGATGGAGGTCGTCTACACCGGCCTGCACCAGACCCCCGAGCAGATCGTGGCGACGGTCATCCAGGAGGACGCCGACTGCGTGGGGCTGTCGGTGCTCTCCGGCGCGCACATGACGCTGTTCAC
This sequence comes from uncultured Actinomycetota bacterium, assembly GCA_963775655.1. Taxonomy (GTDB): domain Bacteria; phylum Actinomycetota; class Actinomycetes; order Mycobacteriales; family QHCD01; genus DASXJE01. Next base: position 112,298 of record CAVZJT010000008.1, on the reverse strand, counting down.
CCGGGTGCTGGAACTCCTGCACGCGCAGGGCGCCACCGACGTCGTGGTCTTCGGCGGCGGCATCATCCCCGAGGGCGACATCCCCGAGCTGGAGAAGCTGGGCGTCGCCAAGGTCTTCACCCCCGGGGCCACCACGCAGGCCATCGTCGACTGGGTCACCGAACACGTCGGGGCACCCGCGACCTGACGGGCCCGGCACGGGCGGCCGGCGGCGACGCCGATACCCTCGCATGCGGCCCGCGACGCGGCGGGACGGACGGTGCGGACAGGACGGACGCGCAGTGGACCTGTACGAATTCCAGGCGAAGGAGCTCTTCGCCAAGCATGGCGTGCCGGTACTCGCCGGCGAGGTCGCGACGACACCGGACGAGGCGCGAGCCATCGCCGGGCGCATCGGCGGACCGGTCGTGGTCAAGGCCCAGGTCAAGACCGGGGGCCGCGGAAAGGCCGGCGGGGTGAAGCTGGCGGAGACACCGGCCGAGGCGGCGGAGAAGGCGACGGCCATCCTCGGCATGGACATCAAGGGCCACACCGTGCATCGGGTGCTGGTCACCGAGGCCAGTGACATCGCCGAGGAGTACTACCTGTCCTTCCTGCTCGACCGCGCCAACCGCACGTTCCTCGCCATCGGCTCGGTCGAGGGGGGCGTCGAGATCGAAGAGACCGCCCGCACCAAGCCTGATGCGCTGGCCCGGGTGCCGATCGACCCGCTGACCGGCGTCGACGCCGATACCGCGCGCCGCATCGTCGAGGCGGCCCGGTTCCCGGCCCAGATCGCCGAGCAGACCGCCGAGGTCGTCGTCGCGCTGTGGGAGGTGTTCACCGCCGAGGACGCCACGCTCGTCGAGGTGAACCCCCTCGTCCAGACGCCCGGCGGGGCGGTGATCGCCCTGGACGGCAAGGTGACGCTCGACGACAACGCCGCCTTCCGCCAGCCGGAGCACGCCGCCTTCGCCGATGCCGCGGCCGACGACCCGCTCGAGGCGCGGGCCAAGGAGAAGCACCTCAACTACGTGAAGCTCGACGGCGAGGTCGGGATCATCGGCAACGGCGCCGGGCTGGTGATGTCCACATTGGACGTCGTCGCCTACGCCGGCGAGCGGCACGGCGGGGTCCGGCCGGCCAACTTCCTCGACATCGGCGGGGGAGCCAGCGCGGAGGTGATGGCCGACGGGCTCGAGATCATCCTGTCCGACCGCTCGGTGCGCAGCGTCTTCGTCAACGTCTTCGGCGGCATCACGTCCTGCGACGCGGTCGCCAACGGCATCGTCCAGGCGTTCGCTCTGCTCGAGCAGAAGGGCGAGAAGGTCGACAAGCCGCTGGTGGTCCGCCTGGACGGCAACAACGCCGACGCCGGCCGCGCCATCCTCACCGAGGCCGACCTGCCCGGGGTGGCGCAGCTGGACACGATGGACGGAGCGGCCGAACGCGCCGCCGAGCTCGCGGCGACGACCGCGCAAGGAGCCTGAGCATGGCGATCTTCCTCACCGAGACCAGCCGGGTCATCGTGCAGGGAATGACCGGGTCGGAGGGTTCCAAGCACACCCGCCGGATGCTCGCCGCCGGCACGCAGGTCGTCGGCGGCGTCACGCCCGGAAAGGGCGGCCAGAAGGTCGACTTCGGTGGCACCTCGCTCCCGGTCTTCGACACCGTCAGTGACGCGATGGCCGAGACCGGCGCCGACGTGACCGTGTGCTTCGTCCCGCCCCGGTTCGCCCGCGCCGCGGTCATCGAGGCCGTCGACGCCCGCATCCCGCTGGCGATCCTGATCACCGAGGGCATCCCGGTGCACGACTCGACCGCGTTCTGGGCGCACGCCGCCGCCGCCGGCGGCGCGACCCGAATCGTCGGACCCAACTGCCCGGGCGTCGCCAGCCCGGGCCGATCCAATGCCGGGATCATTCCGGCCGACATCACCCGGCCGGGCCGGGTCGGCCTGGTCAGCAAGTCCGGCACGCTGACCTACCAGATGATGTACGAACTGCGCGACGTCGGTTTCTCCACCTGCGTCGGCATCGGCGGCGACCCGGTCATCGGCACCACCCATATCGACTGCCTGCAGGCCTTCGAGGACGACCCGGACACCGACGCGATCGTGATGATCGGCGAGATCGGCGGCGACGCCGAGGAACGCGCCGCCGACTACATCAAGGCGCACATCAGCAAGCCGGTCGTCGGCTACGTCGCCGGTTTCACCGCGCCGGAGGGCAAGACGATGGGCCACGCCGGCGCGATCGTGTCCGGGTCCTCCGGTACGGCGCAGGCGAAGAAGGACGCGCTCGAGGCCGCCGGGGTGCGGGTCGGGCAGACGCCCAGCGAGACCGCGGGCCTGATGAGGGAGACGGTCCAGCGCGGTTGAACCCCGCGTTCGGTGCTGCACCAGCCGTTGACGCTGGACGGGTGTCCACCTCCCGGGTGATCATTGACCGCGGGCGGCTAAGGGTCGTCTCATAGGGCCTGCGTAGGCACTGATCGGGTTGGCGCGGTCTTGGCGAGGTGCAGGCGATGGCGCGGGAGTTCGAGGTGTCGCCCAGGGTCGTCGTGGGCCTGCTCGGCGCCCTCGTCCTGGCGATCTCGTTCCTCCCGTGGTTCCACGTGGTCGCCGCCGAACACAGCGGACAGGTCGGTGCCGTCGTGCCGGCCGACCAGTGGGCCTGGGACAGCGCCGTGGGTTCGTCGTTCGTCGTGCTCGCCGCGCTGGCCGGTCTCCTCGCCAGCCGGCCGGGGCACGGCGTGCTCACCGCGGCCGCCGCGCTGGCCGCCGTCGTGCTGGGCCTGATCCGGGTGGCGATCTCGCCGGCCACCCAGGTGCTCGGTGAGTCCCTCGCGCTGCAACGCACCGGCTGGCTGGTGCTGGCCGTCGTCGCGGTCGCCGTACAAGCTGCCCTGGCGACGGCGGGCATGCGCCGCAGCGCCCCGGCGGTGCGCTGACCGCAATCGCGCCGAGCGGCCGCGACGGCCGGATTCGCCGCGCTACAGTGCGAGTGTGATCTACCCGTTGTGGTGGATCTGTCCGAGTTGGAGGGTTTCCGCGGGTACGCCGGCCGGGCGTGTTCGCGGCGAAGGAGGCCACCCCATGACCGGGTACTCCCCGCAAGCCGGACCGCCGGCCGGCTATCCGGCCCCGATTCCCCGGCCTCGTCGGACGGGGCGGCCGATGTCGGTGCTGTCGCCGTTCGACCTCGTCGTCGCCGGGTGCGGAGTGCTGTGCTTCATCTTCGCCTTCATGCCGTGGTTCGGCGTCGACGTCGGCGGGGCGAGCACCACCTTCTCCGGCTGGGACTTCGCGCTCGGGAGCGTCGGCGTCGTGCTGCTGGTCCTCGCGGGGATCGTCGCGCTCCTGCCGCTCCTCGAGCCGGGCAACGCCGGGGACGCCGCAGCGGCCAAGCAGACCGACGAGAAGAAGGCCGCGGACAAGAAGGCCGCATCGCCGGCGGCCGCCGTACTCGCGCTCGTCGGCGCGATCGCCATCATCGTGCAGATCAGCCGCGGGGCGGGGGCGCTCTTCGACGTCGCCAACGTGCACCTGAGCCGGCAGTGGGGGCTGATCCTGGTCACCGTCTTCGGGGTGATCGAGGCGGTCGTCGCGGTGGTCGGCTGGGTCCGCGCGAGTGGCTGGATCGCGGTCCGCGCGAAGACGCCGTCGCCGTACCAGCAGGCGTGGGGCGACCCGGGATACCCGCCCGGTTATCAGCAGGCGCAGGGCCCCTACCCGCCCTACGGCTACCCGCAGGGCTACCAGCAGCCGAACGCCCCCGGCGGCTACCCGCAGCCGACGGCCTACGGGCAGCCACCGGCCGGTGCCCGCCCGCCGGAGTCGCCGCCCGGCGGTTACCCGCCACCTCAGGGTGGTTACCCGCAGCCTCCGGCGCCGCCCGCCGAGCAGCCTCCGTCGAACGGTCCCTCGCACTAGTCGCTCGCGCTGGGTCGCTTGCACTGGGTCGCTCGCCCCGGCGCGCCTGTCGGCGACCCGCGCCCGCCGCTGGAACAGTTCGAGTCGTGATCGACCTGCTGCGCCGCCCCGGGCGCGCGGCCGCCCCGCCCGCCCGGCGCAGCGGGGCGACGGCGCTGTGGATCGCCGCGCTCGCCGGCCTTGCCGCGGCGGCGGGCGGGCTGATCGTGGTGGCCTCCCTGGTGCTCGTCGCGTGGGGAGCGGCGGCCGACAGCACCGGATCCGCCCCCGACGCGCTGCGTACCGCGGGTCAGGTCTGGCTGTACGCGCACCATTCCGGCATCGGGACGAGCATCGGCGGCGTCGACCTGGTGCCGCTCGGCCTGCTCGCGGTGCCGGTGCTGCTGCTCGCTCGCGCTGGCACCGTCGTCGCCCACCGGGTCGAGCTGCGCGGGGTCGGCGAGGCGGTCCGCGCGGTGCTGGTGCTCGCCGGGTGTTACGCCGTCGCGGCGGCGGCCGTGCAGGTGGCCGGGCGGGGCACCACGAACCAGGTCGGCCTGCCCGGCGCCGTCGGCTCCGCGATCGTCGTCGGGGCGCTGGCCGGGGCCGTCGGAGTGGCGCGCGGTGCACAGCTCGGCCCAGTGCTCGCCGGCCGGCTTCCCGCCGCGGCTCCGGCGGTCTGCCGCGCCGCCCTGCTGGCCGTCGCCGTGTTCCTGGCCGGCGGGGGACTGCTGGCCGCAACCGCGCTCGGGCTGCACGCGGGCCGGTTCGCCGCGCTCACCCGGGGCCTGGAGCCCGGCGTGGTCGGCGGGGTCCTCCTGCTGCTCCTCGGTCTGCTCTTCGTGCCGAACGCGCTGGTCTGGGCCACCGCCTACCTCAGTGGTCCGGGCTTCGCGGTGGGCGCCGGGACGGCCGTGTCGATGTTCGGCGTCACGCTCGGGCCGGTCCCCGCCTTCCCGCTCCTGTCCGGGCTGCCGCAGACCGCCGACCTCCCCGCGCTGCACTGGCTCGGCGTGGCCGTGCCGGTCGTCGCCGGCGGTCTGGCCGGACGGCTGCTCGCCCGCCGGCTCGCCGGCTCGCCGTTGCCGGCTCTCCTCGGGTGGACGGCCGCCACCGGGCCGGTCGCCGGTGCGGCGTTCGCCGTGTTCGCGGCGCTGGCCGGCGGCAAGGTGGGCGATGGCCGGCTGTCGGCGGTGGGGCCGTCGCCCTGGCAGGTCGGGGTCGCGGTGGCCGTCGAGGTGGCGGTGATCGGCTGCCTCGCCGTGGCTCTGATCCGGTGGCGGCAGCATCGGCGTGAGGCGGCCGAGGAGGCCTGACCGGCGTGCCGATATCGTTCGGCCCGTGCCCGTACCCCCGCAGCCCGTGCGCATCGTCGTACTCGTCTCCGGCACCGGGACCCTGCTGCAGGCGTTGCTCGACGCATCCCGGGAGCCGACCTTCCCCGCGGAGATCGTCGCTGTCGGCGCGGACCGGACCGGGATCGAGGGCCTGGCGCGGGCCGAGCTGGTCGGGGTGCCGACGTTCGCGCTGCGGGTCGGCGACTTTCCCGACCGCGCCGACTGGGACCGGGCGTTGGCCGACGCCGTCGAGGCGCACCGGCCCGACCTGATCATCTCCGCCGGCTTCATGAAGCTGGTCGGCAAGGAGTTCCTCGGTCGGTTCGGCGGACGGTTCATGAACACCCACCCGGCGCTGCTGCCGTCGTTTCCCGGCATGCACGGCGTCCGCGACGCGCTCGAGCACGGGGTCAAGCTCGCCGGGTGCTCGGTGTTCGTCGTGGACGAGGGGGTGGACGCCGGGCCGATCATCGCCCAGGCGTCGGTCCCGGTGCTCGACAGCGACGACGAAGCGACCCTGCACGAACGCATCAAGAGCGTGGAGCGCACGCTGCTCGTAGGCACGGTGGAGCGGATGTGCCGGGAGGGGTGGACGGTATCCGGACGGAAGGTGACGATCCCGTGAGCGACGAGGAGCGAACAATAAGGGACTGAGCGACGCAGGAGCGAACATAAGGGACTGAGCGGCGACCGCGTCGCGATCCGGCGCGCGCTGATCAGCGTCTACGACAAGACCGGGCTGGAGGAGCTCGCCCGCGGCCTGCACGCCGCCGGCGTCGCCCTGGTGTCGACCGGGTCGACCGCCCGGCACATCGCCGCGGCCGGCGTACCCGTCACCCCGGTCGAGGACGTGACGGGATTTCCCGAGACGCTCGACGGCCGGGTGAAGACGCTGCACCCGAACGTGCACGCCGGCATCCTCGCCGACCGCCGGCGTACCGATCACGTCGAGCAGCTGGAGTCACTCGGCGTCGAGCCGTTCGACCTGGTGGTCTCCAACCTCTATCCGTTCCGCGAGACCGTCGCGTCCGGTGTCGGCGAGGACGACGTCGTGGAGCAGATCGACATCGGCGGCCCGTCGATGGTGCGCGCGGCCGCGAAGAACCACCCGAGTGTCGCCGTCGTGGTCGATCCGTCGTCCTACGACGACGTCCTCGCGGCAGTGCGTGCGGGCGGATTCGAACTGGCGGCACGGCGTGCGCTGGCGGCGAAGGCGTTCGCCCACACGGCGGCGTACGACGTCGCGGTCGCGTCCTGGTTCGCCGCACCGGATGACTTCCCGCCCTTCGTCGGGATCGCCCTCGAGCGGGCCGAAAGTCTGCGCTACGGCGAGAACCCGCATCAGGCGGCGGCGCTCTACGTCGACCGCGACGCACCGCCGGGGCTGGCGCAGGCCGAGCAGCTGCACGGCAAGGCGATGTCCTACAACAACTACGTCGACACCGACGCAGCCCGGCGCGCCGCGCACGACTTCGCCGACCCGTGCGTGGCGATCATCAAGCACGCCAACCCGTGCGGCATCGCGGTCGGCGCTGACGTGGCCGAGGCGCACCGCAAGGCGCACGCGTGCGATCCGGTGTCGGCGTTCGGCGGCGTGATCGCGACCAACCGGCCGGTGAGTGTCGCGCTGGCCGAGCAGGTGGCCGAGATCTTCACCGAGGTCGTCGTCGCGCCGTCCTACGACGACGGCGCGGTCGAGGTGCTCGCCCGCAAGAAGAACGTCCGCATCCTGCGCTGCCCGTCACCTGCGGACGCGGCGCGGACCGAACTGCGCCAGATCACCGGCGGGATGCTGGCGCAGACCACCGACCGGGTCGATGCACCCGGCGACGACCCGGCGACCTGGTCGCTCGCGGCGGGCGACGCCGTCGACGCGGCGACCCTCGCCGATCTCGCCTTCGCCTGGCGCGCGGTGCGGTCGGTGAAATCCAACTCGATCCTGCTCGCCCACGACGGGGCGACGGTCGGCGTCGGGATGGGCCAGGTCAACCGGGTCGACGCGGCCCGCCTCGCCGTCGCCCGGGCCGGTGACCGGGCGGTCGGCTCGGTGGCCGCGAGCGACGCGTTCTTCCCCTTCGCCGACGGCCTCGAGGTGCTGCTCGGCGCGGGCGTGCGCGCCGTCGTCGAACCGGGCGGGTCCGTGCGGGACGAAGAGGTCATCGCCGCGGCCAAGGCCGCCGGGGTCAGCCTCTATCTCACCGGCACCCGGCACTTCTTCCACTGAGACGTCCCCTGAGACGATGAGCGAACCGGCGGCCGAGATCGAGGGCGAGGACTTCGCCGACGTCGAGTGGTCCGACCGGGAGATCGTCGGCCAGTCCTATGTGGACTGCACGTTCCGCGACGCCGGTTTCGCCGACTCGGTGGTGCGTTCGTGCACCTTCACCGGCTGCGACTTCACCGGCGCCGACCTGTCCCGCGCCCGCATCGAGACCACCGCGCTGCTCGGCTGCACCTTCGAGCGGACCGGCCTCCGCGGCTCGACGCTGGTCGGCTGCAAGCTCACCGGGTCGGTCTTCGTCGACTGCCGGCACGTGCCGTGGACCCTGCAGGACTGCGACCTGACTCTGGTGTCGCTCGGCGGGGCCACGCTCACCGGCATCGATCTGTCCGGACAGCGGCTGCGCGGCGTCAACCTCACCGAGGCGGATCTCACCGGCGCAGATCTGCGCGGCGCCGACCTCTCCGACGCGCGCATGCTCGGGGCCCGGCTCGACCGCGCCGACCTGCGCGGCGCGGTGCTCGACGCGGGCGTGTGGGAATCGGCCCACTTCGCGGGCGCGCGCATCGACATCGACGGAGCGGTGCACTTTGCGGCCGCGCACGGCCTCGTCTTCGGCGACCCGGCCGACGAGGAGAGCTGACGGTCAGAGCCACTCGCGCTTCTTGAAACCGCGGTAGAGCACCACGATCAGGCCGACCATGATGGCGCTGCTCACCCAGAAGCCCCAGTGCTTGCCGAAGCCCGGGTAGGGGATGTTCTGCCCGTAGTAGCCGGTGATCGCGGTCGGTACGGCGATGATCGCCGCCCATGCGGTGAGCTTCTTCATCACGTTGTTGAGCCGGGCGTCCTGCAGCGACAGGTTGGTCTCGAAGATGGTCGACACCAGGTCGCGCAGGCTGTCGGTCCATTCACTGGCGCGCAGCACGTGGTCGTAGACGTCCTGGTAGTAGGTCGTGAGCTCGGGGGGGACGATGTGCAGGTCGCGGCGCAGCAGGGTGTTGACCACCTCGCGCATGGGTAGCACGACCCGGCGTACCTGCACCAGGCTCTTGCGCAGCTCGTAGGTACGGCGCTGCACCGAGCGGATCCGCAACTTGTCTTCGAAGAGCAACTCCTCCAGGTCGTCGATCTGGTCGTCGAGGGCCTGGACGGCGTCGAGGTGGGTGTCGATCACGACATCGAGCAGCCCGTGCAGCAGTCCGGTGACGCCGTACGTCGCGAGCTCAGCATCCGAGTCCCACTGCTGCACGATCGTCTCCGACAAGGCGTCCGCCTCCCGGTGCACGGTGATCAGCGCCCGCTCGGTCACGAACGTCGAGAGCTTGCTGATCGTGAGCTGACCGGAGTCGGTGTCGAGGTAGGTCGCGTAGCAGGTGAGGAACAGGTAGGTCGGATAGCGGTCGAGCTTGGCCCGCCCGCCGGCGATCACCGCCTGCTCGACGGCGTGCGAGTCCAGGCTGAGCTCCTCGGCCACCTGATTGAGGGTGTCCTCGTCCTCGCTGGGGACGTCGGCCCACACGAGGCAGTCGCCGCGGTCGAGGTAGTCCGACACCTCCTCGAGCGCGAAGCCCTCGGCCTCGAGCCTCCCGTTCTTCCACGCCCGGGTACGGGTCGTCCCGAACTTGGTGTCGGTCACCACGATCGCCACCCTCCGTCGCGGGGGTCGGGGCGGCCTGCCGCCGCGCGTCCCTGGGCCATTCTCGCGCCTGGCACACTGTCGCCCGTGACCGCCACACTCGGGTCAGCTCGTATACGCTCGGTAATGATCCGCCCCCACGGGAAGGCAGCGTGATGGCCGATATCCCCGGCGTAGCCGCGAGCCGCCCCACCAAGGGCCTGGCCGACGTCGTCGCGGCCAGCACCGCGATCAGCGACATCGACGGCAACGCCGGGCGGTTGTCCTACCGCGGCTACGACATCCACGACCTCGCCGGCCGTACGTCGTTCGAGGAGGTCGCCCACCTGCTGCAGCGCGGCACCCTGCCCACGGCGGGGCAGCTCGACGACTACCGCGCGGAGCTCGCCCACGGCCGCGGTGCTCTCGGCAGCGCCGTCGAGACGGTGCTGCCCGCGATCGCCGACAAGAGCGGGCCGATGGAGGCGCTGCGCACGCTCGTCTCGACGTTGTCCGCGGACGATCCCGACGCCGCCGACAACAGCCCCGACGCCAACGACCGCAAGGCGGTGCGGCTGGTCGCGCAGGTCCCGGTGCTGATCGCCCGGTTCCACGCCGCGCGGACGGGCGGGACGGTCCCGGCCGCCGACCCGCGGCTGGGGATCGCCGGCAACTTCCTGCTGCAGATCACCGGGCGGACACCCGACCCGGTCGCGGTCGATGCGTTCGACGAGTGCCTCGTCCTGCACGCCGACCACACGATGAACGCCTCCACGTTCGCCGCGCGGGTCTGCGCGGCGACCCTCTCCGACATGCACTCGGCCGTCACGGCGGCGATCGGAACGCTGAAGGGCCCGCTGCACGGCGGCGCCAACGAAGCGGTGATGGCGGTGCTCGAGTCATTGGCCCGGCATGCTGGCGACCCGGCGGGAGTCACCGACGACGAGGTGGACCGTTCGGTGCGCGACCGGCTCGACCGCGGCGAGAAGCTGATGGGCTTCGGGCACCGGGTCTACCGCACCGAGGACCCGCGCGCGACGCACCTGCGGGCGATGTCGCGGCGGCTCGGCGAACTGGCCGGCGACGAGCGCTGGTACCGCATGTCGGAACGGATGGAGCGGACCGTCTTCGACGTGAAGGGCCTCTATCCCAACGTCGATTTCTACGCCGCGAGCGTCTATCACGCGCTCGACATCCCCACCGATCTGTTCACCCCGGTCTTCTCCGTGTCGCGGATGTCGGGTTGGACGGCGCATGTGATCGAACAGCACCTGGACAACCGGCTGATCCGTCCGGACAGCGAATACGTCGGTCCCGCGAAGCAGGCGTGGGCGCCGATCGACCAGCGGTGAGCGGGATGCCGGACGGATCCGACGCTCCCCGGACGGACCTGCTGCCGAGCCTGGACCCGACTCCGCTCGCGGTGGTGCAGTTTCCCGCCGGATGGTGGCCGCCGCGGCGGCTGGAGCCGTTGCTCGCCGTACTCGCCGACCCGGAGGAGACCACCGTCGTCGTCCCCGAGTCCGCGCTCGACGACTTGCCCGAGGCGACCGCGGTCGAGCGCGGCTGGCTGCGGATCACCTTCGCCGGCCCGCTGCCGTGGGAACTCGTCGGCTTTCTCGCCGACGTCGCGGCGCGGCTGGCCGAGGCGCGGATCCCGTTCGCGTCGATGTCGGGGTTCACCACCGACCACGTCCTGGTGCGGGTGGCCCAGGCCGACGTCGCGCTGACCGTGCTGCGCGGCGAGCCGGCACCGGCACTGCGGCCGAACGTGATCAATCCATGAGCGGGACGAGCGCCGGACCCGGGGGCGGGCCGGGGAAGATGAGCGATCCGAGCCGGCCGCGGCGGCGCCGGTTCGACACCCGCAACGGCCCGGTGATCCTGGTCCTCGGCCTCGCCGGCGCCGGGCTCCTTTACGTCGGTCTGGTCGGGATGCACTGGCTGCGCGGGGTGCTGGTGCTCGCCTTCGCGATGCTGCTCGCCGGCGGGTTCCGGGCCTTCCTGCCGGTACGCCGGGTCGGGCCGCTCGCGGTCCGCGGCCGGACGGCGGACGTCGTCTGCTATGTCGGGATCGGGGTGCTGCTCATCGTGCTCGGACTGTGGCTGCGCTCCACCGGCTCGGTCGGCCCGCGCTAACGGCGCCACGGGAAGCAGGCTGCGCGACCTGACGTCCGCGCCGATCACCTGCTCGGATAGCCTCGGAACGGCGTTCCCCGCACCGTCGGCGTAGCACCGAGCACTGGGAGTGAGGTCCATGGGCAAGGGCAAGGTGACGGTGGTCGGCGCCGGTTTCTACGGCTCGACCACCGCGCAGCGGCTGGCCGAATACGACCTGTTCGACACCGTCGTCCTGACCGACGTGGTGGAGGGCCGGCCGGAGGGCCTGGCGCTGGACATCAACCAGTCCAGCCCGATCGAGGGCTTCGACACCGCGGTCGTCGGGCAGACGACCGGCAAGAACGGCGAAGGCTACGAGGCCACCGCCGGGTCCGATGTCGTCGTCATCACCGCCGGCCTGCCGCGCAAGCCGGGCATGAGCCGCATGGACCTGCTCGAGACCAACGCACGCATCGTGCGGCAGGTGTCCGAGCAGGTGGCGGCCCACTCGCCGGACGCCGTCGTGATCGTCGTCTCCAACCCGCTCGACGAGATGACCGCCCTCGCCCAGCTCGCGACCGGGTTCCCGCGCAACCGGGTGCTCGGCCAGGCCGGGATGCTCGACACCGCACGGTTCAGCTACTTCGTCGCCCGGGAACTCGACGTCCCGGTCGGGCAGGTGCGCACCCTGACCCTCGGCTCGCACGGCGACACGATGGTGCCCGTGCCGTCGGCCTGCACGGTGGGCGGACGACCGCTGACCGAACTGCTCTCCGCCGAGCAGATCGCCGCGCTCGTCGACCGCACCCGCAACGGCGGCGGCGAGGTCGTGAAGCTGCTCAAGACCGGCTCGGCCTACTACGCGCCCTCCGCGGCGGCGGCGCGGATGGCGCGGGCGGTCACCGAGGACGCCGGCACGGTGCTGCCGGTGTGCGCCTGGGTCGACGGCGAATTCGGCATCTCCGGTGTCTATCTCGGCGTCGAGGCGGAGATCGGTGCCGGCGGCGTACGCCGGATCGCGGAGCGCTCGCTCACCGACTCCGAGCTGAGCGACCTCCGGCACGCCGCGGAAGCTGTGCGCGCCAAGCAGTCCGACATCGCGAACATGTGAGCCGCCCGCCGGCGCACACCCGCACATCCTGAGCACGGCCCCGTCACCGAGGAGAACCCACCGCATGGCGAAGATCAAGGTCGACAACCCGGTCGTCGAGCTCGACGGCGACGAGATGACCAGGATCATCTGGGCCTTCATCAAGGACCAGCTGATCCTGCCGTATCTCGACCTCGAGCTGGACTACTACGACCTCGGCATCGAGCACCGCGACACCACCGACGACCAGGTGACGATCGACGCCGCGCACGCCATCCAGCGGCACGGCGTCGGCGTGAAGTGCGCGACCATCACGCCGGACGAGGCGCGGGTCGAGGAGTTCGGCCTGAAGAAGATGTGGCGCTCGCCCAACGGGACCATCCGTAACATCCTCGGCGGCGTGATCTTCCGCGAGCCGATCGTGATGAGCAACATCCCGCGCTACGTCCCGGGCTGGATCAAGCCGATCATCATCGGCCGCCACGCCCACGCCGACCAGTACCGCGCGACCGACTTCGTGGTGCCGGGGCCGGGCACCGTCACGATCACCTACACCCCCGCCGACGGCGGTGAGCCGGTCGAGCGTGAGGTCGCCGAATTCCCGGGCGGCGGGGTCGCCGTCGGGATGTACAACTACGACGACTCGATCCGCGACTTCGCCCGCGCGTCGCTGCGTTACGGCCTGGACCGCGGCGTACCGGTCTACCTGTCCACCAAGAACACGATCCTCAAGGCCTACGACGGCCGGTTCAAGGACCTGTTCCAGGAGATCTTCGACAGCGAGTTCAAGGCCGACTTCGACGCGAAGGGCATCTGGTACGAGCACCGGCTGATCGACGACATGGTCGCGCAGGCGATCAAGGGCGAGGGCGGCTACGTCTGGGCCTGCAAGAACTACGACGGCGACGTGCAGTCCGACGTGGTGGCGCAGGGCTTCGGGTCGCTCGGCCTGATGACCAGCGTGCTGATGACCCCGGACGGTCGGACCGTCGAGGCCGAGGCCGCGCACGGAACGGTGACCCGCCACTACCGCCAGCACCAGCAGGGCAAGCCGACGTCGACCAACCCGATCGCGTCGATCTTCGCGTGGACCCGCGGTATCGAACACCGCGGCAAGCTCGACGAGACCCCCGCGGTGCAGGAGTTCGCCCACACCCTGGAGCGGGTGTGCGTGGAGACTGTCGAGAGCGGCCAGATGACGAAGGACCTCGCGCTGCTGGTCGGCAAGGACCAGCCGTTCCTCAACACCGAGGACTTCCTCGCCGCGATCGACGAGCGGCTGCAGAAGACGCTGGCGAGTTAAGGTTCCGTACGGCGCACGAAGAGCGCCGTCAGGCCGAGTACGCCGATCGACGGTGCCAGCGCGAGCTCGGGCAGGATGTAGCGCGTGGTATAGCCCACCAGCAGGGCCGGCGCCACCAGGCTGGCGATCAGCCCGGCGGCCAGCAACAGCACGCTCAGGCGCATGCCCGAGCGGCGCGCCCGGCCGAGCCCGGCGGCCGCCGCGAGACCGGCGAGCAGGAGCACACCGAGCAACAGCCCCGGCGTGTACCAGCTGCCGTAGGTGGTCAGCGGCGTGGCCAGACGTGTGTCCACCGCGACGTCCGAGCCACCGTACTTGGTGACGACGCGCTGCATGTCGTCCACCCAGTCGGGATAGAACGGCCAGTAACGGAAGTGCCAGTTCGTCGTGCGCTCGGGCCCCAGGCCGCGGACCGGGCTGAAGTTGTAGAGGAAGTCGCCAGTCACGGTGCGCACGTAGTCAAACGGCTGGTGCTTGATGACGCGACGCGCGAAGTCGCCGTCGACGTCGTCGACGGTCTCCCCAGCCGGAGGGGTGATGGCGAACGACGGCGAGGAACCGCGCCACATCAGCGCCGCCAGGTTGCGCTCGTTCGGCGGCAGGCGCGGGCACAGTTGCTGCTCGGGGCGGGGGAGGTCGAGGTCGGTGCAGTCGGCGAACGCGACGACGCGGCCGTAGAGGAAGTGCCCGGCGTAACCGTAGGTGAGGCTGAACGATCCCCGCGTGGCCTGCATCCAACTCGCGTAACCGAGCACCGGCGCGACGAACATCACGCCGGCGAGTACGGCGTAGGAGATGCGGCGGCGCCACCCGCGCCCGGCGATCAGCAGGACGTAGCCGACGCCGACGACGCCGATGGCCAGGTCGCCGGACCGCGTGATCGTGGCGAGCCCGAATAGCAGCCCGCCGATCGCCGCGCGCAGCGGCGTGATCCGCACCCGCGCCGGCGGTCGGGGCTCTCCGCGCCGGGCCGGTCGTCGCCGCGCCGGCCAGGCGAGGACGACCAGCGCGACGACGACGAGCGCCTCGGCCGGGACGTCGGTGAGGACGTAGTGCTCGAGCACCACCTGCAGCGGATCGAGCAGCACCGGCAGCGTCGCCAGCGCCGCCCACCCGCGCGGACATCCCCATCGCAGCAGGAACACGTAGAGGACGACGGCGATCCCCAGCCCGAGCAGGTGCTGGAGCACCGCGACCAGATCGAGACCCTGCAGCGCCAGCAGGCCACGCAGCAGCACCGAATAGGCGGTGGTCCGGGTCGTGCCGGGGATCCACGCGCCGCGGGTGTAGCCGAGGTAGAACTTCGTGTCGCCGTAGATGAAGGCCGGCCGGTAGGCGAAGGTCGTCGCGACGCGGAGTACGACGCCTGCTGCGAAGAGCAGCACGAAGACCAGATGGCTGCGCCAGATCCGTCCCGGCCACTGCGACCACCGCCGGCCGGGCGCGTCGGCCGCGGTGTCCATGGCCGCGTCGGCGGTCACGGGCGGGACATCGCCGGTACGGCCGCGGCTTCGGCGCGGGCGCGGTCGACGTCGGTCAGGATCAGCAGCACGATGCCGACCGCGAAGAGCGCGATGAGCGACAGGATCGCCTGGCGGAACGAGCCGGTCGCGCTGACGACGACGGTGAACAGCAGCGGCGCGAGCCACGACGTACCGCGGTCGCAGATCTCGTAGAGCCCGAAGAACGTCGCCTCCCGGCCGCGCGGCACCATCTGCGAGTACAGCGACCGCGACAATGCCTGCGAGCCGCCCAGCACGAGCGCGATGACCACGCCCATCAACACCGCCTGCGCCTTGGTGTGCAGGACGGCGTAGGCGTAGACGACCACGACGCACCAGATCGCCAGGCTGATCAGGATCGCGTTCTTGGTGCCGGTGCGCCGGGCGATCCGCGCGAACAGCAGCGAGCCGCCGACCGCGAGGAACTGGATCAGCAGGATCAGCGCGAACAGGAACGACGCCGCCTTCGTCGCGTCGTCGCCGTAGAGCTCGTGCGTGAGGTAGGTCGACGAGAGCGCGATCACCGCCGAGATGGCGTCGGAGAAGAACAGGTAGCCGAGCAGATAGCGGGACGCGTGCGGCATCGTGCGCAGGAGTGCCAGCGTGGCCCGCAGCTCGGCGAACCCGGGCCCGACCCCCGACCAAAACGCACTAGGAGTGCGTTGTGGGGTCGCCGTACGGCGTGTCGCGGACCACAACGCACTAGGAGTGCGTTTTGGTCGGCCGCGCTCGTGCAGGCCGGCGATCGCATAGACGCCGAAGCCGGCCCACCACAGGCCGGCCGTGACGTAGCAGAGCCGTACGGCGGTCGACTGCGAGATGCCGACCGCGTCATGCAACTGCAGCAGCGCCAGGTCGAGTGCGAGCAGGATGCCGCCACCGAGGTAACCGGCCGCGAAGCCGCGACTCGACGCGCGGTTGCGCCGGGCCGGTGTGCTGATCTGCGGCAGGAACGCGTTGTAGACCACGTCGCTCGCGCCGAAGACGATGTTGCCGGCGAGGAAGAGCAGCCCGGCGTAGAGCCACGCCGATCCGCCGGTCGTGGCGAGCAGCGCCGCGATCCCGGCGCCGAGCAGGCAGGACCAGCGCAGGATCCGCTTCTTCGCCGACATCGCGTCCGCGGAGGCGCCGAGCGCCGGCAGCACCAGGATCTGCAGCAGCGCGGCCGCAGCCAGGACGAAGGACGGGTACGCCGACGCCGACAGATGCCACGGCCCGATCGAGAACAGCGTCGCCCGTCCCGACCCCGCGTCGTTCTTGGCGAGCGCGAGCAGCCACGGCCCGATCAGCACGGTCCCCACCGTGGTCACCCAGCCGTGGTTGGCCCACGCATACGCCGTCCAGGAGAAGAGTTCCCGCTCGTCGTCGACCATCGGCGAGACGTCGTCGAACTCCTCGCCGGCGCTCACCTAGACCACCCGGCGGGCACCGGCCGACGGGACGGCGGGGAAGAAGCGCGGGGCGGTGAAGCCGCGGCCGGCGTAGGCAGTCTCGATCGCCGTCTGCACCTGCCCGAGCCGGTCGGTGTCGGCCAGCGCTATCGCCGAGCCGCCGAACCCGCCGCCGGTCATCCGCGCGCCGTAGACGCCGGCCCGCAGCGCGGCGTCGACCGCGACGTCGAGTTCGGGCACGGACACCTCGTAGTCGTCGCGCAGCGACGCGTGCGACGCCGTGAGCAGCGGACCGATCTCGCGCACCCGGCCGTGTTCCAGCAGCTCGACGGTGCGGATGACCCGCGCGTCCTCGGTGACCACGTGCCGCACCCGCCGGCGCGCGACCGGGTCGAGCCGGTCGAGGTCGTGGCCCTCGAGGGCTTCCTCCGGAACGTCGCGCAGCGCCGGGACGCCGAGGATTCGCGCCGCCTCCTCGCAGGTGCGCCGCCGGGCGGCGTACTCGGAGTCGACGTGGGTGTGCGGTGCCCGGGTGTCGATCACCAGCAGGCTCAGGCCCTCGGCGACCAGGCCGAACGGCACCTGCGTCACCTCGAGGCTGCGGGCGTCGAGCAGCAGGGCGTGGTGCTCCTCGCAGAGCAACGACGCCATCTGGTCCATGATCCCGGTGGGCGCCCCGACGAAGTCGTTCTCGATGTGCCGCGCCACCCGGGCCAGGTCCGGCCGGGAGATGTCGAGCCCGGCCAGCTGCGCGACCGCGCCGACCACCGCGCACTCCAGGGCCGCCGACGACGAGAGCCCCGACCCCTCCGGTACGGCGCCGTCGACCAGGATGTCGAAGCCGCCGACGGTGTGTCCGGCCTGACCGAGTGCCCACACCGCGCCGGCGACGTAGGCCGCCCAGCCGTCGACCGACCCCGGCGCGAGGTCGGCCCGGTCGACTTCGACGATCTCGCCCGGGCGCTGGGCGGAGGCCAGCCCGAGCCGCTCGTCGTCGCGGGCGGCGACCGCCGCGGTCGTGACCATCGGCAGCGCGATCGGCAGCGAGAAGCCGTCGTTGTAGTCGGTGTGCTCGCCGATCACGTTGACCCGTCCTGGCGCGGCCCACACCGTCTGCGGTCGCGGGCCGAACGTCGCGGCGAAGCCGGCACCCGGATCGTCGGTCACAGGTATTCCTGGGTGAAGCGCCAGGCGTCGCTCACCATGTCCTCGATCCCCGGGTGCACCGGCACCCAGTCGAGCTCCTCACGGATCTTCGCGCTCGACGCCACCAGCGTCGCGGGGTCACCGGCCCGGCGGGGTGCGGAGGTGGTGGGGACCGGATGCCCGGTCACCTCGCGCACCGCCTCGACCACCTGCCGGACGGAGAAGCCGGCGCCGTTGCCGAGGTTGTAGATCCGGTGCTCACCGGGCGCCGCGGCGTCGAGGGCCGCCAGGTGCGCCCGGGCGAGGTCGTCGACGTGGATGTAGTCGCGCACGCAGGTGCCGTCCGGCGTCGGGTAGTCGTCGCCGTACACCGCGAGGCTGTCGCGCCGGCCGGCCGCGACCTGCAGGGCGATCGGGATCAGGTGGGTCTCGGTGGCATGGCGCTCGCCGTAGCGGTCGACCGCGCCGGCCACGTTGAAGTAGCGCAGGCTGATCGCGCCGAGACCGTGCGCGGCGGCCTCCGAGGCGAGCATCAGGTCGACGGTGAGCTTGGAGGCGCCGTAGGGGTTGGTGGGTCGGGTAGCGGCGGTCTCGGTGATCGGCACCTCGTCCGGCTCGCCGTAGGTCGCCGCGGTGGAGGAGAAGACCAGCCGGGGTACGCCGGCCGTCCGCAACGCGTCGAGCAGCGCCATGGTGCCGCCGACGTTGTTGTGCCAGTAACGCTCGGGGTGGTCGACGGATTCGCCGACCACCGACTTGGCGGCGAAGTGCAGGACCCCGTCGTAGGTCGTCCGGCTCACCACCGCGGCCCGCCGCGTCGAGCCCGCCCTGGACGAACTCCGCCCCGTCCGGCACCGCGTCGGCGTGGCCGGTGGACAGGTCGTCGAGCACGGTCACGTCGTGGCCCGCCCGGAGCAGGTGCACGGCGACCACGCTGCCGATGTAGCCGGCGCCTCCGGTGACCAGCAGCCGCACTGCACCCTCCGCTTGTCCTCAGCCTCGTCGTCGACCAGCACCCTATCGGCACTTCCGTACACTGAGAGGGTGGGCGATCCTCCGAATACCAGGCGTACGGCGCTGGGGGGTGGACCGTGAGCACGCTCATCAACATCGCCGTCGTGCTCTTCCTGGTCCTCATCGAAGGCTGTTTTGTCGCCGCCGAGATCGCGCTCGTGTCGCTGCGCGAGGGCCAGGTCCGCGCGCTGGCGGCCGAAGGCCGGCGCGGGGCGGCCGTCGCCCGGCTGGTCTCCGACCCCAACCGGTTCCTCGCGTCGGTGCAGATCGGCGTCACGCTCACCGCGCTGCTGTCGTCGGCGTTCGGCGCCGTCACCCTGTCGGGCGAGGCCAAGCGGGTCCTCGTCGACCACGGGGTGTCGAGCGGTCTGGCGAGCGTGATCGGGGTCATCGGGGTCACCTTGGTGATCTCGTTTCTCACCCTGGTCGTGGGCGAGCTCGCGCCGAAGCGGCTCGCCTTGCAGCGCGCCGAGGGCACGGCCCGGCTGGTCGCGCCGTGGTTGGAGCGGATGGCCACCCTCGCCCGACCGGTCATCTGGGCGCTGTCCAAGACCACCAACGGTGTCGTCCGGGCGCTCGGCGGTGACCCCGGCACCAACCGCGAGATGATCACCGAGGACGAGTTGCGGGGCCTGGTCGCCGCCCACGAGGAGCTGTCACCCGACGAGCGCAAGCTGATCGACGATGTCTTCGCCGCGGGGGAGCGGCAGGTCAGCGAGGTCATGATCCCGCGCACCGAGGTCGAATTCCTCGATGGCGGGACGACCGTCAGCCGGGCGGTGCGCAAGCTCGCCGAGTCACCGCACTCCCGCTACCCGGTCATCGGCGAGGGCCAGGACGACGTCATCGGCTACGTGCACATCCGCGACCTCACGGCCCGGTCCAACGGCGCCGGCCGGGCGACGACAGTGGCCGACATCGCCCGCGAGGTCAAGCACCTGCCCGGGTCGAAGAAGGTGCTGGCCGCGCTCTCGGAGATGCGCCGCGAGGGCTACCACGTCGCCATCGTCGTCGACGAGTACGGCGGCACCGACGGCCTGGTGACCCTCGAGGATCTGATCGAGGAGGTCATCGGCGAGATCCACGACGAGTACGACGTCGCCGCCACCGCCCGGCAGGTCCTGGCCACCGGCGAGGCCGAGGTCGACGGGCTGCTCAACCTCGACGACTTCGGCGAGGCCACCGGGTTGACGCTGCCCGAGGGGCCCTACGAGACGGCCGGCGGGTTCGTGATGAGCACCCTCGGGCGGCTGCCGGTCGTCGGCGACACCGTGGCGGTGGACGGCCGGACGATCACCGTCGTCGGGCTCGACGGCCGGCGGGTGTCCCGGCTGCGGGTGGCCCCCTCGGCCGACGACCCCGGCGCCGGCGAGCCCCGCGAGCCGGCGGTCAAGGCGTCCGCCCGCTGACCGATTCCCGCGGCGGGCGGGCCGCCTGTCAGAATGTGGGGATGCTCGACACCCTCCGTCCCCGCGTGCTGTCCGGGATCCAGCCGACGGCCGATTCGTTCCATTTCGGGAACTATGTGGGCGCTGTGCGGCAATGGGTGACCCTGCAGGACACGCACGACGCCTTCTACTGCGTCGTCGACCTGCACGCGATCACCGTCGAGCAGGACCCGGCCGAGCTGCGCCGGCGTACCCGGGTCGCCGCGGCACAGTTGCTGGCCCTGGGCCTCGACCCGGCCCGGTGCACCCTGTTCGTGCAGAGCCACGTCCCCGAGCACGCCCAGCTGGCCTGGGTGCTGGGCTGCATCACCGGCTTCGGTGAGGCCAGCCGGATGACGCAGTTCAAGGACAAGTCGGCCCGGCAGGAGCAGGTGAGCGTGGGTCTGTTCACCTATCCGGTGCTGCAGGCCGCGGACATTTTGCTCTACCTCGCCGACCAGGTGCCGGTGGGCGAGGACCAGCGCCAGCATCTGGAGCTCAGCCGCGACCTGGCGCAACGCTTCAACACCCGGTTCGGCAAGACCTTCACCGTGCCCGAGCCCTACATCGTCCGGGACACCGCCAAGATCCTCGACCTGCAGAACCCCACCAAGCAGATGAGCAAGAGCATCGGCGGTCCGGGCTGTCTGTGGCTGCTCGAGGACACCGCGTCCCTGGCCAAGAAGATCCGCGGCGCGGTCACCGACACCGAGCGGGAGATCCGCTACGACCCCGAGCACAAGCCCGGCGTCAGCAACCTGCTGACGCTCTACTCCGCGGTGACCGGGCGGTCGGTCGAGGAGCTGGAGAAGGCCTATGCCGGCAGCGGTTACGGCGACCTGAAGAAGGACCTCGCCACGGCCGTCGTCGAGTTCGTGACCCCGATCCAGGACCGCACCCGGGCGTGGACCGAGGACGTCGGCGAGCTGGACCGGGTGCTCGGCCAGGGCGGCGAGCGGGCCCGGGAGGTCGCGTCGGCGACCCTGGCGGCGGCCTACGACCGGGTCGGCTTCCTCCCGGCCGACCAGAGATGACGATGGCGCGCAGGTCGGCCGCGTGAGCGAACCGGACTACCGCACGATCGGGGTCGCCATCGGTCTCCCCGAGCCCTTCCACCGTGAGCTCCGGGAGCGGCGGGCGGCGGCCGGCGACCCGCAGGCGGCGGTCGTGCCGCCCCACGTCACCCTGCTCCCGCCGACCGAGGTCGAGGTCGCGGCGCTGCCCGAGGTGGAGGAACACCTGCGCCGGGTGTCGGAAGCTCACCTTCCGTTCGAGCTTCATCTGGCCGGTCCGGGGACCTTCCGCCCGGTGTCCCCGGTCGTATTCGTGCAGGTGTCGGCCGGGATTTCGCAGTGCGAGCTGATCGAGGCCGACGTCCGCAGCGGGCCGCTCTTCCGCGAGACGACATTCCCCTACCACCCGCACGTGACCGTCGCGCAGAACGTGCCGACCGCGCAGCTCGATGCGGCGTACGACGGCCTGTCCGGCTTCGAGGCGCGCTTCGGCGTGTCAGGGTTCACGATGTTCGAGCAGGACGGCGGCCGGACGTGGCGCCGGCGGCGCGAGTTCCCGCTGGACGGGAGCCGGGAGGGGTGACGCTGTGGATGCGGTCCGCGCATGGTTTGCCCGCGAGCGCGACCGCCGTCCGTGGCTCGACCACCTGGCCCGCGCCGGATCGGCGTACACCACGTCCAACGGCAACCACCTCGGCGCGGCGATCACCTACTTCAGCTTCCTCGCACTCTTCCCCCTGATCCTGCTCAGCATCTCGATCGCCGGCTTCGTACTCAGCGGCCATCCGGAGTTGTTCGCCGACCTGCACCGGCTGATCAAGGAAAACATCCCGGGCGGATTCGGTGCCACGCTCGGAAAGGCTGTCGACTCGGCGGTCGACAACCGCGGCACCGTCGGCATCATCGGCGTGGTCGGTCTCGCGTACGCCGGGCTGGGCTGGATCGGCAACCTGCGTACGGCGATCCAGGCCATCTGGAACCACCCGGTCGCGGAGGAGAGCTGGTTCGGCGCCAAGCTCCGCGACCTGCTCGCGCTGGTCGGCCTGGGGCTGGCCGCCTTGATCTCCCTCGCCCTGACCGCGGCGGGCACCGCCGCCACCGACGTCCTGGTCCGGGCCCTCAACCTCGAACACGCCACCGGCGTCGGCGTCGGCACCCGCATCGTCGGTCTGATCGTCGCCGTCGCCGCCGACACCCTGATCTTCGCCTGGATGCTGGTCCGGCTCCCGCGCAGCCCGATTCCGGCCCGCGCCGTGCTCAAGGGGGCGCTCTTCGCGGCGGTCGGATTCGAGATCCTCAAGGTCGGCGCCAGCTACTACATCTCGCGGGTGGCGCAGAGCCCGTCGGCGGGGGTGTTCGGCGGGATCATCGGCCTACTCGTGTGGGTCAATCTGGTCTCCCGGTTCGTGCTGTTCGCCACCGCCTGGACGGCGACCGACCCCGACATGGACGAGCTCGCCGGGCGGGAGCACGAGCCCGAGCCGGCTGACGCGACCGGCGAACCTTCGCCCGGCGAGGTCGCGATCCGGCGCCCGGCGCCGGCGCCCAGCGGAGCGCTGATCGCCGTCGGCCTGCTCGGCGTGGGGATGATCTCGGGGGCGGTGTCGGTGCTCGCACTGCGCCGCCGGGTGAGTCGCACCTGAGCTACCTCCGCGGCGACGCCCGGCTCAGCGCCGGGTTCAGCTCGTCCGCCGCCGCCGCAGCAGCAGGCCGACGAGCACAGCGGCGGCGAGGACGAGCCCGACACCGATCGCCACCGGCTCGATCCAGCCGGTCGACCCGCCGGTGCCGCCGGTCGAGGCCGCAGCCCGCGTGGCGACCCGGGTCGGAGCGGCCGTCGGCGTGGGCGTCGCGTGCACCCGGTGGGTCGCCGGCGGGCGGGGCGTGACCAGCCGACCGACCGGCGCGACGCTCGGCGGCAGCTTGAAACCCCAGTTGAACAGCTGAGCGACCTGCTTCCACATCTCGACCGGGTAGCGCTCACCGTGCATGAACGTCACGATCAGCCGGCGGCCGTGCTGCTGTGCCGCCGCGGTGAATTCCTGGTGCGCCGCGTCGGTGTAGCCGTTCTTGGCCGCCAGCAGACCGGGGTAGTGGTTGGCCAGCAGCAGGTTGTCGTTCGCGAACCCGATCGACTTGTAGTGCGGCGGCTGCTTCGGGATCACGCCGTAGAGCCGGTGGTTGTAACGCTGGAAGTCGGGGATCTTCAGGTCGGCCCGCATGATGAGGGCCAGGTCGTACGCCGAGGTGTGCTCGCCCGGCGCGTCCAGCCCGGACGGCGTACCCGCGTGCGTGTCGAGAGCGCCGATCTTGTGGGCCGTCGCGTCCATCAGCTTCAGGGTCGACTTCACGCTGCCCGCCGCCCGAGCGAGCGCGTTGGCGCAGTCGTTCCCCGACATCATCAGCATGCACTCGAACAGCGTCTCGACCTTGATCCGGCCGTGCGCGACGATCCCGACCCGGGTGCCGTCGACGTTGACGTCGGCGTCGGTGATCTCCACGATCTGCTGCCGGTTGGTGAGCCGGGGCAGCAGGGTGAGCGCGGTCAGCGTCTTCAGGGTGCTCGCCGGCAGGTACTTCCCGTGCGGGTCGCGGGCGGCGAGCACCGCGCCGGTGTTGGCGTCGGCCACCACCCAGCCCTTGGCGGTGATGTCGTCCGGCAGCGCCGGGGCATGCTTCGGTGCGACCAGACCGGGTGAGGCGAGCAGCGGGCCGCCGACCGTCGACGGTCCCTGCGCGGCTCCCGGGGCGGCCGCCGCCGGCACGGCGAGCACCGGAATCAAGAGCGCGAGCACACCCGCATAAACCGCCAAACGGCCCCCGAGGCTCATGGCCGAAAAGGCTAGCGGACCGCCCTGGGGCGCCGTTCCGTTTCGGAGATATCGAGACTTAGCGGATACCTGACGTCGATCTGACGGGCCGCCCCTCACCGACCGGAGCCGAGGAAGATCGGGTTGGTCATCGCCGCCATCGCCCCGAACGGCAGCGTCGTCTCGATCGTGTTGCCCGACCCCGGGGTGCCGTCGGCCAGCGGGTGACGGACCTCGGCCCGCACGTAGGCCGCGAGCGAGGGGGTGGTGCGCCACGTG
The DNA here is from genome assembly GCA_963775655.1 of uncultured Actinomycetota bacterium. Lineage (GTDB taxonomy): Bacteria > Actinomycetota > Actinomycetes > Mycobacteriales > QHCD01 > DASXJE01. The sequence continues at coordinate 88,155 of CAVZJT010000008.1, read as the reverse complement.
ACGGTGCCGGTGCCGGACGCCGGCAGCGACTCCTGGTGCATCTGACCCTCGTCGGTGATGAACCGCACGGTCGCGTTCGGGACACCGCGGACGGTGATGCTCACGTCGACCGGGGTGTCGGCGGGGACGGACAGCCGCTCCCCGATCCCCGCGGTGCGCGTGCTGCCGCCGCGAGCGGTCACCCGGAAGTCGAGGTCGACCGACGACGACTCGGCGAGCCAGTTGGTGCCCCGCCGCAGCCCGTCGAGGACGGCCGTGTCGGTGAGGTCGTCAGCCAGGACGACGTTCTGCGGCAGCCCGATCACCTGGCCGGGGCTGTGCGCGTCGCTGTCGCCCATCGCGGGCAGCCACGACGTGCCGGTCCGCACGGCCTCGACCAGCATGCCGTCCCACGTGTCGACCGACGAGTCGTCGTCGCCGGTCCACGGCCCGTTCCACACCTCGACCGCGTCCGCGTCGGCGTAGCCGAACTTCCACGAGCAGGCGATGTAGGGGCAGTAGGGGTGGGCCGGTACGACGAGGCCGCCGGCGCGATGCACCTGCTGGGCGAACGTGGAGAACTCGTGGTCACGGGCGCGGTAACGCCAGTCGACCCACTCGCCGGCCGGCAGCCCGAGGGCGAGGCAGTGGCCGTTGCGGGTGGTGATTTCCTCGCCGGTGAGGATCAGTAGATCCGGTCCGGCGTACTTGCCCCACACCGCGTGCGACGCGGACGTGTTGTGGTCGGTGGACACGATGAAGTCGAGCTTGGCGTCGCGGGCACCGGCGGCGACGTCGGCCGGCTCCCGCTTGCCGTCGGAGTAGACGGTGTGCAGGTGGCAGTCGCCGCGGTACCAGGTGCGACCGCGGCCATTTGCGCGGTGCGGCGGGTAGTCCGGGACGAAGGCCGGGCCGGGTGCGCCGTAATCGAGGGTCACCTCGACCTGGTAGTTCATCCCCTGCGGGGCGACCTGGTAGGGCCCGAGGACCACGTGCCAGGTGCCCGGGCTCACGGGTCCCGGCAGGTAGCCGGGGGTGGCTTCGCTCCGGCTGATCGAGAAACTCGTCCGGAAGCCGCCGGACCAGCCCCGGAAGCCGCGGCCGCCGAGATCGATGCCGTGCTCGTCGAAGATGCCGATATCGCAGGAGTTGGCGGGTACGCCGCTCGGCACGGTCGGCTTGTCGTAGGAGTACTCGACGTTGATCTGCCGGACCCCGGACGGAACCTTGACCGGGAGGTAGATGAAATCGGCCGCGCCGGTGTCGAGGTGGCCGGTGATCGTGCGGGTCGCGCTGCCCTCGGCGGCATCGGCGAACCCGACCGGGGCCAACGTCAGCGCACCGGCGCCGCCCATCACGGCGGCCGCCTGCAGCAGCCGGCGGCGGGACATCCCGTCGGTCGATCCGCCGTCCTGCTCCTCGAGACCCTCACGGTCGTGCAGATTCTCGGTCACGCTGCTCCCTTCGGCCGGGCACCGGTTGGGCCACGGGCAGGTCCTCGGACGGTGACATCCTGCCGTGAACGGGCGGTGAGCAAAAGGCGGCCCCGCGAGGGCGGTCCGTCGACCCGTCCGCTGCGGCGCCGCGACCTCCCGCCCAAAACGCACTCCTCGTGCGTTTTGGTCCGCGACACGCCGTTGCGAAGCCCCCAAAACGCACGAGGAGTGCGTTTTGGTCCCGGGGGACGCCGGCGGGCCGGGTCGAGAAAGGTCACAGGAAGGTCTCGGCGGGGCGCGGACGACCACCGGACGCGTCGGCGCGGGCTAGCCTCAGCGTCGGCCGGAGGCACCGCCTTCCGCCATGCCCCAACGGCGGGGCGGCCGGGCGACCGGGTGGGGTCGATTCATGGAGGCCACGTGAAGAGTTCGGTACGCGTCCTGGAGTGCTCGCCGCGGTCGCGCTGGTGATCGCCGCCTGCGGGAGCAAGCCGAAGAGCAGCTCCTCCTCTTCCAGCAGTTCCAAGAGCAGCAACGCCGGCGCGAGCTTCAAGGCCTGCCTGGTGACCGACACCGGCGGCATCGACGACCGGTCGTTCAACGCCTCGGCGTACACCGGCATCAAGGACGCGGCGACCGCCGGCGGGGTCACCCCGAAGTATCTGCAGTCGCAGCAGGCCAGCGACTACCCCAACAACATCAACGCCTTCATCCAGCAGAAGTGCGGGATCATCGTCACGGTCGGCTTCCTGATGGGCGACGCGACAGAGAAGGCCGCCAACGCCAACCACGACCAGAAGTTCGCGATCGTCGACTTCTCCTACTCCAAGCCGCTGCAGAACGTGAAGGCGCTGATCTACAACACCGCGCAGGCCGGCTTCCAGGGCGGATACCTCGCCGCCGGCATGAGCAAGACCGGCAAGGTCGCGACCTTCGGTGGCCAGAAGCTGCCCACGGTGACCATCTACATGGACGGCTTCTGGGACGGCGTCCAGTACTACAACAGCAAGCACCACACCGACGTGAAGGTGCTCGGCTGGGACGAGAAGACCCAGAACGGCTCGTTCACCAACGACTTCACCGACCAGACCAAGGGCAAGCAGGTCACCGAGCAGTTCATGCAGCAGGGCGCCGACGTCATCTTCCCGGTCGCCGGCAACGTCGGGCTCGGTGCGGCCGCGGCGGTCAAGGCCGACGGCAACGGCAAGGTCAACATGCTCTGGGTCGACACCGACGGCTGCATCAGCGCGCCGCAGTACTGCAGCCTGTTCATCTCCAGCGTCGTGAAAGGCATCGCCCCCTCGGTGAAGCAGGCGACCCTCGATGCGAAGAACGGGTCGTTCACGGGCAGCAACTACGTCGGCACGCTGAAGAACGGCGGCGTGGGGATCGCGCCGTACCACGACTTCGCCAGCAAGGTGCCCGCCGCCCTGCAGAAGGAGGTCGCGCAGGTCAAGTCGCAGATCATCGCGGGCAAGATCCAGGTGACCTCGCCCAGCGCACCCAGCAACTGACCCGGCGCGGGGCCGAACCGGCCGGGTCGACCCGGCTGGGGCGGCCGACGGGGCGAGCCGGATAATCACCGGACCCGCGGCAGAGAGGCGGCGGGCACGACACCTGGAGAACCGCCCTGAAGCTGGAGCTGCGCGGTATCACGAAGCGGTTCGGCTCGCTCGTCGCCAATGACGGCATCGACCTGACGATCGAGCCGGGGGAGATCCACGCCCTGCTCGGCGAGAACGGCGCCGGCAAGTCGACGCTGATGAACATCGCTCTACGGGCTGACTCCAGCCCGACGACGGAAAGATCCTGATCGACGACAGCCGAGATCGCCGTCCGCTCGCCGCGCGACGCGATCAACGCCGGCATCGGCATGGTGCACCAGCACTTCATGCTGGTCCCGGTCTTCACCGTCGCCGAGAACCTCGTGCTCGGCAACGAGCCCATCCGCGGCTCCGGGTTCCTCGACCACGCGGCAGCGCGCCGCCGGGTGCGTCGAGCTCTCCGAGCGGTACGGGCTGGCGGTCGACCCGGACGCGCGGGTCGAGGACCTCCCCGTCGGCGTCCAGCAGCGCGCCGAGATCCTCAAGGCGCTGCTCCGCGACGCCGACGTCCTGATCCTGGACGAACCGACCGCCGTGCTCACCCCGCAGGAGATCGACGACCTGCTCGGCGGTCATGCGCACGCTGCGCGGCGGCCGGCAAGTCGATCGTCTTCATCACGCACAAGCTCAAGGAGGTCAAGGCGGCCGCCGACACGATCACGGTGCTCCGCCGCGGCCGGGTCATCGGCACGACGACCGGCGACGCCTCCGAGGCCGACCTCGCGTCGATGATGGTCGGCCGGACCGTCGTGCTCCGCGGTCGACAAGAGGCCGGCGAAGCCCGGAGCCGGCCGTCCTGGCGATCCGGAGCCTGACCGTCCGCGACGACGCAGAACCTGCCCCGCGTCGACGACCTCTCGCTCGAGGTCCGGGCCGGCGAGATCGTCGCGCGTCGCCGGGGTGGAGGGCAACGGGCAGACCGAGCTCGCGGAGACCCTGGTCGGCGTACGACGTCCGGCCGCCGGGTCGATCCAGGTCGACGGCCGGCGAACTCGCCGGGCGCTCGCCCCGCGAGATCCTGCGGGCCGGCGTCGCCTACGTCCCCGAGGACCGCCAGCGCGACGGGCTCATCTCCACCTTCTCCGTCGCCGACAACCTCGTGCTCGACCAGTACGACGTCGCGCCGTTCGCGTCGGGTCCGGCGATCAAGAGGTCGGCGGTGCGCAGCAACGGCCGACGAACTCGTGGCGTCCTTCGACATCCGCACGCACGTCGGTCGACACGCCCGCCGGCACGCTGTCCGGCGGCAACCAGCAGAAGGTCGTCCTCGCCCGCGAACTGTCCCGGACCGTGCGGCTGATGGTGGCGTCGCAGCCGACCCGCGGGGTCGACGTGGGATCCACCGAGTCGATCCACCGCCGGCTGGTCGAGGCCCGCGACGACGGCGTCGCCGTACTCATCGTCTCCTCCGAGCTCGACGAGGTGCTCGCGCTCGCCGACCGCATCGCGGTGATGTACCGCGGCCGGCTCGTCGGCGTGCTCGGACCCGGCGCCTCCCGCGACGAGCTGGGCCTGATGATGGCCGGCGTCGATCCGGAGCAGGCGCGAGCCGAGAGCGAGGCGCACCCGAGCGAGGTCTCCCAGGTCGGCAACGGCGAGGAGTTCGGCGAGCCGGAGCGGTCGTCGTGACCGGGCAGCCGCCGGACGCAGCGGCGCAGGCGAAGCCGACGCGGCCGCCCTTCCTCCGCCGGGTGCTCGACGACATCGTGCACGGCAACTCCGTGGTGGTGACGATCCTCGCGATCGTCATCGCGCTGTTCCTCGGCGGGCTGCTGATCGCCTTCTCCGATCCCGCGGTGCTGCCGAAGTTCGGCTACTTCTTCGCCGCGCCCGGCGACGCGCTGTCGGCGGCCTGGGACTCGGTGGCGGCGGCGTACAGCGCGCTGTTCAAGGGCTCGATCGTCGACCCCAGTGACATCAGCGCCTACATCAACGGCACCGGGACGCTGAGCGAGGTCTTCTACCCGATCTGCTCGACGATCAACCAGGCGACGCCGCTGATCCTCGCCGGGCTCGCGGTCGCGATCCCCTTCCAGGCCGGCATGTTCAACATCGGCGCGCAGGGCCAGATCGTGGTGGGCGCGATCCTCGCCGGCTACCTCGGCTTCGCCCTGCAGCTGCCGATCGTCCTGCACCTGCTCGTCGCGCTGATCGGCGGATTCGTCGGCGGGGCGGTCTGGGGCTGGATCGCCGGTTGGCTGAAGGCCCGCACCGGCGCGCACGAAGTGATCACCACCATCATGCTCAACTACATCGCCGCGTCGCTGCTCGACTTCCTGCTGCACAAGGACGCCTTCCAACGCCCGGGCCGGACCGACCTGGTGAGCCCGATCGTCCACCCGAACGCGCGCCTGCCGCAGCTCGCCGGCGCAGCGCTCCCGCTGAACGCCGGCATCATCGTCGCGTTGCTGGCGGCGGCGGCCTGCGCCTGGCTGCTCAACCGCAGCACGCTCGGCTTCGAGTTCAAGGCGGTCGGCGCCAACCCGGAGGCGGCCCGCACCGCCGGGATGCATGTGCCCCGCACCTACATCCTGGTGATGCTGATCGCCGGTGGCCTGGCCGGTCTGGCCAGCACCGCGCAGGTCCTCGGTACCGACTACTTCCTCTCGATCGGCGTCTACTCCGGGCTCGGGTTCAACGCGATCACCGTGGCGCTGCTGGGCCGGGCCCGGCCGTGGGGCACCGTCGGCGCGGCGTTCCTCTTCGGCGCGCTGCAGGCCGGTGGTACGACGATGCAGGCCGCGACCTCGACCCCGGTCGACGTGGTCACCGTGATCCAGGCGCTGATCGTGCTCTTCATCGCGGCGCCGCCCCTGGTCCGCGGAATCTTCCGGCTGAAGGGCGCCCGCACCGGCGGCGAGGGCCGCGGACTGTCGAGGGGGTGGAACGGGTGAGCCTGTCACGCAAGCCTTCCCCGGCCCGCGTTCGCCATGACCCGGGCGCAGGTCCTCGGCGTGGTCGGCGTCGGACTGGGTCTGCTCACGATCTTCGCGTTCGGCCTCGGTGTGGCCGCCGGGGCACATTCGGATCTGGGGCTCTCCACCGACAACGGCCCGGGCGCGTTCGCCATCATGGTGCCGGTCCGGATCGTGTGCATCGTGCTCGGCGCGGTGATGGTCGCCGTCGGCGGCGTGCAGGCCGCGGGGGCGATGCCCCGCCGGGCCAACGCCTGGGCGACGGCCTTCGTCCTGGTCGCGTTCTTCTTCGCCTTCCTGGCCTGGTCGGCCGTCGGCAAGGGCAACGCGGTCAGCCTGGTCGACCTCGGCAACGCGACCGTCGTCCGCTCCGTCCCGATCGTGCTCGGCGCCCTGTGCGGCGTGCTCTGCGAGCGGTCCGGCGTCATCAACATCGCGATCGAGGGCCAGTTCCTGCTCGGCGCCTTCACCGGCGCGATCGTCGGCAGCGCGCTGGGCGGGCTGTGGTTCGGGCTGATCGGCGCCGCACTGGCCGGCGCCGTACTCGGGCTGCGTCCTCGCTTTCTTCGCCATCCGCTACTTCGTCGATCAGGTGATCCTCGGCGTCGTCCTGAACGTCTTCGCCCTGGGGCTGACCAACTTCCTCACCGACCGGGTCCTGATCCCCTACCAGGACACCCTCAACTCGCCGGGCTTCTTCCCCAACGTCAAGGTTCCCGGTCTCGGCGCCATCCCCGTGATCGGCCCGATCCTCTTCGACGGCAACGTGTTCCTCTACCTGACCTACGGTCTGTTGATCGTCGTGCAGATCGGGCTGTTCCGGACCCGATGGGGACTTCGGGTGCGCTCCGTCGGCGAGCACCCCACCGCGGCCGACACCGTCGGGATCCGCGTGCGGGCCACCCGCTACCGCGTCGTCCTGCTCGGCGGGCTGATCGCCGGGATCGCCGGGGCGTCGTTCACGATCGGGTCGGTCGGCGGATTCGGCAAGAACATCACCTCGGGCAAGGGCTATATCGCCCTGGCCGCAGTGATCTTCGGCGGCTGGCGACCCGGCGGCGCGCTGGTCGGCGCGCTGGTCTTCGGCTTCGCCGATGCGCTGCAGAACCTGGTGAGCAGCGTCGGATCGCCGATCCCGTCCGACTTCCTCAACATGGCGCCCTACATCGCGACGATCCTCGCGGTGGCGGGCCTGGTCGGGAAGGTGCGGGCCCCGGCCGCGGACGGCAAACCGTACGTGAAGTCATGACCGGCACCGCGACGGTCGACTGGCCGGGGCTGAGGGCAGCCGCGCGCGCCGCGATGACGCACGCCTATGCGCCGTACTCGCACTTTCCGGTCGGTGCCGCGGCGCTGGTCGACGACGGCCGGACGGTCGTCGGCACCAACGTGGAGAACGCCTCCTACGGTCTCGGCCTGTGCGCCGAGTGCGGGCTGGTGTCGGCCCTGCACGCGAGCGGTGGCGGCCGGCTGGTCGCCTTCACCTGCTGCGACGGAGTCGGCGCGGTGCTGATGCCATGCGGACGGTGCCGTCAACTGCTGTGGGAGCACGGTGGACCCGATCTGCAGGTCGACACCGCGACCGGGATCCGACCGCTCAGCGAGTTGCTGCCGGACGCCTTCGGCCCGGACGATCTGTCGTCGTGAGTCTTCCCCACAGCCTCGACATGGCCGACCTGATCCGCACCAAGCGGGACGGCGCACCGCTCGACGACGAGCAGATCGACTGGGTCGTCGACGCCTACACCCGTGGCGAGGTGCCCGACGAACAGATGACCGCGCTGCTGATGGCGATCTTCTTCCGCGGCATGACCCCGGACGAGCTGTCCCGGTGGACCGGCGCGATGATCGATTCCGGCGTACGACGCGACCTGTCCGAGCTCTCCCGTCCCACCGTCGACAAGCACTCCACCGGCGGCGTGGGGGACATGATCACCCTCCCGCTCGCACCCGTGGTCGCCGCCTGCGGCGCGGTGGTGCCGCAGCTGTCCGGGCGCGGCCTCGCTCACACCGGGGGCACTCTCGACAAGCTGGAGTCGATCCCGGGCTGGCGGGCGAGGCTGTCGCACGACGAATACATGACCCAGCTGCGCGATGTCGGCGCCGTCGTCTGCGCGGCCGGGGACGACCTCGCCCCCGCCGATCGCAAGCTCTACGCCCTGCGTGATGTCACCGGCACGGTCGAGTCGATACCGCTGATCGCGAGCTCGATCATGAGCAAGAAGATCGCCGAGGGTGCCGATGCACTCGTCCTCGACGTCAAGGTCGGCTCGGGTGCCTTCATGAAGGACGTCGGGTCCGCCCGCGAGTTGGCCCGCGAGATGGTGCGGCTCGGCGCAGCGTACGGCGTACGCACCGTTGCGTTGCTCACCGCGATGGACGTCCCCCTCGGTCGAGCGGTCGGCAATGCGCTGGAGGTCGCCGAAGCGGTCGATGTGCTCGCCGGTGGCGGACCCCCCGACGTCGTGGAGCTCACCGTCACCCTGGCGCGGGAGATGCTGACCGCGGCCGGACTTCCGGACGCGGATCCGGCCGCCGCGCTCCGGGACGGGCGGGCGATGGACGTCTGGCGGGCGATGATCGCCGCCCAGGGTGGCGATCCGGACGCGACGCTGCCCCGGGCGGTTGAGGTGCACGTCGTCGGCGCACCGGCGACGGGACGGCTGACCCGGCTCGACGCCTACGCCGTAGGCGTCGCGTCCTGGCGGCTCGGGGCGGGACGAAGCCGCAAGGAGGACCCGGTCTCCGAGGTGGCCGGTGTGGTGCTGCGCGCGAAGCCCGGCGACGAGGTCCGGGCCGGCGCCCCGCTGCTCGAACTGCACACCCACGACCCGTCCCGGATCGAGCGCGCGGTGGCCGCACTCGACACGGCGATCGAGATCGACGGGGCGCACCGGCCGATGCCGCTGGTCATCGACCGGCTGGCCGACCTCGGATAGCCCACGACTACAGGGTGAACGCCGTCCGCATGGACGTCGCCCCCGACACGCGGGGACCCAGGGCGGTGGTGGACAGGCCGAGCAACTCCTCAGCCGTCCGGATCATCGAGTAGTGGTCGAAGTAGGTGTCGTCGCTCGAGCCGGGCGTCGTGCTCTTCGAGAAGACAAGGGTCGGGATGTGACAGCCCGCGTCGTCGACGTAGCCCGCACTCTGGCAACCGACAGCTTTCCGCTCGTGTAGTCGGGCGACGCGAAGATCTTAGGCATCCACTGCTTGAGCCAGTTGTCGCCGGCCGTCACCACGTTGGCCGGGACGCAGGTGCTGCCCGTCGGCGCGTTGTGCATGTCGTGGCAGATGCCCGGCGTGACGTAGGAGAACTTCTTCAGTGCGCCGGTATTCAGTGCCGTGAGGAGCTTGCCGGAGGTGGTGCTGCCGAGCGGCACGTCATTGCTCGTGCAGTCCGCATTCGGCGCGCCGATCGGCGGACTGACGAGGTAGGCGGGTGGGTTGTGACGTACGGCGTACTGCGTGTTGGCGGTGAACGTGGTGTCGGACCGGCGGCACGGCAACGGCATGATTTCTTCCTACGCCCGCCAGGAGGGGTCGACCTGGCTGAACAGGCTCGGTCCGGAGATCGGGTGCTTGACCGGGGCGTTGTCGTCGGCGACACCGTGCGTCGATCCGGTGGCCATCGCGATGTAGTTGGGCAGCGACGGGTGGGTCTCGCTGTGCATGTTGGTGGCGTCGCCGCCCTTGGCCAGCAGGGTGTTGTTGATGTACGGCGCGACCTTCGGCTTGCCGATGACGCCGGCGTAGGAGTGGTTCTCCATCGTGATCCAGAGCACCTTGTGCGGGACGGCGGCGCGCGGCGCCGGGTTCGACGTCGTTGCGCCGACGACCGGCAGCACGGCAATCGCGACGGCGGCCAGCAGGGCCGGCGTACGGCGCGGGAGGCTGGTCATCGTGCGTTCCTCCGGAAGGGAATGCCCGTGTGTCGGATCGTCGGGCATTGTCCATGCCCGGGGGCTCGGGCACAGTGGCTTCCATGACTGTGGTCGTGATCGGTGGAGGGATTGTCGGCGCCGCGACGGCTTATCACCTCAGCCGGCGAAATATGCCGGTGGTATTGGTCGACCGGGCCGACGCCGGCCGGGCCACCGACGCCGGCGCCGGGATCGTCGCGCCGTGGCTGTCGTCGGAGCAGAACCCGGACTGGTCCCGGATCGGCCACCCGGCCGCGGCGTACTACCCCACGCTGCTCGCGGCGCTTGCCGACGACGGCGAGAAGGAGATGGGCCACGCCCGGGTCGGCGGTCTGGTCGTCGATCCCGACCCGGCCGGCCTGGAGCAGGCTCACCAGCGGCTGCTCCGTCGGAGGGAGCAGATCCCCGAGATCGGTACGGTGACGCTGCTTCCGTCTGGTGGCGCGCAGGAACTGTTCCCGGCGCTGCGGGCCGACCTCGGTGCGGTGCACATCACCGGCGCCTCCCGGGTGGACGGTCGGCTGCTGTGCGCCGCGCTGCGCCGCGCCGGCGTGCGGCATGGTGTCGTCGAGCGATCCGGCGACGCCGAACTGATGGTCACGGGCGGGGCGATCACCGGCGTCCGCGTCGACGGGGAGCCGATCACCGCCGACCGCGTCGTGGTGGCCGCGGGGGCCTGGACCGGTGCGCTGTGCCGCCCGCTGGGGGTCGACCTTGCGCTCGCACCGCAGCGCGGGCAACTGGTGCACGTCGTGCTTCCCGGCGCCGACACCGACGACTGGCCGGTGATCCAGGCGGTCGGGCACGGCTACCTGCTGGCCTTCCCCGGATCGCGGGTCGTCTTCGGTGCGACCCGCGAGACCGGCAGCGGCTTCGACCTTCGGGTCACCGCGGGCGGGATCGCGCAGGTGATCGGCGACGCACTGGCCGTCGCGCCGGCCCTCGCCGACGCGACAGTCGTCGAGACGCGGGTCGGCCTGCGCCCGCTGTCGACCGACGGCCTGCCGCTGCTCGGCACCGTGCGCTCGACGCCCGGCGTGGTCGTGGCCACCGGTCTCGGGCCGACCGGGCTGACGATCGGGCCCTACGCCGGGCTGCTGGCCGCCTCGCTCGCGCTGGGCGAGCAACCGGAGTTCGACCTGACCGGGTACGAACCCGATCGCGGCTAGGGTGCAGGAGTGCCCACACCGCTCACCGCCGAGACGATCCGGTCCGCCCCGAAGGTGCTCCTGCACGACCACCTGGACGGCGGGCTGCGCCCGTCGACGGTGATCGAGCTGGCGCAGGAGGCCGGCTACGACGCGCTTCCGACGAAGGACGTCGACGATCTCGCGCAGTGGTTCCTCGGTGCCGCGCACTCCGGGTCGCTGGAGCGCTACCTCGAGACCTTCGCCCACACGGTCGGGGTGATGCAGACCCGTGAGGCGCTGGTCCGGGTCGCCCTCGAGTGCGTCGAGGATCTCGCCGCCGACGGCGTCGTCTACGCCGAAGTGCGCTTCGCGCCAGAGCTGCACGTCGAAGGCGGCCTCACCCACGAGCAGGCCATCGACGCCGTCCTCGACGGCTTCGGACAGGGAACCGCCCGGGCCGAACGCGCCGGGCACCGGATCCGCGTCGTCGCGCTGCTCAGCGCGATGCGCCACGCCGCGCAATCGATGGAGATCGCCGAGCTGGCGGTGCGCTACCGCGACGCCGGGGTGGTCGGCTTCGACATCGCCGGCGCGGAGGCCGGCTACCCGCCGACCCGGCACCTCGACGCGTTCGAGTATCTGCACCGGGAGAACGCCCACTTCACCATCCACGCCGGCGAAGGGTTCGGGCTCCCGTCGATCTGGGAGGCGATCCAGTGGTGCGGCGCCGACCGGCTCGGCCACGGCGTCCGGATCATCGACGACATCACGGTGCACGACGACGGCCGGGTCGAGCTCGGCCGGCTCGCGGCGTACGTCCGCGACAAACGGATCCCGCTGGAGATGGCGCCGACGTCCAACGTGCAGACCGGCGCCGCCACGTCGATCGTGGACCATCCGATCGGCCTGCTGCGCACCCTCTACTTCCGCGTCACCGTCAACACCGACAACCGGCTGATGAGCGGCGGCACGATGACCTCGGAGATGGGCGGCCTGGTGGACGCCTTCGGCTACACCTGGTCGGATCTGCGTTGGCTCACGATCAACGCGATGAAGTCGGCGTTCATCCCGTTCGACGAGCGGCTCACCCTCATCGACGACATCCTCAAGCCCGGGTACGGCGAGTTGGCCGAGCAGGACGGGCCCGACCACTGATCGGTCGGGCCCGTCCTGCCGGAAACGATGTCGGTCAGCCGACGGTCGCCGGCTGCGTCTCCGGTGCGGTGGTCGGCTGCAGCACCTCCGCCGACTCCGATCCGGCCACCACGGCGGTGTCGCTGCGGCGACGGATCAGCAGTGCCGCGGCCGCGCCGATCGCGACCACTCCGGCCCCGACCGCCACCGCGGGGATCAGCCCGTCGACGAACGACTGCGGGCTGGCGTAGCCGCCGCGGGCGGCGAAGACGCTGGCGAGCACGGCGACTCCGAAGACTCCGCCGATCTCCCGGATCGCGTTGTTGGCACCGGAGGCCACGCCCTGCTCGACCGGTCGCACCGCACCGAGCACCACGGTCCCCACCGGGACGAAGAACAGGCTCATCCCGATCCCGGCCAGGACGAAGCCCGGCACGAGCGCGAGATAGCTCACGGTCGTCGTGGTGACCAGCGCGAGCCAGGCCAGTCCGGCCGCCTGCAGCACCAGCCCGGTCGCGATCAGCGGGCGGCCACCGATGCGGTCGGCCAGCGGCCCGGCGATCGGGGCGAGCAGCAGCGGCATGCCGGTCCACGGCAGGGTGCGCAACCCCGCCTCGAACGGCGAGTAGCCCTGCACGGTCTGCATGAACTGCGCGAGCAGGAAGACCGAGCCGAACATGCCGAAGCTGAACAGCAGGCTCGCGGCGTTGACCGCGGCGAACGTCCGGTTGGCGAACAGCCGCAGCGGCAGCATCGGCTGCGGGGTACGGCGCTCGTACGCGACGAACGCCGCCAGCAGTACCGCGCCACCGATCACGCTGGCGAGCACAGTGGTGCTGGTCCACCCGTGCGAGTTGGCGCGCACCACGCCGAAGACGATGCCGAACAGCCCGGCACTGGCCAGGGCGACGCCGGGCACGTCGAGGCGGCGCGCGGCACCGCGCGACTCCGCGAGCCGCCGCCAGGCGGCGGGCAGGATGAGCAGGCCGACCGGCACGTTCAGCCAGAAGATCCACTGCCAGGCCGCGCCGTCCACGACCGCGCCGCCGACGAGCGGACCTACCGCCACGCCGAGGCCGGAGACCGCGCCCCAGACGCCGAGCGCGGCGCCGCGGCGGGCCGCGGGGACCGCGGCGGACAGGATCGTCATCGACAGCGGGAGCACCGTTGCGGCGCCCAGGCCCTGAATGGCGCGGGCCGCGATGAGGAACTGGATGTTCGGGGCCAGTGCGGCGCCGGCGCTGGCGATGGTGAAGACGGCGAGGCCGATGCCGAAGACCCGGCGGCGGCCGAACCGGTCGCCGAGGATCGCCGCCGTCAGCAGGAACACCGCGAAGGTCAGGGTGTAGGCGTTGACGGTCCATTCCAGGCCGGAGAGCCCGGCGTGCAGGTCGTGTCGGATCGAGGGCAGCGCCATCGTCACGACGAGGTTGTCCAGGCTCACCATGAACGCGGCGACCGAGGTCACCACGAAGGTCCAGATGGTGGCCCGGCGTCCGAGTGGGGTCATCGTCGGCTCCAAGGTTAGTTAGCAGTCACTCACTACTTGGCTCGGAAAAATGCCAGCTACATCGGTTGGTGGTGCTTCGCTTTCGGTGCTGCGGCTACGTCGGTGGCGCAGCGGGTGGGACGACCTTGTTCGAGAACACGCAGGCGAGCTCCGCCCACCGCTCGTGCACCTCGCCGAGCTGCATCGCGGTCACGACGTTCCACAACATCCCGAAGGCGTAGAACTTCTGGACCTCTTCCGGCGACGCGCCGGACAGCCGCTCGACGGCGTACCAGACGTCGCGGAAGCCACGACGGGACACGTTGCGCACGTCCTCGTCGTCGCAGGCGGCGTAGGACGCCAACTCCATGAGCAGGAAGGTGCGGTCGGTGATCAGCTCGCCGTAGGCCGCACCCATGGCCTTGAGCGCATCGTCGCCGGTGCGGTCGCCGACCGCGGCCTCGAACTGCTCGACGATCCGCCGGTGGGTGCGCTCGACCGCCGCGAGGAAGAGATCCTTCTTCGTGGGGTAGAGCCGGAACAGGTACGGCTGGCTGATCCCGGCCCGCTCGGCGATGGTCTGGGTACTGGTGCCGCCCAGGCCGCCCCGGGCGAACTCCTCGATGGCCGCGGCGAGCACCGTCTCGCGACGTTGCTCGGCGCTCTGCCTGGTGGCGGTGGGCATGAGAGCCAAGTTAGTGAGTGACCACTATCTTGTCAACCCACTGCCATCCGGCCGAACCGAAACTACGCCGGCTACCGGGTTGCGGGCGGCGGATCGGCGTGCGAACTGTCTCCTGCGGACAGGCGAAGCTTCGCCTTCCGGCACAGACGGAGCCGATGTGTACGTGTCGCTGAAAGATGTGGCCGCGCGAGCTGGGGTGAGTTTTCAGACGGTGAGCAAGGTGCTCAACGGCGGCGCGGCCACGGTGTCGGACAAGACGCAGGCCCGGATCCGGGCTGCGGCCGCCGAACTCGGCTACGTGCCCAACGCTCTCGCGCGCGGGCTGATCACCCAGTCGACGTACACCGTGGGGATCGTCGCGGACGACCTCGACGACTGGGTGCTCGCGCAGTTCGTCGTCGGCGCCGAACGCGAGGCGCGCGACCAGGGTCATGTGGTGCTCATCGGCGCGGTGCTGCCCGGCGGGGAGGACGCCCGGGCCTACGCCCAACAGCTGCTCGAGCGCCGGGTGGACGGCATCCTCGCCGCCGCGCCCAACCACGAGGACGACGAGGGCGTCGCCGAGTTGCTCCGCAGCCGGGTGCCGGCGGTGAGCATGCACCACGTGCCCGGGGGCGGCGTGCCCGTCGTCGGCTCGGACCATTCCCGGGCCGGTCGGTTCGTGGCCGAGCACCTGGTCGAGCTCGGGCACCGGATCATCGGGACGGTCATCGGGCCGCGCGGGCGGCGCGTCGTGCAGAGCCGGCTGCGCGGTTTCCGCTCCGCGCTCAGCCGGGCCGACCGGGTGCTGTCACCCGCGCAGATCGTCCAGTCGGACTGGACCGTCGCCGGGGGATACGCCGCCGCGTGTGAGCTCCTCGACCGCGAACCGCGGGTGACCGCGATCTTCGCGCAGAACGACATGATGGCGGTCGGCGTGATCTCGGCGCTGCACGCCCGGGGTCGTCGGGTCCCTGACGACTGCGCCGTGGTGGGCTGCGACGATCTGCCGGTCTCCGCGCATCTCGTCCCACCGTTGACGACGGTCTCGATCCCGTTCCGGGAAACGGGCCGGCGGGCGATGGCGCTGCTGATCGACCGGATCCGCGGCGCCGACGTCGCCCAGCGGGTGTTACTTCCGATGCGGCTGGTGGTCCGCGAGTCCTCGGCCGGTCAAGCAGGTGGTGTGCCGCGATCCAGCGGTCGCCCGTACGCGTTAGGGAAGGATCACAGATGACCAATCTCCCAGGTGACCGGCGCGGCCTGTCCCGGCGCGAGCTGCTGCGCAGTGCCGGGCTGCTCGCCGCGGGCGGTGTCGGTCTGACCGCCTGCGGGTCGTCGTTGGCATCGGGCGTGTCCGGCGTCGGGTCCGGGGGCCGATCAGCTCACCTACTGGAACCTCTTCAGTGGTGGCGACGGCGTGCGCATGGTGGCCATGGAGCAGGGCTACGAGAAGACGCACCCCCAGATCGATCTGAGCGCGACCACCCTGACCTGGGGCAACCCCTACTACACCAAGCTCGAGCTGGCGACGCTCGGCAAGCGGCCGCCGGACGTCGGCATCTCCCACCTGACCCGGGCGACGACCCTGGCGCAGGCCGACCTCCTGACGCCGTTCGACGAGGCCGACGCTCGCCCGGCACGGGATGACCGCGGACAAGTTCACCCCGAAGGCGTGGGAGTCCGCGCACGTCGGCGGAAAGCTCTATGCGATCCCGCTCGACACCCACCCGTTCGTGCTCTTCTACAACACCGACATCTGCAAGAAGGCCGGGCTGCTCAACAAGGACGGCTCGCTGAAGGACATCGACGGGCCGGACGGCCTGGTCGACGCGATGACGGCGGCGAAGAAGGTGACCGAGCGAGTGGGGCGGCGTCGTCAGCATCAACTCCGACACCGTCACACCTGCTGGCGGATCTTCCAGTCGCTCTACTCCCAGCTGGGCGGCGAGGTGCTGGCCGACAACGGGCGCAAGATCGTCCTCGACGACGCGAAGGCGACGAAGGCCCTGTCCTACCTGCA
Organism: uncultured Actinomycetota bacterium; assembly: GCA_963775655.1. Classification (GTDB taxonomy): domain Bacteria; phylum Actinomycetota; class Actinomycetes; order Mycobacteriales; family QHCD01; genus DASXJE01. Next base: position 71,858 of record CAVZJT010000008.1, on the reverse strand, counting down.
GGAGCTTGACCGTCACCAAGAAGCTGATGCCGGCGACCATCGACTACGGCGGCGCGCTCACCCTCTTCACCACCGGCAAGGCCGGGTTCTTCATGCAGGGCGAGTGGGAGGTCACGACCTTCCTCACCGCCAAGACGCCGTTCAGCATGACGCGGTTCCCGAACGTCTTCGGCGGCAGCGAAGTACTCTGTGCAGGCCGACTCGCACACCTTCGTGCTGCCCAAGGACCCGAGCCGTAACGCGGCGCGGCTCGACCTCGACCTCGCGTTCATCCGGAACATGCTCGACCAGAGCATGACGTGGGCCGCCGGCGGACACGTGCCGGCCTGGCTGCCGATCCAGAAGAGCGCGGCCTACAAGAAGCTCAAGCCGCAGTCCAACTACGTCGATGCGGCCTACGCGGCGGCCTACGACCCGCCCGGCTGGTACTCCGGCTCCGGGTCGGACTTCGAGATCGTCGTGGGCTCGGCGATCTCGGCGGTCGAGTCCGGGACAGCTGACCCCCGCGGCCGCGATCGCGCAGATCCGCAAGGGGCTCACCCGCTACACCGTTGCCAAGTCACCCGTCGGATAGCGACGCCTGCTCACTGGAGGTATTCCCATGGCGGTCACCACCGTCGCCGCACCGACGGCAGGCCAAACGGCCGACAAGAACGAGACGAAACGTGCCGACAACCGCGCCGGCTGGGGGTTGATGACCCCGTTCCTGGTGCTCTACGTGCTGTTCCTCATCGGGCCGACGCTCTACGGCATCGTGATGAGCTTCTTCAACACCAGCCTGGTCCGGCCCGGCCTGTCCGGCTTCGCCGGCGTGTCCAACTACACCGAGGCGCTGGGGAACAGCGACTTCTGGTCGTCGATCTGGCACACCGTCTTCTTCACGATCCTGACCACGCCACCGCTGATCGTCCTCGCGCTGGGCATGGCCCTGCTGACCGACCGGCTCCGGCACGGGCGATGGTTCTTCCGGCTGGTGTTCTTCGCGCCGTACGTCGTCCCGTCCGCCGCCGTCGCGCTCGTCTTCAGCTGGCTCTATGCGCCGTCGATCGGCCTGTTCGACGGCTGGCTGACCGACATCGGGATCACCCCGCCCAACTGGCTCGGTGACCCCAACTGGGCGATGGCCTCGGTCGTCATCATGACGATCTGGTGGACCATCGGCTTCAACTTCGTGCTCTACCTCGCCGGGCTGCAGGAGATTCCGCGCGAGCTCTACGAAGCCGCGTCCGTCGACGGCGCGGGCCCGTGGCGGCAGATGCGATCGATCACGATCCCGCTGCTGCGTCGTACCACATTGCTCGTCACCATGCTGCAGATCATCGCGTCGCTGAAGGTGTTCGACCAGATGTACCTGCTGCTGCAGGGTGGCCCCAACTACGCCACCCGACCGGCGATCGAATACATCTACGACATCGGCTTCACCGACTATCGCGCCGGTTACGCCGCTGCCGCATCGATGCTGTTCTTCCTGCTGATCCTTGTCGTCTCGATCGTGTGGTTCCTGGCGAGTCGTCGCCAGGGCCAGGAGGCCTGAGTCATGGCTGTCACCACAGTGCGTACCCCCGCCGCCCGGCACGGCAGATCGACGGCGGCGGGCCGGGGCGATCACCGCACCCGCTACTTCAACTTCTTCTGCGGATCGGTGCTGCTCGTCTTCGCCGCCGTCTGGCTGGTCCCGCTGTTGTGGGCCATCGACACGTCGGTGCGACCCGAGGCCGAGATCACCACCAACCCGATCTCGTGGTGGACCAGCCACTGGAGCATCGACAACTACCGGCAGGTCGTCAACGCCACCGACCTGCCCAGCTGGTACCTCAACAGCATCGTCATCTCCGGGCTGTCCGCGGCCTTCACGGTCGTCGTCTGCTCGATGGCGGGGTTCGCGATCTCCCGTACCCGGTTCCGCGGGAAGCGGATCATGCTCGGCCTGATCCTCGCCGGTCTGCTGATCCCCGTGCAGGTGCTGATCCTCCCGCTGTTCCGCGAGTTCAACAGCATCCATCTGCTCAACACCTACTGGGCGATCATCCTGCCGGCGATCGCGACACCGATCGCGGTGTTCGTGTTCGCGTCGTTCTTCGACGGCCTGCCCAAGGATCTCGTCGAGTCCGCCCGACTGGACGGGGCCGGCTGGTTCCGGATCTATTCGCGCATCTTCATGCCGCTGTGCAAACCGGCCATCTCCGCGGTGACGATTTTCACCTTCGTGTGGACGTGGAACCAGCTGTTGTGGCCGCTGCTCGTGCTCTCCAGCACCAAGCTGATGACCATCCCGGTCGGACTGGCGAGCGTGCAGTCGGCGTACGGCATCATCTACGGCCAGGTGATGGCCTCCGCGGTGCTCGGTGCCCTCCCGCTGATCCTGGTGTTCCTGCTCTTCCAGCGCCGGATCGTCGAGGGCATCGCCAACACCGGCATCAAGTAGACCGCTTCCGTCCCCGCACGACACCACTCGAGAAGGGAACAGGCGTGCCCGACGCCCGCATCACCGTAGATCCCGCATTCCGCATCGGTGAGGTCGACCCGAGGCTCTACGGCTCGTTCGTCGAGCACCTCGGGCGCTGCGTCTACACCGGCATCTACGAGCCCGACCACGAGACGGCGGATCAGGACGGCTTCCGCGAGGACGTCGCGGGACTCGTCCGCGAGCTCGACACCCCGATGCTCCGCTACCCGGGCGGTAACTTCGTCTCCGGTTACGAGTGGGAGGACGGGATCGGGCCGCGCGCCGAACGACCCGCGCGGCTCGACCTCGCGTGGAAGTCGCTCGAGTCCAACGCGGTCGGCACGGACGAGTTCTGCGCGTGGTCGCGCCGGGTGGGCGCCGAGCCGATGCTCGCGGTCAACCTCGGCACCCGCGGCGTGGATGCCGCGCAGAATCTGGTCGAGTACTGCAACCACGCGGGCGGCACCAAGTGGTCCGACCTACGCCGCAAGAACGGCGCGACCGAACCGCACCGGGTGCCGGTGTGGTGCCTCGGCAACGAGATGGACGGGCCGTGGCAGATCGGGCACAAGACCGCCGAGGAGTACGGCCGGCTGGCCACCGAGACGGCGAAGGCCATGAAGTGGGTCGACCCGTCGATCGAGCTGGTGGCGTGCGGATCGTCCAACTCGCGGATGGCGACGTTCGGCGAGTGGGAGGCGACGGTCCTCGAGCACACCTATGAGCACGTCGACTACGTCTCGCTGCACTCCTACTACCAGGAGCGCAAGGGCGACCGGGACAGCTTCCTGGCCTGCGCGACCGACATGGACCAGTTCATCGACGGGGTGGTCTCGACGGTCGACGCGGTGCGCGCCAAGGGCCGGCACAAGAAGCGGATCAACCTGTCCTTCGACGAGTGGAACGTCTGGTACATGGGGGAGGAGCGGCCGACCACGCAGTGGCCGGAGGCGCCGCACCTGCTCGAGAACATCTACAACGCGGTCGACGCCGTGGTCGTCGGCAACCTGCTGATCAGCCTGCTGCGGCACGCCGACCGGGTGCGCCTCGGCTGCCTCGCCCAGCTGGTGAACGTGATCGCCCCGATCTTCACCGAGACCGGCGGACCGGCGTGGCGGCAGACGATCTTCCACCCCTTCGCGCTGACCAGCCGTTACGGCCGGGGCACCGTGCTCCGTACGGTCACCGACGGCCCGACCTACGACACCGCGTGGTTCGGCGACGTGCCGGTGATCGACAGCGTCGCGGTGCTCGCCGAGGAGACCGGTGAGCTGACGGTCTTCGCGGTCAACCGTGACCAGCACGATGCCCAGCCGCTGCAGCTCGACCTCCGCTCGCTGCCGGCACTGCAGACCGTCGCCCACACCGTCGTCACCCATGAGGACCCGCTGGCCACCAACACCGTCGACCACCCCGATCGGGTCGCCCCGCGCACCCTCCCGGAGGGCCACGTCGACGGCGGCGGGGTCAGCGTCGCGCTGCCGCCGATGTCGTGGAACATGATCCGGGTCACGCCGGCCTGACAGTCGCGCTCGGCGCGCTCACGGCGGCGGGTTGGCTCGCGGCGACGCCGTCGGTCGTCGTGCCGGTAGCGGACCGGCGGCTGCGTCGACCGCGGTCCTGGTGAGCACTCGGGTGTAGATGGAGTTATTGGTCCCGGCGTAGCTCGCGGTGACCTGGGCGCCCGTGGCGGAGACGGCGAGCCCTGGAGTGCCGGCCATGGATCCGACGGCGCCGGTCCCGTGGCCGCCGACTCCCTCGTGCTGGTATTCCAGTGCGCCTGCCGCGCTGCGGCAGGCGAACCACCGCGTGCCGGCGGCCGCGGCGGCCGCGGGCGGCCCGGCACAGGTCATCCCGAGATGACGGCCAGGGCGCGGTCAAGTGTCCGGTCGTAGGTGTTGCCTCCGGTGTAGGGAGCGCCGAGGAAGGTCAGGTGGAGCGTGCCGGCGTTCTCGTACATCGGCCGGTCCGGATCGCACGCCACCGGCGCACCGGGGACATGCTCGGAGCCTGTGGATTGCCGTTCGCGGCCGGGATGGCGGCGGCGGCGTCGTAGATCCCGGCGCCAGCGCCCAGGCAGCCGAAAACCAGCTGTGCCCCGGCGACGACCGCGCCCGGCTGAGTGCAGTAGTTGTGGACCGACGCGACCAGCCGGGTCCAGCCGGTAACCGTGGTGCGGACGTAGAGCGCGTGGTCTACGCCCGCGGCGACGTAGTAATCACGCCGGCCTGAGTGCGGGGTTTCACCCGGCGGGGATGAGCCCCGCCGGGGGTCGGCGTACCTCGAACGTCGCCGCCGGCTCGATGCAGTGGCCGACGCACAGGGCGATCAGGCTCTGTTCGTCGTCGACGAATCGGCGGCGCAGGACGAGAACAGGGTCGGTGGACCCGATGTGCAGATGCCGGGCGCTGGCGGGTGTCGGCCACCGTGCCTGCAGCGCGACGTGCTCGGTCAGCGGATGGCCGGCGCGGTGCCGGTGCAGGAGGTCGTCGAACGGCACTCCCGTCCGCCAGGTGATCAGGTCATCGTCGTCGCCGGGCGCACCGGGCACGTAGCAGGTCCAATAGCCGACCGTATGACGCCCGACGAGGACGAGACGCTCGAGCCGGATCACCGGAGAGCCCGGTGGCCGATCGAGAAGTCGGGCCAGGACCGCCGGGCTCCGTAGCCAGCCGACGTTGAGGACGCGGAAGCCGATGCGGGGCTCGGCGTCGGGGACCGACGAGGCGCATCCGAACGCCCGCTCGAAGTAGCGCGGCTCGTCGATCCGCTGTATCGGACTCCGGCAGACGACATAGGTGCCGCGACCACGCAACCTGCGTACCAGCCCGGCCAAAGCAAGGCGTCGGAGCGCCTCCCGCAATGAATTGCGACTCGTCTGCAGCGCGACGGCCAGGTCGCGCTCGGCAGGAAGGGGGTCGCCCGTCTCGAACTGACCGGACTGGACCGCCTCGTAGAGCAGGTCGGTGACCCGGGAGCTTTCTTCCTCGCGCGGTGTCCTCGTCCGGCCGGCCGCGGACGGCGTCACCGAGAAGCCAATCGTCACGCCCGTCAGATTAGGGCCGAATTGTTTCGCTCTTGTGTCGCGGACTTCGCGGGGAGCCGTCCGGAATTGGCGGAGTAACCGCGTATCCGGCGTTGGGCTACAGAAATGTCTCCGAATTGCCAGGTCAACGCAGTCCACAGTGGACTGAAAGGCGGCGTAACGCGGCGAGATCAGGAGGCAATTCGGACGCAACATCTTCTTTCTAGGGTCACGGCATCATTCCCACGACGGAGGTGCCAGGCCCGATGCGCTTCGCCGACGATCCTTCGAAAGAGGACTACTCGCTCCGCTATGCACCAGCGCAGTTCCGACAATGGAAACCCTGGCAGGTATGGCTGACCGCCATCGGCTCGCTGGCGGCGATGGCCGGTTACGCGATCGGCGGCGGCTACGCCCTCAACTTCGGTTTCGCAAACGCGCTGGGCGGCACCGCAGTGTCGGTGGTCGTGATTTTCGCCACAGCCCTGCCGCTGGCCGTCTATATCGCGCGGCACAATCTTGATATCGACCTGCTGACTCGGGGGGCCGGATTCGGCTATCTCGGGTCGACATTGACGTCGCTGGTCTATGCGACGTTCACCCTCATCTATGTCGCGTTCGAGGGCGCGATCATGGCGCAGGCCGTCTCGGCGGTCACGCCGATCCCGATCCGATGGAGTTACGTCGTCGTCAGCGTCGCGATCGTTCCGCTGGTGATCTACGGCATGAGTTTCACCTCGAAGTTCCAGGCTTGGACCCAGCCGCTGTGGATGGGGCTGCTGTTCGTCGCGCTGATCTCCGTGGCGACCACGCCGGGGATCTTCCACCAGATGACGTTGCTCGGCGGCGGTGCTCATCACTCGTCCTCCGGCGTTCCCTTCTCCGGCATCGTGATGCTGGCGATCGCGGCCGCGCTGCTGTCCGGCGTCGCGCAGATCGGCGAGCAGGGCGACTACCTGAGGTTCATGCCGGACCGCGACGCGACGAACCGACGCTCGTGGTGGGTGGCGGTCGTGCTCGGCGGACCGGCATGGTGATCGTGACGATGTTCGCCTTCGTCGCCCGCCTCATGCCACGGCGTACGCCCTTCCACGCACCGGTGTTGCGCTCGCCGACGTCCCGGTGACGATGTTCGACCAGGCGTTCAGCCGGGTCTTCGGACACGGTGAGCTGGCCTTGGTCCTCGCGGTCGCGCTGGTGATCCTGTCCCAGCTCAAGATCAACATCATGAACGCCTACTCGGGCTCGCTGTCCTGGTCGAACTTCTTCTCCGGCTGTTGCACCGACACCCCGGCCGGGTCTACTGGCTGGTCTTCCAGGTGGCGATCGGCCTGGTGATCATGGAGGCCGGTGTCTTCAATCAGATCGACAAGATCCTCGCCGTCTACTCCAACCTCGCCGTGGCCTGGATCGGCTGCCTGGTCTCCGATCTGGTCCTCAACAAGAAGCTGCTGAAGCTGAGCCCGCCGATCATGGAGTTCAAGCGGGCGCACCTCTACAACTTCAACCCGGTCGGCTTCGGCTCGATGCTCATCGCCGCCGCGGTGTCGTTCGTCGCCTACGCCGGCGTGTTCGGCCCGACGGCGAAGCAGTTGTCCTCGTTCATCGCCCTGGGCGTGGCATTGGTGGTGCCGCCGGTGATCGCGTGGGCGACGAAGGGCCGCTACTACATCGCCCGGACGAGCGAGCTGCCCGACACCGGCGACGCCGAGGTGGAATGCGTGGCCTGCCGGGGCAGCTACGACCGCATCGACATGGCGATGTGCCCGTTCCACAGCGGGGCGATCTGTTCGCTGTGCTGCAGCACCGACGGAAGCTGCCACGACGCCTGCAAGAAGACGCCGTCCGGTGTGGTGGACCTGCCGACCCCGGTCCTGTCGGAAACGTCCCAGCCGACCGGGCGGACCCGGTCGGCGCGATCTCGGAGGTGGACTGATGCCGGTAGACACAATCCTCGATGCCGCCCGGGCGTTGCGGTCGGGCGAGACGACGTCGATCGAACTGACCGCCTCGATGCTCTCCCGCGCCGACGAGTGCGACGCACGACTCGGCTCGTTCCTTAGCCGGTACGACGAGACCGCCTTGGCCGCCGCGGCACAGGCCGACGCGGACTTCGCAGCGGGCATCGACCGGGGTCCGTTGCAGGGGATTCCCCTGGGGATCAAGGACATCATCACCACCCGCGAGGGACCCACCACAGCCCAGAGCCTGATCCTCGACCCCGACTGGGGCTCACGGAGCGACGCCGTCGTGGTTACCCGGCTTCGCGCCGCCGGGGCGGTGATCATGGGCAAGACCTCGACGATGGAGTTCGCCATCGGCCTGCCGGATCCGGACAAGCCGTTCCCTATCCGGCGCAATCCGTGGAACCTCAATGCCTGGACCGGCGGGTCGACTCCGGAACCGGCAACGGCGTCGCCGCCGGGCTGTTTCTCGGCGGGCTGGGGACCGACAGAGGGGGATATCCGGATCCCCGCGGCGTACTGCGGGATCAGCGGGCTGAAGCCCACCTTCGGACGGGTGCCGAAGTCCGGCTGTGTTCCGCTGGGTTACTCCCTCGACCACATCGGGCCGATGGCGCGGAGCGCGGCCGACTGTGCGGTGCTGCTGGAGGCGCTCGCCGGCGACCACGCGACGGATCCCTACTCCAAGGTGGACGCGGTCCCCGACTACCTCGACGGTCTCTGCGGCGACCTCACCGGGCTGCGGATCGGCGCCGAGTACAGCGTCCTGGACAGTGCACCGATCGCCGATCCCGCGATGCGCCCGGCCTTGTCGGCGGCGGTCGAGGCGTTCGTCGCCTTCGGAGCGCGGGCGAGCACGGTGGAGTTGGACTGCTACCAGGATCTGGTGGCGGTCGACATGATCACCATGCTCGCCGAGGCGTTCGGCTACCACCGGCCGGATCTCGAGCGCCGTTGGTCGGAGTACGGCCGGGCGACGCGACGTTTCCTGGCGCAGGGTGCGCTGCTGTCCGCGGGCGACGTCGTCCAGGCGCAGCGGCTGCGCCGGCACCTCGTGCACCGGGTTGCCCAGACCTTCGCGGAGATCGACGTGCTGGTGATGCCGCTGGCGTCGACCCGGTGCGCCCCTCTACGGGTCGCTGGACCTCGGCGACCTCATGGGCACGCTCTTCGCCGGCGCGTGGAACACCGTCGGCCTGCCGGTAGCGGTGGTGCCGGCCGGATTCACTGCCGACGGAATGCCGCTCAGTCTGCAGATCATCGGCCGGCCGATGGAGGAGACGACCGTGCTCAGAGTCGCCCATGCCTTCCAGCGGCTCACCGATTTCCACCGCTGCCGGCCGCCGCTGCGTACGGAGAGCCTCGGCAGCACGACGCCGAGCTACCTGCTGGTCGTGGTTCCGGACAGCGAGGAGGCCGAGCGCGTCGACGCCCTGCTGCGCGCCTCGGCGCTTCACCCGCCGGAGGACGACCGCGCCGCGATCGTGGCCGGCTACGGCGCGTTGCACTGCTCCGCCGACGGGCTCCACCGGTCACTTGGCGAGATCGACCCGACGCTCGCGTTCGACGCCGTCGTGCCCACCCCGGCCGGCGGGCTCCGGCGCGCGACCGGGACGGCCTGATCGGCGCGGCCTGACCGCCCATCATCCAGAGGAGAGCCATGATCACGATCGCGACGTACGCCCTGTCGGGAGCTTCGACAAGGATGCCAGTCCGAAGATCATCTGCCGGCATCGACGAGCCGCCTACCGGGCCGCCGATCTCATCGTCTTTCCCGAGGTGAGCCTGCAGGGCTATCCCGGCCGCGGGCCGGGACAGCAGACCGCGGCGCTGCGGGACGACTATGCGTCCGCCGAGCCGGTGCTGGACGGCCCGAGCGCGCAGGCGATCGCCGACCGGGCCCGGGAACGCGGGGCGCACGTGATCTTCGGGCTCACCGAGCGCACTGATGTACTGGGCATGCCTACAACACGATGGTGCTGATGGGTCCGGACGGCTTCATCGGCAGCGACCGCAAGGTGCACGTCGGCATCACCGAACAGGTCATCTGGCAGCGCGGGACGGACTGGCCGGTCTTCGACACACCGCTCGGGCGAATCGGCATGCTGATCTGCTACGACAAGGCGTGGCCCGAGTCCTGCCGCGAGTGACCTGCGCGGCGCCGAGATCCTCATCATGTCGACCGCCTGGTCGATGAAGCCCGCCGAGGTCTCCTTCGACACCAGCCTCAATCTTGAGCAGTACGCGTTGTACGAGCGGGTCCGCGCGGCGGAGAACACGCGATGGTTCGTGTCCTCCAACTTCGCCGGTCCACTCGGCGGGCTGGAGTTCTTCGGTCTCAGTCAGATCATCGACCCGAACGGTCGAGTCGTGGAGACCACCGGGGCGACCGCCGAGCAGTCGATGGCCATGGCCACGATCGACGTCACGGGCGGCATCGAGGAGGCGTACGCGGATTCAGCGGAGCGCGGCTGCTGCGGGACCGCCGACCGGAGACGTACGCCGCCGTCTCGGGCCGCTGGCCGGCGGACGGGGTGCGAGGGTGACGCGGGTGCGGCGGGCACCGCGACGGAGAACTCGGGTCACCCGGCCGTCGGGCGGCGGTCGGGTGACCTGGTCCTGACGGCAGCGGTCACGGCCAGGTGAGTGCCTGCTCCTCGAAATCCGGCGTGTGCGGGGGTATCACGCAGAACACCAGACCTCCCGGGTCGGCCATCTGCCAGTAGCGGCCGTCGTCATAGCTCTGCAGCCGGGTCGCGCCGAGGCTCTCCAGCCGGCGTACCTCCGCCTCCACGTCGTCGGTGTCGACGTCGAGGTGAACGCGGGGCTGGGTTTCGTCCCTCAGCCGTTGCAGCTCGATGAGGAGCTTGCCCTCGAACATGCCGACCGGCTGGTAGGTGTCATCGCCGCGCGGATGGTCTGCGGGATGTTGGCCGGTCGCCGCCCGCCAGAACTCCAGGCTCGCCTGGAAGGACGACGGGGGGTGATCGATGAAGACGCCTCCGATACGACTCTTGTGCACGCCGTACCCCTACCCAGATGTCCAGTCCGCAAAAGCCATCTGGTCGAGCTTGGGGAACGGCTCCTTCGGCGCCGGCATGGGTACGGGGTCCCTCGGGTTCGGCGGATCCGGTGAAGTCGGCGGCGGTTCCGGATGCGGGTCCGGATCCGTTTCCGGACTCGGCGCCGGGTGCGGCACCGGAGTCTGTGGCTGTTCCGGTTCTGGGGTGGGCACGCCAAGCCAATACCCGGGATGCACGGCCGAACAAACCTCGATTGCGCGTAGCGCGCGCTGAGTCCTGGTGCCGTACCGCTCGTGCGTGGCTGGGTCCGGCGGCTACGGTGGTCCGGTGCCGGATATCACCGCTCTCATCCTGGACGAGCACACCTGGTTTCGGGAGCAGTTCGCCGCGCTGGACGAGGCGCAAGCCCGCAGTCCGCTCGACGTCGACGCGGTACGCGCCCTGTGGGGGCCGCTTGCCGCCAGGCTAGATGTGCACGCCATCGCCGAGGAGCAGATCTTCTACCCGCAGCTGCTGGCCAAGGGTGAGGACCCCGAGGCGGAGACGCTCGACGCCATCGGCGATCACAACGACATCCGTGACGGCCTGCACAGCGCAGCGCGGCACCCGGTCGGCACCGGCGAGTGGTGGGACGCGGTCGGCCAAGCCCGCGCGGCCAACGATGAACACATGGCCGAAGAGGAACGCGAAGGGCTGGCCGATTTCCGGCTCCATGCTCCCGCCGGGCTGCGTGAGGCCCTGGGCGCCCGGTTCGCCGAGTTCCTCGCCGCCCACCCCACCCCGGCGGGTCTGGACGTCTCTGACAAGGATCCCGCCGGGTACGTCCACACCATCGAGAGCAATGAGGCCCATGCGGTCGCGGCGGACGCCGCCGCCGTGCGCGACGAGGACGGTAGCCGCGATGTGTCGCTGGGTATCGGCAGCCTGAAAGGACGACGATGATGACCGCATCTGACCATCTGCTCCGCGATCTGGCGCCGATCCCGTCCAAGGCCTGGACGGTCGTCGACGACGAGGCCCGCGATCGGCTCACCCCGCTGCTCGCCGCCCGCCGGCTGGCTGACTGGAGCGGTTCCGGCGGCTGGGAGCACGACGCCATGCCGCTCGGACGCACCGCCGACCTTGACGCACCGCCGGGCGCTGCGGATGCGGCCGCCGGTGCGACGCGCGGGGTCAGGGCCCGGCAGCGCCGAGTGCTGCCGCTGACCGAGGTGCGGGTGCCCTTCACCATCGCCAGGTCGGAGATCGATGACATTCAGCGCGGTGCGCTCGACCCGGACTTCGATGACCTCGACCGCGCCGCCCACGCCGCAGCCCTGATCGAGAATCGGGCGGTGTTCCACGGTTGGGCCGCCGCCGGCATCGACGGCATCGCGACGGCGTCGCCCCACTCCGGGGCCGAGCTCGGCACGGACTGCGCCCGCTACCCCGACGTCGTCGCGGTCGCCGTCGATCGGCTGCGCAGCGCCGGCGTCGAAGGCCCGTACACGTTGGCGCTGAGTCCGGAGCTCTATACGCGGATCATCGAAACCACCGAGCACGGCGGCTATCTCCTGCTGGACCACCTCACCCGCATCCTCGGTGGCACCGTGCTCTGGACGCCCGGCATCGACGGTGCCGTCGTCGCCAGCCAGCGCGGCGGAGACTTCCTGCTCGACGTCGGTCAGGACATCTCCATCGGCTACAGCCACCACGACGCCGATCAGGTCCACCTCTACCTCGAGGAGTCGTTCACCTTCCGCGTCGTCGAACCCGATGCAGCCGTCGCCCTGACCTGACGGCTATTTCCAGGGCGGCCGCTCACCCATCTTGCGGTAGTACCGCTCAAGATGACGGCGTAGCTTCGGCAGGTCGCCATCCGGGACGTTGAGACCGCCCCGGGCGCCGTCGACGATGCCCGCCGCCGCGATGATGGCGCGTGGGACGGCCTTGAGGTCGCCGTCGATGACATCGGCGATGAGCAGCTTGTAGCCGGTGAACTCGTCCTTCTTCTCGGCGTCGTACCAGATGTGCGCCTTGCGGTACTTGGCGTTCGGCCCGTCCTGGGCGCCAGCCCACTTGCGGACCCGTTTCTCCGCCGCGGCGCCGTTCCAGCGTCGGGAGCGATCGGCGAGCGGCAGGTCGCTGAATGAAGTCACGGTCATGTAGATCTCCTTCTAGCGGTGCACCGCAAATCAGCTGAACCGGGGTAGGACCTTGTCGTGGTAGAAGTCGAAGAAGCCCTCCTGCTGGGGGCCGATCTGGCTGATGTAGACCTGTCGTAGCCGGCATCGAGATAGCCCTCGATCATCGAGACGTGCTGCCCGGCGTCGCTGCCGCAGACCACCGCGTTACCGACCATCTCCGGGGTGACGAGCGAGGCCGCCTGTTCGAAGTGTCGCGGGGTGGGTAATTCCTGCGCGAGCTGACCGGGTAGCTGCTCGGTCGCCCACAGGCGGTGCGCGAGACGTCGGGCCTCGTCTTCGTCCGGGCCCCAGCAGACCTTGGTGCCTGCTTGAGCAGGCTTTCCACCACCTCCGGCGACTCGGAATGCCTGCACGAGATCGGCGTCGGGCATGGTGGAGATGTAGCCGTCGCCGATCCGCCCCGCCAGGGTCGCGGCGGCCGGGCCGAAGCCCGAGACGTAGATCGGGACCGGGGTGTCGGGTCGGGTGAAGAGCTGGGCGTTCTCGACCGTGTAGTGCCGACCGCGGTGGTCCTTCACGCTCGCCTTCGAAGAGCAGCCGGATGACCTCGACGGCCTCCTCGAGCATCTCCAGCCGGGTGTCGGCCGGCGGCCAGCGGTCGCCGAGGATGTGCTCGTTGAGCGCCTCGCCGCTGCCGACGCCAAGCGGAACCGGCCGTCGAGCTGGCACCGCGAGGTGGCGGCGGCCTGGGCGATGACCGCCGGGTGGATGCGCACCGTGGGGCAGGTGACCGCTGTGGTCACCGGGATCGACATGACCTCGGACAATCGCCCCGATCACCGACCACACGAAGGGGCTCTGACCCTGTTCGCCGTCCACGGTGGTAATGGTCCGATATCCACAATCCCGCGAAGCCCGCTTGTTCGGCCAGCCTCGCCTGATCCGTGAGGTCGTTCGGTCCCCACTCCTCGCAGGACAGAAAGCTTCCTATGGTGGCCATCACGTCTCCTCCCCGGCGCGTGCCTTCGCGGTGCTCCTACCCGTCGGGGCGTGCGCCAATCGAGGGGCGGCCCGGAGTAGCTCCGGTCAACCGGTGAGCTTCCCGGCGACAGCGAGGACGAGACCCACGGCGGCGCCGGATGTAGCACCGGGCCAGCACCGGCGAGCAGGGCGCCGGCGGCGGGAGCGAATCATGTGGGGGAGTACGACGGTCGGGATTACGCGAGCCCGCATAGGTCGCGTCGAGAGCAGCGACAGCACAGTACCCATGACGGACACCGCCATCACCGCACCGACGACCTGATCGCCCGAGCGACCCGACCTCACCCGGCCAGGACGATCGTGCCGACATCGTCGAGCCGGGGACCCCGGGGACTGGACCGGTCGGCGATCAGCGTGATCTCGCGCACCGTCCACTCCGCGTGCAGGTCGACCTCGAGACCTCGCGGGATCCGTCCGGCCGCCAGCACGAGTTCGGCACGGAAGGGCTGCGGGTGCGTCACCGGGACGAGGGCCTCCGTCGCGTCGAATACGGCGGCGGCCAGGTCGTCGAGGCCGTCGACCGGCGCACACAACTGCTGGCCCAGGCGTCGTACCGACGACCCGAGTGACACCCGGACTGGTGCTGCACCCTCCAGTTCGGCGTCGACGGCACGGATCAACTGCTCATGCAGGTCGTCGGATACGTGACCGAGCGGCCGGAGCTTGACGATCCATCGCTGTGCAGGTGTCCAGGCGACGCCGTCGACGACGGGCCGAGCGGCGGCGGCCACGACGGCGGTCACCTCGGCCGGCGGGCGGACGGCGAAGGCGAGACGCACCACGACTCGTCAGACACCCATCGGGTGCCAGACCGTCTTGGTCTCCAGAAATGCGCTGAGCCGGGTGACGCCCGGATCGCCGGTCCAGGTGGGCTCACCGCCGGCCGGGGCGCGCAGCACCCGCTTGACGTTGTCGGCGGAAAGTCGTTCGAGTTCGATGCTCTGCTCCGGATCTGCTCCGGTGAGGTCGATCGCGTTGACGTCCATGTGCGAGGCCAACCACGGTGCGAGCTCCGTCGTGATGCCGGTCAACAGGTTGATGACGCCGCCCGGCAGGTCGGAGGTCGCGAACACCTCCGCCAAGGCGATCGCGGGCAACGGGCGGCGCTCGGAGGCCACCACGACAGTCGTGTTGCCGGAGGCGACGGCGGGCGCGACGACGCTCACCAGACCGAGCAGCGACGAGCGCTGCGGCGCCACCACCGCGACGACACCGGTCGGCTCGGGAACGGAGAAGTCGAAGTACGGCCCGGCGACCGGGTTGGTGCCGCCGAACACCTGGGCGATCTTGTCGGTCCATCCGGCGTACCACACCCAGCGGTCGATGGCCCGGTCCACGGTCGACCGGGCGGTGCGGGCCGACACGCCCTCACCGGCCACGACGGCGTCGATGAACTCGGCCCGCCGGCCCTCGAGCATCTCCGCGATCCGGTAGAGCACCTGACCGCGGTTGTACGCGGTCGCCTGCGACCACTTCCCGAAGGCCTTGCGGGCGGCCACCACGGCATCGCGCGCGTCCTTGCGCGACGCCTGTGCGGCGTTGGCGAGGAACCCGCCACGCGCGGAGTCGACGACGTAGGAGCGACCCGATTCCGATCGGGGGAAGGCCCCGCCGACGTAGAGCTTGTAGGTCTTGCGGACCGGGGCCCGGCCCGCGGTGACACGCTCAGGCATCGAGGTAGGCCTCCAGTCCGTGGCGCCCACCTTCGCGACCGAAGCCGGATTCCTGGTAGCCGCCGAACGGCGACGTCGGATCGAACCGGTTGAACGTGTTGGCCCACACCACGCCGGCCCGCAGCCGCTGGGCCATCCAGAGGATGCGCGACCCCTTCTCCGTCCAGATCCCCGCGGACAGGCCGTACGGCGTGTTGTTGGCCTTCGCCACCGCCTCGTCCGGCGTACGGAAGGTGAGCACCGACAGCACCGGCCCGAAGATCTCCTCGCGGGCGATCCGATGGGCCTGTGAGACCCCGGTGAAGATTGTCGGAGGGAACCAGAAGCCGCGGTCGGGCAGGGTGCACGGCGGCGACCACCTGGTCGCGCCTTCGGCGTCGCCGGACGCGGTGAGATCGCGGATCTTCGCGAGCTGTTCGGCGGAGTTGATCGCACCGATGTCGGTGTTCTTGTCGAGCGGGTCGCCCAGCCGCAGGGTCGCCAGCCGGCGCTGCAGCGCTCCGAGCAACTCGTCGGCGATCGACTCCTGCACCAGCAGCCGGCTGCCGGCGCAGCAGACGTGCCCCTGATTGAAGTAGATGCCGTTGACGATGCCTTCGACGGCCTGGTCGAGGGGAGCGTCGTCGAAGACGACGTTGGCGGCCTTGCCACCGAGCTCGAGGGTGAGCCGCTTGCCGGTGTCGGCGGCCGCGCGGGCGATCTCCTTGCCGACCTCGGTGGATCCGGTGAAGGCGATCTTGTCGATCCGCGGATGGTTCACGACGGCGCGACCCGTGCCGCCGGCACCGGGCAGCACGTTGACGACGCCGGGCGGCAGGTCGGCCTGCTGGCAGATTTCGGCCAGCACCAGGGCGCTCAGCGGGGTCGTCTCGGCCGGCTTCAACACGCAGGTGTTGCCGGCTGCCAGAGCCGGCGCGAGCTTCCACGCGGCCATCAGCAGCGGGAAGTTCCACGGGATGACCTGGCCGGCGACGCCGATCGGGCGGGGCCTCCGACCACTCGCCGACGCCGGTACTGCGTATTCGAGCTTGTCGGCCCAGCCCGCGTAGTAGAAGAAGTGCGCCGCCGCCAGCGGTACGTCGACGTCGCGGGACTCTTTGATCGGTTTGCCGTTGTCGAGGCTCTCGAGCACGGCGAGCTCACGCGAGCGTTCCTGGATCAGCCGGGCGATCCGGAAGACGTACTTCGCCCGCTCACGCCCGGGCATCCGGCCCCAGCTGCCGTCGAACGCGCGGCGCGCGGACCGCACCGCCCGGTCGACCTCGGCCTCGCCCGCTTCGGCGACCTCGGCGAGCACCTCCTCCGTCGCGGGGTTGACCGTCTTGAAGCTCCCGCCGCTTCCTGCGGTGAACTCCCCGTTGACGAACATCCCGTAGGACGACCGCAGCTGCGCGATCTCCCGTGACTCGGGCGCGGGCGCGTATTCCCAGACGGGAGGTGTCGAGGACATCGGTCAGTCCACCGTGAAGTAGTCAGGACCGGAGTAGACGCCGGTCCTCTGCTTCGTCCGTTGCATAAGGAGATCGTTGAGCAGACCGGACGCACCGAACCGGAACAGATCCGCGGTGAGCCACTCGTCGCCGGCGACCTCCTTCACCAGGACGAGGTAGCGGATGGCGTCCTTGGCCGCCCGGATTCCGCCGGCCAGTTTCACCCCGCGGAGCTGCCCGGTCGAGAGGGCGAAGTCGCGCACCGCCTCGAGCATCACGACGGCGACCGGTGGCGTCGCCGCCGGCTGCACCTTGCCGGTAGACGTCTTGATGAAGTCGGCTCCGGCAAGCAGAGCCAGCCACGAGGCACGACGTACGTTGTCCAATGTGGACAGCTCGCCGGTCTCGAGGATCACCTTGAGGTGGGCCGCACCGCTCGCCTCTTTGATCGCGACGATCTCCTCGTAGGTCTGCAGATAGCGACCGCTCAGGAACGCGCCACGGTCGATCACCATGTCGATCTCGTCCGCCTCTGCGGCGACCGCCTCACCGACGTCGGCGAGCTTCGTCGACATCGACGCCCGGCCGGACGGAAACGCCGTGGCGACGCTGGCGATCTTCACCGTGCCCCCGCCGAGGTGCTCGCGGCACTCGGCGACCAGGTCGGGATAGACGCAGATCGCGGCGACGGATGGGCAACTCGGATCCGCCGGGTCGGGGCGGAGCCCTTTCGCGCACAGGCTGCGGATCTTCCCCGGGGTATCAGCACCCTCCAGCGTGGTCAGATCGATCATCGACACCGCGGTGTCCAACGCCCAGAGCTTCGCGTCCTTCTTAATGCTGCGGGTGAACAACCCGGCCGCCCGGCCCTCCGCCCCCACCTGGTCGACACCCGGCAGGCCGGCGAGGAATCGACGCAGCGACGTCTCGTCCCGCACCGCCTCGGCGAGCGGCGGAGTCACCAGCGCGGTCATGCGCGGAGTCTACTCGGACGCTCGCCGCGCAGCGCTTGCGCGAACGTGCACGCTCGGGCTTTCGGCCCATGCCGGCCGGTCCGTCGCCCTATGCTTCGGCTCAAGGGACACCGTCTCAGAGGGGGGATCGGTCGTGCTCTACGTCATGGTCATGAAGTGGCAGCCCGGGTTGAACAGGGAACAGCGCGACGGCGCCCTGATTCGGCGGGCGCAGTGGAAGTATCCGGACGCCGCCACGGTGCGTGGCGAGTACTGGCCGGCCTCCGAGCAGGTCGCGGTGGTCTCGATCCTCGAGACGGACGACTACGGCGCCATCATGGAGATCCACCTCACCTGGGGTGACGTCTTCCAGATCGACACCACTCCCGCGATCTCGGCGGAGGACGGCCTGCGGGTCGGCGCCGAGGCGATGAGCCGCCGCTCGGTCTGAGCACACCCCCGCCGTGATCGCTACGGCGGCCGGATCTCCGCGCTGCCGTCGCGGTCGAGGCGGATGTGCCATCGGCGCTCGTGCACCCACCGGTGGTGGAACCGGCAGAGCAGGATGAGGTTGTCGAGCGCGGTCGCGCCGCCGTCCAGCCAACTGACGATGTGGTGGGCGTCGGTGAACGGCGAGGGCCGGAAGCACCCCGGGAACCGACAGCCGCCGTCCCGCACCGCGAGTGCCTTCCGCACCGCCGCCGGAACGATGCGTGTCGTCCGGCCGACGTCGAGCACCTGTCCCTTGCCGGCCATCAGCACCCGGGAGACCCCGGCGTCGCAGGCGATCCGCCGCGCGGTCTCCGCCGGGACCGGTCCGGTCCAGTCGAGCTCGGCGGGCGGCGCACCGGAGTCCCCGCGCAGACTGGTGAGATCGACGGTGACCGCCAGGTGCGGCCGCTCGCCGGATTGCTCGGGCAGCTCCCCGCGGTCGAGGGCCCGGCGAGCCAGTTCGACGAGGGCATCGGCCTTCGCCTGTGCCGCGCTCCGGGGGTCGCCGACCCGGCGGGGAGCCGACATCGCCGTCAGCGCGGCCAGCAGGGTGGCGCCGCTCTCCGGATCGAAAAGGCCGTCGAGCACCACCATGCCGCCGAAGGTCGACGAGAGGTGCAGCCGCCGACGCTCGAACGCCTTCTCGGCGTCGCCGAGCACACCGTCCGCGTCGACGGCGTAGCGGATGCGCGTCGCCAGCCTCCGCAACGCTCCCGGATCCATCGTGCGGGCCGCCTCGAGCAGGATCGGCTCGGCGACCCGGGCGTGCTCCGGACCGACGTCGGCGGCGGTCGACGCGATGACGGCTGCATGGCCGTGGGAGACCGTGCCGTCGGCCAACGCGCCGGCGGTTGCCGGAAGGTCACCGAGCGCGCGGGCGACGACTACCCGCTGGTGCGCCTCTCTCGGGTGCACCCGCGTCCGCCAGCGCAGCCAGGCCTGGGTCGACGCCGCCCCGTCGGCCCGGCCCGCGGCCCGCGTATCGAACACCGCGAGGGTCCGCGCGAATTCTCCGTCGAGTGCGCCCGCGATCCGCCGGAGCTCGCGGAGCCGCTCGCCGAGCGTGACGTCGTCGACGGCGGCGATGTCCTCGACCGCCACCTGCCGCACGGCGTGCGACAGCGCGGCCATCCCGGCGCTCACGTCCGGCGCCGCGTGCAGTGGATCGACCGTCGCCGTGGTCACCGCCGAAGCTTCCCCACTCATCGAACGCATGTTCGAAGATTACCCGGATGTCGGACCGCCCGGAGTTCTCCGTCCACAACACCGGAACCGTCCACAGACACTGGCGCGCGATGTCGATCCGGTCGCCAGCCGTTCGTATAGAGGGTGAGACGCCGGCCACCCCGGCGACCGACCGCCACCAGGGAAGGACTCCCGATGCCCCAGTACCTGCTCAGCGTCTACCAGCCCGACGGACCCGCCCCCGCCGATGTCGATCTGCAGAAGATCGTGGCCGACCTCGACGTCCTCAACCGCGAGATGAAGGATGCCGGTGTGTGGGTCTTCGCCGGCGGCCTGCACCCGGAAGGTACGGCGACCGTCGTACGGGCGGGCCACGACGACCTGCTCACGACCGATGGCCCCTACCTGGAAGGCAAGGAGCACATGGGCGGCTTCACGATCGTCCGCGCGCCGGATCTCGACGAGGCGCTCGGCTGGGCGGCCAAGCTGTCCCGGGCGACCACCCTTCCGGTCGAGGTCCGGCCGATGCATGACGACCCCGGGCGCGGATGACCGATCAACCCGTCCCAAACGCCGCGGTCGAACGTGTCTTCCGCGAGGAGTACGGCCGCGCGGTCGCGGTCCTGGTCCGCGTCTTCGGCGACATCGACATCGCTGAGGAGGCGGTGCAGGACGCCTTTGCCACCGCGCTGCAGCGGTGGCCGTCGGCCGGACCACCGCCGAGCCCGGCGGGCTGGATCATCACCACGGCCCGCAACCGGGGGATCGACCGTCTCCGCCGCGAGGCGACGAGAGACGACCGTCATGCCCAGGCCGCCCTGCTGCACGCCCGCGACGATCCGCCCGGGGAGGTGGCCGTGCGCGACGACCGACTGCGTCTGATCTTCACCTGCGCCCACCCGTCGCTCGCCACCGCCGCGCAGGTCGCGTTGACGCTCCGGCTGCTGGGCGGCCTCACGACGGCGGAGATCGCGCACGCCTTCCTGGTGCCTGAGTCGACGATGGCCCAGCGCCTGGTCCGGGCCAAGGGCAAGATCCGCGATGCCGCCATCCCCTACCGGGTCCCGAGCGAGGCCGAACTCCCCGAGCGCCTGCGGGCCGTGCTCGCGATCGTCTACCTGATCTTCAACGAGGGCTACACGGCGAGTGCCGGCGACCGGCTCGTCCGCGAGGACCTGTGCGCCGAAGCCGTCCGCCTGGGCCGGTTGCTGGCCGAACTCATGCCGGACGAGCCGGAGGTCATGGGCCTGCTCGCGCTGATGCTTCTCGTCGAGTCGCGTCGGACCACCCGCACGACGCCGGCCGGCGATCTCGTGCGGTTGGCCGACCAGGACCGTGGCCGGTGGGATCAGGCGCTCATCGCCGAGGGGCAGGCGATCGTGCGGGAGTGCCTGCGGCGCAACCAGCCCGGTCCGTACCAGATCCAGGCGGCGATCAACGCCGTACACAGTGACGCGCCGACCGCGGCGGCGACCGACTGGGTGCAGGTGCGCCAGCTCTACGACCAGCTGCTCGCGCTCGCCCCGACTCAGGTGGTCGCCCTCAACCGGGCCGTGGCGGTCGCGGAGACCGAGGGAGCGGCCGCCGCGCTCGATCTCGTCGACGAGCTCGATCTCGACGGGTATCACGTGTTCCACGCCGTCCGAGCCGACCTGCTCGGCCGGCTGGGACGCGACGCCGAGGCCGCCACGGCGTACGAGGCAGCGATCGCGCACACCGACAATGCCGCCGAGCGCGACTTCCTGTCCCGCCGGCGTCGGGCACTCTCCGAACCCTGATTTGTCGACACTGTTGCTACCGTCCAGTCGTGCAGACGACCGTGATCGATCATCCGCTGGCCCGGGCCCGGCTCACCACGATGCGGGACGCGCGCACCGACCCAGCGACCTTCCGGGCCGCGTTGCGTGAGCTCACGCTGATGCTGGTCTACGAGGCGAGCCGCGACCTGCCGACCGACGAGCAACACATCCACACCCCGGTCGCCCCGACGACCGGCGTGAGCATCGCCGATCCGCCGCTGCTCGTCCCGGTGCTGCGGGCCGGACTGGGAATGGCCGAGGCGGCGTTCGGCCTGCTCCCCGAGGCGCAGATGGGCTTCGTCGGACTGGCTCGCGACGAGGCGACCTTCCAACCGCGGGCCTACATGGAGTCGCTGCCCGAATCCCTTGCCGGGCGGGCCGTCTTCGTCCTCGACCCGATGCTGGCGACCGGCGGCTCGCTGGTGCACTGCTGCAGCCTGCTCGCGACCCGCGGGACGACCAACATCACGGTGCTCTGCGCACTCGCCGCGCCGGAAGGGCTACGTCACCTCGACGCGAGCGCCCTGCCGGTGCGGGTCTTCACCGCCAGCATCGATGAGCGACTCAACGACTCGGCCTACATCGTGCCGGGGCTCGGCGACGCCGGCGACCGCCAGTTCGGCGCGGTCTGACCGCGCTCAGGCGCCCTCGGATACGACGACCACGCTCTTGACCGTCGTCGGGTCCGTTTCGCTGGCCGTGAGCGCCGCCTCCACCTCGTCCAGCTCGAATCGGCCGGTCACCAGGGCGTCCATGTTGATCTGGCCGCTCGCCGCGAGGGCGATCGCGGCCGGGTAGGTGTTGGCATAGCGGAAGGTGCCGGTGACCGTGAGCTCGCGGCGCTGCAACAGATCCAGCCGCAGCGGAAGCTCGTCGGCGCCCATCCCGATGAGGACGGCGCGCCCGGCGGGCCGCAGCGTGGCGATCCCTCCACGCACGGCGTCGGGATGGCCCGAGCATTCGAGCAGTACGTCGGCCTCGATGCCGGCGTCGTCGAGGGTTCCTTCGCGACTGTCGTGAGTCGCCGTGGCGCCGAACTTCACCGCCTGCGCAAGCCGGTGCGGGTTGACGTCGGTGACAATGACGTTGCTCGCACCTGCGGCCCGGGCCGAAGCGGCGGCGAGCAGCCCGATCGCACCGGCGCCGGTGACCAGCACGGTGTCACCCAGCCCCACCCCGCCCCGGCGCGACGCCCAGATGCCGACCGACAGCGGCTCGACCAGCGCCGCCGCGGCGTCGGAGAGCCCATCCGGTACGGCGAAGGCGAAGTCCTCGTGGGTGGTCACGTAGGTCGCGAAGGCGCCGTCGATCGGCGGTGTCGCGAAGAAGCGCACGTCGCGGCAGAGGTTGTAGTGCCCGGTGCGGCACTCGCGGCAGTGCAGGCACGGGACGCCGGGCTCGAGCGCAACCCGCTGCCCCACCTCGTGGCGGGTGGCCCCGGCGCCCAGGCCCACCACGACGCCGGACGCCTCGTGGCCGAGCACCATGGGTGCCCGCACGACCATGTCGCCGATCCGGCCCTGCTCGTAGTAGTGGATGTCCGAGCCGCACACCCCGACCGAACGCACCTCGACCAGCACCTCGCGCGGGCCCGGCTCCGGCACCGCCCGATCCTCGAGCCGGACGTCACGAATCCCGTGCAGCACCGCTGCCCGGTTCTTCTGCGGGGTTCCGGTCATCGACATGACGACATCCTATCGACGGCACCCCGGCGGCTTTCCGAGCGCACGTCGCCGGCGCATAATCGGCGGCCGCGGGCGGCGGCGATCGAGGAGGTGCGTCGTGGGTGACAGCTTCGAGTGGCGGCCCCTGCTGGTCCTCGTCACCGGAGCACCCGGGTCGGGCAAGACGACCCTGGCCCGCCAGCTCGCCGCCGAGCTCCGGCTGCCGCACCTCAACCGGGACGAGGTGTTCGACGGCCTCCGCCACTCGGTGGCCCGCGGAGCGCCCGCACCGGTGGCGCAACGCGGCGTACCACTGTGGTTCAGCACCCTCGAACACCTGCTCGCCGGGGGAGTGAGCATGGTGGCCGACGGCACGATGTACCGTGGCGAGTTCGAGGGCGACGTACGCCGGCTGCACCATTTCGCGCAGGTGGTCAACGTGCATTGCCGCACCGCCGACCCGACGACGCGCTTCCGCGCCCGGCAGCTGGCCCGCGGTGCGTCCGCCGCCGAGCTCGACGCACAACTGGCGAAGGTCGCGGACAACCTCGCCCGCGCGGTGGACCCGCTCGATCCGAGCAAGGAGGTCATCGAGGTGGCGACCGACGGGATCTACGAGCCGAGCCTCGAATCGCTGGTCACCCGGCTGACCGCGCCCGCTCGACGATCTCGTCGATGACCTCGGTCTTGGCGTCGGCGTAGTTCTGGATGTACTTCCACTCCTTGGTCGCGAGGTCCCGTTTGGTACGGGCGTAGAGGTCGCGGTCGGCGTCATGGCTGCGTAGCCAGTCGCGGAAGATCGTGTTGCGCTCGACCACGACATTGCCGGTAGAGAAGACGTGCAGGTTGATGTTGGCTCCCGGCCCCTTGAGACAGCGGTGCTCGTGCCAGCCGGGCTCGCGGATGACCAACGTGTAGCCGGCCGCCTCGAGGTCGGTGAGGTACGCGGGCTCGTCGGCCGAGTCGACCACCTCGAGGTCGATGTCGATAATCGGTTTGGCGGCCAACCCGGGAACTGACGTCGACCCGACATGCTCGAGCAGCAGGACCCGGTCGCCGAGCACCTCCCTGATCGCGGCCGCCTCACGCCGATAGGACTCCGGCCAACCCGGGTCGTAGTCGACGATCACCACCGGGCCGGTGAGGACGGGTGGTTGGCCGCTCACCCACGTGGCGGCGAGCTGTTCTTCCGTGTAGGGCTGACCATCCTGATGGTCGGTCGGCTGGGCCACGACGAGTCCCTTCTCGAGGCAGCCCTACACCATAGCTCCGGAGTTCAATCCTCAGCGAGGAGCTCGGAAACCTCGGCGTGCAGCGCCGCGAGCAGCCGGTCGCCCGTCTCCCTGGCGGAGACCACCTCGCCCGGCGCCACCGGCACCACGACCTGCAGGTAGGCCTTGAGCTTGGGTTCGGTGCCACTCGGGCGCACCACCACCCGGCAGCCATCGGCATGCAGAGTCACCACATCGGCCTCCGGCAACCGGTCCTGCACCTCGGCCACCGGACCGCCGAGCAGCGTCGTCGGCGGCCCGGCGCGGAGGCGACGCATCATCGCGGAGATCAGCGACAGATCCTCCACCCGGATCGACAGCTGCCCCGTGGCATGCACGCCGTAGCGGACCGCGAGCTCGTCCAGACGATCCTGCAGAGAGCGACCCTCGGCCCGCAACGCCGCGGCGAGGTCGGCGACGAGCAGCGCCGCGCTGATGCCATCCTTGTCCCGGACGACGTCCGGTACGACGGCGTAACCGAGCGCCTCCTCATAGCCGAACACGAGGTCGGCGCCGCTGCGCACGATCCACTTGAAGCCGGTCAGCGTCTCGGCGTACGGCGCGCTCCGGTCGGTGCACATCGCGGCGAGCATCGACGACGACACGATCGTCGTCGCATAGCGGCCGCGCACTCCCGTGCGCATCAGGTGGTCGGCCAGCAGCACCCCCAACTCGTCGCCGGCGAGCACCCGCCCGCCGAGCGCCACCGCACACCGATCGGCGTCCGGGTCGTTGGCGATGACGAGATCGGCGCCGGAGTCGGTGGCGAGGCGCAGCGCGCGGTCGAGAACGCCCGGCTCCTCGGGGTTGGGGAACGGCATCGACGGAAAGTCGGGGTCGGGCTCGGCTTCCTCGGCGACGACCAGCGGGGCGGGGAAACCGGCGCGGCGTAAGGCTTCCAGCGTCACCGCGCCACCAACGCCGTGCAGCGGGGTGAAGACGATCGACACGTCCCGGGCCGCGGTGCGCGGCACCTGGGCGACCTCGGTCAGGTAGGCCTCGACGAGCTCGTCGGCGAGCAGGGTCCAGTCATCGGACAGCGGTACGCCGTCCAGCCCGTCGACGGCGAGGATCTCGGCCTCGATCTCGGCATCGGCCGGCGGCACGATCTGCGCCCCATCGCCGGCCGGCCCGTCGGCCAGATCGCCGCCCAGATAGACCTTGTAGCCGTTGTCCTGCGCCGGGTTGTGGCTGGCGGTCACCATCACGCCGGCCGACGCGGACAGCGCGCGCACCGCGAATGCCAGCACCGGCGTCGGCAGTGCCCGCGGGAGCAGCCGAGTATCCAGACCGGCGCCGGCGAGGACCGCCGCCGAGTCGCGGGCGAAGTCGGCGCTGCCGTGGCGTGCGTCGTAGCCGATCACCACCGGTCCGGCCGCCGAGCGGCGACGCAGGTAGGCCGCCAGGCCGGCCGCGGTACGCCGGACCACGGCCCGGTTCATGCCGGCCGGACCGGCCCGCATCGGTCCGCGGAGGCCCGCGGTCCCGAAGTGCAGCCGGTCGGCGAAGCGGTCGGCCAGCCCGGCGAGATCGTCGACGGCGAGCAGGTCGGCCAGCTCTGCGCGGGTTTGCGGGTCGGGATCGTCCGCGAGCCACCGCCGGGCGCGGGCCCGCAGGTCGGTCGCCGCGGTATCGGTCACAGCCGGCTCACGACCGCCGCGAGCAGGGTGCCCATAGCGCTGGCCGCGGCCCGCCCGGCTTCGAGCACCTCGAGGTGGTTGAGCGGTTCGCCGGTGATGCCGGCGGCGAGATTGGTGACCAGCGAGATCCCCAACACCTCGGCCCCGGCGGCGCGGGCCGCGATCGCCTCCAGCGCCGTCGACATACCGACGAGATCGGCACCCAGCGTGCGCAGCATGCGGATCTCGGCCGGCGTCTCGAAGTGCGGCCCGGGCAGGGCGGCGTAGACGCCGTCGGCGAGGTCGGGATCCACCTCGCGGGCGAGCGACCGCAGTCGGGCGGAGTAGAGGTCGGTCAGGTCGACGAACTGGGGGCCGACCAGCGGGGAGCGGGCGGTCAGGTTGAGGTGGTCGCTGACCAGCACCGGCTGGCCGACCCGCATGGTCTCGCGCAGACCGCCGGCGGCGTTGGTGAGGACGATCACGCGGGCACCCGCGACGGCCGCCGTCCGTACGCCGTGCACGACCGAGGCGACCCCGTGACCCTCGTAGAGGTGGGTCCGGCCGAGCAGTACCAGTATCCGGCGGCCGCCGACCGGGACCGACCGGGCCAGCCCGACGTGCCCGGCGGCGGTCGGCGGGGTGAAACCGGTCAGGTCGCTCACCGGAACCTCGGCGTCCGCCGTACCCAGGGCGTCGGCAGCCGGCGCCCACCCGGACCCGAGGACGATCGCGGCATCGTGCCGGGCGACCCCGGTGCGGGCGGTCAGGTCGGCCGCGGCCTGCGCGGCGAGGTCCTCAGGTGCGATCGTCGGCTCGCTGTGGGTCACGGCGCGTGAGCGTACGCCGCAACCGGGTCAGCCGGCCGCGAACGTGCCGAGCGCCTTGGTGAAGGCCGGGAGCGTCGCCGCGTAGCGCTGCTCCGGAGCCGAGACGTAGACGCCGTAGCTGCCGCTTCCGGTGTCGAACGACCGGTAGCGCACGTGCCGGATGACGCCGTTCTTGCTGTAGGTGAACTCCCACTCGGCGGCCTGATAGCCGCGGTAGGTGACTGGCGCGATCCGGACCCGGTGATAGTCGCTGTGCGAGGCGGCGAAGTCACGCTCGGCGGCGTAGAACCCGTTGACCGGCGAGCTCGCGGAATGCGGGCCGCTGATCAGCCGGAGGAACCGGTCGCCCGCCGGAGCGCGCAGGTCGACGACGCCGGGCCGTTTCGCGCTCGGCTGCCAGCCCTGCGGTACGGCGACGTGGAACCCCGCGGCGTCGTTGTAGGTGGTGTATCCGGCCGGGTTACCGGTCGACTTCTGGGACTTGCCGCCGGAGGACTTGTGCTTCGTCGGGTTGGGTGGGGCGACCGGCGTGGTGGAGCCCGCCTGCTGGTGCGCGGTCAATCGCCCGCTGAGCCAGTAGCCGCCGTAGACCGTCGCCGCGCAGAGGACCAGCACGATCAGGAGCGCGGCGGCGGTGCGCTTGCCGCGCCGCCGGGGAGCCGGCCGCTCGCTGGGGGCGATGCCGCCGAGCGCCGGCCACGCGGCCGTGTCCTGGTCGTCCGCCGTGTCGAGGGCCATGTCGGCGGGCATGGCGCCGTCGTAGCCGGTGGTGCGGTCTCGGTCGACGTCGTCGGGGCGGTGTGCGGGACGGTCGTCGACGAACGGCGTCATCACCGTGGGGGCGGCGTCGAGATCGGGCCCGCGCTCGTCGGCGCGCACGACGTCGAGCAGCATCCGGCGCGCGGGGATCGCGCCGAGCCGGGCGGTGCGGTCCTTCGCGAGCAGACCCTCGATCACCGGCCCGAGCGGGCCGGCATGTTCGGTCACCGGCGTCGGGTCGGAGACCACCGCGTGCAGGGTCGCCATCGCGTCACCCGCCTCGAACGGGGGACGGCCCTCGAGGGCGGTGAACAGCGTCGCGCCGAGCGCCCACAGGTCGGCCGGCGGACCGCTCTGCCCGCCCTGGACCACCTCGGGCGGGATGTAGGACGGCGAGCCGACGATCATGCCGGTACCGGTGATCGTGCTGTCGTCGGTGCCGCGGGCGATCCCGAAGTCGGACAGTTTCACCCGGCCGTCGTCGGTCAGCAGGATGTTGCTCGGCTTGACGTCACGGTGGGTGATCCCGGCGTCGTGCGCCGCCTCGAGCGCGCCGAGCATCGCCAGGCCGATCGTCGCGACCCGACGCGGCGGCAACGGCCCGTCCCGCCGGACGACCTCGGCGAGGCTGCGGGACGGGACCAGTTCCATCACCACCCAGGGCCTGGTGTCCTCGTCGATGACGTCGAACAGCGTGACGACGTTGGGGTGGTCGAGGCGGGCGATCGCCCGGGCTTCACGCAGCGTGCGCTGGCAGGCCACCTCCCGCTCGTGCGCCGGCATGCCGCGAGGGAGCACGACCTCCTTCACGGCCACCGGGCGGTCGAGGAGGTCGTCGTGCGCCTCCCAGACGGTGCCCATCGCCCCGCGTCCGAGCGGCGGGCCGAGCCGGTAGCGGCCGGCGATGACCCGCGCGCCGGGGTCCGCGGAGGCACCCCGCGGCTGCGGGCGGTCGGGGGCGGTATCCGGGCGCGCGGATCCTGCGCCGTGGTACGGAGTAGTCATCGGGCCCTTTCCTACCCCACTGTCCGGACCTCTATCGGTCCGGGACGGGAGAGTCGCCTACTCTTCGGTTATGGTGCGCGAGCCGCGGGCGCACGGGGACGCGCCCCGACACGCCGAGTCCGGGTTCGACATCGCACCGGTCTACCGCCCCGACGACATCGACCCCGGCCTGCCTGAGCGGCTGGGTGAGCCGGGAGAATACCCGTTCACCCGCGGGGTCTATCCGTCGATGTACACCCACCGGCCGTGGACGATGCGGCAGTACGCCGGTTTCGGCACCGCACGGGAGTCCAACCAGCGTTACCACCAGTTACTTCGGGCCGGCACGACCGGACTGTCGGTCGCGTTCGACCTGCCCACCCAGATGGGCTTCGACTCCGACGACCCGATCGCTGCGGGTGAGGTCGGCAAGGTCGGTGTGGCGATCGACTCGATCGACGACATGCGCATGCTCTTCGACGGGATCCCGCTCGGCGACGTATCGACCTCGATGACGATCAACGCGCCGGCGTCGTTGTTGTTGCTCCTTTACCAATTGGTTGCCGAGGAACAGGGCGTCCCTGCCGATGCGTTGCGCGGTACCGCACAAAACGATGTCCTCAAGGAGTACATCGCGCGGGGGACGTACATCTACCCGCCGGCGCACTCGTTGCGGCTGGTCACCGACACCTTCTCCTACTGCCGCGCCGAGGTGCCCCGGTGGAACACGATCTCGATCTCCGGCTATCACATGGCCGAGGCCGGGGCGACGCCCGCGCAGGAGATCGCCTTCACCCTCGCCAACGGGATCGAATACGTCCGGGCCGCGATCCGCGCCGGCATGGCGGTCGATGAATTCGCGGCCCGGCTGTCGTTCTTCTTCGTCGCCCGGACCAGCATTCTCGAGGAGGTGGCGAAGTTCCGCGCCGCGCGGCGCATCTGGGCGCAGGTCATGCGCGACGACTTCGGCGCCCACGACCCCAAGTCGCTGATGTTGCGCTTCCACACCCAGACGGCCGGCGTACAGCTCACCGCGCAGCAGCCCGAGGTCAACATGGTGCGGGTGGCGGTGCAGGCGCTGGGCGCCGTCTTCGGTGGCACTCAGTCGCTGCACACCAACGCCTTCGACGAGGCAATCGCGCTGCCGACGGAGAAGGCCGCCCGGCTCGCGCTGCGCACCCAGCAGGTGCTGGCCTACGAGACCGACGCGACCGCCACGGTCGACCCGTTCGCCGGCTCCTACGCCGTGGAGGCGATGACCGACGAGGTCGAGGCGGCGACGCGCGCCCTCATGGGACAGGTCGAGGAGATGGGCGGTGCGGTCGCCGCCATCGAGGCCGGGTTCCAGAAGTCGCAGATCGAGCAGTCCGCGTACACCGTCGCGCGCGGCATCGAGGACGGGTCGCGCACCGTGGTCGGCGTCAACCGGTTCACCGTCGAGGGCGAGGAGCGCTACGAGCCGCTGCGCGTCGACCCGGCGATCGAGCACGAGCAGCGGGAGCGGCTGCAAGCGCTGCGGGCGTCCCGCGACGAGGCCGCCGTACGCCGGGGGCTGGATGCGGTGCGCGCGGCCGGGAAGGGCACCGACAACGTGCTCTATCCGATGAAGGAGGCGCTGGCCGCACGCGCGACGGTCGGCGAGGTCTGCAATGCCCTCCGCGACGTGTGGGGCACCTACGTCCCACCCGACAACTTCTGACGGCCACCCGGGCGCGGCCGCCGGCCGGTGTGACCAAAACGCACTCCTAGTGCGTTTTGGCCCGCGACACGCCGTGCGGACCCCTCAAAACGCACTCCTAGTGCGTTTTGGTCACGGGACCGGCGGCGGTGCGACCCGGATCGCCGACCGTCGAAATAACCGGTTGAATCCGTAGCCACCCGGCTCCTTACGTCGGGCCCGCCGACCCCGTCGGATGGACCATCCCTGCCTTGCCTCACCTCGGCTGGTGCGATGTTCGGCGGGGCGGCGCCATCGTCGCGACGCGTTCCACCGGTGCTCCGGGACGAGACCGAACCCGAGCTGCGGTCGCAGGCCGAGCGGGCCCTCGCCTACGACGAACGCTGCCGTACGTCGGGAAATCCGTAGCCGCTTACGTCGGCGGCGTACAGAAG
Source organism: uncultured Actinomycetota bacterium (assembly GCA_963775655.1). Classification (GTDB taxonomy): domain Bacteria; phylum Actinomycetota; class Actinomycetes; order Mycobacteriales; family QHCD01; genus DASXJE01. Next base: position 41,462 of record CAVZJT010000008.1, on the reverse strand, counting down.
CGAGTCGTGCCACTGCGACCGCATCACCTCGCGGTGTTCACCACACAGAAGAGTGTGCCGCCGGGGTCGGCCAGCACGACGAAGTCGGCATCGGGCGGGTAGGTCCATTCGACCCGCTCCGCGCCGAGTGAGAGCAGTCGCTCGACCTCGGCGTCCGACTCGGCCGCGCTGTCCACCCAGAGGTCCAGGTGCGTCCGGTCATCCTCATCCAGCAGGATGATCGGAGCCGGACTGTCTCCGGGCGGTCTGAGGAGCTCGCTACGGCCCTCGTTCGAGTAGTCGAGTGCGGCCCGCCAGAATTCCGCCGACCGGCCGACGTCGGACACGTTCAGGACCACACCACCTAGACGCAACATCGGACGATCATGCCAGCGGTGATATCTCTCGCGACCGGGTGCCGGTCGGGCCTACTGTGCGCCGGTGACCGACGAGCGCATCGACAGCCGGGCCTGCGGATCGGACGCGCTGGTCGCCGAGATCGTGGAGCGCTTCGCTCTTCCGCGACCGGCGGGCTGGCGCGATCTGGGTGGTAGCTGGACGACCAACCTGCTGCTCGACTTCCCGGACCGACCGTTGGTCGCCCGGGTGTATCAGGCCGGTACGTCGCCGCCGCGACTGTCCGCCGTACAAGCGGCCCGTCGAGCTGTGGCAGTGGCGGGAATTCCCACTCCGCAGCCCATTTCGGCAACGGACGGTCGGAGTCTCGCGGCGTTACGCAACGGCCGGCTGGTCGAGGTCGAGGCGTACGTGCGCTGGAACGAGCGGATGAATACGGTCCCGTTGCTGCAGCGGGGTTTCGCAGTCCTCGCGAAGATCCACGACATCCTGCGCACCGCGCCGCTGCCAGTGGCCGCCGGGGCGGCGCACTACGCCAACCATCTCTTCTCCATGGAAGCGTCGGCCGCGAGCCGTCGGGGAGCTGAGCGAATCCGTGGCTGGAACGACCCGGCGTTGGTCGAGTTCGCCGACCAGGTCGTCCGGCACGTCGATGCCGTCGCCGCGGCCGAGGAACCGTTGCGGGATCGGCAGTTGACCCAGATCGTGCACGGAGACTTCTGGGACAACAATGTGCTCTTCACCGACGGTCGGCTGGTCGCCGTACTCGACTTCGACTTCATGGCCGAACGGCCGCGGGTCGACGATCTCGCGTTGGCGATGTGGTTCTTCCTCCTGGAACCGGCAAAAGGGCTTCCCGGTGAGGTCGAACGCGAGCAGCTGCGGTCGTTCATCGAGGCTTACGACGGCTCGGCCTCGGTTTCGCTATCACCTGAGGAGCATGCCGCTCTGCCGCTGGCCATCGCACGACAGCCGGCCTGGTCGGTCGGCCGGTGGGTCGTGGAACTGGACGAGGACGACGCCGTACGCCACGCGAGGGACGCCGCGGCCGAGCTGCCGGTCGCACAGGCGATTCTTGACGACCTGCCGCTATGGCAGCGCGCTCTCGGCTAACCGATCGAAAGGAGCGGGGCATGATCTTCGACGACCGGGTGAGGGAACTCCTCGACGGGCGCAGCTTCGCGGTGCTCGCGACGCTGAATCCGGACGGCACACCGCAGACCTCGGTGATCTGGGTCGCCCGGGACGGCGATGCGCTGATCTTCACCACCCACGACCGGCGGAAGAAGGCGCGCAACCTGCGCCGGGATCCGCGGGCCTCGGTGACCGTGTTTCCCCCGGACGACCCCTACCGGACCGCGAACATCAGCGGCACGGTCGAACTGATCGACGACCCCGACCGCACCCTGTCGGTCACGTTGACGAGACGCTATCTGGGTCAGGATCCGCCGGCCGACCCACCGGGTTCGAACCGGCTCATCGGCCGTCTCACTCCGGAATACATCAGTGGTTTCTCGGCCTGACCGACATCCAACCGGTCGGGGAGCGGCCATCCCCGCGTGGACAAAACCCACTAGTAGTGGGTTTTGGTCCACGACACGCCGCCGGAGCCGTACAAAACCCACTACTAGTGGGTTTTGTCCACACCCCGGGCGAGGCGCGTGGAAGGCGCGCGAGCGCGGTCAGGCGGGGTGGCTGTTGATGTTGAGGACGCTGCCGTCCGGCGTACGGACGAAGAACCGGCGGAGCCCCCACGGTTCGTCGGTCAGCGGGTGGACGATCTCGTACCCCCGCTCGCGTGCCTCGGCGTACGCCGCGTCGACGTCATCGACGGCGATCGAGGCCACCGGGTTCTCCGGGGCGGTCGCGTCGCGGGTGACGACCTGCAGGGCGGCCTGTCCGTCGGGTGTCTGGAAACGGGCGACCCAACCGAGATTCATGTTCTCCGTGCTGAGGCCGAGATAGTCGGAGTAGAACTCCCGCGCCGCGTCGATGTCGGCTACGGGAAGGTTGACCATCACCTTGGTCGCTCGCATGGCACGCTCCTCACGGATGGACCTGACGTACGCCGGTCAGGCTACGGTGCCGCGGCGCCGGCGCCTTATCGCAAGGCCGCCCGGGTGAGCACGTCGCGATTCTCGAGTGTCCACAGGGCCGCGCGGGACTGCCACGCGAGAGTCCACAACCCTTCGGCGCTCACCGCTCCGGGTGTGAATCCCTGCGTACGCGCGTACATGCCGTTGTCCCTGATCGCGAAACGCAGCATCCGGTCGACGAGGCCGGACCGGGCCGGGCGGGCGAGGCCGTAGCCGTCGAGGAAGGCCCGGAACCAGACGGCGCGGGTCGCGGCGTCCGGGAGCCCGATCCGCTCGGCGACGTCGTCGTCGAACAGCTGCACGCAGTACCACGCGGTAACGGCCACCTCGTCGAGCGGATCGACCGGGCCTACGTACTCCCAGCCGATGAGTCCGACCGGCCGCTCGTCCCGGAACACCACGTGCCAGGGGGCGACGTTGGCGTGGCTGACGAGCGCCTCGGCATCGTCGACGTGCAACGTCCAGGGCATCCAGCGGGCGTCGCGCGGGATCGTGAACGATCGGCTGGCCTCGTGCACCTCGCGCAGCATCACCCCGACGTCGTGGAGCGAGCGTTCCGGGTCGGGCCAGACCGACTCGGCGTGGACCGTTCCCTCGATCCAGGTCAGGATCTCGTTGCCGGAGTCGTCGAAGCCGGACCCGACTACGCGCGGTGCGGCGTCGAATCCCACGGCCGCCAAGTGCCGGAGGAAGGCATGTCCGGTTGCCGTCCACGGCTGCGCCGGATGCGCGACCGTCGACCCGTGCCGTCGCGTCGGATTCGGGTGCCCGAGGTCCTTCGCGCGGTCATAAGGCCGCCCGTCGAATCCGAGGTCCCGGGTGCGCTCCGCACCTTCGGCAGCACCCTCAGTCATCTCGTCGACTCTAGCGCGGTCCGCCAGCGGCCAGCTGCGCAATCTCGAGCATTGACAAAAGAAACCGCGCAGAACACCATGCACGAGTATGAGCATTCGCGCCACGTTCCGCACCGCACCCGGCTCGATGACCTGCGGCGGACGGCGGCGGCGAGCCGTCTTCACGGTGCTCCTCGCGGTGGCCACCGCGGCTGGGTTCGGTGTCCCGGTCAGCGCGGCCGGCGCGGCGGCCAGTCCGAGCCACACGGTCGTGGTGGCGCCGAACGGCAACGACGGTGCCGCTGGGACGGCGTCCCATCCGGTCGCCACCGTCGCTGAGGCCCTGCACCGACTGCCGGCGGGCGGCACTATCCGGCTGCGGGCGGGTCACTACTCGCAGCGGATCGCCCTGGGTAGCGCGGCGCACGACCTGACGATCGAGGCATTCGGTCACGAGCACGCGATTCTCGACGGCAGCGGGCTGCAGCCCCCGGCCGGTCGTTCCGCGATGGTCATGATCGACGGCAGCCGGCGGATCACCGTGTCGGGACTCGACATCACCGGGTACGACACCGTCGGCCTCGAGGCGGTGCCCATTGGCATCTACGTGCACGGTGGCGCATCGCACATCACGCTGTCGGGCGATCACGTCCACTCGATGGGTAACTACAACGGCACGCTCGGCAGCTTCGATCTCAACGCACACGGGATTGCCGCCTACGGAGACTCGCCGACGCACCCGATCCACGACCTGACCATCACGCGGGACGAGGTCGACCACCTCGCGCTCGGTGCCAGCGAATCGGTGGTCGTCAACGGGAATGTCGACGGCTGGCGGATCACCCACAACTCGATCCACGACAACAACAACATCGGAATCGACGCCATCGGCTTCGAGCCCACCTTGCCCGGCAAGTATCGCTACACCCAGGCCAACCGCGCCCGCAACGGCCTCATCGCTGACAACACGGTCCGCAACATCATCTCGCGCGGAAACCCCGCGTACTACGAGGACGGCTCGTGGTGCAACTGCGCCGATGGCCTCTACATCGACGGCGGCTCACACATCCGGGTCGAGCGCAACGTCATGTCCGGTGACGACATCGGCATCGAGGTCGCTGCCGAGAACCCCCGGGGTACCGCCGACCATGTCGTGGTCGCCGACAACTTCGTCCGGACCAGCGCGTTCACCGGGATAACCACCGGCGGCTACTGCAACGGCGCCGACGACTGCGGCGGGGTGAAGACCGGCACCTCGCACGACAACACGTTCGTCAACAACACGCTCTACGCCAACAACACTCTCGACGACGGCTCGCCGCAGTTCCTGATCCAGTACTACGCCTACCGCAACACCGTCGAGAACAACATCGTCTACGCCACCAACACCGATCACGTCGCGCTGGGCACCGTTCCGGGCGCGCAGCACGACGGGCTGAGCACACGCAACCACGTCGACCACAACCTGTACTACGCAACCGGCGGAGACCCGCAGCAGGCATCGTTCGGATCGCTCGGACAGACCTACATCGGGTGGGCCAAATACCGACGGGCGACGGGACAGGACGCCCACAGCCGATTTGTCGCGCCGCGTCTGGTCGCACCGAAGAGTGGCGACCTACACATAAGGGCCGGCTCACCGGCGGTCGACTCCGGCGTCGCCCTGCCGGCCACTCTCGTCGGCCGCCTCGACATCGATCGGCAGCCACGTGTTCAGGGAAACCACATCGACATCGGTGCGGACGAGCGTCGATGACCAGCGAAGGATGACGATGCCGATCACCATCACCTTTCTCGGCGCCGGAAGCGTCGTCTTCACCCGCGAACTGCTGGCCGACATCATCGGCCTGGGCGACCTCGGCGATCTGACGATCGCGCTGCACGACATCAACGTCGAGCGACTCGAGACCGCCGAGGCGATTGCGCTCAGCACCATCGAACAGCTCGGTGGCAACGCCCGGGTGACCGCCAGCACCGACCGGCGGCGCGCACTCACCGGGGCGCAGTACGTCATCAACACGATCCAGGTCGGGATGTACGACGCCACCGTGCGGGACTTCGAGATCCCGGCCCGCTACGGCCTGCGGCAGACCATCGCCGACACCGTCGGCATCGGTGGGATCTTCCGGGGCCTCCGTACGTTCGGCGCCCTCGACGGGATCGCCGCCGACATGACCGAGGTCTGTCCGGACGCATGGCTGCTCAACTACACCAACCCGATGGCGATGAACGTCGCCTACCTCTCGGCGATCGCCCCACGGCTGAAGGTGATCGGGCTGTGCCACTCGGTCTACTGGACGGTCGTCGGGCTGTGCGAGATCGTCGGCGTCCCGTACGACGAGGTGACCTACCACAGTGCCGGGGTCAATCATCAGGCCTGGCTGCTGAAGTGGGAGCACGAGGGGAAGAGCCTCTACCCACGACTGGACGAGGCGATCGAGCGGGATCCGGAATTCCGCCGGCGCGTACGCGTCGACATGTACAAGCGGATCGGTTACTACCCGACGGAGACCTCGGAGCACTCGTCGGAATATGTGGCCTGGTATCTGCACGATGATGCCGAGATCGCCCGGCTTCGCATTCCGGTCGACGACTATGTCGGGATCAGCAAACAGAACCTCGCCGACTACGCGGACACCCGCCAGCTGGTCCTGGCCGGCAAGCTCCGGCCGCCGGAAAGAGAGGCGACCGAATACGCGCCACTGGTGATCCATAGCCTGCAGACGGGCACTCCCCGGGTGATCTACGGCAATGTTCCCAATCACGGACTGATCGACAACCTCCCGGCCGACTACACCGTCGAGGTGCCCACCGACATCGGGCCCGACGGCGTCCGTCCGCGGGCGGTCGGATCGCTCCCGGTCCAATGCGCTGCCATCAACGCGCCCTACGTCGGTACGGGCAGCCTGACCGTCGCCGCCGCGCTGAGCGGGGATCCACGGCTGGTCCGGCAGGCCGCAATGGTCGACGCCAACACCGCCGCGACGCTGTCCGTCGACCAGATTTGGGCGCTGTGCAACGACCTCACCGCGGCGCACGGTGACCTCATCCGCGAGTCGCTGCGCGAACCCGTCCTGCCATGATCGTCGTGCTCGGCCGGACAGGCCGGGGAATCGCGCAGCCTCGTCCATTGAATCGTGCACGAACGTGCTCTTATCTGCACTACGGTAAGGCGTCGGATTGGTCGATCGCGGCGGCCGGTGCCGCTTCGGGTAGGAGCTCAAGCTCATGAGGAAACGTCTCGGACTATGCCTGCCCGCACTTGTCGCCGCAGCAGCGCTCGCCCTGGCGGCCTGCAGCAGTGGCAGCGACAGCAGCGCGAGCGGCGGAGTCACCAAGATTGTGGTGTGGCACGGCTTCATCGATGTCGAAGGAAAGGCCTTCAACTCGATGGTCAAGCAGTTCGAAAAGAGCCACCCCAACATCCAGGTCTCCAGCCTGGAATCGACCAACGACTATGCGCTGCAGAAGGTCCTGACCGCTGTCCGCGGCGGGACGCCGCCGGATATCGCCTACATGTACGGCTCCTGGTCGCCCAACATCGCCAAGATCCCCCAGCTGGTCGACCTCTCCAGCACCGTGAAGGGATCGGGGTGGAACTGGAACGACTTCTACCCGGGAGAACGAGCGACGGCGACGGTCGGCAGCAAGATCGTGGGTGTCCCGGCGCTGGTGGACAACCTCGCCATCGTCTACAACAAGAAGCTCTTCGCGGCGGCAGGCGTGTCCCCGCCCACTCCGAACTGGACCTGGACCGACTTCCGTAATGCTGCGGCCAAGCTGACCGACAAGTCGAAGGGCCAGTACGGCTGGTACTACCCGGCCGACGCGAGCGAGGACACGGTGTGGCACTACGAGGCCATGCTCTGGGAGGCCGGGGGGAACATCCTGAACTCCGACAACACGAAGGCGGCATTCGACTCGCCGGAGGGCATCAAGGCCCTCACCACGTTGCAACAGATGGCTCAGGACAAGTCCGTCTACATCGACACGTCCAACACCAAGGGCTCCCAACTGATGAACGCCGGCAAGATCGGGATGATGGTGACCGGGCCGTGGGACCTCAGCTCGTTGCCCAACATCTCCTACGGCGTGCAGATCATGCCGACCTATCCAGGTTCCCCGGGCGGGCACCAGACGATCTCCGGACCGGACAACTGGGTCGTGTTCAACAACGGGTCGCAGCAGATGCAGGCCGCGGAGACCTTCCTGAAGTGGCTCACCGCCCAGGCTCAGATCAAGACATTCTCCCGAGCCACCGGTGATCTGCCGACCCGCACCTCGGTCGGAGACGAGCCGGGCTTCGTCAAGGAACTTAACGACAACCTGCCCGGAACCGCCGCCTTCGTGGCGAATCTGGCCAACGCGAAGAAGGCCCGGCCACAGGTCACCGAGTACCCCAAGATCTCTGAGGCCCTCGGCAACGAGATCGTCGCGGTCCTCCTAGGGAAGGCCACCCCCGCGGCCGCTCTCAAGGCAGCCGCGGCAGAGACGAACCAGGCACTCACGGGATGACGGCGACGGCCCGCGCCGGTCGGGTGACTCCGCTGCGTCGGCTGGCGCGGTCGGAGTCGACGACCGGCTGGGCTTTCGCCAGCCCGGCGGTGATCGTGATCGCCATCTTCGGGCTGCTTCCGGTGCTGTGGTCGCTGAAGCTCTCCTTTCAGCACTCGGACCTGCTCACCCCCGACACGCCGTGGGTGGGGGCGAAGAACTACCGCCAACTGGTCCACGACCCGCTCTTCGGCGGCGCAGTCGAGCACACGATCATCTACACGGCGTTGTTCGTCCCCGGGACGATGATCGTTGGGCTGCTGATCGCCGTCGCGATGAATCGGCCGCTGCGGTTCATCTCGGTCTACCGCACCGCCGCCTATGTCACGATGGCCGTTTCGTCGATCTCCGAAGGCATCATCTTTCTCTGGCTGACCGACCCGAGCTACGGCCTGGTCAACTCGGCGCTGAACGCCGTCGGGATCAGTTCGCAGCCGTTCCTCTCCAGTCCGTCGCAGGCGCTGTACGTGATCGTGGCCATGACGATCTGGGGGTGGACCGGCTTCGGGGTCGTCGTCTATCTGGCCGCGCTGCAGGGCGTGCCCGCGGAACTGCAGGAAGCGGCGGCGATCGACGGCGCGAAGCCGTTCGCCATCTTCCGCACCATCACCCTTCCGCTGCTCAGCCCGGCGAGCCTCTTCCTGCTCGTCTGGCTCACGATCAACGCCTTGCAGCTCTTCGACGAGGTCTACCTGACCACGCGTGGTGGACCGCTGCACGCCACGACCGTGATCGTCTACTACCTGTGGGATCAGGCCTTCCAGCAGTTCAACGCCGGATACGCCGCGGCGATGGCCTACGTGCTGTTCCTCATCATCGTGATCATCACCGCCATCCAGTTCCGCGTCGGCAGGCGCTACGTGCACTACAGCTCATGAGCACCTATACCGAGGCGGTCAGCGGGGCACCGTCGGAGACGGTCAGCGCGCCGACTCCCGGGCGCCGGCGTCGGTGGCCGCTGCCGTTCAGCCCATGGCATCTGGTCCTGATCCCGACGTCATTCATCCTGCTGATCCCCCTCCTGTGGATGCTGATCACGTCCTTCGAGACCCCGCAGGAGGCCCAGCAGTTTCCGCCGGTGTTGATCCCGTCGAAGATCCGCCCGCAGAACTACGTCGACGCGTGGAACACGGCGCCCTTCGGGCACTTCTTCCTCAACAGCATCGCGGTCGCCCTGGTGGTCGTGCTGAGCAACCTGATCCTGTGCAGCTTCGCCGGCTACGCCTTCGCCCGGCTGAAGTTCCTGGGCCGCGGGATCCTGTTTGTCGTCGTAATGGCCACACTGATGGTGCCGTTCCAGGTGACGATGATCCCGGAGTTCCTGATCGTGAAGTGGTTCGGGGACAACATCTGGGCACAGCTCGGCATCAATCACATCGGGGCCCTGATGCTCCCCAACCTGGCGACCGCGTTCGGGATCTTCTTCCTCCGGCAGTTCTTCCAGACCGTGCCGGTGGAGTTGGAGGAAGCCGCGCGGATGGACGGGACCTCCCGGGTCGGCGTGGTGTTCAAGATCCTGCTGCCGCTGTCGCTGCCGGCGTTGTCGACGCTCGCGGCGCTGACGTTCCTGACCTCCTGGAACGACTTCCTGTGGCCTCTCATCGTGATCACCGCGCAGAACAACATGACGGTGCCGCTCGGTCTCACCTATTTCCAGGGCACGCACGCGACGCAATGGACGCTGCTGATGGCCGGCAACGTGATGAGTCTCGTGCCCATGGTGCTGGTGTTCTTCGCCGCACAGCGGTACTTCGTCAGGTCGGTCGCAGCGACCGGGCTCAAGGGCTGAGGCGCGGGACGAAGGGAAGCAACAGTGGCAGAGGTGCAGTTCCGCAAGGTCACCCGGCGCTTCGGGGCCGACGTCATGGCTCTACGTGACTTCAGTATCGACGTGAACGATGGGGAGTTCCTCATCCTCGTCGGTCCATCGGGATGCGGAAAGAGCACCGCACTGCGCATCCTGGCCGGACTCGACAAGCCGACCAGTGGCGAGGTCTGGATCGGCGGCCGACAGGTGACTTCGCTCGGGCCCGGCGAACGCGATCTCGCGATGGTCTTCCAGAACTACGCGCTGTATCCCCACATGAGCGTCTACAAGAACCTCGCCTACGGACTCCGTCAGCGCAAGGTTCCCAAGGCCGACATCGACCGTCAGGTGCGTGAAACGAGCGCGATGCTCGACATCGACAAACTGCTCGACCGTAAGCCCGCTCAGCTCTCGGGCGGCCAACGCCAGCGCGTGGCCATGGGCCGGGCGCTGGTCCGTCGACCGGTCGCCTTCCTGCTCGACGAACCGCTGTCCAACCTTGACGCCAAGCTGCGGACGCAGGTGCGCGGCGATCTCAAGCGACTGCACACCGAGCTACCGATCACCTCGATCTACGTGACCCACGATCAGGTCGAGGCGATGACGCTCGGCGACCGGATCTGCGTCATGTCTGCCGGCGAGGTTCAGCAGATCGGTACCCCGACCGAGGTCTACGACCAACCGGCGAACACCTTCGTCGCCAGTTTCATGGGCTCACCGCCGATGAACCTCGTCCCGGGCACCGTCGAGGCGGGCAGCGTGATGGTCGGCGGTACGGAGGTGGCCCGGACCCCGACCCACAACGGCGCGGTGACCGTGGGCATCAGGCCCGAAAGCGTTGTCCTGCAGGCGTCGGGCGGCGTACCGGCTCGGGTGGTCTTCGCCGAGCCGTTGGGTAGCCATGTGCTGGTCCATGTCGAGATCCCGCCGAGCCTGGCCGGAGGTGGGCGGCCGCCGGAGGAGTCGCCGCCGGTCGTCGTACAGGCGCCGCCGCACATCCGCCCGGTTCCGGGCGAAGAGGTCTATCTGCAGTTCGACCTGGCTCGTACCTACCTGTTCGACGGGGATACAGGCGCGGCGCTGCACCCGGACCAACAACCGTCGGCGGGGGCCCTCAGGCGGTAATCACCTTGACCCCAGCGGATTCGAGGTCCGCGAGGGCGGTCTCGCCGATCTCGCCGTCGGTGACGAGGTCGCTGACGGCGTCGATGCCGCAGATCCGGGCGAAGGTGACCCGGCCGATCTTGCTGGAGTCGGCGATGACCACCGAACGTCGCGCCTGCCGGATGAAGGCCGCATCGGTATGGGCCTCCATCTCGTCGTGGGTGGTGCACCCCTCCGCGACGGTGAGCCCATCGGTCCCGACGAACGCGAGGTCCAGGTGGTACTGCGCCAGCATCGTCTCGGCGGCCGGGCCGACCAGCTCGTAGGACGCGTGCCGGGCATTGCCGCCGATGACGACGAGCCGGATGTTGGGTCGCAGCACCAATTCGGCGGCGATGTTCAGGGCGTTGGTCACGACCGTGATGCCCACCCGATCGGCAAGCGCCCGGGCGACCTCGGTGCCGGTGGTGCCCCCCGTCATGCCGACGACGGCGCCGTCCTCGACGAGCTTTGCGGCCATCATGCCGATCTGGCGCTTCTCGGGCTGACGACGCGCGGCCTTGTAGCGAATCGGCAATTCGAGGCCGACGCTGTTGGCGATCGCCCCGCCGTGGGTGCGGACCAGAAGACCCTGCTCGTGCAGGGCGTGCAGGTCGCGTCGGATGGTGGCCCCGGAGACGCCGAGTTCGTCGGCGAGCTGGGCGACATCGACGCTGCCGTGCTCGGCGATGTAGTCAAGAACCGCGCTCATTCGCTCTGCCCGCATGCACAACATCCTAGCTGGGGATGCGCAGGTTTGTTCGATTCGCACACAGAACGAACATCCCGGGATCGCCCTGGGCGCGGCGCTCAGTCCGCCCGGAGACCGTCCGCGGCGGCGCCGATCGCGTCGACCAACTTCTCGTCGTCGACCAACGCCGGTGCCACCTCGCCGAGTACGACGCGGGCCGCCTCCGGCAGCGACCCGGCCACCCGGGGCAGCAGATCGTCGGCCCGCGGATCGCGAATCTCGCCGGTCCGCAGATGCACCAGCCAACCGGCCAGCGCCTGCACCGCGGCGGCGGGCAGCCGCCCGGCCGCGCGTTCGCGCTCCAGCACCGGCACCACCCGGAACGGCAGTTTCTGCGAGCCGTCACCGGCGATCTGCCGGAGGTTGTGCTCGATCCGCGGATTCTCGAACCGGTCGACCAGCGCCGCCCGGTAGGCCGCCACCTCGTCCGCATCCAAGGGAAGGAGCGCGCCCGCCGTGTCCCACCACTGCTCGATCCAGTCCCGGCAGACCGGATCGGCCATCGCACCGGCGACGGTGCGGTGGCCACGTGCGAGCCCGTCGTAGGCCAGCAAGGAGTGCGCTCCGTTGAGCAGCCACAGTTTGCGGAGCTCGAACGGCGTGACGTCGTCGACGATCCGTACGCCGACCGTCTCCCACGCCGGCCGCCGGTCGGGCAGCCCGCCGCGCTCGATCACCCATTCCGCGAACGGTTCGGTGACGACCGGCGTGTGGTCGTCCAGGCCGATCAGGCCGGACACCGTGGCTCGGTCCGCGTCGGTGGTTGCCGGCGTGATCCGGTCGACCATGGTCGAGACGAAACCGACCTGCTCGTCGATCCAGTCGCGTAGCCCGGGGTCGACGGCGGCGGCCAGGCTGAGCACCACGCGACGGGTCGCCGGGCCGTTGTCGGAGAGGTTGTCGCACGGCACGATCGCGACGGGGCCGGCGTCGGCGTCGCGACGAGCGGCCAGGGCCGCAACGAGCCGTCCCGGCACGGTGACCGGGATGCCGCCCGACGTACGCAGCGCCGCGATGTCCGCGGCCACGTCGAGATCGTCGCGATCGACGTCTCCGCCGGGAGAGCGGCGGTATCCGGCCTCGGTCACCGTGAGGGTGACGATCGTGACCGCCGGATCACGCAGCTGGCGGCACAGCGCCTCGACGTCCGCGCCGTCGTACGCCGCCGAGATGCTGGCGATGATCTCGGCCTGGTCTCCTTCCCGACCCCGCACCAGAAGCGTATAGAGACCGCCCTGATCGCCGAGCACCGTCGCGGCGTCGGGGCGCCGCCCGGTGAACGCGGCGATCCCCACCGCCGGCCCGGACTCGTTGTTGGCCAGGTGCGTGTACCAGGCCTGGTGCGCCCGGTGGAACGCACCGAGTCCTATGTGGACGATTCCGATCGGTGCGGCCGGGCCGACCTCGGCGGTCGAGCGGGTGAGGCGTTCGGTCACAGGCGGAAGACCTCCGTCGGGATCGGGCCGGTCAGGTCGCGGGCGACCTCCGCCGCCTCGTCCTCGGCGAGCCGATGCTCGACGACGAGGCGGGCGAGGTAGCCGGCGTCGACCCGCCGCGCGGTGTCGTGCCGCACCGGGATCGAGCAGAACGCGCGGGTGTCGTCGACGAAGCCCGAGGTGCGGTAGAAGCCGACCGTGTCGGTGACCGCCTCGCGGAACCGGCGCAGCGCGTCCGGGGTGTCGGTGAACCACCAGGGTGCGCCGACGTAGACCGACGGGTAGAAGCCGGCCAGCGGGGCGATCTCCCGCGCCCACACGTCCTCGTCGGTGGTGAACAGCACGATCCGGAACCGCGGATGGTTGCCGTAGCGCTCGAGCAGCGGGCGCAGCGCCCGGGTGTATTCCGCCGCGGCCGGAATGTCGTGCCCGGTGTCGGGACCGAACCGCTCGTAGGTGGCGGTGTCGTAGTTGCGCAGCACCGACGGGTGCAGCTGCATGACGAGCCCGTCTTCGCTGGACATCCGGGCCATCTCGCTGAGCATGTGCCGGCGGAAGGCCGTGCAGTCGGCGGGCGACGCCCCTCCGATGAGCGCGTCGGCGTAGATCCGCCGGGCGTCGGTGACGTCGAGCGGTTCGCTGCCCGCGTCGGCCGGTCCCTGGTCGGTCGCTGTCGCACCGTGTTCGACGAAGTAGGCGCGGCGGCGCTCGAGTGCGGTGATGTAGCCGTCGTAACCGTCGACGTCGACGTCGGCCGCCTGCCCCAACGCGGCGACCCGCGCGGCCCAGTCGTCGCGTCCCGGGTCGACGTAGGAGTCGGGCCGGAACGTCGGCACCACGCGACCGGTGCCCAGGTCGCCCTTCGCCAGCAGCCGGTGGTCGTCGAGCGGGCTGCACGGATCGTCGGTGGTCGCGAGGGCGGCGATCCGGAACCGGCGGAAGAGCGCGCGCGGCCGGAACTCCGGCCGGGAGAGCTTGTCCTGCAGTTCGTCGTAGAGCTGGTCAGCGCTTTCCGACGACGGCTGGGTGGTGAGGCCGAAGACGTCGGCGAGCTCGCCCTCCAGCCAGTAGCGGGATGGGGTGGCGCGAAATGCCGGCCAGTGGCGGCAGAAGGCCCGCCAGACGTCCCGCGGAGCGGCGGTGGTCGTCCCGTCCCGCGTCGGTACGCCGAGGTCCTCCAGCGGGACGCCGAGGGAGTGCAGCAGCCTGGTCACGTAGTGGTCCGGCGTGACGAACAGCGTCGCCGGATCGGGGAACGGCTCGTCGTTGGCGAGGATCCCGGCGTCGACGTGCCCGTGCGGGGAGACGATCGGCAGCTCGGCGACCTGGTCGTAGAGGCGTCGGGCGACGGTGCGGATCGACGGCTCGGCGGGCAGGAGTCGGTCGGGATGCGGCTCGAGGCGAGTCATCGGTTTCCTCTCGCGGACGGGGTGGCCGGGTGGGTGGCCGCCGCGGACGGGGATCGGCGTTCGGTGCGACAGCTTCCCGTGGATGCTCGTACCCGTAACTGGGTCGGCAACACGACCGGCCGGGGTGCGGGATCATTCTCCCCCCGAGGGGTGAGCAGCAGATCGACGGCCGCCCGTCCCGCCGATTCGATGTCGGCGGCCAGGGTGGTCAGCGGGGGATGGCAGAAGTCGGCACCGAAGATGTCGTCGCAACCCATCACGCTCATGTCGTCCGGTACGGCGACCCCCCTGCCCAGGAGTCGGCGCATGGTGCCGATCGCCAGCAGGTCGTTGAACGCGACGACGGCCGACACCCCCGACACCAGCGCGGCATCCGCCGCGGCCGCTCCGGACTCGACCGTGGGCGCGAACGGTCCGAGCCGCACCACGTCGAGCCCGAGCGTGCGCGAAGCCGCGTGCAGCGCGCGCCATCGGCTGCGGTCCGACCACGATGTCGACGGCCCGGACAGATAGGCGACCCGGCGATGGCCGAGGGACGCCAGGTGCTCGCCGGCCTGACGCATGCCCTGCCGGTTGTCGACCACGACACAGGGCGCCTCGGGAAGCGTCCGGTTGATCACCACCAGCGAGCGGTCCGTGGCGAGGGCGCGGAGCCGGTCATCGGGCAGGCGGGACGAGGCCAGGATGAAGCCGTCGACCCCGCGGGCCAGCCGCTCGAGGTGTTTCCACTCGACGTCCGGGGACTCGCGCGTGTCGGCGAGGACCAACGTGTAGCCGGCCGCGTCGGCCTGTCGTCCGGCCCCGCGGATCAGCCCGAAGAAGAACGGGTTGGTGATGTCGGGGACGAGCAGCGCCAGGGTGAGTGTCTTCCCCCGCGGCAGCGCGCGGGCGATCGGATTGGGCCGGTAGTCGAGCTCGGCCGAGACGGCGAGGACGTGGTCGAGGGTGTCCGCCCTGAGCCGGTCGGGCTGGGAGAAGGCCCGCGAGACGGTCGAGGCAGCCACGCCCGCGGCCCGCGCGACGTCATGGATCGTCGCGCGCTTGCCGCGGGCGGGTGCGCGTGCGGCCCGGGACGGTGCCATGGCTCCCCTCTCGGCAGGCATCACCTCGTCGGACGATGCCAGTCTGCCACCTCTGCAAATTTGTGCAACCGGTTGCCAGGAAGGAGATCGATGCCTATCGTCTTCAGGCGGTCCGCTGCCGCTCTACGGTCAGCTGCTCGGCGCGTCGGTGATCTGCGCCGTACCCGTGGTCCTCCTCTACATGTTCTTCCAGCGGTATCTCGTCGGCGGGCTTGCATCCGGCGGTGTCAAGGGATAGGGCAAGGAACGACAGTAAAGCCAGAAGCTCTCACCATCGACCAAAGGAGTCACCAGTCCAATGTGGACACTCTCGGGATTTGCCGACGAGATCTCACCTGACCTCGAGGAACAGTGCTCGGTGCTCGACGAGCTGGGCATCCGGTTCATCGAATTCCGTAGCGCCTGGGGCACCAACGTCCTCGACCTGGACGACGGGCAGCTCGAACAGGTGCGCAAGACACTTGACCAGCACGGCATCGCCACCTCGTCGGTGGGTTCACCCATCGGCAAGGTGAAGGTCGACGACGACTTCGACGAGCACCTCCGCCGGTTCGACCGGTCACTGGAGGTCGCACAGCGGCTCGAGGCGCCCTATATCCGGCTGTTCTCCTTCTTCATCCCGCAGGGCGACGACCCCGCCGCGCACCGCGACGAGGTGCTGCGCCGGATGAGCGCGCTCGCGGCGAGGGCCGAGGGTCACGACGTGATCCTGCTGCACGAGAACGAAAAGGAGATCTACGGCGACCTGCCGGGCCGCTGTCTCGACATCGTCGAGTCGGTCGGGTCACCCAAGCTGAAGCTGGCCTGGGATGCGGCCAACTTCGTGCAGTGCGGCGTACGGCCGTTCACCGAGGCCTACGCGTCCCTGCGGCCGCACCTGGAATACGTGCAGATCAAGGACGCCGTCCTCGCCGACGCCCACGTCGTCCCCGCCGGTCAGGGCGACGGCCAGCTGCCGGAGACGATCGGCGCGCTCAAGGCCGACGGCTTCGACGGATTCTTCTCGATGGAGCCGCACCTCGCCCATGCCGGTCGTAGCGGCGGATTCAGTGGTGCCGATCTGTTCAAGACGGCGACCGACGCCTTCACCGGCCTGCTCCGCGCCCAGGACATCGACTACCGCTGACTTCATCGAGAGGAAGTTTCGCCATGCGATTCGCCGTCATTGGTTGTGGCGTGATCGGAAAGCATCACGCGCGCACCATTGCGGGACTGGCCGAGGCCGAACTGGCCGCGGTGGTGGATGTCATTCCGGAGCGAGCCGACGAGCTCGGCGCGAAGCACGGAGTGCCGGCGCTGTACAGCGTCGAGGAGGCACTGCAACGCCAGGACGTCGACGCGGTGGCCGTGTGCACCCCGAGCGGTAACCACGCCGGCCCGGCCGTCGACGCGCTCCGCGCGGGCAAGCACGTGGTGATCGAGAAGCCGCTCGACGTTACGCCGGATGCGGTTGCCGCGGTCGCCAAGGAGGCCGCGGTGTCCGACCGGGTGGTGACGGTGATCAGCCAGCACCGGTTCGACGCCGCGGCCCAGATCGCCCACGCCGCGGTGCAGGACGGCAAGTTCGGCGGGCTGACGTCGGGCAGCGCCGACATCGCCTGGTGGCGGAGCCAGGGCTACTACGACTCCGGCGACTGGCGGGGCACCTGGGCGCTGGACGGCGGCGGGGTGCTGATGAACCAGGGCATCCACTCGATCGACCTGCTGGTCTGGCTGCTCGGCCAGCCGACAGAGGTGTTCGCGTGGACCGGAACCCTCGCCCACGAACGGATCGAGGTCGAGGACACGGCGGTCGCCACCATCCGGTTCAGCTCCGGCGCGCTGGGGGTCATCCGTGGGACGACGGCCGCCTACCCGGGACTGACCGCGCGCATCCAGGTGCATGGTGACCACGGGTCGGCGGTGATCGACGACGACCAGCTGGCTTACTTCCATGCCAGTGACGGTTCGACCGACGCTCCGGCCTACGGCGGTGGCGCCGGCGACAACCAGGCGTCACAGGTGCTTCCGACCCAGGCCGGAGGCACGGCGGGTGGCGACCCGTCCGCGCTGTCGGACGCCCACACCACCCAGTACCAGGACTTCCTGTCCGCGATCGCGGACGGCCGTCAGCCGCTCGTGACGATCGAGGAGAACACCCGCACCCTCGAGGTCATCTGGGCGATCTACGAGTCGGCCAAGGTCGGCCGGCCGGTGGCCGTCGGAGCCTGAGGCGAGCGACCCCGCCGCGGCGACCTGAGCGTCGCCCGGCGGGGCGCCTCCTCCCCGGTTACGCTCGCGGCGTGCAGATCGACTTCAGCGCGTCGGAGCGGGCCAGCCTCGGCGTCGAGTGGGAGTTGGAGCTCGTCGACGTCGAGACCCGGCAGCTCCGCTCCGGGTCCAACGAGGTGCTGGCGGCCATCACGCCGGACGGCCTCGACGAGCACCCGAAGGCCAAGCACGAGCTGCTGCAGTCGTGCGTCGAGGTCATCACCGGCGTGTGCGGCACGGTCGCCGAGGCGTGCAAGGACCTCTCCGGCACCGTCGCCGAGGTGATCTCCGCGGCCGAGCCGCTCGGGCTGGGCGTCATGTGCTCGGGCACGCATCCGATGACCGACTGGTCGACCCAACAGATCACCGAGACCCACCGCTACCAGCAGCTGATCGAGCGAAACCAGTGGCTCGCCCGCCAACTGCAGATCTTCGGTGTCCACGTGCACGTCGGCATCCGCAGCCCGGCCAAGGCCATCCCGATCGTCAACGCGCTGGTGGCCTACATCCCACACTTCCTCGCCCTGTCGGCGTCCAGCCCGTTCTGGGTCGGCGCCGACACCGGCCTCGCCTCCTACCGCAGCAAGGTCTTCGAGGCGCTTCCGACCGCCGGCCTGCCCTATCAGCTCTCCGGGTGGGATCAGTTCGAGCGCTACATGGAGGTGCTGATCTCCAGCCACGCCATTGAGTCGGTCCGCGAGGTGTGGTGGGACATCCGCCCGCACCCGAGGTTCGGCACCGTCGAGCTGCGGATCTGCGACGGCCTGCCGACGATCGACGAGATCGCCGCGGTCGCGGCCATGTCGCAGTGCCTGGTGGAGCGGCTGGACTCCCAGATCGACCAGGGATACACGCTGCCGGAACCGAGGGCGTGGGTCGTGAAGGAGAACAAGTGGCGCGCCGCGCGCTACGGGTTGGACGCCGAGATCGTCGCCGACGACCGCGGCACGGTCGTCCCGGTGCGCCAGGCGCTCGCCGATCTGGTCGACGACCTGACCCCGATCGCCCGCCGGCTGGGCTGCGCGGACGAGCTGGCGATCGTGCCGCGGATCATCGAGCGGGGGGCGAGCTATCAGCGTCAGCGGGCGGTCGCGGCGGCGGCGGGCGGAGACCTGACCCGGGTGGTCGATAGTCTGCTCGGTGAGATGAGACATGGACTCCCGCGATGAGACGCATCCGGATCGGGCCGCGCCGGCCCGCCGCATGAGCCCACCGCCGATCACCGAGGCACCCGCCTGGCTGGGCTCGTGGGTGGCCGAGCATGAGGCCGAGCTGATCGCCGTACGCCGGGATCTGCACTCCCACCCCGAGCTCGGCTGGCAGGAGCACCGCACCACCGCGCTGCTGTCCGAGCACCTGCGCCGGGCCGGGCTCCGACCGAGCCTGCTGCCGAGCGGGACCGGCCTGGTCTGCGACATCGGATCCGGGTCACCGACCGTCGCCCTGCGCGCCGACATCGACGCGCTCCCGCTGCCGGACGTGAAGAACGTCCCCTACCGGTCGACGGTCGACGGCGTCTGCCACGCCTGCGGGCACGACGTGCACACCACGGTGGCGCTCGGCGCCGCCCTGGCGCTGCATGCCGCACCGGAGCTACCCGGCCGGGTCCGGATGATCTTTCAGCCGGCGGAGGAGCAGACGCCGGGCGGCGCGCTCGGCGTCATGGACGCGGGCGCGCTCGACGGCGTCGACCGGATCTTCGCGCTGCATTGCGATCCCGCGGCGGATGTGGGTCGCATCGGCGTGCGCACCGGAGCGATCACCGCTGCTTCCGACTCGGTCGAGGTGACCTTGACCGGTCCGGGCGGCCACACCGCGCGGCCGCACCTGACCGTCGACCTGGTCTACGCGATGGGCCGGCTCATCACCGATCTGCCCGGCCTGCTCACCCGGGTCGTCGATCCGCGGGCCAGCCTGTCGCTGGTGTGGGGCGCCGTGCAGGCCGGGGTCGCCCCCAACGCGATCCCGCAGACCGGGCTGGTGCGGGGCACTGTCCGGATGCTGGACCGCGATGTCTGGGCCGACGCGGAGAAGCTCGTCCGTCGGCTGGTCGAGGAGATCGTCGCTCCGACCGGTGCTGTGGCCGAGGTCAACTACCAACGCGGGGTACCGCCGGTCATCAACGAGGCCCGGTCGACCGCGCTGATCCGGGACGCGGTGCGCGCCTCGCTCGGCCCGCAGGGGCTCGTCGGCACGCCGCAGAGCCTCGGCGGCGAGGACTTCGGGTGGTACCTCGACGCCGTGCCCGGAGCGCTCGCCCGGCTCGGCGTCCGCGCCGGCCGGGAACCGGGCGATCAGCACGATCTGCACCAGGGTGACTTCGACGTCGACGAGCGGGCGATCGCCATCGGGGTCCGGCTGATGGCGACCCTGGCCCTCATCTCCCTCACCGGCTGAGGGGCGGCGGTCAGGTGCCGATCGACCGGCAGGGGCGGGACTGCAGCGCGGCGACGTAGTCGTCCGGGGCACCGGCCCGCTCGGCGGCCTCGGCCATCATGCCGAGGTAGCGCGCCGAGGGCAGTCCGCCTTCGTATCCGTCCAGGACGTAGACCCAGGCGAGGACGTCGGCGTCGAGTGCGTGCACCCGCAGCGAGATCTTGCGGTAGATCCCGTTGTCCGCGCTCTCCCAGTGGTCGAGGGAGGCCTCGTCGTTCGCGGTGACGTCGTAGAGCGCCACGAAGACGCTTTCCAGCGGATCCTCCACGACGGTGGCCAGGGCGCCCTCCCAGCCGAGTTCCTCGCCGCCGAAGGTCAACCGCCAGCCGACGATCCACCCGGTGCCCGCGACCGGCGAATGAGGGCACCGGGAGAGCATCTGCGCCGGGTCCATGTTGGACCCGTATGCGGCGTAGAGCGTCATGGGGAGAGCCTAGTGGCCGTGCGCACCCCGGTCGTGGGTGACAATGGGGTCAGGCGAACGATCGGAAGGACATCGTGCCACGCATCGTGATCGTCGGCGGGGGCCCGGCCGGCTACGAGGCTGCCCTGGTCGCCGCGCAACTCGACGCTGAGGTCACCATCGTCGAGCAGCACGGCCTGGGCGGCGCGTGCGTGCTCTACGACTGCGTTCCGTCGAAGACGTTCATCGCCACCAGCGAGACGATGAATTCCTTCCGCGACGCCGCCGCGCTCGGAGTGCGGGCGGTCGCCCCGGAGGCCCTCAACGTCGACGCCCCCGTCGTCCACGACCGGGTGAAGCGGCTGGCCCAGGCGCAGTCCCACGACGTGCGCGACCGGCTGATCCGCGAGGGCGTGCGGGTGCTCATCGGTACGGCGCGGTTCGTCGAGATCGACGACGGGCGCACCCATGTCCTCGACGCAGTGACCGAGGACGGCCACCAGCGGCTGGAGGCCGACATCGTCCTGGTCGCCACCGGGGCCACCCCCCGCATCGTTCCGGGCGCGGTGCCCGACGGGGAGCGGATCCTGACGTGGCGGCAGATCTATGACCTGCCCCAGCTTCCCGAGCGGCTCGTCGTCGTGGGCTCGGGGGTCACCGGCGCCGAGTTCGCCAGTGCCTACACGGAGATGGGCGTCGACGTCACCCTGGTCTCCAGCCGCGACCGGGTGCTGCCCGGTGAGGACTCCGACGCGGCGGCGCTGCTCGAGGAGATCTTCACCAAGCGCGGCATGCAGATCGTCAAGGGTGCGCGGGCGTCCGGGGTCCGCCGTACACCCGGTGGCGTCGTGGTCGAACTCGACGACGGCCGTAGTGTCGACGGCAGCCACGCGTTGATGACCGTGGGCTCGGTGCCCAACACCGGAGATCTCGGGCTGGAGCAGGCCGGTGTCGAGGTGAGCTCACGCGGGTTCGTGCCGGTCGACCGGGTGTCCCGCACCAACATCCCGGGCGTTTACGCCGCCGGCGACTGCACCGGGCTGTTGATGCTCGCCTCGGTGGCCGCGATGCAGGGGCGGATCGCGATGTGGCATGCGCTCGGCGAGGCGGTCACACCGCTGAAGCTCAAGACCGTGTCGGCCAACGTGTTCACCCACCCGGAGATCGCGACCGTCGGCATCCGGCAGCGGGCGATCGAGACCGGCGAGGTCGCCGCGCGCGCGGTCACCTTCCCGTTGGCCACCAACGCCAGGGCGAAGATGCAGGGGGTCACCGAGGGTTTCGTCAAGCTCTTCTGCCGGCCGGCCACCGGAGTCATCGTCGGAGGCGTGGTCGTGGCGCCGGCCGCCTCGGAGCTGATCCTGCCGATCACGGTCGCCGTACAGAACAACCTGTCCGTCTATCAGCTGGCGCAGACCTTCGCCGTCTATCCGTCGCTGACCGGGTCGATCACCGAGGCCGCGCGTCAGCTGATGGAGCACGACGACCTCGACTGAGCCGACCTCACGCGCGTGGGCGCTTCGCCTTTCCCACCGCGGATGCTGCGAGGTTGCCG
Source organism: uncultured Actinomycetota bacterium (assembly GCA_963775655.1). Lineage (GTDB taxonomy): Bacteria > Actinomycetota > Actinomycetes > Mycobacteriales > QHCD01 > DASXJE01. The sequence goes on along the minus strand of CAVZJT010000008.1, from coordinate 19,371 downwards.
TCCAGAACGGCGTCGATGTCCGCGGCCAGCACCTCGAGGACGCGATGCTGGCTCTGGCCGGTGATGCCCGCGATGTGCGGGGTGAGGATGACGTTGCCCAAGCGCTCCAGGCGCCCCGGCACTGACGGTTCCTGCCGGCGGACGTCGAGAGCGGCCCCGGCGAGTGCGCGTGACTCCAGCGCATCGGCAAGCGCCTCTTCGTCGACCACGTCGCCGCGGCCGACGTTGATCAGAAAGGCAGTGGGACGGACCCGCGCCAGAAAGCCCGCATCGACGAGGTCGGCGGTCTCGTGGGTCGCGGGAAGATGGCACGACAGCACATCGGAGCGTGTCGCGACTTCTGTCAGGGTGGTCAACTCGATGCCGGTGTCCGTCAGGTCGGGATGTCGGGGGTCGATGTAGGGGTCGTAGGCCAACACCCCCATGCCGAGCCCGCGCGCCAACCGTCCGCAGGCCCGAGCAGTGGCACCCGCGCCGAGCAGCCCCCAGGTGCCGCCCGACAGTTCTCTCCCCGGTGTGCGGTGCCACTCGCCGACCCGGCAGTCCGCGTTCAACTCGACGGTCTGCCGGGCCAGCGCGAGGGCCAGCCCGAGGGTGTGTTCCGCGACGCTGGTGGCGTTGGCTCCGAGCGGCGCGGTCACCACGACCCCGACCGCGTCGGCGGCCGCGAGATCGACGTTGTCCAGACCGACTCCGGCGCGAGCGACGATCTTCAACCTGCTGCTCACGGTCAACAGGTGGGCGTCGACGGCGGTCTTGTTGCGTACGACGAGTGCCCGGGTGCGGCCCGCCACCTCGACGAGCCGGCTGGTGTCCTGCCACGCGGTCGGGCAGCGCAGCACCGAGCGGCGCCGGGCCAGCTCGTCGAACGGGGTGCCCCAGACGTCCTCCGTCACGACGACGTCGACCGTCTCCTCGACCAGGTCGGTCACGTCCCGTCCGGTCCGTCGGCGTCGCGGTCGGGCGGGCTGGCGGTCGGGTCGAGCACCCGAGCGACGGCAACCACGTCCTCGTCGCCGTGGCCGTGCGCGATCGCCGCGACGAATTGCGACATTCCCTGCGCGGCCACCGGGGTGGGGAGGCCCATGCGGGCGGCTGTGGCCACCGCGAGGCGAAGGTCCTTGGCGGCGAGCGCGACGGCGAACCGCGCCTCGTAGTCTTCCGCGATCAGCCAGGGCAGCCGGAGCTCCGATTGGAACGACCGGGCGCCGGTGTCGTCGAGCGCGGCCGTGAAGACCTCGGGAGGAATGCCGGCCCGCTGGGACAGCAGATATCCCTCGGCGAGGACGGCCAGGTTGGTCATGCCCACCAGGTTGGAGATCAGCTTGAACGTGGCGGCCGCCTCGGGCGAGCCGAGATCATGGACCTTCGCGCCGATCCGGTCGAAGACCCCGTGCAGCGCCGCGACGGCGTCCGCGGGGCCGCCGACGAACAGCGGAATCGTGCCCTGCTCGGCGTCCATCGGAGTCTTGCCGAGAGCGCATGCCACGAACGCCGTGGTACGCCGGCCGAGCAGCTCGCTCAGCTCGTGAGCCGTGCCAGGATCAATGGTCGAGACGTCGACTGCGATGGCCGCGGACGCCAGGTGTGGCGCGATCGAGCGCCAGACGCGCAGCACGTCCTCCGGCAGCGGCAGGCTGGTGATCACGACGTCGGCGTCGTGCACCGCGTCTTCGGCCGAGGCGGCAGCGACCGCGCCGACTTTGACGCAGGCCTCGACCGCCGCGGGGTCGGGGTCGTAGACGCGGACGGCGAAATCGCCGGTCGCGAGGCGTCGAGCGACCGCGCCACCCATCTTTCCCGCCCCGATGAAACCGACCTGTTGCCTCGACATGGCGAACTCCTGGGCCAAGCCCGTTCCGGCCACCTCATCATTTCGGAAAGAGGTCTTACCACGGGTGATCGCGTGAACGCTATCCCGCGTCTGGTGTCGCTGCAAGGTCGACGAGTCCGTCCCGACGTGGCTCGCGACTGTGTCGATCAGGTAGATTGATCGCCCAACAGAGGTTCTGTTGCAGTAGAGCAACGACTTGCCTCGCACCAGAGGTGGATGTGTGCCAGGACCCAGGACACCAGGTCTCGCCCTCCCTGCGGGACTCAGGCCGAGGACTCGTCCCGTGCGTGCGAAGACCGGGAGCCGACAGATGTGGGAGTCAGTAGCTCCGCGGGGGAGTATCTCCGCCCGAATCGAGAAGCAGATCACCGAGCTCATCGCGGGCGATGAGCTCCGCGCGGGCGATCGACTACCCGCCGAGCGGGAGCTCGCCGGCCTGCTCGGGGTGAGCCGGCCCTCGGTCCGGGAAGCGGTCAAGTCACTCGAGGCCCAAGGGCGGCTGGTTGTCCGTCATGGGCAAGGCGTCTTCGTCGCCGCCCCCCGCTCCGAGCAAGACCTTCGCGCAGCAGTCGCCGCGAACGAGATGGATGTCGACGAACTGTTCGCCATGCGAGAGGTGCTCGAAGTTCCCGCAGCCGGGTGGGCGGCCGAGAACGCCGGTTCCGCAGACGTTGCCGCCATCGCCGCTGCCCTCAAGCAGCTCAATCGGGCTATCCACGCCGATACCCCCGATTTCGGATTGCTGCAGAACCTGGACGCGACGTTCCACATGCGGATCGTGGAGGCGGCGGGCAACCGATTCATGCGGCAGACACTCGGAGTCCTGCAGGACATGCTCGCGGCGGGGATGGAGACGACGCTGCGGGTACCCGGTCGGCTGGAGCGCTCGCGGGATGATCACGAGCGGATCCTCGCCGCGTTGCGGGCCGGTGACGCATCGGCTGCCCGGCAGGCCGCTCGACGGCACATTCGCGCTGCTCACTCCGCTGCGGTCAGGCGCCTCGAGCAGGAGCGCGATACGACGCCGCTGCGCTCCCTCTGACGAGGGGGTCGCCGCCGACAGGTCTACTGCTTCGGTCGCACCGTCTCGGTGATCGGCAGCCCGGTGTCGTAGTCGAGCATCCGCGGTTGGTAGCCGTCATCGTCCGGCTGCCGGGTCATGCCGTTGCCGCTCCACGACGGCGCCGGAACGCCTGTGCGCCAAGGCCGGTGCTGCCAGTAGTAGCCGCGGAACGGGTCGCGCGTGTCGTCCATCCAGCTCAACAATCGGTCATGGAGGCCGTCTCGGATCGAAGCGTGCCGAGGGTCGTCGATCAGGTTGGTCATCTCGCCGGGATCCGCATCGAGGTCGTAAAGCTCGTCTCCGGACAGCAGGTTGACCACCAACTTGTGATGGCCGCCGAGCACACCGCGCAGCAGCTGAAGGCCGCCGAAGCCGTCGTGGTCGATTTCGAAGCGGTGGAACTCGGTGAAGACGCAGTCGTTGACCCGACGGGTCGGGTCAACGAGCATCGGCACCATGCTGGTGCCGTCCAGACTCGGCGGAACGGGCAGGCCCATCGCGTCGAGGACCGTCGGCGCGACGTCGATGTGTGAGCCCGGCTGAGCGCACACGGATCCCGGTGTGGTGACACCGGGCCACCTGATGAGTAGCGGAATGCGGGCGACCTCGTCGTAGAAGGCCGGTCCCTTACCGGTGAGGCAATGGGACTCGAGCGCGTCGCCGTGGTCCGACGTGTAGCAGACGAGGGCGCCGGAAGCTGCATCGTCGATCGTCTCGAGCACCCGGCCGATCTCGGCGTCGACGTAGCTCTGCGAGCCGAAATAGGCCGGCTTGTTGATCCGGACGGCGTCGCGGTCGGCGGACATCCGTTCGCCGGCCCAGACCTGCTGATGATCGGGCTTGTCCTTCAGGGTGTCCCATACGTTCGGACTCTTCGGGAAGTCGTATTCGGCGTAGGCGCTGGCGTAGGGCTCCGGGCTTATCGACGGGCCATGCGGCTCGTCGTAGGAGACGACGAGGAAGAACCGCTCGTCACGGTGTCGCTCGATGAAGTCGATCGCGCGGGTCGAGCACCGGTGCGCATAGGTGAAGTTCTCGTCGACGCGGCCGTTGCTGTCCATTGCGCGCGAGCGCACTCGCTCCTCGGTGGTCAGCTCGTCGAGGTATCGGCGACCGTCGTACCAGTAGTCGGGATCCCAGCCGTCCGGGCACTGTCCGTTCCCGAAATAGTCGGTGCCGTCCAGGTGCCACTTCCCGATGTATCCCGTCGCGATCCCGTGATCGGACAGCCGCTGCCCGAGAGTGTGGAAGTTCGCACCGAACGCCATGCTGTTGGCGAGTGCGCCGTTCGCGTGCGGCCAGGTCCCGGTGAGCAGGGCCGATCGCGCCGGCCCACAGACCGGGGTGCACGTGTAGGCGCGGTCGACCCGCAACCCGCCCGCCGCCAACCCGTCCAGGTAGGGAGTCCGGATTCCGGTATCCCGATAGCACCCGAGCATGTCCCAGCGGGTGGTGTCCGTGATCAACAACACGACCTGATCGGCGCGGTGTTGCGGCGCAGTCATAGCGGACTCCCAAAGGCCGCAGGCTCTTGTCGCCTACCCGGCCGCAGTCGTCGGCCTGCATGGCACGCGCCGTAGGCTAGCGCGAGGCCAGAGGTCTGTGCAACGCTCCGCCGCGTGGTCGACGAATATCCGCTCCGCATACCGACCGGTGTGTTGGTCGCGCTGGTGACTCCGCTCGACGAGTCGGGCGAACTCGATGTCACGGCACTCGATCGACTGCTCGAGCGTGCGCTCGGTGCCGGCGTTGTCGGAGTGAGCCCCAACGGATCGACCGGCGAGGGCCCACGGCAGAACCGCGACCAGCGGCTGCGGATGATCGCCGCCGTACGTGACCGGGTGCCGGACGGATTCCCCGTCATTCCCGCGGTGCCGGTGAATGCCGTCGATGAGGCGATCGAGGAATTGCATGCGGTCGGGCTGCACGGCGCGACGGCGGCGATGGTCGCGCCGCCGTCGTACTACCCGGCGGGTGAAGCCGACATGGAGCGGCTGTACCTCACCCTTGCCGAGCGATCGCCCGTACCGTTGGTGCTCTACAACATCCCGGCGATGACCAAGACGCAGATCACGCCGGCGGTGGTGGCGTCGCTGGCACGGCATCCCCGTGTCATCGCGATGAAGGACAGCAGCCGTGACCTGGAGTATCTGCAGGCGGCGGTGTACGCCGTAGAGGATGCGGAGTTCCAGATTCTCACCGGAAGCGACACGTTGCTGTTGCCGAGCGTGCTCGCCGGCGCGACCGGCACGATCGCGGCGAGCGCCAACCTCGTCCCTGCCCTCGGCGTGGCCTTGTACTCCGCCGCCGTCGACGGGCGCCTGGACGTCGCCCGCGGCCTCCAGCGACAGCTCTTCGCGGTCGTTCAGGCCTGTCGGCGGGGGAGCCCCCCGGCGGGCTGGAAGGCAGCGCTGGAGATCGCCGGACTCTGCTCCGCGCGCATGCTGCCCCCGGCAGGACGGCTGGCCGATCACGACTACCGCGCGTTGTCCGACGACCTGGAACGTCTCCTCCCGGTCTCTGTCTGACGCCGCCGGCCCCGGCCAGGGTCATCGCCGATCAGATCGGCGGGACCGTTCGCTCTGGTCCTTTCACGATGACGTCGTCATGAAGCTCCGTATGCCCTTGATTTGTGCCGCGACCGTGGCCTCCGGCGTCTTCTCGCCCTCCCAGGTCGCACTGAACTCCGACTCGGCGACCAGCCAGCCGTCAAATCGCTCCGCCGCGAGCGCGCGCAGGATCTCCGGGTAGTCCAGATTGCCCCGGCCCACTTCGACGAAATGCTTCTCCGGGGTGATGTCCCGCAGATGCAGATACGCCAACCGGTCGCCGAATCGGTGGATGAACGCACCGACGTCCACCCCTGCGTATGCCACCCAGCCGATATCGGCGGCGAGCTGGATGTCGTCGGGATCGCATCGATCAACGATCGCTGCGAGGATCTGAGCGTCATCGGCGAGCTCGGCGGCATGGTTGTGGAAGCCGACCCGTATCCCCGCTGCCCGGCGACATGACTCAGCGAGCGCGCCGAGGTTCTCGGTGATGCACGTCATGTCCGCTTCCGTCGGATGGGCGGGTGCGTCCTGGAGGCTGACGACGAGCTGGCTGCACCCCACCTCGGGCAGTGCCGCGGCACGGCGTGTCAGGGACTCGATGTGGGCCGCCATGTCGGGGTCCGTCCATCGCCCTCCCGCGTGCGCTCCGCACAGCCCGATTCCGCCGGACGCGGCGAGCATTCGTCGGAATTCGCCCGAAGACTCGAGCGGGAGGCGGATGAGCGGTGCTTCAACGCCGGTGAACCCGGCATCTGCGATGTACCCGATCGTCGCGGGCAGGCCCGAGGTGAAGTCGTCGGGCGCCATCGTCTGAAGCCACGGGCGGGTTTGGCAGCCGACCCGCCACTCGGTCACGGGAGGTGATTCCATGCGCTTCCCAGCTGCAGGTGAATCGGACTGTTGACGGAGATTTTTCGGCCCGAGGCGACCGACGCCGGCCGAGTGGGTTCGTAGCGGTCCGCCACATCGGCGGGAGGTTATGGCGGGCTACTTTTCGTGTCAAGGTTGCGCTCGATCCGACCATGGCAAAGCAAATCCCATCCGGTCGATGACAGACCTCTGGTGGATTGACGCCTTACCACTTCAAAGCTAGCGTCTCGCGTGCGCTAGGCCATAAGCAGCAGACCAACCTTGCTCCGGAGGGCTTCCATGCATGATCAGCCAGCCGACCGCAGGAGGTGGTCGCGCAGGGAGATTCTCCGTACTTCCGGACTAGGCGGCCTCGGCTCGCGACCCAATCCGCCGGGCGGGAACGAATGTCGCAGCGCCTGTGGAAGGCCCGCTGGTGCTATCTGTTGATGGCGCCCGGGCTCGTCCTGATCATCATGTTCTCCGTCTATCCGATGATCGCCTCGTGGTACTACTCGTTCTTCGACTGGGACGGGTTGAGCAAGTCGAAGACCTTCATCGGTTGGCAGAACTTCGCGTCGCTCCTGCATGACGCGTTCTTCTGGCATGCCTTCGGCCGGTCGGCGTGGTTCATGCTCGTCTCGACGCCGGTCGAGTTGGCTGCGTCTCTTGTCCTCGCCGTCGTACTCAACGAGCGTGCGCTGCGACTCTCGCCGGTGATCAGGACGTTCATCTTCATCCCGGTCGTGACGACGACGGCCATCGTCGGAATCGTGATGAGCTTTGTGTTCGCTGCGTTCAACGGCCCGGTCAACCAGATCCTGCAGGACGGCCACATCATCCATCGGCCGATCGACTTCCTGGGCAGCCCGCACACGGTCATGTGGACGGCCATCGGCATCTTCGTCTGGAAATGGCTCGGGCAGCCGATGATCTACTGGCTGGCCGGACTGCAGACCATCCCGCAGGAGGTCTACGAGGCTGCACGGGTCGACGGCGCCGGCTGGTGGCGCCAGATGCGATCCATCACCGCGCCGATGATGGCACCGTTCGGCGCTATCATCACCCTGATCGTCGCGGTGGGCAATCTCCAGGTGTTCGCCTTCCTGCAGTCGCTGACGAATGGTGGACCGTTCTTCTCGTCGGAGGTCATGGAGCTCTACATCTACCGAACGGCATTCGGAGCCGCCGGATCGACGTCGTCGACGCGTCTCGGCTACGCCTCGGCCGCCGGAGTCGTGTTCGGGGTCGCGGTCTTCCTCGTCGCGCTGATCCAGATTCTCGTGGTCCGACGGATGCGCCGGTCCGCCAGTCTCGCGACGGAGCCGACCTGATGGCGACTGCGCTTCGCGAGCGGTCGCGACGAGATCGGCTGACGATACGGGCCGCTCCTCGTCGAGCCCGCGGCTCCGCCCGCCGAATCATCACCTACGTGATCGCTGTGCCCGTCTGCATCGCATGGATCTACCCGTTCCTGTGGATGATGTCGGCCTCGGTCAAACCCAACGGAAAGGTCTTCAGCGGTCTGGGACTCTTCCCCACGCGCTGGTACTTCAGCAACTGGACCGATGCGTGGACCCAGGCGCACATCGGGCGCGAGTTCTTCAACACGGTCATCATCACGGTCGCCGCCGTGGCCATCGTGGTGCTGACCACCTCGAGCATGGGCTACGTGCTCGGCCGATTCTCGTTCCCCGGCAAGCGGATCTTGATCGTGGCGCTCGGCGTGCTCATCTTCCTGCCGCAGGGATACACGATCATCCCGATCGTCGACCTGATCACCGCCCTGCACCTGGACAACAACCTCTTCGGGGTGATCCTCGCCGAGAGCGGGACGGCGCACATCATCCAGCTTCTGCTCTTCGCCGGCTACTTCCGGCAGCTCCCGAAGGAGCTCGAGGAGTCGGCGGTCATCGACGGCGCCGGGTTCTTCCGCGTGTTCGTGCAGATCTTCCTCCCGCTCGCCAAGCCGGTCATAGCGACCGTGATCATCCTGCAGTTCATCGCCAGTTGGAACGACTTCCTCGTACCTCTGGTCCTGACCCTCAGCCGACCGGAACTGCAGACGCTCGCCGTCGGCATCTATTCGTTCCAGGGGCAGAATCTCACCAACTACTCCGAGCTCGCGGCGGCGAGCACGATCAGCCTTCTTCCCGTCATCCTCGTGTTCCTCTTCCTGCAGCGGTACTTCATCGAGGGGCTGTCGGGTGCTGTGAAACAGTGACCGGGTACGGCGGAGCAACGGAGGGTTCGCGGCGGTGATGGCCGAAGGGGAGCACAGCCTGAGGATTGCGGTGGTCGGTGCCGGTGACATGGGTACCCGCCACGTCGTCGGGTGGCGGGCGGCCGGACATGCCGTCGTCTCGGTGACGGACGTCGACTTCGGCCGCGCCAAGGCACTGGCGAGCGCCCACGACGTGGTCGCCGCTCATGATGACTACCGGGTCGCGCTCGCGGATCCGAATGTCGATGTGGTGTCGATCTGCACCCCGCTGGCCTCCCACCGGCCGATCGCGGTCGAAGGCGCGAGACGGGGGAAACACGTCTTCACCGAGAAGCCCCTCGCGTCGACGCCGGCGGATGCCGATGCCATGCAGACCGCCGTCGATGACGCCGGCGTGTGCTTCGGCGTCGGCTTCCAGCGCAATCTCGCGCCTGGTGTCGAGGTGCTCCGCGACCTCGCGGCCTCCGGGGCGTTCGGACGCCCGATGCTCTTCAGCTCCGATCTTCTGCAGGAAGTCCGGCCGAAGACGGCGATGCACGATCGCCGGGGCAACAATGGTCCGTTCGCCGACGCCGGATGCCACTACTTCCTGATGTGGCAGACGGTCTTCAGGTCGCGCCCGTCGACCGTCCGAGCGGTCGGCGCGGTGACCGCCGTGGATCGGCCGGAGCTCGCCCATCTGCGGGAGCTCGCGATCGACACGGGCGTCGCGATCGTGACCTATGAGTCGGGTGACATCGGCACACTGACGGCGTCCTGGGGATTGGCGAAGGGTTCGCGCATGACGTCTCGGGCCGACCGGATCATCGGACCCAGGGGCACCGCCGAGGGCGGTGTGGCGCGTGAGCTGGTCGTCCGGACCGGATCCGACACCAGGTCGATCACCTTCGATCCGGTCGATCTGCATCAGCTCGAGTTCGGCCGGTTCGCCGAGGCGATCCGCGACGGCCGGCAGTACGAATACGGATTCACCGAGGGTCGGCAGGTCATGGCCGTGACCGACGCCATCTTCGCGTCGATGGCAACCGGGGAGACGGTCCGGGTCGCGGACGTCTGGTAGGTCACGAACGGGTCGCGAGACCGGGACTGGGGTCAAAGGTGAAGCTCAGCTGCTTCGAGATGATGGTCGGCGATCGGCCGTTGCTGGACAAGTTCGAGATCGTCGCGGCAGCGGGTTTCGACGGCATCGACCTGCGCGGCGACCTGCTGCACGATCACGTCCAGGACGCCGTCTCGTGCGCCGCGCGAACCGGTCTCGCGATCCCGACCGTCTACGGGCGGATGAGCGGTCCGCTCCTGGCCCGGACACTGCACGAACGCGTCGACGCCATGCAGGTGCTGCGGACGCGACTGGCGGACGCGGCCGCGGTCGGAGCGCAGCAACTCGTCCTGGTACCCATCACCGGAGCCCCGCGGATCGATGTCGATCTCGGGGCAGGCGTCGAACAGATCGAGTGGTCGGTGCTCGCCGTCCTGCTCCGCGAGCTACTTGCGGACGGGCTCGCGAGTGATGTCACGATCGCGCTCGAGCCACTCAACAAGGCGGAGACGCATCTCGTGACCTCACCGACCGAGGCCGCCACCTTTACCCGTCGGCTGGACCACGCTCGGATCGGCATGATGATCGACACCTACCACGTCGACCGGGAGGGCCAGGATCTGGTCGCGGAGGTCGCCGGGACGGCCGACCAACTCCGTCTGGTGCACCTCTCCGACCGCGATCGCCGACTCCCCGGGCTCGGCGGTATCGACTTCGAGCCCTTCATCGCGGAGCTCAATCGCTCCGGATACTCCGGCTACGGCGGGTTCGAGTGTGTCGGTCCGTTCTCCGTGTCAGAACTGGAAGCAAGTGTGCGTTGGGTGCGTGACGGCGCCCGTGGGCGCCTCGAACCAGAGGGTGCGGCTCACACGTGAGCGGAGGGCTTGCCGGCCGGGTCGCGCTGGTCACCGGCGCCGGGAGAGGCATCGGACGGGCGATCGTCACGCGCCTCGTGGCGGACGGCGCGACTGTCGTCGCCTCGGACATCGACGCCGACGGGCTGGCGCTCACCTCGTCCCTCGTCGACGATCGGCCGGAGAAACTGACCACCTGTGTCGTGGATCTCGCCGACCGCGCGGCGCGGTCGGAACTCGTTCCCGCTGCGCTGCGGACCTACGGTCGCCTCGACATCGTGGTCAACAACGCGGCCTTCCACGGTCGGCGGGTCGGCGCACTCGACTTCGACGACGACGATTGGGACCGGGTCATCGAAGTCAACCTGTCGGCCACGGCATCGATCTCACGGGCCGCGGGGCGGATCATGGTCGAGCAAGGCAGCGGCGTCATCGTCAACCTCGGCGCCATCCAGGCGGAGCTGCCGCTCCCCACCTATCTGCCTTACGCCGCAAGCAAAGGGGGAGTCGCGGCGCTCACCCGGGCGCTCGCCGCCGAGCTTTCGCCGTACGGCGTCCGGGTCAATGCGGTCATCCCCGGCACCATCGACACGGAGTCGTTTCGGGAGACGCTCTCGACGAACACCGAACCGCCGCGGGTCGCCTCGCTGCTTCCGCGGCCGGGCACCGCGACCGAAGTCGCATCGGCGGTCGCCTTCCTGGCCGGCGACGACGCCTCCTACGTCACCGGCGCGCTGGTGCATGTCGACGGCGGGCGGAGCCTCTCGCGGCTGCCCGACCCGACGGACGCCCAGTACCGGGGATATCGGCTGGATTGAACGCCGTCGCCGTCACACCGAGCGGCGCGGCACGGCCGATCCACTCGACCCGGCGAGCACGTCGAGATCGGCTCCGAGGTTCGCCTGCTGGACGTGGTCGGTGTAGATCCTCAGCCAGCCACGCCCGCCCGCCGGCGCCGGCGGAGCCTGCCACCGCTTACGACGTTCCTGCAGCGCGGCCTCATCGACCAGTACGTCGAGCCGGCGGGCGGGCACATCCAGGTCGATGACGTCCCCTGTTTCGATCAGCGCGAGCGGGCCACCGACAGCGGCCTCGGGTGCCGTGTGCAGGACGACCGTGCCGTAGGACGTGCCGCTCATCCGGGCGTCCGAGATCCGGACCATGTCGGTCACCCCTTCGTGGAGCAACCTCCGAGGCAGGGCCAGATTGCCGACCTCGGGCATGCCGGGATAGCCACGCGGGCCGGCGTACCGGACGACAAGGACGGAGTCCCGGTCGATGTCCAGCGACGGATCGTCGACGGTTGCGTCGTATTCCTCGATCGAGTCGAAGACGACCGCGCGCCCTCGATGCCGGAGAAGGTGCGGGCTCGCGGCGGATTGCTTGATCACGGCACCGTCCGGCGCCAGCGTGCCGCGGAGAACGGCGATCGCCGAACCCGCTTGTTGCAGCGGATTCTCCATCGAGCGGATGACGTCCGGCCGCCACGACTTCGCCCCCGAGCACACCTCGCCCAGTGGTCGCCCGTCAACCGTCGGCGTATCGAGGTGCAGCAGAGGCCTGAGGACGTCGAGCAGGGCCGGCACACCACCGGCCGCGTGAAAGTCCGCCATCAGATGGCGACCGGACGGCAGCAGATCGACGAGCAGCGGAACGTCGCGCGCCAGTTCGTCGATCTCGTCGAGCTCCAGTGGTACGCCGGCCCGCCCGGCCATCGCCAGCAGATGGATCACGGCATTCGTGGAGCCGCCGATCGCGGCGTTGACCCGTACCGCATTCTCGAATGACGCACGGGTGAGCAGCCCGGACAGGACGCCGCCCTCGCGCGCGAGGGTCACCGCGCGGGCGCCGGCGGCCCGGGCGATTCGCAGCCGTTCCGCGTCAACGGCTGGTGCGCTCGCCGAGCCGGGAAGCTGCAGTCCCATCGCCTCGGTGAGGCAGGCCATCGTGGAGGCCGTCCCCATGGTGTTGCAGTGTCCGTTGCCTCGAGCGAGGCAACCTTCCGCGGCGCGGAAGTCGTCGGCGCTCATGCGGCCCGCGCGCACATCCTCCGACATTCGCCAGACGTGCGTCCCTGATCCCACCGGCTGGCCCTGGAACTCCCCGGTCAGCGCCGGGCCGCCGGTGACGAGCACGGTCGGGAGATCGACGCTGGTGGCGCCCATGACCATCGCGGGTGTGGTCTTGTCGCAGCCGGCGAGGAGCACCGCGCCGTCCAACGGGTTGGCGCGCAGCGTCTCTTCGACCTCGATGGCCATCAGGTTGCGGTAGAGCATCGAGGTCGGGCGCAGGAGCGTCTCTCCCAGCGACATCGTCGGAAACTCCAACGCCGCACCGCCGGCGCGCAGCACGCCTTCCCGCACCGCGTCCGCCAGGCGGCGCAGGTGCGCATTGCAGGGATTGAGTTCGGACCAGCTGTTGGCGATACCGATGACCGGCCGACCGTCGAAGAGCTCGTCATCGAAGCCCGCACCCCGGAGCTTCGACCTGTGCACGAAGCCGGTTCTTCCGTCGGCCTGGAACCAGCCGGCGCTCCGTGTGCCCTCGCGATTCGTGTGCACGCCACTCCCGCAGCCGTCCGTGCGTCGTCTGATGTGCGGCGACGTTTGCGGTCAGGACCCTACCGTCAGGAGGGCACGACGGCGATCGATTGGTCGGTGAGGAATGCGTCGAGCCCCGGCTCTCCGCCCTCGGCGCCTAGTCCGCTGAATTTCAGCCCGGCGAAGGGGATCTGCGGGGTGTTCGGCGCGGCGGTGTTGATGCCGACGATGCCGACATCGAGCGCCCGGGCGAGGTCGGTGGCGCGGGCGATGTCGCGGCCGACGACGTAACCGGCGAGGCCGAAGGGACTTTCGCGGGTCGCGGTCACGACCTCCTCGAGGTCGGCGTACCCGCTGATCGAGCAGGTCGGACCGAAGATCTCCTCGGTGACGATGCGTGATTCGGCCGGCGGGTCGACGCAGACTCCTGGGCGGGCGAACTGGCCCTGCGTCGGGAGCTCGACGGCACTGGGAAGGACGGTCGCGCCGGCGGCCTCCGCGTCGGTGAGCAACGATGCGAGACGGTCGCGGTCGGTGGGCAGCGCGAGCGCGCCGAGGGTCGTCGCCTCCTGCAGCGGGTCACCCACCACGAGCGCGTCACTGATCTTGCTGAACGCGCTCACGAGGTCGTCGAGGAGCGCGCGCGGTGCCCACACCCGGTTGGCGGCGATGCAGGACTGCCCGTTGTTCCGATACTTTGCCGCCGCGAGCAGTTCCGCGGCCCGGTTGACGTCGGCATCGTCGAGGATGACGAACGGCGCGTTGCCGCCGAGCTCCAGCACACATCGGGTCAGATTCGCCGCCGCCTGCTCGGCCAGCATGCGACCGATCCGGGTCGACCCGGTGAAGCTCAGCCCGCGCACCCGCCGGTCCTGGAGCCACCGCTGTACGACGATCCGAGCGTCTCCGACCACGGTCGAGATGACGCCCGGGGGCGCGAACTCCTCGACGATCCCGGCCAGCCGGAGTCCGGACAGCGGGGCGATCTCCGACGGCTTGAAGAGTACGGCGCACCCCGCCGCGAGAGCCGGAGCGATCTTGCGTGCCGGGATCGACATCGGGAAGTTCCACGGCGTGAGTACGGCGACGACGCCGAGCGGCCGCTTCGCGACCTCGTGCCGGACACCAGGCACGGCGTTCCACACCTGACCCCTCCGGTTGCTGATCGCATCGGCGAACCACTCGAAGTAGGCCGCCGACAGGTCCACCTCGGCCCGCGCCTCGGCAATGCGCTTGCCGGTCTCCCGGCTGATCAACGTGGCCAGCTCAGCCCGGGTCGCGGCGTCGTGCAGCACGGCAGCGACGCGGCGCAGCACCCCGGCACGCGTCGTGGCAGGCGTGGCCGACCAAGGGGCGAGCGCCGTCGCCGCGGCGTCAACGGCCTGGCCCGCTTCGACATCGCCGCCACCGACGACGTCGGCCAGGACCTGACCGGTGGCCGGCTCGACGACCGGAAGCGGCCATGGCTCCGCGGGTGCGACGTCGCGGTGACCGATCCGAACTCCGGACGTGGCGGGCGGCTGGGCGCTCATGGCGCCACAGTATCGACCACGTGCAAGACACCAGCCGCTCTCAGTCGTCGCGGCGCGGTGGTTTGGGCAGGCCGTGCTGACGCAGCCGGCGGTCCCGCAGCTCCTCGCCGTACGCCGCGGCCACGAACAGCGCGCCGCAGACGATCAGCGCGGCGGTCAAGGCGCGGATCTCGAGAGGTCCGGGAAGCAGCATGATGGCGACGACCGGCGCGGTGATCTGCACGCACACCCGCAGGACTTCGCGCAGCCGCCAGTCGGCGTCGGTGAGGTCGTGCCGCACCCACTCGTGCAGGCGCGGGGGGAGTCGACCGCCGAACGTGTACCGCAACCACTGCAGCGGGTTGGGTCGCCGCGTCAACTCAGTCGGCGATCTCGCAGATCACGGTGCCGCTGGAGACGACGTCACCGACCGCCGCCTCGAGCTTCTTCACCGTGCCGGACTTGTGCGCGGACAGGGGCTGCTCCATCTTCATCGCCTCGAGGACGACGACGAGCTCACCCTCGGCCACCGTGTCGCCCTCGGTGACCGCGACCTTGACGATCGTGCCCTGCATCGGACTGGTCAGGGCGTCGCCGCCGGCCGCCGACGAGCCGTGGCTCGACCGGCGCCGCTTCGCCTTCGGGCCGCTGCGATCGGACGGCGCGGCCAGGTCGGCCGGGACGCTGACCTCCAGCCGCTTGCCGTTGACCTCCACGACGACCGTGTCCCGGTCGGCGGGCTCGTCGGCCTCGGCGACGGGACCCGCGAAGGGCGGTATCTGCTGGTCGAACTCGGTCTCGATCCACCGGGTGTGCACCCGGAACGGCTCGTCGGTGAACGCCGGGTCACGCACCACCGCCCGGTGGAAGGGCAGCGCGGTCGCCATGCCCTCAACCACCATCTCGTCGAGCGCCCGGCGGGCGCGGGCGAGCGCCTCGGGGCGGGACTCGCCGACCACGATCAGCTTCGCCAGCAAGGAGTCGAACGCCCCGCCGATCACCGATCCGTTCTCGACGCCGGAGTCGACCCGTACGCCGGGCCCGCCGGGCTCGACGTAACGGCTGATGGCGCCCGGCGCCGGGAGGAACCCGCGGCCCGGGTCCTCGCCATTGATGCGGAACTCGATCGCGTGGCCGCGGGCGGGCGGATCCTCGGTGATCCGCAGCCGCTCGCCGTCCGCGATCCGCAGCTGTTCGCGGACCAGGTCGAGCCCCGATGTCTCCTCGGTCACGGGGTGCTCGACCTGCAGCCGGGTGTTGACCTCGAGGAAGCTGATCACGCCGTCGCGGCCGACCAGGAACTCGACAGTGCCCGCGCCGACGTAGCCCGCCTCACGGCAGATCGCCCGCGCCGCCTCGTGGATCTGGCTGCGTTGGTCGTCGCTGAGGAACGGCGCCGGCGCCTCCTCGACCAGCTTCTGGTGGCGCCGCTGCAGTGAGCAGTCGCGGGTGCCGACGACGACGACCGTGCCGTGAGTGTCGGCGAGGACCTGGGCCTCGACGTGCCGGGGAGCGTCGAGATAGCGCTCGACGAAGCACTCGGGCCGGCCGAACGCGGCCTGTGCCTCGCGGACCGCCGAATCGAACAGCTCCGGTATCTCCTCGAGGGTCCGGGCCACCTTCAGTCCGCGCCCGCCACCGCCGAACGCCGCCTTGATGGCGACCGGGAGGCCGTGTTCGCGGGCGAAGGCGACCACGTCGTCCGCACCGTCGACCGGGTCGGGGGTGCCGGGCACGAGCGGGGCACCGGCCGCCGTGGCGATGTGCCGGGCCTCCACCTTGTCGCCCAGGGCGAGGATCGCCGCCGGACCCGGACCGACCCAGGTCAGTCCGGCGTCGAGGACGGCCTGGGCGAAGTCCGCGTTCTCGGAGAGGAACCCGTAGCCGGGATGCACCGTGTCGGCCCCGGAGGCGCTGCAGGCTCCCAGGACCTTTTCGATGTTCAGGTAGGAGTCGGCGGGGGTGGTGCCACCGAGGGCGAACGCCTCGTCGGCCATCCGCACGTGCAGGGCGTCGCGGTCCGGTTCGGCGTAGACGGCGACGCTGTCGAGACCGGCGTCGCGGCACGCGCGGGCGACCCGGACGGCGATCTCGCCGCGGTTGGCGATCAGCACCTTGCGCATGCGGTTCTCCTCGTTCGACTGCGGGTGCAGTCTAGGCCCGCCCGCGCGGGCCGCCGTCCGCGAGCCGAGCAGCCCGTCCGGAAGGCGGCTCATGGCGGAGACGTCCCGCGGCGCCGTCACGGCGAATCGCCCAGTCCCGGGTGGGTCCCAAGGGCTGGGCGTCCGCTAGCCGGGGTTACCCCGCTCCGACGGGGGACGGAGGAGCCGGGGCCTTCGGGAGCCGAAGACGACTACTTCGGCTGCACATGACGCTACGCCACCCCGGGTCCGTTTCGGTGCGCTATTCGGGCGACGGCCGGCGCCCGCGGACACGGAATCGGACCGTGGTCTAACTCTGTGTAAGAAATCGAGGTCGGGACGTTACTCAGGCGATGTCGCCGGCGATGCTGATCCGGTCCCGTCCCGCGGTCTTGGCGCGGTAGAGAGCAGCGTCGGCCGCGGCGAGTAGCTCGGTGAGGTGGCGGCAGTTGTCGCCGAGCAGCGCCGCCCCGATCGACACGGTCACGTGGACCTGCTCCCGGCCCACCAGGGTCAGCGCCGGTGCTCCGAGCCGCTGGCGCAACCGCTCGGCCACGATCTTGGCTCGCGCGTGCCCGGTGCCGGGAAGCGCCAGCACGAACTCCTCGCCACCGAACCTGCCGACGATGTCGTAGGTCCGGACCTCGTCCTTGATGGCGGCCGCGATCGCGGTGAGTACCTGATCGCCGATCAGGTGCCCATAACTGTCGTTGATGCCCTTGAAGTGGTCGATGTCGAGGAGCAGTACGGCGAGTGGCAGGCCGGTCCGCGTGGCTTGGGCGATCTCCCGCTCGGCTTCCCGGTTCCACGACGTCGCATTGAGCAGACCGGTCTTCGGATCGGTGCGGGCGGCGGTGCGCAACTCGTCGTGCAGCAGACACCGCTGCAGGAAGATCACCGACGGCAGGGCGATCAGAACGAGGATCGCATTGACCGAGCAGAGGATCAGCACGACGGTCGCGGTGGTGATTCCGAGGGCGTCGAGCAGCCGCATCCGGCCGTCGCGGAAAACGCTCCACCACGAGGTCTCGGGCGAGCTCATCGCGGCGGCGACGGAGATCAGGGTGGTGTTCATCAACGTGAGCACGAGCCCGCACGCCAGTGCCACGAGGGCAACCACCGGAATGGGTAGGGACCAGTGCCGGAAATCTGCGGTGCTGCCGGTGACGGCACGGAACAGCAGTCCGGCGACCGCGTCGGCGAGGCCGACCGACGCGATCGTGAACATCCGCCGATGGAGCATCGTGCGTCGGACCCGGACCTGCGTCAGCGTGTAGAGAACAGCAGGGGCGAGCACGCCGTACAGCGGAGAGAGCAGCAGCGCGACGGGAAGCGTCCAGGCCACCAGCAGGTCCTTCGACACACCCGTGGGCTCGCCGAGCCGACGTACCGCTTCGACCGACAGCGCCCCGCATCCGGTGAGAATCGCGAACACGACGAGGTCGTGCACCCGCAGCGGAGTCACCCTCGCCGCGACCACCGCGACACCGGCGGCGACGGCCTGGACGGCGATCACCAACCAACGCTGCCCGCGGGGAAGGCGCCACAGATCCCAGCGTCGAACCGGGTCGAGGAGGGCCGGCAGATCCTCGACCAGCGGCGCTCTCAACACGGTCGATCCCCGCCGTGGTTTGACCGCTGCACTACACTCTGCGTTCGATATGTGACACTAAGTCGAAGATGGCCGGGTGGCCCGCCCGGGTCCGCGATGGGGAGGGGAGCAGTGGTGATGCGTAACACCAAGTGGACCCGCTGAATCGTCCGACCCGTCGGCCTGGGCCGTCGACTCGATGACGATGCGACGGTCCAGGACCCCGGAGCGACTGACTCGATCCGGTGCCACGATCAACGTCGCCGGGCAATGAATGCTTCGTCGCGATATTGGTCGGGATTTTCGCGACGGTAATAATGCGGCCCGTCGAACTGCGCGGCACGGGCTGGACCGAGGCGGCCCGACTAACGTATCTGACGGCGTAAATGTCGTGACAATATTCTCCACTTGCGCCCCCGACGACCTTTATTGACGCAACTGTTAGCAGAACCAACTACATGACTCTCGCGTCGACCGTCCGCCCGTACTTCCGCGCGAGACTGGGATCCTTCCTTGCCTCGGGTGGCGGGTACTCCGCCGGCGAAATCCGCACAATGACGCGAGTGCTTTTCCCGGTGGGCTGCGGTATTTCGATACGGCTGGCGTAACCATAGGGCGCCGATAGGCTCAGCTGTCAAGCATCCATTCATCGCCAAAGTCGCTCGTGCGGAAAGTGTGACAATCGGATCCTGTTCGACTACGGATAGTCGCGCAAAAGCGTGAAACGGCACGAAGACCGGGCGCGGTCGTCCCGGTCACCACCGCGGCAGAGGGAGCAGCAATGTCATCGACGTCGGAGCCCCCGCACCTGTCCAACCATCACCGCAACACGTTGCGCCAGCTGTTCCAGCATCCGGTGAGCCACAACATCGAGTGGCACGCCGTGCTGTCGTTGTTGCAGGCGGTCGGGTCGACCGTTGATCAACACGGCGGCAAGGTAGCGGTGACCATCGGATCGGAGACCGAGTTCTTCGACCCACCTCGCCACAAGGACATCGACACCCAGACGGTCGTCGACCTGCGTCGGATCCTGAGCGCCGCCGGCTACGGCGACGAGGCCGGCGACGGCTCGGCCGAAAGCCGAGCAACCTGACCTCTTCTCCGCCCTCTCACTTTCATGATCGTGATCGGATCCGTACGGCGTTTCGCGGCTTTATCCGATCACGATCA
>CAVZJT010000007.1:0-884373 GCA_963775655.1 uncultured Actinomycetota bacterium | reverse complement strand
CTCGAGGTCGGGTGGTGCCACGCTTTCCGGCTCGGTCCTGCGGGCCGGAGCATGAAGAGGTCACTTTCCTCGCTCCGACCGGAGGGCACCGTGAACCAGCTCGCTGCCACGGCAGAATGACCCGGTGACCGGCGAACTGCTCGAGGCCGCCCCGCTTCGGGCATGGGCGGCCACGATCCTGCGCGCACCAGTCTCGCGCCGGGCGTGGACCGAGATCCTCTACGTCCTCGTCGGGGCGCCGCTCGCCGTCGTCGGGTTCCTCTTCGCCGTCGCGGGGCCGGCCTTCGGCGTGGCGCTGTCGCTCACCTTCATCGGGCTGCCGCTCATCGGGTTGAGCGTTCTCGGCGCGCGGGGGTTCGGCGTCGTGCACCGCGGCCTCGCCCGCCGCGTGCTCGGGATCGAGGTCGACGCTCCCGGCCCGTTCCGGTCGGCCCCGGGTTTCCTCGGCTGGTTGAGCGCAGCCCTCGGTGACAGCACCGGCTGGCGGGCCATCGTCTACCTACTGGTGAAGCTCCCCGTCGCGATGCTCGGCCTCGGCGTCGTCGGCTTCTTCTGGGCGGAGGGACTCTTCGGCCTGTTCTATCCGGTGCTGTGGGGCCTCGACGTGGACCGGCCGGCCCCCGGCATCGCCGGGTTCAGTTTCGACAGCTGGCCCCGCATCCTGCTGCTGCCCCTGGTCGGGCTGCTGACGGTGCTCGCTGCGCCGTGGCTGGTGCACCTGGTGCTGATGATCGACCGGCTGGCGATGCGCGGTCTACTGGGCCCGACCAGACAGTCGGAACGGGTCCGCGATCTTGAACAAACCCGGGCCCATGCCGTCGACGATGCGGCCGCGACGCTCCGCCGGATCGAACGCGATCTGCACGACGGCGCGCAGGCCCGGTTGGTGGCGCTCGCGATGCGCCTGAGCATGGCGCAGGAGAACCTCGCAGCCGACACCACCGACAACGACGTGCCGACGCTCGACGTGGCTCGCGCCCGCGCTCTGGTCGATGCCGCCCATCGGGACGCCAAGGAGGCGATCGTCGAGGTGCGCGACCTGGCCCGCGGCATCCATCCGCCGGTGCTCGACCGCGGTCTGGACGCCGCCCTCACCACACTCGGTGCGCGCAGCGCCATCCCGGTCGACGTACGGGTCGACCTGCCGGACCGTCCATCGGCGTCGATCGAGACGATCGCCTACTTCTGTGCCGCCGAGCTGCTGGCCAACGTCACCCGGCACAGCGGTGCCCGGCACGCGATCATCGACGCGAGCATGACCGACGGCTGGCTCCGGGTGAAGGTGACCGACGACGGTGCCGGCGGGGCGCGGATCGGTGGCGGCAGCGGACTGGCCGGACTCACCGACCGGGTCCGCACCGTCGACGGCCGGCTCGAGATTGTCAGCCCGCGCGGGGGCCCTACCGTGATCACCGTCGATCTGCCCTCCCACACCTGAGGTTCTGCTGACCATGCGTGTCGTGATCGCCGAAGACGCCGCCGTCCTGCGCGACGGGCTGGTGCAGCTGCTGTCCACCCGGGGACATGAGGTGCCGGCGGCGGTCTCGGACGCGACCCACCTGCTGGCCGCGGTCGCCGAACACCGACCCGACGTCGCGGTCGTCGACATCCGGATGCCGCCGACCTTCACCGACGAGGGCGTCCGCGCGGCCATCGAGTTGCGCCGCGATCATCCTGAGGTCGGCGTGCTGGTCTTCTCGCAGTACATCGAGACCCGCTATGCGACCGAGCTTCTCGCGAGCCGGTCCGCCGGTGTCGGGTACCTCCTCAAGGACCGGGTGGCCGACGTCGGTGACTTCATCGATGCCCTCGCCCGGGTGGCCGCCGGCGGCACCGCCCTCGACCCCGAGGTGGTCAGCCAGCTGCTCGGGGCCAGCCGCCGCTCGGGTGTCGTCGACGCCCTCAGCCCGCGCGAGCGCGAGGTGCTGGGCCTGATGGCGGAGGGCCGCACCAACGGGGCGATCGCCCGGGCCCTGGTGGTCAGCGACCGGGCGGTGGAGAAGCACGTGGCCAACATCTTCACCAAGCTCGACCTTCCGCCGTCGGACACCGATCACCGCCGGGTACTCGCCGTACTGCGGTTTCTGGAGTCCTGACCGTCGGCCGACTCAGCTCAACAAGTCGATCAACTGCTGCGCGTTGGTCTGCGCATAGTCGCTGTAGCAGTTGTTCATCAGGACGTGGACGCGGCTCGCCTGGTCGGCGAGCGAGCGCAGCCGCGGAGCCCACTCGGCGAGCTCGGATTCGCTGTAGCGGTAGCCGAACCGGTCGTAGATGTCCTTGCTCTCCCACTTGTCGCTGTGGCCGTGGAAGCGCATCACGGCGAGGTCGGCCGTCGCGGCGACGATCGGCGGCACAGATGACGTGTGGCCCTGTGGCATGTCGACGCAGACGTAGGGAACGCCGTAGGAACGCAGGAAGTCCAGCGTCTCCTCGCGGTTGTCATCCGAGAGCCAGGTCTTGTTGCGGAACTCCACGCAGAAGCCGTAGGGCTCGCACCGTCGCTTGCACTCCAGGATGTAGTGCCGGTTGCGCTTGCCGATGGGGAACCACTGCGGGAACTGGAACAACACGGCGCCGAGCTTGCCCGCGTCGTGCAGCGGCACCAGCGCCGAGCAGAACCGCTCCCAGACCTGGTCGACGACGCCCTGGTCGAGGTCCTTGAGATAGACGTTGCGTTTCGACGTCTCCGGCCGTAGATCCTTGTACAGCGACGCGACCCGCGTCGGATGCTGGGTCAGCAGCGAGAATGCCTTGATGTTGAAGGTGAAGTCCGGTGGCGTCCGCTCCGCCCACAGCTGCGCCGTCCGCTCGGCCGGCGGTGTGTAGTAGGTCGCGTCGACCTCGACCAGCGGGAACTGCTTCGCGTAGTAGTCGAGTCGGGACTGCGCGCTGTCGGCCTCCTTCGGATACCAGCCCGAAGCGAGCAGCGTCTTGTCGGTCCAGGATGCGGTACCCACCAGGATGTCGCTCATAGCTGCCTGTCTACTCCCCGGTACCGACCACTGTGGCCAGGAAGGTCGGCGGATCCCGGACGGCCCGGTGCCCCCCGCCTACCATCGACCCCATGCCGGCCCCCTCCGTGCGCGTGAGCGCGCGCAACGCGGCGTTCCAACGCTGGCAGACGTTGCTTTCCAACCGCACCAAACGGCACCGCGCGGGCGAGTTCGTGGTCCAGGGGGTGCGGCCCATCACCGCGGCGGTCGATCACGGCTGGGTCGTCCGGGAGCTGCTCTACGACGCCGGGCGGCCGACGCTGTCCCGCTGGGCGCAGGGCCTGCTGGACTCGGTTCCCGCGCGCATCATGGCGGTCTCCTCCGAGCTGATCGGCGAGCTCGGCGAGAAGGACGCCGACCCGCCGGAACTGGTCGCCGTCGTCGCGATCGCCGACGACGACGTCGATCGGATCCCGGCCCGCGATGACCTGCTCGTGCTCGCCTTCGACCGGCCGAGCAGTCCCGGCAACCTCGGCACCCTGATCCGCTCCGCCGATGCGCTCGGCGCCCACGGGCTGCTCGTCACCGGGCACGCCGCCGACCCCTACGACCCGAGGTCGGTGCGCGCCAGCGTCGGATCGCTCTTCGCCCTGCCCGTCGTCCGGCTCGACTCGCCGGACGGGCTGATCGGGAGGCTGACGGCGCCGGGCGGGCGGCTCGACGTCGTCGGGCTCACCGAGGATGCCACCGACGCCCTCGACCGGTGCGATCTGCGCGGCCCGACTGTGCTCGTCGTCGGCAACGAGGCGACCGGGCTGAGCTCGGCCTGGCGCGCGGCCTGCACCCGGCTCGCCGCCATCCCGATGTCGGGCACGGCAAGTTCGCTCAACGCCGCGACCGCCGGCGGCATCGCGCTCTACGAGGCGGCTCGTCAGCGCAGGTCGGGCTCGTCGTCCGAGTTCAGCACCTGACCGTCGCGTCCGGCGAACACCGCGGCACCGACCCCGAGCAGCGCGAAGGCGGCCGCCATAAGGCCGAGCTGCAGACCCAACCCGAATGACCAGGACCGGGCCAGCGTCGTTCCGGCGACGGCACCGGCCGACGCGGGACCGGACTGGACCGCGAGCACGTAGAGCACCTCGGCGACGGCGGTCGCGGCGACGGCGGCGGCACCGACCCCGCCGAGCAGACTCCACCGGGCGCGGCGCAGCCGGCTGCGGGTGGTCTGCAGCCGGAAGGCGGCGACCACGAGCAGGACCGCGGCGCAGACGAAGACGATCCCGAACCGCGGCCCGTGTTGCCCGGCGGTCCCCCCGCCGAGGCCGGTGAGAGCTCCCCAGCCGGACGTCGTGAGCGCGAGCCGGCTGGACGGCTGGCCGGCGATCGAGACGATGGTGGTCGACGTCGCGAACCACGGCGCCACGACGGCGATGACGGCGGCCACCAACCAGGCGGCCGCGGCGCCGCTCACCGCGGTTGTGGTCCGGTCCGGTTCGTCCTCGGCTCGGCCGTCCTCGTCCGACGCGACGTCCTCCCGCCCGGCGTGCGATTCGACCTGGTCCGGCCGGCCGTCCTCGAGCTCGAACCCGTCGTCGAGCTCGACCGCGTCGGCATCGCCGTCGCCGTCGGGCTGCCGGCCGTAGGTGTCCTGCGCCATGCGTCCATCCTGACAGGCGGGCTGTCGCGGTCCCCCGCCCCTGTCGGATGCCGGTCACACCAGGCGCAGCTGCTCCCCCAGCTCCCGCGGCCGGTCCGCCTGCTCCGGGGGCGCCGGCCGCCGGACCTGACGGGCCGTCCCGGCGCCTGCACCGGACAGTCCGTATCGGGTCGCGAACTCCCGCACCTGGCCGGTTACCTCATGCCCGTAGCCGCGCGGCGCGTAGGCGCCCTTGCCGTAGAGGTCGTGGTACTTCTCGACGAGATCAGGGTGCTCGCGCCGCAGCCAGGCGAAATACCACTCCCGGGACCCGGGGCGTAGGTGCAGCACCAACGGAGTCACCGAGCGGGCGCCGGCCTCGGCGATGGCGCGCACCGTCGCGTCGAGCTGGGCGGGCGAGTCGGACAGGAAGGGCAGGATCGGCGCCATCAGCACGCCGCATCCGACGCCGGCGGCCGCGAGCTCGCGGACGACCCGCAGCCGGGTGCCGGGGCTCGGCGTCCCCGGCTCGACCGAGCGCCACAGCGCCCGATCGACCGAGCCGACGGACACATTGGCCGTCACGTCGGTCACGGCGGCCGCCTCGCGGAGCAGGTCGAGGTCGCGCAGGATCAGTGCGCCCTTCGTCAGGATTGAGAAGGGATTGGCCGCATCCCGCAGCGCCGGGATGATGCCGCGCATCAACCGATAGCGGCCTTCGGCGCGCTGGTAGCAGTCGACGTTGGTGCCCATGGCGATGTGCTCGCCGGCCCAGGTCGGCGCAGCGAGCTCGCGGCGGAGCCGCTCCTCCGCATTGACTTTGACCACGATCTGGGAGTCGAAGTCGGCGCCGGCGTCAAGATCGAGGTAGGTGTGGGTCTGGCGGGCGAAGCAGTAGACGCAGGCGTGCGAGCAGCCCCGGTAGGGGTTGATCGTCCACCGGAACGGCATCTGTGACTCACCCGGCACGCGGTTGATGATCGAACGCGCGCGCACCTCGTAGAACGTGATGCCGCGGAACCGGGGCGTGTCGAACGTGCGGACCACGACGTCGTCCCCGAACAGGGTGGCCGGATCACTGCCGGTCCGCAGCCCGTCCCATCGCATCCGCAATCCGCCTCCCCGCGTCCGTCGTCCGCCACCACAGTAGAACATATGTTCGACTGTGACCAGCTGAGGTGCGTCAGGATTCCGTCCGTTCGCCGACCTCGGGGTCCTAAGAGCGACACATCGCGGGTCGGCTCCTGTCATCGGGCACTCAGTGCCTGGTCTCGTACCTGGTCAGGACCACGCCGTCGGGAAGCGTCCGGGTCTCCACCAAGGTCAGGTTCACCCAGTCGTCCAGGTCCGTAAAGAACGGTGTGCCGCTGCCCACCAAGACCGGTGCGGTGACCAGCACGTACTCGTCGATCAGCCCGGCCCGCATCGCCGCTGCGGCGAGTGTGGCGCCGCCGATGTCAATGGGGCCGCCATCCTCAGCCTTGAGCCGGGTGATCTCGGTGACCGCGTCGCCGGTGACCAGGCGGGCGTTGCCGTCGACCGTGCTGATCGTGGAGGAGAACACCACCTTCGGCATGTCCTGCCAGCGGCGGGCGAACTCGATCTCCGCCGGTGTGGCGCCGGGCTGCTGGTCGGCGGTCGGCCAATGGGAACTCATCGCCTCCCACAGTTTGCGGCCATACAGCGCCAGGCCGGTCGCCCCCACCCGGTCGGACCACCACTGGAACAGCTCGTCGCTCGGCACGCTCCAGCCGAGGTCGTCGCCGGGCGCGGCGATGTAGCCGTCCAGGGTCACGTTCATGCCAAAGGTCAATCTCCGCATGGCGTCGGCCTCCCGTGAGTCGGTATGCGGCGTGCAGACCAGCACGGCGCGGAAAAGTACGCATGACACAGCTGATGTACATCAGGCAACGTCAAACCCCTCGCCACAGTTGGCCCTTTCCTCACTGCTGGGGTTCCGCCGGTGCCCTGCGTGGCATCAGGGCGACGACCGGGAGGCTGAGTGCGGTCACGGCCAGCACGACGAGAAGGCAGACCTTCATGGCGTGGCTCTGTCCGGAGGTTGCGGTTTGGAAGAAGATCGAGGTGACCACGGCCGAGCCGATCGCTGACGAGAGTTGCTGGATCGAGCTGAGCGAGCCGCTGGCGCTGCCGGCTTCGTCGGGGTTCGCATCGCCGAGGGCAACGGTGGGGATCGTCACGAAGCAAAGGCCGATGCCGACGCCGGTGGCGAACAACGCCGGGGCCAGCGTCTCGAGGCCGATATCCGTCCCGGAGTGATCGACGAGGGCCAGGACCCACCCGCAACCGGCGAGGACCACGGCGAGGCCGATGACGACGAGGGTGCGGCCGAGCTTGGTAACCAGGCCTGCCATGGCGGCGAACCCGGCGGCGATGAGCCCGAGCGTGAGCGGTACCAGAGCGAGCGACGTGTCGCGCGGGCTGGCGTGCAGGCCCTCTTGCAGAAACAGCGACAGCACGAAGATCAGGCCGGTGCCGGCGGCGAAGACGGCCAGGCCCACGATCATTCCGGAGGTGAATCCCCGGTTCTGCAAGAGCGAGGGCGTGATGAGCGGGTCGGTTGCGGTGCGCTGACGATAAGCGAAGGCGGCCAGGGACAAGACGCCGGCGATGATCGAGGCGACGGGGACGGCGCTCCATCCGTTGGTCGAGCCCTCGATCAGGCCGTACAGCAGTCCGAACATCGTTGCGGCGAGCAGACCGGATCCCCAGCCGTCGATAGCGATGGACCGGTCGCCGTCGTCGTCACGCGGCAGGATCTTGGTGCCCACGAGCAGTCCGATGCCGCCGAGAATGACGTTGATGAGGAAGATCGGGCGCCAGGACAGACCGAACAGGTCGGCGCTGATGATGAATCCGGCCAGCACCGGGCCGCCGACACTGGAGAGACCGAGAACCGGGCCGAACAGGCCGAACGCCTTGGCGAGCATGTCGCGGCTGAATGCTTTGACCATGATCGCCATGCCTTGCGGGATGAGCAGGGCCCCGAATGCTCCCTGAGCCACCCGGGCGGCGATGAGCTGCGTCGGGTCGGGCGAGAGTCCAGCGACCGCCGACGCGAGGGTGAATCCGCTCATGCCGATCAGGAAGAGCCGGCGTTGGCCGAACTTGTCACCCAGCCGTCCGCCGACCACGAGCAGGACACCCATGGCGAGCATGTATGCCGGTCCCAACCACTTGATCAGGCTCTCACCGCCGTGGAGATCGCGGGCGATGGTGGGAGCGGCGATGTTCGTGACCGTCGCATCGATCACATCCAGGGCATCGGCAAGCAGCACCAGCCCCAGGATCGCCCAGATCAGGCGACTGGAGCGGATTGGCGTGACGGTGGCCGGGGCCGTCAAAGTAGTCATGGGGAGCGTCCTTCTCTTCTCCGCGTGGGCGCCCCTCCTGGGCGCCTCTCACCCCTACTACGAACACCTCCGACCCGATCCGACACCACACCGGAAACTGATTCGAGAAACTTCGGGCCGCGGGTCGTCGTCAGACGCCCGGGTTGGAGTACGCCGCCTGGTCAGGACGGCAATGACTGGAGCGGCCGCACCTCGATCTTGCGGTCGCAGACCTTCGACGCCTCGGTGGCGAGCGTGAGCGCCGCATCCCGATCGGGGGCCTCCCACACCCAGACGCCGGCGAGGTACTCCTTCGACTCCACGAAAGGCCCGTCGCTGAACACCGCCTGCTCGCCCCGGTTGTCGATGACCGTGGCCGCGTCGGTGTCTGCAAGTCCACCCGCGAAAACCCAGTAGCCCTCGGCGATCAGTCGTTCGTTGAACGCGCCGATGGCAGGCAGCCGGTCCGTGCTGCCGGGATTGCTCTTGTCATCGATCACGGAAACCAGGAACTGCATCTGAAGATCATCTCCTCTGGTGTCGAAGACGGCGTGGCCGCTGGTCGGTACGCGCCTGTCCTTGTGCGGGGGGTCAATGTCCGGTCAGCTCGGCGACGACAGGAGCGAAGGCGTCGGCGGCGTTGGCGCCGATGACAAAGTAGGAGAAGCCACTCTCCTCGCGCCGTCTCAGGACCTCCTCGATGGCCGCGGTCCGGTCACTGGGAAGTACCGATAGCGAGTCCACCGCGCGCAGGGCGGCAGGGTCCGTGTCGGGGGTTGTCATGAACGGGGCCACGGCGTCGCCGACCACTGCCACGTGGAGCGCGAGTTCGACGTCTCGGATAGCGCGGAAATCGGCCGCCATCCGGACGATTTCGGCCCGAGAGTCGCCCGGCGTCGCAGCGAACGTGACAGTGTCCGCAAGGTCGACCGCCAGCGCGCGGGCCTTCGGGCCACGCACGGCCATCACGACCGGGGTATGGAGGTCTGGTGCGTCGAGCTCTCTGAGCAACGTGACGGCGTCACGCACCCGAGTCAACCGCTCGGCTGCGGTCACCACTGGAAGGCCCAACTGGCGCAGTTCGTCTTCGATCCCGGGTCTCCCGGTGCCGATGCCCATCTCGAAGCGACCTTCGGTAAGCACCGACAGCGAGTGCGCTTCCCACGCCATGGCCCGGGGCGTGCGCAGCGGAGAGGCATACACCCACGTACCCACCCGCAGGTCGGCGGCGAGAGTCGCAGCGACAGCCAACGTCGGCCCCGGCGCCGGCTGCCACTGCTGAACGTCGGGCATGAGCAGTGTCGAGTAACCGCTGTCGGCGATGCGGCGCACCTGCTCCCGCCACGCCGGTAGATCCGTCCCGATGGGAGCGACGACCCCGAATCGCATCGGTCTCACGTCGCCGGTCGCCTCGTCGTCGGCCATCGTCGGTGTCCTTTCGTAGTCGCGAGCCTTGTGCCGGGCTTTCTCAACGGCAACGAACGGGCCCGGGCGGATCCGACACTGTCGTGTCGAAACTTTTGCGTAGGACACGGCTCTACGGCATCAACGAGGCGTCCGGGACAGGTCCGGGACCTCGGGGAGTCGCCGGAAGCCGGCTGACGTGTAGGTCGCGACGGCGCCGACATTCGCACTCCGGGTGCAGACGACGGCGCTGGACGAGCCCAGTTTCTGGAGCGCGGCCGCCGCGGCGACCGTGATCGCCCTGCCGTAGCCGTGACCGCGATGGTCCCGGTGCACGCCCATCGGCTCGAGCAACCCGGGACGTCCCGGACCGGCCGACCACACCGTCACCGCCGCCACCGCGTTGTTCTGGTCGTCGTACGCGACCAGGCACCGGGCGTCGGCGTACGGCGACCCGGCCGTCATCGCATGCCAGCGCTCGTCCGTGAACGTCGACCCGTCGAACGATGCCCGCTGTACGCCGGTCCGTGCGCTCACCTGCTCCGGCCCGATGACCTCGATCCGCACGGCCGGGTGCTTCACCGGCGCCGTGAGGTCGCGTCGCAGCAGCGTCCACGGCTCGTCCGGCTGCCAGCTGTCCTCGGACAGCAGACCGCGGAGCAGTGCGTCCGTCGGCACCTCGACGGACACCTTCCCCTCGACCAGTACGCCGCGCGCCGGCTCGGTCAGGTCTGCAACCAGCTGTCGCGCCAGTTCCTCATCCCCTCGAGCGTCTGGCGCGATCGTCAGCCGCAACACCGTGGGCTCGTCCAGCAGTCCGACGGCGAGAATCCGCCCGTCCCGGCTCCAGGTCCGCACCGCCGCCGCCGTCGCCTCCGCGCCGAACCGCCAGAACCAGCCCACGTCCCCCGGATGCAGTTGCGCCGGCCCGCCGTCGTACTGCCATTCCCGTAACACGCCGACGGCCGTGCTCAGCCCGTCGACGCCCGGCTTGCCCAGCACAATGGTCATGCCCCGATCACACACCACCGTGGCGAACGTCCGAACCTGGTTTTTTGCCGGCCGGCGCGGCCAGACAGCGGTTTCTCAGCCGAAGTCGACGGACGCGGTGCTCACCGTTCCGGCCGTCCGGCCGGGAGCATCGTGCTGGCTCCAGTAGAGATTGGTGTGGTCGATGACCTTGTCCGGCGGTGGGGCACCCCAGGGGCTCTGGTCCTCGGTGGTGTGGGCATCGGCGACGAGCGTCGCGTCGTAGCCCCGCACGATCGCTCCGTGGAGGGTGGACCGGATGCAGGCGTCGGTCTGCGCACCGGTCACGATGAGCCGCCCGACCTTGCGCTCGGCGAGCACGTCCTCGAGGTTCGTGTCGTCGAAGGAGTCTCCGTAGTTCTTGTGGACCACCGGCTCGGAATCCGCCTGCGTGAGTTCCGGAACGTAACGCCAGCCATCGCTGCCTTCGGGCAGGTTGTCGTCGGAATGCTGCACCCATACGACGGGCACGTTCTCGGCCCTCGCCTTGTCCACCAGGCGGGCAATGTTGGCGATGACACCGTCGCGGTTATGCCCGCCGGCCATCACGTCGTTCTGGACGTCGATGACGATGAGCGCGGTGTTGGGGCGTTCGGTCAGTGTGGTCATGACGCTCCTTGGGGTGGGGTTGTGCGGGCACCGGCGCTAAGCAGGATCGCTGGCGGCCGGGTCGGGCAGTGTCGGGTAGTCGGCCGGGTAGAGGCTGACGACGAAGGAGTACGGGCTGTCCCCCTCTCGAGGAAGTTGGCTGAAGTCGCTGACGAGGGCCATGGCGCGGTCCCAGAACTCGCCGGCCTGGTCGTGCGAGATGCGAACGTGTCGGCGTAGCGCCCGCATCCGGTCGGCCTGGTACGCCGGCATCGACTCCTCGGCGGCATCGGCGAGCTCGTTCGCCCAGGGCGGGGGTGTGACGTCCTCCGGCCGCACCCGGCCGACATAGAAAGTCCGTGCGGTACGGCCGTAGAAGCGCTCCTCGATCGCCCGCACCCGGCGCGTGCGCACCACCCGCAGCATCCCGGCGTCGACGAGCACCTTGACGTGGTGCGCCACCGTGCTCTTGGGCCGGCCCAATGCCTCGGCGAGCTCGCTCACGGTGGCGGCACGTTCGAGAAGAAGATCGAGGATGGTGCCCCGCAGCGGATCGGACATGGCACGCAACTCGTGCGGCGCGGTCACCACGATGCGCTCGTCGAGTTCGTAGTCCGGGACTCCGCTATTGATCCGTGGCACTCGAACATTCTAAACTCATGGATCAATGGCCGGCTACGACGGTGTGGAGGGACCGTGCACACGCTGTCCCGGACACAGGCACGCCGCATCGCGGTGCGGGCGCAACTGCTCGACGACCCACGTCCGACCGACCTGCTCGACGTGGTGCGAGGGTTGACCCTGCTGCACATCGATCCGACCAACGCCATCGCGCCGAGCGCTGACCTCGTGCTCTTCAGTCGTCTCGGCCCGTCGTACTCCCCGACCGATCTGGCGACCGCGCTGGAGCACCGGACGCTGATCGAGTTGCGGGGAATGATCCGACCCGGCGAAGACCTCGCCCTCTACCGCGCCGACATGGCGCGCTGGGACGCGGCCGAGCGCGGGCAGCTGCCGGGCTGGCGGGCGTCCCAACGCGATTGGGTGCGGGCGAACGACGCATGGCGGCGCGACATCCTTCGTCTACTTCGTTCCTCGGGACCGCTGACCACGCGCGACCTTCCCGACCATTGCTCGGTGCCCTGGAAATCGTCCGGGTGGAACGACAACCGCAACGTCGGGCAACTACTCGAGTTCATGGTCCGCAGAGGCGAGGTCGCGGTCGCCGGACGCATGCGCAACGAGCGGCTGTGGGATCTGGCCGCCCGGGTCTACCCCGACGATCCGGTCGTCCGGAGCGACAAGGCGCTACGCACCCGCAACGAGCTTCGACTGCGCTCCCTGGGCATCGCCCGTGGCCGGGGGCCGGAGTGTCCGGTCGAGCCGGTCGGTGTCGGCGACGCTGGCGAGCCCGCGACGGTCGAGGGCGTCAACGGCACCTGGCGGGTCGATCCGTCCCAGCTGGGCCGACACTTCTCCGGCCGCACAGCGCTGTTGTCCCCCTTCGACCGGCTGGTGGACGACCGGAAACGCACCCTCGAGCTGTTCGACTTCGACTATCAGCTCGAGATGTACAAGCCGGCGGCCAAACGCCGCTGGGGATACTTCACGCTGCCGATCCTCTACGGCGATCGGCTGGTCGGAAAGCTCGACGCCACCGCCGATCGCGCGGCCGGAGCGCTCCGCGTCGACGCCGTCCATCAAGACGTCCCGTTCACCGCGACGATGAAATCCGCCGTGGACGGCGAGATCGAGGATCTGGCCCGCTGGCTCGACCTGGACCTCTGGCCGGCCGAATGAGGCCGGTCAGCGTGCGGCGCGCCCACGTCCTGAGAGCGGGGTACGTCGGGCGCGCACCCTTCGGCAGCTGATCCGCCACTGACCGTCCTGCCGCCGGACCGTGTCCTCGTACACGACGCTGCCGCAGGTTCCGTCAGCCATGATGCCGATCCCCTTCGAGTGCACCCTGGCCGAATCGTCGGTCGCGTCGATCACCACGATGTTGGTGACGTGGTGACCGACGGGGTTGGCATCACCCATCGCCAGCGCGGCGTCGCGGATCGCCGGAATGCCCTCGAGTGAACCGAGACCGAAGGCGTCGAGGTCGTAGATCACATCGGCCGAGAACACCCGGTCGAGGCCGTCGAGATCGCCGTCGTCCACCAGGTGGCCGTGCAGCGAGACCAACTCCGCGATCGCCAGGCGGTCCTCCGCGCTGGGTGTCACGGCGTCCTACCGGCTGACTGCGTCCGGCAGCAGGTCACGACTTCGCGCCCACGCGGAGTCCATCGAGAACGAGCCCCAGCAACCGCTCGCTCTGTCGCGGTTCGGGGTTGGGCGCCATGGTCATGCCCCCCACGAGCCGCATCACGTCCGCGACATCCACGTCGCGCCGGATGACTCCCTCGTCCTGCGCGCGGACCACAACGGCCTCCGCGGCCTCGCGGATCGCGACGCGGCAGTGCGAGATCAGGTCGGAGTCCTTGCCGAGAGAGTCGGCAAGCTCGGCGAAGAGCACCCGTTTGGTCATGGCGTAGGACACGAACCGGGTCAGCCAGGCGACGAGCGCGTCCCACGGCGGGAGGGACCGGACCTCGTCCGCGAGCGTCCCGAGCGAATCGACGTCGTCCCGGTAAACGGCCTCGACGAGGGCCAGGCGGGTCGGGAAGTGGCGGTACAGCGTGCCGATCCCGACCCCGGCCCGCCGGGCCACCTCCTCGAGCGACGCGTCAGCGCCGTGCTCGCTGAAGGCGGCGCGAGCCTCGGACAGCAGCCGCTCGTAGTTGCGCCGGGCGTCGGATCGCATGGGGCGAACCGGGCTCGACTCGGCCTCGATCGTCATGTCGACGCGCACTCCTTCAAATATCTCCTTGCGTACCGGAGGCTGCCTCCGTATCGTAATCGGAGGAGGCCTCCACTTTAGCTCAACCGCACTCCTATCTTCCACCGAAGGGACTCTCCAACACCATGACGTCCCCGTCTGTCCTACTCCGTCCCCCCGGACGGAGCCCGGCGGCCGACCGTACCCGGTCGGTCGCGCTGGCCATCATCCTCACGTGCCAGCTGATGGTCGTGCTCGATGCGACCATCGTCAACGTCGCCCTGCCGGACATCCAGCGGGCGCTGCACTTCTCCACCTCGGGCCTGTCCTGGGTCCTCAATGCCTACACGCTGACCTTCGGCGGGTTGCTGCTGCTCGGCGCGCGGGTCGGCGACATCCTCGGTCGACGGCGCACCTTCATCATCGGCATCGGCCTGTTCACCGCCTCCTCGTTGCTCGGCGGATTCGCGCTCTCCCCCGGCTGGCTGTTGGCGGCACGAGCGCTGCAGGGCGTGGGCGGCGCGATCGCCGCGCCGCAGGCGCTCGCCCTGCTGACGACGATGTTCGACGAAGGCCGCGAGCGCACCCGCGCGCTCGGTCTCTACGCGGCCGTATCGATCGGTGGCGCCGCCGTCGGCCTGATCGCGGGCGGCATCCTCACGGAGTTCGTCTCCTGGCGCTGGGTGCTGTTCGTCAACGTGCCGATCGGGATCGCCCTGCTGCTGGCCACCCCCCGGTTCCTGCCGGAGTCCGAGCGGCACCGCGGCCGGTTCGACTTCGCCGGCGCCATCACCTCGACGCTCGGCATGGTGGGGCTGGTCTACGGCTTCGTCAGTGCCGCCAGCGACGGGTGGCGCAGCCCCGAGACCGTCGGTGCCTTCGCCGTCGGCCTGGTGCTGCTCGCGCTGTTCCTCGCGATCGAGTCGCACACGCTGGAGCCGATCACCCCGCTCGGCCTCTTCCGGGACCGCAACCGCGCGGCGTCGTACGTCGGTCGGCTGCTACTGGTGGCGGGGATGTTCGGGATGTTCTTCTTCCTCACCCAGTTCATGCAGAACGTCCTCGGCTACAGCCCGCTGGCCACGGGGTTGGGCTTCCTGCCGCTCACCCTCGCCTTGTTCACCACCTCGCAACTCAGCGCCCGCGTCC
Source organism: uncultured Actinomycetota bacterium (assembly GCA_963775655.1). GTDB lineage: Bacteria > Actinomycetota > Actinomycetes > Mycobacteriales > QHCD01 > DASXJE01. The sequence continues at coordinate 869,457 of CAVZJT010000007.1, read as the reverse complement.
TGGTCGAGCGGTACGGCGCCAAGCCGGTGATGGTGCTGGGGATCAGCATCTCCACGCTCGGAACTGCGTGGTTGACGCAACTGACGGTGCACAGCGGCTACCTGTCCATTCTCGGACCACTGGTCCTGTTCGGCGCCGGCAACGGACTCGCCTTCGTTCCGCTCACGGCGGCGTCATTGGCCGGCGTCGACCGACGGCACGCCGGCGCCGCGTCCGGGCTGGTCAACGTGATGCAGCAGGTCGGGGGTTCGCTCGGGCTGGCGATCCTCGTCACCGTGTTCGGCGCCGCGAGCAGGCACGCCGCGCAAATTCACACCGCTGGCGAGTCGCCGATCGCCTACCAGCACCACGTCTTGGCGGACGCCATCGCGACGGCCTTCATCGGCTCGGCGGTGTTCACGGCCGGAACGCTGGCGGTGATCGTTCTCGTGTTGCGCACGAGGCGGGCCGTCCCGCCCGTCGTCGAGCAGCCTGAGCCGTCGGTCGAGTTCGTGGAGGCAGACTGACCGAGTGCGTCGTGACTTCGCGTTCCTCGACTCAGCCCGCCCGCTCGCCTTCGCCCACCGCGGAGGCGCAGCGGGCGGGCTCGAGAATTCACTGGCCGCGTTTGAGCGCGCCGTACGGCTCGGCTATCGCTATCTCGAGACCGACGTGCATGTCACCGCGGACGGCGTACTCCTCGCCTTCCATGACACGACCCTGGACCGGGTGACCGACCGGACCGGCCGCATCTCCGATCTCCGCTACGCCGAGGTCGCGGCCGCCCGGATCGGCGGGGTCGAGCCGATCCCGCGCCTGGAAGATCTGCTCGGGGCGTGGCCCGACGTCAAGGTCAACGTCGACGTCAAGGTGCCCGGTGCGATCGACGCCCTGGTCGAGGTCATCAGGCGGACCGGGACGATCGACCGGGTCTGCGTGGCGGCCTTCTCCGAGGCCCGCGTCGCCCGTGCCCGGGCGGCGCTCGGCCCCGAGTTGTGCACGGCTCTGGGCCCGCGTGGAGCCCTCGCGCTGCGCCTGTCCTCGTACGCGGGAGGCCGCGGTGCGGGTGGTCTCGGGCGGGTGCCCTGCGCCCAGGTTCCTGCCCGGGTCGGCCCGCTATCGGTGGTCGACGACCGGTTTGTGCAGACTGCTCATCGTCTGGGGGTTCAGGTCCATGTCTGGACGGTGGACGACCCGGTGCAGATGCGGCGCCTGCTCGACCTCGGCGTGGACGGCATCATGACTGATGAGATCGAGACGCTGCGTGACGTTCTCGCCGCACGGGGTGCGTGGCCCGGATCGGGCGGGTGAGCGGTCTCACGCCGGCACCCATCCGATCGGAGGCGTGAGCCGAACCCTGGTGGGGAATCTTTACCCTGACGACCACGTTGGACGACACGGAAGCAATACTCACCCTCCCGGGAGGGATAAATCATGGCAGAGCGCACGCTCCGCGGCAGCCGTCTCGGGTCTGTCAGCTACGAAACCGACCGTAACACCGAACTCGCTCCTCGCCAGGACGCGGAATATCGGTGCCGGCATGGGCACGTATTCAGCGTGCCGTTCTCCGGCGAGGCCGAGGCACCGCAGACGTGGGAATGCCGGCTCGACGGCACCGTCGGCAAGCTGATCGGCGGACCGGACCCCGAGGCCAAGAGCGGGAAGGCACCGCGTACCCACTGGGACATGCTGATGGAACGCCGCACGATCGCGGACCTCGAGGAGGTCCTGGCCGAGCGGCTGGAGATGCTCAAGGGTCGGCGCTCCGCGTCGAAGAAGAGCGCCTGATCCAGGACTGATCGTCGAGGGCCCCCATCCCATGCGGATGGGGGCCCTTTCCGTTGTCCGATCGGGTCAGCCGCCGGAGGTCGCCAGCTCGGCGTCGGCGGGAACGCCGAGGTCGTCGCGGTCGACGAGCCAACGTTCCGGCAGGATCACCCGCCGCGGCGCCCCGGTCGTCCGGCCGCGGGGCGACTCGGCCACGCCCGCCGGGAACGGTTCGTCGACCGGAAACCCCGCGAGCAGGTCGTCGAGCTCGATGAGCGAGCTGACCCGGCCGAGCCGGAGTCGGGTGTCACCGCCGAGCGGGAAGCCCTTGGTGTACCAGCTGGTGTGCTTGCGGAAGTCGATCAGACCGCGGGCCTCGCCCTTCCACTCCGCCATCAGCCGGGCATGTCGGCGCATCACCGCCGCCACGTCGCCGAGGTCCGGCGGCGGTGGAGGAGTCGTGCCGGCGAACGCCGCAGCGAGCTCACCGAACAGCCACGGCCGGCCCATGCAGCCGCGACCGACCACGACGCCCGCGCAGCCCGTCTCGCGCATCATGCGCAGGGCGTCGGCAGCCGTCCAGATGTCTCCGTTGCCGAGCACCGGCACGGACAGATCCGCCGCGAGCTCGCCGATCGGTGCCCACTGCGCCGTACCGGAATACAGCTGCGCCGCGGTCCGTCCGTGCAGTGCGACCGCCTGCGCGCCTTCGGCCTGCGCGATGCGCCCGGCCTCGCGATAGGTGAGATGGTCGGGGTCGATCCCGAGTCGCATCTTCACGGTCACCGGGACGGCTCCCGCGACCCGGGACGCGGTCGCGACGATGTTGGCGAACAGCCGCCGTTTCCACGGCAGCGCCGAACCTCCGCCACGGCGGGTCACCTTGGGTACAGGGCAGCCGAAGTTGAGGTCGACATGATCCACCCGGCCCTCGCCGACCAGAATCCGGACCGCCTCACCGACGACGTCCGGATCGACGCCGTAGAGCTGCAGGCTGCGCGGTGACTCCGCCGGCGCGAACGTCGTCATCGCCAACGTCTTCTCGTTGCGCTCCACGACGGCGCGGGACGTGATCATCTCGCTGACGTAGAGACCGGCCCCGTGCTCCCGGCACAGCTGGCGGAAGGGCGCGTCGGTGACACCGGCCATGGGGGCGAGGACGACCGGCGGCCAGACGGTGTGTGGGCCGATCCGCAACGCGGCGTCGGGAACCGTGGTGTCGGCGGTCACTGCTCGATCTCCCCTTCGATGACGGGCGGGTCACCGTCGTCGTTCTTCGGCGCGGCGGGGCCGCGCTTGGACCGCACCCGTCGGGTCGCGAAGCCTCCGGCCGCCCCCGCGGCACCGACCACACCCATCCGCTTGGTGACGAGAATCATGGCGAGACGGCGGAAGACCGACCGCGTCACGGGCAGCAGACACAGCAGACCCACCGCGTCGGTGACGAAGCCGGGGGCGAGCATCAGCGTCCCGCCGACGATGACCAGCGCGCCGTCGATCACCTCGCGGTGCGGCACCCGGTGATCGGCGGTGGCCTGGGTGAACGCCCGCCAGGCCCGACCGCCTTCGTGGCGCAGCAGAAGTGCGCCGGCGAGGGACGACACCAGCAGGAGCAGCACCGTCGGCAGGAATCCGATCGCTCCGCCGACGAGGATGAAGACCCAGATCTCGAGGGCGGGTATGGCGATCAGGAGGAACACCGCGAGGAAAATCACCGCGCTACCTCCCCGTGGCGGACTGCGCGGCCCGCGCGCGTGCCCCGCGGCTGCGGTTGGACAGGCCCCACCAGGTGACCCGCCACAACGCCTCAGCCACGATGGCGCTGCTCATCTTGCTCATGCCGCGGGCGCGCTCGGTGAAGGTGATCGGGACCTCGACGACCCGAAACCCCGCCCGCCATGCCTGCCAGGCCAGGTCGACCTGAAAGCAGTAGCCCTGCGAGGAAATCGTGTCGAGCGGCAACTCGGCGAGGACGTCACAGCGGTAGGCGCGGAACCCGCCAGTCGCGTCGCGAAGCGGCATCCGCAACGCCAGCCGGGTATAGAGATTTCCGCCGCGGGAGAGCAGCCGCCGGCTGTATGGCCAGTTACGCACCGCGCCGCCCGGCACCCATCGCGACCCGAGGACGAGATCGGCCGACCGCAGCGCGGAGAGCAGCCTGGGCAACTCCTCCGGAGCATGCGATCCGTCGGCGTCCATCTCCACCACGACGTCGTACCCGCGCTCGAGCGTCCACCGGAATCCGGCGATGTAGGCCGCACCGAGTCCGGCTTTCGCGGCCCGGTGCAGGACATGCACCCGGCCGTCGGCGGCGGAGAGCTTGTCGGCGATCTCGCCGGTCCCGTCGGGGCTGCCGTCGTCGACGATCAACGCGTCGGCCTCGGGCACGGCGGCCCGGAGCCGGTCGACGATCGGCTCGATGTTGGCGGCCTCTTCGTAGGTCGGGATGACGACGAGCACGCGGTTGAAGCCGCCGGGGTAGCCGCTCATGCGTTCTCCCGCTCCCGGTCCGGGTGCACGCTCATCGGCGGAGTCGGACGCCCACGATCGGACCGCCGCGCGACCACGGCGGCCAGCAGCGCGATGCCCGCCACACCCGTCAGCACCCACTCCGGTATGGCGCCCACGCGGGTGGCGAGGGTGGTGCCGGACTGCACCGCCACCGGCAGGTCGAATCGTGCCGCGGTGAAGATCTTCGACTGCGCCCGCACCCGGCCGTCCGGCGCGATGATCGCGCTGATGCCGCTGGTCGAGGACACGATGACCGAACGGTTGTGCTCGACGGCGCGGATCCGCGCCATCGCCAGCTGCTGCGGGCTTTCGGCCGTGTGCCCGAACGTCGCATTGTTCGTCTGTATGACGAGGACCTGCGCACCGCCGTCGACGTCGTCGGCGACAAGTCCGTCGTAGGCCACCTCGAAACAGATCACGTCGCCGATGGTGAGGCCCCCGATGCGCAGGTCTCCGCTGCCCTTGCCGGCGAGCATGTCGCGGGGCACCAGGTCGACCTTGGACGTCACCAGCCGCGCGATGCTGCGCAGCGGGATGTATTCGCCGAAGGGAACCGGATGCCGCTTGAGGTACGTCGCCCCGGGACCGGTCCGCGGGTCCCACACGATCCCGGCGTTGCGGATGTGGTTGCCCGGTCCGTCGAGAATCGCGCCGACGAGGATGGGCACGCCGACAGCGCGGGCCGCCTGGTTGATCAGCGCCGCCGCGTCCGGGTTGTCGAGCGGGTCGATGTCGGAGGCGTCCTCCGGCCAGACGACGAACGCCGGACGGGGTTGCGCGCCGGACCGGATCTGCCCGGCCAGAGCCAGGGTCTGGCGTACGTGGTCGTGGAGCACGGCTTCGCGTTGCGCGTTGAAGCCCAGCCCGAGCCGGGGCACGTTGCCCTGCACCACCGCGATCTGCACCTGGCGGGACCGGTCGCCGGTCTGCACCGTGAGACCGAGCAGGAGCCCGACCATAGGCACCGCCAGGACTCCGGCGGCCGCGAGCGCCGCAACCACCCGCACGTCACGCCACAGTCCGCGCTGGACGGCGTAGGCCGCAAGGCATCCGGTCAACGCGACCGCGAAGGTCACCAGCGGCGCCCCGCCGAACGCGGCGAACGGCAGGAATGGTCCGTCCGGCTGGCTGAAGGCGAGCCGACCCCACGGGAACCCGCCGAACGGCAGCCGGTCGCGCAGCGCCTCCTCGGCCACCCACAGCGCCGCCGCCCACACCGGCCAGTAGGGCAGCCGGGAGGTCACGGCGAGGGCGGCGCCGAGCGCGGCGATGAACAGCGCTTCCGCGACGCTGAGCAGCAGCCATGGAACGGCACCGACGTAGGTGCCGCTCCAGCGGAGCAGCGGGATGAAGAAGGCGAGCCCGAAGACCAGGCCGTAGCAGGCGCCGGTGCGGGCCCGTCGGCCGCGCACCACGACGGACAGGATCGCGACCGATACGGCGGCCAGCGGCCAGTAGCCGAACGGCGGGAAGGCGAGGACGAGGAGACCGCCGGCGGCCAGCGCGAGGAGGATCGAGAAGCGGCCGGAGACCGGCCGGCTCGGTGACCGCACGCTGCGTGGCCTCCCGCTCCGCTTGACGTCACGCGGCGCACCGCGGGCGGCCGCGGCTTCGCGGCCACCCCACTCTACGGCGGAGCGGTGTTTTGGGGGGTGTCTGCGGGGGGCTGCAGGGGGCTCGGCGGGACCTTCGGACCGACCGGGCGGCTGCTGGCTGCAGACGACCGTGCCGTTGTCTACTGGCCTGCCGAGCCCCCTTCCAGCTGGCCCGTCGCCGACACGACGACCCCCTTCGGTACGCCGTTCCGACGCCGAACCGCGGTGCGCGCCGGATCCGCGCAACCCGTTCGTCGGCGTTACCTGCCGATGGCTGTCCCCGGTTGTCCGGCGGCACCCAATCGGCCGGCGATGCGTACGTAACGGCTGTCCGATCGCCCCGTTGTGCGAGACCTGCGGACGATATCCGTACTCGGCTACCCCCCGTCAACCCGTCCGTTACCCACCGTTGACCATGTATCCGCAGGTCAGCGGCACTTTTGCGGCCCAAAGGAATTTTCTTGCCGGGCAGCGGATCCCGGCGTGTCGGGCGGCGTGTCGGACCGGGGCCGGTTTACGGTCGTTGGTTCGCGGCCAGAAAGTGCGGTTCGGTCACCGGATCGGCCCGAGGATGCCCCCGGACCGACGTGCCGCGCGTCGGAGCGGGCTGTCCTATCGTGTGCGCAAAGGCACGAACAGGATCGGGAAAGGATCGCCCAGTGGCCGAGATCGCCGGCGGCGAGGCCGATCGACCCGACCGCTGGACGTCGACGGCCCTCCGCGACGAGCACCTGGCCGGGGCGGGACCGACCACGACGGCCGTCTCGGGACGCCGGACCTGGCTCCGCTGGCACCTGCCGTTCCTGATCGTGTTGCTCGCCGGCGCGGCGATCCGGGTGATCGTGGTGCTGGCCTACCGGCCTGCGGTCCTCTTCCCGGACTCGATCAGCTACCTCGCCGCGGCCCGGCGGCTCGTCCCCGGCGTGAACCGTCCACTCGGCTACTCCGGACTGCTGGCGCCGCTGCTCTACTCCCCGCACCCGCTCCTCGCGGTGGCCATTCTCCAGCACCTCATGGGCCTGGCGATCGCGGTCGTGCTCTACGCGCTCCTGCTGCGGTGGAAGGTACGACGCTGGCTCGCGATCGTCGCGACGCTGCCGGTCCTCTTCGACTCCTACCAGCTGCTCATCGAGCAATACATCATGGCGGACACGTTCTTCGAGCTGCTGATGGTGATCGGCCTCGTCGTGCTCGCCTGGAAGCGCACGCCGATCCCCCTCTGGGCCTGCGCCGTCTCGGGGTTCGCGCTGGCCCTCGGAGCGATCACCCGCCTCGACGGTGCCGCGCTGCTGCTCCCCGCACTCGGCTACGTGATCCTGCGTCAGCCCGGCGTACGCCTGCGCATCGTCGGCGCGGTCGCCATGGTCGTCACGTTCGCCGTACCGGTCGGGCTCTACGCCGTCGGCTACGACCTCGCGCACGGGAAGCTCGCCCTCTCCGGCTACTCCGGGCACTTCCTCTACGGCCGGGTCATGCCGTTCGCCACCTGTAGCGGCCTGTCGCTGCCGTCCTACGAGCGCAGCCTCTGCCCGACCACGCCGCCCGGGCACCGCGAGCCCACCGACTTCTGGATCTGGTCGCCGAAATCCCCCGCCTACCATCTGCACCCGCCGCCCGGGAAAGACACCGACGCGGTCCTCAAGGACTTCGGCAAGCGGGTCATCCTGAATCAGCCGACGACCTATGCCAAGAGTATTTTAACCAATTTCGTCGATGGCTTTGCATTGGTGCGCCACGGGTCCGCTCGCTTCCAATTCCAGCGCGGCTACCCGTTGAACGGGTTCGACCCGGCTCCGGTATCCCACAAATACGGCGATCAGACGCCGTATGCCGATCATCGCTACACAGGGTTCCTCTATTACTACGGGCGATACGTCAATGCGCCCGGCCCGATCGAGGCACTGGCTCTCGTACTCGGCCTGCTGGGTGGCTTCGGCATCGGTCGTGCCCGACGATCCGGGATGCGGCTCGTCTGTCTGCTTTTCGCGGTCGGCGGCTTGGCCGTGCTGCTTCCCTCCAACGCAGCGTCTATCTTCTCCTGGCGATACGTTTTGCCATCGCTGGAGCTTCTGCCCATCGCGGGAGCTCTCGGATTCACTGCCCTGACAGCAAGGAGCCACCGAGGTGAGCCAGCACGTGAGCGACAGACCTGACGACACGCCGCACCGGTCTCTTCGGGAGGCGGTCGACACCGTCGCGGTGACCGACGAGGCCCTGCTGAAGTTCCAGCAGCAGTACGGCGAGGTGACCCTGCAGCCGCTCGTCATCGTCATTGCGGCGTACAACGAGGCGGACAACATCGGACCTGTACTCGACGAGATCCCGGACCGGATCGCCGACGTACCAGTGTCCATTGTGGTCGTCGACGACGGTAGCGGCGACGACACCGCTTCTGTTGCGGCGAAGCACGGCGCGATGGTCTGCGCGCTCTCGGTCAACCGTGGTCACGGAGTCGCGCTGCGCCTGGGTTATCGGATCGCGCGCACCGGCAACGCCCGCTACATCGCCACGTTGGACGCCGACGGCCAATGGGATCCGGCCGACCTGCCGGCAATGGTGAAGCTGCTCGCCGAAGACCGTGCTGACTTCGTGATCGGCTCCCGGCAACTCGGCCGTACGGAGAACAGCGACCAGTTCCGCAACACCGGAGTCCGCCTGTTCGCGTTCGTGATCAGCACCCTGACCCGTACCCACCTCACCGACACCTCGAGCGGGCTACGGGCGTTGCGCTCGGAGATCACCGGCGTGGTCACCCAGACCCAGCCGCAGTACCAGACCTCGGAGCTGCTGATCGGCGCGATCTATCACGGATACCGCGTCGCCGAGGTCCCCACCACCATGCGGAAGCGGCTCTCCGGCGAGACCAAGAAGGGCGGCAACCTCTCCTACGGGTTCCGCTACGCCCGGGTCATCGCGATGACCTGGTGGCGCGAGCGGCGGGCCAGTGCCACTCGTAAGGCCGCCAAGCGGTAGCCTTCAGCGCGCCACGACGGTGCACATCGCCTGCGGCACGCATGTGCGGGCGATAGAATAGGCCGGTCGCCGACCGCGACTGCGCGCTTTGGTCCCGGTCGATTCCCGCACCGTACGTGTGTCCGAAGATTGTCGGTCTCCCGCAAGGCAAGGACACGAATGACTCTCGGATCGTCCCGAATTGGAACGTCAGTAGTGCGCCGGTTGCGCACGCCCTTCGGCAAACGATTCGGTCGATTCCTGCCTGTCTCATTGGCGGCATTGGCGGCCAGCCAGATCACCCTGATCGTCTGCCTCGGACCGTTGCATCTCACCGCCGGAGTGTCCGGTGCCGCCGGATGGTTCGCCGGAGCGAGCGTCAGCTACGTCCTCAGCCGGTGGGCCTGGGAGCGCAAGGGCCGCCCGCACGTGCTGAAGGAGACGCTGCCCTTTTTCGCGGTGTCCATCTGCGCCGGCCTCATCCTGACGCTCACCGCGAAGTGGGCCAACCAGGAGGCGATATCCCTCGGGCTGTCACATGTCGAGCGGGTGCTGTTCGTCGATGCCGCCTATTTCCTGGCGAACTGTGTGACATTCGCCAGTCGATTCCTGATTTTCCACTATATCCTTTTCGTGGATCGGGGACCCAAGGACGGCCCGGCCGAGCAGACGCCCGGCGCGGGTGACGACGCCCTCCCGGAGTCGGGCGCACTGCGCTGATCACCACTGAGCGGACGCGCGCCGACGGATGGCGCGCACATTTCGAGCGGAACCCGCGGGCGGCGGCTTATCCTCGTGGGTGTGCAGCCGGGGCGCGGCGCTGGATCGCGCTTGGGCTAAACTCCCGCCTCGTTTCGGTAAGGTACTGGCCGCACACGCGGTCGAACATCGGCGAAGACGGATGGAGTCCTCCAACATGCGGATCGTAGTTCTCGGTGGAGACGGCTTCTGCGGCTGGCCGACCGCGCTGCACCTGTCCGACCGCGGCCATGAGGTCGTGATCGTCGACAATCTGTCGCGGCGGAACATCGACAACGAGCTCGAGGTGAGCTCCCTCACTCCGATCGCGCCGATGAGCGTCCGGCTCGCGGTCTGGAAAGAGCACACCGGCAAGGACATCGCCTACTACCGGTTCGATGTCGCCGAGAACTACCACCGGCTGCTGTCCCTCCTGCAGGAGTTCCAGCCCGACACCGTGGTGCACTTCGCCGAGCAGCGGGCCGCGCCGTACTCGATGAAGAGCTCGTGGCACAAGCGCTACACGGTCAGCAACAACCTCAACGCCACCAACAACCTGCTGGCCGCCGTCGTCGAGTCCGGCCTGGACATCCACGTGGTGCACCTGGGCACGATGGGCGTCTACGGCTACGGCACCGCCGGAATGAAGATCCCCGAGGGCTACCTGCGGGTCGAGGTGCGCACCGACGACGGGCACACCGTCGAGCAGGAGATCCTCTACCCGGCCAAGCCGGGCAGTATCTACCACCTGACAAAGACCCAGGACCAGTTGCTGTTCGCCTACTACAACAAGAACGACGGCGTCCGGGCCACCGACCTGCACCAGGGCATCGTCTGGGGCACGCAGACCCCGCAGACCGCGCTGGACGAGCGGCTCATCAACCGCTTCGACTATGACGGCGACTACGGCACCGTCCTCAACCGGTTCCTCATGCAGGCGGCGATCGGCTACCCGCTCACCGTGCACGGCACCGGCGGGCAGACCCGGGCCTTCATCCACATCCAGGACACCGCCCGCTGTATCCAGCTGGCCATCGAGAACCCGCCGGAGCAGGGCGATCGGGTGGCGATCCTCAACCAGATGACCGAGACGCACCGCGTCATCGACCTCGCCAAAATCATCTCCGACATGACCGGCGCGACCATCGACCACGTCGCCAACCCGCGGAACGAGGACGCCGACAACGAGCTGTTCGTCGAGAACCGCCAGCTGTTGGCGATGGGCCTCGAGCCGGTCACGCTGGCCGACGGGCTGCTGAGCGAGGTCACCGACATCGCCCAGCGTTACGCCGACCGGTGCGACCTCGACAAGATCCCCGCCCGGTCGTTGTGGCGCCAGGACGAGCCCGCGGCGGCTCCGGAGTCGGCTGCCGGCGCGACCGGCGAGCGTCGCCGGCACGGAGTCGCGAAGCAGCCGTAAGGCTCGCACCGCCCCTCGTCTCGCACCTCCGCACGCGCCGCCCGGTGCGGCGTGTCTCGGTCGATATTGATCAATCACGCCTATCGTGAGCCGTCTGGCACCGTGCCGTCGAAGGACGGATCGGTGAGGAGGCGTGATCACGAATTGACTGCTCATCGGCAAGACGATTGCGCCCACCTAGGTGCGTGCGTAGATTTCAATCGTTACCGAGAGTCGCCTGCGCCGACTCCCCTGTCGGCACCGGTCACTCCGCGCTTCGGCGCTCTGAGGGGAGCGGTAGCGTGACTAGTCCGTCCAGCTTCCGATCGACCCGCCGCCGACGACTGATCTCACTCGCCGCCGCCTGCGCCGCCACCGTCCCCCTGCTTGCGGCGTGCAGCAGCAGCAGTTCGGGCGGCCCGGTCAGCATCAGCTTCTACGACCAGCCGGGCAGCCAGACGGCGACGCAGGCCAATGCCGACGCCTGCACCAAGCAGTCGGGCGGCAAGTACAAGATCGACTACGTCAAGCTGCCCACGGCAGCTGATCAGCAGCGCTTGCAACTGGTGCGCCGCATGGCGGCGGGCGACACGTCGGTCGACATCATGGGCCTCGACGTCACCTGGGAGGCCGAGTTCGCCGAGGCGGGCTGGATCATCCCCTGGACGGGGCAGAACGAGACCAACGCACGCAAGGACCAGCTCGCCGGACCGCTGGCCACCGCGACCTGGCAGGGCAAGATCGTCGCGATCCCGTACAACTCCAACACCCAGTTGCTGTGGTACCGCAAGGACCTCGTGCCCAAGGCGCCCGCGACCTGGGACCAGATGATCACGCAGGCCGAGGCGCTCGCCAAGCAGGGCAAGCCCCACTTCATCGAGGAACAGGGTGCTCAGTACGAAGGCCTCACGGTGTGGTTCAACTCCATGGTGGCCAGCGCGGGCGGCACGATCCTCTCCCCCGACAGCAAGACCGTCACCCTCGGGCCGCCGGCCGTGACCGCCCTCACGACGATGCGCCGACTGGCGACGTCCGTGGCCGCCGACCCGTCACTGTCGAACAACCAGGAAGACCAGGGCCGGCTGGCGATGGAGTCCGGGACCGCCGCGTTCGAGATCAACTACCCCTACGTCTGGCCGTCGATGCAGGCCGACAAGCCGAGCTTCTACAAGAGCTTCACGTGGGCGCCGTTCCCGACCGTCGTCGCGGGCAAGCCGGCCCGGTCGACGATCGGCGGCATCGACCTCGCGATCAGCAAGTACACCCAGCACCGCGATCTCGCGTTCCAGGCGGCCACCTGCCTCGCCAGCGCGCCCAACCAGCTGGTCGGAGCCATCGAGGGCGGCCTCCCGCCGACGCTGCAGTCGCTCTACACGCACCCCAGCCCCGACTTCAAGAAGAACTACCCCTTCTACCAGATCATCTACAAGCAGCTGCAGAACGCCAGCGTCCGGCCGAAGACGCCGGCCTACCAGAGCGTCTCGATCGCAATCCAGCACGCATTGTCGCCGCCCAGCGCGATCGATCCGCAGAATACCGTGAGCGAGCTCAAGAGCCAGATATCCGACGCGCTCCAATCCAAGGGATTGGTCCCATGATCGTGCAGGCGTGCGAGTTGGTGAGGCCACGATGACTCATACCGAACAGGCCGTCGAAGAACGCACGGCCGGGGGTGGTGGCGGAAAGCGCGGCGGCAAAGCCCTCACCGAGGGCGCCCGGGCCGAGCGGCGGCTTGGCTGGTGGCTGTGCGCACCCGCCGTGATCGTGATGGTCGCGGTCACTGCCTACCCGATCGGCTACGCGATCTACCTGTCCCTGCAACGGTCGGACCTCCGGTTCCCCGCGGCGTCGAAGTTCATCGGATTGTCCAACTACGCGACCGTGTTGAGCTCCGGGTTCTGGTGGCGGGCACTGGTCGTCACGGTGATCATCACGGTCATCTCCGTCGCGGTCGAGTTCGCCTTCGGCATGGGTCTGGCGCTGCTCATGCACCGCACGATCTGGGGCAAGGGCGGGGTTCGTACGGCGATCCTCGTCCCCTACGGCATCGTCACGATCGCCGCCGGATTCGGCTGGCAGTACGCCTGGACTCCGGGCGTCGGCTACCTCGCTGAGCTCCTCCCCACCGGCAGCGCACCGCTCACCGACAGCGCCCAGGCGATCGGCCTGATCATCCTCGCCGAGATCTGGAAGACGACACCGTTCATGGCGTTGCTGCTCCTCGCTGGACTTGCCCTCGTCCCGGAAGAACTCCTCAATGCGGCGAAGGTCGACGGCGCCAGCGCATGGCAGCGCTTCACCAAGGTGATGGTGCCGTTGATGAAACCCGCGATCCTGGTGGCGCTGCTCTTCCGCACCCTCGACGCCTTCCGGATCTTCGACAACATCTACGCACTGACGTTGGGCGCGCACGGCACCGGATCGGTGTCCATCCTCGGATATGACAACCTCTTCACCGCACTGAACCTCGGTGTCGGGTCCACCATCTCCGTACTCATCTTCATCTGTGTCGGCATCATCGCCTTTGCCTTCATCAAACTCTTCGGGGCGTCGACTCCGGGCAGCGACCTTAAGGAGGCGGGCTGATGGCTACCACGCCCAGGCAAAAGGTCCTGTGGAGCATCGGAAACGTCGCCGTCATCGCCTGGGCGCTCTTCCCGGTGTGGTGGCTCGTCTCCCTGTCGTTCAAGCTGCCGGCCAACATCGCCACTGACGGCGGGAGTTTCTGGCCCACCGCCTGGACGCTCGACAACTACCGGGGCATCTTCAAGCTCAACGAATTCATCCACGCCCTGATCAACTCCATCGGTATCGCCTTGATCTCCACGGCGATCGCGGTGGTACTCGGGACGATGGCCGCCTACGCCGTGGCGCGGCTGCGGTTCCCGGGCAAGCGGCTGCTGATCGGCATGTCGCTGCTGATCGCGATGTTCCCCGCGATCTCGCTGGTCAGCCCGCTGTTCAGCATCGAGCGGTCGCTCGGGCTGTTCAACACCTGGGCCGGCCTGATCATCCCCTACATGACCTTTTCGTTGCCGCTGGCGATCTACACGCTGTCCGCCTTCTTCCGGGAGATCCCGTGGGACCTGGAGAAGGCGGCGAAGATGGACGGGGCGACCCCGGCCCAGGCCTTCGTCAAGGTGATCGCACCACTCGCGGCGCCGGGCATTTTCACTACCGCGATCCTGGTGTTCATCTTCGCCTGGAACGACTTCCTCTTCGCCATCTCGCTGACCTCGACCACGGCATCGCGGACCGTGCCGGCGGAGCTTGCGTTCTTCACCGGCAACTCGCAGTTCGAACAGCCCATCGGGTCGATCGCCGCGGCCGCGGTGATCATCACCATCCCCATCGTCATCTTCGTACTGCTCTTCCAGCGTCGTATCGTCGCCGGGCTCACGTCCGGCGCCGTCAAGGGTTAAGAGGGAGTCAACCGTGGCCGACATCGTGCTCGACCGGGTCACCAAGCGTTTCCCCGACGGCGCTCTGGCCGTCCAGTCCGTGAGTCTGGAGATCGCCGACGGCGAGTTCGTGATCCTCGTCGGACCGTCCGGCTGCGGGAAGTCGACGACGCTGAACATGATCGCCGGCCTCGAGGACATCACCGAGGGCGAACTGCGTATCGCGGGCGAGGTCGTCAACAACAAGGCGCCCAAGGACCGCGACATCGCGATGGTGTTCCAGAACTACGCGCTGTACCCGCACATGACCGTGCGGGAGAACATGGCCTTTCCGCTGAAGCTGGCGAAGGTCGACAAGGAGATCATCCGCCAGAAGGTGGACAATGCCGCCGAGGTGCTGGAACTGACCGCGCACCTCGACCGCAAGCCGTCCAACCTCTCCGGCGGGCAGCGGCAGCGGGTCGCGATGGGGCGGGCGATCGTGCGTGACCCCAAGGCGTTCCTGATGGACGAGCCGCTGTCGAATCTCGACGCCAAGCTCCGGGTGCAGATGCGCACGCAGGTCTCCCGCCTGCAGAAGCGACTCGGCACCACCACCGTCTACGTCACCCACGACCAGACCGAGGCCATGACCCTCGGCGACCGGGTCGTCGTCATGCGCAATGGCCTGGTGCAGCAGGTCGGCAGCCCGCAGGTGCTCTACGAGCGGCCGGTCAACCTCTTCGTGGCCGGCTTCATCGGGTCGCCGTCGATGAACTTCCTGGTCGCCACCCTCGAGAACGGCAAGCTCTCCACCCCCATCGGCGACATTCCGCTGACCCCGGAGCACAAGCGCGCGCTCGAGCGCCAGAACCTCGACCGGCAGGTCATCGTCGGCCTCCGCCCGGAGGACTTCGAGGACGCCTCGTTGGTCGAGGAACGGGAGAAGACCTATGGCGGGACCTTCGACGCCACCGTCGACGTCCTCGAGTCGATGGGATCGGACGTCTTCGCCTACTTCACCCTCCAGGGCGGCCGGGCGACGTCGGCCGAGCTCGAAGAACTCGCCCGCGACTCCGGCAGCTCCGAGGTGGCCGCGGACGCCGACCAGGTGGTCACCCGGCTCGACCCGGCGACGCGGGCACGGGAGGGCGAGCAGCTCACCGTCTGGTTCGACGCCCGCAAGGTCCACGTCTTCGACCCGCACTCCGGCGAGAATGTCACCACCGAGGCGGTCGCCGGCACCCGCGACGAGGCGCGGAGCCCGTCGACCGCACCCGACCCGGCCCCGCAGACCGACACCGAGGACGGCGGACGGCACGAAAGCAGCGAGTAGACGGTCGATCAGCCGATCGTGCCGCGCAGCCGGTTGACGATCTCGTCGCTCCACTCGTGGGTGCGGATCAGCCGGTAGCGTTCGGACGCCACGCGCAGATACGCCTCGGCCTCGGTGCGCTTGCCGATCAGATCGGCCTGGCGCAGCATGCGCACAACCGGGAGGTACTCCTCGGCGTACCAACGCCGGGCGATGGCCGGTCGGTCGAGGAACTGCGCCTCGTCCTGCATGGCGCGGAAGCCCCAGGCCTCGACCGCCTCCCCGAGCTCGGCGTAGGTCCACGGGTCATGCACGGTAATCGACTGGTGCGCGGCGGGTGGCAGCGGGACCCGGCTGGCGAACAGCCGCTCGTAGTCCTTGACCAGCAGGTCGCTCCGCCGCCGGATCCCGGTGGCCGGCAGCCGGGTGCGGACGTCGGTGACGTAGGCCTCGATGCTCGTCTGGTGCATCGCGTGCGCGACCGAGACCCGGTGGTGCCCGTCCCGCACGAAGTGCAGATCGCCGATCCGGTAGACGTCGATCGGGGGGATGTCCCCGCCCCGCCGCTGGGCCTCGGCGATGCGCTGCCAGCGCTGCCGCACCCGCGTCGAGGTGGGGCGGAACTTGCGGTCGAAGTCGCGGGTCTTGTCGACCGTGCCGACGATCGAGTCCAGCGGGATGACGTCCAGGCCCAGGTAGCTCTCCCCCGCGCGGCCGAGCGCATGCACGACCTCGTCGAACGGGAGGATGAGGTTGACGTCGTCCGGCTCGCCGCGCAGCCGATGCGCCAACCGGGAGAGCACCTGGGCGCGGCGCGCCCGCAGGAAGTCGTTCTCCGCGTCGGCGGTCGGGAATCCGGTGTCGCGCGCCACGGTGACCGTTCTACTCCAGGTCGGTGTGACCGGGCGTCTCGATCAGGCGATAGCCGACGACGTTACACACGGTCGTCGTACCGATCACCCGATCGGGCGCAGCGGCGCCATATGGGTGGATGTGGCCGTGCAGCAGAAACCGGGGCCGCAGGGTCGCGACGAGGCCGTGCAGGGCGTCGAACCCGTGGTGCGGCCGGTCGTCACCGTCGCCGACCCCGGCCGGCGGGGCGTGGGTGAGGACGACGTCGACCCCGTGCCCATCGCGCCGGCGCCACGCGGTGCGGCAGCGTAGCCGGCGAGCCCGCCGAGCCAGCTCCCGCTGGGTGTACTGGTTGGGCCCCGGCCGGTAGCGCAGCGAGCCGCCCAGGCCCGCCAGCCGCAGCCCGCCGGCGTCGACCACGCGCCCGTCGGCGTTCTCCGCTCCGGCCGGACCGGGCGACTCGGCCGGCATCCCGGCCCGCAGCGTCAGCCCGGACCGGCTCCCCCGCACGCCGGACAGATCAGGGTCGTGGTTGCCGGGCACGAAGACCGTCGGGACGTTGAGGGTGCTGACGAGATATTCGAGGTAGTCGAACGGCAGGTCACCACAGGCGACCACGAGGTCGGGCTGCAACCGGCGGACCGTGGGCTGCCACAGGCTCGCCACGGTTTCGTCGGCGACGGCGAGGATGCGGACCACCTTCCGACGGTACGCACAGGTGCCCGGCGGCCGCACCTCGCCACCTCATCGGGGCTCACCGGGCACGCACTAGGCTTTTGCGGACAGCGTGGTCACGACTTCGGAGGTGCCGGTGCCAGAGCAGCCGATAGCGTTCGTAGGCGGTCGGGTCGTCCCGATCGAGGGCGATCCGATCGAGGGCGGCACCGTCGTCGTGGCCGGCGGGCAGGTCACCGCCGTAGGCGGCCCGGACACCGTCGTCCCCGACGGCACGATCACCGTCGACGCGACCGGTCGCTGGGTGCTCCCCGGCTTCATCGACGCGCACACCCACCTCGGCGTGCACGAGGAGGCCGAGGGCTGGGCCGGCCAGGACACCAACGAGATGACCGAGCCGGTGACCGCGCAGGTGCGGGCGATGGACGCGATCAACCCGGCCGACATCGGCTTCCGCGACGCCGTCTCCGGCGGTGTCCTCGTCGCCAACGTCAACCCGGGGTCGGGCAACCCGATCGGCGGCCAGACCATCGCGCTCACCACCTGGGGCCGCACCGTCGACGAGATGGCGATGCGCGCACCCAGCGGGCTGAAGTCCGCGCTCGGTGAGAACCCCAAGCGGGTCTACGGCGACAAGAAGCAACTCCCCAGCACCCGGCTCGGCACCGCCGCGGTGATCCGCGACGCGTTCACCCAGGCGCGCAACTACATGGCGAAATGGGACCGGGCCGCATCCGGCACCGACACCGCTCCGCCGGACCGCGACCTCAAGCTCGAGGCGCTGGCCGCGGTGCTGCGCGGGGAGATCCCGTGGCGGCAGCACTGCCACCGGGCGGACGACATCGCCACCGCGATGCGGATCGCGGACGAGTTCGGCTACCGGCTGGTCATCGACCACGGTACGGAGGCGCACCTCATCGCCGACCTGATCGCCGAGCGCGGGATCCCCGTGATCATCGGGCCGCTGTTCACCTCCCGGTCGAAGGTCGAGCTGCGCAACCGGTCGCTGGCCAACCCCGGCAAGCTCGCCGCGGCCGGGGTGACGATCGCGATCACGACCGACCATCCGGTGGTGCCGATCCACTTCCTGGTGCACCAGGCCACGCTGTCGGTGAAGGAGGGGCTCGACCCCGTCACGGCGCTGCGCGCGATCACGATCAACCCGGCACGGATCGCGGGCATCGACGACCGGGTCGGCTCGCTGGAGGTCGGCAAGGACGCCAACGTCGTGCTGTGGTCGGGCGATCCGCTCGACGTCCTCTCCCGGGTGGAACGGGCCTACATCGGCGGTCGCGAGGTCTACACCTACGACGACGCGGCCGGAGCCGGCCGCTACGCCGAACACCCGCTCAGCTGACCGGCACCGGCTGACCCTTCCCGGCTGCGCGCGCACGACGTCGCCCCGCCGGCCGGCGCCAGCAGCGACCGTGGCGATCATCGGACGCCGTACTCGCAAATCCGCCGCGATGATGCGAGTAGATCGCGCGATGTCGATCCGTCCGCCCAGGCGGAGGCTGACCTGGCCATCATCGTGCGCCGTACTCGCACAGAGGAGCCGATTGTGCGAGTAGCACACACGATGTCACCCGGGGAAGGTCAGACGAACGTGCCCCGGCCCTCGTAGGGCGTGGAGAGCACCACCGTTGTGCGGGTCGAGACGTTGGCGGCGGAGCGGATGTCCTGCAACAGCGCCTCCAGGTCGGCCGGGCCGCCGACCCGGACCTTGAGGATGTAGCTCTCCTCGCCGGCGACCGAGAAGCACGATTCGATGGCCGCTATGCCGACCAGCCGGTCCGGGGCGTCGTCCGGCGCCGCCGGGTCGATCGGCTTGATCGAGACGAAGGCGGTCAGCGGGAGCCCGAGCTCGTCGGCGTTGACCTGGGCGGTGTAGCCGCGGATCACCCCGCGGGTCTCCAGGCGGCGGACCCGTTGATGGACGGCGGACACCGACAGGCCCACGCGTTCGGCGAGGTCGGTGTAGCTGAGGCGGCCGTCATCGACGAGCGCGCGGACGATCCGACGATCGAGCTCCTCCATGCAGCGAAACGGTACCGGTCGGCGACATAGGCCCGATCAGCCGAACGGGGGCCACGCCAGCAGACGCTCGACGACGGCCCGGTCACCGGCGACACCGACCGCATCGAGCGGCCGGCGGCCGTAGAGGGCCAGCAGCAGGTCGCAGGCCGGCCCGCGCAGGGTGGCGTCCGGTGCCGGGCCGGTGACGCCGCTCGCGACCGCGGCGCCTGCCTCGGTGAGGTCGACGACCCAGCTCCCGCCTTCGTCGGCGTGGACGGCGACCCGGGCGGGCTTGTCCGGCCACGCCCCGCAGCTCCCGAACCCCACCACCAGGAACTCGGCGACGCCGTCGAGAGCGATGTCTGCGGGCAGCGGCTCGGCCCGGTCTGCGGCCTGCTGAGCGTCGCGGGCGTGGACCGCGGCCTCCTGCACCTGGTGACGCGCCACGGCCCCGGCCGACGAGGGGGCCGGCGAAGCCCGCCACCAGGTCCAGCACCTGCCGTCCGGGCCGGCCGCCTCGAGCGCGGTGCGCAGCCGTTCGGTGGACTCGGCGTACCACTCCATCAGGTCACCGGCCGGGATCGGGATCTGCAGACCGGCCGGCGGCGCATCGGCCGGGCCGGCGGCGACGATGGCGGCCCAGAACCGCTGCACCTCCCCCAGGTGCCCGACGAGGTCGCGGACCGTCCAGTCCGGACAGCTCGGCACCGGCGCGTCGTCGGCGGCGGTCGCCGCAGCCGCGGCCAGGGCGTGGGATCGATCGTCGATGCGGGTCAGCAGCTCAGGGAAGTCCGGCGTCGTCATGGGGACGTCGTACCAGTCGCCCCCGACAGCCCTGGTTCAGACCAGCACCAGCCTGACCGCCAACGGCTCGCCCTCGGCGTAGACGCCATGCCGCCGGTCGCAGCGGGCGAGGTCGCGGGCGTGCATGTATCCGCCACCCTTCGTGATGTACGGCGAGAAGGCCCAGTCCTCCACGAGGGGTACCTCCGGCGGCGCGCCGGCGAAGGGGGCGTAGCGGGTGCCGGTCAGCTCGTCGGCGTTCCCGGCCATGTCGAGCAGCCCGAAGGAGCTCTGGCCGGCCGGGTACTCCCCGACCGGACAGGTACCTCCGCGGGTGCGACCCATGTTGGCCAACCCCTCGTCCCAACGGTCGCCCCACGGGTAGGTGCGCAGGTCGTCGCCACGTGCGGCGCGAACCCACTCCTCCTCGGTCGGCAGTCGCACCGTCGAGCCGGTCAGCGCGGACAGCGCCTCGCACAGCGCGAACGCCGGCTCGACGCCGACGGTGGCGGGATGCTCCGGGCCGCCGTCGAGGATCGGGCGGACCGACGTCTCCGCCGCCAGCGCCTGCACCTGCGCGATCGTCAGCGGAATCCGGCCGATACGGAACGCGGGCACCGTCACCACGTGCCGGGGAAGCTCCTTGAGCAGCCACGCGAGCTCGACCCCGCTCAGATCGGGCGACGCCGCCTCCGCCTGCACCGCCGCCAGGTCCGAACCCAGCACGACCTGACCCGCCGGCACACTCACGAGGTCGTCCTCGATCTGGGCGAGCGTCTTGGCAACGTCCACGTCTACTCCTGTCTGTGTGCCGGCGCCGTACCGGCACCCGATGTCCGCCCCGAGCGTCGCAGTTCGCGACGGTGATCGGCCATCGGTCCTTGGGCCGGGTCCCTCCTCGGTCCATGGACCTAGGAGGCCAGTCCGGCGGACGGCGGGTCAGCGGCCGGTCAACGACCGGCCGATCACGATGCGCTGTACCTGGTTGGTGCCCTCGACGATCTGCAGCACCTTGGACTCGCGCATCCACCGCTCGACCGGGTGGTCCTGCACGTAGCCGGCGCCGCCGAGCACCTGCACCGCCTCGGTGGTGACCCGCATCGCGGTGTCGGTGCAGAAGAGCTTCGCCATCGCGGCCTCGGCCCGCGACGGGCGGCCCCGGTCGCGCAGCCGGGCGGCGTCGAGGTAGAGCGCCCGGGCCGCCGCGACCTGCGTCGCCAGATCGGCGAGCAGGAAGGACATTCCCTGGAAGTCGATGATCGGCCGGCCGAACTGGGTGCGACCCTGCGCGTAGTCCACGGCGTAGTCCAGCGCCGCCTGGGCGATGCCGACCGCGCACGCGGCGATGCCCAGCCGGCCGCCGTCGAGGGCGGCGAGCGCGATCGTGAAGCCGGATCCCTCGGCCCCGAGCAGCCGGTCGGCCGGGACGCGCGCCCCGTCCAGCACGATCTGGGTCGTGGGGCTGGAGGTGAGGGCCATCTTCTTCTCGGGCGCGGCCGGCTGCAGGCCGGGGATGCCGCCCGGCACCAGCAGGCAGGAGATCCCCCGCGGGCCGTCGTCGGACGTCCGCACGAAGACGGTGTAGAAGTCGGCCCGGCCGCCGTGGGTGACCCACGCCTTGACGCCACGCAGCACGTAGTCGTCGCCGTCGCGCACCGCCCGGGTGGAGAGGGCGGCGGCGTCCGACCCCGACTGCGGCTCGGACAGGCAGTAGGCGCCGAGCCGGTCGCCGCCGACCAGGTCGGGGAGCAGCCGCTTGCGTTGCTCGTCGCTGCCGAAGGCGTACGTCGGATAGCACGCCAGGGTGTGCACGCTCACGCCGAGCCCGACCGAGAGCCACGCCGACGCGAGCTCCTCGACGACCTGCAGATAGACCTCGTAGGGCTGGCCGCCGCCGCCGCAGTCCTCGGGATAGGGCAGGCCCAGCAGTCCGGCCGCACCGAGCGTCGCGAAGACGGCGCGCGGGAACTCCCCCGCCCGCTCCGCCGCGGCGGCCCGCGGGCGCAACTCGCGATCGGCGATCTGCCGGGTCAGCGCCAGCAGGTCTTCGGCCTCGGGGGTCGGCAACGTCCTTGTCACCGGCACCGTCTCATCCCTTCTACGCGTCCAGTACGGCGAGCTCACGGTCGACGAGGTTCAGCCGCTCCACCCCGTCGTCGGTGCAGACGACGATGTCCTCGATGCGCGCGCCGTGCCGCGCGGGCAGGTAGATGCCGGGCTCGACCGAGAACGTCATGCCCGGCGCAAGCTCGTCGGTGTTACCGGCGACGATCCACGGCTCCTCGTGGCACTCCAGCCCGATCCCGTGTCCGGTGCGGTGCACGAAGTACTCGCCGTAACCGGCGTCGTCGATGATCTCGCGGGCGGCGGCGTCGACCCGTTCGGCGGGGACGCCGGGCCGGACCGCCGCGCATCCGGCGTCCTGGGCGCGCTGCAGGACGGCGTAGAAACGGGCGACGTCAGGATCCGGCGTACCACCGGCGAGGTAGGTGCGGGTGGAGTCCGAGCAGTAGCCGTCGGCGGTGGTGCCGCCGATGTCCACCACGACCATGTCGCCGCGCTCGATGACCCGGTCGGAGAGCTCGTGGTGCGGGCTGGCGCTGTTGGGCCCGGATCCGACGATGGTGAAGTCGACGGTGGCGTGGCCCTCGGCGAGGATGGCGTCGGCGATGTCGCGACCGACCTCGGCCTCGGTGCGGCCGGAACGCAGCCACTCCCCCATCCGCCGGTGCACCCGGTCGATGGCGGCACCGGCGCGACGGAGGGCGTCGATCTCCGCCGGGGCCTTGCGCATCCGCAGCTCGCGCAGGATCGACCCCGCGAGCTGCTGGGCCGCGCCGGGCAGCGCGTCGCGCAGCGCGAGGACGTGTTCGGCCCACATCCGGTCACCGACCGCGACGCGGCGGGCCGGGTGGCCGAGCGCCGAACCGAGGGCCGCGGCCACCAGCGCGAACGGGTCGGCAGTCTCGGGCCAGGCCACGATCTCGAGGCCGAGGCGGCTCGCGGGCGAGGCGAGCGCGGCGGGGTGCTCGAGCGCCGGCACGACCAGCGTCGGATCCCCGACCTGGGGCACGACGAGGCAGGTGAGCCGCTCCAGCGGCATCGCGGCGTAACCGGTGAGATAGCGCAGGTCGGCGCCGGGCGTGAGCAGCAGCGCGTCGACGTCGGCGGCACCGGCCGCGGCCTGCGCCCGGGCGATCCGGTCGGCGGGGAAGAGCTCGCTCACACGGCGGAGGGTAACGTGCCGCGCGCCGACACTCGTGCAGGTGGG
This sequence comes from uncultured Actinomycetota bacterium, assembly GCA_963775655.1. Classification (GTDB taxonomy): domain Bacteria; phylum Actinomycetota; class Actinomycetes; order Mycobacteriales; family QHCD01; genus DASXJE01. Next base: position 846,224 of record CAVZJT010000007.1, on the reverse strand, counting down.
CTCCGCAACCACGCCGGTCGGTGGCAGGCTGTCGTGGTGACCCTGATGCTGCTCGACGCCGCCAGCATGTACTTCCGCGCGTTCCACGGTGTGCCCACCACTGTCACCGCGCCCGACGGAGCCCCGATCAACCTGGTCCGCGGTTTCCTCGACATGACCGCCCGGCTGGTCGGCACCCGGCTGCCGAACCGGCTGGTGGCCTGCCTCGACGAGGACTGGCGACCGGCGTTCCGGGTCGCCGCGGTGCCGTCGTACAAGGCGCACCGGGTCGCCCCGGACGGCGGCCAGGAGGAGCCGGACGAGCTGACCCCGCAGGTCCCGGTGCTAATGGAGGTGCTCGACGCGCTGGGCATCGCGCGGGTCGGGGTGGCGGGCTTCGAGGCCGACGACGTGATCGGCACCCTCGCCGCCGCCGACAGTGACCCGGTCGAGGTGGTCTCCGGCGACCGCGACCTGTTCCAGGTCGTGCGCGACGAGCCGCCGGTGCGCGTGCTCTACATCGCCCGTGGCGTCGCCAAGCTCGAGGTCGTCGGCCCGGAGGAGGTCACTGCGCGCTATGGCATCCCGGGCACCGGCTACGCCGACTTCGCCGTCCTGCGTGGCGATCCCAGCGACGGGCTGCCCGGCGTACCGGGGATCGGCGAGAAGTCGGCGTCCGCGCTGATCAGCCGCTTCGGGTCGCTCGCGGCGGTGCGCGAGGCGATCGACGCCGGTGGCACCACCGGATTCCCGGCAGGCGCGCGGAACCGGCTGCTCGCGAGCCGCGAATACCTCGACGCCGCGCCGGCGGTCGCCGCCGTACGCACCGACGTTCCGATGCCGTCGTACGACGATGTTCTGCCACGCACACCCGCCGACCCGGCCGCCGTCGTCGCACTGGCCGACCGATACGGGCTGGACACCTCGATCGAGCGGATTCTGAGCGCCTTCGAGCGCGCCTACGCGACGTAGGGGTTGTCCGGCGGGCGACGTCGTGCGCGCTACTCGCACAACCGCCCCGAATATGCGAGTACGACGCACGATGATGCCCGGTGTCACCGTCCGGTACGCGACGTAGGACGCGCTACTCGCACAATCGGCGCGAAAATGCGAGTACAGCGTCCGATGATGCCGCGCCGACGCGCCGCCGGGTGGGTTACTGCGGCGGCGTCCAGGTGAAGGCGCCCTTGTCGTCCTTGACGACGATGTGGATTGTTCCGGTGGTGGAGGTGCAATTGAAGGTGTTACCTGCCTTGACTTCCTCACCGGAGGGGCAGGTCACGTTCGCCAAACCCTTCTGCTTTCCCTGCGCGCTGTTCTCGATCGCCGCCGCCATTTTGCCGCTGTCGAACACGGTCTTGTTGAACACGGTCAGCACCAGGACGATCGCCACCGCGCCGAGGACGACGACCACGCCGGCGACGATCCCGATGATCGCGCCGGTGTGGGACTTCTTCGGCAGCGGAGGGGGGTATCCCGGCTGCCCGGCGTATTGCTGCTGTCCGGCGTACTGCTGCTGACCCGGATACGGCTGCTGACCATAGGGCTGCTGCCCGTACGCCGCCTGCGGGTAGGGCGGCTGTTGCTGGTACGGCGACTGCCCGTACGGCGCCTGTCCGTAGGGCGGCTGCGGCGGCTGCTGCGGTTGCTGCGGGTACTCCGGCTGCTGCGGATACTGCTGCTGCCCGTACGGCGGTGGCTGCTGCGGGTAGGGCTGCTGCCCGTACGGATCCTGCCCGTAGGCGGGAAACTGCTGCGTCGACGCCGCGTCGTCCGCCGGCGGGCCAGGCGTCCCGGGCGACTGCTCGGGCAGCGCCGCCCCGCAGCGCACGCAGGTCGCGGCGTCCTCGGCGTTCACCTGCGAACACACCGGACACGTCATAGCGACCCCCTACGCTCGGCGTTCACCCTCCACACCGATGCGAGAAAACCCTATGCGCTCCCGCGGACGGCTGTCAGCGAGTCGGTACATTTGTCACGAAACGCGCCGACGATCACCGTACGCCGGTCGAGGCGACGACCCCGCGCCGGACGGCCGCGACGGCCTCCCGTGCGGTCCTGGCGAGCGGCTCATCGGCGATCCCGGCGAGCTGATCGAGCAGATCGATGAGTTGCTTGCACCAGCGGACGAAGTCGCCCGCCGGCAGGTCATCACCCGTCCCGTCAGAGGCCGACAGCGCCCGCTCGAGCGACTCGCCGTGCGCCCAGCGGTAGACCGGCCAGGCGAAGCCGGTGTCCGGCTCGCGGGTGCGCTCGAGGTGCATCTCCTGCTCGTCCTCGGCCAGGTCGGCCCACAGCCGCATCGTGGCGGCGACCGGTTCGCGGACCGCGTTGGGCACCCGTCCGACGCCGGGCTCGCCCTGGCGCGATTCGAAGACCAGCGCCGACACGACCGCGGCGAGTTCCGCCGGGTCGAGACCGTCCCAGGTCCCGCGGCGGAGACATTCGGCCACCAGCAGGTCGCACTCGGCCCAGATCCTGGCCAGCCGGCGACCGTCGTCGGTGACCTTCTCCCCGGAGAGGTAGTCCCGGCTCTCCAGCACGGCGCAGACCCGGTCGAAGGTGCGCGCCAGCGAATGGGTCCGGCTCTCCACCTGACGGCGCAGCGACTCGGTCGCCCGCTGCAGCTGGCGATGGCGCTCCGCCCAACGGGCGTGCTCCTCACGGTCGGGACAGGCGTGGCACGGGTGCGCCCGCAGGGCCGTACGCAGCCGGGTGATCTCGTCGTCGGCCGACTCGCGGCCCTTGCGGGACCGGTGCGGCCGCTCGGGCAGATCGAGGTTGCGCAGGCTGGAGGCGAGGTCGCGCCGGCTGCGCGGCGAGCGCAGATTGAACGCCTTGGGGATCCGCACCCGGCCGACCGGCTCGACCGGGGTCGGCACGTCCACCACCGACAGGCGGTGCACCCGCCGGTCGATCGTCAGGACGGTGGGCACGGGGGTGTCGAAGCCGTTGCCCACACCCGGGTCGACGACGACCGCGACCCCGGCCCGCCGCCCCGCCGGGACCCGGATCACGTCGCCGATCCGGAGCCGTTCCAGCGACGCCGCGGCCTCTGCCCGGCGTACTGCGGCGCTCTCGCGAGCCAGCATCGACTCGCGCTCGGACAGCCGGGCCCGCAGGTCGGTGTATTCGTCGATGTCCCCCAGTTCGCAGGTCATCGCCTCGCCGTAGCCGGCGAGGGCCTCGTCGTTGGCCTGGATCTTTCGGGCCAGTCCCACCACTGACCGGTCGGCCTGGAACTGCGCGAACGACGACTCCAGCAACGTCCGGGCCTGCGCCCGCCCGATCTGGCCGACCAGATTGACCGCCATGTTGTACGACGGCCGGAACGACGACCGGAGCGGATAGGTGCGTTTGGAGGCGAGGCCGGCGACCTGGGCCGGCTGCATGCCCAGCGTCCAGAGCACGACGGCGTGGCCCTCGATGTCGATGCCGCGCCGGCCGGCCCGCCCGGTCAGCTGGGTGTACTCCCCCGGCGTCAGCTCGGCGTGCGTCTCGCCGTTGAACTTCATCAGCCGTTCGAGGACCACCGACCGGGCCGGCATGTTGATCCCCAGCGCCAGGGTCTCGGTGGCGAAGACCGCCTTCACCAGACCGCGCAGGAACAGTTCCTCGACGGTCTCCTTGAACGCCGGGATCAGCCCGGCGTGGTGGGCGGCGACACCGTGCTCGAGCGCCTCGCGCCATTCCCAGTAGCCGAGCACCTGCAGGTCCTCGTCGGGGATGTCTTTGGTGTGCCGCTCGGCGATCGCCCGGATGGCCGCCCGGTCCTCCGGCTCGGTGAGCCGCAGCCCGGCGCGCAGGCACTGCGCCACCGCGGCCTCGCAGCCCACCCGGCTGAAGACGAAGACGATCGAGGGCAGCAGCGCGGCCCGGTCGAGACGCTCGACGACGTCGGCCCGGCTCGGGGTACGGATGTGTCGCGGCCGCCGGCCCCCGCGCGGCGGCCGGGTCGGAGTCCAGGACGCGCGCCGCTCCTCCTCGCGGATCATCCGGACCAGTTCCGGATTGACCTCCAGCGTCGCCGTGTCGGCGAACAGGTCGAAGAGCCGCTTGCCGACCAGCATGTGCTGCCAGAGCGGCACCGGGCGCTGCTCACTGACCACGACGCGGGTGTGCCCGCGCACGGTGACCAGCCAGTCGGCGAACTCCTCGGCGTTGCTCACCGTCGCCGACAGGGAGACCAGCCGGACCGACGAGGGCAGATGGATGATGATCTCTTCCCAGACCGCCCCGCGGAACCTGTCCGCCAGGTAATGCACCTCGTCCATCACGACGAAGCCGAGGCCCTCGAGGGTGCTCGACCCGGCGTAGAGCATGTTGCGCAGCACCTCGGTCGTCATCACCACGATAGGTGCTTCCGAATTGACCGAGTTGTCCCCGGTGAGCAGGCCGACGTTGTCCGCTCCGTAGCGGGCGACGAGGTCGGCGTACTTCTGGTTCGACAGCGCCTTGATCGGCGTGGTGTAGAAGCATTTCCGGCCCTCGTGCAGCGCCAGGTGTACGGCGAACTCGCCGACGACGGTCTTGCCGGCCCCGGTGGGCGCGCAGACCAGCACCCCTTCGCCGTTCTCGAGGGCCTCGCAGGCCTGGATCTGGAACGCATCGAGCTCGAATCCGTAGCCGCTGGAGAAGTCGGCCAGGGCCGGGTAGGCGGATCTGCGGCGGGCCGCGGAATACCGCTGCGCCGGTGAGTCCATGGCCTTCAGGCTACGGGACGGCTCCCGGCGCGCCCGGGCGCGGAATCCGCGAGTCTGCCGCGGCCGGCGCGAAAACCCGCAGCGCACCCGGCACGCAGCGGGCCTCGACCGGTAGCGCCGCCAGCCGCTCGCCGTCGGCGTAGGCGACGACCCCCGAGGCCTCGAGCCGGACCTCTTTCCCGCGCAGCGTCGTCACGGCGGGATGGCCGAGGTGGCTGCCGGACCGCACCCGCGGCAACATCCGCACCAGCTCGGTCCGGCGGACCGGGCCGACGAGCGTCACGTCGAGCAGGCCGTCGTCGACCCGCGCCTGCGGGCACATCTGGAAGCCACCGCCGTACTGGCCGGTGTTGCCGACCGCGACCAGGACCGCCGGGCCGGTCCAGCGTCGGCCGTCGACGGTGACCGTGAACGGTTCGGGGTGCAGTTGCGCCAGCTCGGCGAGGATCGCCAGGTCGTAGCGGCGTGGGCCCCGGGGCCAGCGCATGCGGTTGACGCGTTCGTTGATCGCCGAGTCGAAACCGGCGCACAGCACCGACCCCCACCAGCGGTCGCCGGTGCGGACCGCGTCGATCGGGCGCGTGTGCCCGGCGAGGACCACCCGCGCGGCGGCGAGCGGGTCGGACGGGATCTGCAAGGCGACCGCGAGGTCGTTGCCGGTGCCGGCCGGGATGAGTCCGAGCGGGACCGAGGTCTCGGCGACGATCTGCAGCAGCAGGTGGGCCAGCCCGTCGCCGCCGAGACCGACGACCGCCTCGACGCCCGACGCGAGCAGCTTCCGGGTGGCGTCGGCGGTGGCCTCGGGACCCACCTCGGTGACGATGTGGACCCGCCGGCCACCCTCGGTCAGTGCGGCCTGCACGCGGTCGGTCAGCCGGCCGGCGCGACCGCGACCGGCGACGGGGTTGACGACGAGGCCGAGAGCGTCGGTCACCGGGTCACGCTAGCCGAGCGCTCAGTGCGGGCTCTCGTCGTCCACCGGGTCCGGCTCCTCGATGGGCGTCGGCGTGGTGTCGAGCGGGGATGCCTCGTCGTCGGGCACGTCGTGGAACGCCGCCGCGGCCTCGAGCGCGTGCTTGCGCTTGTCGTGACTGCGGGCGATCAGCAGGGCGAGGCCGAACAGCAGGCACATCGGTACGGCGAGCGCGCACATCGTGAACGGGTCCTGGCTCGGCGTCGCGATCGCGGCGAAGACGAAGACCATGAAGACGATCGCCCGCAGCCATTTGCGCAGTCGCTCGTAGGAGAGCACGCCGACCCGGTTGAGCATCACGACCAGCAGCGGGAACTCGAAGGAGATGCCGAAGATCAGCAGCATCGCCATCACGAACGACAGGTAGTTGGTCACCGCGAGCGCCGCGGCCGTGCCGTCGCCGGCCGACCCGATCAGCAGGTGCAGGCCCTTCGACAGCGTCAGGTAGGCCAGCGCCGCGCCGCCGATGAAGAGCACGGTCGAGCAGAGGACGAAGACGATCGTGAGCCGCCGCTCGCTCTTCTTCAGTCCGGGCGTGATGAACGCCCACAGCTGGTAGAGCCAGAACGGCGAGGAGAGGATCAGGCCGGCGATCGCGCTGACCTTGAGCCGGATCAGGAATCCGTCGAGCGGCCCGAAGAACAGCAGCGTGCACTTGTCGCTGCCGTTGCCGGCCTGGATCCGGTGGCTCGCCGGCAGGGAGCAGTAGGGCTCCTTGAGCACGTCGAGGATGTGGTTGTAGAAGAGCCAGCCGACGACCGTGCCGACGACGACGAAGATGGCGGCCTTGAACAGCCGGCTGCGCAGCTCGTAGAGGTGCTCGATCAGCGTCATCGTGCCGTCGGGCGAACGCGGGGGACGGCGACGTGGACGCAACCGGCGGAGGGTAGGGGTGCTCACCGTAGTCGGCGGGGGCTCGGGTCAGCGCTCGACGTCGGGCCGCGGCTCTGCCGCGGGTGCGACAGGTGGCGGCGCCGGCTCGGCGGCTGTCGGGGTGGCCGGCGGTGGCGCCGGGGCGTCGGATGACTGGGGCGGTGCGGGCGAGGCGGCGGCCGGCGGCGCGGGCGTCCCGGTGGTCGGCTGACTCCCCGCGGCCTGGTCCGGCGCGGCCTGACCACTGCCCCCGAGGGTGCCGCGGCCGGTCTGCGCCGGCGCCTTGGTCGACACGTCGTCTTCGGTCATTCCCTTGATCTCACCACGGAAGATGCGCAGAGATCGACCGACCGCGCGGGTCGCGTCGGGCAGCTTCTTATAGCCGAAGAGCAGCAACACCACCGCGACGATGATGAGGAGTTCGGGGAGTCCGAGTCCGAGCATTGCGACAACACCTCTCCGGCCAGCGTAACGACCATGCTACCCGTCAGCGACTTCTAGGCCCGCCGCCGCGCACCCGCGCTAGACGCTGTGCCGGCCGGCGTCACCCGACGGGCGCAACTGGGCGAGGCGGGGTTCGAGGTCCCGCCGCATCGTGTCGACCGCCCGCTGGAACCGGCGGATCGAGCCCCACAGCCCGTAGCCGACCACGCCGAGGACGAAGAGCGCAACGACCACGGCGACGATCCACGCGATGAGGACGACCACGCCGGTGACGGTAGCCCAGAACGTCCCGGGTCGGACCGATCGGGTCTTTCAGTCACCAACCGGTCACTAACCGGTCACCCTCGGGTCGCCGGTCGGATGCGCTCCCGGCATCATCGGACGTCGTACTCGCATCTTGGCGCTGCTTATGCGAGTAACGCGTCCTATGTCACCTACCGGACGGTGCGCCCCGCCATCATCGGCCGGCCGACGCCCCGAGCGTCACTCGTCGTAGGCGGCGAGAGCCAGCCGTGCCTCGGACCGGATCTCCTCGGCGAGCCAGCCGGGCCGGACGATGGTCCCGTCGACACCCAGCCCGAGGACGAGTTGGCGGACCCAGGTCGTGTCGGCGACCCGCAACGTGACCTCGATGGCTCCCCCGCCGAGCTCGCGCACCTCGTCGCACGGGTAGTAGTCGGCCACCCATCGGGCCGCGGCCGACAGGCGCAGGGTCACCGGGGTGTGCTCCGACGAGGGCTGGAAGAGGCCGCCGGCGAGATCGCGGGGTACGGCGGTCGGCGGCGGCTTCGCGGGTTCGTCCAGGATCGCGAGGTCGTCGATGCGGTCGAGCCGGAAGAGCCGGACCCCCTCGGCGCGCCGGCACCAGGCCTCGAGATAGCTGCGGCCCTCGACGAGCAGCAGCCGCATCGGGTCGACATCGCGCTCGGTCGACTCGTCGCGGGTGGCGACGTAGTAGGTCAGGTGCAGCGCCCGGCCCTCGTCGAGGGCCCGCTGGGCGAGGGCGACCGTGCGCTCGCTCGACTCCACCTGTACGGCGACGCCGCGGGTGGCCTCGCTGACGCTGCCCGCCGCCGTCTCAACCTTGGCCAGGGTGCGTTCGATGGCGTCCCGCTCGGACAGGCCCGCCACACCGGCGAGGGTGCGCAGCGCGACGACGAGGGCCAGCGCCTCGTCGGCGGTCAGCCGCAGTGGGCGGGAGATCCCGGCGTCGTAGGTGACGCTGACCGTGTCGCCCTCGAAGGACAGGTCGATCAGGTCGCCCGGGCCGTGTCCGGGCAGCCCGCACACCCAGAGCAGCTCGAGGTCGCGGCGCAGCTGAGCCTCCGGGACGTCGAAGTCACGGGCGGCGTCGGCGACCGCGATCCCGGGCCGCGCCAGCAGATAGGGCAGCAGGGCGAGCAACCGTGGGAGCCGGTCGGTCGCGGCGGTCACCGATTCGCCTCCGCCGCGTCGGTGGGCGTGGGGTCGTCGGTGGGCGTGGGATCGCCGGTGAGGGCGCGCAGGCGGTCGACCACGGCCCGGCGCAGCTCGGGCGGGTCGAGGGCCACGGCGGCGGCGCCGTAGCCGGCGACCCGGTCGGCGAGCCGGTCGGCGTCGATGTAGCTGACCTCGAGAACGTCGGTCTCGCCGTCGCTCTCGACGACCGGCGCGAACCGGCGCAGCCCGGCCGCCGCCCCGCGCCGTACCTGCACCCGTGCGACATGCCGGCCCTGCGGCGCCTCGTCGGCGATGTAGGCGACGAGATCGACGCCCTCGGGTACGACGACCTCGCCCGGCTTGCCTGTGGTCGCCACCTCACCGCTCACCCGGGACAGCCGGAAGCAGCGGACCGCCTCCCGGGCGCGGTCGTGGCCGACGAGATACCAGCGGCCGTGCCACGACACGACGCCCCACGGCTCGACCTCGCGGCGCTCGGTCGGGCCGCCGTATGCGCCGCGGTAGTCGAAGGTGACGGCCTGACGGGCGCGCACGGCCGCCAGGGACGGCCCGAACGCCGGTTCGGTGGCGTCGACCCGGGGCTCGACCCCGACCGACGACGCCGTGTCGACGTCGACACCGGCCGCGCGCAGCTTGAGCAGAGCTCCGTGCGCGGCGTCGGCCAGCCCGGCGGACTGCCATAACCGGGCGGCCAGGCCCACCGCCGCGGCCTCGTCGGGCTCCAGCGAGATCTCGGGCAATTCGTAGTGCCGGCGGGCGATCCGGTAGCCGTCCTCGGTGTCGAAGACGCTGTTGCGGCCGGTCTCCAGCGGGATCCCGAGGTCGCGCAGCTCGGCCTTGTCCCGCTCGAACATTCGTTTGAATGCCTCGTCCGCCCGCGCGGCGGCGTCCGGGCCGGTGCCCTCCTCGGCGTCGTAGCCGGGAACGGCCAGCCGGATCCGGGTCGCGGGCAGGAACTGCCGCGTGGAGAGCAGGCAGATGACCAGGTTGACCAGCCGCTCCGCGCGACGCGAGGACATGCGTCGACCGTAGCGGACACCGGCCGCCGGCAGCGCGCCCGCGCCGGTAGGCTGCCGTGCCGTGATCCGGTGGCGGCGAGGCACGGTCACTGGCGTACGGCGGGAATGGTCGGCTGCGGTCGAACTCGACGTCGACGTGGCGGGCGAGCCGGCCGCCGCCCTGGCCTACCTGCCGCTGGTGGGCCGGCCCGAGCCCGGCGACGAGGTGCTGCTCAACACCACCGCGCTGGCCCAGGGGCTCGGCACCGGCGGATACGCGCTGGTCGTCGCGGTGCCGGGCCGGCTCCCCGCCGACGCCGCCGGTCCGGGACATGTCGTGAAGGCCCGCTACACGCCGCAGCAGGCGACGGTGCTCGGCGTCGACGAGCCGGACTCGCCGCACCACGCGACGCTGCGCGACGCCGACTCACTGGACGCGATGCCGGTGGTGGTCGCCGACCTGCACTCCGCGCTGCCGGGGATCCTGGCCGGTCTGCGCGCCGACCGGCCGGCCGCGCGGGCGGCGTACGTGATGACCGACGGTGCCGCGCTGCCCGCGTGGTTTTCCCGGACCGTCGCGGGGCTCCGGTCCGCCGGCTGGCTGGTCGGCTCGGTGAGCGTCGGGCAGGCCTTCGGCGGCGACCTCGACGCGGTGAGCCTGCACAGCGGCCTGCTGGCCGCCCGGCACGTGTTGCGCGCGGACGTCGCCGTCGTCGCGCAGGGTCCGGGCAACCTCGGCACCGACACGCGCTGGGGCTTCTCGGGGGTGTCGGCCGGCGACGCGGTCAACGCCGCCGCGACGCTCGGCGGCGCGCCGGTGGCATCGCTGCGCGTCTCGGCGACCGACCCCCGGGAGCGGCACCGCGGCGTGTCGCACCACAGCCTGACCGCCTACGGCCGGGTCGCGCTCGCGGCGGCGGACGTCGTCGTACCCCGGCTCGACGGTCCGTTCGGTGTGCAGGTGCGGGAGCAGGCCGCGCCGCTGGGGGTGGCCGGGGGCGGGCGGCACCGGCTGGTCGAGGTCGACCTGGCCGGTCTGGACGACGCTCTCCGGCGGTGCCCGGTGGAGCTCGTCACGATGGGCCGGGGACTCGACGACGACCCGACGCCATTCCTCGCCGCGGCCGCCGCCGGACGCCACGCGGCGACGCTGGTCCCGCCGCATTGACCGTGGGGGCCGCCAGTGCCGGTTCCCGTGACCGTGCCCTCGCCCGTGCCCAAAACGCACTACTAGTGCGTTGTGGTCCACGACACGCCGTACGGCGCCCCCAAAACGCACTCCTAGTGCGTTTTGGTCCGGAGCCGAAGCCGGAGCCGGGGCCGGAGCCGGAGCCGGAGCTGGGGCTGGGGCGGGACTGGGTCACACGGCGGTGAGGACGGCGTCGAGCGGGCGAGGCAGGGCATCGCGGCGCACCGCCTCCTCGACGAGCAGCCGCGCATAGCGCAGCTTGCGGCGCGCCCCGCTCCCGAGGAACCGGCGCATCTGCGCGTCGGGTTCGCGGCCGCGCCAGGCGGGCTGACGCTGCATCGAACGGAACGACGTGAGGTCACCTTGCGAGTCGAAGAGTGCCTCGACGCCCACCGTGCCGACGGCGCGGATCAGTTCGTCCTCAAGGTCGTCGACGCAGACGTAGAACCCGAGGTGCTCCATGTCGGTGCGCGTGCGGGGTGCGGCGAACTCGGTCGCGACCATTGCGCGCCGAAAGATCTCCTCCTCATGCAGGTCGCACAGACCGGCCAGTCGCGCCCCGGCGGCTCGTGGGCCCAACCTCGTCAGGAAGCGGGCGATCGCGTGCGCCCCGCCGATCGGCACGATCACGACCCGTTCCGCCGCGAGGTCCCGGCCGCGGCGCACCGCGGCCGTCTCCAGTGCGATCTGGTCGCTGATGCCTTCGACAAGTACCACGGCCAGGGCATCGTCGACCTTCGTCAGGGCGCGGGCCGTCGCCCGGGTCGAGGCGGCCGGGCCGCTCACGTAGCCATCCAGCGCCATGCGGGCAAGCTCACGGCGAGTGGTGACATCCATCGTGTTCTCCCGGCCCGGCTGCCCACCCTCGTGGACAAAACCCACTAGTAGTGGATTGTGGTCCACGACACGCCGTGCGGGCCGTCCAAAACCCACTAGTAGTGGGTTTTGTCCACGGCCAGCCGGACAGCCGGACAGCCGGACAGCCGGGCAGCTGGCCAGTTGGGCGGCAGGCGGTACGGCGAGGGTCAGCCGGCGTCGAGGATGTCGACGACGAAGACCAGCGTGTCGGTGCCCTTGATACCGGCCTGCGGCTGCCCGCTCTTCCCGTAACCGTCGGCCGGCGGCACGACCAGCAGCACCCGGCTGCCGACCGGCTGGCCGACCAGACCCTTGTCCCACCCCGGGATCACCTGGCCGGCACCGATGACGAAGTTGGCCGGCTTGCCGTGGTCGAACGACGAGTCGAACTTCTTGCCGGTCGACCAGATGACGCCCGTGTACTGCGTGGTGAGCGTCTGCCCGGCCTTCACCTTCGGGCCGTTGCCGCGGACGAGTTGCTGGACGACCAACTTCTTCGGTGCGGTCGTCTTGGGAACGGTGATCGTGGGCCGGCCGGTGCTGTCGACCTGCACCGCCGGCAGGCCCTTCGCGGGCGTCACCGGCGTACCGGCCGCCTTGGTCAGCGGGGTGTGCGCGCTCTTGATGTCGAGCAGGAACAGCAGCGTGTCCTTCGGCTTCACTCCGAGCTGCGAGTTGCCCTTGGCGCCGAACGCCTCGGCCGGTGGTACGCCGACCAGCACCCGCGAGCCGATCTTCTGGTCGACCAGTCCGGCCGCGATGCCCGGCAGCACCTGCGAGGGGTCGGCGGTCAGGGTGACCGGCTTGCGCCCGAAGGTGGAGTCGGCCAGCTTGCCGTCGCGTCCGTCGACGACGACGTAGTTGACGCTGACGTTCTGGCCCTTCTTCACCGTCGCGCCGTGCCCGGTGGTGAGCACCTTGGTGGTGGTCTTGGCGACCGACACCGGCTTCTTCGCGATGTCGATGGTGGGCTTGGCGCCGGACGTGACGGTGACCCCGGCCAGCCCGCCGGATCCGGCCGACGACTGACCGGACGAGCCGGAACTCGATCCGCATCCGGCGGCGAGTACGGCGGGGACCGCAAGTGCGGCGACGACGTGGATCGGGCGGAGACGCACGGAAGTTACCTTCGGCCGGGTGCGGGTGGGCGATTCACCATAGCCGGGGAATCTGAGAGCCCCCTGAAACGATCCCGGCGCGCGGCCGAACGTCCGGCGACGGAATGGCGCGCGGATGTGCCGGCGGTCACATTCCGGCGATGAGCTTGTCGACCCGCTCGTCGGCGAAGCGGAACGGGTCCTTGCACAACACGGTCCGCTGAGCCTGGTCGTTGAGCTTGAGGTGCACCCAGTCGACGGTGAAGTCCCGGCGACGTTCTTGTGCCCGCCGGATGAATTCGCCGCGCAACCGGGCCCGCGTGGTCTGCGGCGGCACGCTCTTCGCCTCGAAGATGTCGATGTCGCGCGTCACCCGGTCGACCAGGCCCTTGCGCTCCAGCAGGTAGTAGAGGCCGCGACCGCGATGGATGTCGTGGTAGGCGAGGTCGAGTTGAGCCACTCGCGGCGAGGAGAGTGCAAGGTCGTGCTTGCTCCGGTAGCGCTCGATGATCTGGAATTTCGTCGCCCAGTCGATCTCCCGGTCGATGATCGACAGGTCGCCGGTCTCGATCGCGGTCAGGGCCCGGCCCCACAGGTCGACCGCGCGCAACACGGCGGGCTCGGCGCCGTGCCGCTCGACGAAGTCGACCGCCTTGTTGTGGAACTCCCGCTGTACGTCGAGTGCGGTCACCTCGCGGCCGTTGGCCAGCCGGACCCGTTTGCGTCCGGTGATGTCGTGCGACACCTCGCGGATCGCGCGGATCGGGTTCTCCAGGCTGAGGTCGCGCATGACGACCCCCGCCTCGATCATCCGCAGGACGACGTCGGTCGCCCCGACCTTCAGCAGGGTGGTGGCTTCGTTCATGTTCGAGTCGCCGACGATGACGTGCAGCCGCCGGAAGCGCTCGGCATCGGCGTGCGGCTCGTCGCGGGTGTTGATGATCGGCCGGGACCGGGTGGTCGCGCTCGACACGCCTTCCCAGATGTGCTCGGCCCGCTGGCTCAGGCAGAAGACCGCTCCGCGCGGGGTTTGCAGCACCTTTCCGGCGCCGCAGATCACCTGGCGGGTGACCAGGAACGGGATGAGTACGTCGGCCAGCCGGGCGAAGTCGCCGTGCCTGCTGACCAGGTAGTTCTCGTGACAGCCGTAGGAGTTGCCGGCCGAGTCGGTGTTGTTCTTGAACAGGTAGATGTCCCCGGTGATGCCCTCCTCGTGCAGCCTCTTCTCGGCGTCGACGAGCAGGCCTTCGAGGATGCGTTCGCCGGCCTTGTCGTGGACGACGAGATCGACGACGTCGTCGCATTCCGGCGTCGCGTATTCCGGATGTGACCCGACGTCGAGGTAGAGCCGCGCACCGTTGCGCAGGAAAACGTTGCTGCTGCGACCCCAGGACACGACCCGACGAAAGAGGTAGCGGGCGACCTCGTCCGGGGACAGCCTGCGCTGGCCGTGAAAAGTACAGGTGACGCCGTACTCGTTCTCCAACCCGAAGATGCGGCGATCCACGTTCCCACCCTAGACGGACGTCGGGACGACTCGAGGCGTTACGTGACGTGTAGCGAGATTAGTGCCCGCGTGTCGGATCAGAGGGCGGGTCCCGACGGTGGGTCGGATGACGTCGCCGACGGCCCGGCGGATGGAGTCGCGGACGGCGTGTCGGCACCGGCCGGCAACAGCGGGTCGAGCGCCGCGCCGCTGAGCCGGCGGAAGGTGCGCTTGCCCCGGGTACGGTCGAGCGTGGCCACCTCGAGCTGCGATCCGGTCATCCGCCTCGGTCCGTCCCCGCCGGCGTCGCTGAGCGCCTGCACGGCCGCGGCAACCGCGTCGCCGAGCGCCATCCCGTGCTGGTAGCTGGTGCGCAGCCGGGCGCCGATCGCCTCGGCCTGCCCGCCCATGATGACGAAGTCGGGCTCGTCGCCGATCGACCCGTCGTAGGTCAGTCGGTAGAGCTGGTCGCCGTCGGGCGTGTCGCCGACCTCGGCCACGCAGATCTCGACCTCGAACGGCTTCTGCTGCTCAGTGAAGATCGCCCCCAGCGTCTGGGCGTAGGCGTTGGCCACGGCACGGCCACTCACGTCGCGGCGGCTGTTGGAGTAGCCACGCAGGTCGGCGTAGCGGACGCCGGCGACCCGCAGGTTTTCGTATTCGGGGTAGCGCCCGGCCGCGGCGAAACCGATCCGGTCGTAGATCTCGCCGACCTTGTGCAGCACGTTGGACGGATTCTCGGCGACGAACAGCACCCCGTCGGCGTAGGTCAACGCCACGACGCCGCGCCCGCGGGCGATCCCCTTGCGGGCGTACTCCGAGCGGTCCCGCATGATCTGCTCGGCGGAGGCGTAGAACGGCATTGTCATCGAAGCGACTCCCTCGCTGGGTCGAAGCTGACCGGCTCAGCCGCCGGGGTTGACCAGACGCTGGGCCACGACCGCCTCGGCGACCGGGCGTACGTCGTCGTCGTCGAGCCGGACCGCGCCGTCGGCGGTGACGACGACGACCACGGGGAAGATGCCCCGGGTCATGTCCGGGCCGCCGGTCGCGGAGTCGTCATCGGCGGCGTCGTAGAGCGACTCGATGGCCAGGCGTACGGCGTCCGCCCGGCCGACGCCGGCGGCCCACCGCTTCTTCAGTGCGCTCTTGGCGAACACCGACCCGGAGCCGATCGCGGCGTAACCCTGTTCCTCGTAGGGGCCGCCGGTGACGTCGAAGGAGAAGATCCGGCCGGCCGATGCCGTGTCACCCGTGTCGATGTCGAATCCGGCGAAGATCGGCACGACGGCGAGTCCCTGCATCGCGGCGCCGAGGTTGCCCCGGATCATCGCGGCGAGCCGGTTGGCCTTGCCCTCGAGGGTCAGCGGGGTGCCCTCGATCTTCTCGTAGTGCTCGAGTTCGACCTGGAAGAGCCGGGTCATCTCGATGCCGAGGCTGGCGGTGCCGGCGATCCCGACCGCGCTGTAGCCGTCGGCCGGGAAGACCTTCTCGACGTCACGCTGAGCGATCAGGTTGCCCATGGTCGCCCGACGGTCGCCCGCCATGATCACGCCGTGTTCGAAGGTGAGCGCGATGATCGTGGTGGCGTGCGCGCCGGCGTCACTCATGACACCGGGGGGAAGCGGGCGCCGCCCGGGCAGCAGGTCGGGCGCCGCGGCGCTCAGGAAGTCGACGAACGAGGATGAGCCGACGGCGGTGAAATGTCCGGGCAGCCGTCCCCCCGGATCCTGCGCTCCGACCACAGTGCTCCCTGCATAGGCGTTGGCTCACCCTATCGAGTGGCCGGTCCGGAACGGGCCGAACCGGCGGTCAGACGGTTTTCCAGACATTGTCCGCCTATTGACCGCCCTTTTGCACATATGCCCGCACGAACTCTTCGGCGTTCTCCTCCAGGACGTCGTCGATCTCGTCCAGCATCGAGTCGACGTCCTCGGTCAGCTTTTCCTGCCGAGCCGCGGCATCGCCGGCCGGCGCAGCGTCGGCCGGTGGCGCTTCGGTCTCCGCGGTCTCCTCGTCGCGACGGGTCCCGCGTGCCTGTCCGCCCTTCTCCTGCTTCGCCATCTGTGCTCCCTCCGCCACCCCGATCGGGGCACCGACGTCAAGTTACCTCGCGGCGCCGACGAATGTCGGACCTGACCGCGACACCACCCGGGCCGTGGCCCGGTGGTCGCAGTGCGTTACTCAGCGTCCCCTGGTGAGCTCCGCGACCAGGGTGGCGGCGTCCTCACACCGGTCGAGCAGGGCGCCGACGTGCGCCTTGGTGCCCCGCAGCGGTTCCAGCATGGGTACCCGCACGAGCGACTCCTGTCCCACGTCGAAGATCACCGAGTCCCACGACGCGGCCGCGACCTCGCCCGGATACCGGCGCAGGCACTCACCCCGGAAGTACGCGCGGGTCTGTTCGGGCGGGGTGACCATCGCGCGGTCGATCTCGTCGGCGGTGAGCAGCGTCTGCATCGACCCCCGGGCGACCAGCCGGTGGTAGAGACCACGCTCTGGTCGTACGTCGGTGTACTGCAGGTCCACCAGTTGCAGCCGCGGTGATCCCCAGTCCAGCCCGTCCCGCTCCCGGTAGCCCTCCAGCAGGCGCAGCTTGGCGACCCAGTCGAGTTCCCCCGCGCAGCGCATCGGGTCTTCCTCGAGCCGGGTCAGCACGGACTCCCACCGGTCGAGCACGTCGCGGGTCTGCGCGTCGGCATCGGCACCGAAGCGGTCCTCGACGTATTTGCGCGACTGCTCGAGGTACTCCATCTGCAGTTGCACGGCGGTCATCTTCCGCCCGTCCCGCAGGGTGAGCAGGTGCCGCAGGGTCGGATCGTGGGAGACCGCACGCAGCCCGGCCACCGGCTCCTCGACGGTCAGGTCGACCGAGAGAAATCCGTCCTCGATCATCGCGAGCACCAGCGCGGTCGTGCCGAGCTTGAGATACGTCGCCACTTCGGAGAGGTTGGCGTCGCCGATGATGATGTGCAGCCGCCGGTAGCGTTCGGGATCGGCGTGCGGCTCGTCGCGGGTGTTGATGATCGGGCGCTTCAGCGTCGTCTCCAGCCCGACCTCCACCTCGAAGAAGTCGGCGCGCTGGGAGATCTGGAAGCCGTGCCCGGACCCGTCCTGGCCGATGCCGACCCGGCCCTGTCCGCAGACGACCTGGCGGGAGACGAAGAACGGCGTGAGGTTGCGCACGATGTCGGCGAACGGTGTCGACCGGGCCATGAGGTAGTTCTCGTGCGACCCGTAGGAGGCACCCTTGTTGTCGGTGTTGTTCTTGTAGAGATGGATGAGCGGCTGACCCGGCACCGCCGCCACCCGACGCGCCGCCTCGGCCATCACCTGCTCGCCGGCCTTGTCCCACAGCACGGCGTCACGCGGTGTCGTCACTTCGGGCGCGGAGTACTCCGGATGGGCGTGGTCGACGTAGAGTCGCGCACCGTTGGTGAGAATGACGTTGGCCAGGGCCGCGTCGTCCTCGGTCTCGGTGCTCTCCGGTCCGACCATCGAGGACAGGTCGAACCCGCGGGCGTCGCGCAGCGGCGACTCCTCCTCGAAGTCCCACCGCGTCCGCGCCCGGGCCGGATCCATCCGGGCCGCGTAGGCGTTGACCACCTGCGAGGAGAGCAGCATCGGGTTGGCACCGGACTGCCCCGGCACCGAGATGCCGTATTCCACCTCGGTGCCCATCACCCGGCACACGCTCATTGGTCCGGCTCCTGTTCCGGCTCCGCCGTCGCGTCGCTCATGACTACAGCCTAGGTGCACCGGCGAAGATCATGGCGCCTCACCGATAGGGAGCAGGTACGGCGGGTAGCCGGACTCCATCGGGAGCGGCGCCTTACCAGGCGGTCCGCCGTAGAGTCGCCTGTCCTGGACGAAGAAATAAATGCTCGGCGGCCGGGCCACCGGATGCTCCGCGAGACCGTCGTCGATGAACCCGATCCACCCCTGGGTGACGCAATGGCCGGCGACCCACGAGACGAGCGCGGTCACGGCCGACAGTGCCTCGGCGGGGAACTCCGCGCGCCAGTGCACCGACCAACGTCGGGCCGTGGTCGCACCGGATTCGTCCGGCTCGGCCTGCAGGTGTATCGACGCCAGCGGTGTCGCCTCGGCGAGGGACGCGACCGGCACCGAGGACGGTTCGACCGCACGGGAGAAGGTCTGCCGGGCGGGCGCGACGTCGGCGATGCCCAGGTGCCAGCGCACCTCGTCCATCAGTGTCGGGTCGCCGTCGATCGCGAGGTCGCAGCCGAGGTAGACCCCGAAGCCCTTGTCCACGGCGACGTCAGAGATATTGGCCCGTGTTGTTGAGCGTGTCGATGGACCGACCCGCTTCGCTGCCCTTGCCGGAGACCAGGGTGCGGATGTAGACGATCCGCTCGCCCTTCTTGCCCGAGATCCGCGCCCAGTCGTCGGGGTTGGTCGTATTGGGCAGGTCCTCGTTCTCCTTGAATTCGTCGACGCACGCGGTGAGCAGGTGGTTGAGGCGGATGCCCTTCTGGCCGGACTCGAGGAAGTCCTTGATCGCCATCTTCTTTGCCCGGTCCACGATGTTCTCGATCATCGCGCCGGAGTTGAAGTCCTTGAAGTAAAGGACCTCCTTGTCACCGTTGGCGTAGGTGACCTCGAGGAAGCGGTTCTCCTCGGTCTCGGTGTACATCCGCTCGACGACGCGCTGGATCATGGCGTCGATGGTTGCCGCGCGGTTTCCGGAGTGCTCGGCGATGTCGTCCGGGTGAATCGGCAGTCCACTGGTGACGTACTTGGAGAAGATGTCCCGCGCCGCCTCGGCATCCGGCCGCTCAATCTTGATTTTCACGTCGAGCCGGCCGGGACGCAGGATCGCCGGGTCGATCATGTCTTCGCGGTTGGAGGCACCGATCACGATGACGTTTTCGAGTCCTTCGACACCGTCGATCTCCGACAGCAACTGCGGCACGATCGTGTTTTCCACGTCGGAGGAGACACCCGACCCACGGGTGCGGAAGACCGAGTCCATCTCGTCGAAGAACACGATGACCGGAGTGCCTTCGCCGGCCTTTTCCCGGGCCCGCTGGAACACCAGCCTGATGTGCCGCTCGGTTTCGCCGACGTACTTGTTCAGCAGCTCGGGGCCCTTGATGTTGAGGAAGAAGGACCGGCCCCGATCGTCGCCGCCGCGGACATCGGCGACCTGCTTCGCCAGGGAATTCGCGACAGCCTTGGCGATCAGCGTCTTTCCGCATCCGGGCGGCCCGTAGAGCAGCACACCCTTGGGCGGGCGCAACTCGTGCTCACGGAACAGGTCGGCGTGCAGGAACGGCAGCTCCACGGCGTCGCGGATCTGTTCGATCTGCCGGCTCAATCCGCCGATGTCGCTGTAGTCGAGGTCGGGGACCTCTTCGAGGATGAGCTCTTCAACCTCGCTCTTGGGGATCCGTTCGTAGATGTAGCCGGACCGCGGCTCGAGCAACAACGAGTCGCCGGCCCGCAGCTTCTGGTCGGACAGGGTGTGCGCGATGTGGACGATGCGCTCTTCGTCGGTGTGTCCGATGACGAGCGCACGGTCGCCGCCCTCGAGGATCTCCTTGAGCATCACCACTTCGCCGGCCCGCTCGAACTCGCGGGCAGCGACGACGTTGAGCGCTTCGTTGAGCATCACTTCCTGGCCGGCGCGCAGCTCCTCGATCTCGACCGCGGGTGACACCGAGACACGCAGCTTGCGGCCACCGGTGAAGACGTCGACTGTTCCGTCGTCGTAACGTCCGAGAAACACGCCGTAACCACTGGGCGGCTGGGCGAGCCGGTCGACCTCTTCCTTGAGGCTCACGACCTGATCGCGTGCTTCGCGCAGCGTGCTGGCCAGTTTGTCGTTGCGCTCACTCAGCGCGCTGACATGACCGTTGGCCTCAGCCAGCCGTTCCTCGAGCGCCCGGACGAGCCGGGGCGACTCGATCAGCTTCCGGCGCAGCATGTCGACTTCCTCTTCAAGGAAGGACAGCTGGGTCGTCAGATCGTGGATCTCCTTCTCGTAACGCGCGTCGTCGTCATGTCCGGTCACCACGAGCACCCACCTCCCCGCGGGATCCCTGCGGTGTATCCAACCCTACACAGGCCGGGTTCTGGGCGAGTCCCAACGCGCCCGGCCGACGGACCCCCGCCCGGCGGGCGCATCCAGTTCCGCCATGTTGCCCGGCCGGACCCGCTCCCGACGGTACGGTGATCGCCGCAGGGCATGTGCCCAAAGCACGACATGCCTTCGGTGACGGGCGGTACGGGCGACGGGCATACGGGGGGATCTGGGGGCGGCCATGGGCAGCGAGATTCTGCAGGTCAACGGCGGTACGGCGCTGCGCGGCGAGGTCCGCGTGCGGGGTGCGAAGAACCTCGTCCCAAAGGCCATGGTCGCCGCTCTGCTCGGTGACACGCCGAGCCTCCTGCGTGACGTGCCGGACATCAGCGACGTGCGGATCGTGCGCCATCTGCTCGAACTGCACGGCGTGTCGGTCACCTCAACCGGCCCCGCCGAGATCACCCTCGACCCGTCCTCGGTCGAGGCGGCGAACGTCACCGACGTCGACGGCCATGCCGGATCCAGCCGGATCCCGATCCTGCTCTGCGGACCCCTCCTCCACCGGCTCGGCCACGCATTCATCCCCCATCTCGGCGGCTGCCGGATCGGCGACCGGCCGATCGACTACCACCTCGACGCGCTCCGCCAGTTCGGCGCGACCGTCGACAAGGAGGACGACGGACTGTCCATCACCGCACCGGACGGCCTGCGGGGGACGAAGCTGGTGCTCCCCTACCCGAGCGTCGGCGCGACCGAGCAGGTGCTGCTCACCGCCGTCCTGGCCGAGGGCGTGACCGAGTTGCGCAACGCCGCGACCGAGCCCGAGGTCCTCGACCTGATCGCGGTGCTGCAGAAGATGGGCGCCGACATCTCCGTACACACCGACCGGGTCATCCGGATCACCGGTGTCGACCGGCTCGACGGCTTCAGTCACCGCCCCGTGCCGGACCGGCTCGAGGCCGCCTCATGGGCGTGCGCCGCGCTGGCGACCGGGGGCGACATCACCGTCCGTGGCGCCCGGCAGGCCGGGCTGATGACCTTCCTCAACGTCTTCCGCGCGGCCGGTGGCGCCTTCGACGTCGACGACGGGCCCGACGGCGGCATCCGGTTCTGGCACCCGGGCGATCCGCTGCGCGCCCTGCCCATCGAGACCGACGTCCACCCGGGGTTCCAGACCGACTGGCAGCAGCCGTTGGTCGTCGCGCTGACCCAGGCCGACGGGCTGTCGATCGTGCACGAGACGGTCTATGAGAACAGGCTGGGTTTCACCACGGCGCTGGCCCAGATGGGCGCCCACATCCAGCTCTACCGCGAGTGCCTGGGCGGGCTGCCGTGCCGCTTCGGCCAGCGCAACTACCTGCACTCGGCCGTGATCAGCGGGCCGACCAAGTTGCACGCGGCCGAGTTGACGATTCCCGACCTGCGGGGCGGGTTCTCCTACGTCATCGCGGCACTTGCCGCGCAGGGCACCTCGACGGTGCACGGCGTCGACCTGATCTTCCGGGGCTACGAGGCCTTCCCGGCCAAGCTGCACGACCTCGGTGCGGACATCGACGTACTCACCCTCGGGACGGACGACGCTGTCGTGCCGGTGCGGTGACCCCGTCGGCGAGCCGGCGCGTGGTGACGAGAAAGGCCGTGTGGGCGACCATCCGGTGATCGGGTCGGACCGCGAGCCCCACGACGTGCCACGGCCGTAGCAGGGTCTCGAAGGCGTACGGTTCGGTGAACCGGCCGTCGGAGCGCATCGCCTCGACCACAGTGGACAGTTGCGTGGTCGTCGCGACGTAGGCCACCACCACGCCGCCCGGCAGCAGCGCCCGGGCCACCGGATCGAGCACCTCCCAGGGCGCGAGCATGTCCAGCACGACCCGGTCGACCTCGCTGAGGTCGCCCTCGGCGAGATCGCCGACCTCCAGGCACCAGGCCGGATGCGGCCCGCCGAAGAACGCCTCCACGTTGCCGCGGGCGATCTCGGCGAAGTCGGGGCGTCGCTCGAAGGAATGCACGGTCCCGGTGTCGCCGACCGCGCGCAACAGCGAACACGTCAGCGCACCGGAGCCGGCTCCGGCCTCGAGCACCCGCGCGCCCGGGTAGAGGTCGGCCATCGCCACGATCTGGGCGGAGTCCTTCGGGTAGACCACCTGGGCGCCGCGGGGCATCGACATCACGTAGTCGGTGAGCAGCGGGCGGAGCGCGAGGTACGCCGTTCCCGTCGCCGCGGTCACCACGCTGCCCTCCGGCAGCCCGATCAGGTCGTCATGGGCGATCGCACCGCGATGGGTGTGGAAGCTCCGTCCGGGCTCGAGCAGCACGGTGTGCCGCCGGCCCTTCGGATCGGTGAGCTGCACCCGGTCGCCCGCCCGGAACGGTCCCCGTGGGCGGTCGTTCACCGGTCCCTCATCGAGGGGCGCCCGACGCGCTCGGCTGCGGCGTCGACGAACCCAGGGCCTTGGCGACGTCACTGGTCACCAGGACGCCGACGCTGTGGCCGTCGCGGCCGACGATGAGGTATTCCGACGCCGGCGTCGTCCGCATGGCGTCGAGCATGGCCTCTCCGGCGAGCGTGTCGCGCAGGATCAGGCCGTCCTCGAGCGGCCGGGCGACGTCGGCCACCGAGGTCCATGCCCGGCGCCCCTCCGGCACCGTCTGGACCGCCGTCTCGGAGACCAGGGCGCGCGGCTTGCCGGTCGTGTCGACGACGACCAGCGCGCCGACCTTCGCCTGCTGGGCGCGGCGTACGGCCTCACCGATCGAGACGTCGGTCGCGATGTCGAGCGTGGGCCGGACCAGGTCGGCGACCCGCAGTTGCGGCAGGCTCGTCTTCAGGGTGGCGACCCGGAGCGCCTGGCCCGCGCTGATCCAGATGAATGCGGCGAGCAGCAGTCCGATCGCGAAGCTGTAGAGGCCCAGACCGGACACGTCGCGCTGCAGGTAGAACGCCATCACGACGACGGCGATCGCGACGGTTCGGCCACCCCAGGCCGCCGCGCGGGTACCGGTCAGTTGCGAGCCGGTGATCTTCCACACCCCGGCGCGCAGGACCCGCCCGCCGTCGAGCGGCAGGCCCGGCAGCATGTTGAAGGCCGCCACCAGGCCGTTGGTGATCACCAGCTGGAAGACCAGCCAGCGGCCGACCGAGAACTCCGGCAGGTGGGTGTAGCCCGCAGCGCCGATTCCGGCGATCAGCAGCGACACGAGCGGCCCGGCGATCGCCACGAGGTATTCGTGCGACGGGCGCTCGGGCTCTCCTTCGATCTCCGAAACACCGCCGAGCAGGAAGAGCACGATCCGGCGGACGGGGAGGCCGAGCGCGAGGCTCACCACGCAGTGCCCCAACTCGTGGAGCAGGACGCTGATCGCGAGGAGCACGGCGGCGCCGAACGCGATGGCGTAGGAGGCCCCGGTGGAGATCCCGGCGACGTTCTGCCGGACCGCGTCGGCCCAGGACAAGGTGATGAACGCCGCGAAGATGAGCCACGACGGCGAGAGGAACACCGGGACCCCGAAGTAGCGCCCCGCCGGGAAGCCCGCCGCGCGCTCACGCGGCTGCTGCTGTCGCTGCTGCACGGGGGCCATGCCCCCGATGCTACGTGCCGGAGCGTGTCGGACGGGTGCTCGACCTGCGGGCCCGGACCACCCGTCCGGGGTGCGCCGACGCGCCGCCGACGCGGGCGTGGCCTACCGTGGCTGCATGAGTGTGCCGGGCGACCAGCCCACGAATACGTCGGCGACGACGTCGACCACCGGAGAATCCGAGGAGCGGGTTCCCCGGGCACTGGCGCGTGGGCGCACCCCCCGACGGCGTCGGCGGATGCTCCAGTGGCCCATCCTCGTGATCGTCGCGGTCGTGGTCGCGGTGCTCGTCCGCACCTTCCTGCTGGAGAGCTTCTACATCCCTTCCGGGTCGATGGAGAACACGCTCAACATCAACGACCGCGTGCTGGTCGACAAGATCAGTTACCACCTGCACGGGATCGGCCGCGGCGACATCGTGGTCTTCCGTCGCCCGCCGCACCTGCAGATCTCCGACAACGACCTGATCAAGCGGGTCATCGGCCTTCCCGGCGACACGCTGAAGGCGTCCGGCGGCAGCGTCTTCGTCGACGGCCGCCGGCTGTCCGAGCCCTACGTCCGGACGGCGTGCCACGGGACGGGGCCGTTCGGTCCGGTCACCGTGCCGGCCGGGAAGATCTTCGTGATGGGCGACAATCGGTGCAATTCATACGATAGCCGGTACTTTGGCGCCATTTCCGAGAACCTCGTCGTCGGCCAGGCCTTCGTCCGGATCTGGCCCATCAGCCGCCTGTCCGGGCTCTGACCTCGGCCGGACCCGGTGCGTCGGGGCCGGGTTATGTCCGAGGTCCGGCCTAGGCTCAGGACCATGAGCAGCAGCACGCAGATCAGCGTCGATTCGACCGACGGCCCGGACTCCAGCGGCCCGGAAGAGGTCGACCTCCCGACCCCCGTGCTGCGCTCGCTGTCCCCGTCGCGGGCCGGCGATTTCAAGACCTGTCCGCTGCTCTACCGCTTCCGCTGCATCGACCGGCTGCCCGAGCGACCCTCCCCCGACGCGGTGCGCGGAACCGTGGTGCACGCGGTCCTGGAGCGCCTCTACGACCTTCCGGCGGCGGGTCGCACCCCGGCGGCCGCGACGGCGCTGGTCGGACCGCAGTGGGAGCGGCTGCTCGAGGAGGAGCCCGCCCTCGCCGAGCTGTGGGCGGTTGATCCCGACGATCCGGCCGATCCGGACGGTGCCGGCGACACGAGGGCGGACGAGCTCGCCGCGTGGCTGGACTCCGCCCGCCGCCTCGTCGAGGGCTACTTCACCCTCGAGGATCCGACCCGGCTCGAGCCGGCCGACCGCGAGTGCCTGGTCGAGACCGTGCTCGACGACGGGCTGCTGCTGCGCGGCTACGTCGACCGGCTCGACGTCGCCCCGACCGGCGAGGTGCGGGTGGTCGACTACAAGACCGGCGGTGCCCCGCGGGAGGCGTACGAAGGCAGGGCGCTGTTCCAGATGAAGTTCTATGCCCTGGTCCTGTGGCGGATGCGCGGGGTGGTGCCCCGTCAGCTGCGGCTGATCTACCTCAAGGACCGCGACACGCTGACCTACACCCCGGACGAGGAGGAGCTGCGCCGCTTCTCCCGGACGCTGCAGGCGATCTGGTCGGCGATCACCCGGGCGACCCGCGAGGGCGACTTCCGGCCTAGTCCTGGTCCGTTGTGTGCGTGGTGTGACCACCGGGCGCTGTGTCCGGCGTACGGCGGGACTCCCCCGCCGTATCCGGGCGCGGAGATCGAGCAGGAAGCGACGCCAGCCAGTCGACCGTGACGCCGACCAGCGAGTCGATCACCACCCGCCTCGGCCCCGCAGGGACCGGTACCTCACTGGGCACCGCGACCACGAACGCCCCGGCCGCCTCGGCCGAGGCGATGCCGCGGGGCGAGTCTTCGATCGCCACGCAGTCGGCCGGGTCGACGCCGAGGCGCGCTGCGGCGGTGAGGTAGGACTCCGGGTGTGGCTTGGTGTGGGTCACCTCGTCTCCGCAGACGACGACGCCGAAGGTGTCGGGCGGGAAGCTGCGCAGCGCCACCTCGGTCAGGTCCCGATGGGTCGACGTCACCAGCGCGGCCGGGATGCCGGCGTCGCGTACCGCCTGCACCAGCTCCAGCGCCCCTTCCTTCCACGGCAGGTGCTCGCAGAAGAGTTCCTTGGTGCGGTTGAGCAGCCAGGGCCCGGTGACCTGGGGATCGGCGGTGACGCCGAGGTCGGCGTGCACCATGGTGACCGACTCGAAGAGGTTGGCGCCGACCAGCGCCTTGCGGGTCTCCGGCGAGAGCCGGCCGCCCAGTGAAGCGGCCAAGTCGTCGAGGCTGATGTCCCACAGCTTTTCGCTGTCGAAGAGGGTGCCGTCCATGTCGAAGAGGACGGCCGCGAGCTTCGGCTGGTCGGCCGGATCGCCGGCCGCGGCGAGGGAGTCGCTCATCGGGCCGCGAAGTATTTCGCCTCGGGGTGGTGGACCACGATCGCCGAGGTCGACTGCTCGGGATCGAGTTGGTACTCCTCGGAGAGCGTGACGCCGATGCGCTCCGGCTGCAGCAGCTCGACGACCTTGTCCTGGTCCTCCAGGTCGGGGCAGGCCGGGTAGCCGAAGGAGTAGCGCGCGCCCCGGTAATCCAGCCGCAGGTAGCCCTCGACGTCGTCCGGGTCGTCGGCGGCCGCCGAGCGGCCGTTGTCGAAGGCGAGCTCCTCACGGATCCGCTTGTGCCAGTACTCGGCCAGTGCCTCGGTCAGCTGCACGGACAACCCGTGCACCTCGAGGTAGTCGCGGTAGGCGTTGGCCTCGAACAGCTCATGCGCGAACGCGCTGATCTTCTCGCCCATCGTCGCGACCGTGAATGCCACCACGTCGGTCTCGCCGGAGTCCTCGGACCGGAAGAAGTCGGCGAGGCAGAGCCGCCGGTCGCGCCGCTGCCGCGGGAAGGTGAACCGCGCCCGCTCCGCGCCGTTGTCGCCCAGGACGATCAGGTCGTCGCCCTTGCTGACGCAGGGGAAGTAGCCGTAGGCGACCGCGGCCTCCAGCACCCCTTCGGTCTTGAGCCGGTCGAGCCAGTAGCGCAGCCGCGGCCGGCCCTCGGTCTCGACGAGTTCTTCGTACGTCGGTCCCTTACCGCCGCGGGCTCCGCGCAACCCCCACTGACCGAGGAACGTGGCCCGCTCGTCGAGCAGCGACGCGTAGTCGGCGACCGGGATCCCCTTGACGATCCGGTCGCCCCAGAACGGCGGCGTCGGGACCGGGTTGTCGGTCGCCACGTCGGACCGGCCCACCACCTCGTCTTCCGGTGGCTCCTCGGCCGCCCGGCGCTCCGCGGCGATCCGGCGGGACCGCTCGTGCCGGGCCCGCCGCTGCTCGGCCTTGGTGTCGTCCGGGCCGTCCGGCGTGGCCTCCGCCGGTACGCCGCCGCGCCGGATCGTCATCAGCGTGTCCATCAGCCGGAGGCCTTCGAAGGCGTCGCGGGCGTAGCGGACGTCGCCGTCGAAGAGGTCGGCGAGGTCCTGCTCGACGTAGGACCGGGTCAGCGCCGCGCCCCCGAGCATCACCGGCCAGCGTTCGGCGAACCCGCGGGAGTTCATCTCCTCGAGGTTCTCCTTCATCACCACCGTCGACTTCACCAGCAGCCCGGACATGCCGATCACGTCGGCCCGATGCTCCTCGGCGGCGTCGAAGATCGCCGACACCGGCTGCTTGATGCCGAGGTTGACGACGGTGTAGCCGTTGTTGGACAGGATGATGTCGACGAGGTTCTTGCCGATGTCGTGGACGTCGCCCTTCACGGTGGCCAGGACGATCGTGCCCTTGCCGTCGTCGTCGGTCTTCTCCATGTGCGGCTCGAGGTAGGCGACCGCGGTCTTCATCACCTCGGCCGACTGCAACACGAACGGCAGCTGCATCTCACCCTTGCCGAAGAGCTCCCCGACGACCTTCATGCCGGCCAGCAGCGTGTCGTTGATGATCTCCAGCGGGGGCCGGTCCTGCATCGCCTCGTCGAGGTCGGCCTCCAGGCCGTTGCGCTCGCCGTCGATGATCCGCCGCTCCAACCGCTCGGACAGCGGGAGGGCGGCGAGCTCCTCGGCCCGCGACACGCCCGACGACGCCGCGTCGACGTTCTCGAAGAGGGTCAGGAACCGCGACAGCGGGTCGTAGCCATCGCGCCGGCGGTCGTAGACGAGGTCGAGCGCGACCTCGCGCTGCTCGTCGGGGATGCGGGAGATCGGCAGGATCTTCGAGGCGTGCACGATCGCCGCGCCCAGACCGGCCCGCTCGCACTCGTGCAGGAACACCGAGTTGAGCACCTGCCGCGCGGCCGGCTTCAGCCCGAAGGAGATGTTGGACAGACCGAGGATGGTCTGCACCTGCGGGTGGGCGGTCTTGATCGCCTCGATGCCCTTGATGGTCTCCAGACCGTCGCGCCGGCTCTCCTC
The DNA here is from genome assembly GCA_963775655.1 of uncultured Actinomycetota bacterium. Classification (GTDB taxonomy): domain Bacteria; phylum Actinomycetota; class Actinomycetes; order Mycobacteriales; family QHCD01; genus DASXJE01. Next base: position 818,148 of record CAVZJT010000007.1, on the reverse strand, counting down.
CTGGCCGGTGGCGAGGGTGAAGGTCAGGCAGTCGACGAGGATGTCGCTCTCGGCCATCCCCCACTCCCCGGTGAGAGAGGTGATCAGCCGGTCGGCGATCGCGGCCTTCTTCTCCGCCGTACGCGCCTGGCCCTCCTCGTCGATGGTCAGCGCGACGACGGCCGCACCGTGCTCGCGCACGATCGGCATCACCCGGGCGTAGCGGCTCTCCGGACCTTCGCCGTCCTCGAAGTTGACGGAGTTGATCGCGCACCGGCCGCCGAGCATCTCCAGGCCGGCCTCGATGACCGGCGGCTCGGTGGAGTCGAGCATCAGCGGCAGGGTCGAGGCGGTCGCGAACCGGCCGGCGACCTCCTTCATGTCCGCGACTCCGTCGCGGCCGACGTAGTCGACGCAGACGTCGAGCAGGTGCGAACCGTCGCGGGTCTGCGCCCGGGCGGTCTCGACGCAGTCCTCCCAGCGTCCCTCGGTCATCGCGGTGCGGAACGCCTTCGAGCCGTTGGCGTTGGTCCGCTCGCCGACCATCAGGATGCTGGTGTCCTGGGCGAACGGGACCGCCTGGTACAGCGAGGCGACGGACGGGTCGTCGTGCGGCCGGCGTCGGGCGGGGGTCAGGTCGCGGACCGCCTCGACGACGGTGGCGATGTGCTCGGGCGTCGTACCGCAGCACCCGCCGACCAGCCGGGCGCCGTAGTCGGTGACGAAGGACGACAGCGCGGTCGCCAGCTCGTCCGGGGTGAGCGGGTAGGTCGCGCCGTCGGGGCCGAGCTCGGGCAGGCCGGCGTTGGGCATCACCGACAGGCCGATCGGGGAGTGCCGGGACAGGTAGCGCAGGTGCTCGCTCATCTCCGCCGGCCCGGTCGCGCAGTTGAGGCCGAGCAGGTCGATGCCGAGCGGTGCGAGCGCGGTCAGCGCCGCGCCGATCTCGCTGCCCAGCAGCATGGTGCCGGTCGTCTCCACCGTCACGTGGGTGATCAGGGGCACCGAGCGGCCGGCCGCGGCCATCGCCCGGCGGGCGCCGATGATGGCGGCCTTGGCCTGCAGCAGGTCCTGGCAGGTCTCGACCAGGACGGCGTCGACCCCGCCGGCGAGCAGCCCGGTCACCTGCTCGACGTAGGCGTCGCGCAGGGCGGCGTACGGCGCGTGCCCGAGGGTCGGGAGCTTGGTCCCCGGGCCCACCGATCCGATCACCCAGCGCGGCCGGTCGGCGGTCGACGCCTCGGCCGCCGCCTCCGCGGCGATCCGGGCACCGGCCTCGGCGAGCTCGCGGATCCGGGCCTCGATGCCGTATTCGGCGAGGTTCGCGAGGTTGGCGCCGAAGGTGTTGGTCTCGACCGCGTCGCTGCCGGCCGCGAAGTACGCCCGGTGCACGTCCCGGACGACATCCGGCCGGGTCACGTTGAGGATCTCGTTGCAGCCTTCGAGGCCGTCGAAGTCGTCCAGGCTCAGGTCCGCGGCCTGCAGCATCGTGCCCATTGCGCCATCCGCCACCAGCACCCGCTCGTTCAGGGCAGCAAGAAACGGGGACTCCGGACGGCTCGACATGCCCGCAAGCCTACCGGCGCGGCCAATCTGGGCGGCGCTGCGACGTAGGCTGGCCCGGTGAGCGATCTCGAGGTGTTCCCGGAGCTGCACGATCCGGTCGTCGTCGGCGCGTTCGAGGGCTGGAACGACGCCGGCGATGCGGCGACGTCAGCGGTCGAGCATCTCGAGCTGATCTGGGACGCCCGGCCGCTCGCGGCGATCGACCCGGACGACTACTACGACTTCCAGGTCAACCGGCCCACCGTGTCGATGGTGGACGGCGTGACCCGCCGGCTGTCGTGGCCGACGACCCGCTTCTCGGTCTGCCGGCCGGCCGACGCGGGCCGCGACATCATCCTCATGCGCGGGATCGAGCCCAACATGCGGTGGCGGGCGTTCTGCGAGGAGGTCCTCGACATCTACCGCGAGCTCGGGGTCGAGACGGTGCTCGGCCTGGGCGCGCTGCTCGCCGACACACCGCACACCCGCCCGGTGCCGGTCACCGGCTCCGCCTACGACGGCGCGTCGGCCACCCGCTACGGCCTCGAGCAGTCCCGCTACGAGGGGCCGACCGGGATCCTCGGGGTCTGGCAGGACGCCTGCGTGCGCGCCGGGATCCCGGCCATCACGTTCTGGGCGGCGCTGCCGCACTACGTGTCCCAGGCGCCGCACCCCAAGGCGACGCTCGCGCTGCTGCACCGGGTCGAGGAGGTACTCGACGTACCGGTGCCGCTCGGCGCGCTGCCCGATCAGGCCGACGACTGGCAGCGGCTCGTGGACGAGATGGCCGGCGAGGACGACGAGGTCACCGAATACGTGCGGGCGCTGGAGGAGAAGGCCGAGGACGCCGACCTCGCCCACACCAGCGGCGAGACCATCGCCCGGGAGTTCGAGCGTTACCTGCGCCGGCGCGGTCCCGGTCCCGGCGGTCCGACCAAGGGCTGACCGCACCGACCGGTCGGGCTCAGAGCGCGACTCCGAGCAGGCCGTCGACGAGGTCGCGGACCAGTCCCGGCGCGGTCGGATCGTCTCCCCCACCGCGCAACGCCTCGGCCACCCACGCGTCCACCGCGGAGAGCGCTCCGGGCGCGTCGAGGTCGTCGGCGAGGTGTCGGCGTACGGCGGCGAGCAGCGGAATCGCCGACGGCGCCGCGGCGAGATCGGCGGCCCGGCGCCAGGCGGCGAGCCGGTCGGTCGCCTCGTCGACCCGCGCCGGCGACCAGTCGTGGTCGGCCCGGTAGTGGTCGGCCAGCAGGGCGAGGCGGACCACGGCGGGTTCGTGGTCGGCCCGGAGCCGGTGGACGAAGACGAGGTTGCCCCGGCTCTTCGACATCTTCTCGCCGTCCAGCCCGACCATGCCGACGTGGACGTAGTGCTCGGCGAACGGCCACTCGCCGGTGAGGGTCTCCGCGTGCGCGGCGGTCATCTCGTGGTGCGGGAAGATCAGATCCCGCCCCCCGCCCTGTACGTCGAAGCGGGTGCCGAGCCGGTTGAGCGCGATCGACGCGCACTCGATGTGCCAGCCGGGCCGGCCCGGGCCCAGGACGCTGTCCCAGGACGGTGACCCCTCCTCGGCGGCCCGCCACAGCGCCGGGTCGAGCGGGTTCTTCTTGCCCGGACGCTCCGGGTCGCCGCCGTTCTCGGCCGAGAGCCGCCACATCGTCTCGGGGTCGAGAGACGACTCGTAGCCGAACCGCGGGTCGGCGTCGACGGAGAAGTAGACGTCGTCGCCGACCCGGTAGGCCGCACCCTGCTCGAGCAGGGCGACGACCCGCTCGACGATCTCCGGTATCGCCTCCACGGCACCGACGAAGAAGCGCGGCGGCAGGAGCCGCAGCGCCGCCATGTCGTCACGGAACAACGCGGTCTCCCGCTCGGCGAGCTTCGGTCCAGTCCTCACCGTCCCGCTCGGCCCGCTCCAGCAGCGGATCGTCGACGTCGGTGACGTTCTGCACGTAGTCCACCTCGTGACCGGCGTCGAGCCACATCCGGTGGATGAGGTCGAAGGTGAGGAAGGTCACGCCGTGACCGAGGTGGGTGGCGTCGTACGGCGTGATGCCGCAGACATACATGCGTGCCTTCGGACCCGCGGCGGATTCGCGCACCTCGCCGCGGGCCGTGTCGAACAGACGCAGCCGGACAGCCCTCGCCGGGCAGGCGGGGCACCGCTGGCCCGGGCCAGGACCGCATGGTCTGCACCCTACCGAGCGGTCCGCGCGGGCCCGCCGACGCCTCGTAGGGTGATGCCATGCTCGACCTGACGACGCTGGCCGTGCCCGACAGTCTCGCCCACCTCCACCCGCTGCTGCCGGGTCCGCCGGCCCGGGTGCTGGAGGTGGGGTGCGGGCGTGGTGCGCTCGCCGCCGAACTCGGCCGGCTGGGCTGGCAGGTCACCGGCGTCGAGCCCGACGAGGAGGCGGCGGCTCTCGCCACCAAGCGCGGCGTCGAGGTCATCGCCGCGCCGTTGGCGGAGGTCACGGCGACCGGCTACGACGTCGTGCTCTTCACCCGCTCGCTGCATCACGTGCCGGACCTCGACGCGACCCTCGCCGATGCCGCCGCCCGACTCGGCCCGGGCGGCGTGATCGTGCTCGAGGAGTTCGCCCGCGAACGGGTCGACGCGGCGGCGGCCGCGTTCCTCTACGACGCACTCGCCGTACTCGACGCGGCCGGCATGGCCGACGAGGCGGAGCCCGCAGAGCACGCCGGGCACGCGGCACATTCGGCGCCGTCGGAAGAGACCGACCCGCTGCGGCGCTGGCAACGCGACCGCGGCGACCTCTCCGACGAGCCGCTGCACACCGGAGCGGCGGTCCTCGACGGCTTGGCCGCACTGGGTCGCCCGGGCCCGGTCGACCGGCACGAATCGCTGTGGCGGATCGTCGCGTCGCGGCTCACCGGGCCGGACGAGGAGGTGGGCACGCGGGTCGCGGGCGAGCTGCGCCGCATCGAACGCCGGCGGATCGCCGACGGCAGCCTGCCGGCGATCGGGTTCGTCACCTCGGCCCGGGTGTCCGGCTGAGGAGTCGGCTCAGAACGGGGGCCACGGCACGGCCGGCCAGTCGCCCGAGGGCTCGGGATGCCGGCCGGTCGACAGCAGCGTCTCGACCCGCCGGACAGTCCGGGCCACCTCGCGCCTGGTGAGCAGGCCGCGCAGCACGTCGCCCAACTCGCCCTCGAGCTCGGCACGCAGCCGCGAGAGGGTGTCGACGGCCTCGTCGGTGAGGCGGTCGCCGGCCCAGCCCCACAGCAGGGTGCGCAGCTTGTCGTCGGTGGAGAAGCAGACGCCGTGGTCGACCCCGAACACATGCCCGTCGGGCATCGGGATCAGGTGGCCGCCCTTGCGGTCGGCGTTGTTGATGACGGCATCGAAGATCGCCATCCGGCGCAGCGCCGGCTCGTCGGTGCGGACCAGCCGGGCCAGGTCGACGGTCTCGTCGCCCTCCACCCACAGCTGCACCATGCCCGGCCCGAGCGGGCCGTCCCGCAGCACCGTGGGCGGGACCACCTCCCAGCCGGTCGCCGCCGAGACGACGTACGCCGCGACCTCGCGCTCGGCCAGCGTCCCGTCCGGGAAGTCCCAGAGCGGCCGCTCACCGCGGATCGGCTTGTAGACGCACCCCACTGTCAACTCCGCACAGGACAACGTGCAGTAGAGGGTGACGTTGCTGGCCTCGACCAGCCGACCCTCGACCTCGAGCTCACCTTCGCTGAGCGCGGCGAGCGCGGAGTCGACATCGGTGGCCAGGCCGTGCGGGCCGTCGCCGGCGGGCTGCGGCGGTACCGGCTCGCTCACCACATCACCCCGCTCACGCCTCGGCTGCTGTCACCCGGTCCGATCCCGTCAGCGACGGTAGCCATTCTGTCGCGGGCAGATGTGCCCGTCGGCATCGAGGGGCATCCCGCACAGCGGGCAGGGCGGGCGCCCGGCCGCCAACACCCGCCGGGCCCGCTCGATGAAGGCGCGGGCGGCGTCCGCCGTGATCCGCACCCGGAGCGCGTCCGGGCCCTCGTCGACGTCCTCGAGGATCGTCGCCTCGTCCACCGGCTCCTCGGTCGCGGCCTGGGCCTCGACCACGATGCGCTCGCCGTCGGCGTCCCAGGCAAGTCCCATCGCGCCGACCCGGAACTGCTCGTCGAGCGGGGTGTCGAGCGGCGCCATGTCCTGGGCCGTCGCCGGCACGGCCTCGTCCTCCTCGGGCTCGCCACTGCGCCGGCGTACCTCGGCGAGCAGCTCCTCGAGGCGGTCGGCGAGCACCGACACCTGGACCTTCTCCAAGGCGACACTCACCGTCTGACCGCCGCCGCTGGCCTGCAGGAAGAACGTCCGCTCACCGGGCTGACCCACGGTGCCCGCGACGAAGCGGTCCGGGGGGTCGAAGACGAAGACCTGGCGTTCCATGCCCCTGAGCCTATTCGAGGCGGCGCCGGGACCGTATTCGGTCGGCTACTGCGTCGCGTCCGGCGTGCCGCCGCCGACGACGGCGTCGCTCGAGGTCTTACGCCGACGCCGCCGCTTGGGCGGGATCAGTGCGGAGACGTCGCCGCCGGTGTCGTTGACCCGCACCACGAACGGCCGGGTGTCGGTGTAGTGGATCACCGAGACCGAGCACGGGTCGACCATGATCCGCTGGAAGAGGTCGAGGTGCAGCCCGAGCGCGTCGGCGATCACCGCCTTGATCACGTCGCCGTGGCTGCACATCACGTAGGTGGCGTCCGCGCCCAGCCGGCTGTTCCATTCGCGTACGGCCGCCACCGCGCGCACCTGTGCCCCGGACAGCGGCTCGCCGCCGTCCCCCGGAAAGACCGCCGCCGAGGGGTGCTGCTGCACGACCTTCCACAGTGGATCCTTGGCCAACTTCTTGATCGGCTGGCCGGTCCAGTCGCCGTAGCGCACCTCGCCGAGCCGCTCGTCGGTCTGCACCGCGAGATGGTCCCGTCCGGCGGCGAGGGCGGTCGCGGTCTCCTGGCACCGGTCCAGCGGGCTGGCGACGACGGCGGCCAGCGGCACCGGACGCAGGCGGTCGGCGAGCGTCTGCGCCTGGGCCCGGCCGGTGTCGTCGAGGTGGACACCCGGGGTCCAGCCGGCGAGGACTCCGCCGGTGTTCGCCGCGGTGCGGCCGTGCCGGACAAGCAGGACTGTCGTCACGACCCCCGACCCTAGTGACAAGCTGGACGTGGCCGGGACGGCGGGATGAGGGCGGGACGGGCGGATGGCTGAGGAGAGCAGATCGACGGTGCTCGTCGCGCTCGCGACGAACACCCTCATCGCGCTCGCCAAGATCGTGGCCGGCGTACTCGGCGGATCGAGCGCCATGCTCGCCGAGGGTGCGCACTCGGTGGCGGACACGTTCAACGAGGTCTTCCTGCTCACCTCCCTGCACAAGAGCGCCCGACCGGCCGACGAGACGCACCCGTTCGGGTACGGCAAGGAGCGGTTCTTCTGGTCGCTGCTCGCCGCTATCGGGATCTTCGTCTCCGGCTCGGTGTTTTCCCTCTACCAGGGGATCACCGGGCTGCTGCACGGCGGTGCGGAGTCCGACGCGCTGCTCTCCTACATCGTGCTGGCGGCCGCGTTCATCGCCGAGGGAACCTCGTTCCTGGAAGGCGATGAGGCAGCTCCGTGGCGAGGCACGGCGCAGCAACCGCGGGGTGTGGGACCACATCAAGCGCAGCACCGACCCGACCGTCAAGACCGTGGCGTCGGAGGACTCCGCCGCCCTGGTGGGGCTGGTGCTCGCGGCGCTGGGGGTCGGGCTTCATCAGCTCACCGGCCAGTCGGTGTGGGACTCGGCGGCCGCGATCGCGATCGGCGTACTCCTGGCGGTCGTCGCGTTCTTCCTCGGCCGCGACACCAAGGAGTTGCTGATCGGCGAAGCCGTCGATTCGGAGCTTCGGGCCGAACTGATGCATGAGCTGGAGTCGTTCCCGGAGGTCGACGCGGTGGTCGACCTGCTCAGCATGAAGCTCGGGCCGGGGGAAAGCCTGCTCGCCGTACGGGTGGACCTCGTCGACGGGCTGAGCTCCGACGAGGTCGAGCGGGTCAGCAGCCAGATCGACCGTGAGCTGCAGACCCGACATCCCGAGATCACGCAGGTGTTCCTGGACGCGACCCGCGCGTCGGCCCGGCAACGCCGCGAGGCGAACGAACGCGGTGAGGCACGTCAACGCCGCGAGGCCGAGCACCTGACCGAGGACTGACGCCGGTCCGCTCTCGGCCGCCGCCGGTGGACAAAACCCACTACTAGTGGGTTTTGGACGTCCGGCGCGGCGTGTCGTGGACCAAAACCCACTACTAGTGGGTTTTGTCCACCGGGCGGCGGCCGGCAGCGAGTCAGTCCTGCTGGAGTACGGCGAGGAAGTTGCCGGCGGGATCCTTGAACCACGCGATCAGCGGACCACCGTGACGCATGATCCCCTTCTCGTCGGTGGCGTCGTGGATCTCGAACTGCACGCCACGCGCGGTGAGTTCGTCCACCGCCGACTCGATGTCCGCGACCGGGAAGTTGAGGATCGTGTACGTCGCCGGCGTGTGGTCCTGCTTGGGATAGACGAGCGTGTCGCGGTCGCCGGCGATGTGCAGGTGGAGCATGCCGTTGCGTTCCGATACGCGGATCCCCAGGGTGTCGCCGTAGAACTGCTTCGCCCGCGCGATGTCGTCGACGGAGAACCCGCTGAATGCCTTCGTGTTCTCGAACATGATGCTCCCTACGGCTTGAGGTCGAGGGCGGCGCGGAAGCTGCCGTCCATGTAGAACGGGGTGGACCTGTGCTCGTGCGCGATCAGCCATGTGCCGTCGACCTTGCGCAGGCACACGGTCGCGCGGAACCACAGGTCGAACGCCTCGGGGACGCCGTGCGGCGTGGCGGTCAGCCGGTTGAGGCTGTGACAGAAAGCGAGGTCCTCCCCCGCGGTCACGGCCAGGTCCCGGATCTCGTAGTCGACCGGACCGTCGAAGCTGGAAAACCATGCCTTCAGCCCGTTCGCGTCGTGCACCTCGGGACCGGAGTGCTGCAACGGCGGTGCGAGGTCGAAGTTCACCGCATCCGGCGTGTACCGGGACACGATCCGCTCGGCGTCTCCGGCCTTCATCGCGGTGGCCCACTCGGCCATCATCTCGCGGATCCGTGCCTCGTCCTGGGTCTGTTCCGTGGTGGTCATGCGATCCTCCTCTGCATCCGCACCCCCTGCGGGCGCGACTCACAGGGGTGTCGAAGCCACGCATCGGATTTCGACATCCGCCGTGCCAGGATGTCGGGGAGCTGAGGAGGAACCGTGAGATACGTGGTCCTGATCTACAGCAACCCGGCCTCCCGGGAGATCTGGGAGGGTTTCTCCGATGCCCAGCGCTCCGAGGGCCTCGGCTACTACGCCGGTCTCCGCGAGGATCTCGCCGCCTCCGGTGAATTGATCGCCTCGGCCGCCCTGGCCGATCCGTCGACGGGCAAGCGGATCACGGTGAGCGAGGGCCGGACGACGGCGACCGACGGGCCGTACGCCGAGGTGAAAGAACACCTCGCCGGCTTCTTCCTGCTCGACTGCGAGACCGTCGAGCAGGCCGTCGACACCGCGGCGCGGATGCCCGAGGCCGCGCTCGGCCTGGTCGAGGTGCGGCCGGTCCGGGAGCTACGTGACTTTTGACCGCTCCAGCGCCGCGGCCGCGGTCCGCAGCGCCGCGACCCGCTCGTCGAATGACGCGCCGTGCGGGCTCAGCGACAACGTGGTGACCCCGCACTCGGCGTAGGCCTGCATCCGCTCCGCGATGCGTTCGAGCGGTCCGAGCAGCGCCGTCGTGTCCAGGAAGTCCTGCGGCACGGCCGCCGCCGCACCGTCGTAGTCGCGGGCGAGGTAACGGTCCTGGATCTGCTCGGCGGCCTGCTCGAACCCGATCCGGCGGGCCGCCTGGTTGTAGAAGTTGTCCGTCCGGGTGCCCATCCCGCCGAGGTACAGCGCCGCGTAGGCCCGCACCCGGTCCGCGGCCGCGGCGACGTCGTCGTCGACCGACAGCGGCACCGTCGGTACGACGTCGAAGCCGGCCATCGTGCGGTCGGACCACGCCCGCCCCTCCGCGATCGTCGCGAGGTCGCCCGCGGCGTGCTCCGGGGAGAAGAACAGCGCCAGCCAGCCGTCGGCGACCTCACCGGTCAGCCGCAGGTTCTTCGGCCCCATCGCGGCGAGGTAGATCGGCAGGTGCTCGCGGTAGGGGCGCATGGTGAGGCGCAGCGACTTACCCGGCCCGTCCGGCAGCGGCAGCTGATAGTGCCGACCGCTGTGGGACAGGCGTTCCCCGTGCAGGATCTGCCGGACGATGGCGACGTACTCGCGGGTGCGACCCACCGGCGCGTCGAAGCGCACGCCATGCCAGCCTTCGGACACCTGCGGGCCGGAGACGCCCAGCCCGAGGCGGAACCGGCCGGCGGACAGCGTGTCGAGCGTCGCCGCGGTCATTGCGGTCGCGGCCGGTGATCGGGCCGGGATCTGCATGACCGCGCTGCCGACGTCGATCCGCGGTGTCTGGGCGGCGATCCAGGCGAGCACGGTCGGAGAGTCCGATCCGTAGGCCTCCGCCGCCCAGACGACGGAGAAGCCCAGCCGGTCGGCCTCCACGGCGAGGGCGAGATTCTCCACGCCCGATCCGGCGCTCCAGTAGCCGAGATTGAGTCCCAGCCGCATGCCGCTCCCCACCGTCGGCCCGGGAACGCCGACCCGTGGCGCCACCCTAGCCGTCCTCCCCACGCTGTTCCCCGCCTGCCGGTACCTTTGCCCGACATCTCGAGCGGGAGGACCGACGGCATGGAGGAACGCGCACTCGGCCGCAGCGGTCTGGTCGTGTCCCGGCTCGGACTCGGCACCATGACCTGGGGCCGGGACACCCGCGAGGATGACGCCGCCGCCCAGCTGACGACCTTCCGCGACGCCGGCGGAACCCTCGTCGACACCGCCGACGTCTACGCCGGCGGGGAGAGCGAGCAACTGCTCGGCCGGCTACTCGACCACGTCGTCCCCCGCGACGAGATCGTCCTGGCCACCAAGGCGCACGGCCGCACCGGGCCCGGGGCGATGGGCCGGGGCTCCTCCCGCGGCCACCTGCTGGCCGCGCTGGACGCCTCGCTGGAGCGGCTCGGCACCGACCACGTCGACCTGTGGCAGCTGCACTCCTGGGACGACGCGACCCCATTGGAGGAGACCCTGGCCGCGCTCGACACCGCGGTGGCCAGCGGCCGGTCGCACTACGCCGGCGTCTCCAACTTCTGCGGCTGGCAGACGGCGGCCGCCGCGACCTGGCAGCGCTCGGCCGGATCCGGCCGGGCGCCGATCGTCGCCAACCAGGTGGAGTACTCGCTGCTGCAGCGCGGAATTGAACGCGAGGTGGTGCCCGCATGTCGGCACGCCGGTGTCGGTTTGCTGCCCTGGTCGCCGCTGGGCCGGGGTGTCCTCACCGGCAAATACCGCAGCGGGTCGCCCTCGGACTCCCGGGGCGCCTCCGACCACTTCTCGGATTTCGTCGCCCCGTTCCTCGCCGATGACGCATCCCGCGTCGTGGAGGCGGTGATCACCGCCGCCGAAGGTCTCGGTACGTCGCCCCTGGTCGTCGCCCTGGCATGGGTCCGCGACCGGCCCGGGGTCGTCGCCCCGATCCTCGGCGCCCGCACGGTGGGACAGCTGGTCGGTTCCCTCGCCGCGGAGACGGTCGCGCTGCCGGACGAGATCCGCCGTGCACTCGACGACATCTCGGCCCCGCCGACCGGATACCCCGAGAGCCGTTGATCGGGCCACCGGGCCGGATACCGTAGTGCCGGGGTGGAGTTGCCATGAGCACCATCGCGATCGCGGACCACGCATTGCTCTCCAACTGTCACTCGGCCGCGCTCGTCACCACCGGCGGCTCCATCGACTGGCTGTGTTTCCCGCGCTTCGACAGCCCGTCCCTGTTCGCCCGCATCCTCGACGACGAGGCCGGTCACTGGTCGATCCGGCCGTCGGGGGCCTACGAGGCGAGTCGTGCCTACGCCGCCCGCAGCCTGGTGTTGGAGACCACCTTCACCACCGCACGTGGGACGGTGGTGCTCACGGACGCACTCGCGGTGGGCCCGGACAACCACGGCCATAAACTCGGCGCCGGTGCACCGAACCTTCTCCTGCGGTCGGTGTCGTGCACCGACGGCACGGTCGACATCGACGTGGAATACGCGCCGCGCCCGGAGTACGGCATCGTCGTCCCGTTGCTCAGCTCCGTCGCAGGCGGCGTCACCGCGCGGGGCGGCGCGGAATGGTTGGTGCTCTCCACCCCGGTCGACCTGACCCTCGGCCGGTCGGTCGCGCGGGGCCGGGTCACGCTGCACGCTGGCGACACGGTCGGCTTCGCGCTGCACCGCTCGACGCTCGAGGAGGCACCGGCCCGGGTGTGCTCACCGGCCGAGATCACCGGACACATCGCCGGTACCGTCGCCGCGTGGCAGTCGTGGTCGGAGCTGCATCAGAGCTACGACGGCCCGTGGCGCGATCTGGTGCACCACAGCGGACGCGTACTGCAGGGACTCACCTTCCAGCCCAGTGGCGCAATCGTCGCCGCGGCGACCACGTCGCTGCCGGAGGGAGTGGGCGGCGAACGCAACTGGGACTACCGGTTCTCCTGGGTCCGCGACGCCAGCTTCACGATGGAGGCGTTGTGGGTCGCCGCGTGTCCCGACGAGGCCGGCAATTTCTTCGCGTTCATGACCACGGCCGCCGCGAGTTCGGTCGCGGTCGCGAAGCCGTTGCAGATCATGTTCGGCGTCGGCGGCGAACACGACCTGTCCGAACGCCAGCTGAGCCATCTCGCCGGGTGGCGGGACAGCCGACCGGTGCGGGTCGGCAACGGGGCGTGGAGCCAGCAGCAGGTCGATGTCTACGGCGAACTGCTCGGCGCCGCGCACCGGCTCGCCGACCAGCTCACCGACATCGACGAGGACCTGCGCAACTTCCTGGTCGCTCTCGCCGACTCCGCCGCGGTGCGCTGGCGGGAACCCGACCAGGGCATCTGGGAGGTGCGCGGGAAGCCGCAGCATTTCCTCTATTCCAAGCTGATGTGCTGGGTCGCCCTCGACCGCGCCATCGCTCTCGCCGACCGGCTGCACGCCACCGAGAAGGTGGCGGGCTGGCGGGTACTGCAGGACGAGATCCGCGCGGCGGTGCTCCGCGACGGGTGGAACGAGGAGGCGGGCGCGTTCACGCAGTACTTCGGCTCCGGCGACCTCGATGCGTCCAACCTGATGATGCCGATCGTCGGATTCCTGCCGGCCGACGACCCGCGGATGCTCGCGACGATCGACGCCATCGAGCAGCGGCTCACCGACGACCGCGGGCTGGTCTACCGCTACCTCACCGAGGGCGGCGTCGACGGGCTCGCCGGCGAGGAGGGCACCTTCCTGCTCTGCACGTTCCTGCTCGCGCAGGCGCTCGCGATGGCCGGGCAGCCAGGCCGGGCGAGGGAGGTGTTCGCCCGGGCCGCCGCGTTCGCGAACGACGTCGGCCTGCTCGCGGAGGAGGTCGACCCGGACACCGGCGAGCTGCTCGGCAATTTCCCGCAGGCGTTCAGCCACATCGGTCTGGTCAACGCGGCCTGGGCGATCACCGAGGCGGAGCGCCGTACGACGTCCGCCTGACGACCCCGCTGCTCAGATGCCGTATGCCTCGAGCATGTGCAGCCACACCTCGCTGACCGTCGGGAACGGGGCTACGGCGTGCGCGAGCTGGTCGACGGTGACCTCCCCGGCGATGGCGACCGTCGCCGAGTGCAGCAGCTCCTGCACATCGGGGCCGGTGAACGTCGCGCCGACGACGACCCGTCTGGCGTCGTCGACCAGGAGTTGGCTGGTGCCGGTGATGCCGTTTCCTCGCACGTAGGCACCGGGCACTCCCCCGGTCGGATAGCGCAGCGGATGTACGGCGATGCCACGCTCGCGCGCCACCGCCTCGGTGGGCCCGACCGCGCAGATCTGCGGGTCGGTGAAGGTGACCCGGGTCAGGATGTCGGAGCTCGCCCGGTCGGTGATGTCCTTGCCGAGGATGTTGTCGGCGGCGATCCGCGCGTGGTATTTGCCCATGTGGGTGAACAGTGCCCGCCCGTTGCAGTCGCCGATGGCGTAGAGCCAGTCCCCGGGTACGCCGACCGCGCGCATCCGGTCGTCGACGGTGACGTAGCGCCCGGGTTCGAGCCCCACGACGTCCAGGCCGATGTCGGCGGTGGTCGGCCGTCGGCCGACCGCGACGAGGATCTCGTCGGCCTCGATCTGCCGGCCGTCGTCCAGCGTGGCCTGCACCGGGCCGTCGTCGCCGGAACGGTGCACCGCCGACACGCGCGTGCCGGTGAGGACCGTGATCTGCTCGGCCTCGAACGCCGCCCGCAATTCCTCGCTCGCAAAGGGCTCCTCGCGGGCCAGCAACCGGTCCATGCCCTCGACCACGGTGACCTGGTCGCTGCCGAGCCGCCGGTAGGCCTGGGCCATCTCGCACCCGATCGCGCCGCCCCCGAGCACGATCAGCCGGCCCGGCACCTCCTTCGCCGAGGTGATGTCGCGGTTGTCCCACGGCCGGCTCTCCCGCAGTCCGTCGATGGGGGGGATCGCCGCTCTGGTGCCGGTCGCGAGGATGACCCCCCGCCGGACCCGCAGCGTCTCGGTCGACCCGTCGGGTGCGGTGACCTCGACCGTGCGCTCGCCGGTGAGTCGCCCCTGCCCGCGCACCAGCCGGACCCCCCGCTCCTGCAGCCAGGGCAGCTGTCCGTCGTCGGTCCAGTTGCTCGTCATGTAGTCCCGCTGCGCGAAGGCCGCGCGGGCGTCGACACCTCCGGTCACGGCCTCCGCCGCACCGGGTGCCCGCCGCGCCTCGGCGAGCACGTCGCCGGGACGGATCAGCGTCTTGCTGGGGATGCAGCCCCAGTAGGAGCACTCGCCGCCGACGAGCTGCCACTCGACGATGGCCACCGACAGACCGGCTTCGGCGCATCGGCCGGCGGCCGACTCGCCGGGCGGACCGGCACCCACCACGATTACGTCGACCTCGTCCATCGGCTCAGCTCCTCGCGTTTCGGATCACTCCGTGATGGTCCGCCATCCACGACCGGCGTTGCAGCGATCCGCCGAACGTACCGTCCCGGATAGGGTCGGGCGCATGCCCGAGACGGACCCGGTATTCGCCGCATTCTGCGAGTCGGGGCTGTGGCCGGGCCTGAGCCGGGCGCTCGCCGCCGGCCTGCCCGACGCCGGGATCCACGGCCCGGACGACGTCACCAGCGAGCGCCTCGGTGCCCTCCCGCAGGTCGGCTCGATCCGCGCGGGGCGCCTGCTGTCCGCGTGGATCGGCTCGGCCGATACCTACGAGACTGCCCGGCTGGTCGTGGCGGCGGGCCTGCCCGCGCGGCTGGCCGGCCGCGCCGCGGAGGTCATCGGCGACGACGCGGCGCGGCGGTTGCGCGACGACCCGTGGCTGCTGGTCGACCTTCCCGAGGTCCGGATCGTCGAGGCCGATCGGTTCGCGGTCACCACCGTCCCCGGCGTACGGCGCGACGATCCTCGGCGGGCCCGTGCGCTGGTCGTCGACACGTTGAACCGCGCGGCCCGCGACGGGCACACCGCCGTCCCCGTCGAGCTGGTGGTCTCGGCGCTGGCCGCGGCGGACGCCGGTGACCCGAAGGCGGCGGTGGTCGCCGCCTGCGACGCGCGCGGGGTGGTGGCCGCGACCCTCGGCGGCAGCTCCGTGCTCGCCCTGGCCCGCTACGCCGGCGCCGAGGAGTGCGCGGCGGAGGCGCTGGCCCGCCTCTCCGACACCGCGAAGCCGCTGGCCGACGACCGGACCGACGACGATCCGCCGGACGAGTCGCTCGACGCCGGGCAGCAACGCGCCGTCGCCACCGCTCTCGAACACGGCGTGAGTGTGCTCACCGGCGGGCCGGGCACCGGCAAGAGCCGCACCGTCGCGAGCGTCGTACGCCGGGCCGAACGCGCCGGTGCCCGGATCGCCCTCGCCGCGCCGACCGGCCGGGCGGCCAAGCGGCTCGAGGAGCTGGCCGGGGCCCCGGCCAGCACCCTGCACCGGCTGCTGGGAGCGCAGGCCGGCGGCCGCACCCGGCCCGGCTCGGCACCGGAGTTCGCCCGCGGCGAGGGCTGGCCGCTCGACGCCGACCTCGTGGTCGTCGACGAGGCGTCGATGCTCGACGCCGACCTCGCCGACGCCCTGCTCGCCGCGTGCGCGGACGGCACCCACCTGCTCGTCGTCGGCGACGCCGCCCAGCTGCCGTCGATCGGCCCGGGACGCGTGCTCGCCGACATCGTCGAGTCCGGTGTCGTCCCGGTCACCGAGCTCACGACCCTCTACCGGCAGGCGGAGGGCGGGGCGATCGCCCGGCTGGCGACCGCTGTGCGCTCCGGTGATCTCCCGCCGGTCGACGCTCCGGACCGCGAGGTGGTGATCGTCCCGGCCCGGGGGTCGGCGGAGGCCGGTCACCGGACGGTGCAGCTGGTGACCGACTCGATACCGCGGGCGCTGTCCATCGACCCGAGCCAGATCCAGGTGGTGACCCCGGTTCACAAGGGTCCGGCCGGGACGATCGCGCTCAACCGCGTCCTCAAGGCCGCGCTCAACCCCGGCGACGGCACGGTCGGCGGTTTCGACGTCGGCGACCGGGTGGTGGCCACGGCCAACCACCTCGACGCCGAGCCCAACGGCTTCGCCAACGGCGAGGTCGGCGTCGTCACCGCCGCCCGTGACGGTGCGGTCACCGTCGACTTCGCCTCCGGTCCGGCGACCGTACGCGGCCGATCACTGTCCGACATCGTGCACGGCTGGGCGATCACCGTGCACCGCGCCCAGGGCTCCGAGTGGCCGGCCGTCGTCGCGGTCTTCCCGCCCGAGGCCGGCGGCCTGCTGTCCCGGCCGCTGGTCTACACCGCGCTGACCCGCGCCCGGGCCCATCTGTCCGTCGTACACGCCGCCGGACCTGCCCTCGCTCACGCCGTACGCCGGATCGGATCGCGGCCGCGCCGTACCCGCCTCGGTGAGCTGCTCACCGACGCGATCCCCGAGTAGCCGGTGTCGGAGAGCGGGCCACCGGGGATTGCCGACGGGTGATCGGCGGGGAAACCCGGGGCGGCTAGAGACGAACGGGCCGGGGCGGTGCACAATGGCGGGCATGGCCGCGGCGGACGGTGGAGTGATCGAAGCGGATTATGAATACGTGCCGGTGCGGATACCGCCCGGCACGGACCGGCGCAGCGCCGCCGTGCAGCTCAGCCTGCAGGCCGAATACGGCGGCTGGGAGTTGGCCCGGCTCCGGCTCCGCACCGACGGGACCCGGCAGGTGTGGCTGCGCCGCCGGCGGACCAACCAGCGGCTGCCCGGCCCGGCCCTCTGATCCTCAGCCGGTAGACGTCCCGCCCTGCAACTCCAGCCGCGGAATCCCGGGCGGGTCGAACCCCAGCACCTGGCCGTAGAAGGACAGCTCGCTCTCGAGCGCGGTGATGCGGTTTTCCGCCCGCCGGAACCCGTGTTGCTCGCCCGGGAACAGCAGGTAGGCATACGGGATACCGCGCCGGACGAGCGCGTCGCGGAACATCTCCGCCTGCGACGGCGGCACGATCACGTCCTCCGCGCCCTGCAACAGCAGGACCGGGCACGAGACCTGGTCGACGTGCGAGAGCGGTGCCCGCTCGATGTAGCGGTCCCGCGTCTCGGGCAGCGGGCCGATCAGGCCGTCGACGTAACGGGATTCGAAGTCGTGCGTGTCGGCGACGAAGTGCTCGAGCTCGGCGACCCCGAAGTAGGACGCGCCGGCGGCGTAGACGTCGGTGCCGGTGAGCGAGGCGAGCGTCGTCCAGCCGCCCGCGCTCCCACCGCGGATCGCCAGACGCTCCCCGTCGGCCTCACCGGCGGCGACGAGGCCCTGCACGGCGGACACGCAGTCCTCGACGTCGACCACGCCCCACTGTTCGCGCAGCCGCTCCCGGTAGGCGCGGCCGAAGCCGGTCGAGCCGCCGTAGTTGACGTCGATGACGCCGATGCCGCGGCTGGTGAAGTAGGCGACCGCCAGGTCGAGCGTCGCCGCGGACCCGGCGGTGGGCCCGCCGTGCACCGACACGACGTAGGGCGGGCGCTCCCCGTCCGGGCCGACGGCGTCGGGGTTGCGCGGCGCGAAGACGATGGCGTGCACCTCGCGTCCGCCGACGCCCGGCACCGTGACGGTGCGCGTCGCCGGCAGGTAGTCGGTCGGGACGGCCTCGTCGGTGGCCCGGCGTACCTCCTCCACGGAGCCGTCGGACGGGTCGACGAGCAGCACCGCGGTCGGGCGGTCGGCCGCCGCACCGACCACGGCCAGCCGCCGACCGTCGGTCGACAGTGTGCTGCCGTAGGTCGTGTAGGGCAGGTCGAGATCGTGCAGCGCACCGGTGGCCGGGTCGAGCAGGCCGAGCCGTTCCTCGTCGGTGCCGTGCACCACCGCGAGCCGGCCGTCGTCGAGCACGGCGTACGACGTCTGACCGAGGGTCCACAGCGCGCCGGCGAACTCCTCCTCCCGCGGGCAGAGTGCCTCGGGGGCGGATCCGTCGAGGCCGACGCGGTGCAGGTTCCACCAGCCGGACCGGTCGCTGACGACGTAGAGGCTGTCCGGTCCGGCCCACTCCGGCTGCAGCACGGATTCCTGCTGGCCCCCGAGCAGCACCCGCGGGCGCCCGACGGTGCCGTCGGCGGAGATGTCGGCGACCCGAAGCTCGGTGCCGTCCCAGGGCATCTGCGGGTGGTCCCACGCGACCCAGGCCAGCCGACGGCCGTCAGCAGACGGCCGCGGAAACGCCAGGAAGTCGCTGCCGCCGACCAGCTCGCGGACCCGGTCGGGGGCGGCCGCCGCGGACCCGTCCAACGGCACGGCGACCAGGTGCCGGGTGACCTTGTCGTCGCGGTAGGACTCGCGCACGCACCAGATCTCGGTGCCGTCCGGCCCGAGCACCAGGTCGGCGTAACGGTCGGCGGACGGGGTCGGCGGGGCCGGCGTCAGCGGAGCCGGCGATCCGCCGGGCTCGAGACGGTAGATCCGCTGGTCGTCGAAGTGGCAGAAGACCAGGACGTGCCCGTCGTCCGACGGGACGGCCAGCCAGCACAGGCCGCCGTATTCGTGCACCCGGCTGCGGGCGTTCCACGGCGCCGGCAACACCTCGACGATCGAGCCGTCCGCTGTACGGCGGAGCACGGCGTAGCGGCCCGATTCGTGCGGGCGGTCTTCGATCCACCAGGGCTCGCCCCCGACGATCGCGGGGAGCGACAGCCGCCGCCCGGCCCGGACGACGTCGGCCGCGCTGATCGGCGAGGGCCAGGCGCCGTAGGGCACCGTCGCCGGCGCGCTCAACACGACCCCAGGAGGCGGTCGAGCACGCGGACCCCGAAGGTGAGGCCGTCGACCGGCACCCGCTCGTCGATGCCGTGGAAGAGCGCCGCGAAGTCGAGCGTCGGCGGCAGCAACAGCGGCGAGAAGCCGAAGCAGCGCATGCCCAGCCGCTCGAACGACTTCGCGTCGGTGCCGCCGGACATCATGTAGGGCACCGGCTTCGCCGCGGAGTCCTCGGCCCGCAGCGCGGCGGACATGGCGTCGACCAGCGCCCCGTCAAAGGTCGTCTCAACCGCCTGGTCCTGCACGATCCACTCCCGGGTGATGTTCGGCCCGAGGATCTCGTCGAGCTGCCGCTCGAACTCCTGCTCCTGCCCGGGCAGGAAGCGGCCGTCGACGGTGCCCGACGCCGTACCGGGGATGACGTTGCTCTTGTAGCCGGCCTGCAGCATCGTCGGGTTGGCGGTGTTGCGCAGCGTCGCGCCGACGATGCGGGCGAGGTTGCCCAGCCGGGCCAGCGTGCCCTCGATGTCGTCGGGGTCGAAGTCGACCCCGAAGGTGTCGGCCAGGGCCTCCAGGAACGCCCGGGTGGTCTTGGTCATGACGATCGGGAACTGGTAACTGCCCAGCCGGGCCATTGCCGCGCTGAGCTCGGTGACGGCGTTGTCGTCGTGCACCATCGACCCGTGGCCCGGGCGGCCCGAGGCCGTCAGCCGCATCCAGGCGAGGCCTTTCTCCGCGGTCTGGATCAGGTAGAGGCGCAGGTCGTCGCGCACCGTGAGGCTGAATCCGCCGACCTCGCTGATCGCCTCGGTTGCGTCGGCGAAGAGGTCGGGGTGGTAGTCGACGAGGTAGCGCGCCCCCTTGCGGCCGCCGTGCTCCTCGTCGGCGACGAACGCGAGGACGAGGTCGCGCGGCGGCTTGCGCCCGTCGCGCATCCACTGGCGCGCGAGCGCCAGGATCATGGCGTCCATGTCCTTCATGTCGACGGCGCCGCGACCCCACAGGTACCCGTCGCGCTCCTCGCCGGAGAAGGGGTGCACGCTCCACTCGGCCGGGTCGGCCGGCACCACGTCGAGGTGACCGTGCAGGAGCAGCGCCGGCCGGGACCGATCCTCGCCCTCGATGCGGGTCACGACACTGGCCCGGCCCGGTTCGGACTCCACGAGGGTGGTCGAGAGCCCGACCTCCTCGAGCTTGGCCGCGACATACTCGGCGGCCGCGCGTTCACCCTGGGTGGTGTCCGGTTCGCCGGTGTTGGTCGTGTCGATGCGGATCAGGTCGGAGCACAGCTCGACGACCTCGTCCTCGGCGGTGGGGCTCATGGGAACTTCCTACCAGGCGAGCGGGGGACGATGCGGACGGCCACGACCCCTGTGGACGGGCGCTGGTTGGGGAGACCCTGCCCGGGTCCGATAGAGTGCTAGGCCGAGCGCGGCAGTCGGATACGGCAGGCCGTCGCAGGTCCGAGTGGCGGAATGGCAGACGCGCTAGCTTGAGGTGCTAGTGCCCTATTAATGGGCGTGGGGGTTCAAGTCCCCCCTCGGACACAGTGTGATCTCTCAAGTGATAGCGGACAGGTCGGACCCTCAGGGTTCGGCCTGTTTGGTGTTTCGGTGGGGGTAGCGGGTGTGGCCGGTGGGTTGGTAGTCGACACCACTTGGCGGCGGCCCCTCCCCGGCCGGACGCCCCTCGAGCACGACAGCGGTACGGACCCGGGCCGGGCGACATCGTGCGTGCTACTCGCATTTGCCGGCCGGATATGCGAGTAGGGCGCACGATGATTCGGCAATGACGCCACTCGCTCAGCGGGCGAGGGCAAGACCAGCACGCGCTAACCGTCGGCGAAACGATCCATCAGCAGCCGGACGATCGGCCAGGCGCCATCGGTCGTGTTGGACACGACCGTCCACGTCCGGCCGGACCCGGGATCGTGCGCGCTGCGGAACGACACCCCGTGGTCGGCACCCTCGAGATACACGGTCGGGCCGGTTGCATGCAGCCAGAAGCCCATCCCGTAGCGGCTCCGACTCTCCGGCACGTCGCTGATCGGCGTCACCATCCGGGCCACGACGTCCGGCGGCAGGATCGCACCGGCGAAGAGCGCCGCCCAGAACGCGCGGAAGTCGGCGACGGTCGAATACGCGCCACCGTCGCCATTACCGCGCACCGGCAGGTGAAAGACATTGGTGCGGCCGTCGTCGAGATAGCCGACCGCGGCTCGACCGGGCAAGTCGTCCGAGCGGAGAAACCCGGTGTCGGCCATGCCGGCCCGGGTGAGGACGCGTTCGCCGACGAGGTCGTGGAACGACGCTCCCCCGACGCGCTCGGCGACCACGGCGAGTACGACGAAACCGCCGTTGCAGTAGGCGAATCGCTCGCCCGCCCGGAAACTCGTCGGGAAGCCGTCGAGGGCGGGCAGGTAGTCGGCGGTGGCGACCAGGTCCTGCATCCGCACGCGCAACAGGAACTCGTCCTCGTGCTCCTCATCGAGATAGTCCCCGATCCCGGACCGGTGCGCGAGGACCTGCTCGACCGTGACGTCGTCGGCGATCAGCGGGAGGTCGGCGCCGAGCACAGTACGCAGCCGCGTGTCCCACCGCAGCGCACCCTCGGCGACCAGGCCGGCGATCACGAGGGCGGTGAATCCCTTGCTGCCGCTTGCGATGGCGAACATCGTGTCGGCCGTCACGGCGATACCGTGCCGGCGATCGGCCAGGCCGTAGGCCCGTTCGTACTCGATCTCGTCGCCGCGGCTCACCGACACCACGCCGGAGAAGTCACCGGCGAGGCGAGCGACCTCGTCGCCGATCGCACGGTCGGACGAACCCATGCGCGCATTCAACCAGCGCCCGCTCTCCCCCACGCCCGTACTGGCAGGATCGATCCTCACAGTCGAGCGGCGAGGAGACGCGGGACATGGCGAAGGCCTACTGGATCAACACGTTCACGACGATCAAGGACAACGACAAGCTCGCCGCCTACATCGAGCTCGCCGGGCCGGCCATGCGGGCCGCCGGCGGGCGCTTCCTGGCCCGGGGCAACCCGGCGCACGCCTTCGAATCAGGGACCACCGAACGGACGACGCTGATCGAGTTCCCCAGCGTGGACGAGGCAGTTGCGGCCTACCGCAGCCCGGCGTACCAGGAAGCCCTGGCTGCGCTCGGCGACGGAGCCGAGCGCGAGATTCGCATCATCGAGGCGGTCTCCTAGCCCGGATACCGCATCCCCCGCGTGCACTGAGCGGGTATCAGCGTCGGGACTCAACCCTCGTTTCAGTATGGCTGCGGCGCGCCGGGCCATCGGCGGCCGAGCCGCATGTGAGGGAGGGATCCCCATGCGGATCCGGACGATGTTGGTCGCACTCCTGGCAATCTGCGGAGCCGGCGTCTTTCTCGCCGCCGCTCCGGCGAGCGCGTTCGATTCAGCGAGCTTTCAGACGATCTACCGCTACTACTACGGCAGTGTCGGCAGTCCGGCCGGCGGCTTCGCCACCTGCCCGTCCGGGACCAAAGCGGTGTCGGCCGGCGGCAGCAATGCGGTGCTGTCCGACCTGACCCTCAGCCTCGACGGCCTCAGCGCCTACTCCATCGGAACTCCGATCGGGGCGGGGGCGCCGTACACCGTGGTCCAGGCGACCTGCGTGCCGGCCGGACAGGTCAGCCACGCGACCCTCATCCATGTCGCGATCCCGGCGGCCCCGGGCAACATCTTCCGCGCCAACTTCACCTGCCCTGCCGGGACCTCGGCGTTCGGCGGCGGCGGGTATTTCACCAGGCCCGACGGCAGCCTTTCGCCCGGCCACCGGCTGTACGCCGATGCGCCCACGCCGGATGGTCACGGCTGGCTGTTCCGCGCGCTCGGCGTGGCCAGCAATCAGATCCTGCACGCCACCGTACGGTGCATCCCCCCGCCCGCTCCTCCGCTGGGCCGCTTCTATTCGGTCGTGACCGTGTCCACGAACGTCGCGAACACCCAGGGTGGCACCAGCGGCGAGGCCGTCTGCCCGACCGGCACAAAGCCGGTATCCGGCGGCGCGTGGTGGACGACGTCCTCAGGCTCGATCGACAGCCTTGCCGTCCTGACCTCGTCGGAATCGACCCACAGCCCTGACGCGTGGCAGGGAGCCGGGCTCGGCAACCAAGGCGACACCCTGCACGTGATCGCCCGGTGCGCGAACACGATGACCGTCGTCGTCATCGGGCACCTCTGACCCAACGCTCAGGTCAGCGGCTTGCCCTGCCGGTAGAGCCAGTTGTGGAAGAACGGCGTCAGGTTGCGGTGCGAGACCCGCTCGGCGAAGGCGACGAACTGCCCGACGCGGGCGTTGCCGTAGCGGTGCGCCACGAGCCACCCCCGCATGATGCGGAAGAACGTCGGGTCACCGACCTTCTCCCGCAGCGCCTGCAAGCGTCCCGGCGCCCCGCTCGTAGACCGAGTTGGAGAAGATCCGATCGGCGGCGCCGGGGTTGGCCGGCGGCGGGCTCCACACCGAGTTGCCGGCCGGCTTCTTGAGCAGCTGCTTGAGGTGCTCGGCACCGGTCGTGCCGCCGGTGTGCTCGTCCCACAGCCACGACGAGAACTCCGCGAAGCCCTCGTTGAGCCAGATGTCGCGCCACCGGGCCAGGGTGACGTCGTCGCCGTACCACTGGTGCGCCAGCTCATGCGCCAGGGTGAGCTCGTCGGGTGCGGAGTCGAACACCGGACGGGTGGCGGTCTCCAGCGCGTAGCCGACGTTCGGTGCGTGGTCGACGATGGCACCCGCCGTCCCGAACGGGTAGCGGCCGTAGACCCGGCTGAAGTAGTCGATCGATGCCCGGCAGCTTCGCCAGGACCGGAGCCGACTTCGCCTTCTGGGTCGGGTCGACGGCAATCAGGTAGGGCACGCCGTCCGGGGTGCGGCCCCGGGTCAGGTCGAACTTGCCGAGCGTCGCGGTCACCAGATAGCTCGACACCGGCGTGTCCAGCTTCCACGACCATGTCGTGCGACCCAGCCGGCTGTGTACGCCGAGTCAGCGAACCGTTGACACGGCGGTGAGGCCGGTCGGAACGGTGACCGAGACCCGATAGGTCGCCTTGTCGTCCGGGGTGTCGTTGACGGCGAACCAGCTCGGTGACCCCTGCGGCTCGCTCGCCACGAAGGCCCCGTCGTCGGTCGGGATCCACCCGTCCAGCGAGCCGTCCGGGTCGGTGACGGGCTTGGCCCGGCCACCGTAGGTGACGTCGACCGTGAACCTCGCGCCGCCGCCGAGCGGCCGGCGCGGCGTGACCACGAGTTCCTGGACCTGGTCGGCGGGCTGGGCGACATGTCGCCGGCCGGCCGTTGACCCGGACCGCTGTGGCGGTGAGATTGTGCCGCAGGTCCAGGTCGAATCGGCTGAGCGACTGGGTCGCGTGCGCCGCGAGGTGTTCGACGCCGTCGAGCCTGCGGGTGGCCGGCACATAGCCGACATGCAGCCGGTAGGAGGAGACGTCGTACCCGCCGTTGCCCTGCCGCGGGAAATACGGGTCACCGGCCCCCGGAGCACCGGCACCTCGGAGCACCGGACGACGCTGGCGTCGGGGCTGCGAGCGGGGCCGCCGACACCTCCGGCGCGAGGAGCGAGACGGTCAGGACCGTCGCCGCGGCGACTGAGAAGAACATTTTCCGGTACGCCGACATCAATTGATCTTCCCACGGCGACTCCCGGCGGGGTACCACTGCGCTCGAGGCGATTTGTCGGTGTTCGGCGCTACGCTCCCCGACATGAATAACGGTGGACGACGTCCGGGGACGCGTTGGTAGGCGCCGCCGAGGACACCGACTTCCGGGAGTGGCTGCGGCCACGCTGGATCGGCGGTCTGTTGAACCTCCTCGCGGTCGCCGCCGCGGGCGGGGCCTACATGCTCTCGGCCGAGGCGGGGATCTCCCATGGCGGCCGCCGCATCCTCCTGCTCGCTCTCGGTGCGGCGCTGACCGGCGTCGTCGTCCTCTGCGGCGCCCTGAAGCAGATCCGCGACGCCCGGCGGATCCGGGGCGCGGCTCAGATCGCGGTGGATGCCGAGGAAGCGCTCGGCACCGCCCTCAACGGAGCATTCGCGCCCATCACGAGTTATCTCGGGGAGATGGCCGACGCGTCCGGGAGATCGTCCCGGGCGACCATCGCCGGCAAACTGCGCCAGGCGGTGGTCGAAGCAGCCGTTCTGCTGACCGCGCCGGACGCGCGCAGCGCGTTCTACCGCGCCGACGCACACCGCACCCGCCTGACCCGGGAGGCCTACGCCGGCCGCTCGACCCTGCCGCGGGACGAGTTCGTCCGCGGAACCGGTGACGGCGACGTCGTCCTCGACCTCGTCGACCGGGGCGACCTCGTCTACATCGAGGACACCGACGCCGATCCCCTGGTGATCCCCTCGACGAAGGGCGACTACCGCACCGTGATCGCGGTGGCGGTCACCGCCGGAGCGCAGCGGCTGGGCATGCTCACCGTCGATGCGACCGATGTGGGTGATCTCTCCCAGATCGACGTCGAACTGGTGCGTGTCCTCGCCAACCTGCTCGGCTCGGGTCTGGTGCAGGCGACATGAGACCACCCCCGGACCGGCGCCGCGCGGACCGCCGCGCCGCCGCGCCGGCGGGTATGATCAGGACCGACGTCGAAGGAGGAGCCGTGGTCAAGCGCGAAAAGGTGATCGACGCGCAGGGACACGACTGGGTGAGCGGTCTGCTCGACCCGACCATCTACTTCGCTGAGGTGCGCCGCGACGCCCGGGCGCAGGCTCAGCGCGTCGTCGCCGCCCGCCTCGCGCGCGCCGCGCGGCCCGCCCGGCATTCCCTCGCCAGCTGAAATCCGCTCCGCGTGCTTGACAAGCTCGACATGCGTGCGCCGTCACCCCATGATCATGAGGGGATTCGTACGGCGTTTCGGGTCAAGGCCACTCCTGATCACCCTCGGGCTCACGTCCTGGCCGCGATCGGGGTCGGCGGCGGGGGTGCTGTCTGGGTTTGGGGTGGGTGCCGAAGAACATGACGGTACGGGCGACAGAGTACGCCGAAGACCGGGCCGCGGTCGGGCTCAGCGGATGAACTGCTGCACGAAGTCGGCACCGAGGCCGACCGACTCGTAGTGTGCGCGGCACCGGTCGATCTTGGTGAAGACGTCCTCGTATCCGTTCTGCACCCCGTCGTCGTCGACGTAGATCATCGCCCCGGAGATGTTGAAGAACGTGATCATCTCGTCGCAGTCCTCGGGCACGGACAGCGTGTGGATCTCGCCGGGCGGCTCGTAGACGAAGTGCCCGGCCTCCGCGACCCACGGGTGCTCGTAGTAGTGCCATTTGCCCCGGATGACGTAGCCGAACACCGCGCCGGGGTGCCGGTGACGCGACACGATGCCGGACCGGGTGACCTTCAGCAGGTTGCACCACTGCCCGATGACGGTGTTGAACATCAGCGGCCGGAACCACACGTTGTCCGCCTGCGGCACCCACATCCGCTCGTCCTCCGGCACCGCGGCGATCGCGATCTCGGCGGGGATGTAGGCCGACGGGGCGATGACCACGCCCGACGATGTCATCCGATCACTCCTCGTCCGTACCGTCAGGCGGCCAGGTAGCCGCCGTCGACCGGGACGATAGCCCCGGTGATGAACCGTGCCTGCGGGCCGGCGAGGAACGCCACGACGTCGGCGACGTCGGACGGCTCCCCCCACCGGCCGAGTGGAGTGCGCCCGACGATCTGCTCGCTCGCCGCGCTGTCCGAATGGAGCGCGCCGGTGAGCTCGGTGCGGATCCATCCCGGCGCCACGGCGTTGACCCGGATCCCGTCAGGACCCCACGCCACGGCGAGTGACTTCGTCAGTTGGGCGATCCCGCCCTTGCTCGCGGCGTAGCCCGGCACCCGGGCGCCGCCGAAGAAGCTCAACATGGACGCCAGGTTCACGATGCTGCCGCCGGTGAGCTTCAGCGCCGGGTAGGCGGCGACGCAGGCCCGCATGGCGGCGACCAGGTTGACCTGCAGTACCTCGGCGAACACCTGCGGCTCGAACTCCGCGTCCCGCCGGATGATCCCGGCGGCGTTCACCAGAACCTGCAGCCCGGGCGCCTGACCGATCGCCGACTCCAGCGCCTCGGGTGCCATGACGTCGAGCTCGGCGACGTGCGCGTTGCGCCGAAGCGACTCGGGTGCGGCGTCCGCGCGCAGCCCTAGCGCGTGCACCCGGGCACCGGTGGCGACGAACGAGGCCGCGATGGCCGCTCCGATCCCGCTGGTGCCGCCGACCACGATCACGCTGGGTGAATCGCCGTCTGACACTGGGCCCCCGGGGAGGACGGGCGGTCGCGCGACCGCGGAAGTGGCTAAGCCGGATGGCCTCTGATGCTGCGCCGGAGCGGACGGGGCTGTCAAGGCGGGAAGCGCTTGCCCAGCGCGGATGACAGCGCTCTCAGAAATCGCCCCAGGCGTCTTGACAGCGCTGTCACGACCGGTGAAACATGGCGCGGACGCCGACCCGCTCAGGAGGTAGCCATGCCCCTCACACCGGTCTCCCCGAAGCTGCCCGGCGCGGGCATGTCGCGCCGGGCGATCCTCAAAGCGGCGGCCACCGGCGTCGTCGGTCTCGGCGCCGCGCCACTGCTGGCCGCGTGCGACAAAGGCAGCGGCAGCACCGGCGGCAGCGCGGCCGGGAAGCCGACGGTCCGCATGTGGACCTGGTACACCCAGCAGCAGTCGATCTTCCCGAAGCTCGTCAGCGAGTTCGAGTCCGCGCACCCGAACATCAAGATCGAGAGCCGGATCTTCGGTGATACGAACTCCTACCTGCCGGCCCTGCAGGCGGCGGTCGCCGGCGGCGACCCGCCGGAGATCTTCGGCCCGCACGTGCTCGCCATGCAGTACGGCAAGAACGGCATCTCGGCGAACCTGACCAAGGAGCTCGGCAGCACCTTCACCAGCGACTTCTTCGACTCGACCAACCAGGAGTACACCGACGCGGGCAAGCAGTACGCGCTCGGCTGGATGGCGCAGACCTTCGGCATCTTCTACAGCCCGGCGATCCTCAAGCAGGCCGGAGTCGACGAGCCAGAAACCTGGGACGACCTGCTCGCCGCCTCCACCGCGATCAAGGCCAAGACCGGGAAGATCGGCACCCTGTTCGCCAACAACCCCGGCACCAGCGGGCTGGACTTCTTCCTGCCCATCATCACCCAGATCAAGAACGACCCGACCTTCGTCCTCAAGCTCGACCAGCTCACCGGCGGTGCGAGCTGGCTGGACCCCTCGGTCGTCCAGGCTCTCGCCGTCGTCCAGAAGCTGGTGAAGGGCGGCGCCTTCCAGGACGGCGTCAACGCCACCGAGACCAACCAGGCGGAGCAGCTCTTCTACACCGGCAAGGCTGCGATGCTGTTCAACGGCTCGTGGGCCCCGCAGGACTTCGTCCAGAACGCCCCGAAGAGCTTCCAGCAGTCCTACAAGGTCATGCAGACGCCGACGGTGAAGGCCGGCGCAAAGCACTGGTGCGCCAACCAGGCCGGCGCCGGGCTCGCCGTCAGCGAGACGAGTAAGAACAAGGCCGCCGCGCTGGAGTTCATCAGGTTTCTCTACGACACCGACCGATACGCCAAGACGATGAACGACTCGAACAGCATGCCGTCGACGAAGTCCGCCGCACAGCAGGTCAAGGACCCCGTGCTCAAGCAGATGACTTCTTGGTTGTTGCAGGGCAACGGCTGCCCGCACATCCTCTTCGGCAAGGGTTCCAGTGCGACCGCGGACCCGCTGGCCGCACTCATCGCCGGATCGACCGGGCCCGAGCAGACGGCGAAGAACATGCAGAAGGCCGTCAAGTCGGCGCGAGGCTGACCGCGCCGGCATGGCCTCCACCCTCGAACACACCCGGACCGCGACCGTCCGCAGGCGTCGACTCCCGTCGCGACGCAACCGCCGGGAGCGCTACGTCGGCTACGTCTTCGTCATCCCCACGCTCGTATTCTTCGCGGCATTCGTGGGCTGGCCTCTCATCCACTCGATCTATCTGAGCTTCACCTCGTGGAGCGGGTTCGGTACGCCGACCTTCACCGGACTGCACAACTACAGCCGGCTGGCGGGCGACGCGGTGTTCCGCAAGGCGCTGCTCATCACCGTCGTATTCACCGCGGTGACGACCGTGCTGCAGACCATCCTGCCGATGCTCGTCGCCATCCTCATCAACGCCGGATGGCGCCGGGCCGGCATCGTCTTCCGGACGATCCTGTTCATCCCCGGAGTTGTCTCCTTCGTCGTCACCGGCGTGCTGTGGCAACTCATCTACGACCCTAACCTCGGCACGCTCAACCGGGTGCTCGCCGACATCGGCCTACGGTCCTGGCAGCATCAGTGGCTCGGCGACCCGACCCTCGTCTTGCCCGCGATCATCGTGGTGTCCCTGTGGCAATCGCTCGGCCTCTACATGCTGATCTTCTTTGCGGGCCTGCAGGGCATCGATCCGACCCTTTACGAGGCGGCACTGGTCGACGGCGCCAATGCGTGGCAGCGGCTGCGCAACGTCACGGTGCCGATGCTGCGCACGGTCACCGGCGTAGTGGTGGCCCTCAACCTCATCAACGGGTTCAAGACCTTCGACATCGTCTACGTCATGACCCGGGGCGGCCCGAATCACGCCTCGGAGGTGCTCGGCACCTACCTCTACAGCCTGGCCTTCGGCAGCCTGTCCGGCTCGGCCCCGCAGATCGGTTATGCGACCGCGATCAGCATCGTGATCATGGTGCTCTGCATGGTCGCGGTCATCGTCCAGTTCGCCATCAACCGGAGGGCGACCGCCGATGTCCGGTGAGACGACGCTGCAACCGCTCCGCACGCCGGATCCGCCCCACCCGGGAGCCACCGCGCGCCGCCCGCATCACGACCGGCGGCGGACCGGCTTCCGGTCGGCCGGCTTCGTCGTCCTGCTCGTGGTGGCCGTCGTGATGGTCTTCCCGCTGCTGTGGATGGTGTTGACCTCACTGCGGTCGAGCAACACGGTCTTCGGCGGTCCGTTCATCCCGACGCAGTTCACGGTCTCGGCGTACCGCGAGGCGTGGCACACCATCCATTTCGGCAGCCACTTCCTCAACAGCCTGGTGATCACGTCCCTGACCGTCGTCGGCACCCTGGCGCTCGCCACCCTGTCCGGCTACGCGTTCGCGATGCTGCGCTTCCCGTTGCGCAACACGTTGTACTTCGTGCTGCTGAGCACGCTGATGATGCCGGCGTCGGCGTTGATCATCCCGCTGTACCTGCAACTGAAGAGCCTGAACCTGCTCGACACCCGCCAGGGGCTCGTGCTGCTCTACATCGGCAGCGCGGCGCCGTTCGCGATGTTCCTCATGCGCGCATTCTTCGAGACCTTGCCGATGGAACTGGTCGAGGCGGCCCGGGTCGACGGGGCGGGTGAGTTCCGGGTGTTCTGGCGGGTGATGATGCCGCTGGCCCGCCCCGGCATCGCGACCGTGGTGATCTTCCAGTTCCTGGCGACGTGGAACGAGTTCCTCTACGCCAACACCGTGATCCAGACGACCGGCCGGCTGCCGCTGCAACCGATGCTGTTCACCCTGGTCGGTCAATACTCGACGAACTGGCCCGCCCTGACGGCCGCGCTGACCATGTCGGTCCTGCCTGTCATCCTCGTCTACGTGCGGATGCAGCGGCAGTTCGTCGCCGGCATGACGCTCGGTGCCGTCAAGAACTGACCACACCCACGCCGCAGAGACCCCGGAAGGACCGCCGTGCCGGCACACCCGATCCGTTACGTCGACCTCAACGTCCGTGACCTCGACCGCTCGGTCGACTTCTACACGCGTCTGCTGGACCTGACCGAGGAGTCCCGCTCGGACCGGGACGGGCGACACCGTGCCTCGTTGTCCGCGGGGCCCGCCACCCTGCGCCTGCAGGAGATCGGGGCCACCGGCCCGGACAGCGCCTGGCGGGCCGACGACCTGCAGAAGGGATTCCGGCACGTCGGGTTCAAGGTGGCCGACCTCGACCGGCGGGTGGCCGCTCTTCATGACGAGGGCGTCCGCTTCCATCTGGAGCCGCTGGACGCGACCGGCGGGGTGCGGATCGCCTTCTTCTTCGACCCGGACGGGGTCCTGCTGGAGTTCATCCAGGGCGACCTGGACTACCACCGGGTGTGGGACGAGGGGCTCGTCGCAGCCGAGCGGGCGCTGCCGGCGCCGACCACTCCCCGCTTCGACCACGTCGCGGTCACCGTCGACCGGATGCCGGACACGGTGGACCTCTATTCGGCCGGGCTCGGCTTCGCCGTCGCCGGACAGCTCTTCCAGAAGACCGACCCCCGCGGCTTCGAGATCACCTACCTGCACGCGCAGGGAACCGTGCTGGAGGTGTTCACCTACACCGCGGACAAAGAGGAGACGCCCTGGCAGGTCGACATCGAGACGCCCGGCTTCCAGGGCCTCGCCTTCGTCGATCCGGACCCGGCCGCCGCGATCGCCCGGCTGACGGACGCGGGCGCGAAGCCGACGGGCTCCGCGCCGGGCCTGGTGACCGACCGCGACGGGTTCCCGGTGCGGGTCGAGGCGCAGCGATGACCGCGGTCCCTCCCGGCTGGCTGCGGCCGCTCGGGCGCACCGGGCTGACGGTCTCCGCGGTCTGCGCGGGGGGCGGGGTGCTCGGCAGCATGCCCGCCAACTTCGGCTACGAGGTGTCGACCCGACGCGGGATCGACACCGCCGCACGGGTGCTCGCCGGCCCCATCACCTTCCTGGACACGTCCAACGGCTACAGCGGCGGGGAGAGTGAGCGGCGCATCGGCGCGGCGGTCCGCGCCGCCGGTGGGCTGCCGCCGGGTTTCGTGCTCGCGACGAAGGTGGATCGGGACGACGCCGGCGACTTCTCCGGGGCGCGGGTACGCCGCTCCCTCGAGGAGAGCCTGCAGCGTCTCGGCCTGGATCGAGTCCCGCTCCTCTACCTGCACGACCCCGAGCACATCAGCTTCGACGCCGGCATGGCCGCCGGCGGACCGGTCGAGGAGTTGGTATGCATCCGCGACGAGGGGCTGGCCGAGCATCTCGGCGTCGCCGGCGGCCCGGTTGGCCTGATGGAGCAGTACGTGCAGACCGGCGTCTTCGAGGTGTTCCTGACCCACAACCGCTACACCCTGCTCGACCGGTCGGCGGGTCCGCTGTTCGACACGGCGGTCAAGGCGGGCGTCGCCGTGGTCAACGCGGCGGTGTTCGGCGGCGGCATCCTCGTCAAGGGCACCGGATCGTCCGACCGCTACGCCTACCGCGGTGCCCCGCCCGACGTGCTGGCGGCGGCCCGCACGATGGAGGAGGTCTGCGCGAGATACGACGTCCCCCTGGCCGCCGCCGCCTTGCAGTTCTCCGTCCGCGACGAGCGGGTCGCGTCGACCGTGGTCGGGTTCTCCCGACCGGAACGCGTCGACGAATGCGTCGGGCAGGCGTCGATCGACATCCCGGCCGGGCTCTGGTCGGAGTTGGCCGACCATGTGCCCGGCGCCGAACACTGGCTGTACTGACCGAACCGGACCCGAAGGAGACGACGTGCCTGACCGCGAGCCGATCAACTTCCCGGAGAACTTTCTCTGGGGCACCGCCACCGCGAGCTACCAGATCGAAGGTGGGGTCGACGAAGACGGTCGCGGCCCGTCGGTGTGGGACACCTTCGCCCACACTCCCGGAAAGATCCAGGGCGGTGACACTGGCGACGTGGCGTGCGACCACTACCACCGCTATCCCGAAGACGTCGCCCTGATGCGCGAGCTCGGCGTCAACGCCTACCGGTTCTCCCTCGCGTGGCCGCGCTTCCAGCCCGACGGGCGGGGCGAGCTCAACCCGGGCGGCGTCGCCTTCTACGACCGGCTTCTCGACGAGCTGCTCGACGCCGGGATCCGACCCTGGGTGACTCTTTACCACTGGGACCTCCCGCAGGCGCTCGAGGATGCCGGCGGCTGGCCGGTGCGCGAGACGGCGCTACGGTTCGCCGATTACGCGGCGGCGGTCCACGCCCGCTTCGCCGACCGGATCGGTGACTGGACCACTCTCAACGAGCCGTGGTGCGCCGCCTTCCTCGGTTACGCATCCGGCCACCACGCGCCGGGTCGGCAGGAGCCGGCGGCGGCGGTCCGCGCAGCGCATCACCTGATGCTCGGCCACGGACTGGCCGTGGAGGCGATGCGCTCGGCCCGGGCCGACCGCAACTACGGGATCACCCTCAACCTCTATCCGACGGACGCCGCCAGTGACGCCGCCGCCGACGTCGACGCCGCCCGCCGGATCGACGGGATCAGCAACCGCGTCTTCCTCGACCCGATCCTGCGCGGCCGCTACCCCGCCGACGTCCTCGCCGACCTCGCGCCGATCGCCGGCACCGACCACATTCAGGACGGCGACGAGAAGCAGATCGGGCTGCCCCTCAACGTTCTCGGCGTCAACTACTACAGCCGGCACGTCGTCCGGGCCGCGCAGGCCGGGACGAGGACGGAGCCGAACCCCGCCTGGGTGGGATCGGAAAACGTCGAGAAGGTCGACACCGGCCGCCCGACGACGGCGATGGGCTGGGATATCGACACCGACGGCCTCTACGACATCCTGACCCGGGTCGCGCGGGACTACGACGCACCGCCGCTCTACGTCACCGAGAACGGCGCGGCCTTCAATGACGTCGTCGACGCGGACGGTGCAGTGCACGACCCCGAGCGGATCGACTACCTCGACGGCCATTTCCGCGCCGCGGGCCGGGCGATCCGCGACGGAGTGGATCTACGTGGCTACTTCGTGTGGTCGTTGACGGACAACTTCGAGTGGGCGTGGGGCAACAACCGGCGCTTCGGCCTGATCCACCTCGACTACGCGACCCAGCGCCGCACGGTCAAGGACAGCGGCCGGTGGTTCGCCGGCGTCACCGGCACCAACGCGCTGCCCGCCAGGAGAGAATGAGGCCCTGGCACCGCAGCCGAGGAGAGTCGATGAGGTCCGAACGCCCGGCCCGGCCGACGCTGACCGGGGTCGCCCGGCGGGCGGGCGTCTCACCCTCGACCGTCTCCCGGGTGGTGCGCGGCTCCACCCCGGTCAGTGCCGAACTCGAGCGCTCCGTGCGTGAGGCGATCGCCGCCACCGGTTACGTCCCCAACCTCGCCGCCCGCCAGCTGGTCACCAGCCGCTCGGACACCATCGGCGTCGTGATCGCCGAGGACCAGCGGCACGTGTTCGGCGAGCCGTTCTTCGCCGACATGATCGAGGGGGTCACCGCGGAGCTGTCCACCACGCCGTTCCGCTTCATTCTCGTGGTCGCGCGGTCCAAGGACGACCGCATGTGGCTGCAGCACTACGTCGGCAGCCGGCACGTCGACGGTGTGATGCTCATCGCCCCGGAACGCCGCGACCCACTGGGCCGGATCCTGCAGGAGACCGGCGTGCCGGTCGTGTTCATGGGGCGGCCGTTCGACGTCACCGGCTGCCGTTACGTCGACGCGGACAATGTCGGCGGGGCGAAGCAGGCGGTCGAATACCTCCACGCGAAGGGCCGTCGCCACATCGCCATGATCACCGGCATCCAGACCATGCGGTCCGGCACGGACCGGCTCGCCGGATACCGCAAGGGAATGGAGCAGGTCGGGCTGCCGATCGACGAACGGCTCATCGTCGCCAGTGACTACACCGAGGAGGGCGGCGAACAGGCCATGCACGACCTGCTCGGCCGGGAGGTGCCGATCGACGCCGTGGTGGCCGCGTCGGACGTCAGCGCCGTCGGCGCGCTGCGTGCGCTGTCCACCGCCCGGATCGCCGTACCGGAGGACATCGGCGTCGTCGGATTCGGCGACGACCCGAACAGCGCCCGGCACCGGCCTCCGCTCACCACCGTGGCGCAGCCGTCGGTGGAGATGGGACGCCGGCTCGCCCGGCTGATGGTCGACACCATCGAGGGCGGCAAGAGCAGGCGCCGGGTCGTCATGCCCACCCACCTCGTCGTGCGTGAGACCGCCTGAGACCGGCCCGTCCTGCCCGGTACGATCCGCGACACCTCGCGCGGTGCGGGAAATGGGCTGACCCGGCTGCGGTGGCGCGTTACCGTCGGTGTCGCCGTGCGGTCGGACCACGGCAAATTACCCAAGGAGTGCCCGGGGTGGAATAGGCGAACACGACCGCAGACTTGTGTTGCGCATGACACGCCGGGACACATGCCCCCGATCCCCCGCACGGCGCTTCACAAGACTAATCTGATCTTGGGCGACCGGTGCGGACGCCTTATAGGTGGGGAGAGAGCCAGATGGACGCAGCCCGCGGTGATCTCGGGCCGCCCGGCCCGGATACCGCCGTCCGGCCGGTCGAGGGTGACTGGCTGGATGCCGGCGCCACCCTCGCCACCATCGACGTCAAGATCAGCCGGGAGAACTTCCCGGTCGCGTCCCGGCTGGTCCCCGCCCGCTGGCGTCGTCATCTGCAGGCCCTCTACGGATTCGCCCGGCTCGTCGACGATGCCGGTGACGAGGCACCCGGAGACCGCGACACCCTGCTCGACGCGATCGACGACGACATCGACCGTCTCGTCGGCGACAACCCGCCGCGACTCGCGGTGTTGCAGCGCCTGGCCGCCACCGTTGCGGAGCGGCAGCTGCCCCTCGATCCCTTCCACCGCCTGGTCGAGGCCAACCGTCGCGACCAGGTCGTCCGGCGCTACGAGACCTACGGCCAGCTGGTCGACTACTGCACCTTCTCCGCCAACCCCGTCGGCCACCTCGTGCTCGCCCTCTTCGACAAGGCCACCCCGGAGCGCCTCCCGCTGTCCGACGACGTGTGCACCGCGCTGCAGCTGATCGAGCACTGGCAGGACATCGCCGAGGACTTCGGCAACGACCGGGTCTACCTGCCGGCCGAGGACATGCAGCGATACGGCGTGACGGACGCCGATCTCTCGGCCGATCAGGTGAGCCCGGCGCTACGACGTCTGCTCGCCTTCGAGGTCAGCCGGACCCAGGCGCTGCTGAGCCACGGCGCCCGGCTGGTCGGCACGCTGTCGGGCTCGGCCCGGGTCGCCGTCGCCGGCTACGTCGGCGGCGGTCAGGCCGCCCTCGACGCACTCGGGGCGGCCGACCTCGAGGTCCTCGCCGGCCACCCGCGCCCGGGCCGGCTGCGGATCGCGCGTGCGATCACGGCACGTCTCGTGGGAGGCCGCTGAGCATGCACGCCATCGAGGCCTACGCGCACTGCGAACAGGTCACCCGCACCGAGGCACGCAACTTCGCCTACGGGATCCGGCTGCTGGCCCCGTCGAAGCGGGCCGCGCTCTCGGCCGTCTACGCCTTCGCCCGCCGGATCGACGACATCGGCGACGGTGACGCGCCCGTGCCGGAGAAGCTCTCGGCGCTGGCCGACGCTCGGGCCGACATCGACCGCATCGGCACCGACACCGACGACGCCGTCCTCGTCGCCCTCGGCGACGCGGTGCGCCACCACCCCATCCCGCTCGCCGCGTTCGGCGAGCTCATCGACGGCGTCGAGGCCGACGTACGCGGCGTCCGCTACGACAGCATCGACGAGCTGGTGCACTACTGCCGGTGCGTGGCCGGCTCGATCGGCCGGTTGTCCCTCGGGGTGTTCGGGGGTATCGAGCGTCCCGGCGCGGCCGAGCGGGCGGACGCGCTCGGCGTGGCGCTGCAGCTCACCAACATCCTGCGCGATGTCCGCGAGGACCTGGAGAACGGCCGCATCTACCTCCCGGCCGAGGATCTCGAACGCTACGGCGCGCGGCTCGTCCTCGACCCGAGCGGGACGATCACCGGGCCGCGGTTGCCGCTTGTCGAGCTCATGCGCTTTGAAGCCGACCGGGCGCGCACCTGGTACGCCCGCGGACTCGAACTGCTGCCCATGCTCGACGCCCGCAGCGCCGCGTGCTGCGCGGCCATGGCCGGGATCTACCGGCGGCTGCTGGACCGCATCGCCGACCGTCCCGACATCGCCCTCGACCGTCGGGTCTCCCTGCCCACCCGGGAGAAGGTCGCGGTCGCCGTCGGCAGCCTCGCGCGTGCAGCCGTCGGCAGCGGCCTCCGGTCCACCCGCACGGAGGTGGCGCCATCGTGAGCGCGCCCACCGTGTGCGTCGTCGGGGCGGGACTGGCCGGTCTGGCCGCGGCGATCGAAGCGGTCGACGGCGGGGCGCAGGTCGTCCTGCTCGAGAGCCGCCCGCGGCTCGGCGGGGCGACCTTCTCCTTCACCCGCGACGGCGCGAACGTCGACCACACCTCCGTCGACCACGCGGGCGACGCCGACTCGCCCCGCGACGGGCTCACCGTCGACAACGGCCAGCACGTCTTCCTCCGGTGCTGCACCGCCTACCAGGCCTTCCTCCGCCGGCTCGGCGTCGCCGGCCTGGTGCGCATCCAGGACCGGATGTCGGTGCCGGTGATCACGCCCGGGGGCCGGATTGCCCGGCTCACTCGCAGCGATCTGCCGGCCCCGCTGCACCTCGCCGGGGCGGTCGGCAGCTACCCGCTGCTGTCGCTGCGAGACAAGGTCACCGCGGTCCGGGCCCTGGTGGCGCTGCGCCGCCTCGACCCCGACGATCCGCGCCTGGACGTCGAGTCGTTCGGCGGTTGGCTGCGTCGGCACGGGCAGTCGACGACGGCGATCAACGCGCTGTGGGGGCTGATCAGCGTCCCCACGCTCAACGCCTGGCCGGACGAGACGTCGCTCGCCCTCGCCGCGATGGTCTTCCGCACCGGTCTGCTCGACGACGCCGAGGCGGCCGACATCGGCATCCCGCTCGTCCCGCTGTCCCGGCTGCACGGCGACCCGGCCGGTGCCGTGCTCGCCGCGGCCGGGGCGCTGGTGCGCACCTCGACGAGGGTCGTCGGCGTACGCCGCGACGAGTCAGGGCTCACCGTGGCGACGCGGTCGGGCGCGGTGCGCGCCGACGCCGTCGTCCTCGCCGTACCGCACGACAGCCTGCCGCCGCTGCTCCCAGACGGCGCCGTCCGTGAGCAGACGCGGCTCGCCGGCCTCGGTGCCTCGCCGATCGTCAACCTGCATGTCGTTTACGACCGGCCGGTGACCAGCCTGCCGTTCGCGGTCGGCCACGGCGGCCCGGTCCACTGGGTGTTCGACCGCACCGAGGCCGCCGGCGTGACCGACGGTCAGTACCTCACCGTGTCGCTGTCGGCCGCCGACGCCTACCTGCACGAACCGGTCGCCGCCCTGCGCGCCCGGTTCCTGCCGGCGCTGGCCGACCTCTTCCCCGCCGCCGGCCGGGCCAGGGTCCGTCGGTTCCTGGTGACCCGGGAGCCGAAAGCCACATTCCGGCCATTGCCCGGCACCGGCGCGCTGCGGCCGGGCGCCCGGACAGATGTCCCCGGCGTGTTCCTCGCTGGGTCGTGGACCGACACCGGCTGGCCCGCGACGATGGAGGGCGCCGTCCGGAGCGGGACCAACGCGGCCCGTCGCGCCCTGACCACGGTCGATCCGATCTCGGCCCCGACGATGCAAGGAGCAGCCCTGTGACCGCCCGGACACTGCCTCAGGGTCACGTCGCCAGCGTGCTGGACCGGGCCCGCGACCTCTCCCAACCGGCGCTGCGGGAGGCCGTCGACCGGCTGACCCCGTCGATGACCAGGGTCGCCGGTTACCACTTCGGCTGGCTCACCGCCGACGGCCGCGAGCGCGGGAAGATCCATGGCAAGGGCATCCGCAACGCCATGGCGGTGCTGTCCGCGCAGGCGGCCGGAGCACCCGTCGAGACCGGCATTCCGGGTGGTGTCGCGGTCGAGTTGGTGCACAACTTCTCGCTGCTGCACGACGACCTGATGGACGGCGATCGCGAACGCCACCACCAGCCGACGGCCTGGACCGTGTTCGGTTCCTCGGCCGCGATTCTCGGCGGGGTCGCCCTGCTCACCCTCGCCGAGGAGGTGCTGCTCGACCTCGAGACCGCCGGCGGCGCGGCGGCGGCGAAGCTCCTGACGAGTTCCACCGCCCGGTTGGTCACGGGCCAGACCGACGATCTCGAGTTCGAAACGCGGGACGACGTCACACTGGAGGAATGCCTGCGGATGGCGGGAAACAAGACCAGCGCGCTGATGTCGTGCTCGGCGGCGATCGGCGCCGTCCTCAATGGCGCACCTCCCGCCACCGTCCGCGCCCTCACCGACTTCGGCGAGCACGTCGGCCTCGCCTTCCAGTTGGTCGACGACTTGCTCGGCATCTGGGGTTCCCCGGAGCTGACCGGAAAGCCGGTCCGGTCGGACCTGCGGGCCGGAAAGAAGACCCTTCCGGTCGCCGCGGCCCTCGCCGCTGGTGGCTCGGCCGCCGAGCAGCTGGCCCGCATGCTGGCCGAGGACGCCGCCGAGCCCCCGTCCGAGGCCGACAGCGACGACCGCTACGCCGCCGAGGCCGACCTGGTCGAGAAGGCCGGCGGTCGGGACTGGGCGGGCACCGAGGCCGACCGGCAGCTGGCCCTGGCCCAGAAGCGACTGACCTCCGTCGAGCTGCAACCCGACGCCGTCCGCGACCTGACCGCGGTGGCCGACTACGTCGTGCGGCGGCAGCAGTGAGCACGCTGCAGACCGAATTCACCGGTCCGGTCGCCGGCCCGACCGAAGCGCTGGGCTCGGCCACCCGACACCTGCTCGACCTGCAGCACGCCGACGGGTGGTGGAAGGGCGAACTCGAGACCAACGTCACGATGGACGCCGAGGACCTCATGCTCCGGCACGTGCTCGGGGTGCGGACCGACGAGGAGACCGCGCGGGCCGCCCACTGGATCCGCTCCCAGCAACGCGGCGACGGCACGTGGGCGACGTTCTTCGGCGGACCGGCCGACCTGTCGACCACGGCGGAGGCCTACGTCGCGCTTCGGCTGGCGGGCGACGCACCTGAGCTGCCACACATGCAGGCCGCAGCCCACTTCGTGCGGGAGTCCGGTGGTCTCGAGGCCACCCGGGTCTTCACCCGCATCTGGCTCGCGATGGTGGGCCAGTGGTCCTGGGATGAGGTGCCGGTCCTTCCGCCGGAGCTGATCCTGCTGCCGTCGTGGGTGCCGCTCAACATCTACGACTTCGCCTGCTGGGCCCGCCAGACGATCGTCCCGCTGACGATCGTGAGCACGCTCCGGCCGGTGCGGCCGCTGCCGTTCGACCTGCCCGAACTGCGGACCGGCATCGCGCAGGAGGAGTCCGCGTCCCCGCTCACCTCGGCCGGGCGGTTCGAACTGCTCGACCGGGTGCTGCGCAGCTACGGCCGCCGGGCCTCGAAGCGGCTCCGGCGCCACGCGATGGCCAAGGCCGAGAAGTGGATCGTCGCGCGCCAGGAGGCGGACGGGTCGTGGGGCGGCATCCAGCCTCCGTGGGTCTATTCGCTGATCGCGCTGCACGCCCTCGGCTATCCCACCGACCATCCGGTCATCGTCGCCGGCCTGGCCGGCCTCGACGGATTTCTCATCGACGACGAGCGCGGCCGCCGGCTCGAGGCCTGTCAGTCGCCGGTCTGGGACACCGTGCTCGCCATGATCGCGCTGTCCGACGCGGGCATCCCCGCCGACGACCTGGCCCTGGTGAAGGCCGGCCAGTGGGTGGTCGACGAGGAGATCGGCGTACACGGCGACTGGGCGGTACGCCGGCCGCAGCTCGCCACCGGCGGCTGGGCATTCGAGTTCGCCAACGACACCTACCCCGACGTCGACGACACCGCCGAGGTCGTCCTCGCACTGCGCCGGGTCGACCCGGCGCGGGTGCGCGGACTCGACGGCGCGATCCGCCGGGGAGTTTCCTGGTCGACCGGGATGCAGAGCGGCGACGGTGGCTGGGGCGCGTTCGACGCCGACAACACCCGCGACCTCGCCTATGCCATCTCCTTCGCCGACTTCGGCGCGATGATCGACCCGCCCTCCGCCGACGTGACGGCACACATGGTCGAGATGCTCGCCATCGAGGGAGCGGCCGGCTCGCCGGCGGCCCGCCGCGGCATCGACTGGCTGCTGGCGGCGCAGGAGTCCGACGGCTCGTGGTTCGGGCGGTGGGGAGCCAACCACGTCTACGGCGTGGGAGCCGTGGTCCCTGCTCTGATCGCCGCCGGCCTGCCGTCCTCGCACCCCGCGATCGAGCGCTCCCTGGCCTGGCTGCGCGGCGTGCAGAACACGGACGGCGGGTGGGGCGAGGACCTGCGCTCCTACGTCGACCCGGCGTGGCGGGGTCGAGGCGACTCGACCGCGTCGCAGACCGCGTGGGCCCTGCTCGCACTGCTCTGCGTCGACCCGCCGAGGTCGTCCACCACCGCCGAGGCGGTCGACCGGGGCATCCGGTGGCTGGTCGACAACCAACGAGCGGACGGCACCTGGGATGAGCCACAGTTCACCGGCACCGGGTTCCCGGGAGACTTCTACATCAACTATCACCTCTACCGACTCGTCTTCCCGCTGATGGCGCTCGGGCGCTACGTGCGGGCCGTCGAGCAGGAAGAAGAGCGGGCATGACTCTCCTCGTCTACGCACCGCTACGGATCGAGGCGCAGACCGTCGCACCGGGATTGCCCCGCGCCCGCGTGGTCCGCTCCGGGATGGGTCCGCTGCGCGCGCACCGCGCCGCAGCGGGTCTGTGGCGCGACACCGGCCCGGACGACCCGGTGGCGATCGCCGGGTTCGCCGGCGCGCTGCGCGAAGGCCTCGCTCCCGGCGACATCGTCATCGCCGACGAGGTCCGCGGCGGCAGCCGGGTGGTGCGCTGCCCGTCGGCGGCCCCGCTCGCGGCCGCGCTGCGCCGGCTCGGCCTGCGGGTGCACGTCGGCCCGATCCTGACCGTCGAGAGCGCCGTACGCCGGCAGGAGCACCGCGCCGAACTCGCCGAGACCGGCGCGATCGCCATCGACATGGAGTCCGCGGCGTTCCTCGACCTGGTCGGCGACCGGCCGCGGGCCGTGCTGCGGGTCATCGTCGACGGTCCGGAACGGCCGCTGGTGCATCCCCGTACCATCACCGGCGGCGTCGTCGCCCGCCGGGCACTGCGCCGGGCCGCACCGGCGCTGCAGACCTGGGCCGACGCCTGCTCGCCCCGCAAGGTGCTGCTGGCCGGTCCGCGGTCGTTCTGCGCCGGGGTCGAGCGCGCCATCGCCATCGTCGAGGCGGCGCTGGAGCGTTACGGCGAGCCGGTCTACGTCCGCAAGCAGATCGTGCACAACATCCACGTGGTACGCGACCTCGAGCAGCGGGGCGCCATCTTCGTCGACGAGGTCGACGAGGTGCCCGACGGCGCGACGCTGGTCTTCTCCGCGCACGGGGTGTCGCCCCAGGTGCGCGCCGAGGCGGGCGCCCGCGGCCTGCAGGTCATCGACGCGACCTGCCCGCTGGTCAGCAAGGTGCACGCCGAGGCGCGCCGGTTCGCCGCCCGCGGCGAGACGATCGCGCTGATCGGCCACCGCGGCCACGAAGAGGTCGAGGGCACCACCGGCGAGGCGCCGGAATCGGTCCGCCTGGTCGAGTCGGCCGAGGACGTGGAGACGCTCGAGGTGGAGGACCCGGAGCGGATCTCCTACCTCATGCAGACCACGCTCGCCGTCGACGAGTCGCAGCATGTCGTCGACGCCCTGCGGCGGCGGTTCCCGGCGCTGCGCGGTCCGTCCTCGGACGACATCTGCTACGCCACGACCAACCGGCAGGCCGCGATCCGCGCGGTCGCCCGCGAGTCCGACGCCGTCCTCGTCGTGGGGTCGGCCAACTCCTCCAACTCCCGTCGCCTGGTCGAGATCGCGGCGCGGGAGTGCGGGGAGGCACACCTGGTGGACGACGACGGTGACATCGACCTCGGCTGGCTGGCCGGGCGACGCACCATCGGGCTCACCGCCGGCGCATCCGCGCCGCCCGACCTCGTCGAACGGGTGATCACTGCATTGGCCGGACTCGGTCCGGTCGAGGTCGCCGAGCGTCCCGTGGTCACCGAATCAGTGGAGTTCTCGCTGCCCAAGGAGGTCAGTCGCCCATGAGCATCCCGCTGCGCCAGAGCGCACGGATCGGCGCATATCTGTTCAAGCAGAAGCTCACCAGGAAGGACAAGTTCCCCCTGATCGTCGAGCTCGAACCGCTCTTCGCCTGCAACCTGTCCTGCCCCGGGTGCGGAAAGATCCAGCACCCCGCCGACGTCCTCAAGCAACGGATGCCGGTCGAGCAGGCGATCGGGGCGATCGAGGAATCCGGCGCCCCGATGGTGTCGATCGCCGGCGGCGAGCCGCTGATGCACCCGCAGATCGACGTCATCGTCAACGAGCTGGTGAAGCGCAAGAAGTACGTCTACCTGTGCACCAACGCGGTGCTGCTGCGCAAGCGGATCGAGCGCTTCGACTTCAAGCCCTCGCCGTACTTCTCCTTCGTCGTGCACGTCGACGGGCTGAAGGAGCGCCACGACGAGGCGGTCGACAAGGAAGGCGTCTTCGACGAGGCGAT
Source organism: uncultured Actinomycetota bacterium (assembly GCA_963775655.1). Classification (GTDB taxonomy): domain Bacteria; phylum Actinomycetota; class Actinomycetes; order Mycobacteriales; family QHCD01; genus DASXJE01. The sequence goes on along the minus strand of CAVZJT010000007.1, from coordinate 774,857 downwards.
CGCCGCCATCAAGGAGGTCAAGCGGCGCGGCTTCACCGTCAACACCAACTCGACGTTCTTCAACACCGACACGCCGCAGACCATCATCGACGTCCTCGACTTCCTGAACGACGACGTCAAGGTCGACCAGATGATGATCTCGCCCGCCTACGCCTATGAGAAGGCGCCCGACCAGGAGCACTTCCTCGGCGTGCAGGAGACCCGGGAGCTGTTCCAGAAGGCGTTCGCCGACGGACGGCGCAAGAAGTGGCGGCTCAACCACTCCCCGCTCTTCCTCGACTTCCTCGAGGGCAAGGTCGACTTCGGCTGCACCGCATGGGGCATCCCGTCGTACTCGCTCAAGGGCTGGCAGAAGCCGTGCTACCTGATGGCCGACGGCTACACCGAGACCTACCGCGAGCTGATCGACACCACCGACTGGGACTCCTACGGCCGCGGCAAGGACGAGCGCTGCAACAACTGCATGGCGCACTGCGGCTACGAGCCGACGGCCGTGCTCGCCACGATGGGTTCGCTCAAGGAGTCGCTGCGGGCCGCCCGGAGCTGAGCGGTCCCGCGCCCGTCACCCGAAGCGGGCCGAGAGCGCCCGGTAGAGGCCGGGGGTCATGCCGTGCATCCGGGCGGCGAACTCCAGCCAGCGGGGTATGACCACGGTCCGGCGCTCGGTGATGATGCCGGCGCAGATCGCCTCGGCCACCGTGCTCGTGCTGATCGGTCGCGGCCAACGCCGGGTGTAGGGCTTCCCGCGGTGGCTGAAGAAGTCGGTCGCCACCGGCCCCGGCGCCACCACCGTGACGCCGACGCCGGACCCGGCGAGCTCGTCGGAGAGGCTGTCGGCGAAGGTGCTCAGGCCGCCCTTGGCGGCGGAGTAGACCGACTCGTTGCGTACGCCGACCAGTCCCGCGATCGAGCTCATCAGCACGACCCGGCCCCGGCCCCGGTCCAGCATGCCGGGCAGGACAAGCCGGGTGAGCTGCATCGGCGCGATCAGGTCGACCCGCATCACGCCGTCGATCTCGTTGGTGCTGGTGTCGACCAGCGGCCCGGCCCGGCCGACTCCGGCGGCGTTGACCAGCAGGTCGATCGTCCCGGCGACCTGCTCGACCTCGGCGACGAGTTTGTCCGGCATGCCGGGTTGGAGTAGATCGGCCTGGACGGCGTGCGCACCGAGCAGGTCGGCCACCCCGGCGAGCCGACCGGCGTTGCGGCCCGCGACGACCACCTTGGCTCCGGACCGCGACAGGGCGATGGCCGTCGCACGACCGATCCCCCCGGTCGCTCCGGTGACCAGTGCGATGCTGCCGACGATGTCCATGAGCCCGCCCCTCGCGGCACGCCCCCTTCGCGATCGCTGTGCTCGCGACGCTACCGGTTAGGCTGACTCAGCCAACCCGGCCGCTCCGGCACACACGATCGCGAGTACTGCCCACGTGACGATTGCCATCATTCTGTGCGCTGCGGTGCTGCTCGGGCTCGGCTTCGTACTGCAGCAGCGGGCGGCCCAGGAGGCGCCGCCGGAGGACGCGCTCCGGTTCAAGCTCTTCCTCGACCTGATCAAGAAACCGGTGTGGCTGGCCGGCATCGGCTCCATGGTGGGCGGTCAGATCCTCGGCGCCATCGCGCTCGGGCACGCCGACGTGATCCTGGTCGAGCCGCTGCTCACCACCAACCTGCTCTTCGCCTTGGCCCTGGCCCGCGTCATCTCCTCCCAACAACTCGGCCGGCGCGAGTGGTCCGGGGCGATCATCCTCAGCGTCGGCGTCGCGGTGTTCATCATCGCCGGGCAGCCGCACACGGGCAGCCAGCCGGTCAGCGAATTGCGCCGCTGGATGGTCGTCGGCGTGGTCGCCGCCATCGCCGCGGCGCTGGTCGCCGTCGCGCGGCGGCGGGCTGCGACCGAGAAGGCCACGCTGCTCGCCTCCGCCGCCGGGACCCTCTACGGCCTGCAGGACGGCTTCACCAAGCGCTCCATGGACCTCCTCGACCATGGTGTCTCCCACCTGGTCACCTCCTACCTCCCTTACGCCGTGTTCGGGGTCGCGGTGATCGGGTTGCTGCTCGCCCAGAGCGCCTTCGAGGTCGCCCCGCTCCGTGCCTCGCTCCCCGCGATGACCGTCGCCGAGCCGCTCGCCGGAATCGCATTCGGGGTCGGGGTGTTCGGGGAGGTAGCGCGCCTCGCGCCGATCTGGCTGGCGCTCGAGTCGGCAGGACTGGTCGCGATGATTGCCGGGGTCATCCTCATCACGAGGTCACCGATGCTGCACCGGGGCGGTGCGCCCGCTAAGTCACCGGTGCCCCAATGATCGCGATCTTCTTCGCCATCTGCGCCGCGGCCAGCAACGCGACCGGGACGGTCCTGCAGCGCCGGGCCGCGAGCCTCGCGCCGGCCGACGAGACGATGCGCCTGGCCCTGGTGAAGGACCTCATCCGGCGCCCGATCTGGCTGGCCGGCATCGGGGGCCTCATCGGCGGGTTCCTCTTCCAGGCGCTCGCCCTGAGCCACGGCGAGCTCAGCCTGGTGCAGCCGATCGTCGTCGCCGAACTGCCGCTGACCCTCGCCGTCGCCGCGCTCCTCTTCCGGGCCAAGCTGGACCACGACGCGATCGGTGGGGCCATCGCCGTGAGCGCCGGGCTGGCGTTGGTCATGCTGGCCACCAGCCCGCACGGCGGCCACGAGGCCAACGGCTGGCTGACCTGGGTCGCCGCCTGCGTGGTCAGCGTGGGCGTCGGTCTGGCGTTGGTCCTCGCCGGGCTCCGGCTGCACGGCGGTCGGCGCGGGACCCTCTTCGGCGCGGCGGCCGGACTGGGCTTCGGTTTCACCGCGGCGCTGATGAAGGGTGCGCTGGACCGGATCAACGAGGGCGTGGGCGCCGTGGTCAGCTCGTGGCAGCTCTACGCCATGGTCGTCACCGGCATCGCCAGCGTCTTCCTCATCCAGAACGCGCTGCAGGCCGGCTCGCTCGTCGCCGTACAGCCGGCTATCACGATCTGCGACCCGCTCACCAGCGTCGGGTACGGCGTCTTCCTCTTCGGCGAGCAGCTGCGCGGCGGCATCTGGCTGCTGCCGTCGCTGGTCGGCGCCATCATGATCGCGGTCGGCAGCGTCGTCCTGTCCCGCTCACCGTTGAGCGCCGCCGACGGGTCCGACCTCGTCCCGACCCCCACGTCGGGTACGCGGCTGGGCACCGCCGGCTCCTCCTGAGCTGCGCAGCGCGCCGGCTACCCGGGACCGGACGTCGCCGCACGGTCGGCGAGCCAGCGGCCGAGCGCCGCGGCCGGATCCTCGACGAAGACGGCCGCGGCCCGCTCACGCTGCTCCTCGCGCACCGAGCCGGGCCGGCGCAGCTTTTCGACCGCGTCGAGCAGCGTGGCGCCGTCGCCGGCCGGGGTGACCAGCGCAGCGTCCGCGAGCGCGCGGACACCGAGCCGGCCATGGCCCGGCAGCGGCCGGTAGGTGACGACCGGCAATCCCGCGGCGAAGGCCTCGGCGCAGGTCTCGCCGCCGGCGTTGTCGACCAGGACGGCGGCCGCGGCGAAGAGGTCGGGCAGGTCGTCCCGCCAGCCCAGGGCCAGGCAGCCGCCGGCCGCCGACAGGGTCCGGCGCAGCCGCTCGTTGCGGCCGCACAGGACCACGGGACGCACCCCGTCGAGCTCCGCCAGCCGGGCCGCCGTACCCACGGCGTCACCCACGCCCCATGACCCGGTCGAGACCAGCACCGCCTGCTCGTCCCGCCGCAGCCGCAGCGCGCGCCGGCCGGCAGCCGGGTCGGTGCACCGCGAGAAGCGGGCGTCGATGAGCGGCCCGGGCGCCAGCGCTTCTCGGCCGGTCCGGGATCGGGCCTCGGCCGCCACCGCCGGGTAGGGGCAGACGAACAGGTCGGTGGCCGGGTGCAGCCACAGCTTGTGCGCGGCGGGCTCGGTGATCACGACGATGCTGGGGGCGGTGAGGCGGCCGTGGGCCCGCAGCCGGCCGGCGACCTGACCGGCGAGGTGGAAGGTGGAGACGACGGCGGTCGGCCGGTAGTCCGCCAGCAGCGGCCGCAGCCGGCGGGCGGCGAGGGCGACCAGCGGCGACGTGGTCGGCTGGTGCTGGCCGCGCGGGACGAAGAACGTCTGGAAGATGCCTTCATAGAGCCATGGCGCCGCACGCAGCATGCCGCCGTAGCCGTCGCGCAGCGCCCGCCCGGTCCCCGCCGGGAGGATGTCGAGCAGATCGACGATCCGGACCTCCCCCGCGCCGCTCAGGCGGGCGGCCAGCTCGCGGGCGACCTGGTTGTGGCCGGAGCCCATGCTCGCGGTCAGCACCAGGTAGCGCCCGGCGGGCACCGCACTCGGGTCGGGCATGCGCCATACGATGTCCTATCCGCAGGTCGAGCGGGGGGAAGGGGTGCGGGTGCCGGTACGAATGGGCTGGCCCGGCGTCGGCGTGGCTCTGCTCGCCGGCTGGCATCTCGGCCCGGCGGCGACCTGGCTCCCGCCGGTCCGTGCGCTGACCCCCGCGCTCGCCGGCCGGGGTCGCGCCGACCACGTCGCCCTCACCTTCGACGACGGCCCGTCAGCCGAGTCCACCCCGCAATTCCTCCGCGTCCTCGACTCGGCCGGAGTGCGGGCCACCTTCTTCATGGTCGGCGAGCGGCTCGCCCGGCGGCCCGGAATCGGGCTGGCCGTGGCCGATGCCGGGCACGAGGTCGCCGTGCACGGGTTCGAGCACCGCTACCTGCTCGGCCGGTCCCCGCGCCGCGTCTACGACGACCTGGCCCGGGCCCGCGACCTCGTCGGCGACATCACCGGCACGGCGCCCCGCTGGTTCCGCCCGCCGTACGGCGTCCTGACCGGTGACGCCGCGCTCGCCGCCCGGCTGCTCGGCCTGCGGCCGGTGCTCTGGACGGCCTGGGGACGGGACTGGACCGCGGTAGCCAGCCCGCGGTCGGTCGAGGACACCATCGCGCCCGGCATCCGGGGCGGGGCCACCCTGCTGTTGCACGACGCCGGCTACGACGCCGCACCAGGTGCCTGGCGTTCTGCCGTCGGTGCCCTGCCGGGCGTCATCGACCGGGCGCGGGCGCTCGGCTACCGCGTCGGCCCGCTGGCCGAGCACGGCGTCGGCGGACGGCGCCCGAAGCGCCGCGACTGAGCGCCGGCGGTCAGCTTCCCGGCGTCGGAGGCTGCGGCGACGGCGGGGGCTGCTCGGGCCCGGCCGGTGGGTCGTCGGGAAGCGTCAGGTCCGGCTTCGGGATCTCCACCTTCGGTACCGAGACCGGCGGGATGGGCGGCAGACCGGGCCGCAGCGAATCGCCGACGTCCGGCAGGCCTTCGTGGGCCTCGATGCTGTCGGGATCGGAATCCGACGCCCGCAACGACTCCGGCTGCACCGCCGCCGGCGGCAGCTTGGAGTCGAACCAGTCGCTGGTGTCGATCGGCGCCTCGCCGTTGGGCTTCGCGGACGGGGTGTCGCCGGCCTGGGTGAGCCAGGAACCGTTCGGACTGCCCGAACCCTCGTCCTTGTCGCCGCCGGTGAATCGCGACAGACCCTCCAACGCCTTGCTGAACTCGCTGGGCACGATCCACAGCTTGTTGGCGTCGCCCTGCGCGATCTGCGGCAGCGTCTGCAAGTACTGGTAGGCAAGGAGTTTCGGGTCCGGGTCGGCGTTGTGGATCGAACGGAACACCGTCTCGATCGCCTTCGCCTGGCCCTGCGACGAGAGGTAGCGGGCGGCCCGCTCACCCTCGGCCCGCAGGATCAGGCTCTGCCGCTCGGCCTCGGCGCTGAGGATCGCGGCCTGCTTCTGGCCCTGCGCGCTGAGGATCTGCGCCGCCTTCTGGCCTTCGGCGGTCTTGATCGCCGACTCCCGCGCACCCTCGGCCTGCAGGATGATCGCGCGCTTGTCCCGGTCGGCGCGCATCTGCTTCTCCATCGAGTCCTTGATCGACGGCGGCGGGTCGATGGCCTTCAGCTCCACCCGGCCGACCCGGATGCCCCACCGACCGGTCGCCTCGTCGAGCTCGCCGCGAAGCCTCGTGTTGATCGCGTCCCGGGAGGTCAGCGCCTCCTCGAGGTTCATGCCGCCGACGACGTTGCGCAGGGTGGTGATGGTGAGCTGCTCGACGGCCTGGATGAAGTTGGCGATCTCGTACGTCGCCGCGCGCGGGTCGGTGACCTGGAAGTAGATGACCGTGTCGATGTTGACGGTCAGGTTGTCCGACGTGATGACCGGCTGCGGCGGGAACGACACGACCTGCTCGCGCAGGTCGATCATCGCGCGGACCCGATCGACGAACGGCGCGAGGAAGGCGATGCCCGGAGGCAGCACCTTCGTGAAGCGGCCCAGCCGCTCGACCACACCGGCCCGCGCCTGCGGCACGATCCGGATGCTTCTGGCCAGGACGACGAGCACCAGCACGATGATGACGCCCAGTGCGATCAATGCTGCCATTACGGCTCTCCCCAGACGACGGCGGTGACGCCGTTGATCTCCATGACTCTGACAGTACGTCCGACCTCGAGCACCTGCGTCGCGTCGTAGCTCTGCGCCGACCACTCGTCGCCGCCGATCTTGACCCGACCCTGCTTCGCGTCGACCGTGCGCAGCACGGTGGCGGTGCGACCCACGAGCGCCTCGACGCCCGTCCTGCTGAGCTCAGCGGTGTTCTCCAGGTGCCGCCGGGCGATCGGCCGGACGACCATCAGCAGGCCGACCGCGGCGATCGCGAACACCAGAACCTGCAGGCCCACCCCGAGGCCGAGCGCCGCCGCGCCGCCGGCGACCAGGGCGCCGCCGGCGAACATGATGAGGACGAGGCCGAGCGACAGAGTCTCGGCGACGACCAGGGCCCCCGCCGCGATCAACCAGATCAACCAGTCGGCCACACCATCCATCCTGCCACTTATTCGGCCTCTGCCTCTTTTCTCACCCCATGTCGGTGACGAAGTCGATCAGCCGCTCCACGGCGCCCAGGAGCGGGATCTGCAGGTCGGCGTAGGTGGACACCGAGGAGAGCACCCGGCGCCACATGGTCTGGGGATCGGACACCCCGAGCGCGGCGCAGACGCCCTCCTTCCACGCCGTGCCGCGCGGCACCCGCGGCCAGGCCGGGATGCCGACCGCCTCCGGCTTCACCGCCTCCCAGATGTCGACGTAGGGGTGCCCGGTCACCAGAACGTGCGGGTGGCGCACGCCCGCCACGATGCGCTGCTCCTTGCTGCCCGCCACCAGGTGGTCGACCAGGACACCGAGCCGGCGGCCGCGGTCCGGCCGGAATCCGGCGACGACCGCAGACAGGTCGTCGATGCCGTGCAGCGGCTCCACGACGATCCCCTCGATCCGCAGGTCGTCGCCCCACACCCGCTCGACCAGCGCGGCGTCGTGCACGCCCTCGACGTAGATGCGGCTGGCCCGGGCGACCCGGGTCGGCGCACCCGGCACCGCCACCGAACCGGAGGCGGTGCGGGCCCGCACTGTCGGCCCGGCCGCAGGCGCCGGGCGGACGAGGGTCACCGGATCGCCGTCGAGGAGGAACCCGGCCGCACGCAGCGGGAAGACCCGGCGCCGGCCGTGCCTGTCCTCCAGCGTCACCACGTCGCCCGCGCAGGCCACCACGGCACCGCAGAAGCCGGACGCCGGATCCTCGGCGACCACCCCGTTGTCGGCCGGGACCTCCCGGATCCGGCGGGTGCGCCGCCAGTCGCCGGACAGGACGTCATCGCCGTACCGGTCCCGCTGCGCCACGCCGTACTCCTCGGTGCTCGCCGATTCCACCGGCGGGCACGCTAACCGGCGCCCCGTCCGGCCGCGACGTAGGCTCGCCGACATGTGTCGATTGCGCTCCGGACTGTTCGTCGCGTGGGGTTCGGCCTGGCTCGCCGGGCGGGCGTCGTACGACGACGTGGTCGTGCGGGTCACCGGCGCCGACGAGCCGCACCGGGTGCAGGGCCTGCCCGACTCGCCGGACGCGCCGCTGGGCTGGGCGCTGACCGCGCTGCGGTCCCGCAACGCCGACGCGCTGCGGCTGGTGCTCCCCGTCCCCGGCGACCCGCGCGGGCTGCCCGCCGGGTCGGACTTCGCCGCCGACGCATTGCGGGCCGGCGAAGCCGTCATCGGCGGCGGCCTGGGCCTTGTGCCGGACGTGCAGGAGCGCGGCTCGCAGGTCGGCAGCCGGGCGGTCGTGGTGGTCTGGCGGGCGTATGAGATCGACGAGCCGCGGCCGGATCCGCTACAGCTCGCCGACGCCGAACACGACCTGACCGAGACGCTGCGCGAGGCCGCGACCGCGCTCTCCGACCTCGACGTGGCGACCTGGCGGCCCGAACTCGCCGAGGCGGCCGCCGGGATCCGCAACGGCGCCGCGCGGCTCAACCTGCCGGCCGGCTACGACCCGCGGGCGTTGCGGCTGCTCGCGCAGGCCGACCGGCTCGCCGCCGTACTCGACCTCGCGCACGACGACGCGCCCGGCGGCGCCGTCACCGGCCAGCAGGCCCGGCTGCGGGCCGAGATCCTGCGGCCGCTGGCGACCGCGATCCGGCGGGCCCGGCTCGCCGCCTACAACGCCGTGACCGCCGACCGCAGGTAGGCCGGCCGAGCCCCGGCGGCCGGGGCGTGGCTGGTGGCCGGCCAGCTGGGGGCGGCGAGGGCCGCGAGGAGCAGGGGCAGCGAGCGGTGCAGCTCCCGCTGCCAGTAGGGCCAGGTGTGCGTGCCGGGGCCGTAGAAGTCGGTGATCACCGGCGCGTGCAGCGCCTTCAGCCGGGCGGCGAGCGCATGGTTCTCGGCGTTGAACAGCCGTTCGAATGCGTCGGACTGGCCGGGCGGGTCGAACGGGCCCGAGGTGCCGTCGCCGACGGACAGGAACATCGGCGTATGCCGGAGCCGGGCGGCCAGCTCATAGGGGTCGTGCGCGGCCCAGATGGCCCGCTGCGCGGTCGGATCGCCCCAGACCGCGTAGGGGTCCACGTTCTGGCCCTGGTTGATCGACAGGACGTTGGCCGGTCCGCCGGGCTCGTAGAGCGGGTGCACGACGCCGCTGTAGGACGCGGCGGCGCGGAACATGCCGGGGTGCCGCGCGGCGTAGGAGAGGGCGCCGAAGCCGCCCATCGACAGTCCGGCGATGACCCGGCGCGGGCCGGTGCCGTAGCCGCGGTCGAGGATCTGCCGGACCTCGCCGAGGTGGAAGGTCTCCCACTTCGGCGCGCCACCGGCACCGTGGTTCCACCAGTTGCTGTACCAGCCGGCGACCCCCGCCTCGGGCATGACCACGAGCACGTGCCGCAGGGCCGGGATCTTCGCGACGTCGGTCATCGCCGTCCAGCTGGTGTAGTCGCCGCAGCAGCCGTGCAGCAGCCAGAACACCGGCCAGCGCCGCACGTGGCGGCCGGCCCGCCATCCGTCCGGGGTGAGCAGCCGCACCTTGCCCGTGCCGTGCAGGGCCGGTGAGGAGATCGTCAGGTCCAGCTGGCGAGGCGCCACCCACTGCTCGGCGACGACGTGCGCGCCGTCGTCGGCGCGGACCCCGGCGACGGCAGGTACGGCGCGTGGGGCCGGCTGCCCGACGGCCGCCGCGGGTACGGCGATCGAGAGAGGCAGCAGCAGGGCCGCAAGGACGGCGAGAAGACGTCGTCGGAGCAGGGTGGGCATCCACAGGCTCCTGTCAGGTGCGCGGGTCTGGCCCCGCGATCCCGGCATCCGACCGGAAACCCGTCAATTGGTCAAGAGGCCGGCCGACGCGGCGCCGGGCAGCAGCCGAGCGGGCAGGTGTCGTGCGACGGCCCCATCAGACCGAGCGCGCGGGGGGCCCGATCCGGTTCCGAACGCTCCAGCACCAGCTCGCGGACCATCGTGACGAACCGCGGGTCGGTGCCGGGCGTCGCGGCCCGGGCGAAGGCGATGCCCCGTGCCTCCGCCGCGGCCGCCGCCTCGTGGTCGAGGTCCCACCGCACCTCGATGTGGTCGCTGATGAAGCCGATCGGCGACACCACGACGGCGGGCACCCCGGCGCCGGCCAACGCGTCGATGTGGTCGACGATGTCCGGCTCGAGCCACGGCACCCGCGGCGGGCCGCTGCGGCTCTGCCAGACCAGATCGTGCGGCCGGCCCGGGTCGACCCGCTCGGCGACCAGCCGGGCGGCCTCGGTCAGCTCGGCGACGTAGAGCCCGCCGTCCGGCCCGCTGGCCTGCGCCATCGCGACCGGGATGCTGTGCGCGGTGAACACCAGCCGCGCGGCGTCGCGCCGGTCCGCCGGCAGCGACGCCAGGGCGGCGCGGACCGCGTCGACGTTCGGCTCGACGAAGCCGGGGTGGTTGAAGAAGTGCCGGATCTTGTCGATCTCCGGTGCGCCCTCCCCCACCTGCTCACGGGCCGCGGCGATGTCGTCCTGGTACTGCCGGCAGCCGGAGTACGACGCGTAGCCGCTGGTGACGAAGGCCAGCGCGTGCCGGACGCCGTCGTCGGTCATCCGGCGCACCGTGTCGGCGAGGTAGGGCCGCCAGTTGCGGTTGCCCCAGTAGATCGGAAGGTCGAGGTCGTGGCGGGCGAAGTCGGCCTCGACCGCGGCGATGAGCGCCCGGTTCTGCGCGTTGATCGGGGACACGCCGCCGAAGTGGTCGTAGTGCGCGGCGACTGCGAGCAGGCGGTCCCGGGGGACGCCCCGACCGCGGGTGACGTTCTCGAGGAACGGCAGCACGTCGTCGGGACCTTCGGGGCCGCCGAAGGACACCACGAGGACGGCGTCGTAACTCACGCCATCCATCCTGCCCGGCTGCGCCGGGTCGGACCGCCGTGGGTCTCCCGCCGGTGTCAGGCGCCCATCGCGTGGTAGCCGCCGTCGACGTGCACGATCTCGCCGGTGGTCTTGGGGAAGAAGTCCGACAGCAGCGCGACACAGGCGCGGCCGGTGGGCTCGGAGTCCTCGGGGTCCCAGCCCAGCGGCGCCCGCTCGCCCCACATCTCCTCCACCGGCCCGATGCCGGGGATGCCCTTCGCGGCGATCGTGCGGGTGAAACCGGCCGAGACGAGGTTGACCCGGATCCCCTTCGGGCCGAGGTCGCGGGCGAGGTAGCGGGAGCAGGACTCCAGGCCCGCCTTGGCGACGCCCATCCAGTCGTACGCCGGCCAGGCCACCGTCGCGTCGAAGGTCAGCCCGACGACCGCTCCGCCGTCGGTCATCATCGGCAGGGCGGCCATCGTCAGGGCCTTGAGCGAGTAGGCGGAGACCTGGAACGCGGTCGCGGCATCCGGCCACGACGTGTTGAGGAAGTTGCCGCCGAGCGCCTCCTGCGGGGCGAACGCGATCGAGTGCACGACGCCGTCGAGGCCGTCGACGTGCTCGCGCAGCGAGTCGGCGAGACCGGCGAGATGCTCGTCGTTCGTCACGTCCAACTCGAGGACCACCGGCTCGGTGGGCAACCGTTTGGCGATCCGCCTGGTGATCGACAGCGCCCGGCCGAAGTTGGTGATGATGACCTGCGCGCCCTGCTCCTGGGCGACCTTCGCGACGGCGTACCCCAACGAGGTGTCCATCGTCACCCCGGCGACAAGGATGCGCTTGCCCGCAAGCAGACCGGTCACACTCTCTCCTCAGCTGTGGTCACGTCGTGGCATTGGGTGGAGGTGGACCGCACGACTAGTGGCCCATGCCGATTCCGCCGTCCACCGGCAGCACCGCTCCGGTGATGTAGCCACCGGCGTCGCCGGCGAGGAACGTCACGACGCCGGCCACCTCCTCGAGCGTGGCGTAGCGCGCCATCGGGATCTCGCCGAGGATCTGGGTACGGCGCTTCTCCGGCAGGGCCCTGGTCATGTCGGTGTCGACGAAGCCCGGGGCGACGACGTTGGCGGTGATGCCCCGGCTGGCGAGTTCGCGGGCGATCGAGCGGGCCAGGCCGACGAGGCCGGCCTTGGCGGCGGCGTAGTTGGCCTGCCCGGCCGAGCCGGACAGCCCCACGACCGAGGAGATGAAGATCATCCGGCCGCGGCGCATCCGCAACATCCCCGCGGCGGCACGTTTGGCGACCCGGTAGGCGCCGGTGAGGTTGGTGTCGATGACGTCGGTGAACTGCTGCTCGCTCATCCGCAGCAGCAGGGTGTCGTCATTGATGCCGGCGTTGGAGACCAGCACCTCGACCGGCCCGTGCTCGGCCTCGGCGGCGGCGAACGCGGCGTCGACCGCGTCGGCATCGGTGACGTCGCACCGGAGACCGACCAGGCCGTCAGGCGGCGGGGTCCCGCGGTAGGTCACGGCGACCCGGTCGCCCTGGGCGGCGAAGGCCTGCGCGATCGCCAGCCCGATGCCTCGGTTGCCGCCGGTGACGAATACGGATCGGCTCACCGTGATCGCACCTCCGGGGGCGTCGTACCGGTCATGACCGGACGAGGCTACCGGCTGGGTCCGGCGCTCCGGCATTCGGCTTGAACGTCACGTTCAAGCCATCTAGCGGCATCAACGTCACGTTGATGCCGAACGGGTGGCGCCGGCCCGGCCCCCATTCCGCATGAACGTCACGTTCACGCGCTCTAGCCGCATCAACGTCACGTTGATGCGGAATGGGCGGCGTACGCCGAAGGTCCGGTCGACATCGTGCGTCCTACTCGCCGATCCGATCCGTGGATGCGAGTACGGCGCACGATGTCGACCCTCGTCGCGCCCGCCGGCCCCCATTCCGCATGAACGTCACGTTCACGCGCTCTAGCCGCATCAACGTCACGTTGATGCCGAACGGGAGGCGCCGGCACCGGCCCCCCATTCCGCATGAACGTCACGTTCACGCGCTCTAGCCGCATCAACGTCACGTTGATGCGGAATGGAGCAACGCGAGGGGGCACTTACAGGAGCCGGTTGGTCCAGAGCAGCGACAGTCCGGTGGCCGCGAAGGCGAGGAACAGCCCGACCGCGACCGCCCAGATGGTGACCTCGCGGTGCTGGGTCGTGAAGCCGATCTGGCTGCCGAGATCCTTGTAGACGGTACGAAGCTCGTCGGCGCTTGCCGCGGAGTGGTAGCTGCCGCCGGTGCCCTTGGCGATCTCCTTCATCGTCTCGGTGTCCACCGGCACCTGCTGCGATTGGCCCTCCAGCTCGATCGACCCCTCCGCGGTGCCGAACGCGATCGTCGAGACCGGCACGTGTGCCTTCTGCGCCGCCTGGATGGCGTCGGCGACCGGCCGGCCGACCGTGCGGGCGCCGTCGGAGAGCATCACGATCCGGGACGGCACCGGCTTGGACCGGCCGTCGCCGGTCGGCAGCTGGGCCCGGAACGACCGCAGGGCGCCGAGCGCGGCGATGATCGCGTCGCCGGTCGCGGTGGACTGGGCGAGTTGCAGGTCGTCGATGGCCCGGGTCACCGAGTCGCGGTTGGTGGTCGGGGCGACGTCGACCGTCGCCGTGCCGGCGAAGGACACCAGCCCCAGGTTGATCTGCTTCGGCAGCAGGTGGGTGAACTGCTTCGCCGCGACCTGGGCCGCCTTCAGCCGGGTCGGGGTGACGTCGTTGGCCTCCATCGACAGCGATACGTCGATCACCATCATCACGGTGGCGCGGTCGCGGGGGACCTTCACCTGCCGGGCCGGCCGCGCCATCGCGACCGTCAGCGACGCGAGGGCGACGAGCAGCAGGCCGAAGGCGACATGCCGGCGCCAGCCGGGGCGTTTGGGCGCCACGCTGTCGAGCAGCGCGACGTTGGTGAAGCGGGCGGCGTAGCGGCCGCGCCGCCGCGCGAGCACGATGTAGACCCCGAGGAGCACGGCCACCGCGAGCAGCAGCCACAGCCAGCCGGGAGACAGGAACCCCGTCATCGGGCGGCCCTCACCGCAGCGCCCCGCCCGAGGCGCGGCGCCGGCGCGCCGCGACGAACCGCAAGATGTCGAGCAGCCAGTCGCCGTCGGTACGCAGGATCAGATGCGACGCCCCGGCCCGGCGGATCGCCGCGGCGATCTCCTGCCGCTCGGCGCGGGCGGCCGCGGCGTAGCGCTCGCGCAGCCCGCGCCGCGAGGTCTGCACGTCCAGCTGCTGGCCGGACTCGGGGTCGACGACGGTGAGCAGGCCGACGTCGGGGATGTCGAGCTCCCGCGGATCGAGCACCTCGATCGCCAGGACCTCGTGCCGCCCCGCGAGGGCCCGCAGCGGGCCCTCCCAGGTGCGCTCCCCGAGGAAGTCGGAGATGACCACGGCCAGCCCCCGTCGACGCGGCGGGCGGCGGAGCGTCTCGAGGGCCCCGGCAAGATCGCCGCGGCGGCCGCGGTCGGCGCGCGGTGTGCGCACCACGTCGCGGATGAGCGCTTGGGAGTGGGCGCGCCCCGACCGGGCCGGGATCCGGGTGGCGCCGTTGCCGGTGGCCACGATCGCACCGACCCGGTTGCCGCCGTGCTGGGTGAGGTAGACGACCGCGGCGAGGCCGGCGACGGCCAGGTCGCGCTTCTCGCAGGCCGCGGTGCCGAAGTCCAGGCTCGGGGAGAGGTCGATCACCGCCCACGTCTCGAGCTCGCGGTCGGCGATGGTCTCGCGCACGTGCGGGATGGTGGTCCGCGCGGTCACCGGCCAGTCCATCCGGCGTACGTCGTCGCCCGGGAAATAGACCCGCGACTCCCCCGGCTCGGAGCCGGGTCCCGGGATGAGGCCGAGGTGGTTGCCCTGCAGCAGTCCGTCGAGCCGGCGGCGGACGATGAGCTCGAGCTTGGAGAGCACCGCCTCCGCCGTGTCGGTGGACAACGACGGCGGCGCGGCGGTGTTCGTCGCGCGGGCCGCCGAGCTGGTTCTCACGCGGACCGTTCTCCCGGCGGCTCCGGCCCCATCGCCGGGCCGGGATGCGTTCCTGGGTGCGGTCCGGGATGCGGCGCGGGCGCCGCCCCCGTCGGATAGCCGGCGGATCGCTGCCGCGGGCTGACCTGCGGCAGCGGCACGGTCGCCAGCACCCGCCGGATCACATGCTCCGCGGGCACCCCGTCGGCGAGTGCGTCGTAGGACAGGACCAGGCGATGGCCGAGGATGTCCGGCGCCACGTCGACGATGTCCTGCGGCAGGACGTAGTCGCGGCCGCGCATCAGGGCCAGCGCCCGGCCGGAGGCGATCAGGCCGAGCGAGGCGCGCGGGCTCGCGCCGTAGGACACCCAGCCGGCCACGTCGGGCATGCCGTGCTCGAGCGGCTGCCGGGTCGCGAAGACCAGGCGCACCACGTAGTCGACGAGCGCGTGGTGCACGAAGACCCGGTTGGCCGATGCCTGCAGCCGGATCACGTCGGCCGGGCTGAGCACCTGGGCGGCCACCGGCGGGTCGACGCCCATCCGGTAGATGATCTCCCGCTCCTCCTCCATCGTCGGGTAGTCGACGACGATCTTGAGCAGGAAGCGGTCGCGCTGCGCCTCCGGCAGCGGGTAGACGCCCTCGGACTCGATCGGGTTCTGCGTGGCGAGGACAAGGAACGGCGACGGCAGCTCGTAGGTGGTGCCGCCGATCGACACCTGCTGCTCGGCCATGACCTCGAGCAGGGCCGACTGCACCTTCGCCGGCGCGCGGTTGACCTCGTCGGTGAGCAGGAAGTTGGCGAACACCGGCCCGAGCTCGGTGTCGAACCGCTCCTGGCCGGCGCGGTAGATGCGGGTCCCGACGATGTCGGCGGGCACCAGGTCCGGCGTGAACTGCAGCCGGGAGAAGGTGCCCCCGAAGGTCGCCGCCAGCGTCTCGACGGCGAGGGTCTTGGCAACACCGGGCACGCCCTCGACCAGGCAGTGGCCGCGGGCGAGCAGTGCCACGAGCATCCGCTCGACCATCCGGTCCTGGCCGACGATCACCCGCTTGATCTCGAACATCGCCTGCTCGAGGAGCGTGGCGTCCCGGGCCGGTGTGCTCACGATGTCCCCCTGATCCGGCGACGGATCGGCTGGCTCGCTCACCGCGCCTCCTGTCGGCTCATCGGCTTCCCACCCGTGCACTTCCCGGCCCGCGCAGACGGCGGCCGAGGACGATCTCCAGGCTGGTGCAAAGTAACGGTACGACGTCGCGGGCCCTCGTGCGGGCGTGACCCGAGAGCCCGCCCGGACGGCCGCGGCCTCTACGCTCATCCGGTGACCGCTGCAGACGCCGCCGGTCCGGCCGGAACGGCCTACCTCGTCGGGCTGGGGACGGGTCGGGCGAGCGCCGCCGCGGCAGCGCCCCGCGCCGACCTGCTCGACCGGTGCGCCCGCGCCGGCCTGCCGGTGCCGGCCGGTTCGGTGCTGCTGGACGACGTCCGGCGCAACGCCGACGGCGTCGATCTCGTGGATCTGCTCGGCACACCGGATCCGGCAAGACTTGTCACGCTGCGTAGCGCGTTCGCTGCGCCGGGACCGGTGCCGTCACGCACGATCCAGGCGGTCCCGGGTGACGACGGTCCGGGACTGGTCGCCGCGGTGCAGGCGATCTGGGCCGCGGGTACGGCGGCCGCGGTGCGCCGTACCGACGTCGTCCTGCTCACCCACGTGGCCGGGGTGCAGGCCGGGGTCGCGGCCACCGACGCGGGCCGCGACGACGTGGTGTCCTGGCGCGAGGTGACCCCCGAGGCGCGCCGCGTCGACCGCCGCGACGACGTCGGGCGGTGGGCGGTTGCGCCGCTCGGTCCCCGCGACCGCCCACACCGCGCGGTCGACCGCATTCCGCTGCCGCCGTGGGGCATGCGCCTGACCCGACTGCTGCGCGACGTGCGGCGGGTCGTCGGCGTCGGTCGCTGGGACGTCGAGTGGGTCGACGACGGGACACGCTGTTGGCTGGTCGGCGTGCAACCGGGATTCGGCGAGGTCGGACGGGACGGGTTGAACCGTCGGCCCCGCGGGCGTGTCGCCGAAAACACGCCGTGAGTCGTGTTTGACCCGACGGGGTCGGGCTGGTGTAGCGTGCTGCTCGCGCCGGGCAGCTCCCCCCGTGGCTGCCCGGCGCCTTTTCCGTCCCCGGCACCGTCATGACACACTGCCGCGGATGACCGAGGACGCCGACGACACACCGGTCTGTTCGGCCCGCGGGTGCCGGTCCCCGGGCGTCTGGATGCTGGTCTGGAACAACCCGCGCGTCCACACACCGGAGCGCGAGAAGATCTGGATCGCCTGCGCGGAGCACCGCGACTCGCTGTCGGAATTCCTGGGTGCCCGGGGCTTTCTCCGTCGTACCGATCCGGTGAGCTGAACCGGTACGCCGCGCCGGTCAGCCGCCGATCGCCGACATCGGCCGGCTCGGCTGGGCGAAGTCCGGGTCGTCGATCCCGTGCCCGAATCGCTTCCCCGCGACGGCGCGCTGCATCTGCCCGGCGAGCTCGGCATCGCTGGCCCCCGCCCGCATCGCGGTGCGGAGGTCGGACTCGTCCCGTGCGAACAGACAGTTACGAAGCTGCCCGTCGGCGGTGAGCCGGACCCGGTCGCAGGCCGCGCAGAACGGTTTGGTGACCGAGGCGATCACCCCGACCCGGCCGATGCGCCCGGCCGGTAGGCCCGGTCCGTCCAGGACCTGCCAGCCCTCGGCCGGCGCGCTCCCGCGGGTCGGCTCGGGCGCCAACCGGTAGACCGTGGACAGCGCGGCGAGCACCTCGGCCGCGGTGATCATCTGGTCCCGGTCCCAGCCGTGCTGCGGGTCGAGCGGCATCTGTTCGATGATGCGCAGCTCGTACCCGTGGCGCAGGCACCACTCCAGCAGCGGGACGGCCTCGTCGTCGTTGACGCCGCGGAGCAGAACGGCGTTGACCTTCACCGGATCCAGTCCCGCGGCGCGGGCCGCGGCGAGCCCCGCGAGGACGTCGGCGTGCCGGTCGCGGCGGGTGATCCGGGCGAACCGCTGCGGGTCGAGGGTGTCCAGGGAGACGTTGACCCGGCGCAGTCCGGCCCGCGCCAGGTCGTCGGCCTGGGCGGCCAGCGCGAGCGCGTTGGTCGTCACCGAGATCTCCAGGTCGGGCGAGAGCGCGGTGAACCGGGCCACGAGGTCGGGCAGGCCGGGGCGGATCAGCGGCTCGCCGCCGGTCAGCCGCAGGCTGCGCACCCCCAGGCCGATGAGGACCCGCACCAGGCGGACCAGCTCGTCGTCGGTCAGCAGCTCGGCCCGCGGCAGCCAGGGCAGCCCGTCGGCGGGCATGCAGTAGGTGCAGCGCAGCGAGCACCGGTCGGTGAGGGACACCCGCAGGTCGCGGGCGCGGCGGCCGTAGCCGTCGGTGAGACCCGGGCCGGGAAGCGGTTCTGCCGCCCGATCGGTGACGAGCGGCACGAAGGTCATGGGTCCAGGTTAGGCCCCGCGGTCGGCGCGCTCGTGCGGCCGGCCGTCGGTCAGGTGCCGGGGCGGGTGGCGCCGACCAGCCCGTCGTACCAGATCGGGACGATCTTCACGACGTCGCCGCTCTGGGGCGCCTCGAGCACCTGGCCGCCGCCGATGTAGATCGCCACGTGGTGGATGGTCGCCGGGGTGCCGTCGTAGGACCAGAACAGCAGGTCGCCCGGCATCAGGTCACTCATCGACGGGTGGCTCCCGGAGTCGTACTGGTAGCCACTGAAGTGGGGCAGCGTGATCCCCTCCTGCGCCCAGGCGTAGAGCGCGAGGCCGGAGCAGTCGAAGCCGAGGATCCCCGTGTCCGGCGCGATGCCGAAGCTCGGCCCGGACGCCGTCCCGCCCGACCAGGCGTAGGGCGTGCCGAGCCAGCGCATCGCCGCCGCGACGGCAGCGGCGCCCTTGTCGGCGGTCCATCCCGCGCTGACGGCGGCGCTCATGGTGACGGCGGCCGGAGCGTCCGGCCGCGCCGGCGCCGCCGGTTGCGTCGCGGCCTGTTGGGTCGCCGCCTGCTGCGCCGCGGCCTGGGCGCGGGACTGCGCCGCGGCGGCCGCCCTGGCCCGCGCCGCCGCGTCGGCCCGGGCGTTGGCTGCCGCCTGCTCGGCAGCGGCCCGGGCTGCGGCGGCCGCCTTCGCCCGCGCGATGGCGGCGCGACGGGCGGCCTCTTCCTGCTCCCGTTTCCAGGTCAGATAGGCCGCGCGAGCGTTCTGCAACCCGGTGAGCCGGGCGCGGGCCTGCACCAGCTGACCCTCGAGCGAGGTCTTACGGCGCTGCAGCGCGGCGAGCTGCGTCCGCGCCGCGGTCACCTTCGCTTCGGCGGCGGCCTTGGCATCCGCCGCGGTGGCCTTGGCGGCGCGCATGGCCCGGACCGCCGACCGGGCGGCCGAGTCGGCATTGGCCTTGGCGACGGTCGCACTCTGGTAGCCGTCCAGGACGCTGAGGTGGTGCTCCCCCGCGGCCTGCAGCAGTCCGGCCCGCTCGACCAGATCGGCCGGCCCGCTGGAGCTGAGCAGCGCGGTCGAGGAGCCGAGCATGCTGCCCTGCATGTAGCTGCTCCGCGCGAACTGGCCGACCGTCGCCCGGGCGCTCGATACCTTGGCGGTCGCCGCCGTCGCCGCGGCCTTCGCCTGGGCGGCCCGCTGCTGGGCGGCGCCGTAGTCCGCGACGGCCTTGTTGTAGCGCTCACCCGCCAGCTCGGCGTCGGCGCCCAACCGGGCGATGTCGCCGTCGGCCTTGGCCACCATGCCCTGCAGTCGCCCGACGTCGCGGGCCCGCGCCGCCTTGGCCTGCGCGGCCGCGGCGATCTGGCCGTCCGAGGGGTTGTGCGGGGCCGCGAACGCCTCGGCGGGGAGTACGGCGAGGGCGATGACCCCGATCAGGGCGATCCCCAGCAGTCTGGCGCTGCGTCGTTCCACGAGCGGGCCACCCCCGGCTCACCGTTGACACCCAGCGTTCGGCCATCGCATCAATGAGTAACTGTGCCATCGGTCACAATGCCACCACTGATCACTCTGGCGCCAGAAGCAACGCCGAAAACTTGCGTCACATTGAGAATAACAACGACATAAGCCACTAAAATGAGGCGTGTCGTTAGTTGACTCGACGCTCCCGGTCGTCCCAGTAAGCGGCGCGAAGGGCGAATTTCTGGACCTTGCCGGTCGCCGTCCGCGGGATTTCGTCCCGGAACTCGACCGATGTCGGGGCCTTGAAGCCGGCCATCCGGGCCTTGCAGTGCGCGATGATCTCGGCCTCGTCGACCTTCGCCCCGTCGACCAGGACCACGAGCGCCTTGACCGTCTCGCCCCACTTCTCGTCCGGGACCCCGATCACGGCGACCTCAGCGACGGCCGGGTGGGAGAAGACGCAGTCCTCCACCTCGATGGAGGAGACGTTCTCCCCGCCGGTGATGATGACGTCCTTCATCCGGTCGGAGATCGCGAGAAAGCCTTCCTCGTCGACGTATCCGCCGTCGCCGGTGTGGAACCAGCCGCCGTCCAGCGCTTCGGCTGAGGCCACCGGGTTTTCCCAGTAGCCACCGAGGACGACGTTGGACCGGGCCAGGACCTCTCCGGTGTCACTGATCGCGATCTGGACGCCGAGCGCCGGTATCCCCGCCCGGGACAGCCGCTTGGCCCGCTCGGCCACGGACACGTCGTCGTCCTCGGCCCGGCGCCGGTTGATGGTCAGCAACGGCGAGGTCTCGGTGAGGCCGTAGATCTGGATGAACTCCCAGCCCAGCTCGGTCTCGATCCGCTCGATGGTGCGCGACGGCGGTGGTGCGCCGGCGCAGACCAGCCGCACCCGACCCCGGCCGGGGATCTCGCCGTCCCACGCGGTGGCCGCATCGAGTACGGCGTTCCAGACCGCCGGTGCGCCGCACATGAGGGTGACGCCGTGGCGCTGCACCCGGCGCAGGATCTCCATCCCGTCGACCTTGCGCAGCACGATCTGCGGGATGCCGAGGCCCGCGGTGGTGTAGAGCATCCCCCAGCCGTTGCAGTGGAACATCGGCAGCGTGTGGAGATAGACGTCGCGGTCGCTCGCGGTGGTGTGCAGGCCGAAGGTCACCGCGTTGGTCCAGATGTTGCGATGGGTGAGCTCGACGCCCTTGGGCCGGGCGGTGGTGCCGCTGGTGTAGTTGATGGTGGCGGTCGCGTCCTCGTCCGGTGCCGACCAGCCGCGGGGCTCGCGGTCGGGTCGGAGCAGGAGTTCGTCGCTCGGCCGGCCGAGGACGAACCGGTGCCTGACCTTGACCCGGTCCAGCGGCCCGGCGAGCTCGGGGTCGACGAGCAGCACCTCGGCGCCGCTGTTGGCCACGATGTAGTCGATCTCGTCCGGCCGCAGCCGGAAGTTGATCGGGACCAGGATCCGGCCCGAGGACGGTACGGCGTAAAGCAACTCCAGCAGTCGGCCCGCGTTGTGGCTGACGACGGCGACCCGTTCGCCCTCGCCGACGCCGAGGGCGTCGAGGCCGGCCTGGGTCGCCCGGACCCGCGACCCGAGCTCGGCGAAGGTGGGCGAGCCCAGCCCCTCCGCCGGCTGGTCGGGTTCGTCGACGAGCGCGGTGCGGTGCGCGTAGACCGCCGCGCCGCGGTCGAGGAAATCCTGCGTGGTCAGTGGAACGTGCATTGCGAGCCTCTCCTGACGGGAGCGTGGCCCACGCTAACTCCGGGACACGGCTCCCGGCGAGAGGGTCTGCCGGCGGCGTCGGCGACCGGCCCACCACCGCTCCCCCGCACCGACCACGACCATCACCACGACGGCGTAGACGTAGCCGAAGAGCAGGTCGAGGACGTAGTGCTCACCGGAGTAGACGAGTGCCAGGCCCATGAGCAGCGGGTAGCAGGCGAGCAGGATCTTGCCCCACCACGGTGCGCGCGGGATGAAGTACAGCGCGATCAGCGTCGCGGTCGCGGTGTGCAGGGACGGCATGGCCGCGACGGCGTTGACCGAGGCCTGCGCGCCGGCCAGGACGCTGCCGGCGTGGTTGAGCCCGAGCACCTGCCAGCCGACCGAGGAGATCCGCCGGACCGGCTCGATCAGGCCCTCGCGGGCGGCGTACCACGGCGGGGCCATCGGGTAGAGCACGTAGGTCAGCAGCCCGGCCAGGGACAGCACGATGATCCGGGTGATGAAGCCGACCCAGCGTTGCCGGTTGCGCACCCACAGGATCACCGCCGCGATCGGCGTGACGAGGAAGTGGGAGGTGTAGACGAGGGTGACGACCGCGTCGTACCAGTGCGGATGTCCGGGGACGAAGAGGTGCTGCTGCAGCCAGTAGGTCGGCAGCACGCCGTGGAACAGCCACATGTCGGCGTGCGCGGGCTCGATGACATGGGTGGCGATGCCGAGGTTGTCGGCGATCCCGCGGGTGTAGTCGTAGGCGATGAGGACCGCGGTGAAGGGCAACCAGTCGATCAGTACCCGCCGGAAGCTGGCCCAGCCCCGCCCCAGGCATCTGATGCCGAGGGCGGCGAGGATCCACAGCAGCAGGCCTTCGCGATCCTCCGGTACGCCGACGGTCGGGATGAAGATCGCCAGGACGACGACGTAGCCCAGTGCGGCCCGTCGCCGGATCGTGCGCCAGCGCCGCTCATGGGCCTCGTCGGCGGCGGTTGTCTCGTCAGCCTCGACCGAGGAGCCCGCCATCGTCACGGTCGGTGATTCTACGCGGGCGGACCGGGATTGCTCAGTGGCCGCACGCCGCCGTGGCCAGGACCGGTAGCGCGGCGCCGATGGGCACCCGGACCACGGCGTCGGCCAACCCGTCGTACGCCGTCGGCATGGCGTTGACGATCACGACCCGGGCCCCGGCCCGGGCGGCGACGCGGGTCAGCCCGGCCGCGGGCTGCACGGACAGCGAACTCCCCACGGCGAGGAACAGGTCGCAGTCGCTCGCCGCGTCGGCGGCGGACCGGAAGACCTCCTCGTCGAGGCGCTGCCCGAAGGAGATGGTGGCCGACTTGAGCAGCCCACCGCAGCGCAGGCACGGCGGGTCGGGCTCGCCCGCGTCGACCCGGGCGATCGCCGCCGTCATCGGCGCGCGGTCACCGCAGGACAGGCAGGCCACCTCGCGCACGGTGCCGTGCAGTTCGACGACGAGCGCCGGGTCGCTGCCGGCCTGCTGGTGCAGGCCGTCGATGTTCTGCGTGACGATCGCCCGCAGCCGCCCGGCCCGCTCCACCTCGACCAGGGCGTGGTGGGCGGTGTTCGGCTCGGCGGCCCAGGCCGGGTTGCTCCGCCGGTTGGCCCAGGCGGCCCGGCGTACCTCCGGGTCGGCGACGTAGGTCGACAGCGTCGCCCGGCGCTGCGCCGACGGATCGCGGGTCCAGACGCCGTCCGGTCCGCGGAAGTCCGGGATACCGCTGTCGGTGGAGATCCCCGCGCCGGTGAGCACGGTGATGCGTGGGGCGGCGGCGACCAGCGCCGCGGCACGCCGCAGGTCGACGTCCGTCTCGTCCGTCGCCGTGCCCACCACCGCGACGGTACAAAGGCCCGCGCGCCCGTGCCAGCGGCGGGCGCCGACCCGACCGGATGGCGATAGGTGCCGATGGGGAAGGATGTGAATATCCGCAGCGAGAGGAGCCCCGGTGAGCAGCGCGACCAGCCAGGACAGCTTCGGTGCCCGCGGCACGCTCGACGTCGGCGGAACCCGACATGAGATCTACCGGCTGGCCGCCGTCGACGGCGCGGACCGGCTGCCGTACTCCCTCAAGATCCTGCTGGAGAACCTGCTCCGCACCGAGGACGGCGTCCGGACCACCGCCGACGACGTACGCGCACTAGCCGCCTGGGACCCGACGGCTGCGCCGTCCCGCGAGATCCAGTTCACGCCGGCGCGGGTCGTCATGCAGGACTTCACCGGGGTGCCGGCCGTCGTCGACCTGGCCGCGATGCGGGAGGCGATGAAGGCCCTCGGCGGCGATCCGACGAAGATCAACCCGCTGGCTCCGGCGGAGCTGGTCATCGACCACTCGGTGATCGCCGACGTGTTCGGTGCTCCGGACTCCTTCGAGCGCAACGTCGAGCTGGAGTACGAGCGCAACGGCGAGCGCTACCAGTTCCTGCGGTGGGGACAGACGGCGTTCGACGAGTTCAAGGTGGTGCCGCCGGGCACCGGCATCGTCCACCAGGTCAACATCGAGCACCTCGCCCGCGTCGTGTTCTCCCGCGACGGCGTCGCCTACCCCGACACGCTGGTCGGCACCGACTCGCATACGACGATGGTCAACGGGCTCGGCGTACTCGGCTGGGGCGTCGGCGGCATCGAGGCCGAGGCGGCCATGCTCGGCCAGCCGGTCAGCATGCTCGTGCCGTCGGTGGTGGGGTTCCGGCTCTCCGGCGCGATGCCCGAGGGCGCCACCGCCACCGACCTCGTCCTCACGATCACCGAGATGCTGCGCGCGCACGGCGTCGTCGGGAAGTTCGTCGAGTTCTTCGGCCCGGGCGTCGCGGCCGTGCCGCTGGCCAACCGGGCCACGATCGGCAACATGAGCCCGGAGTACGGCTCGACCTGCGCGATCTTCCCGATCGACGAGGAGACCATCCGCTACCTGCGGTTCACCGGCCGCAGCGAGGAGCAGGTGGCGCTGGTCGAGGCATACAGCAAGGAACAGGGGCTCTGGCACGACCCGACCGCGTCGACGGCGTACTCGGAGACCCTCGAGCTCGATCTGGCCACCATCGTCCCGTCCATCGCCGGGCCGAAGCGGCCGCAGGACCGGATCGCCCTCTCCGAGGCCAAGGCGGGGTTCCGCGACGTCCTGCCGGACTACGTCGAGGACGACGACGAGACGGGCAAGGAGTCCTTCCCGGCGTCGGACTCGCCGTCGAGCAACGGCTCCGGGCGGACCAGTCGTCCGACCCCGGTGGTGCTCGAGGACGGGACCCGGACCGAGATCGATCACGGCGCGGTCGTGATCGCGGCCATCACGTCGTGCACCAACACCTCCAACCCGCAGGTGATGCTCGGCGCGGCTCTGCTGGCCAAGAAGGCCGTCGAGCGCGGCCTGTCCAGCAAGCCGTGGGTCAAGACGACGCTCGCCCCCGGGTCGAAGGTCGTCATGGACTACTACGAGCGGGCCGGGCTGATCCCGTATCTGGAGAAGCTCGGCTTCAACCTGGTCGGCTACGGCTGCACGACGTGCATCGGCAACTCCGGCCCGTTGCCGGACGCGGTGAGCACCGCGGTCAACGAGGCCGACCTCGCCGTCGCGGCGGTGCTGTCGGGCAACCGCAACTTCGAGGGCCGGATCAACGCCGACGTGAAGATGAACTACCTCGCGTCGCCGCCGCTGGTGGTGGCCTACGCGCTCGCCGGCAGCATGGACGTCGACCTGGTGGGCGAGCCGCTCGGCGCGGACCCCGACGGGCACCCGGTCTACCTGCGCGACATCTGGCCGACCAGCGAGGAGATCGAGCACGTCATCGACTCGGCGATCGCCTCGGAGATGTTCACCCGCGACTACGCCGACGTGTTCGCCGGCGACGAGCGGTGGGCGGCCCTGCAGACCCCGGAGGGCGACGCGTTCGCGTGGGACCCGGAGTCGACGTACGTCCGCCGTCCGCCGTACTTCGAGGGCATGCAGGCCGAGCCGGCTCCGGTCGAGGACATCTCCGGCGCGCGCGTGCTGGCCAAGCTCGGCGATTCGGTGACCACCGACCACATCTCCCCGGCCGGGGCGATCAAGACCGACTCACCGGCCGGCGCCTACCTCACCGAGCACGGCGTACAGCGGCGGGACTTCAACTCCTACGGCTCGCGGCGCGGCAACCACGAGGTCATGATCCGCGGCACGTTCGCCAACATCCGGCTGCGCAACCAGCTGGTTCCCGGGGTCGAGGGCGGGATGACCCGCAACCTGCTGACCGGTGAGCAGGCCACGATCTACGACGCGGCGATGGCACTACGCCGAGGCCGACGTACCGCTGATCGTGCTGGCCGGCAAGGAGTACGGCTCGGGATCGTCGCGCGACTGGGCGGCCAAGGGGACGACGCTGCTCGGCGTACGGGCGGTGCTCGCGGAGTCCTTCGAGCGGATCCACCGGTCCAACCTGCTCGGGATGGGCGTGCTCCCGCTGCAGTTCGCCGAGGGGCAGACCGCGGCGACGCTCAAGCTGACCGGCGAGGAGACGTTCTCGATCACCGGCATCACGGCGATCAACGACGGGACCACCCCGCACGAGGTGACCGTGCGGGCCGACGACACCGAGTTCACCGCGATCGTCCGGATCGATACGCCGGGAGAGGCGGCGTACTTCCGGCACGGCGGCATCATGCCCTACGTGCTCCGCTCCCTGCGCGACGCCGACTGACGCCGCCCCGCCGTCGAGGCGTCATGGACAAAACCCACTAGTAGTGGGTTTTGGTCCACGACACGCCGTACGCGGTGCCCAAAACCCACTAGTAGTGGGTTTTGTCCACGGGCCCGGGCCGGCCCGCTCAGGTGGCGCGGCTGACCAAAACGCACTCCTAGTGCGTTGTGGTCCGCGACACGCCGTACGGCGCCCCCATAACGCACTCGGAGTGCGTTTTGGTCGGCTGGGCCGGAAAAAACTTCCGGCAGCGGTGAACCGATGGCGCACGCAATCCGTGCAGCAGCGGAGGGTTGCGCACCCGCGCAGCCGCACATCGCCTGGAGGCACCGATGCGTAACAAGGTCTCCCAGCTCCTCCCCCGCAGCCCGCGCCTCGCCGGCGCGAGCCTGCTCGCCGTACCCGCACTGATCGCCGCCGGGATCGGCGTCGCGGCGCCGGCATCCGGCTCGACCGCCCCCGCCGCCGCACACGGCGTGAAGCAGGTCAATCTCGTCTCGGACCAGGCCGGCAAGGCCCAGTTCATGGATCCCAAGCTGATCAACCCGTGGGGACTCGCCCAGTCCCCGACCAGCCCGCTCTGGTCGGCGAACAACGGGTCGGACTCCGCGACGCTCTACTCGGGCGGTAGTCGCCGGCTCGCCGGTGGTGAAGCCGGGGCTCGAGGTCGATGTCGCCGGCGGACCGACCGGCCAGGTTTTCAACGACACCACCGACTTCGTCGTCTCCTCGACGGCCGGCTCGGGAGCCGCGCCGTTCATCTTCGACACCGAGGCAGGGGACATCAAGGCCTGGAACCCGGCCGCCGCACCGACCACCGCCCTTACCGTCGCTCACGTCAAGAACGCGGTCTTCAAGGGCCTCGCACTGCTCCACACCCCGATCGGCCCCTTCCTGCTCGCCGCCGACTTCCACAACGGCCGGATCGACGTGTTCAACTCGAAGTTCCACCGGGTGCCGCTCCCTCGACCGTTCTTCACCGACCGGCGGTTGCCGCGCGGCTACGCGCCGTTCAACGTCGCGGTCCTGAACAACTCGATCTACGTCAGCTACGCCAAGCAGGACGCCATGCGCCATGACGAGGTCGACGGTCCCGGACTCGGCTTCGTGGATCGCTACTCGGCGATCGGCCTGTTCCCGCACCGGGTCGCCAGCCGCGGGACGCTCAACGCGCCGTGGGGCATGACCTGGGCACCCAGCACCTTCGGGCGCCACGCCGGTCAGCTACTCATCGGCAACTTCGGTGACGGCCGGATCAGCACCTTCGACCGCTGGAACAACTTCCGCGGTCTGCTCCGCAGGGCCAACGGCAACTCGGTCAAGATCGACGGGCTGTGGTCACTCATCCCCGGCACCGCGACCAACGGTGGCGTGGGAACCGTGCTCTTCAGCGCCGGACCCGACGGCGAGACGCACGGACTGGTACGGGCTGTTGCGGCCGGCCGACTGACACCGACGGTGGGGGCGACCGCCAGGTCGGTGGGTCGCCCCCACCTCCGGTCCGGCCCGGACCGTGGGCCAGGATCGGTGCCATGGATCTCGGACTCAATGAACGGGTGTACGTCGTCACCGGCGGGTCCCGCGGCTTGGGCCGCGCGACGGCACAGGTGCTGGTCGACGAGGGCGCCCGCGTGGTCGTCTCGTCGCGCAGCACCGACGCGGTCGCCACGGCGGCCGCCGAGCTCGGCGGCCCGGCGATCGCGACGGGTGTGGCCGCCGACCTCGCCGACCCGGCGACGCCGGACCAGCTGGTCAGCGCCGCGCTGAGCTCGTTCGGCCGGTTGGACGGGGCGCTGATCAGCGTCGGCGGCCCGCCGGCGACCTCGGCCACCGGCGCGACCGACGAGCAGTGGCGGGCGGCGTTCGAATCGGTCTTCCTCGGCCCGCTGCGACTCGCCACGACGGTGGCCGACCGGATCGCCGACGGCGGCTCGATCGCCTTCGTGCTGTCCAGCTCGGTGCGGTCACCGATCAGCGGCCTGGCGATCTCCAACGGACTCCGGCCGGGGCTGGCCATGGCCGCGAAGACGCTGTCCGACGAGCTCGGTCCGCGCGGCATCCGGGTCAACGGCGTGCTCCCCGGCCGGATCGCCACCGACCGGCTGAAGGAGCTCGACGCCAAGAGCGGGGACCCGGAGGAAGCGCGGCGACGAGGCGAGGCCGTCATCCCGCTCCGCCGCTACGGCGAGCCGGCGGAGCTCGGCCGGGCCGCGGCGTTCCTGCTCTCCCCGGCCGCCTCCTACATCACCGGTGTGATGTTGCAGGTCGACGGCGGCGCCCTGCGGACCGTGTAGCGGCGCGCCTCACGCGGCGACGGCGGTGTCGGCCGTCGCTGCAGCACGAGAGTGACCGCGGCCAGCGCCGCGACGACACCGGCGAACGCGATCCCGGCCGACCGCAGGCCGATCCCCTGCGCGGCCAGCCCGACGCCGATCACCGGTACGGCGAGGGCGACGTAGAGCACGACGAAGAAGCTCGAGGTGACCTCGGCCCGGCGATGGGCCGGTGTGCCGCCGGTGATCGCGGTCAGCCCGGCCCGGAAGCTCAGCCCCTGCCCGAGTCCGGCGATGATCCCGCCGACGAGCAGCACCGCCAGTGACTCGACGGCCAGGCCGACGGCGACGATCCCGATCCCGACGATCAGCGCGAGGCTCCCCAGCGGGAGGGCGATGCGCCTCGGGAAGAGGTCCAGCGCGAGCTGCCCTACCGCGGACGCGGCGAAGACGGCGAACACCACCACTCCGGTGAGGGCGTGGTTGGGCAGGTGCAGGACCTGGCCCAGGAACGCCGGCGCGACCGCGGTGAAGAGCCCGAGCACCGCGAACCCGGCGAAGCCCACGAACGCGGCCGGGACGAAGACCGACCGCACTTCGGGCGGGACCCGCAGCCGTTGCAGCCTGATCCGGAGCCCGCTGCGGACGTCGACCGGCTCGGGAATCACGATGATGGCGATCATGGCCGGCACCAGCAGAGCGAGATCGACGATGAACGGGAGCCGCAGGGGCAGCGGGGCGTATTCGGCGAGGAGTCCGGCCAGCAGCGGACCGAGGCCGAGTCCCCCGACGTTGACCAGGGTCGCGACCAGCGTCGCCCGGCCGCGCCGGCCCTCCGGGGCGAAGTCCACCAGCGCGGCGGTCGCCGTCCCGGTGAAGATCCCGGCGGACAGGCCCGACAGGACCCGCCCGACGAACAGCGCCGGCAGGCCACCGGCGGTCAGAAAGACCACGGCGCTCAGCGCCGAGACCACCAGACCCGGGATGAGCGTGCGGCGCCGGCCGATCTCGTCCGAGAGTTGGCCGAAGGTGAGCAGGGCGCCGATCACGCCGACGGCGTAGACGGCGAAGATGATCGTCACCATGAAGCCGGAGAAGCCGATGTCGCTCTGGTAGAGCGGGTAGAGCGGGGTGGGCAAGGTCGTGCCGAGCATGGTGACGGCGAACGCATAGCCGACCAGCGGGAACGCCAGGCGGCGGCTGACCCGCCCGGTGCGGGTTGCGTCGCGGGTCCCGGCCGCCACGTCGTCGCGGCTCACGGCCGGATCGCCGATTCCACCTGCTCGGACTCGGCGGGGTCGTCGTCCTCCTGGTGCCGGAACTGCGTGCGGTAGAGCTCGGCGTAGAGGCCGTCGCGGACGAGCAGCTCGGCGTGCCGCCCGGATTCGACGACGCGGCCGGCGTCGAGGACGACGATGCGGTCGGCGTCGCGCACCGTCGACAGCCGGTGGGCGATCACCAGCGACGTGCGACCACGCAGCGCCGCGGACAGGGCCCGCTGTACGGCGGCCTCGGACTCACTGTCCAGATGCGCGGTGGCCTCGTCGAGGATGACGATCCGGGGGGCCTTGAGCAGCAGCCGGGCGATCGCCATCCGCTGCTTCTCCCCGCCGGAGAGCCGGTAGCCGCGGTCGCCGACGACCGTGTCGAGGCCGTCGGGCAGCCGGTCGACGAGGCTCGCGATCTGCGCCGCCTCGATCGCCGCCCGCAGCTCGGCCTCGGTGGCCTCCGGCTTCGCGTAGCGCAGGTTGTCCCGGATCGTGTCGTGGAACATGTGCGCGTCCTGGGTCACGACCCCGACCGCGGCGCGCAGCGAGTCCTGGGTCACCGTGCGCACGTCGTGCCCGCCGATCAGCACGGCGCCGGCCCGGACGTCGTAGATCCGCGGGACGAGCTGGGAGATGGTCGTCTTGCCGGCGCCGGACGGTCCGACGAGGGCGATCAGCTCGCCCTCGCTCGGCGCGGAAGGACACCTCGTGCAGGACCTCCTCGCTGGGCCGGTCGTCGAGGACGGCGACGTCCTCGAGCGACGCCAGCGACACCTCCTCGGCCGTCGGGTAGCCGAACCGGACCCGGTCGAATTCGATCGTGCGGGCGTCGGCCGGCAGCGGGACGGCGTCCGGCGCGTCGGTGATCATCGGCTTGAGGTCGAGCACCTCGAAGACCCGCTCGAAGGAGACCAGGGCGGTCATCACGTCGACGTTGAGCGTGGAGATGGCGGTGAGCGGCCCGTAGAGCCGGTTGAGGTACGCCGTGAGCGCGACGACCGTGCCCACGCTGAGCTCGCCGAGCGCCGCCTCCCGGCCGCCCCAGCCGTAGATGATGGCGGTGGCCAGCGCCGCGGTCAGCATCAGCGAGACGTAGAACACCCGGCTGTACATCGCCTGGGTGATGCCGATGTCGCGGACCCGACCGGCCCGGGCCCGGAACGCCTCGTCCTCCTCGTGCCGGCGACCGAACAGCGTCACCAGCAACGCGCCGGCGACGTTGAACCGCTCGGTCATCGTGGTGTTCATGGTGGCGTTGAGGGCGTAGGACTCCCGGGTGATGCCCTGCAGCTTGCGGCCCATCCAGCGGGCCGGCAGCAGGAAGACCGGCAGCAGGATCAACGAGGACAGGGTCAGCTGCCAGGACAGTGCGAACATCGCGGCCAGCACGAGCACCACGGTCAGCAGGTTGCTGACCGCGGTCGACAGGGTCCCGGTGAACGCCTGCTGCGCGCCGAGCACGTCGTTGTTGAGCCGGCTCATCAGGGCGCCGGTCTGGGTGCGGGTGAAGAAGGCGATGGGCATCCGCTGCACGTGCGAGAACACCGCGGAGCGCATGTCGTAGATGAGTCCCTCGCCGACCCGCGCCGACACCCATCGCTGGCCCAGCGACAGGAGCGCGTCGAAGACGGCCAGTCCGGCGATGAGGCCGGCCAGCGCCACGATCAGGCCGACGTCGTGGCCGAGGATGCCGTTGTTGAGGATCGACCGGTAGATCAGCGGGTTCGCGGCCCCGATCGCCGCGTCGAAGGTGATCAGCACGCAGAAGACGATGAGCTGACGGCGGTACGGCGCCGCGAATCGGGCGATCCGCCGGACGGTGCCCGGGGCCAGCTTCCGACGGGTCACCTGCGGATCGCTGGAGAAGGCGCGCAGGGATGCGGCGCCCGCCGGCCATCGTCATGTGCTCACCACGGTCGTCGACAACGCGACCGCCGTCCGCGGTGTTCCCCGGACGGCGGGCGACCGGCTAGGACTTCTTCCTCCGCCGGGTCGGCCCTCCGCGGCCGCGCAGGGTCGTTCCCGACTCGGACAGGATCCGGTGGACAAACCCGTAGGACCGCCCCGATTCGTCTGCCAGGGCGCGAATGCTCTTGCCGGAGTCGTACTTCTTGCGGAGATCGACGGCGAGCTTGTCGCGGGTCGCACCGGTGATCCGGGCGCCCTTCTTCAGGTCGGCCACGGGGCATCCTCCTCGCATGCGCCGGTTCCCGGCAGAAACCGGGTCCAGCAATACCATGATCACCCAGGTCGGCGGCCACGGCCAGCCGACCCCCGATTCGGGTCGGTGCGGGTTCGGTCTGCGGCACCGTCAGGCCAGCGCCACCAGATCGACGAATTCCTCGCTCCAGGCGTCCTCGATCCCGTCCGGCAGCAGGATGACGCGCTCGGGATGCAGCGCCTGCACCGCGCCCTCGTCGTGGGTCACCAGCACGATCGCTCCGGCGAAGTTGCGGAGCGCCTCGAGCACCTGCTCGCGGGAGGCCGGGTCGAGGTTGTTGGTGGGCTCGTCGAGGAGCAGCACGTTGGCCGAGGAGCAGACCAGCGCAGCCAGGGCGAGCCGGGTCTTCTCCCCGCCGGAGAGGGTGCCGGTGCGCTGGTCGGCGGCGTCACCGGAGAAGAGGAACGCGCCGAGGATACGGCGTAGCTCGGTGTCGGTGCTGTCCTGCGCGGTCGCCCGCATGTTCTCCAGCACGGTGCGGTCGACGTCGAGCGTCTCGTGCTCCTGCGCGTAGTAGCCGATCCGCAGCCCGTGGCCCGGGTGCACCGCGCCGGTGTCGGCCGGCTCGAGGCCGGCGAGCACCCGCAGCAGCGTCGTCTTGCCGGCACCGTTGAGCCCCAGGACGACGACCCGCCCGCCCCGGTCGACCGCCAGATCGACGTCGGTGAAGACCTCGAGCGACCCGTAGGACTTCGACAGCTCGGAGGCGGTCAACGGCGTCCGGCCGCACGGCGCGGGGGTCGGGAAGCGCACCCGAGCGACCCGGTCGGCGCGCCGGTCCGCTTCGGTGCCCGCCAGCATCCGCTCGGCCCGGCGGGCCATGTTCTGCGCCGCGACGGCCTTGGTCGCCTTGGCCCGCATCTTGTCCGCCTGCGCGAAGAGCGCGGCGGCCTTCTTCTCGGCGTTGGCCCGCTCGCGGTGCCGGCGCCGCTCGTCGGTCTCCCGCTGCTGCAGGTAGGTCTTCCAGCCGACGTTGTAGAGGTCGATCTCGGCGCGGTTGGCGTCGAGGTGCCACACCTTGTTGACGATGTGGTCGAGCAGCTCGACGTCGTGGCTGATGACCACCAGCCCGCCGTCGTGCCCGCGCAGGAAGTCGCGCAGCCAGCCGATGGAGTCGGCGTCGAGGTGGTTGGTCGGCTCGTCCAGCAGCAGCGTCTCGGCACCGGAGAAGAGGATCCGGGCCAGCTCGATCCGGCGGCGTTGCCCGCCGGAGAGGGTGCGCAGCGGCTGGGCGAGCACCCGGTCGGGCAGGCCGAGGTTGGCGCAGATCCGGGCGGCTTCGCTCTCCGCCGCGTAGCCGCCCTGCGCGGAGAAGGTGTCCTCCAGCTGCCCGTACCGGCGTACGGCGCGGCCCTGCACGCTGTCGTCGACGGCGCCGGCCATCGCGACCTGTGCCTTCTCCATGTCCTGCATGAGCGCGTCGAGGCCCCGGGCCGAGAGCACCCGGTCCCGGGCCGTGACGGCGAGGTCGCCGGTGCGGGGGTCCTGCGGGAGGTAGCCGACCTCGCCGCGCCGGTCGATGGTGCCGCCGAAGGGCAGCGTCTCGCCGGCGAGGGCGCGCAGGGCGGTGGTCTTCCCGGCACCGTTGCGGCCGACCAGGCCGATCCGGTCGCCGGGCTGGACCCGGAGGGAGGTGTCGCTGAGCAGGATGCGCGACCCGGCGCGCAGCTCGAGTGCGGAAGCGGTGATCACAGTGGTCTCGCTGAGGGTGAGAAGGGGCAGGCCACGTCCGTACGTGGCCGCCTCAGCAGGTTCGACTGATCACCGGGGCAGTTTACGTCGTCCCGGCCGGAGACCTCGACCGATATTCCGGCCGACCGCCGGCTCACACGTTGAAGCCGAGCGCCCGCAGCTGGTCGCGGCCGTCGTCGGTGATCTTGTCCGGTCCCCACGGCGGCATCCAGACCCAGTTGATCCGGAAGTCCTGCACCACGCCGTCGCCGGGCCCGCCGGTGAGGGCGGTGCGGGTCTGGTCCTCGATCACGTCGGTGAGCGGACAGGCGGCCGAGGTGAGCGTCATGTCGATGGTGGCCACGTTGTCGTCGGCGACGGTGATGCCGTAGACGAGGCCGAGGTCGACGACGTTGATGCCGAGTTCGGGGTCGACCACGTCGCGCATGGCCTCCTCGACGTCATCGACGCTCGCCGTGGCGGTGGACTCTGGGCTGGTCATGACGTACCTCCCCGAGGCGAAGCCTCGATTGGCTGCTGAGGCGAAGCCTCGATTGGCTGCTGAGGCGAAGCCTCGATCGGTTGCCCGGCGCGGGCCACGGCGTCCTTGAACGCCATCCAGCCGAGCAGTGCACATTTGATCCGGGCCGGGTATTTCGACACGCCGACGAAGGCGACGGCGTCCTCGAGCAGCTCCTCGTCGGGCTCGCCCCGACCCTGCGACTGCATCATGTCGAGAAAGGCGTCCTGTACGGCGAGCCCGTGCTCCAGCGACTCGCCGACGAGCAGGTCGGTGAGCACCGAGGTCGACGCCTGACTGATCGAACAGCCGACGCCGTCGTAGGACACGTCTTTGACGATGCCGTCGTCGATGTGCACCCGCAGCGTCACCTCGTCGCCGCAGGTCGGGTTGACGTGGTGCACCTCGGCGTCGTACGGGTCGCGCAGCCCGCGCCCGTGCGGGTTCTTGTAGTGGTCCAGGATGATCTCCTGGTACATCGACTGCAGCTGCATCAGGAAAAGAACCTCTTCACCTGTTCGACCCCGTCGGCGAGAGCGTCGATCTCGGAGAGTGTGGTGTACAGGTAGAACGACGCGCGGGTCGTGGCCGGTATTCCGAAGCGACGCGCCGTCGGCCAGGCGCAGTGGTGTCCGGTGCGTACGGCGATGCCGAGCTCGTCGAGCACCTGCCCGACGTCGTGCGGGTGCAACCCGTCGACGACGAAGGAGACCGCACCGCCGCGGGCCTCGGCCGTGTCCGGGCCGACGATCCGCACGCCCTCGATGGCACCGATGCGGTGCAGTGCGTAGGAGGTGAGCGCCTGTTCGTGCGCCGCGATCGCGTCCATGCCGAGGGCGTCGAGATAGTCGACCGCGGCACCGAGCCCGATCGCCTGCGCGGTGTTGGGCACCCCGGCCTCGAACCGCTGCGGCGGCGGCAGGAACGTCGTGCCCTCCATGCGGACGACCTCGATCATCGACCCGCCGGTGAGGAAGGGCGGCATGTGGGCGAGCAGGTCGGCGCGGCCCCACAGCACCCCGACACCGGTCGGTCCGCACATCTTGTGCCCGGAGAAGGCGAGGAAGTCGACGCCGAGCGCGCCGACGTCGACCGGCATGTGGGGCACCGACTGGCAGGCGTCGACCACGACGAACGCACCGACCGCGTGGGCCTTCGCGACGATGACCTCGAGCGGATTGATCGTGCCGAGGACGTTGGACTGGTGGACGACGGCGACCACCTTGGTGCGCGCGGTGATAACGTCGTCGATGGCGGAGAGGTCGAGCCGTCCCTCGTCGGTGATGCCGAACCACTTCAGTGTGGCGCCGGTGCGCTGGCACAGCTGCTGCCACGGCACGAGGTTGGCGTGGTGCTCCATCTCGGTGACGACGATCTCGTCACCGGGGCCGACCGCGAAGCGCTCCGCCTCGGGCCCGGCCGTCGCGGCGTTGCTCAGCGAATAGGCGACGAGGTTGAGCCCCTCGGTCGCGTTCTTGGTGAAGATGATCTCGTTGCTCTGCGCGCCGATGAACTCGGCGATCCTGGTCCGCGCGCCCTCGTAGAGGATGTCGGCCTCTTCGGCCAGCTGATGGGCGCCGCGGTGCACGGCGGCGTTGTGTCGCTCGTAAAAGTCGCGCTCCGCGTCGAGGACGACCGTCGGCTTCTGCGACGTCGCGCCACTGTCGAGATAGATCAGCGGGCGGCCGTCGCGGATCGTCCGGTCGAGGATCGGGAAGTCCTTGCGGATCGTCTCGACGTCGTACCCGCGGACGTCGTCGGTCATGAGGCGGCCTCCTGCGGCTCGCCGAAGCGGACGTAGCCCTCCGACTCGATCCGGTCCGCCAGCTCCGGCCCGCCGGTCTCGACGATCCGGCCGAGGTAGAAGACGTGGACGACGTCGGGGCGGACGTATTGCAGGATGCGCGGGTAGTGGGTGATCAGCAGCAGCCCGAGGTCGGAGGACTCGCGGGCCTGGTTGACCCCGTCGGACACGGTGCGCAGCGCGTCGACGTCGAGGCCGGAGTCGGTCTCGTCGAGAACCGCGATCTTGGGCTTGAGCAGGGCGAGCTGCAGGATCTCGTAGCGCTTCTTCTCGCCACCGGAGAAGCCTTCGTTGACGCTGCGCTCGGAGAACGACGGGTCGATCTTCAGCCCGGCCATCGCCTCGTTGACCTCCTTGACCCAGGTCCGCAGCTTCGGCGCCTCTCCGCGCACGGCCGTCGCGGCGGTACGCAGGAAGTTGGTCGTCGAGACACCCGGCACCTCGACCGGGTACTGCATCGCCAGGAAGAGGCCGGCGCGGGCCCGCTCGTCGACGGTCATCGAGAGCACGTCTTCGCCGTCGAGGGTCACCGTGCCGGAGGTCACCGTGTACTTCGGGTGCCCGGCGATCGAGTAGGCCAGTGTCGACTTGCCCGATCCGTTGGGGCCCATCAGCGCATGGGTCTCCCCCGAGCGGACGACCAGGTCGACGCCCTTGAGGATCTCGGTGTCCTCGACGGACACGTGCAGGTCGTGGATCTCCAGCGTGGACAACTCAACTCTCCTCAGTGAGGCGGACGTAGACGTCGCCGCCCTCGATCTTCACGGGATAGACGGGTACGGGTTTGGTGGCGGGCAGGCTGGTCGGCCGGCCGGACCGGAGGTCGAAGCACGAGCCGTGCAGCCAGCACTCGATCGTGGTGCCCTCCACGTCGCCTTCGGTGAGCGCCACCTCTTCGTGCGAGCAGACGTCGTAGATCGCGTAGACCTCGCCGTCGCTGCGCACGATCGCGACCGGCGTGTCGTCGAACTTGACCCGATGAGCACCGGGCTCGGGCACCTCGTCGAGTGCGCAGGCGCGCACGAAGTCGGTCATGACCCCACCTGCGCCAGCTCGTCCTCGACCGCGGCGACCAGCCGCTCCTGCACCTCCGGCACGCCGATCCGGTCGATCACCTCGGCGAAGAACCCACGGACGACGAGCCGGCGGGCGACGTCGGCCGGGATCCCCCGGGCCATCAGGTAGAACAGCTGCAGGTCGTCGAAGCGACCGCTGGCGCTGGCGTGACCGGCCCCGGCCACCTCGCCGGTCTCGATCTCGAGGTTGGGCACCGAGTGGGCGCGGGCGCCCTCGGTGAGCAGCAGGTTGCGGTTGAGCTCGTAGGTGTCGGTCTGCTCGCCCTCGGGGCGGATCAGGACGTCGCCGATCCACACCGCGGTGGCGTCGTCACCCTGCAGCGCGCCCTTGTAGGTGACCCGGCTGCGGCAGTTGGGCTGCGCGTGGTCGACGAAGAGCCGGTGCTCCTGGTGCTGGCCGGCGTCGGCGAAGTAGAGGCCGAGCAGTTCGGCGTCGCCGCCCGGGCCGCCGAACTCCACGGTCGGCGTGAGCCGGACCAGTCCGCCGCCGAGGGTCACCGCAACGTGGCGCAGCCGGGCGTCGCGGCCGAGCCTCGCCGCCTGCGCCTCGACGTGCACGGCGTCGTCGTCCCAGTCCTGCAGCGAGACGACGGTCAGGGAAGCACCGTCGCCCACCCGGATCTCCATGTTGGAGGCGAGGGTCGTCGTACCGACGTGGTCGACGACGACGACGGCCTGCGCGGCCTCGCCGACGTCGATGACGAGGTGGCCGTAGGCGGTGCCGCCCTCACCGCGGACGGTGAGGAAGGTCGGCGCGGGCGAGACCACGCCACGCGGCACGGTCACGACCAGTGCCTGGTCGACGTGGGCCATCGCCAGCGCGCTGACCCGGTCGGCCGGGCTGAGCACGCTGCCGACCAGCGGGTCGTCGCCCGCGACATGGCCGACGTCGACCTTGTCGGCGGCCCGCACCTCGACGACGACCTTGCCGTCGGCGGTCAGCGGTTCGAGCAGCGTCCGCATCCGGTCCAGCGGGGTGAACCGCCAGTCCTCCTCGCGCCCGGTCGGTACGCCGAACAGGTCCGGGTCACGCGAGGTGATGCGGGCCGGCTTCGCGTCGCCGGGCTGGCGCACCGGACCGCCGTGGCTGTGGGCGCCGGGTGGCGGGCCAGCCGCGGCGCCGGTGTCGGTCCCCAGCACCTGCGACGCGACCACCGCCTGCTCGGCCGCCGCCTGTTCGCGGACGGCGTCGGTCTGCGCGCCCTGGCTGTCAGGGCTCGTGTCGGTATCAGCCATCGTCAGCCGACGGCTCCTTCCATCTGCAGCTCGATCAGCCGGTTGAGCTCGAGCGCGTATTCCATCGGCAACTCGCGCGCGATGGGCTCGACGAAGCCGCGGACGATCATGGCCATCGCCTCGTCCTCGGTGAGCCCGCGGCTCATGAGGTAGAACAGCTGCGTCTCGCTGACCTTCGACACCGTGGCCTCGTGGCCCATCGACACGTCGTCCTCGCGGACGTCGACGTAGGGATAGGTGTCGGATCGGCTGATCGTGTCGACCAGCAGCGCGTCGCACTTCACCGTCGACTTGGAGCCGTGTGCGCCGGGCTCGATCTGCACCAGACCGCGGTAGGAGGTGCGTCCACCGCCGCGCGCGACCGACTTGGAGATGATCGTGCTCGAGGTGTGCGGCGCGACGTGCACCATCTTGGCGCCGGCGTCCTGGTGCTGACCCTCACCGGCGAAGGCGACCGAGAGCGTCTCGCCCTTGGCGTGCTCACCGAGCATCCAGACGGCGGGGTACTTCATCGTCACCTTGGAGCCGATGTTGCCGTCGATCCACTCCATCGTCGCGCCCTCGTGGGCGACCGCGCGCTTGGTCACGAGGTTGTAGACGTTGTTGGACCAGTTCTGGATCGTGGTGTAGCGGCAGCGGGCGTTCTTCTTCACCACGATCTCGACGACCGCCGAGTGCAGCGAGTCGGTCTTGTAGATCGGGGCGGTGCAGCCCTCGACGTAGTGCACGTAGGCGCCCTCGTCGACGATGATCAGCGTCCGCTCGAACTGGCCCATGTTCTCGGTGTTGATCCGGAAGTAGGCCTGCAGCGGGATCTCGACGTTGACGCCCGGCGGGACGTAGATGAACGACCCGCCCGACCACACGGCGGTGTTGAGCGAGGCGAACTTGTTGTCGCCGGCCGGGATCACCGAGCCGTAGTACTCCCGGAAGAGATCCTCGTGCTCGCGCAGCGCGGTGTCGGTGTCGAGGAAAAGGACGCCCTGGGCCTCGAGGTCTTCGCGGATCTTGTGGTAGACGACCTCGGACTCGTACTGCGCCGCGACGCCGGCGATCAGCCGCTGCTTCTCGGCCTCCGGGATGCCGAGCTTGTCGTAGGTGTTCTTGATGTCGGCCGGCAGCTCGTCCCACGTCGCGGCCTGCTTCTCGGTCGACCGGACGAAGTACTTGATGTTGTCGAAGTCGATGCCGGTGAGGTCGGCTCCCCAGTTGGGCAGCGGCTTCTTGCCGAACAGCTTCAGGCCGCGCAGCCGGCGCTCGAGCATCCACTCCGGCTCGTTCTTGCGGCGGGAGATGTCTCGGACGACCTCGTCGGAGAGGCCACGACGGGCCGACTCGCCGGCGACATCGGAGTCCGCCCAGCCGAACTTGTAGCCGGACATGGCTTCGATCTGCTCGTCCTGCGTGAGGACGGGCGCGGTGGTCTCCGGTGCAGTGGTCATGCGTGCTTCCTCCCGGATACGGGCGTACCTGTGGGACCTGCTGTCGAACTCGTGGTGACCGGGACGTGCGTCGTACACACGCCGTCGCCCCGGGCAATGGTGGCCAGTCGTTGCACGTGGGTGCCGAGCAGGCGCGAGAACGCCTGGGTCTCGGCCTCGCACAGCTGGGGGAACTCGGCGGCGACGTGAGCCACCGGGCAGTGGTGCTGGCAGAGCTGCTCGCCGCTACCCACCGTGTGCGCAGACGCAGCGTATCCCTCGCCGGTCAGCGCCTCGGAGAGGGCCGCCACCTTCTCCCCCGGCGTCTCGGCGGCGGCGATGCGGTCGCGGTTGCGCGACTCCAGGACCGCGAGCCGCTGTTCGGCGAAGGCGGTGACGGCCTTCTCGCCACCGCGGGCGGCGAGGAATCGCAGCGCGGACGCGGCGAGGTCGTCGTAGGCGTGGGGGAACGACTCGCGCCCGCCTTCGGTCAGGGCGAAGACCCGGGCCGGACGGCCCCGGCGACGTCCGCCCAGCGGCCGGCTGTCGCGGCCGACGACGATGCCGTCGGCGCAGAGCCCGTCGAGGTGCCGGCGTACGGCGGCCGGGCTGATGTCCAGCCGCTCGGCCAGCGCGGACGCGGTCTGGGGGCCGGCTTCCATGAGCAGTCGCGCGACAGCATCGCGGGTGCGATGCTCCACGGGCGGCTCGGCGGTTCCGGCGAATTTCACAACACTATTGTGTCGTTTATCGGCTCCCGCGGCAAACAGGACCCCCGGTGACGCCGGTCACCACTGCCGGTATCTCCCCATATGACCGCTTCCCTTGCCCCGCCATTCGGCTTGAACGTGACGTTCAAGCCATCTAGCGGCATCAACGTCACGTTGATGCCGAACGGAGGGCGGCCGATTCCGCGTGAACGTCACGTTCAAGCGCTCTATCCGCCTCAACGTGACGTTGATGCGGAATGGAGGGCTGATGTCGGCGTACGCCGAGGGGTGGTCGCCGACATCGTGTGTGCTAATCGCCGATTTGCCCCGTGGATGCGAGTACGACGCACGATGTGTCGCCACGGCCGGCGGCCTCGGCGGGCACCAAAGCCCGTCCGCCGGCCGCCATTCGGCTTGAACGTCACGTTCAAGCCATCTAGCCGCATCAACGTCACGTTGATGCCGAATGGAGGGCGGCCCGATTCCGCGTGAACGTCACGTTCAAGCGGTCTAGCCGCATCAACGTGACGTTGATGCGGAATGGGGCACGGGGTGGTGCCGAAAATCCGGGGGTCAGGTGTGCAGGCGGGGTACGTCGGCCAGCAGGCCCTGGGTGTATTCGTGCTGCGGGGCGAAGATCACCTCGTCGGTCGGGCCCGACTCGACCAGCTCGCCCTTGCACATGGCCAGGATCCGGTCGCTGACGTAGCAGGCCTGGCCGATGTCGTGGGTGATGAAGATGATCGTCATGTCCTGGTCGCGGCGCAGGTCCATCAGCACGTTGAGGATGTTGGCCCGCAGCGACGCGTCGAGCATCGAGGTGGCCTCGTCGGCGATCAGGACGCGCGGGCGCATCATCAGGGCCCGGGCGATCATCACCCGCTGCCGCTGGCCGCCGGAGAGCTGGTGCGGCCACTTGCCGAGCACGTCCTTCGCCTTCAGCCCGACCTGCTCGAGAGCGGCGATCATCCGGTCCTCGGCGCCGACGAGCTGCTCGGCCTCGGAGAGCAGTCCCTGGGAGCGCTGCAGCAGCCTGCGGACGGTGAAGAACTGGTTGAACGCGCTGAACGGGTCCTGGAAGACCGCCTGCACCTCGCGCCAGTAGGACTTGACGTCGCGGCCCTCGATCGCGGTGATGTCCTTGCCGTCGAGCAGGATCGAGCCCGAGGTCGGGTCGAGCAGCCGCAGCAGCAGCCGGGCGAGGGTCGACTTGCCGCTGCCGCTCTCGCCCACCACGGTGACGATCTCGTTGCGGCCGACGGTGAACGACACGTCGTCGACGGCGCGGACGACGTGGTCGCCGTGGCCGAAGAGCCGGGTCAGGTTGCGGGCCTCGAGCAGCGGAGCAGCGCCGTGCTCCGCGGTGCCCTGCTCCGATCCGCGCTCCCGCGGCACGCTGGGGCGGGTCACAGCTTCGCCTCCACGGGCTCGCCGTTGTGGTCGCGCGACCACCAGCAACTGGCGAACCGGCGCGGGTCACCGACCATCGGCGGCTGCTCCGTCGTACAGACGTCCATGGCAAGGCTGCAGCGCGGATGAAAGCGGCAACCCGACGGTGGGCTGACCAGGTCGGGCGGGGAGCCGGTGATCCCGGTGATCCGGCGGGTGCGGATCTGTGGCTCCGGGACGAGCACCGAGTGCACTAGCGCCGCGCTGTACGGGTGCCGGGCCCGGTTGATGACCTCCTCGGCCGCGCCGACCTCGACCACCTGACCGGCGTACATGATGGCGATCCGGTCCGCGATCGCATTGAGTACGGGCAGGTCGTGCGTCACGAAGATGACGCCGGTGATGAATCGGCGGGACAGCAGCTCGCGGAGCAACTCGATGAGGATCCGCTGCGAGGAGACGTCGAGCGCCGATGTCGGCTCGTCGGCGATCAGCAGCTTCGGGTTGAGCAGGGTGGAGAGCACGGTGACGACACGTTGCTTCATGCCGCCGCTGAGCTGGTGCGGGTAGTACTCGAGGACCCGGCGCGGTAGGTCGAGCTGCTCGAGCCGTTCGGCGGCGCGGTCGATCGCCTCGTCCCGGTGCACCTTGCGGTCGTGCGCGCGGATGATGTCGAAGGCGAAGTCGCGGATGCGCAGCGTCGGGCTCAGCGAGTTCATCGCTCCCTGCGGCAGCAGGGATACCGCCTCACCACGCCACGACCGCGGCGGCGGGCGGCGCGGCTCGAAACTCAGCGTCTCGCCGGCGACCTCGAGTTCACCCTCGAGCACGTACAGCGGCGGCCGGGCGGTGAGGGACAGGACCGAGGCCAGCGTCGACTTGCCACAGCCGGACTCCCCGGCGACACCGAGCACCTCGCCCTCGCGGACGTCGATCGAGACACCGTCGACGGCCATGGTGCCCTGGCCGCCGTGACCGGCGTACCAGGCACGCAGTCCGCGAGCCGCCAGCAGCTGTGTCGAGGTGGTCGTCGTGGTGGTGGTCTCGGTGGTCACCGGTTGGCCCCCTCGATCTCGATGGCGGCCGCCTCGCCGGCGGAGGCGAAACCAGCCGCCGTGGCCGGCTCGGTGACCGGCACCGACCGCAGCCGCGTCCCACCACGGCGCAGCCGCGGGTTGAACACCTCGTCGAGGCTCGACTGCAACATCAGCAGGGAGAACGCGATCAGGGTCAGCAGCAGGGTCGGCGGCACGAACGCCCACCAGGCGCCGGTGCGCATCGACTCCCACGCGAGTGCCCAGTGCAGCATGATGCCGAGCGAGACGCCGTCACTCGGCCCCAGGCCCAGCATGGACAGGCCCGCCTCGGCGAGGATCGCGCCGGCGACCTGCAGCACGAACGCCATGCAGACGTAGCTCAGGATGTAGGGCAGTACGTCGAAGCTGATGAGGCTGAACGAACTCGCGCCCGACAGCCGGGCCACATCGATGTGTTCCCGGGTCTTCACGCTGTTCGCCTGTGCCCGCACCGCGCGTGCCGTCCAGGGCCAGCTCGTGACACCGATGACGAGGGCGAGGGTGAGCTCCGAGCGCGAGTGCAGCGCGATCGACAGCAGGATCAGGACGACGATCGACGGGATCGCGAGAACGACGTTGGTGAAGCCCATCAGGGATTCCTCGAGGATGCCGCCCTTGTAGCCCGCGAAGGTGCCCGTCACCACACCGATCAAGGTGGCCACCGTCCCGGCGATCAACCCGATGATCAGCGACGTCCGGGTCCCGTACA
This sequence comes from uncultured Actinomycetota bacterium, assembly GCA_963775655.1. GTDB lineage: Bacteria > Actinomycetota > Actinomycetes > Mycobacteriales > QHCD01 > DASXJE01. The sequence goes on along the minus strand of CAVZJT010000007.1, from coordinate 731,415 downwards.
TCAGGTTGGCGAACACGTCGTGGCCGAGGTTGTCGGTGCCGAGCCAGGCATGGCCGGACGGGTGGTCGTAGAGACCGCCGACGACCGTGCCGGGTGTCCCGGAGAAGATCACCGGGCCGAGGAAGGCGAACAGCACGATGAGAATGAATATGCCGGCACCGATGTAGAAGCGTGGAGTGAGTCGCGCAAGGCCCATGGCTTACCGCTCCCCTGATTGAGCTGCCCGGATCCGCGGATCGATCACGCCGTACGCGAGTTCCACCAGGAAGTTCGCGAACAGGACGCCGACGACGATGATCAGCGTGATCGCCTCGATGACTGGATAGTCGTTCTGGCTGATGGCGTTGAACAGCAGCGTGCCGATGCCCGGGTAGGAGAAGACGATCTCGGTGATCAGCGCACCACCGACGAGCGTCCCGATCGACAGCGCCAGACCGGTCACCTGCGGAAGCATCGCGTTACGGAAGATGTACCGGACGATGCGGCGGTCGGATACGCCGAGCCCGCGGCCGTAGTTGACGTAGTCCGAGCCGAGTTCGTAGATCGCCATCGACCGCATGCCCACGGCTTGTCCCCCGATGAAGACGAGGACGAGTGACAGGAATGGCAGCCAATAGTGCTGGATCGCGTCGCTGAGGAACGCCGCGGAGAACGTCGGCGTCGTCCCGTAGGCGTATCCGCCGGTCGAGGGAAAGACCGGAAGCAGCACGGCGAGCAGGTAGAGCAGCAGGATCGCCAGGCAGTAGTAGGGCATGCTCGAGGTGAACAGCGACCCGAGGAAGGCCCCGCGGTCGAACCAGCCGCCCTTGAAGGCCGCGATGGCGCCGAGCACGTTGCCGATGAGCCAGCCGATCAGGATGGCCGGGATCTGCAGGCCGAGCGTCCAGGGCAGTGCCTGCCCGATCAGCGTCTGCACATGCGCCGGGTACTGGGCGAACGAAATCCCGAGGTCGCCGTGCAGCAGGTGCCACACGTAGATGCCGAACTGCTCCCAGAACGGCTTGTCCAACCCGAAGGCATTCGCATAGTGCTGGTGAATCACCTTGAGCTGGTCTCCGGAGACACCGTTGCGTCCGAGGCCGGCGACGATGGCGTCGACCGGGTTTCCGGGGATCATCCGCGGCAACCAGAAATTCAGGAATACCGCGGCGACCAAGGCACCGAGATACCACCAGGTCTTGCGAAAGATGTATCGGCGGAACGTCATCCCAGGTCACCTCCCGCTCCGCGGCCCCCGTCTGACCGCAGGAACGCCGTCACGCGGACTTGGGCTTGATCTGGTAGAGCCACATCGATCCGGCGCCGGAGAACTGCGGTGGCGCGGTGGGGTGCTTGGAGTTCGGCCAGCCGGTCCACGTCGAGGCGTTGTACTCGAAGAACTCCAGTGGCCGGTACATCAACGGGATCATCGGTGCGTTCTGCATGAAGATCTTGTCGAGCTCGGTGTAGATCTCCTTCGCCTGCGCACCGTTGAGCGTCGCCACCTTGTCGAGGAGCGGCCCCACCCGGCTGTCATGGAAGCGGCCGTAGTTGTAGAACGCCGACTGCCCGGCCTTCGGCACGCCCCGGGAGTCCAGCACGTCGCGGAAACGCTGCCACGGCGTCGCCGGGCTCACGCCGGACACGCCCCAGCACGCCAGGTCGAAGTCGCCGTTCTGCACGGCCTGGGTGACCTGCGGTGCCTGCGGGAACTGCGTCTGGATGTCGATGCCGACGGCCTTCGCGCTCGAGGCGACGACCTGCAGCCCGGTCTGCCAGTCCGACCACCCGGTCGGGGTCTGCGCGGTCCACGGACCGAGCCGCGTCCCGTCCGGAAGGCGGTAGATGCCGTCGCTGCCCTTCTTGCAGTGCAGCTCCTGCTCGAGGATCTGGACCGCCTTGTGCGGGTCGTAGCTCCAGCCGTTGGCCTTCACGTTCGCGGGGTTGAAGTACTCCGCCTCGGCACCGGTCGGCAGGACCACGCTGGAGTTGGCCGGCTTGGAATACCGCGACATGGCGGTGTTGGCGATCTGCGCGTAGTTGATGGCGTGCGCCAGCGCCAGCCGCACCTTGACGTTGTCGAGGCCCTTCTTCGTGGTGTTGACGACGAGCATCGGGATGCTGCCGGGCACGTGATAGGGCGACTTGTCGTACCAGTGTCTGCACGGGGAGGTGCTTGTTCTCCCACATCTGCCAGATCTGGGGCGTGAACTGCTGCGAGACGTCGACCTGACCCTGCTGGAAGGCGAGGTCGCCGGCGTCGTTGTCCTTGAAGATGGGGTGCACGATGTAGCGCGGGTGCGGCAGGCTGCCGTGCGCGGACTTGCCCCAGTAGCTGTCGGTGCGATTCATCGCGACCTGGGTCGCGCTGCTGTTGGCGAGCGTGTAGGGCCCGGAGCCCATCGGCTTCATGTTGGTGTACTGCGTGATCTGCGAGTTCTTCTTCTCCACGCCCTCCCACACGTGGGCCGGCAGGATGTAGGTCCCGGCCAGCGAGCCCTTCACCATTCCGGGGTTCAGCCTGCTGGAGTTCAGGCTCACCTTCACCGTCGTGGCATTGACCTTTGAGATCGCGCTGACGTAGTCCCAGAAGGTCGCGTAGGAGATCTCCTTGTGACGCTTGGCGAGCTCGAAGGTGTAGACCACGTCGTCAGCGGTCAACGGCTTGCCGTCCTGCCAGTGCGTGCCGTTCTGCAGCGTGACGATCGCCGTCGTCTTGTTCTGGAACTGCAGCGATTTGGCCAGCGCCGGCTTCAGGCTGCCGTCGAGCAGGTCGAATCCGAACAGCGTCTCGTAGATGTACTGCTCGGTGTTCTCCCCGGCCGGCCAGGCCGCGGTCGGGCTCAGCGGATTGAAGTTCGTCGGCGGTCCCCACTGGAAGCCGGCGACGAACAACGTCTGCGCCCGTTTGCCCGTCGCGCCTCCCTTCGCGCCGGTACACGCGCTCAGTAGGCCCCCGCCCAACGTGGCTCCAGCACCCAGAATCGCGGCATCGGCAAGAAACTGTCTGCGGGTCCGGTGCAGATGTGGCAGGTCGGCCATAATCCCTAGCTCCTCCAATGGATTGAACGACCGGGGAACACGCGCCGGACCGCCGACTCGACCCGGCGGAGAACGCTGTCCCGTCGAGCGACCGGGCCGGTTGCCGGCGTCATGCCGGAGGCGTCAGTCCTATGTCGTCATACGAACTCGGGTTAATGCTGACGGGAGGCTAGGGGGTGCAACCTAGGGCGCGCAAGCATCTCCGGCATGATCATTTACGGGTCGGGGCAGCGTTTGCGGTGCACTCGTCCACCGTTGTCACGATTCGCCACAGGTCGCGTCGCGACCGCGCTGACCTGCCGGGCGACCCGCGGTTGTGCCGACATATCCTCGCTGGCGTGGGACTTTCCGCGAACGGGGCAGTACGATCCGATGTCCCCGCGCTGGAGGTCCGCGGACTCGTCAAGCGCTACGGCGATCTCGTCGCCGTCGCGGGCTTGTCGCTGGTCGCACCCCGCGCCGGTGTGCTGGCACTGCTCGGCCCGAACGGCGCCGGCAAGACGTCCACCGTCGAGACGTGCGAAGGCTTCCGCCGACCGGACGGCGGCACGGTACGGGTACTCGGTCTCGATCCGATCAAGGACCGCGCGTCGCTGCGGCCCCGGGTCGGCGCCATGCTGCAGGGCGGCGGCGCCTACATGGGCGCCCGGGCCGGCGAGATGCTCCGGCTGCTTGCGGCCTACGCGCGTGAGCCCCTCGACTGCGACGAACTGCTGGAGCGGCTGGGTCTGCGCAGCGTCGAACGGACGCCGTACCGTCGGCTCTCCGGCGGGCAGAAGCAGCGGCTGTCGCTGGCGATGGCGATCGTCGCCCGACCGGAATTGGTCTTCCTCGACGAGCCGACGGCCGGGCTCGACCCGCAGGCGCGGCACGCGACCTGGGACGTCGTGCGGGCCCTCCGGGCGGATGGCGTCAGCGTCGTGCTGACCACTCATTACATGGAAGAGGCGGAGCAGCTCGCCGACCGGGTCGTGGTGATCGACCACGGCCGGTGCGTCGCCGACGGGTCGCCGGCGGAACTCACCCAGGGCGGCGCGAAGGGACAGCTGCGATTCCGCGCGCCCGGCGGCCTCGACCTCGCCGACCTCGGGGAAGTCCTGCCGGACGGCTTCCGGGCCAGCGAGCCGACGCCCGGGTGCTACCTGGTCGAAGGTCCGGTCGACCCCGAGCTGCTGGCCGTGGTCACGGCCTGGTGCGCCCGCCATGACGTCATGGCCCGCGACCTGCAGATCGAGCAGCGGTCGCTGGAGGACGTCTTCCTCGATCTCACCGGGCGGGAGCTGCGGTCGTGACCGACGACATCGCGCCGCTGCGGCCCGGCACCTTCATCCCGCGACCGGGCACCGCACCGCTGCCGCGGATGCTGGCGGCCCAGACCTGGATGGAGCTCAAGCTCATCCTGCGCAACGGCGAGCAACTCCTGCTCAACCTCATCATCCCGTTGCTGCTCGTCCTCGTGCTCGTCCTGGAGCCGTTCGTCAGCGTCGGAGGGAGCCGGGCCGGCTTCTTCGTCCCGGGCGTCCTGGCGCTGGCGATCATGTCGGCGGCGTTCACCGGGCAGGCGATCGCGACCGCCTTCGAACGCAAGTACGGAATCCTGAAACGCCTCGGGGTGACCGCCCTGCCCCGGTCGGTGCTGTTGCTGGGCAAGACCTGTGCCGTCGTCTGTGTGGAGATAGTCGCAGATCGCGGTGATCTGCCTGGTCGGACTGGCCGTCGGCTGGCAGCCGCACGGGTCGGCCGCCTCGGTGGCGCTGCTCGTCGTCCTCGGTACGGCGGCCTTCGCCGGGCTCGGGCTGTTGCTGGCCGGCACCTTGCGGGCGGAGGCGACGCTGGCGGCCGCCAACGTGGTCTGGTTCGTGCTGCTCTTCCTCGGCGACGTCATCTTCCCGCTGTCGAAGTTCCCCCACGGGCTGGCGACCTGGCTCGGATACCTGCCGACCACGGCGCTCGCCCATGGCCTGCGGGCCGTCCTCCGCGACGGCCGGCCGGTGCCGCTGCACGACGCGGCGACCCTGGCCGTGTGGGCCGTGATCGCCCTGACCGCGGCCGCGGCGACGTTCCGCTGGGAGTGAGCGGCCCGCACTGCGGGCGCCCGGGAGGCGACGCCTACGATCGGCGGGTGACGGACGGCCTGGCGACGGCGTACCGCCGGATGCGTGACACGCCGACGAGCCCGCGGCTGATGCGGGGTCTCGCGGTGGCGGCCATCGTCGCCAATGCCGGGATCGCGGTCACCGGAGGCGCGGTCCGGCTCTCGGAGTCCGGGCTCGGCTGCCCCACCTGGCCGCAGTGCACCAACGGCAGCCTGCTGCCGACCGCCGGCAACCCGACCGGCGCGGTGCACCAGGGGATCGAGTTCGGCAACCGGCTGCTCACCTTCCTGGTCTTCGCCACCGCGGTCGCTTGCGTCGTCGCCGCCTGGCGGCTGCGCCCGCGTCGGCGGGACGTGCGCGCGATCGCGTTGCTCCTCCCCCTCGGCGTCATCGCCCAGGCCGTGCTCGGCGGCATTACCGTGCTCGAGAAGCTCAACCCGCTGACGGTCGCCCCGCACTTCCTGCTGTCGATGGTGCTGACCTACGTCGCGGTGTGGCTGCACGCCCGTACGACGGAGGGCGACGACCCGCCCGCTCTGCTCGTCCGACGCGAGATCCAACTCGGCATCCGGATCCTCGTCGTCGTACTCATGGCCACGCTGGTCGCCGGCACGTTGGTGACCGCGACCGGACCGCATGCCGGCGACATCCACACCCGGCGGCTCGGGTGGGACCCGACCATGATCACCCAGTTCCACGCCGACCTCGTCTTCCTCTACGTCGGTCTCGTGATCGCCCTGATCCTCGGCCTGCGGGCCACCCGGGCACCGCGGCGTACGCAGCGTCGGGCGGTCGTCCTCCTCGGGGTCGTCGTGCTGCAGGCGGTGGTCGGCTACGTGCAGTACTTCACGCACGTGCCGGCCGTGCTGGTCGGCGTACACATCGCGGGTGCCACGCTGGCGACGATCGCGACGGCGCGGCTGTTCTTCTCCACCCGCGAGCGCGGCCCGGCACCGGACGCGCCGGCTCTGCTCGGTGCCGAGGACCGGCAGACCTTGATCGGCCTCTGACCTGGCGGACGGTTAGGGTCTCCTTCATGCCGCAGAGTCAGGACCTCGCCACCCTGCTGGACCAGTTCATCGCCGAGGAGTTCGAGGACCGACCTGTCATGGCGTCGGCGGCCGGTGCCGTGGGCTACGACGACCGGCTCGGCGACTTCTCCGCCTCGGCCCGCGAACGCCGCGCGTCCCGCGACCGCGAATGGCACGCCACCTTCACCGGCGTGGCCGACGACGGGCTGGACGCCGACGCGCGGATCGACCGCGACCTCGCGATCGCGACGTTGCGCGGCCGGGTGCTGCTCGCCGAACAACCGGACTGGCGACGCGATCCCGCGACCTACCTCGAGCCGTGCCTGCGCGGCCCGCACGCGCTCTTCCTGCACCGGCTGCACCCGGAGGCCGAACTTGTCGACGCCGCGGTCGCCCGGCTGCGGCAGGTCCCCGACGTCCTCGACGCGGCGATGGCCAACCTCGACCCGGAGCTCACTCCCCGGCTGCTCGTCGACCGGGCGATCGGGCAGGCCCGGTCGGCCGTCCGCTACGCCCGCGACTACCTGCCGGCCGAGGCCGAGGACCCGCGGCTGCGGACCGCCCTCACGGCCGGCGCGGCCGAGGCGGCACTCGCCTTCGAGCGGTTCGCGGAGTGGCTGGAGGGCCTCGGCGAGCGCGCCGGCGGCGACTGGCGGCTGGGCGAACCGCTGTACTCCGCGCTGCTCGCCGAGCGGGAGCAGCTCGACTTCGACGCGAACTCGCTGCATCGGCGCGGGCAGGCGGCCTACGACGAGTTGGACGCCGAGATGCGCAAGGTCGCCGAGAACATGCCGGGCGGCGGGCCGGACTGGCTCGCCGTGATGAAGGAGCTCAACCAGGAACACGCGCCCACCCTCGAGACCCTGCGCCAGGAGTACGAGACGGCGACCGGGCAGGCCCGGGACTTCCTGCGCGACCGGAAGCTCGTGCCGTTCGCCGACGGCGAGGAGTGCGCGGTCGTGCCCGCCCCGGTGTTCCAGCGGCCGGTGCTGGCGGTGGCGTCGTACGCCGGTCCCCCGCCGCTGACCGACCGGCGGCTGGGGCACTTCTTCGTCCCGTTCACCGCCGACGACGCGAGTGCGGAGCAGGTCCAGCAGCGGCTGCAGACCAACGCCAGCGCATCGATCCCGACCATCTCGGTGCACGAGGCCTACCCCGGACACCACTGGCACCGCACCTGGTCGGCCGGCGGCACGCGGCCGATCCGCAAGCTGCTCGGCACGCCCTACTTCGGCGAGGGATGGGCGCTCTACGCCGAGCGGATGATGTATGAGGAGGGCTTCTTCACCGACCAGCGGCACGTGCTCGCCCACCTCGACGCCCGGATCTTCCGGGCCGCCCGGATCGTGGTCGACACCGCGCTGCACGCCGGCGACATGAGCGTCGAGGAGGCGGTTGACACGATGGCGACCAAGGCCTCGCTCTCCCGGGACACCGCCGAGGTCGAGGTCCGGCGCTACTGCGCCTGGCCGACGCAGGCGGCGTCGTACCTCACCGGGGCCTTGGAGATCGAAGCGATCCGGGAGCGCTGGCGGGCCGCCAACCCGGGAGCGCCGTTGGCCGACTTCCACGCGGCGATCGCCGGGAGCGGCAGCCTGCCGCTGGGTCTCGCGGCGCGCGCGGTCCTCGGCGACCCCTGACCCGCACGGGGCGCGCCCCTCCATTCGGCTTGAACGTCACGTTCAAGCCATCTAGCGGCATCAACGTCACGTTGATGCCAAATGCGGTGGCCCGCCATTCCGCTTGAACGTCACGTTCAAGCGCTCTAGCCGCATCAACGTCACGTTGATGCGGAATGGGCGGCGGAGGACGCCGCGTACGGCGCACGATGTCGGACCACGGCCGACCAGATCGACGCCGCACGCCATCGGAGCGCGGCCCGCCATTCCGCTTGAACGTCACGTTCAAGCGCTCTAGCCGCATCAACGTCACGTTGATGCGGAATGGGGGCGCGCACGGGCGACGCGCCGGGGGCGCGGCAACCCGCTTCTCAGCCGACCTTCAGCCGGTCGCGGCACACTGGCCGGGTGCGGATCTTGGTAGTCGACGACGACCGGCCGGTGCGCGAGTCGCTGCGCCGGTCGCTGACCTTCAACGGGTACGACGTCGAGCTGGCGGCGGACGGATTCGAGGCGCTGCGCGTGGTCGCGGCCAACCGGCCCGACGCCATGGTGCTCGACGTGATGATGCCCGGCCTGGACGGGCTCGCGACCTGCCGCCGGCTGCGGGCGGCCGGCGACGACCTGCCGGTCCTGGTGCTCACCGCGCGCGACGCCGTCTCCGACCGGGTGGCCGGGCTCGACGCCGGCGCCGACGACTACCTGCCCAAGCCGTTCGCCCTCGAGGAGTTGCTGGCCCGGCTGCGGGCGCTGCTGCGCCGTACCCACGGTGAGGTCACCGACGACGAGTCGCTGACCTTCGCCGACCTCTCCCTCGACCCGGGCACCCGGGAGGTCCGCCGCGGCGACCGGCAGATCCGGCTCACCCGGACCGAGTTCAGCCTGCTCGAACTGCTGCTGCGCAACCCGCGCCAGGTGCTCAGCCGGGCCCGCATCCTCGAGGAGGTGTGGGGCTACGACTTCCCGACCACCGAGAACTCGCTCGAGGTCTACATCGGCTACCTGCGCCGCAAGACCGAAGCCGAGGGCGAGAACCGGCTGATCCACACCGTGCGCGGCGTCGGTTACGCGCTCCGCGAGACGCCGCCGTGAGCAGACCGTCCCGGGTCGGCATGGCCTGGACCCGGCTCAACCTGCGCACCCGGATCACCGTGCTGGTGGCCGTCGCGGTCGGCCTCGCGGTGGCGATGGCGTCGGTCGCCGGCTACCTCACCGTGCGGCACGAGCTGCGCAGCCGCCTCGACAGCAACCTCGAGCAGCGTGCCACCGCCGCGGCCCAGACCCAGCTCGTCAACGACATCACGAGGTTCGGCCGGATCCCCGACGTCGTGCTCGCCCTGGCCACCGACGTCCGGGTCGCGCTGGTCACCTCCGGCGGCGACCGGATCGTCTTCTCCGGCGCGCCGGTGCCGCCGATCGGCTCGCCGGAGACCGCCGTCGCCAACGGCATCGTGCATACGTCGCTGCGCAGCGCGATCGAGGACGGCGTCACCTACCGCGTCGTCGCCGTCCCGGTGCGGCCTGGTCTCGCACTCGTGCTGGCACAGTCCACGACCGCGACCGACCACGAACTGGGTCGGCTCGCCCTCGTCCTGCTGATCGTCGGACTGGCCGGGATCGTGGTGGCCGCCTGCGCCGGCCTGGCCGTCGCCCGCGCCGGCTTACGCCCGGTCGAGCGGCTCACGGCCGCGACCGAGCACGTCGCACGCACCCAGGAGCTGACCTCGATCCCGGTGCAGGGCGACGACGAGCTGGCTCGGCTGACCCGCAGCTTCAACCTGATGCTGGAGGCGCTCGAGCAGTCCCGCGAGCGGCAGCGACAACTGGTCGCCGACGCCGGTCACGAGCTGCGTACGCCGCTGACCAGCCTGCGCACCAATCTCGACCTGCTCGCCCAGAGCGCCCGCGCCGGCGGTCCGACGCTCGACCCGGCCGACCGCGACGAACTCCTCGCCGACGTCCGCGCGCAGGCGCAGGAGCTCACCGTGCTGGTCGGCGACCTGGTCGAGCTGGCCCGCACCGACTCCCCCGCGATCCGGCCCGAACCGATCGACCTGCGCGCCGTCATCGACCGGGCGATCGACCGGGTACGCCGGCGCGCACCCGGACTCGCCTACGCGGTGGCCGTCGAACCGTGGATCGTCATCGGCGACCCGACCGCGCTGGAACGCGCGGTGACCAACCTGCTCGACAACGCGGCGAAGTGGAGCCCGCCCGGTGCGACCGTGACCGTCACGCTGCGCGACGGCGTAATGCAGGTCGCCGACCAGGGCCCCGGGATCGCGCCCGCGGACCTGCCCCACGTCTTCGACCGCTTCTACCGCGCCGTCGACGCGCGGGGGTTGCCCGGGTCGGGTCTCGGGCTGGCCATCGTCCGGCAGGCGGCGGACCGGCACGGCGGGGTGGTCGCGGCCGGTACGGCGCCGGGCGGCGGGGCGCTGTTCACGCTGCGGCTGCCGGGCCACGCGCCGGCGCGCACCTGACCGCGCGCCGATCGCAAAGTCTTCTGCATACTTCAGCCCGCTTTCAGGGTCCTCTCAGGCTGGCGGACCACGCTGTGGCCATGACAGACGATCACCGTCCGGACGAGCCACGTCCGTATCCGCAGGACGATGGCACCACCCAGCCGGGCGCCGGCGGCCCCGCGCCCCGCTCCGACTGGCCCTTCGCCGCCGGAGCCGGCGGCGCGGATGAGACCCACCCGACCTCGGCCCTGCCGCCCGGTCCCCGTACCCCGGCGGACGAACCGTCGCCGTGGTCACCCGCCTGGCACCAGACCGGCCCCGGCTGGAGTCAGCAGCCACCCCCGCCACCTCCGCCGTACGGCTACTCGACCTACGGTCCGGCGGCCGGTGCCCCGCAGCCTCGCCGCCGCCGCATCGCCGCGGCCACCGTGGCGCTCCTCGTCGTCGCCCTCGTCGGCGGTGGCGTCGGCGCCGCGGTCGAAAACCACTTCGGCGGTGGCACCAAGACCGTGGTGAGCTCGCTCGCCGCACCGCCGGTCTCCAACAATGCCGCGAACAGGGCCCCGGCCGGTTCCGTGCAGCAGGTCGCCGCCGGGGTGCTCCCCAGCGTCGTGTCGATCACCGTCGCCACCAGCGACGGCGGCGACGAGGGCTCGGGCATCATCCTGTCCTCGGACGGCCAGATCCTCACCAACAACCACGTCGTGGCGGCGGCCGCCGCCGCCAACAGTGGCAGCGGCAACGGCGCCCTCGGCTCGCAGAGCTCCGCGTCGGCCACGCTCACCGTCACCTTCAACAACGGCAAGACCGTGCCGGCGACCATCGTCGGACGCGATCCGACGACCGACCTCGCCGTGATCAAGGCCAAGGACGTGCAGGGACTGCACCCGGCCAGCCTCGGCAAGTCCACCGGCCTCGCGGTCGGTCAGCCGGTCGTGGCGATCGGCTCGCCGCTCGGCCTGTCCGGCACCGTGACGTCGGGCATCGTCAGCGCGCTGAACCGGCCGGTGCAGACCAGTGACTCGTCGCAGCAGAGCCCGAATCAGGCCCCGTCCAGCGGGTCACCCCAGGCCACGGTCATCGACGCCATCCAGACCGACGCCGCGATCAACCCCGGCAACTCCGGCGGGGCGCTGGTCAACATGCAGGGTCAGGTCGTGGGCATCAACTCCGCGATCGCGAGCCTCGGCGGCAGCGACGCCGGCGGTGGACAGCAGTCCGGCTCGATCGGCGTCGGCTTCGCGATCCCGATCGACGAGGCGCGGCCCATCGTCGACCAGCTGGTCAACTCCGGTACGGCGAGCCACGCACAACTCGGCGTCAGCGTCACCGACGCGAGCAGCAACGGCGCCACCCCGACCGGAGCGAAGCTCGCCGCGGTCACCGGCAGCGGAGCGGCCGCCAAGGCCGGCCTGCGGCAGGGTGACGTGGTGACCAAGCTCGGCGACCGGGAGATCGACTCCGCGGACGCGCTGGTCGCCGCGGTCCGGGCCAACCGGCCGGGCGACGCGGTCACCGTCACCTACGAGCGGGACGGAGCCACCCACACCGTCACCGTCACGCTCGGCTCGGACAAGGGCCACTGATCAGAGGTCACTGGCGAAACAACAAGGTCACTGATCGGGGACCGGCCTCTCCCCAGACGGCCCGGCCGTGGGCACCAGCCCGCGGCCGGGCCGTATCACGTCCGGGTCGGGTCAGTCCGCCGCCGGTCGTCCGACCGGAATCGCGTACAGCGCGTGTTCGGTGAGCCCGTCGACGCGCAGGATGTCGTTGAGCGCGTCGTCGAGGAATCCGCCGATCGGGACCGCGGCGAGATCGAGCGCCGCCGAGGCGAGCAGCAGGTTCTGGCACGCGTGCCCGGACTCGAGCAGCTCGAAGCGGTAGCCGCGCTCGCCGTACTTGAATGCGGTACGGCGCGGGACACCGGACAGCACGATGCAGGCCGCCGCGGTGTCGGCGACGTCGGGGACGCTCAGCGCCGTGTCGAGCTCGGCCCGGGTCGAGCCCGGGTAGAGCTGGGCGATCTGGTGGGAGGCGGGCAGGTAGCCGTACACGCCGGCCGGCAGGCCGGCCACATCGAGCGCGCAGCAATAGACCTCGACCGGGTAGAGCCCGCCGCCGGACGGGGTGGTCCGCAACCCCCACGTCGTGCCGTCCGCCGGGTCGGTCGACCGCGTCACCACCCCGGCGGCGGCGTACAGCAACGTCGCGATCTCGCCCATGCCCACCGCCTCCCCCGTCATCTCCCGCCGCGACCGGCGGCGCCGGATCGCGTCTCCGACGGTGACGTCCGCGAGCCCTGCGGGGGCGGGGAGGTCGATCGCGGGCAGCCCGGCGCACCGGGCGGCCGGACGGGAGATCACCCGGCGGATGTCGGGTGACCCGCTGACCATCCGGATGGTGAGGAAGAGGTCGATGTCGGTCGGCTGGAGCTTGGAGGCTTCGTGGAAGACCTCGGCGGGCGAGAAGAGGTCGGCCGGAGCCTCGTCGAGCAGCGGTGCCCGGTTCTCCTCCATCGGCGACCTCACGGGTAGGGGTGCGGATACGGGTTGAGCTCGGCGGGTTCGCGCTCCCGATCGAGCAGTCCGAGCTCGACCGGGAGTCGCCGCCACCGCCGGCCGCCGAGGAACGGCGCGGTGTGGTCGCCCTCCATAGTGGTCAGGCCGGGCACCAGCGTCTTCACCACGACGACCCCGCACTCGGCGAGGTCGTCGGTCGTGATGTCGACGGCGATGACGTCGAGGTCGCGGTCGCCGAGCCCGGAGACGAGGCGGCCGAGGACGTCGATGGTCGGCTCGCGCGAGCGCGCCACCGTGCTGAGGTCGAGCGGAGCGGCCGGCGACTGCAGGAACGCGAACGCCTCGCTCAGGTCGTTGCCGGAGTAAAGCCGCATCCGGTCCTCGAAACTGCGGATGTTGACGAACCCGGGGAGCGGCTCGACGGTGCGCCCGGTCGTCTGGTCACCCCACCGCAGCCCCTGCACCAGCTCCACCAGCGTCTTGCGCACAGCGGTCTCCGGATCCGGGTGCGCCGCACCGGCGGCGAACACCGCCGGCGGGTTGCGGCGCTCGTCGGTGAGCGTTCCGAGCACGGCGGTGGCCGGCAGGTCCAGGGAGACGTCGTAGAGCTCGTAGCGCAGACCCGGCCGGGCGAAGACGTCGGTGAAGTCGGCGGCGAGCCCGCTCGCCGGGTCGATCCGCAGCCGGCGGGGCGTGATGCGGTTGCGCCAGTGGATCAGCACCGCGTCCCGCTCGATCAGTTCGAGCAGTCCGCGCACCGTCGCGCCGGTCGAGGTGCTGTCGCAGGCGGCGCCGGTGGACACCGCGGGCGCGATCGTGACGCAGCCGTCGGGGCGCAGGTCGGCGTCCGGCCCGAAGTAGACGAGACAGGCCGGGACGAGCCGCGCCCGCTGCCGCGTCAGGCTCCAGCCGGTCACCCAGGTCAGCGGAGTGTGCTCGTCGAAGTGCGGAAAAGGAACCTGCTGGCCCGGATCGAAGAGCGCCCACCGTCCCGGCTCCACCGGATCGGCGTCGGCCCGGTCGCTCAGGTCCGCGTAGCTCCCGGCGATCAGGCCGCCCGGCGGCGGCAGGCAGCACGCGTAGCGCTCGAAGGACTCCCCCACTGCGGCACTCGTGGCGTCGGCGAGGGTCATCCCCGCTCCGCTGCCGTTGACCTCGGCGGTGACGTCGACGCCGTAACACGCCAGGTCGGCGACCCGTCCGCCGACCACGTGCACGGCCGGGTCGGCCGCGCCGACCGGCACCTGGACGAGGTCGGTGACCAGTCCGACGTAACCGTCGACCAGGTCGGCCGGGCGGCGTGCGGCGGTCACGACCCGGCGTCGGCGGCGGACCACAGCCGACGTACCGGCGCGGCCGGCCCGACTCCGCAGGCCGGGCACCGCGGCAGCCGGAGCACGGGATGCACGCTCGGTACGCCGACCCGCAGGTCGAACCGCACGATCCGGCCCCTCGTCGCCGGCAGCGCCGCCTCGCTGAGAAACTTCACCACGTCGAGCGCGAGCAGATCCGTGCCGACCGGAAACCGGAGCAGCGGTGGAGCCGTGGGCTCGCCACCCGGCGCCCAGTGGCTGCGGGCCGCCGCGCGGCGCAACTCCACGCACTCCACGCACGCGGTCTGGCCCGGGTAGACGAACGGACCGACCACGATGTCGCCCTGATCGCGGTGATAGAACACCGCGGGTACGCCGGCCCGGGTCAGCGACCGGCCGATCTGCAACCGACGCTCCGGGCGCGGATCGTCGCTGACGTGCACGACGAGATCACAGCGCCCGGGCACCGTCAGGTCGGCGTCGCCGACCGGTGACAGCGTGCCGACCCCGGCCGCCTCGAGATCCTCGGCGACCCGGCGCCACGCGCTGCCGGCACCGGCGACGACGACGGCGGCCGCGGCCAGCCGTTCCTGCAGCTCGCCGCCGGCGCGCTGCCACGCACTCGCCTCCGCGTCCCGTTCGGCGTAGGCGAGGACGGCCAGCGTGCGCGCTTGGTCGGCATAGTCCCCCCACCTGGCGTCGGTGGGCGTCGCATCCGGCCCTTCCCGCAACGCCCCGGCCGCGACGAGCCGCCCCCATGCGTCGGCCACCGCGGCGGGCTCGAGCCCGCCGGTCAGCGCCGCCCCGAGCGCGTCCCCGCCGGGCCGTTGGCCGTCCAGCAGCTGGTCGAGGAGCCGGAGCGCGTCCGCCGTCGTCGCGGGCAGATCCGGTACGGCGAGCACCCGGTCGCGGACGGCGCGATCGACGACCGGGTGGTGGGACGGTGGATCCGGCTCGACGCTCACTGCACGCTGGTGGCTTTGCCGATGGTGATGCTGCACGACGTCGATGTACACGCGTTGCAGCTGGTGGAGCAGCTGCACGCGCCGCGAATGGTCCGGGCCGCCGCCGGGTCGGCGATGCCCAGTACGACCTGGCGCACCGCCTCGCCCTGCTGCAGCGCGTTGACGGTGGCGAACTTCTGCACCAGTGGGGTCTGCGCCAGCAGCGCCTCGATCGCCGACGCCGGATACATCGGCCGGGTCTGCGGATCGTCGAGCAGCTCACGGAACAGCATCGCCGACAGCGCACTCAGGTCGGGCAGGTCGAGTGTCGCCGGAGCCGGCACCGGGTCGACCACGCGGATCGGATGCGGGCCGAGCCGCGAGGCGATCTCGAGCGCGGACAACGACCCGAGCTCCTCGGCGCCGACCGAGTGCTCGACCGGCCGCTCGCCCTCCCCGGCGGGGATGACGGTGGCGAACCGGATCAACCGGTAGGGGTTGTGCTCGACGTCGACCATGCCGGCGATGGCCGATCCGCTGTCGTGCACTCCGATCGACACCGCCTGGTGGCCGGCGTCGGTCGCGAACGCGACGCCGTAGCTCGGCAGGATGCCCAACACGTGGGCGGTCGGGACGTCGCCGTCGACCGAGTCGGCGAGGTAGACGAAGACCCGCACGCGGTCCACGTCGAAGCGGAAGCCGCGCTCCTCGAAGTGGACCAGTAGGTCACGGAAGTCCGGACTGCTCGCGCGCATCCGGGTGACGTAGGCCGCGGCGCGGTCGCCCGGGATCTGCATGATGTGCGACCGGGCGATGCCGGTCCCGTCGAAATCCACCGCCATGACCCACACTCCTGCGGGAACCCGGTACCACCTGTACCCGAATGGTGGGCCCCCCGGACCGCCGGGTCAACACACTCGCCGTAATGCGGCTAGTGCAGCACCAGAGAGTCGACGGCGAGGGCGAGGAAGAGCAGCGACAGATACGTGTTGGACCAGCGGAACAGCCGTAGCGAGGTGATGCGCCCACCGGCCCGGGCCTGTGCGCGCAACTGGTAGGCGTGCCAGAGGAAGATCACGCCGAGCACGATCGCGGAGCCGCCGTAGATCCAGGACGTGGCGAGCGGCCAGAGGACCACCGACGTCACGACCAGCACCCAGGTGTAGATGACGATGCGGCGGGCGACGACCTCGGGCGAGGCAACCACCGGCAGCATCGGGACGCCGGCGGCGGCGTAGTCGTCGCGGAAGCGCATGCCGAGCGCCCAGAAGTGCGGCGGGGTCCAGAAGAAGATCACCAGGAACAGCGTCGCGGCCGCCCACGAGACCGTGCCGGTGACCGTCGACCAGCCGATCAGGACCGGCATGCAGCCGGCCGCCCCGCCCCAGACGATGTTCTGCGGCGTACGCCGCTTGAGGCCGAGTGAGTAGACGAAGACGTAGAAGAGGATCGCCGCGTCGGCGAGCGCCGCCGACAGCACATTGGTCGTCAGCGCGAGCCACACGGTGGCGAGCACTCCGAGCGTCACCCCGAAGGCCAGCGCGTTGCGCGGCGGGACGAGATGGCGGGCCAACGGCCGACGCTCGGTACGGCGCATCAGCTGGTCGATGTCGCGGTCGATGTAGCAGTTGAGCGCGTTGGCACTGCCTGCGGCGAGCGCGCCGCCGAGCAGCGTCGCGCCGACGGTCGTCCAGGACGGCAGCCCGCGCGCGGCCAGCATCATCGTCGGAACGGTGGTGACCAGCAGGAGCTCGATGATCCGCGGCTTGGTCAGGGCCAGATAGGCCCGCAGTACCGAGCCGACCGTGCGCTGCGGTGGCAGCGACCCGGCGTAGGCGGTCACCCGGTGCCCCTCATCGCACTGCTGCCGGTGACGGCGGGGCGGGACACGGGAAGGGCACCTCATGGACTCGGCGGTGTGACCCGATCACTGTAATCCGGGCAGCCGACCCTCCCGGGTGCGGGTCGGGCCAGCGCGACCGGTCGACCGGCGCGCCGGATCGGGAGGTTTCGCCCTCGGCCCGGACGGCAACAAGACGGCAAGGGGGAGGTGCAGGCACCCGGGCCGTCGGAGGACGACGGGACTAGGGTGGTAGGTGATCATCACGCACGGTCCTTGAGGACCTCCGACCCCCTCGGGACCGTCCCGTCACCGCAAGGGAGCGCGACCGCGTGGCCACGAAATCCGACAAGCACGAGACCATCCTTCCCCGCGACTGGGACGACATCGACCGCAAGGCCATCGACACGATCCGGCTCCTCGCGATGGATGCCGTGCAGAAGGCGGGCAACGGCCATCCGGGCACCGCCATGAGCCTGGCGCCCGCCGCGTACCTGCTGTTCCAGAAGATCATGCGCCACGACCCGACGGACGCGTCGTGGACCGGCCGGGACCGGTTCGTGCTCTCTGCCGGGCACTCGAGCCTGACGCTCTACATCCAGCTCTACCTGTCCGGCTACGGGCTCGAACTGGACGATCTCAAGTCCCTGCGCACCTGGGGCTCGCTGACGCCGGGCCACCCCGAGCACGGGCACACCGTGGGCGTCGAGACCACGACCGGTCCGCTGGGCCAGGGTGTGGGCAACGCCGTGGGCATGGCGATAGCCGCCCGGCGTGAGCGCGGGCTGTTCGACCCGGACGCGGCGCCCGGCGAGAGCCCGTTCGACCACCACATCTACTGCATCGCCTCCGACGGTGACCTCGAGGAGGGCGTGTCCGGAGAGGCCAGCTCACTCGCCGGCCACCAGCAACTCGGCAACCTCACGCTGCTCTACGACGACAACCACATCTCCATCGAGGACGACACCAACATCGCGTTCAGCGAGGACGTCCTGCGTCGTTACGCCGCCTACGGTTGGCACACCCAGCACGTCGACTTCCTGCTCGACGACGGCGCCTACGTGGAGAACATCGCAGCCCTCGAACGCGCCTACGCCGCCGCCCGGCGCGAGACCAGCCGCCCGTCGATCATCAAACTCCGGACGATCATCGCGTGGCCGGCACCCAACAAGCAGAACACCGGAAAGGCGCACGGGTCGGCGCTCGGCGCCGACGAAGTGGCCGCCACCAAGAAGGTGATGGGCTACGACCCGGAGAAGTCCTTCGACGTCGACCCGGAGGTGCTGACCCACGCCCGCAAGGTCGTCGACCGCGGGCGGGCCGCGCACGCCGAGTGGCAGCCGAAGTTCGACGAGTGGGCCAAGGCCAACCCCGACCGCCGCGCGCTCTTCGACCGGATGGCCACCCGGACGCTGCCCGAGGGCTGGGCCGACCTGCTGCCTACCTTCCCGCCCGACGAGAAGGGGGTCGCCACCCGCAAGGCGTCCAACGCGGTGCTCGACTCCCTCATCCCGGTGCCCGAGATCTGGGGCGGCTCGGCGGATCTGGCCGAGTCCAACAACACCACGATGAAGGGCGAGCCGTCGTTCGTCCCGTCCGAACACCAGACCAAGGAGTTTCCGGGCGGCCCCTACGGCCGCACGCTGCACTTCGGCATCCGCGAGCACTCCATGGGCTCCATCCTCAACGGGATCGTGCTGCACGGCGGCACCCGGCCCTACGGCGGCACGTTCCTCGTCTTCAGTGACTACATGCGCCCGGCGGTGCGGCTCGCCGCGCTGATGCAACTGCCGGTCACCTACGTGTGGACGCACGACTCGATCGGCCTCGGCGAGGACGGGCCTACCCACCAGCCGGTGGAGCAGCTCGCGGCGCTGCGGGCGATTCCCGGGCTGGACGTGGTCCGGCCCGGCGACGCCAACGAGACGAGCGTGGCCTGGCGCACCGTGCTGGAGCACACCGACCGACCGGCCGGCCTGTGCCTGACCCGGCAGAACATCCCGGTCTTCGACCGCGAGACCTACGCCTCCGCGGAGGGCACCGCGCAGGGCGGTTACGTGCTCGCCGAGGCCGGGCACGGCACCGCGCAGGTGATCTTGATCGCGACCGGGTCCGAGGTCGGCCTGGCGGTCGAGGCCCGGAAGAGGCTGGAGGCAGAGGGCGTTGCCACTCGTGTGGTCTCCATGCCGTGCGTCGAGTGGTTCCGTGAGCAGCCGCCGGCGTATCAGCAGCAGGTGCTACCGCCCGGCGTCAAGGCACGGGTAAGCATCGAGGCCGCCGTGGCGCAGGGGTGGCGGGACTTCGTCGGAGATGCCGGCGAGATCGTCAGCCTGGAGCATTTCGGCGCCAGCGCGGCATATACGGCGCTGTTCGAACAGTTCGGCTTCACCCCGGACCGGGTCGTCGCGGCCGCACACGCCAGCCTCGAGAAGGTCGGCGCCATCACCGGAACGACCACCGGCAGCTGACCGCTGCCATTACCACCCGCAACGGGAGGCACCCATGAGCGACTCTCTCGCCGATCTCTCCGCCGAAGGCGTAGCGATCTGGCTCGACGACCTGTCGCGTGAGCGACTGACGACCGGCAACCTGGCCGCGTTGTCGAAGGACAAGCACGTCGTCGGCGTCACCACCAACCCGACGATCTTCGCCAAGGCCCTGGAGAAGGGTGACGCCTACAACGAGCAGGTGAAGGATCTCGCGCTCCGCGGGATCGAGGTGGAGGAAGCGTCCCGCGCGATCACCGCTTACGACGTCCGCTGGGCCTGCGACGTACTCCGCCCGGCGTACGACGCCAGCGACGGCCGCGACGGCCGGGTGTCGATCGAGGTCGACCCACGCATCGCGCACGACGCCGATGCGACGGCGGCCGAAGCCAAGGCGCTGTGGTGGGCGGTCGACCGGCCCAACCTCTTCATCAAGATCCCGGCCACGCGCGAAGGCATCCCCGCGATCACCCAGACGCTGGCGCAGGGCATCAGCGTCAACGTGACCTTGATCTTCTCGCTGGCCCGGTACGACGAGGTCATGGACGCCTTCCTCGACGGCATGGAGCAGGCCAAGGCCGCCGGCCACGACATCTCGTCGATGGCGTCCGTCGCCTCGTTCTTCGTGTCCCGGGTGGACACCGAGGTCGACTCCCGGCTCGACAAGCTCGGCAGCGACGAGGCGAAGAAGCTGCGGGGCACGGCGGCGATCGCCAACGCCCGGCTCGCCTACCAGCACTTCGAGCGGATGCTCGCCTCGGACCGTTGGAAGGCGCTGGCGGCGGCCGGCGCGAAGACCCAGCGGCCGCTGTGGGCGTCGACCGGCGTCAAGGACCCGAGCTACGACGACACCCGCTACGTCGTCGAGCTGGTCGCTCCCGACGTGGTGAACACGATGCCCGAGGCGACCCTGCAGGCCGTCGAGGACCACGGCAAGCTGCGGGGCGACACGGTGCACGGCACGTACGACCAGTCGAAGGCCGAGCTCGACGCACTCGCGGCGATCGGCATCGACTACGACGATGTGGTCAAGGTGCTCGAGGAGGAGGGCGTGAAGAAGTTCGACGACTCGTGGAAGGGTCTGCTCGACACCCTGGCCGGCCAGCTGAGGGCGGCCCGGTGAGCGCACCGGTGCAGGTCGACCTCGACGGTTTCGCCGAGGCGGCGGCAACCGTCGCCGCGGAGGCGATCGCCGCCGACGTCCCCGCGAAACTCGCCGCCGGCGACCCCGACCTGTGGGGCGCCGACGCCCGGTCCGAGGCGGCCATCCGGCTCGGCTGGCTGACGCTGCACGAGTCGTCCCGGGAGCTGCTTCCCCGGCTGGCGGCCCTGCGGGCCGACCTCGAGGCCGAGGGAATCGACCGGATCGTGCTGGCCGGGATGGGCGGGTCGTCGCTGGCGCCGGAGGTGATCACCCGCACCGCGGGCGTCGACCTCGTCGTCCTCGACACCACCGACCCCGGACAGATCCGGGCGGCGCTCACTGATCTCGACCGCACCCTCCTGGTGGTGTCGTCGAAATCCGGCGGCACGGTCGAGACCGACAGCCACCGGCGGGCCTTCGCCGACGCCTTCGCCCGAGCCGGCCTGTCCGCGGAGGAGGTCGGCCGGCGCTTCGTCGCGGTCACCGACGCGGGCTCGCCGCTGGAACGGCTGGCCAAGGACAACGGCTTCCGCGAGGTCTTCCTGGCCGACCCCGACGTCGGCGGGCGGTACAGCGCGCTGACCGCCTTCGGCCTGGTCCCGTCGGCGCTCGCCGGCGCCGATGTCACGGGTCTGCTCGACGACGCCGCGGCGGTTTCCCCCTCGTTGGCCGCCGGCGAGAACAACCCGGGCCTCGACCTCGGTGCCGCGATCGGCGCGGGCTACGCCGCCGGCCGCGACAAGGTGTCCATCGCCCCCACGCCGACCTCGGACGCGGTGGGGCTCGGCGACTGGGCCGAGCAGCTGATTGCCGAGTCCACCGGCAAGAACGGCCGCGGCGTACTGCCCGTCGTCGTCGAGTCCGTCGACGCCGCCGGCGCCACCGGGCCGGACCTCCTCCCCGTCGCGGTCGGACAGGCCACCGGGCCCCGGGTCGCGATCAGCGGTCCGCTCGGCGCTCAGTTCCTCGTCTGGGAATACGCCACCGCGTTCGCCGGCGGGGTGATCGGGATCAACCCGTTCGACCAGCCCAACGTCACCGAATCCAAGGACAACACGAAGCGGATCCTGGCCGACGGGATCCCGCCGACGAAGCCGGCCGCGACCCACGGCGCGATCGAGGTCTACGCCGACGACTCGCTCGTCGAGGGCACCCACGACGTCCGTGGCGTGATCCACCGGCTGCTCGCCGCGGTGCCGGACCGCGGTTATCTCGCCGTCATGGCCTACCTCGACCGGCTGGCCGACGCGTCGGCCGCCAACACCCGGGCGATCCTCGCGCGGACCACCCCGCACCCGGTCACCTTCGGGTGGGGACCGCGCTTTCTGCACTCGACCGGGCAGTACCACAAGGGCGGCCCGCAGGTCGGGGTCTTCCTGCAGATCACCGGCGCGGTCCGCGACGACCTCGACATACCCGGCGAGCCCTACACTTTCGGCCAGCTACAGGCCGCGCAGGTCGCCGGCGACCGCGAAGCGCTGGTCGGCCGCGGACGTCCCCTCGTACGACTGCATCTGACCGACCGTCGGGCCGGTCTGGGCCAGCTCATGGAGGCCATCGCGTGAGTGAGGCAATGACCGTCACCGAACGACCGGACAACCCGCTGCGCGACACGCGGGACCGCCGGCTCCCCCGGGTCCCGGAGCCGTGCGCTCTGGTCGTCTTCGGCGTCACCGGAGACCTGGCGCGCAACAAGCTGATGCCGGCCGTCTACGACCTCGCCAACCGCGGGCTGCTCCCTACCGACTTCGTGCTGCTGGGTTTCGCCCGCCGCGACTGGGACCACGGCGACTTCGAGCAGCTGGCGAAGAACGCCGCCAAGCAGCACTCGCGCACACCGTGGCAGGAAGAAACGTGGAACCGGCTCTACGGGAACATCAAGTTCGTCTCCGGGTCCTTCGACGACGACGACGCGTTCGACCTGCTGGCGCAGACGTTGCGCGACCTCAGCGAGTCGCACGGCATCCAGGGCAACGCGGCGTTCTACCTGTCGATCCCCCCGGCGATGTTCCCCACGGTGCTCAAGCAGATGGAACGCACCGGCCTCTCGGACAACAAGCGGTCCGGCGGCTGGCGCCGGGTCGTGGTGGAGAAGCCGTTCGGCCACGATCTGACCAGCGCCCGTGAGCTCAACCGGCTGGTCGACGAGGTCTTCACCGCCAAGGACGTCTTCCGGATCGACCACTACCTCGGCAAGGAAACCGTCCAGAATCTGCTGGCCCTGCGGTTCGCCAACATGCTCTTCGAGCCGGTGTGGAACTCCAACTACGTCGACTCCGTGCAGATCACCATGGCCGAGGACGTCGGGATCGGCACCCGCGCCGCGTTCTACGACAAGACCGGTGCGGCGCGCGACGTCATGCAGAACCACCTCTTCCAGCTGCTGGCCCTGACGGCGATGGAGGAGCCGGTCGAGTTCTCCGCCGACGCGATCCGCACCGAGAAGCTCAAGGTGCTGCGCGCGGTGAGCCTGCCCACGGACATGGAGCGCTACGCCGTACGCGGCCAGTACGACCAGGGCTGGCTGGCCGGCGAACGCGCGGTCGGCTACCGGCAGGAGAAGGACGTCCCCCCGGACTCGACGACCGAGACCTACGCCGCGGTCCGGTTCGGCGTCGAGACCCGGCGCTGGGCCGGCGTCCCGTTCTACCTGCGCACCG
This sequence comes from uncultured Actinomycetota bacterium, assembly GCA_963775655.1. Classification (GTDB taxonomy): domain Bacteria; phylum Actinomycetota; class Actinomycetes; order Mycobacteriales; family QHCD01; genus DASXJE01. The sequence continues at coordinate 708,274 of CAVZJT010000007.1, read as the reverse complement.
GGAAGCGCCTGCCGCGGCGGGTGACCGAGATCGCGCTGTCCTTCCGCCGGGCGCCGCACCTGCCCTTCGACGCCACCGACACCGAGGAGCTGGGCCACAACCAGCTCGTCGTGCGGGTGCAGCCCGACGAGGGCGTGACGATGAAGTTCGGCTCGAAGGTGCCGGGCAGCACGATGGAGGTCCGCGACGTCGCCATGGACTTCCTCTACGGCGAGGCGTTCACCGAGTCCAGCCCGGAGGCCTACGAGCGGCTCGTGCTCGACGTCCTCCTCGGCGACGCCACACTCTTCCCGCGCAACGACGAGGTCGAGGAGTCCTGGCGGGCGATCGACCCGCTCGAGGCCTTCTGGCGGGAGCATCCGCCGGCGCCCTACCGGGCCGGCGAGTGGGGACCGCGGGAGGCCGACGACATGCTTGCCGGCGACGGACGGCAGTGGAGACGACCATGACGCGCACACCCGCGCCGCGACCAGGGAATCGGCGATGACCACACTTTGGGACACCACCGGCACCCAGGTCGTCAAGGCGCTCGCCGCCGAACGACGCACCGGCGGCGCCATGACCTCCGGCTGCGCGCTCACGCTGATCGTCGTCGTCGGTGAGCGCGACGTCGCCGAGGCCGAGGCCGCCGCCACCACCGCGGCGTCGCACCATCCGTGCCGGTTGCTGGTGGTCGTCCGGCGCGAGATCGACGCGCCGGTCCCGCGGCTCGACGCCGAGGTGCTGATGGGCGGCCGGCTGGGGCCCGGTGAGGCCGTGGTCATGCGCATGTACGGCCGCCTGGCGCTGCACGCCGAATCCGTGGCGCTGCCGCTGCTCGCCCCCGACGTCCCGGTCGTCACCTGGTGGCACGCCCCGCCTCCTGACCTCATCGCCCACGACCCGCTCGGCGTACTGGCCGACCGGCGCATCACCGACTCGTCGCGGGCCGTCGACCCGATCGCCGCCCTGCGGCGCCGCGCCGCCGACTACGCGCCCGGCGACACCGACCTGGGCTGGACCCGGATCACCCCGTGGCGCGGCCAGCTCGCCTCGGCGGTCGACTCCTGCAACCACCGGCTCACCGGCGCCAGCGTCCTGGGCGAGCCGACCGATCCCAGTTCCGCCCTGCTCGCCGGCTGGCTCGGCAGCCGGATCGGAACGGCGGTGCCGCTCACCGCCGACGGCGGCCCCGGAGTCACCGAGGTGGCCATCGACCTGGCCGACGGCGAGCAGATGACCATGCACCGCGGCCAGGACGGGCGCGGACTGCTGCGCCGGGAACGCGGGGCCGAGGGAAGTGTCGTGTCCCTGGCCGACCGCGGCATCGGGGAACTGCTCGCCGAGGAGTTGCACCGCCTCGACGCTGATGAGATCTACGCCGACGCGCTCGGCGCGGCGACCGGCTCGGTCGGCCTGGGCGATCGGCCGGCGCTGCGTACCCACGTGTGGCGCGACCCGGCGGAGTCCCCCGAGCCGGCACCGGCCACCGGCCCGTGACCGCGCGGTCCGGCCGGGAAGGCCGGTGAGCAGCCCGGAGGTCGTCGTCCACCGCGACGCCGACCTGCTGGCCAAGGCGATCGCGGCCCGGGTCGTCACCCGGCTGGTCGACGCCCAGGCCGCCCGGGGCAGCGCGTCGGTCGTGCTCACCGGCGGCCGCCTCGGTACGGCGGTGCTCACCGAGCTGCGCACCAATCCGGCCCGCGACGCGGTGGACTGGCCGCGGGTCGATGTGTGGTGGGGCGACGAACGCTTCGTGCCGGCCGCCGATCCCGAGCGCAACGACCGGCAGGCCCGCGAAGCCCTGCTGGACTCGATTCCGCTCTCCGCCGAGCGAGTGCACCCGTTCCCCGCGTCGGACGGACCGTGGGGCAACGACCCCGAGGCGGCCGCCGCGGCCTACGCCCGCGAGCTGGCCGCCGCCGCCCGGCCGGAGGACCACGGCGACGTACCGCACTTCGACGTCCTCATGCTCGGCGTCGGCGAAGAGGGCCACACCGCGTCGATCTTCCCGGAGTCACCGGCGGCGTACGACGAGCGCTCGGTCGTCGCCGTGCACGGTTCGCCCAAGCCACCGCCGATCCGGCTCACCCTCACGCTGCGGGCGATCAACACCGCCACCGAGGCGTGGCTGGCCACCACCGGCGAGGAGAAGGCCGCCGCCGTGGCGATGGCCCTCGGCGGCGCCGGCCCGCTGCAGGTCCCGGCGGCCGGGGTCCGGGCGCGGGTCCGCACCCTGTGGCTGCTCGACCGGGCGGCCGCGAGCCGGCTCCCGGCGTCGGTGGTCCGGCTGCCGCTCGCCTGACCGGCGCGTCGACCGGCCGGCTAGGCGGTCCGGGTCGTGCGCACCGGGTGGCCGGAAACCAGCGTCGAGGCCTCGTCGTACCTCGTCTTGGCCCGGGCGAGACGCGCCTCGTCGTCGGCGGAGAAGAACGCCGCCGGATGGTCGGGGTGCTCGGCGAAGTTGGCGTAGCTGAGCTCGGAGTGCCACGGCGCGATGGCATCCTGGATGGCGCGGATCCGCGTGAGAGCGGCCTGCTCGGCCGCACGGTCCATCGTGAGAGCCACCGCGAACCCGGCGTAGGCCCCGGGCATGGTCGCGAGCGCTCCGGCGTCGCGCGGCGCCCGGCCGAGCGCCCCGCCCACGTGGCGGAGCTCCACCGACAGCAGCGGCGAATCGGTCCCGGGCCCGGCGACCGCGAGAAGGGCATCGAGCGCCTCCGGCGGGAACTCGCGGAGCTGGAAGCCGTCTCCGACGGCGGGCACCGGGAACTCCGGGTCCATGTGCATCTTCGCGAGCTCGGCCGCCGGAATCGTGGTCGCGGTGTCCATCACGGGTCGCAGGGCGCGCAGCGGCGCGATCAGCTCCTCGCCGTCGTGGCTGTCGCCGAGGAAGGCGACCTCGATCACGGCGAAGTTTCCGCCGCGGAGCGGCTCCGGGATCACCGGAAGCGGCGGCAGGCTCAACAGCCGGCCGCACGAGGTGACCTCCTCCGGCGCGTCCTGCGTCCACGCCCGCCACGCGCCGAGGACCTCGCGAGCCCGCTCCATCGGCCAGAACATCGTCCCGGCGTAGACCTCGGCGACCGGGTAGAGCCGGAACTCCAGCGCCGTGACGATGGCCATGCTGCCGCCGCCGCCCCGGATGGCCCAGAACAACTCCGGGTGGTGGTCGGCGTCGACCCGCAGAACCTGCCCGTCGCCGGTGACCACCTCGGCGGCGACCACCGAGTTGGTGGCCAGCCCGTACTTGCGGCCCAGCCAGCTGAGCCCGCCCCCGAGGGTGTAGCCGGTCACGCCGACGTCGGGCGACGAGCCGGCCAGTGCGGCCAGACCGTGCTCCGCGGCGAGTTCGCTGACCTGCGACCACACCACGCCGGCCTCGGCCCGGGCGGTGCACGCGACCGGGTCGACGGTCACGCCGTCGAGCGCGCCGGTGCGGACGAGGATGGTCTGATCGAGATTGGGGGCGAGCGTCGTCGCGCTGTGCCCGGTGCCCTGCGCGGCGACCCGGAACCCGTTGGTGCGGGCGAAGCGAACCACGGCGGCGATGTCGGACGCGCCCTGAACGGGCACGACGGCGGCGGGCCGCTGGTCGGCGTTGAGGATCCACCCCGTGCGGGCGTCGTCCCAGCGCGGATCCTGCGCGGTGATGACGTCACACTCGAGCCGGGAGGCCAGGCTCGTGTAGTCGACCGGTCGGGCGTGGGTCGCCGTTCCGTCGCCGGAACCGGCGCCGTCGCGGGCGGGGCGCGCAGAAGAGGTCATGAGGAGCGGTTCCTTCCGATGGGCGGTGTGGTCAGGCGGGGGTCCGGCGCACGATCGGGCGATCGCTGTCGAGGTAGGTCTCGAGATTGCCGAGCAGCCGGTTCCACACGCGGTCGGCGTCGGGCCCGGCCGGGCCCATCTCGTCGTGCAGCAGCGTCACCCGGGTCAGGCCGCAGCCGGCCGGCTCGAGCTCCCAGGACAGCCAGCTCAGGCTGTCGTCGCCGATCGCGTCGTCGTCGCAGCCGAGCGGGCCGCCGACGCCGTAACTGAGCCGGCGCGGCGGGTCGCAGACGAGCACGCTGCCGACGAGGACGTCGGGTCCGGGACCGGTGAACGTGACGGCCGCACCCGGTTCCCAGGTGGAGTCGATGCGCAGGCCGAAGAAGAACGCCGGCGTCCGGCATGGGTCGGTCAGGGCGCGCCAGACCGTCGTCTGGTCCGCCGCGACGGAAATGCCAAAGCGATCGGTATGCATCGACCAACCCCCCTTGGCCGCCGATCGTGGCAGCCGGCCGCCTCTCCTACCGGCGGTTCGGGGTTACTTGGGCACAGTGGCGGCGCACCGGTCCGCTACTCGGCGGGACCATTGATCGCCCGGTTGGGGTCACCTCACACAGAGGTGTTCCCTCGTCACCCGATGAGAGAGGGTGCGGTCAGCCGCCCGAGCGCTGGTTGCGCAACCGGGCAAGTGCCTCGTCGAGGATGGCCGCGCCGTCGGCGTCACTGCGCCGCTCCCGCACGTAGGCGAGGTGGGTCTTGTACGGCTCGTTGCGCGGCACCGCGGGCGGTGTGTCCTTCGTCTGGCCGGCCGGCAACCCGCACCGGGGACAGTCCCAGGTGTCCGGGATCGCGGCCTCCTCGGCGAACGACGGAAGCGTCTCGTGCCCGTTCGCGCACCAGAACGAAATTCGCTGACGGGGTGCCGACTCGCCGCGCTCCGCCTCGCCCATAGGCCCGGCTCCGACGCGGCTGCCTCGGATCGCGTTACCACCTGCCACGGTGTGGCTCTCCTTCGTACGACGGATGGAACGGACCCCCGGCTGCTCAGTCTAGTGCCGACTTGCGCGCCGCGACATGCCGGCAGCCGTTGACCGTCCGGTCAATTGTCGAGCGCCCTATGGCGCTGGGCAGTTTCGCAGGGGTCATTTGTACAGCAGGCCCAGCAGGACGATGCAGACGGCCCAGACCAGTCCGAGCACGACGGTCAGCCGGTCCAGGTTCTTCTCCACGACCGAGGAGCCCGACAGCGACGACGACATCCCGCCGCCGAACATCGAGGACAGCCCGCCGCCCTTGCCGCGGTGCAGCAGCACCAGCACCACCATGCCGAGGCTGGTGATGATCAACACGACGGACAGTGCAAGGATCATCGACGCTGCGTGGCCTTTCTCGGTCGATCCGGGAGGTTCTCCGCGTAGCTCGAGGTTACCCGACCGCCTCGGCGGCGCGGCGACAGATGCCCGCGAACTCCTCGCCGTCGAGACTCGCCCCGCCGACGAGGGCACCGTCGATGTCGGGCTGCGCCACGATCGCGGCCGAGTTGTCGGCCTTCACCGATCCGCCGTAGAGGACCCGGACGCCGTCAGCGAGGTCGCCGGTGTAGAGGTCGGCGAGGGTGGTGCGCAGCTCGCCGCAGACCTGCTGCGCATCCTCCGGGGTGGCGACCTTGCCGGTGCCGATCGCCCAGACCGGCTCGTAGGCGAGGACGATCTCCCGCGCCTGCGCGGCCGGCACCTCCTGGAGCGCGTTGCGCAGCTGGGTGCAACAGTGCTCGACGTGCCGGCCGTCCTCGCGCACGTCGAGGCCTTCGCCGACGCACAGGATCGGGGTCAGCCCGTGGCTGAAGGCGGCGCGCACCTTCGCGTTGACCAGGGCGTCGTCCTCGTGGTGGTACTGACGGCGCTCGGAGTGGCCGGCGACGACGTAGGAGCAGCCGAGCTTCGCGAGCATCGGTCCGCTGATGTCCCCGGTGTAGGCCCCGGCAGCGTGCGGCGACAGGTCCTGGGCGCCGTACTCGAGCAGCAACTTGTCACCGTCGACGAGGGTCTGCACGCTGCGCAGCCCGATGAAGGGCGGCAGCACCACGACCTCGACGTCGGTGAACACCTCCTCGGTCAGGCTGAAGGCGATCTTCTGCACCAGCGCGATCGCCTCGAGGTGGGTGAGGTTCATCTTCCAGTTGCCGGCGATCATCGGCCGCCGGGCGGGCTTCTTCGCCACTCAGGACTCCAGTACGGCGACGCCGGGCAGCGCCTTGCCCTCGAGGTATTCCAGCGACGCGCCGCCGCCGGTCGAGATGTGGGTGTAGGCGCTCTCGTCGAGGCCCAGGGCGCGCACCGCCGCGGCGGAGTCGCCGCCCCCGACGACCGTCGTACCCGGGCAGTCGGCGACCGCCTGTGCTACGCCCTTGGTTCCGGCCGCGAACGGTGCCACCTCGAACACGCCCATCGGACCGTTCCAGAAGACCGTGCGGGCCTTGCCGAGCTCGTGGGCGAAGAGGGTGACGCTCTCCGGTCCGATGTCCAGGCCCATCTCCTCGACGGGGATGCTGATCGCCTCGACCGTCTTCGGCACCGAGTGCGGGCTGATGTCGGCCGCGACGACGATGTCGACCGGCAGCACGATCCGGTCACCCGACTCGGCCAGCAGCTGCCGGCAGGTGTCGATCTGCTCGGTCTCGAGCAGCGACGCGCCGACCTCGTGGCCCTGGGCGGCGAGGAACGTGAAGCACATCCCGCCGCCGATCAGCAACCGGTCGACCTTGGGCAGCAGCGCCGAGATCACGCCGAGCTTGTCCGAGACCTTGCTGCCGCCGAGCACGACCACGTAGGGCCGGTCCGGCGACCCGGTCAGCGTGCTCAGCATCGTCAGTTCCCGCAGCACCAGGTCGCCGGCGTAGTGCGGCAGCCGCTGGGCGACGTCGTAGACGCTGGCGTGCTTGCGGTGCACCGCGCCGAACGCGTCGTCGACGTAGGCGCCGCCCGCGCCGACGAGCCCGGCGAGCGCGTCGGCGAACGCGCCGCGCTGCGCGTCGTCCTTGCTGGTCTCTCCCGCCTCGAAGCGGACATTCTCCAGCAGCGCCACCGATCCGTCGGCGAGGTCGGACACCACCGACCGGGCGCTGTCCCCGACGACGTCTGCGGCACACGTCACCGGCCGGCCGAGGAGCTCACCGAGCCGGGCACCGACCGGACGCAGCGAGTACTGCGGGTCGGGAGCGCCCTTGGGCCGACCCAGATGGGCGGTAACCACCACCCGCGCACCCGCCTCGGCCAGCCGCCCGATCACGGGGAGGCTGGCGAGGATCCGGCCGTCGTCGGTGATCCGGCCGCCGTCCATCGGGACGTTGAGGTCGGACCGGACGAGGACGTGCCGGCCCCGCACACCCTCGGCGAGCAGGTCGTCGACGGTCTTCATGTCCTCAGGACAGCTTCGACGCGACCAGGGCGATGAGGTCGACGAGCCGGCTGGAGTAGCCGAACTCGTTGTCGTACCAGCCGACCACCTTGACCTGGTTACCGATCGCCTTGGTGAGCCCGGCGTCGAAAATGCATGAGGAGGGGTCGCCGACGATGTCGGAGGAGACGATCTGGTCCTCGGTGTAGCGCAGGTAACCCTTGAGCGGACCGTCGGCGGCCGCCGCCTTGGCGGCCGCATTGACCTCGTCGACGCTGGCCTCGCGGCTCAGGGTGACCGTGAGGTCGGTGGCCGAGCCGGTGATGACCGGCACCCGCAGCGCGTAGCCGTCGAGCTTGCCCTTCAGCTCCGGCAGCACCAGGCCGATCGCCTTCGCCGCACCGGTGCTGGTCGGGATCACGTTGACCGCGGCCGCCCGGGCCCGGCGCAGGTCCTTGTGCGGTGCGTCCTGCAGGTTCTGGTCCTGGGTGTAGGCGTGGATCGTCGTCATCAGGCCGCGCTCGATGCCGAACGCGTCGAGCAGCACCTTGGCCATCGGGGCGAGGCAGTTCGTCGTGCACGACGCGTTGGAGATGACGGTCTGCGACCCGTCGTACTCCGAGTCGTTGACGCCGGGCACCACCGTGAGGTCCTCACCGGTCGCCGGCGCCGAGATGATGACCTTCTTCGCGCCGCCCTCGTCGACGTGCTTGCGCGCGTCGTCGGCCTTGGTGAAGAAGCCGGTGGACTCGAGGACCACGTCGACGCCGAGGTCCTTCCACGGCAGCTTGCCCGGGTCGCGCTCGGCCAGGATCTTGATCGTCTTGCCGCCGACCTCGATGCCGTCCTTGGTGGCCCGCACGTCCTGGTGGAGCGGGCCGAGCACGGTGTCGTACTTGAGCAGGTGGGCCATCGTGGCGACGTCACCGAGGTCGTTGGCGGCGACGATCTCGATGTCGTGGTCGCTGGCCTGGGCGGCCCGGAAGAAGTTACGGCCGATTCGGCCGAAGCCGTTCACGCCGACGCGGATGGTCACGCGGTACTCCTCGGATACGGCCGCCGACCGGCGGCGATGATCGAACGGGTGCTGAAAACGGTCAGGTCGGTCAGAGCGAGGCGACGGTGCCTCAGGATCGACCCTAATGCGTGCGGCAGCGGGCCCATGAACGGGGCCGGACCGGCGGTCAGGAGGTGAGCATGTCCGGGGTGACGCTCGCCTCGGTGTCCGGGACGCCCAGGTCGGCCGCCCGCTTGTCGGCGAGCGCCAGCAGCCGACGGATCCGCCCGGCGACGGCGTCCTTGGTCATCGGCGGGTCGGCCAGGGCGCCGAGCTCCTCCAGCGATGCCTGCTTGTGCTCCAGCCGGAGCCGCCCGGCCAGGAGCAGATGGTCCGGAGCGTCCGGGCCGAGGATCTCCAGGGCGCGGGCGACCCGGGCGCCGGCGGCGACCGCCGCCCGAGCGGAGCGGCGCAGGTTGGCGTCGTCGAAGTTGGCCAGCCGGTTGGCGGTGGCGCGCACCTCCCGGCGCATCCGGCGCTCCTCCCATGCCAGCACGGACTCGTGCGCGCCGAGCCGGGTCAGCAGGGCCCCGATGGCGTCGCCGTCGCGCACCACTACGCGGTCGACGCCGCGCACCTCCCGCGCCTTCGCGGCGATGTTGAGGCGGCGCGCCGCCCCGACCAGCGCCAGCGCCGACTCCGGACCGGGGCAGGTCACCTCGAGTGCCGAGGAACGACCGGGTTCGGTGAGCGAGCCGTGGGCGAGGAACGCGCCCCGCCACGCGGCCTCGGCGTCGCAGGTTCCGCCGGAGACCACCTGCGGCGGCAGGCCGCGCACCGGCCGGCCGCGGACGTCGAGCAGGCCGGTCTGGCGGGCCAGGCCCTCGCCGTCGTTGCTGACCCGGACGACGTAGCGGCTCCCCTTGCGGATGCCGCCGCCGGCCAGGACCCGCACGTCGGAGACGTAGCCGTAGACCTCACTGATGTCGCGGCGCAGCCGGCGAGCCACCGACCCGGTGTCCAGCTCGGCCTCCACCACCACCCGCCCGCCGATGATGTGCAGTCCCCCGGCGAACCTCAGCAACGTCGAGACCTCCGACCTGCGGCAACACGTCTTCGTCACCACAAGCCGGCTCAGCTCATCCTTGACCGCGGCCGTCATGGCCATATGCCCTGCCTCCCCGTGTCGCCTGTCACAAACCTTCGGTCACCGATTCATCGCCCCGCCGAACACCTGCCGGTACGCCTCGGCCAGCAGCCGGGGGTCGTGCCGGGCCGTACCGTCCGCGGCGGCGACCGGCGCGAGCACCAGTCGCGCCCCGAGCCGGCGGACCGCGGCGGCCAATCCACCACCACCCGCCGTGGATGCCGCGTCCGCCACGACCGCGTCGATCCGCAACTTCGGGGCGTGGGCGCAGAGTACGTCCAGATGGGTCTCCGGGGAGAATCCATCCGTCTCCCCCGCCTGCGGTGCGAGGTTGAGCGCGACCACCCGTTGCGCCCGTGTCTCGGCGAGGGCCTCGGCCAGCTGCGGCACCAGCAGGTGCGGCAGCACACTGGTGAACCACGAGCCCGGGCCCAGTACGACGAAATCGGCGTCGCGGACGGCCTGCACGGCCGGCCCGCAGGCCGGCGGGTCGCGCGGCACGACCGAGACCGACAGCACCCGGCCGGGCGTGGTCGCGACCGCGACCTGTCCGCGGATCAGGCGGGTCGACATCGGGTCGTCGTCGATGCCGGCCACCTCGGCGACGATCTCGAGTGGCACGGTGCTCATCGGCAGCACGCGGCCGATCGCACCGAGCAGCCGCCCGGTCAGGTCGAGCGCGGCGACGGTGTCGCCGGTCAGCTCCGCCAACCCGGTGAGCAGCAGGTTGCCGACCGGGTGCCCGGCCAGCGCGCCGGTCCCGCCGAACCGGAACTGCAGCAGATCCCCCCACGTGCGTCCCCACTCGTCGTCGCCGGCGAGGGCCGCGAGGGCCATCCGCAGATCGCCCGGGGGGACCGCCGAGAGCTCCCGACGGATCCGGCCGCTGGACCCGCCGTCGTCGGCGACCGTGACCACGGCGGTGAGCCGTTCGGTCAGCATGCGGAGCGCGGCCAGCGACGCGGCGAGGCCGTGCCCGCCGCCCAGTGCCACCACCCGCGGCCCGTCGGCCGCGGCGGTGACCATCCGTGCGGTCTCCTCGGTCACCGGCTCACTCCCTGCCCAGGTCGCGGTGGACGACCTCGGCGTGCACCTCGTCCTGCTCGAGGCGCGCGGCGAGCTGTTCGGCCATCGCGACCGACCGGTGCTTGCCGCCGGTGCAGCCGACGGCGAGGGTGAGGTAGCGCTTGCCCTCCCGCTGGTAGCCGGCCCCGACGAGCTGCAGCAGCGTGTGCAGGAGGTCGAGGAATTCGCCAGCGCCGGCCTGGCTCAGCACGTAGTCGCGGACCTCCGGGTCGCGCCCGGTCATCTCGCGCAGCTCGGGAATCCAGTGCGGGTTGGGCAGGAACCGCACGTCGACCACGAGGTCGGCGTCCACCGGCAGGCCGTACTTGTACCCGAAGGACAGCACCGTCGCCCGCAGTGGCGGGGTCGCGTCGCTCCCGAACGCCGACTCCATCTTGTGCCGTAGCTCGTGCACGTTGAGCACGCTGGTGTCGATGACCAGGTCGGCCTCCCCGGCGATGCCGCGCAGCAACTCCCGTTCGGCCTCGATGCCGTCGATCAGCCGACCGGCGCCCTGCAGCGGATGCTGGCGCCGCACGTTTTCGAAGCGGCGGACGAGGACGTCGTCCCGTGCTTCGAGGAAGAGGACCCACGGCCGGTTGCCGAGTCGGTCGAGCTCGACGATCACGTCGCGCAGGTCGGCGGAGAACGCGCGGCTCCGGACGTCGACGACGATCGCGATCCGGGTGACGGCACCCTTGGACCGGCTGCCGAGCGCGACCATCGTCGAGATCAGCTCGGGCGGAAGATTGTCGACGACGAAATAGCCGAGGTCCTCCAGGCACTTCGCGGCCGTGCTCCGACCGGCGCCGGACAGCCCGGACACGAGGACCACCTCGATGCCGTGCGGTTCGTCGTCCCCCTCGCGGACCGTCATCCCCCACCATCGCTGCCTGAGCCGGACCGCGCGACCTCGTCGTCGACTATTTCCCCGGTCGCCGGGTTGACTGCCGGCGTCTCGGTATCGTCCTCGACATGCAGCGCCGCGACAACCGATTCGGCGATACGGGGCCCGATTCCGGGCACGCAGCCGATCTCGTCGACGGTCGCGGCGCGTAGCCGCTTCAACGATCCGAATCGCGACAGCAGGGCCTTGCGACGTGTCTCGCCGAGACCCGGTACGCCGTCGAGCACCGACGCCACCATCGACTTGGACCGCTTCTGCCGGTGATAGGTGATCGCGAACCGGTGCGCCTCGTCCCGTACCCGCTGCAGGAGATACAGACCCTCCGACGTCCTGGGCAGGATCACCGGGTCGGTGTCCCCGGGGAGCCAGACCTCCTCGAGCCGTTTCGCGAGCCCGCATAGCGCGACGTCGACGATGCCGAGGTCGGCCAGGGCCTCCGCTGCAGCGGCGACCTGCGGCGCACCGCCGTCGACGACGACGAGGTTCGGTGGGTAGGCGAACTTCCGCGGTCGCCCGGTGTCGGGGTCGATCGGCGTGGCTTCGGGATCGTCCTCGTCACCGGAGCGGATCCGTTCCTCGAGGTATCGGCTGAAGCGGCGGTGCACGACCTCCCGGATCCAGGCGGTGTCGTCCGAGCCGTGCGTGCCCCGAATCGCGAACCTGCGGTACTCGTTCTTGCGCGCCAGTCCGTCCTCGAACACGACCATGCTGGCCACGACGTTGCTCCCCTGCACGTGGGAGACGTCGAAGCACTCGATCCGCAACGGCGCGTCGTCGAGCCCCAACGCGTCCTGGATCTCGGCCAGTGCCCGGCTACGGGCCGTCAGGTCGCTCGCCCGCTTCAGCTTGTGCTGGGTGAACGCCTGCTCGGCGTTGCGGGCCACCGTCTCCATCAGCGCCCGCTTGTCACCGCGCTGCGGCACCCGCAACCGCACCCGGCCGCCGCGCCGCTCGGCCAGCCACTCCTCGAGCGCCTCCGCATCGGCCGGCAACTCCGGCACGAGCACCTCGCGGGGAACGTCCTCGGCATAGTCGCCCCCGTAGATCTGGGTGGCGAACTGCTCGACCAACTCGCCGGTGGTGACGTCCTCGACCTTGTCGACCACCCACCCGCGCTGACCGCGGACTCGGCCGCCGCGCACGTGGAACACCTGGACCGCGGCCTCGAGCGGGTCCTGGGCGAAGGCCACCACGTCGGCGTCGGTGCCGTCACCGAAGACGACGGCCTGCTTCTCCATCGCCCGGCGCAGCGCGCCGATGTCGTCGCGCAGCCGGGCGGCCCGTTCGAACTCGAGTTCGGCGGAGGCCTGCTCCATCTCCACTTCCATGCGGCGCAGCATCTGATCGGTCTTGCCGGCCATGAAGTCGGTGAAGTCCTCGACGATCCGCCGGTGCTCGTCGGCGCTGACCCGGCCGACACACGGCGCCGAACACTTGCCGATGTAGCCCAGCAGGCAGGGCCGGTCGATCTGACGGGCCCGCTTGAAGACGCCCGCCGAGCAGGTGCGGGCCGGGAACACCCGCAGCAGCAGGTCGAGGGTCTCCCGGATCGCCCAGGCGTGGGCGTAGGGCCCGAAGTAGCGCACTCCCTTGCGCTTGGGACCGCGCATCACCTGCAGCCGCGGATACTCCTCGTACAAGGTGACCGCGAGTGACGGGTAGCTCTTGTCGTCGCGGTACCGCACGTTGAACCGCGGGTCGAACTCCTTGATCCAGTTGTATTCGAGCTGGAGCGCCTCCACCTCGGTGGAGACCACCGTCCACTGCACCTCCGCGGCGGTCATCACCATCTGCCGGGTGCGCGGATGGAGCGCGGTGATGTCCTGGAAGTACGACGACAGGCGGCTGCGGAGGCTCTTCGCCTTGCCGACGTAGATGACCCGGCCATGCACGTCCGAGAACCGGTACACCCCCGGAGATTCCGGGATGGTGCCCGGAGCCGGGCGGTAGGTGGACGGATCAGGCATATCCCGAGCCTATCTCCGCCCCGACCCGCGGTCCGCTCTCGTGCGGGGCGATCGTGCGCTCCCCCGGCCACGGGTGGGCGATGTCGGACGCTCTACTCGCAAATCCGGCCCGGAAATGCGAGTACAGCGTCCGATGATGCCGCGGAGTGGTCGGGCGTGTCAGCGCGCGGCGGTCTTCTTGGTCGCCCGCGCCGCCGACTTCTTGGCAATCCGCCCGGCCGACTTCTTGGCCCCACGGTCGGCAACCTTCGTCGCCGCCCGCGGCGCCGGCGTCTTTGCCCTGGGTGTCGACTTCTTCGCCCGAACCGGCTTCGCCCGCTCGACCAGCGGTCGCAGGAACTGTCCGGTGTAGGACTCGGGCACCGCGGCGATCTGTTCCGGCGTACCGGTTGCGACGATCGCGCCGCCGCCCCGACCGCCCTCGGGACCCATGTCGATGATCCAGTCGGAGGTCTTGACCACGTCGAGGTTGTGCTCGATGACGATCACCGTGTTGCCCTGGTCGACCAACCGGCCGAGCACCCCGAGCAGCTTGCGGACGTCCTCGAAGTGCAGGCCGGTCGTGGGCTCGTCGAGGATGTAGACGGTGCGACCGGTCGAGCGCTTCTGCAGTTCGGAGGCGAGCTTGACCCGCTGCGCCTCACCGCCGGAGAGGGTGGGCGCCGGCTGGCCGAGCCGGACGTAACCCAGCCCGACGTCGACCAGGGTCTTCAGGTGCCGGCTGATCGCCGGCATCGCCTCGAAGAACTCGGCCGCCTCCTCGATCGGCATGTCGAGCACCTCGGCGATCGTCCGCCCCTTGAAGTGCACCTCCAGCGTCTCGCGGTTGTAGCGGGCGCCCTTGCAGACCTCACACGGCACATAGACGTCGGGCAGGAAGTTCATCTCGATCTTGATGGTGCCGTCGCCGGCGCACGCCTCGCAGCGCCCGCCCTTGACGTTGAACGAGAACCGCCCGGGCTGATAGCCGCGCACCTTCGCCTCGGTCGTCTCGGCGAACAACCGACGGACGTGGTCGAAGACGCCGGTGTAGGTCGCCGGGTTGGACCGTGGTGTCCGGCCGATCGGCGACTGGTCGACGCCGACCACCTTGTCGACCTCACCGAGCCCCTTCACCCGGCGGTGCCGGCCGGGCACGGTCTTCGCGCCGTTGATGGCCCGGGCCAGCGCCGCGTAAAGGATGTCGTTGACCAGCGTGGACTTGCCCGACCCGGACACGCCCGTCACGGTCACGAAGCAGCCCAGCGGGAAGGTCGCGTCGACACCGCGCAGGTTGTGTTCGTGCGCGTTTTCCACGACCAGCTCACGCCCGGGAGTCGGCCGGCGGCGCTTGTCGGGCAGCACGATCGACCGCCGACCGGACAGGTAGGCGCCGGTCAGCGACTCGGTCGCGGCCTCGAGCTCGGAGACGCCGCCGCTGACCACGACGTGCCCGCCATGCTCACCCGCCCCCGGGCCGATGTCGACCACCCAGTCGGCCGAGCGGATGGTGTCCTCGTCGTGCTCGACCACGATCAGCGTGTTGCCGAGGTCGCGCAGCCGCACCAGCGTCTCGATCAGCCGGTGGTTGTCGCGCTGGTGCAGTCCGATCGACGGCTCGTCGAGGACGTAAAGCACGCCGACCAGACCGGACCCGATCTGGGTGGCGAGCCGGATCCGCTGCGCCTCCCCACCGGCGAGCGTCCCGGCGGGCCGGTCGAGGGACAGGTAGTCCAGGCCGACGTCGAGCAGGAACCCGAGCCGGGCATGGACCTCCTTGAGCACCCGCTCGGCGATCATCCGCTCCCGGTCGGAGAGCTCGATCCCACCGAGGAAGTCGGCGAGTTCGGAGATCGACATCGCGGAGATCTCGGCGATGGACCGGTCGCCCAGTGTCACCGCGAGGACCACCGGCTTGAGGCGGGCGCCGCCGCACGCCGGGCAGGGGACCTCCCGCATGTAGCCCTCGTACTTCTCCCGGCTGTAGTCGCTGTCGGTCTCCGAGTAACGCCGCTCGATCCACGGCACCACACCCTCGAACGACGCGTAGTAGGCGCGCTCGCGGCCGTAGCGGTTGCGGTAGCGCACGTGCACCTGGGTGTCGTGGCCGTAGAGGATCGCCTTCTGCGCCCGCACCGGCAGGTCGTCCCACGGTGTGTCCAGACTGAAGCCGAGCGCGTCGGCGAGCGCCTGCAGCAGCCGGAGGAAGTAGTCGCTGGTGTGCCCGGACGTCCACGGCGAGATCGCCCCGTCGGCCACCGACCGCTCCGGATCGGGCACCACAAGTTCCGCGTCGACCTCCTTGCGGGTGCCGATTCCGGTGCACTCGGGGCAGGCGCCGAACGGTGAGTTGAAGGAGAACGACCGCGGCTCCAGCGCCTCGAACGACAGGTTGTCGTAGAGGCAGGCCAGGTGCTCGGAGAAGGTCCGCTCGCGATGCGGGTCGTTCTCGGGCAGGTCGACGAGGTCGAGGATGACCATGCCGTCGCCCAGCCCGAGTGCGGTCTCGACCGAGTCGGTCAGCCGGCGCTTGGCCGAGGGCTTCGCGGCAAGCCGGTCGACGACCACCTCGATGGTGTGCTTCTCCTGCTTCTTCAGCCGCGGCGGATCGGTCAGCGAGTGGACCACCCCGTCGACCCGCACCCGCGAATAGCCCTTGGACTGCAGCTCGCCGAACAGGTCGACGTATTCACCCTTGCGACCGCGCACCACCGGGGCGAGCACCTGGAACCGGGTGCCCTCCTCCATCTCGAGCACCTGATCGACGATCTGCTGCGGGGTCTGACGGGTGATCGGCCGCCCGCATTTCGGGCAATGCGGGTGCCCGGCCCGGGCGTAGAGCAGCCGGAGATAGTCGTAGACCTCCGTGATCGTGCCGACCGTCGAGCGCGGGTTGCGGTTGGTCGACTTCTGGTCGATCGACACCGCCGGGGACAACCCCTCGATGAAGTCGACGTCCGGTTTGTCCATTTGGCCGAGGAACTGCCGGGCATACGCCGACAGTGACTCGACGTAACGGCGCTGCCCCTCGGCGAAGATCGTGTCGAACGCCAGACTGGACTTGCCGGACCCGGACAGCCCGGTGAAGACGATCAGGGCGTCCCGAGGCAGGTCGAGATGGACGTCCTTGAGGTTGTGCTCACGCGCACCACGGACGATCAAACGGTCAGCCACGGGGTTCCAGTCAGTGTCGGCGGGCGAGAGATCGGGGGGTAGAAGTCGACAGCTCCAATCTAGCGACGGGTACCGACAGTTTCTTCCCGAGTGGTCTGCCGGTGGCCCGGTTTGGCCCGGAACGGGCCGGTCGGGCAATCTGAGGGCGTGACCTACACCGGCGACGTCCACCCCGGCGGCCCATCCGACGTCCGCGGGCTCGACACCCTGACGATCACCAAGGTCTCGGTCGGCCCCATGGACAACAACGCCTACCTGCTGCGCTGCCCGGCCACGGGGGACGCCGTACTGATCGATGCGGCGAACGAACCGAACCGGCTGCTCGACCTGGTCCGCGACGTCCCGCTGCGCACGATCGTGACGACCCACCGGCACGGCGACCACTGGCAGGCCCTCGCCGCCGTGCGCGAGGCGACCGGGGCCGAGGTGGTGGCGCACACCCTGGACGCGCCCGAGCTGCCGGTCGACGTCGACCGGACCGTCGAGCACGGCGACACCGTCCCGGTCGGGGAGTCGACCCTCTCGGTCATCCACCTGCGCGGCCATACCCCGGGCAGCATCGCGCTGCGCTTCGACGAGCCCGGCGCCCACCCGCACCTGTTCACCGGCGACTCGCTCTTCCCCGGCGGGCCCGGCAAGACCGCCGGCCCCGAGCAGTTCGCCAGCCTGATGGCCGACCTCGAGGACCGGGTCTTCGACCCGCTGCCCGATCCGACCTGGGTCTATCCGGGGCATGGCAAGGACACCACCCTCGGCACCGAACGCCCGCACCTCGGGGAATGGCGCGCCCGGGGTTGGTGACCCGGCGGGCCGTACGGGTCAGTGCAGGGTGGGTCGGTAGACGAGCTCTTGGATGTGACGGTCGAGGGTCCGGTGCTCGACCAGCTCGAGGTCGAAGTCGGCTGCACCCGCGAAGATCGGGTCCAGCCCGTGCTGACCGGTGATGACCGGGAAGATCGTCACCTGCACGAGGTCGACCAGGCCGGCAGCCATCAGCGCCCGGTTCATTGACAGGCTGCCGTGCGAGCGCAACGGCACCTCGGACTCCTCCTTGAGCCGGGCGACGACGTCGACGGCGTCACCGCGGGCGACGGTCGCGTCCGGCCAGTCGAGCGGTCCGTCCAGGGTCGTCGACACCACCGTTGCCGGCATGCTCCTCATCCGGGTGACCCAGGGGTCACGCACCTCGGAGTCCTCGGTGCTCGAAGCCAGCATCTGGGCGAATGCCCGATACGTGTTGGCCCCGAAGACCATCCGCTGCTCCGCGTCGTACAAGGCAAGGCGGTGGTCGAGCAACTCGGGGCCCTGCTTACCCCAGTAGCCGGTCCAGTCGCCGCCGGCGGCGCCGTAACCGTCGAGGCTGGAGAAGACGTCGAAGGTGTAGGTGGCGGTCATGTCGCTCTCCTCGAATGCGGTTGATCGACGTGGGCACAGACCGAGGACCGCGGCGAAACTCATCGCCGTCGGACCGGCCCGTCGCCGAACCCGACCGTGGGCCGCCCCGAGGTGAGATCCTCCGTTTCGGCTCGCCCGAAGCAGTCGTCGGGCCATGATCGGGGCGAGGGTGGGTCGTCGACCGCGCCGGATCCGCGCCGGCCGACGGTCCGTTCGGGGAGCACCGAGGGATACCGTGTCCGACTTCTATCAGCGCGTGATCGTCGAACCCGGCAGGGCGCCGTTGCTCTTCCTGTTCGGGGCCTTCATCGTCACGTTCCTCTTCACCCGGCTCAGCGTGCGGATGATCCGGGCGGGGGTGTCCTGGTGGCCGGGCAACGTGACCCCGGGCGGGGTGCACATCCACCACGCGGTGTTCGGGGCCGCGCTGATGCTGATCGGCGGGGTCGGGGCGTTCACCCCCGCCGGAGCGAACACCCCCTGGTGGCAGATCCTCGGCATCATTTTCGGCGTCGGTGCCGCCCTGGTGCTCGACGAGTTCGCCCTGCTGCTGCACCTCGACGACGTCTACTGGTCGGAGGAGGGACGTACCTCGGTCGACGCCGTCGTCCTTGCCGCCGCGGTGACCGGTCTGCTTCTTCTCGGCGCGCTGCCCTTCGGGGTCAACGACCTCGGGCCGGCGGAAAGCGCCGCCCGCAGCGAAGCGGTCGCTGTTCTGGTGATCAACGCCATCCTGGTCTTGATCACGGTGCTCAA
This sequence comes from uncultured Actinomycetota bacterium, assembly GCA_963775655.1. GTDB lineage: Bacteria > Actinomycetota > Actinomycetes > Mycobacteriales > QHCD01 > DASXJE01. The sequence continues at coordinate 689,744 of CAVZJT010000007.1, read as the reverse complement.
GGGAAAGTTGGCCATGGGGGTGCTCGGCCTGTTCATCCCGTTCCTCGGCGTGATCGGCTCGATCCGGCTGGCCCACCCGAGGTCGCCCTGGGCGCGCTGGTTCTACAAGGACGGCTCGCGGCGCCGGGAGCGCTCCGATATGCGCGAACAGCGCCGCCGGGCCCGCCAGATCCGGTTCAAGTTCCGGATCTTCGACACGATCGCCGGGCGGCCCGACCCCGAGACGGGCACCGGTGCCGTTGCAGGTGCGGGTACGGCGGCCACGGCTCCGCCGGTCACTCACGCCCCGTCGTCGCCAGCCGAAGGAGATCCCGGGCGTCCGCATCAGGCAGGTAGGCCCGGGTGAGGGCGATGCCGATCCGCGGCAGGTCCGCCTCGTCGCGGTAGACGAGGTAGAGCGGTTCATAGCGCGGCTTGAACTTCATCTTGAAGGTGTGCAGGGAGCGGAAGCCGTAGTAGGGCTCGAGTGCGGCGCCGAGTGCGTCGAGCAGCCGGTCCAGTGTGGTCGTCGCCTGGGCCGATTCGCTACGCGCCAACGGGGCGGCGGACAGGGAGAGGAAATCCGCGCCCTCGGCCTGAAACGCGAGGCACGCCGAGGCGATGAGGTACTCGACCACGGGCCGGAACCCGTCGCTACGGCGGCGCATGACGTCGAGGGTCCAGCCCGAGATCCGGTCGCCCCCGTCGTACACGGGCAGCCACGACGTGACGCCCTGCACCCGGCCGTCGCCGTCGATCGCGAGTCCGACCCGCACCTGCCGGTCGAGGGCCTCATCGACACCGCCGAGTGTGAAGCCCATCTCCGGGAGCTTCTTGTCCCCCACCCATTCCTCGGAAATCTCCCGCACCTGGTCGATCACCGAGGCGGGCTCGTCGGCGAGGACCACCAGTCGGTATTCGATGCCCTCCTTCTTCGCCCGGTTGAGTGCGGTCCGCACGCCCTGCCACGACTTGCCGCGGAATTCGAGTCCGGCGAGGTCGATCACCGTGTCCTCGGCGACCTGCAGGGACTGCCAGCCGATCTCCTCGGCCGCCGCCGCGACCGTGGCACCGACCGAGAAGAGGCAGGGAGTGAAGCCGGACGCGTCGCACATCGACGCGAACGACCGGACGGACGTCAGTCGGGCCGCGCGGAGCCCCACCGGATCACCGAGCCCGAGTGCGACACCCGCCTGCACTCGGTAGGCGACGTAGGCCTCGGTGCCGTCACCGCTGAAGTAGGTGTTCGCGGGCCAGGTCGTCATCCAGGACAGGTGGTCGCCGCCGTGCCGGCGGAGCAGCGCGACCGCCTCCTCGCGATCGACCGCGCCCGGCACCCCACGACGCCGGCGTCGTCCTCCCGGTACGGCGAAGGCGTCGCGCGCGAGGATGAGCACCAGCAGCATGCCGGCCCACAGCACTCCGTCGGCAACGAACAACGGTTGACCGCCCACATCGATGTCGGGGTTCGGTCCCGGGATCGCTCCGGCGACGATCAGGAGCACGGCGGCGACGAGGGCGAGGGCGACGAATAACCCGGAAAAGCCGACGGCCCACCGCCAGGCCACCCGTCGTCCGCGCCGCAACCCGTTGACCAGAAGCGCGGTCACGACGAGCACGACCGCGACCTCGGCCGCGGATCCTCCTGTCCCTGCGGTGGATCCGAGCGGCCCGTTACCGGGGAGCAACCAGACGACGAAGCGGATCCCGGCGATCACGGCGAGCCCGACCGCGGAAATGAGACGCCACTCCCGCCGGGACGGTCCAGCCCGGTCGTGCGTCGGCACACCGCCGACCAGGTAGCGGCCCAGCGGCAGCGCGACGGCCACCGCGATGGCGTGCTCGAGGTCGGCGAGGGTGCCGACGTAGAGCACGGAGATCGCGACATAGCCGACGAGCACCGCCCGTATGCGCAGCCGCCAGGGCGCACGGATCGCCGCGGAGAGGACGGCGATCGACGCGAGCGCACCGGCCGAGAACCCTACGTCGACGCCACCGGCCAGCTGGTGCGCCCACGTCCATCCGGTGTCGTGGAAGATCCAGAGAAAGAACGCGGCGCCGAGTACGCCGACTATTTGCCCGCCGACGCAGTACGTCGCCGCCCGCCTGGTCCCGACCTGCCATTCGGTGTATCCGACGAGCAGTGCGAACGCCAGGATCAGCGGCAGGTAGACCACGGGGGATATGGCGAACCAGGGGCCGGTGACCAAGGTCCACCAGCGTCCCTTCTCGAAAGACGGCAGACCGAAGGCGACGTCGGGATACCACGATTGATGTTCGGTGGCGTGCCACAGCGTCGTGGTGGCGGCACCGACGACGAGTAGTGCGACCACGACGGCGGCCGTGAATGGACACTTGCGGAGGATCAGCAGGATGACGCGTCGCGTCGACGCCGCGCGCCCGGCGGTCGCGGTGTCCTCGGCCACGGTCAACCGTCCGCGTCGGACGTTGCCGGGACCAGGAATCGCTTGCGGTAGCGGACATAGAGACCGAGCAGCGGAAGCTCGACGACGATGGCGGCGACGACGGTCTCGGCACTGACGTAACCCAAGAGAATGTTGACGCCTGCCAGGGAGAGCACGAGAGCGGCGATGCCGGCCTGCACTCCACGCTTGTCGCGGGCGAAGATCAGCAGCACGGTCGCCACCATCAGCAGGAGTCCGACGATCGTCTCGCCGATGCCGGCCAGCAGGAGCACCGGCGCGTCGGCGTTTCCGCGGATCGTTTTGTCGTCGACCTTGATGAGCGCTTTCGCATCGCTCGTCAAGAGCACGTAGACGACGGCGAGCCCGACCAGGGAATACACGCCGATCAGAAACGACAGGAACGCCAGGATGATCCGGTGCAGGAGCCGCGGCAACAGCCGCCGTTCGACCGACTCCAGCCAGGCCACCACCCGTTGCCACCGCGAGACGATCAACCGGGCCTGGACCGCCGGTGAAGCGATGTACGGCCGCAGCCGGGTGGCGAGGTCGGCGAGGTCGGGCCGATCGGTCGACGAGGTGATGAGGGTGAGCCGGGACAGCAGGTCGGCCCGCAGGCCGGTGCCCACCCGCGCGTCCGCGACCCGGGTGAGGTCGTCAAGGACGACATAGGTCTGCCCGCGCGCGTCGTAGTGCCGGGGCCGGCTCACCCGGCGGGCGAGGGCGAGAATCCCGAGAAACACCACGTAGATGATCGGGGCGGCCACCGGGGTGAAGTAGTCGTTCTTCGAGGTGATGAACTTGCCCACCTCGTCGATGAAGAGCCCGACACCCGTCCCGGCGCACAGCGCGGCCACGGTGAAGGCCCAGTCGTTCGCCCAGAGCAGCGGCAGGACCGCCCCGATCGCCAACAGGACACCGCCCCAGAGCGCGTGGGCGATGTGGTACCCACCACCGGCGATCTGCGGATAGCCCGCGAGCACGAGGAAAAGTCGGGTGACGACGACGGTCACGCCGAAGGAGATGACCAGGAGCCCCAGCCGGGCACCCGCGTGCGGACGCGCCACGGGACGGGCAGAACCGGCCCGTCGTACGGGTTGCGGAAGGGACTCGTCCATCACCACCTCCCGTCCCAGTTACCACTGTGAGTGATGTGGTAGGTCCGCGTCCGGCTTTCGGTTGCAAAGAGTGCTTATCCGATGTCCGGGGTTGACATGGTCCGACCCGGCTACCAACCTCTCCTGGCACGACCGGTCCGACCAGTGCCGACATGGTGGAGGTAGGCAGCGTGCGGCTCACCGCTCTGGAGACGCTGCGTCCCGATTTCCAGCCCAACGTGCTGCTGCTCCGGCTGCACACCGACGACGGCGCGGTCGGGCTCGGCGAGACGTTCTTCAGCCCGGACGCCGTCGAGGCCTACCTGCATTCGGTGGTGGCGCCGGCGCTGCTGGACCGCACCGATCCCCGCCCGGAACGGATCAGCCGTCTGCTCGCGCCCTACGTCGGCTACCAGGGCGGCGGAGTGGAGACCCGGGCCCTCGGCGCGGTGGACATCGCGCTGTGGGACCTGCTCGGCCGGCAGGCCGGTCTGCCGGTGACCGACCTGCTCGGCGGCCCGGTGCGCGACGACATCGACGTCTACAACACCTGCGCCGGCCCGGGATACATCGCCACCTCCGGCCGGCAGGAGTCGGCGAACTGGGGCGTCGGCGACGCCGGCCGGTACGAAGACCTCGAGGCCTTCCTGCACCGGCCGGCGGCGCTGGCCAAGGAACTCCTGGCCGAGGGCATCGGCGGGATGAAGGTCTGGCCGTTCGACACCGCGGCCGAACGCACCGCGGGCAACGAGATCTCACCCGCGGAGTTGGACGCCGGACTGCGGTGCCTCGCCGCGATCAGGGACTCCGTCGGGCTCGACATGCGGCTGATGGTCGAACTGCACGGGCTCTGGAACCGGCCGACCGCCGAGCGGATCTGCGCCGCCGTCGCGCCCTACCAGCCCTTCTGGGTCGAGGATCCGGTGCGCGGAGACCAGGTCGAGGCGTTCTCGCGACTCGCGTCGCGGGTCGACGTACCGATCGCCACCGGCGAGACGTGCATCGGACGCCGCGGATTTCTGCCGCTCCTGCAGTCCGGCGCGCTCGACGTGGTCACCGTCGACGTGCAGTGGACCGGCGGTATCACCGAGGCGCGCAAGGTGGCGGCCCTCGCCGACACCTACGGCGTGCCGATCGCGCCGCACGACTGCACCGGCCCGGTGAGTTTCGCCGCGTGCGTGCACCTGGTCATGAGCCAGCCCAACAGCCTCATCCAGGAGACCGTCCGGGCATTCCTGCGGACCTGGTACGCCGACCTCGTCGTCGGCCTGCCGGAGGTCGTCGACGGCCGGATCGCGCCGACCCGCGAACCCGGTCTCGGGCTGCGGCTGGTCGACGGGCTCGCCGACCGCGCCGACGTACGACGACGCATCAGCACGGTCTGACCGAAAACACTGGGATCGGAGATCGCCATGGCCTTGTCACGACGCGACCTGCTGAGGTTCGGGGGCGCGGCGGCCGCTGGAGGCCTGCTGGCGCCCGGCCTCGCAGCCTGCGGTCAGGGCCCGGAGGCCCCGATCAAGTCCGGTTCGGTCGACGTGAACCTGTGGACCAACGACCAGAACTACGTCAACCTCTTCACCTGGTGGGCGAAGCGCCTGTCGACGCCGTCGGCGACGTACCGCTACAACCTGCGCCCGCTGGTCCAGGACTCCGAGGTCGTCGCCACGAAGACCCTCTCGGCGTACACCGCGCACAGCCACCCGCCGGAGCTACCCGGCATCGAGATCTCGCAGTTCTCCCGTTTCATGAAGGCCGGGATCGCGCCGACCGTGTTCGTGGACCTGACCGACCGGATCGCCGCCGTCCGGGACCAGTTCTTCGCGTCCCGCTGGGCGCCGTACCAGGTGGGCGGACGGCAGTACGGCGTCGAGTCGTCCTTCCCGCTCGCGGTCTACTACTACCGCGCCGACCTCTTCGAGAAGTACAAGATCCCGGTCGAACTCGACACGTGGGACGACGTCCTGAAGGTCGGTAAGCAGGTCCACGACAAACACGGCGTGTCGCTCGGGGTGGTCGGAATCCCGCAGGGCGGCGACCTGACCTGGCTCGGAATCCTGCTGCAGCAGCGGGGCGGACAGTTCTTCGACAAGGACGGCAACCTCACCATCGACAGCCGGGAGACGGTCGACGCGATCCAGCTGATGGTCGACGGCGTGAATTCCGGGGCGTTCCTGATGGTCAGCGACTTCTACGGCGGCCCCGGCACCGCCGCGATCAAGCAGGGCAAGGGCGCCGCCTTCTTCATGCCGGACTGGTTCGAGAGCTTCATCCTCCGGTCGACCGCACCCGAACTCTCCGGCAAGTGGCGGATGCGTCCGCTCCCCCGCTTCGCCGGCGGCGGGCATCCCACCAGCGTGTGGGGCGGCACCGGATTCTGCGTCTCGAAGGGCATGGCCGGCACGGATGCGACCTGGGACCTGCTGCAGAAGGTCTATCTGACCGAGGAAGGCCAGGTCGAGCGCTTCAAGCGGATCCACTTCCTGCCGACCATGAAGAAGGCGTGGGACAACAAGGAGCTCATCGACTTCACCGACCCGTATCTGGGTGGCCAGCACTCGTTCCGGCTGTTCAAGAGCCTGTCCAACGATGCGCCGACCCAGTACCAGAGCCCGTACTGGAACATCATGACGGTCGAGCTGTCGATCGCCCTCGAAGACGCCCTCACCGGCCGCAAGACCGCAGCACAGGCCGTCAAGAGCGCCACCGCATCCATCACCTCCCAGATGAAGTGAGCGACGAGAATGGCTGAGACCTCGACCGTCCTGCGCCGACCGGCGGGTGACCGGAAGTCCCGCACGCTGCCGGCTGGGCGCACCCGCCAGCACGGCCGACTGGTGCCCTACCTGTTCGTGTCGCCGTTCTACGTCCTCTACGTGCTTTTCCTGCTGGGACCGACGGTCTACGCGTTCTGGCTCAGCCTGCACGAGTGGGCCGGCATCGGGCCGAGCACCTGGGTCGGACTGAGCAACTACACCCGGCTGTTCCGCGACTCCAGCTTCCACGGCGCAGTGACCAACACCCTGTGGTACGTCGCAGCCAGCGTGCTGGTCGTGACGCCGCTCGCGCTCGTGATCGCCACCGCGCTCAACACCCGCGGACTACGCGGCCGGGACATGTTCCGGGTCGGCTACTTCCTGCCGATGGTGCTGTCCCCCGTCGTGGTCTCCCTCGTCTTCACGATCATCTTCGACCAGAACTTCGGCCTGCTCAACGCCGTGCTGCGCGGTCTGATCGGGATCAAGCCGGTCAACTGGCTGGGCGCTCCCAACTGGGCGAAGGTGGCGATCGTCATCGTCCTGATCTGGCGCTGGACCGGATACCTGGTCATCTATTTCCTCGCCGGACTGCAGAGCGTTCCCCGCGACCTCTACGAGGCAGCCGATCTCGACGGCGCCGGCGCGCTCGGCAAGTTCCGCAACGTCACCGTCCCGATGCTCAAGCCGGTGACCGCGTTCGTGGCGATCACCGTCTTCATCGGCGCGGCGCAGATCTTCGAAGAGCCGTTCATCCTCACGCAAGGCGGCCCGGGCGAATCCACGATGAGCGTCGCGTACTTCATCTACCGCGCCGCGTTCGAGCGCGAGGACTTCGGCTACGCCGCGGCGGCCGGGTTCCTGCTCTTCATCGTCGTGTTCGTCCTGACCCGCGTACTCGCGCACTTCTTCGGCATCGGACGAGAGGATCACTGATGGCCGCGACCACCATGACCCGCACCCGGCGGTCGTCCTCTCCGACGGGCCGCCGGGCCCGGATGACCGGCCTCTACGCGGTGCTGGTCCTCATCCTGATCGTCGCCGTACTGCCGCTGGTGTGGGCGCTGTCGAGCTCGTTCAAGCCGGTGGCGGAGATCTTCGTCTACCCGCCGAAGCTGTGGCCCACTCACGGCACCCTGCAGAACTTCACCGACCTCTTCAAGAACGTGCCCTTCCCGCGCTGGTTGTGGACCAGCCTCTGGGTCAGCATTCTCGCGACCGCACTCGCCGTATTCTTCTGCTCCCTGGGCGGTTACGCCTTCGCCAAATACCACTTCCCCGGGCAACGGATCCTCTTCGACATCATGTTCAGCTCGATGATGATTCCGTTCGCGGTCATCCTCATCCCGCTATTCGTCGAGATGGCGAAGATCGGCTGGGCCGACACCTACGTCGCGCTGATCGTGCCGTGGGTCGCGCCGGCCTTCGGCATCTTCATGATGCGGCAGTTCATCATCCAGGCGGTGCCGGACCAGGTGATCGAGGCCGCCCGCATCGACGGCGCCAGCGAGTTCGGCATCTTCTGCCGCATCGTCCTGCCGATGGTGCGGCCCGCCCTCGGTGCCTTGGCGGTCTGGAACTTCCTCAACAGCTACAACAGCTTCCTCTGGCCGCTCGTCGTGCTGTCCAGTGAGGAGAAGTTCACCCTCCCGCTCGGGCTCAACTCGCTGGTCGGCACGTATTCACGGGAATACGGCCTCGTCATGGCCGGGACCATCCTCGCGGCCGTCCCGACCATCCTCATCTTCCTGGCGCTGCGCAAGCAGCTCATCGAGGGCCTCACCGTGGGCTCGGTCAAGGGCTGACCCGGACGGCCGGTGGTGGAGGCGCCGTGACGGCGAACTCGAGCACGCTCGCCGCGCTGCTGCAGCGCCAGATACTCGGCGGTGAGATACCTCCGGGCGGTGCGCTCCCCTCCGAACGCAAGCTGGCCGAGCGCCACCGGGTGAGCCGGTCGGTCGTCCGTGAGGTGCTCGGAGTGCTCGCCGAACGCCGGCTCATCGAGGTCGTCACCGGTCGCGGGGCGTTCGTCCGGGCGCCCCGCACGACCGACGCCGCACGCGCGTTCCAGGGGGTGCTCCGCCGGCACGGGGTCACCGCCCGCCAGCTCGTCGAGGCGCGTCGGCTGCTCGAGTCGCACGCGGCCGAGTTGGCCGCGGTCCGGGCCACCGAGGCCGACCTGCGCGACCTGCTGGCCCACCTGGAGGCGTTCGAGAGCGCCGACCGGCTGGCGGAGCGGGTACGCCGCGACCTCGCCTTCCACCTCACCGTCGCGCGCGCGGCGCACAACCCGGTGCTCGAGGTCATGTTCGCCTCGCTCGCCGAACCCAGCACCGAACTGATCCTGCGCAGCCTGAGCGACCCGACCACGATGACCGCCGGTGTCGCGATGCACCGGCGGATCTACAACGCGATCCGGGCCGGCAGTCCCCGGGCGGCGGGGTCGGCGATGGCCCGGCACGCCGACCTCGCCGCGCAGACCTACGGTCCGGATCTCGACCGCGACCTCGACCCCGTCGCCGGGGCGGATCTGCGGCACGCGCTCGGCCTCGACGACGCCGATCTGGACCAGGTGCACAGCGCCGTACACCCGGGCTGACACCGCCCGACCACGCGACCGCGGCCCTTGACACGGGCCGCACGTCTTTCCATCGTGGACACATCGCAGCCGGCCGCGCCCGGTCGACTGCCTCAGGGGAGGCAGCTGTGAACCTCGACGGGGACACCACCGGCGCCCGGCTCGCCGGCCGGCCCACGACCCTCGACCGGCCGGAGAGCGCCCTCGCCAAGGAATCCGGCGCGGTGCTATTCACCCGCTACGCCTACCCACCCAACGAACTCGGCTACTGCGGGCCGCCCGATCACCGGGCGCTGCTCGAATACGGCACCGCCGGCGTCGTCGACGGCGGGCTGGTGCAGCTCGCGCGCGGCTTCCTCGGCGCCTGGCCCTACCTGCAGCTCATCGCCGAAGGCACCGGCATCGGGGACCCGCTCGACCGGCGCGTGGTGCAGGCCTACTGGGTCGGCAGCCGGCTGCTCGACCGGGTCGACCGCAACATGTTCGGCAACTCCCTGCGCGACCGGTTCCACCCACGCACCGGGCTCACCTGGAGCTATCTCGAGGAGAACGTCCCGGCCGATGCGGTGCCCCACCACAGCTTCCACGTCTTCGGCGTCTACCCGTGGGTCGGGTTGCTCGGCGCCGACCGGGGCGACACCCCGCTGACGGTGCTCGACCGGTGCCGGATCCGGTGGGGCCAGGTCGTCGCGGTCGAGCCCGGGCAGGTCGTGGTGCGCTCGCAGCCCCTCACCTGGGACGGTCACCACCTCGCCCTCGGCCCGGCGCAGACCGAGACCGCGACCCGGTCCGTCGACGGCTACTCGTTCCTGCCCGACCTGAAGACCGGCGACTGGGTGTCGCTGCACTGGCACTGGGTCTGCGACCGGCTCACCGCGTCGGATCTGGCGGCGTTGAAGCACTACACCGCGCGCCAGTTGGACATCACCAACCACAAGGTGCAGCACTCGGGCCCGGCCGCCGCGCTCTCCTGATCAGTCGCGGTGTCCTGATCAGTCCCGCTGCCCGGTCGACGGCGGGAGCAGCCACCCGCGGGACAGCCGCCAGGTCGTCTGGTCCCCGATCTGCAGTCGCGGCGGACCCGCATCGCGGACCACGACCCGGCCGGCCGGCGTGTCGAGCCCGTAGTCGGTGTGCGCGCCGCGGTACTGAACCCGGTCCACCTGACCGGGCAGCGGGCCGTCGAGCGCAGTCCAGTCCGGCCGGACCAGGACACTGACCTCGTCCGCGACGACGCCGTCCGGCGGCCCCGCGCCGAGATCCACCCGGACGCCGGCGACGGTGACGACCAGGCGGCCGGCCCGATCGGATCGGGCGCTCCCCCGCAGCACGAACGCCGGGCCGGTCAGCCGGGCCGCCCACAGGTCGACCGGTTCTTCGTAGACCGCGCGCGGTGATCCGGTCTGCACGAGCCGGCCGCGGTGCAGCAGCACCAGTCGGTCGGCGACCGCCAGCGCCTCGGTCGCGTCGTGGGTGGCGTAGATCGCGGCCGCGCCGGTACGCCGCTGCGCATCGGCGATCTCCTCCTGCACGGTCGCGCGGAGCGAGGCGTCGAGGTGCGCGGTCGGCTCGTCGAAAAGGTTCACCGAGCCGCGGCGGGCGAGGGCGCGGGCCAGGCCGATGCGCTGCTGCTCGCCACCGGACAGCTGACTGGGACGGCGGTCGGCGAGGTGGGCGGCGTGCAGCCTGTCGAGCAGGGCGAGGGCCTCGGCCCGGGCGTCCGCCCGGGACCGGCCGGCCCGGCGCAGGGGGTAGCCGACCGTGTCGACCGCGGACAGATGCGGCCACAGCGCGTAGTTCTGGAACACCATCCCGACGGCCCGGCGCTCGGGTGGCTCCAGCCGGTCGGCCGACGCGACCAGCCGGTCGCCGAGCCGCACCTCGCCCGCGCTCGGCGCCACGAAACCGCCCACGGTGTGCAGCAACGTGGTCTTTCCCGAGCCGGAGGGTCCCAGCAATGCCACGACCTCACCCGGCCCGACGGTCAGGTCGAGATCGACGAGCACCGGCTGACCGTCGTACTCGACCCGTAGCCCCCGGCAGGAGACCGCCGGCAGGGACCGGACGATGTCCGGGGCGCGTCGATCGGTCACCTCAGGTTGCACCGGTGACCACCCCCGCGTCGGCGAGGACCGGGGCGCGGCGGCGGACCGCGGCGCGGCGGCGCACCCTCGACCAGACGAGCAACGGCAACGCCGCGACGACCAGCAGCAGGCCCAGCAGGACGGCCAGCGCGGCCGTCACGCCGACATCGCCGAGCTGCTGCTGGTTCAGGACCACGACGGCCAGCGTCTCACTGGACGGCCCGTAGAGCAGGCTGGACATGGTCAACTCGTGCAGGACGACGAGGAAGATCAGCAGCCACGCACCGGCGAGGGCCGGCGAGAGCGGGCGCAGCACCACCGTGCGGATCGCGGTGATGGTGCGGGCGCCGCTGACCCGGGCGGCGCGCAGGTCATCCGGCGGGAGCCGGTCGACAGCACCGGAGATCGGCCGGTGCCCGAACGGCCAGAGCTTGGCGAGACAGGCCAGCAGGATGAGCAGCAGCGTGTCGCGCAACCACCGTCCGTAGGCGAGCAGCATGCCCACCGCGAGCGCCGACCCCGGCAAGGCGAACGCGAGCATGACGATCGTCGGCAGACTCCGGCCGAAGCGCCGCCGTTCCAGCGCGGCGACCAGCCCGCCCGCGGCGACCAGGATGCTGGCAGCGGCGAGGGCGAGCAGCACACTGCGCAGCAGCGCCGGAACGGTGGGGCCGGACAGTGCCTGACGGAAATTGGCCAGCGTCCAGTTGCTCGGCACCGGCGTCACTCCGACGGCGCGGGTGACCGACGCCAGAACCAGTGCCACCAGCGGAAGTAGGACAGCGACGGCGAGGTAACCGCACAGCGCGACCGTCACGAGCCACGAGGACCGGCCCGGCTTCCGGGTCGTGACCGCGCCGGCCGCACCGCCGCCGCGGACCGGGCGCCCGCGCACGCCGAAGAGCCGATCGGCGGGGACCAGCACGAGGACGGCGACGAGCACCAGCGCCAACGACAGGGTGATCGCGTCGGTGAAGGAGTTCGGATCACTCGCCAGCGCGAGGTCGGAGTAGATGCGCGTGGTCATGGTCGCGAATCCGGCCGGGATCCCCAGCACCGCAGGTACGGCGAAGGACTCCAGTGCCGTCACGAACACCAGTGCCGCGGCGGCGCCGAGGGGTGCCCGCAGCAGCGGCAGCGTGACCGTCCGGAAGGCGGTGACCGGGTCGGCGCCGGCGGCGCGCGCCGCACGGACGAGGTCGGGCTCGGCCCGCGCGGACAGGCTCGCGGCGACGACGAGATAGGCCAGCGGCAGGACATTCACCGCGGTGACGACGATGACCCCGGCCGGCCCGAACAGTCCCGGCAGCGTCACGCCCAGGACCTGGTCGCTGAACCCGGCCCGCCCGTAGGCCTGGGTCCAGCTGTAGCCGAGCACGAACTGCGGCACCAGCAGCGGCACCAACACGGCGACCCGCAGCCAGCGCCGCCCCGGCGTACCGGGTCGGGCGGTCGCCAGTGCGACCGCCGCACCACCGCAGACCGCGATCACCGTCACCGCGACGGCGACCTCGAGGCTGTGCGCCACCGCCGACCCGAAGCCGGGAGCGGTCACCACGCGGCGCAGCGGTCCGGTGCCCGCGCTCACCAGGATCGCGACGAGACGAGCCAGCGGAAGACCGACGAGACCGACGACGAGCACGGCGGCGAGCAGTACGCCGTAACCGGCCCACCCCGGGCGTCCGAGGCGCCCGAGCCGCACCGTGCTCACGCGCCGAAGATCCCCTGGTATTCACGGAGCAGGGCGGCCTTGTCGCTGAACAGCGTGGGCCACGCCGGGGCCACGATGTGCGCGCCGACCGCCTTCGGCCGTGCGGTGATACCCGGCAGGGCGGGCTGTTTCCCGCTCTTGGCGATGGCCTTCTGTCCGGCCGGGCTGAGGACGTCGTCGACGTAGGAGCGGGCGAGGGCGGGGTCGCCGGAGCTGCGCACCGAGCCGATCGGGCTGTAGATGACGATCGCGCCGGGCGCCGGCCAGGCGACCTTGACCGGAGCACCCTTCTTGACCGCGGCGAGCGCCCCGTCGAGCAGCGTCATCCCGACCTTGTACCGGCCCTGCGCGACGCCGGTCACGACATCGTCCGGGCTGTTCACCGTGACCGCTCCATTGGCCGCGAGCTTGCGGTAGAACGCGGTCCCGAAGCCCTTCGCCTGGCTGAAGTACCCGAGCGCACCCATGGCCGATCCGGCGAAGGCCGGGTCCGGCAGCGCGACCGCGTGCCGGTAGGCGGGCCGGGTGAGGTCGGCCCAGCTGGTGGGCACGGGGTTCAGACCGGCGTGGTAGACGAGCACCATGTAGAGCAGACCGGCGCCGGCGAAGGACGGCGTACGCAGATCGGCCGGGATCCGCGCGGCGGCCGGCGGCAGGGTGTGGCTGAGCAGCCCCTGTGCGTCGTAACCGTGCATGGTCAGCGGATCGCTGACCCACAACACGTCCGCACGCACGCCTCCGGTGCGCTGGTCGGTGGCGATCCGGGCGTTGAGCTGGCCGGTCGGCGCCCGGAAGACAGTCACCTTCGTGCCGGGATGATCGGCGCGGAAGACGGCCAGGGTGGCGTCGACGGTGTTCTGCGTGACCGAGGTGTAGAGCGTCAGGGTGTGCTGACCGGAGGCGCTCGACGAGGCGCCGCCGCAGGCCGCGATTCCGGCCGCCACCAGACCCGCCGCCGCCACGCACACCGCGATCCTGACCGGGCGCCGGGCTCTGCCCACGGTGATCACCTCCCGTGAGGATGCTATGGGCGACCGGCCGCCGACCGCCGGAGGCGCACTGCCCCTATGTGCGCATTGCCCTTACCGGCGACGCGAATGCGCGCCACCCTGTGCGAATGAGCCGGTGACCGGCACCGCGCTCCGTGCGTCGCGAGGTGGCCCGCCATGACGACAGCCGCGCCCGAGCAGACCCCGTCCAGCGAAGACACCGAACCGGTCGTCCACATCCTCTGGATCAACGCCGGCCTGAGTTGTGACGGCGACTCGGTCGCGCTCACCGCGGCCACCCAGCCGAGCATCGAGGAGATCGTTCTCGGTGCCCTGCCGGGACTTCCGAAGGTCGCCGTGCACTGGCCGCTGATCGACTTCGACAACGGCCCGGTCGGTGGCGTCAACGACTTCATCGAATGGTTCTTCAAGGCCGACCGCGGCGAGCTCGAGCCGTTCGTGCTCGTCGTCGAGGGGTCGATTCCCAACGAGGCGATCAAGCCGGAGGGGTACTGGTCCGGTTTCGGCAACAACCCCGTCACCGGTCAGCCGATGACGACGAGCGAGTGGCTCGACCGGCTGGCGCCCAAGGCGCTCGCCGTACTGGCGGCGGGCACCTGCGCCACTTACGGCGGTATCCACGCGATGGCGGGCAACCCCACCGGGGCCATGGGGGTCCCGGACTACCTCGGCTGGGACTGGAAGTCGAAGGCCGGGCTCCCGATCATCTGCGTCCCGGGCTGCCCGACCCATCCGGACAACCTCTCCGAGACCATCCTCTATCTGCTCTACCAGGCCGCTGGTGCGGCGCCGATGATCCCGCTGGACGAGGCATTGCGCCCGCGGTGGTTGTTCGGCAGCACCGTGCACGAGGGGTGCGACCGGGCGGGCTACTACGAACAGGGCGACTTCGCGACGGAGTACGGATCCCCGAAGTGCATCGTCAAGCTCGGATGCTGGGGACCGGTCGTGAAATGCAACGTGCCCAAGCGCGGGTGGATCAACGGCGTCGGGGGATGCCCGAACGTCGGCGGCATCTGCATCGGGTGCACGATGCCGGGCTTCCCCGACAAGTTCATGCCGTTCATGGACGAGCCGCCGGGCGCGCGGGTCTCGACCGCCGCGAGCGGCGCCTACGGCGTCCTGATCCGCAACCTGCGCAGCGTCACGACGAAGACGGTGGACAAGGAACCGAAGTGGCGCAACAAGGGTCGTGAACTCGTCACCGGCTACCGGCCTCCGTGGTGAGCGACACCACCGACCGCACCGCGAAACGACGTCGTACCAGCCGAGCGAAGCCGAAGGAAGGGCAGCCGATGACCACGACGCGGGAGCAGACCGAGGGCACCTCGGGCGGGACCGACACCGACGTGGTGGAGATGGCGTGGGATCCCATCACCCGCATCGTCGGCAGCCTGGGCATCTACACGAAGATCGACTTCAAGCAGAAGAAGGTCGTCGAGTGTCACAGCACGTCGTCGATCTTCCGCGGCTACAGCATCTTCATGAAGGGCAAGGACCCCCGCGACGCGCACTTCATCACCAGCCGGATCTGCGGCATCTGCGGCGACAACCACGCGACCTGCTCGGTCTACAACCAGAACATGGCCTACGGCGTCCGACCGCCGGCGCTCGGTGAGTGGATCATCAACCTCGGCGAGGCCGCGGAGTACATGTTCGACCACAACATCTTCCAGGAAAACCTCGTCGGGGTGGACTTCTGCGAACGGATGGTGCGAGGAGACCAACCCGGGCGTCCTGGAGCGGGCCGAGCACACCGAAGCACCGCACGCCGGCGACCACGGCTACAAGACGATCGCCGACATCATGCGCTCGCTCAACCCGCTCGAAGGCGAGTTCTACCGCGAGGCGCTGCAGGTGAGCCGCTACACCCGCGAGATGTTCTGCCTGATGGAGGGGCGCCACGTGCACCCGTCCACGCTCTACCCGGGCGGCGTCGGCACGTCCGCGACGATCCAGCTCTTCACCGACTACCTGACCCGGCTCATGCGCTACGTCGAGTTCATGAAGCGTGTGGTGCCGATGCACGACGACCTCTTCGACTTCTTCTACGAGGCGCTGCCGGGCTACGAGCAGGTCGGCCAGCGCCGGATCCTGCTCGGCTGCTGGGGCAGCCTCAACGACCCGGCGCACTGCGACTTCAGCTACGAGAACATGACGGCCTGGGGACGCAAGATGTACGTCACCCCGGGCGTCGTCGTCGACGGCAACCTCGTCACGACCGACCTCGTCGACATCAACCTCGGCATCCGGATCCTGCTCGGGCACTCGTTCTACCGGGACTGGGAAGACCAGGAGATGTTCGTCACCCGCGACCCGCTGGGCAACCCGGTCGACCGCCGCCACCCGTGGAACCAGCACACCATCCCGGCGCCCGCGAAGCGGGACTTCGACGGGGCGTACAGCTGGACCATGTCGCCGCGGTGGTTCGACGGCACCGACAACCTTCCGCTCGACACCGGCGGCGGCCCGCTGGCCCGGTTGTGGTCGACGGCGCTGGCCAACCTCGTGCACATCGGCTACGTCGAGAGCACCGGGCACAGCGTGCAGATCAACCTGCCGAAGACGGCCACCAAGCCCGAGATGAGCCTGGAGTGGAAGATCCCGCAGTGGAGCAACGCCATCGAGCGGGACCGCGCCCGCACCTACTTCCAGGCCTACTCGGCGGCCGCCGCCCTGCACTTCGTCGAGAAGGCGCTCGCCGAGATCCGGGCCGGCAACACCAAGACCTGGGAGCCGTTCACGGTGCCGGACGAGGCCGTGAGCTGCGGCTTCACCGAGGCCGTCCGCGGCGTGCTGTCGCACCACATGGTCATCCGCGACGGCAAGATCGCCAACTACCACCCCTACCCGCCGACGCCGTGGAACGGCAGCGTGCGCGACCCGGCCGGCGTACCCGGTCCTTACGAGGACGCGATCCAGAACACGCCGATCTTCGAGGAGAACTCGCAGGAGAACTTCAAGGGCATCGACATCATGCGGGCGGTACGCAGCTTCGACCCGTGTCTCCCGTGCGGCGTCCACATGTATCTCGGTCCCGGAAAGGTGCTCAAGCAGGTGCATTCGCCGACGTCCTATCCGCAGGCATAGCGCGATCCGGCGGTAGGAGCCCTCATGGCGATGCCGACCACCAGCACCCACCAACCGGATGCCTCCACGCCGAGCCCTCCGAACCCGGCCGAGGCGGCGGCCCGGATCGGTGAGCTGCTGGAGCAGGTACGCCGTACCGAGGATCCTGCCGCCGCGGACCTGGCCGAGGAGATCGTCCGGCGGCTGCTCGAGCTCTACGGCGCCGGGCTGGAGCGGATCGTGTCGGTGCTCGACGACGCCGGCCCGGAGGGCGCAGCTCTGCTCGAGCGACTGACACAAGATCAGGTGGTGGCCAGCCTGCTGCTGGTGCACGACCTGCATCCGGTCGACGTGCTGACCCGGATCGGCCGCGCCCTCGACGGGGTCCGGCCCTATCTCGGCTCGCACGCCGGCGGGATCGAGTTGGTCGGAGTCGACGACGACGGCGTAGCCCACCTGAAGCTGGAGGGCAGCTGCGACGGCTGCCCGTCCTCGACGGTGACCGTGACGTCGACGATCGAGCGGGCGATCCTCGAGGCGGCGCCGGAGATCACCAAGGTGGACGTCGAGGGCGTCGCGGCACCGGCCACCGATGACCCGACGCTGCTGCAGATCCAGCGCTTCCAGGGCGGTCCCGCGGCTGAGGCCGCCCCGGTCGACTGGACGCCGCTCGACCTGCCGGCGCTCGCCGACGAGGGTCGCGCCGAGGTCGATGTCGCCGGGACGACGATCGTCGTCGTACGCCTGGACGACAACCACTACGCCTACCGCAACGCCTGCCCGGCCTGCGCAGCCGGCCTGGGCGACGCCGGCGTCACCGCACAGATCCTCACCTGCGCGCACTGCGGCGCCCGCTACGACGTGCGACTCGCCGGCCGGCCGGTCGGCGGCGCGACCGGTCACCTCGACCCCGTGCCGCTGCTCGACGACGCCGATGGCTGCCGGGTCGCGCTGCCGGTGCTCGGGGTGGTGGCCGGGTGACACCTCCGACACCGGTGCGCGGGGCGAGTTCCCCCGACATCGCCGCACTCCGGCGCTTCCGGCAGCCGCGGGAGCCGGTCCGTGCCGGCGAGGTGTGCGAGATGTGCGGTGAGCCGCTCGCAGACGAGCACCGGCACGTCGTCAACGTCGAGCAGCGGGCCCTGATGTGCACCTGCCGCGCGTGCTCGTTGCTGTTCACCAACCCGACCGCCGCCCAGGGCAGGTACCGCTCGGTGCCCGACCGCCATCTCTACGATCCGGCCTTCGCCATCACCGACGAGCAGTGGGATCTTCTGCAGATCCCGGTCAGCATGGCGTTCTTCTTCGTGAACTCGACGGCCGGACAGACCAACGCCTTCTACCCGAGCCCGGCCGGAGCGACCGAGAGCCTGCTGTCGTTGGAGACCTGGGCGGACGTCACGTCCGCCAACCGCCTCGCCGGCCTGCTCGAACCCGATGTCGAGGCGCTTCTCGTCCGCAAACAGGACGGCCGCTACGAGTGCTACCTCGTCCCGATCGACGCCTGCTACGAGCTGGTCGGCCTGGTCCGCATGAGCTGGAAAGGCTTCGCCGGCGGCGCCGAGGCGTGGCAGACGATCGATGCCTTCTTCGACCGGCTGCAGGCGCGCAGCCGGCCCTACACCCCGGACGGCTGACATGCCGTCGCTGTCCTTCGCATGCTCCGGCGTCACGCCCGACCGTTACGCCGCCTCCCCCACGCTGCTGTTCGGACTGAAGATCGGCGAGGACAGCGGCGCCCGGATCCACACCGGCGTACTCCGCTGCCAGATCCGGATCGAGCCGCAACGGCGTCGCTACGACGACGACGAAGCGGCCCGGCTGCTCGACCTCTTCGGCGACCGGAACCGCTGGGGCGACACGCTCAAGCCGCTGCAGTTCGCGACCGTGCCGTTCGTCCTGCCGGCGTTCACCGGCAGCACCGAGGTCGACGTCGCGGTGCCGTGCACCTACGACTTCGACGTCGCCGCGGCGAAGTACTTCCATGCCCTGCGCGGCGGGGAGATCCCGCTGCTGATGCTCTTCAGCGGCACCGTCTTCTACCGCGGCGGCGACGGCATGCTCGTCGACCAGATCCCGTGGGACCGGGAGATCAACGTCCGGGTGCCGGTCGCGACCTGGCGGACGCTGATGGACCTCAGCTTTCCCGGATCGGCATGGCTGCGGATGCGGGTCGAGACCGTCGATGCGCTGCAGGACTTCAAATCGCGACACGGGCTCACGACGTGGGACGAGACGCTGGAGTTGCTGCTGCGCCGTACCGAGGAGGTCGCCCGATGACCTCGGCCGCCAGCCCGGCGATCGACCGCGCGACGGCGCTCGAGCAGGCGCGGCGGGTCGCCGACGCGGTCCTCTACGAGGGCTATGTGCTCTACCCCTACCGCGCGTCGGGGCAGAAGAACCGGCTGCGCTGGCAGTTCGGTGTCCTGGTCCCGCACGCCGTCGCCGACGGCCTCAACGAGCAGTGGGACATGGCGACCGAATGCCTGGTGGAGCCACGCAGCGACCGGTGCACGGTGTCGGTGCAGGTGCGCTTCCTGCAGATCCAGGCGCGCACCGTCGAGCGCGCCGAGGACACCGGCTCCGGGCGCTTCCTGCCGACCGAGGCGCTGGACCTCGCCGACCGGCGGATCGTGCCATGGGAGGAGGGCGTTCCCGAGCAGACCGGCGCCAACGTCCACCTCGAGCCGGCTGCTGTCCGGCGAACAGGTCGTCGACTTCCAGGTGGACGGCGGGCGGGACGTCGAAGAGGTGCACGACGCAGGCGTGGTCGTCGGCCGGCTGGTCCGGAATCGACTCCCGCTGACCGGCCGGCTGCGGCTCTCCGCCGAACGCACCCCGGGGCCCTACGGCGCGATCCGGCTGCACACCGTGATCGAAAACGTGACGCCGTGGCCGGCCGACGCGGCGGACGCGGACCCGCCGGACCGCCCGCAGGCGATGCGCCGGTCGATGGTCGGAACCCACGCGATTCTCACCGTCTCCGACGGGACGTTTCTCTCGCTGCTCGACCCGCCCGAGTGGGCCCGCCCGGCGACGACGGCGTGCGCCAACCGCAACGCGTGGCCGGTGCTGGTCGGCAACGGCCGGCACGACGTCATGCTGGCCTCGCCGATCATCCTCTACGACTACCCGCAGATCGCGCCGGAGAGCACCGGCGAACTCTACGACTCGACCGAGATCGAGGAGATCCTCAACCTGCGTACGCTCGCCCTCACCGACGAGGAGAAACGCGAGGCACGGGGCACCGATCCCCGCGCCGAGGCGGTGATCGACCGCGTCGACGACCTGCCGCCGGAGATGCTCGACCGCCTGCACGGCGCCATCCGCTATCTGCGGGAGACCACGTCACCCGGCGCGGACTTCCCCACCCTCGGCCTCCCGGATGCGCCGACACCGGATCCGGCGCCCTGGTGGAATCCGGAAGCCGACTCGTCGGTGTCCCCGGAGAGCGACCTGATCGAGGTGCGTGGCGTCCTGGTCGGCAAGGGTAGCCAGGTCTACCTGCGTCCGGGCGTACGCCGTTCTGACGCGCAGGACCTCTTCCTCGACGGACGGCTCGCGACGGTGCAGGCGGTCCTCCGCGACGTCGACGAGGGCGACCACCTCGCGGTCACGATCGACGGTGACCCGGCCGCGGAGCTGCAACAGGCGCAGGGCCGGTTCCGCTACTTCCGTCCCGACGAGGTTGAGCCGATCGAGGTGCGGCCATGACCGGTCGGATCCTGGTCGCCGGCATCGGCAACATCTTCCTCGGCGACGACGGTTTCGGCGTCGAGGTGGCCAACCGGCTGCTGGGCACCCCGATGCCCGACGGCGTCGAGGTCGTCGACATCGGCATCCGCGGCGTCCATCTCGCTTACCAACTGCTCGACGGCTACGACGTGCTGGTGCTCGTCGACGCCGTACCCCGGGGCGAGCCGGCGGGCACGGTATCGGTGATCGAGCCGGACCTGACCGCGCTCTCCCGACCGCCCGAGGGGCCGCCCGTCGACGGTCATGGCATGGAGCCGGCAGCCGTACTGTCCCTGGTCGCGACGTTGTCCGACGCGGCGGTGACCGAGGCCGTCGGCAGGGTGGTCATCGTCGGCTGCGAACCACAGATGGTCGAGGAGGGGATGGGGCTCAGCCCGCCGGTCGCAGCGGCGATCCCGGATGCCGAACGCGCCGTCCGCCGGCTCGTCGAAGAGCTCGTCGAGGAGAGGAAGGACCATGAAGGGTCTGATGAGAGTGGTCAAGGTCGTCGCGGTGCTGGGAGTGGGCGCCGTGGTGGTCACGAGCGTGCCGGACGTCAAGCGTTACCTGCGGATGCGACAGATGTAAGTGGCCGTCAGTAGGAGGTCGACGACATGCACGAGGTCGGCTTGTGCGAGGGAATCCTCGATGCGGTCGAGCGACGGGCGGCGGGCCGTAAGGTGACCCGGGTGAGGGTCCGCATGGGCGTGTTGCACCGGGTTTCCGAGCCCGCGTTGCAGATGGCCTTCTCGCTCGTCGCGGCCGGATCGGTGGCGGAGGAGGCGCGGGTGGACCTGGTCACCGTGCCGGTCCGCGCGCAGTGCCGCGACTGCGGCGAGGAGTCGGAGTCCGACGCGCCGATCGCCGCCTGCCCGGCCTGCGGCTCGACCGACGTCCAGGTCGACGCCGGCGACGAGATGTTGCTCGAATCGATCTCACTCGCCGGCGGCGAACTCGCCGGCGCGGAAGGCGGCTGATCTCATGTGCCTCGGCATCCCCGGAGTCGTCGTGGAGATCTCCGACGACAGCGATATCGCCCAGGTCGACGTGGCCGGCGTACGCCGCGCGATCAACGTCGGCCTGATCCGCGACAGCGGGCTGCAGCCCGGTGAGTGGATCCTGATCCACATGGGCTTCGCGCTGTCGAGGATCGACGAGGACGAGGCGCTCGACGCACTCGACTTCCTGCAGGAGGTCAGCGACGCCTACACCGGCGAGCTCACCGCCGCCGGCAACCGCGCCCGCGAGTCGCGGCAGCCTCAGCCGAACGCGCCGACCACCGGTGCGAACCGCCGTACGTCATCCGGTCCCGCGAGATCGGGCAGCGACACGAACACCGTCGCGACGCCGCGATCGGCCAGCACACGGTAGCGACCCACCTGGTCGGCAGGCGTCCCCGCATGGTGGGTGCGGGCGAACGCCTCGGCACTCGACCGGCCACGTAGCCGTTCGACGAGCGTCGCGATCTCGTCCCGGTCGGCGCCGACGACCGGGATGTCGAGGACCGTGATCGCCACCTCGGCCGGGTCCCGCCCGAGCTGCGCGCAGTGCTCGTGCAGGACGGCGATCTTGCGGTGTAGCGACTCGAGGTCGGAGGTCAGGTTGCATCCGTCGCCGTACTGCGCCGCGATCCTGAGCGTACGGCGTTCCCCGCCGCCGCCGATGATGATGGGGACGTCGGAGACCGGCCGCGGATAGCAGGTCGTCTCCGGTAGCGAGACGTGCGTGCCGGCGTGGGCCTTGGTGCCCGACCGCCACAAAGCCCGAAGCGTCTCCACCGCCGACTCCAGCTGGTCGAGCCGCTCGCGGGCCGGCGGGAAGGGCAGCCCGAACCCCTCGTGCTCCCGGGCCCACCAGCCCGCCCCGATACCGCAGAAGGCCCGGCCGCCGCTCAGCGCGTCGAGCGTCGCGACGGTCTTGGCGAGGATCCCCGGCGCGCGAAAGGTCACCGGCGTGACCAGGGTGCCGAGCCGGAGTCCGGTCGGCAGCCCCGCGAGCAGACCGAGGGTGACCCACGGTTCGGGGATCGGTTCCCACGCGCGGCCCACCTGCGGGACCTGGATCAGGTGATCCATCAACGCGATGCCCTCGAAGCCGGATTCGGCTGCCGCTCCGACGATCTCGGTCAGCCAACGGGCCGGGTCGTCTCCCCACGGGAACCGCGAGATCTGCAGCACGAACCCCAGCCGGGTCGGGCTGCGCCGCTGCTCGGCCCCGGCGGAGGCGGCCCCGGGCGTGTGCGCGGGTTCGATCGCCACGCTGTCGACGTCACGCAGTACGACGTCCCAGCCCTCGTCGGCCACCTCCTCGACCACCGCGGTCATCCGGCGTAGCTGACCCTCGAGGGTCGCACTCGGGACCGGCCGTGACCTGGACCGGTTACGCCGCCGGCACTCCGCCGGATCGGTGTCGACGAGGACGACGACCGCCGGCAACCCGGCGTTCCTCGCCGTGGACAGGTAGCCGCGACGCCGGTCCCGGTCGAGACCGAGGGTGTCGACCACGGTGGTGAGGCGACGCCGGCAGCGAGCGTCGACGATCCGGTCGAGGAGGGCGAAGGCGTCGACCGACGCGTCGAGGTCGTGCTCGCCGCTGCCGACGACGGCTCGCAGCGCATCGGAAGACACGACTTCCTGCGCACGGTAACGCGACGCCGCCCACGCGGACTTCCCCGCCCCCGACGGTCCGACGAGCACGATCAGCGCGGGGTCCGGCACCGTCGTCGTGGTCGCAGGCACCCGGGCAGTGTCCCACCCGGTTCGACCCACGCCGGGACGTATCTTCCACGCGTCTACCGGCTCTGAGTCAATGAGCGCCCCGACCGGGGTGCGGCACCTGGGCCCAAGGAGTCACCGATGAAACGCGTTACCTGGTCAACCCTCGGCCGGGCCGGGGCAATCGCTGTCCTGGTCGGAGCCGTCGTCGCAGGGATCGTCGCGGCGTCGGCCAGCGAGCCGGCATCGGCGTCGACCACGGCGACGCCGCGGTGCTACAGCCAGAACCTCAAGGCGACGTACCAGAGCACCGAAGGTGCAGCGGGCAACGTCTACGTCAACTTCCGGCTGACGAACACCGGAAGCGCCACCTGCAACCTGCACGGCTACGTGGGCGCGCTGCTCTTCAACGACGTCGGAAGCCCGCTGGCGACGACGGTCTCGCACGACGTCTCCACGGCACCGACGGTGGTCCTGACAGCCGGCGGTTCGACCCACTTCTACCTGCACTATCCCAACCCCGGCGTCCTCAACTGCACGCCGACGACCAGCCACAACCTCCTGATCACCGCGCCCGGCGCGACCAATCCCGACCTGGCGCACGTCAGCGCAGGAATCAGTCCCTGCCACGGCGCGATGACCACCGGGCCGGTCGGGACTCCCTGACCGACCGCTACTCACCACCACCGCGGGTCTGGCGCCACGGGGCTGCCAGACCCGCGGTGTGAGCTGTCGAGGGCACAGCTCGCGTTGGGCTGGTGGTCGCTCCGAGGTCACCCGGGACGACGTAGCTGCCAGATGTGGTCCTCGAGTTTTCCCAGCGCGAGGTAGAGCGACCAGGACTCGAGCGCCAGAATCCTTTCGTACCAGTCGATCCCCCACTCGGCGATGAATCGCTCCGGGCACTCGACCAGTCGGGCGACCCCCAGCACGCCGGAGGACGCCGGGTCGGCTTCGAGCCGGTGCTGCAGGGACTGGTTCCCGAGTCGCACGTGCCTCGTGACCGCCAGACCGCTGTCTGCATAGAGCCGCGCAACCGTCCCCTCGTCCATGCTGTCGGCGGACAGCCCGAGTACGTCGAAGAGCCGACGACGTTCGCAGGGCTCCAACCGCGGGGTCGCGCACGTCGTATGGACCAGCATCGAGCCGCCGGGTCGGGTGATCCGGGCGAGCTCCGGGACGGTCTCCGACGCCGGAGCGCAGGAGAGTGCGTCCCGGCACCAGGTCAGATCGGCGATTCCGTCCCCGAGTGGAATCGCCTGCATCCTGCCGCGCACGAACGTCACCTCGGTGGCGGCGTCGGATTCCCGTCGATGCAGCGGCCCGTGAGCCGACAGGTCGACGCCGACCAGGCGGCAACCGAAGCGCTCGGCGACGGGTGCCGATTGGCTTGCGTCGCCACACGCGACGTCGACGACGATGCTCGCCGGATTCAGGGGCAGCGAGTCGGCCATCTCGCACAGCACCGACGACGGCAGCGGATTCTGGCTCGCCGCCAGCAGCACCTCGTAGGAGGTCGGGAAACCGTCGAAACTCCAGATCTGCTCCGCGGTCCCGGTCATTCCCCAACCAGACACCCCGACGCCCGGGCCCGGCAACTGATTCTCGCGAGCCGCCCTAACATCGGGCGCGTGACCCAGCCACCGGGGACGGCGATGATGCAGCAGCGATTCGCCGCACAATTGCTCTCGGGGCGACGTGCCCGCACGCCCGAGGAGGTCACCGACCGGCTGCTGGCCGTGCAGGCACAGGATCCGCGCGGGATGCGCCTGGCGATCCGGGCGCGGTCCACCGGGCTTCGGGCCGTCGATGTCGACGAGGCGTTGAATGCACGGCGGTCGCTGGTGGTCAGCTGGCTCAACCGCGGGACGCTGCACCTCGTCCGCCGCGAGGACTTCTGGTGGCTGCATGAGCTCACCACACCGCAACTGCTGACCAGCAGTTCCCGACGGCTCCGGCAGGAGGGCGTGAGCGCGAAGGCGGCCGAACGCGGCGTCGACGTGATCGCCCGGTCCGTGGCCGGAGGCTCGGCGCTGACGCGACAGCAGTTGCGCGAGCGCATCAGTGCGGAAGGGGTGCGAACCGAGGGGCAGGCACTTCCCCACCTGCTGTTCCTCGCCACGCTGCGCGGCCTGGTCGTGCGCGGGCCGATGGTCGGCGCCGACCACGCGTTCGTGTCGGCCAAGGACTGGGTGGGCGAGCCACCCGCCGTCGACCGGGACGCCGCGCTGGCCCGTCTGGGCCGCAGATATCTGGCCGGGCACGGTCCCGCGACCGCCGATGATCTGGCGCGCTGGGCCGGGCTCCGCCTCGGCGACGCGCGTACGGCGCTCGAATCCGTCGACGGCCTGCTCCGCCGCGAGGACGGGCTGGTCGACCTACCCGGCCGGCGCCGTACTGCGTCGACACCTCCGCCGCGACTGCTCGGTGCCTTCGATCCGGTGCTGCTCGGCTGGAAGTCGCGGGAGTCGATCGTGGGAGCCCACCGCGACCTGGTGACCAGCAACGGGGTGTTCCGGCCGTTCGCGCTGGTGGGTGGGCGGGCGGCCGCGAGGTGGCGGCTGGTCGACGGTCGGGTCGAGGTGACGCCGTTCGACGACCTCGATCCCGACGACGCCGCCGCCCTCGCGAAAGATGCGGCCGCCGTCAGCCGGTTCCTCGCCCCCCATTCCGCGTGAACGTGACGTTCATGCGGAATGGGGGCCGGGCCCGCGCCACCCGGTTCGGCATGAACGTGACGTTCATGCGGCTAGAGCGCGTGAACGTGACGTTCACGCGGAATGAGTGCGGCCAAGTCGTCACACCGGGTGACTGAGCAGCGCGATTTCTGTACGCCTCGTAGTCAAGTCGCCCACCGCAGGGCTACCGTCCGGGCATCTTTCGAGTGGTGTTTCGGGCGGGCACCCAACATGGGGGGTCTCACGATGCAACACCTGTGGGCTCGGCTGCGGCCGGGCATGGGGGTCCTGATCACCGGCAGCGCCGTCGTCCTCGCGGGCGGGGTGTTCGCCACGCCGGCCGCGGCCGCGCCTCAGCAGCCCGCGGCGCACACATCCACCGACGCGCAGGTCACCGTCGTCCACGGGGTCCGCGGTCTCCTGGCGGACGTCTCGGTGGACGGCAAGCCGGTGCTCACCTCGTTCTCGCCCGAGCGGATCACCGACCCGCTCGCCCTTCCGCCCGGCCGGCACACGGTGCAGGTACGCCGGCACGGGGACACCACCGGAGCGCCGATCGTCGCCGGAACGCTGACGGTCCCCGCCGGAGCGCACCTCACCGTGGCGGTGGGCTTGAACGAGCACGGCGGCCCCGTCATGACGGCCTACCGCGACGACGATCTCGCCAACCTGTTGCCGGACGGAAAGGGTTCGGCCATCGTCGTCCGGGACGTGGCCGACGCGCCGAAGCTGCGGGTCACCGTCGGGAACGGGGCATTGGACCCGGTGGTCTCGCCGGGTCAGGTCAACACCACGGTGAGCGCGGGAACGCACACCGTCGCCGTGAAGTCCGCGTCGACCGGGTCGACGTTGATGCCGCCGGCCAAGGTGCCGGTGCAGGCCGGGACGGTGACGGCGCTGTATCTCATCGGCTCCACGGGAGACAACAGCCTCGACTGGCTCGCCCAGACCATCCACCTGACCAAGTCCGGCGTGCAACGCCACCCGGTGCTGGTCGACACCGGGAACAGCGGACTCGCCGCCGAGGCGCAGCCGGCCCGGGCGGCCGCGACGTCGGGCGGATCGATCGGCGTCGCCGGGACGATCGGACTGTCCGCGGCGGTACTCGTCGGCGTGGGCGGCGCGCTCACCCTCTCCCGCCGCGCAGGTGGCCGCCCGCACCGGGACCGCACGCCCGGTGACACCTCCTGACCCGGTGCCCGTACGCCGGACCGCAGCGCGACGATGGCGCCGCCGGGCGGCGTTAGCCGTCGCCGCCGTCGCGCTCGTCGTCGGTGGCGGGCTGGTCCTGGTCCACGAGGCGGCCGGACACGGGGCGCCGGCGGCTCACGCCTCGTCACCGACCAAGGCTCCGACCGCCGTCCGACACCGGCCGAGACCACCGTCACCGACGGCCACCCGGCTGAAGTCCGGAGGCCTGGGGAGTCACCCGGCCCGACTCAGCGAACTGCAGGCCCGGGCGGGGCGCATCCCGGCCGAGCTGGTCGTTCCGTCGCTCGACGTCGACGCGCCGGTCCTGGCGGTCGGCACCGACCGGGCCACCGGCGAGATGCAGGTGCCGCCGACTGTCCACACGGTCGCGTGGTGGTCGTACGGCGCCCGCCCGGGTGACCCGCACGGAACAACCGTCCTCGCCGCACACGTCGACTACAACGGCGCCTATGGGCTCTTCTTCCACCTCGCCCAGCTGTCGCCCGGTCACCGGTTCACCGTCGTCAGCGCCGACGGGTCGCGGCGGACCTACCGGATCGTCGCCAACCGCCGCGTGCCGAAACCGGCCCTGCGCGGCCAGGACCTGTTCCGCACCACCGGCCCGGCCCGGCTGGCGCTGGTCACCTGTGGCGGCGGATTCGACCGGGCCCGCCGGTCCTACCTGGACAACGTGATCGCGCTCGCCGTACCCGTCCCGGGCTAGCCGGCAGCGGTCCGGCGACGGTCGATCGCCACGAGGAGCACGGTCAGTCCGAGCAGCCCCACGGAGACGCCGGCCCCGATGGCGATCGTCGCCGTGTCGCTGC
This sequence comes from uncultured Actinomycetota bacterium, assembly GCA_963775655.1. Classification (GTDB taxonomy): domain Bacteria; phylum Actinomycetota; class Actinomycetes; order Mycobacteriales; family QHCD01; genus DASXJE01. The sequence goes on along the minus strand of CAVZJT010000007.1, from coordinate 661,892 downwards.
GGTCACGCGGCGGCGGTGCGGGCGACCCGGCGATCCGGATCGTCTCCTCCGCACGCACATTCTCGGCGTTCACCGCGAGGGTCACCGACCGCACACCGGCGGGGACGCGGAAGGACACCTGGTATTCGGCCAGCAGCCCGCGGGCGACCCGGTCGACGGCGGCGGCGATCTCGCCCGGCGACTTCCCGGTGACGAGGCCACCGCCGGTACCCCGGGCGACCGCGGCGAGTCCGGCCCCGCACCGCGAGCCCGATCCGATGACGTCGAGCTGCTGACCGGCGACCGACAGCGCGTTGGCGAGTTGCTGGTCGTCGGAGGCGGGATCCGGCCGCGGGCAGGCGGTCAGGACGACGAACTCCCGCCGCGCGGTCGCCTGCCGGGTCAGCGCGACACTGGTCAGCCCGCCGTCCATCGGCGAGGCCGAGAACCGGGTCATGGCGGACAGAGCCGTCTCGGCCTCAGTGCGGCCGGTCGGCCGGATGGTCGCCGTCGCGTCGTCGTACATATGCACCGGCACCCCGGAGGGCAGCGAGTGCACCAGCTCGGTGGCCGCAGCCTGCTCCTCGTTCAATGCGGCAGGGCTGACGGCACGGTTGAGCACGAGCACGACCTCGAGGTGACCGTCGGCCAGCCGGACCGCCTTCGTCGGCAGCTCCCGTTCGCCGCGACGGGCCGAGAAGGAACTGCCCGGCAGGGAGAACTCGGAGAGCATGTCCGGTGCCACCGCGACCGCGGTGACATCCGGCAGCCGCGACCGGTCGACCGCGAGCACCCGCAGGTCGCTCGAACCGTCCCCGTGCGGCGCCGCCCCGGCGCCGGGCGCGGACGCCCACCACGCCGTCGCGACGAGCACCGCCACCGCCGGCCATCGGACCCGTCGCGAACCCGCAGTACGCCGCATGGCGGCCCCCCACTTCCGATCCCGCCCGGGTCGACGCCCAGGCTGTCGACCGGGTACGCGAGCCCACCCTCGTCCGCCGACACGCTGCGTACAAGCATTTCGCCGATACCGCTACGGAGCGTCATCAGACCGGTACCGCACGGTGCCGTCCGGCGGACGGACATATCGCCGGTATGCCCAAAGCGAAACCACGGCTCGGCCGGGAATCGTGGTACGGGGCCGCGCCTTAGACACCACACAACATGAATACGCATGATCGTGAGGGGGCCCTGATGCCCGAAACATATGAACTTCCTGTCCTCCCGCTCACCGACGCCGTCGTTCTGCCGGGGATGGTGCTGCCGGTCGAGCTGGACGCCGAAACCCGAGCGGCCGTGGACGCGGCCCGTACCGCGGCCGACTCCCGGCTGCTCGTCGTGCCGCGGATCCACGGCGCCCACGCGCCGGTCGGCGTGCTCGCCGCGATCGAGCAGGTCGGCCGACTGCCCAGCGGAGAGCCGGCGGCGGTGATCCGTGCGCTCGGTCGGGCCCGCATCGGATCCGGCGTGACCGGTGCCGGCGCGGCTCTGTGGGTGCAGGCCACCGCGGTAGACGAGACCGAGCCGACCGGCCGGACGAAGGAGCTCGCCGCGGCGTACAAGTCGCTGCTGATCTCCATCCTCCAACAGCGCGGCGCCTGGCAGGTCGTGGACAGCGTGCAGCAGATCAGCGACCCGGGTCAGCTCGCCGACTCGGCGGGCTACGCGTCCTACCTGGACAGTGACCAGAAGTTGTGGCTGCTGGAGACCGCCGACGTCGACGCCCGGCTGGAGCGGCTCACCGAATGGGGCCGCGACCACCTGGCCGAGCTCGATGTGGCCGAGCGCATCCGTGACGACGTGCGGGACGGCATGGAGAAGTCCCAGCGCGAGTTCCTGCTGCGCCAGCAGCTCGCCGCGATCCGCAAGGAACTCGGCGAAGGTGAGCCCGACGGTGCCGACGACTACCGCACCAGGGTCGAGAAGGCCGACCTGCCCGAGAAGGTCCGCGAGGCCGCGCTGAGCGAGGTCGGCAAACTGGAACGCTCCAGCGACCAGAGCCCCGAGACCGGTTGGATCAGGACGTGGCTCGACACGGTGCTCGAACTGCCGTGGAACACCCGCACCACCGACAACGCCGACGTCCGTGCGGCCCGGGCCGTGCTCGACGCGGACCACTCCGGACTGGAGGACGTCAAGGACCGCATCACCGAATACCTCGCCGTGCGCACCCGGCGGGCCCAGCGCGGCCTGCAGGTCGTCGGCGGGCGCGGCAGCGGTGCGGTGCTCGCGCTCGTGGGCCCACCCGGGGTCGGCAAGACCTCGCTGGGCGAATCGGTCGCGCGCGCGCTCGGCCGCAACTTCGTGCGCGTCGCTCTCGGCGGCGTGCGGGACGAGGCGGAGATCCGCGGGCACCGGCGTACCTACGTCGGCGCGCTGCCCGGCCGGATCGTGCGGGCGATCAAGGAATCCGGGTCGATGAACCCGGTGGTGCTGCTGGACGAGGTGGACAAGCTCGGCGCGGACTTCCGCGGCGACCCGGCGAGCGCGCTGCTCGAGGTGCTCGACCCGGCGCAGAACCACACGTTCCGCGACCACTACCTCGACCTGGACCTCGACCTGTCCGACGTCCTCTTCCTGGCCACCGGCAACGTCGCGGAGACGATCCCCGACGCACTGCTGGACCGGATGGAGGTCGTCCGGCTCGACGGCTACACCGAGGAGGAGAAGGTCGCCATCGCGCGCGACCACCTGCTTCCCCGGCAGCTGTCCCGGGCCGGGCTCGACCCGGACGAGGTGGAGATCGACGACGAGGCCCTGCACCTCATCGCCGGCGAGTACACCCGTGAGGCCGGCGTGCGGCAGCTGGAACGGGCGATCGCGCAGGTGCTGCGCAAGGTCACCACGAAGCTGATCGCCGACTCGACCACGGCCCCGGTCCACGTCGGAGCGGCACAGCTGGTCGACTACCTCGGCCGGCCGCGGTTCACCCCGGAGAGCGCCGAGCGTACGGCGGTGCCGGGTGTGGCGACCGGGTTGGCGGTGACCGGTGCCGGCGGCGACGTGCTCTTCATCGAGGCGACCGCGATGGAAGGCGATCCGCACCTGCGGCTCACCGGCCAGCTCGGTGACGTGATGAAGGAGTCCGCGCAGATCGCGCTGTCCTACCTGTTGGCCCACGGCAAGGCGCTCGGCGTCGACGCCGACGCGTTGCGGCGGACCGTGCACCTGCACGTTCCGGCCGGCGCGGTCCCCAAGGACGGGCCGTCGGCGGGCGTGACGATGGTGACGGCGCTCGCGTCGTTGGCCAGCGGTCGACCGGTGCGCGGTGAGGTCGGCATGACCGGCGAGGTCACGCTCGGCGGCCGGGTGCTGCCGATCGGTGGAGTGAAGCAGAAGCTCCTGGCCGCGCACCGCGCCGGCCTGACCACCGTCTTCCTGCCGGCCCGCAACGAGCCGGACCTGGACGACGTGCCCGAGGCGGTCCGCGAGCAGCTCGACATCCGCCTGGTCGGCGACGTCGCGGACCTGCTCGAGGTCGCGCTGGAGCCGGCGGTGCCTGCGGCGCCGCGGGTGCCGGTAGCCGCCGGAGCCGTCGCGGCGGCCTGACCGCAGACGACGGTCACGCCTCGGGCGGCGAGACCTGCCCGGCGTCGCGCGGCGCCTCATCCGCCGCGCGGCGCGAGGGTGGGCGGGGCAACGGTGTCCGCTGCCGGGTGGCCACCAGCACCGCATAGCGGTAGAGGAAGTAGTCGAGTTCGCCACGGGTCTGCTCGAGCGCCTGGACCCAGGTGACGAGGTCGGCGAGACCGTCGGCGGTCAGGTCGTAGGTGCGTCGCACCGGACCGGCCGCCGAACGGTCCCACCGCGACCGCACCAGCCCGTCGTGCTCGAGCGAGCGCAGGGCCCGGTAGACGCTGCCGGAATCCTCGTCACCGAGGCCGAGCGGAGCCAACCGGTCGACGAGGTCGTAGCCGTGATCGGCATGTTCACGCAAGAGCAGGAGCAGGCAGGGCCGGAGGTAGTGCTTGGGCTCCGCACGGCTCATGGCGTCCCCCAGACGCTTCGCCCTCACTCCCGAAGGCCGGCCGAGTATCTCATCGGGGACCCCGCCCGGCAATGATCACCGGCGTCGGTGGATCAGGCCGAGCGTGAACGCGACCAGAGGTCGATGCCGGCGTCGACGGCGTGCTGGTCGATCGCCTCGAGTTCCTCAGGGGTGAAGTCGAGGTGGTCGAGCGCGGCGACGTTCTGTTCGAGCTGCGCGACGCTGCTGGCACCGATCAACGCACTGGTGACCCGGCTGTCCCGAAGCGACCACGCCAGGGCCATCTGAGCGAGGGACTGGCCGCGGCTGTTCGCCATCTCGTTGAGCGCGCGCACGTGCGCGAGTGCGGCCGGGGTCAGCAGATCGGGCGACAGCGAGGTGCCCTGCGCCGCCCGGGAGTCCGCCGGAATGCCGTCCAGATACCGGTCGGTGAGCATGCCCTGCGCGAGCGGCGAGAAGGCGATGCACCCGATCCCCTCGTGTCCGATGGTGTCGAGCAGGCTCTCCTCGATCCACCGGTTGAGCATCGAGTACGACGGCTGGTGGATCAGCAGCGGCGTACCCATGCTGCGCAGGATCCTCGCCGCCTCGGCGGTGCGGTCGGCGTTGTAGGACGAGATGCCGACGTACAGCGCCTTTCCCTGCTGCACCGCACTGTGCAACGCGCCCATCGTCTCCTCGAGCGGAGTCTCCGGGTCGAAGCGGTGCGAGTAGAAGATGTCGACATAGTCGACGCCCATCCGCGCCAGGCTCTGGTCGAGGCTGGCCAGCAGATACTTGCGGGAACCCCACTCGCCGTACGGACCCGGCCACATGTCGTAACCGGCCTTGGTCGAGAGCACCATCTCGTCGCGGTACGGCCTGAAGTCCTCGGCGAAGATCCGGCCGAAGTTGATCTCCGCCGAGCCGTACGGCGGCCCGTAGTTGTTGGCCAGGTCGATGTGCGTCACCCCGAGGTCGAACGCCCGGCGCAGGATCGCGCGTTGGGTGTCGATCGGACGGTTGTGCCCGAAGTTGTGCCAGAGGCCGAGCGACACCGCGGGCAGCTGCACGCCGCTGCGCCCGCTCCGGCGGTAGATCATGGACTCGTACCGCGAAGGATCTGCCTGATAGCTCATGGGACCTGAGTCTGACACCGATGACCGACCGGCCAGACTGGGGGGCATGTCCCGCGCGCAGGCCACCACCCGTGCCGTCGTCTTCGACCTCGACGGCACCCTGGTCGACTCCGAGCCGCTGCACGAACAGGCGGCCCGCGAGACGCTCCTCGACTTCGGCATCGACCCACCCGCGGGCGTCTTCGACGAGTTCATCGGGCAGCGGGTGGACGAGCTCACCGCGCAGCTCGCCGAACGCTACGACGTCCCGGCCGACGAGCTGCTGGCCGGGCGCGAGCGCAGATTCTGGTCGCTGTTGGGCGCGCTGTCGCCGATGCCCGGTGCGGTGACATGCCTGGACCGGCTTCGCGCGCAGGGCACGGTGCTCGCCGTGGCGACGTCGGCGACCCGGCCCTACCTCGACGACGTCCTCGACCGCTTCGGCTGGCGCGAGACGTTCGTCGCCGTCGTGTGTGGCGACGACGTCACCAAGGGCAAACCCGACCCGGAGACCTACCTCCGTGTCGCCGACCGGCTCGGCCGCGCACCCACCGACTGTCTCGTCGTGGAGGACAGCCCACGCGGTTGTGCCGCCGGAGTCGCGGCGGGCTCGGACGTCGTGGTCGTCGACCATGCCCGGCGACCGCCCGACGTGTATCCCGGTGCGCGGTGGATCGTGCCGGATCTCGACGCGGCCGGCGACCTGCTCGCCCGGGAGTCCCGCCACGCCGGCGCCGGACGATGACGACGCCGCAGGAGCAGGACGACGACCGACCGCGCGTCGCGGCGGTCGTGCTGGCCGGCGGATCCGGGACGCGGTTCGGCGGCGGGGCCAACAAGGTCTATCTCCCGCTCGCCGGCGAGCACCTGATCACCTGGTCGTTGCGCGCGATGGCGGCCCTGCCCGGGCTGGTCCGCCTGGTGCTGGTGATCCGCGACGAGGACCGCGCCACGGCCCAAGCGCTGCTCGCCGCGGAGCCGGCACCCGTCGCGGTCGACCTGGTCGACGGCGGCGACACCAGGCACGAGTCGGAGTACCACGCGCTCCGGCTGCTCTCCCCGGCCGTCGCCGACGGTGCGGTCGACGTCGTCGTCATCCACGACGGTGCCCGCCCGCTGCCGTCGCCGACCCTGGTCCGTGCCGTGGTCGACACGGCTGCGCGGCAGGGCGGCGCCGTACCCGGGATCCCGGCCGGCGACCTGGTCGAAGTGGCCGACGACGCCACCGTGCTGCGCCGGCTGGGCACCGATCACGTCCGGGTGCAGACCCCGCAGGCGTTCGCCGCCCGGCCACTGCTCGCGGCGTACGACGCCGCCGCCGCGGACGGCTTCACCGGCACCGACACGTCGGCCTGCGTCCAGCGCTACTCGGACGCATCGGTCCGCTGGGTGCCCGGTGAGGTCGACAACATCAAGGTGACGCTGCCGGCCGACCTCGTGCAGGCGGAGACGATCCTCCGACGCAGGTCAGAGGGCGACGGGCATCAGGGAATCGACGTGGGCGGCCGCGGGCAGCTGCGCTGAGCGACGGGGCCACGGACCGGGCCGGTAGTCCTGGTCCACACATTCCACAGGGTCGCATTGCCGCTGTTGAGCAGGCCGCGGGTATTCAGCTGGCAGAGCTCGCGCCTGGCGACGTCGCGCTGGTCGTAACGCACCAGTGACCGCTGACCGCTCCGCAGGATCGAGACCCAGTCGTCGTCGGTGCTGAGGACGTAGCCCACGTCGTAACGCCCTGATTTCAACGTGATGACTTCGTGCGGCAGCCGGACGTTGTAGAGAACGGTCCACACCGCCGCGACCGGAAGGATGGCGATCACGAGCACGAGCAGCAGTCCGCTCGCAGTGAGCGCGAGTGTTCCTCGTGACCGCCGCATCGCCGCCGTCACGGTGTCCCGCTGCCGGTCCGGCACCCTCCGCCGACGCTGCGCCACGAATCCCGCGAGCAGGCTCACCGCCAGGCCGATGACGACCAGGATTCACGGCGCGAGGAAGACGCACGCGACGAGCGGTGCCAGGGCGAGCAGGTACCCGCGTCGTGATTCTTCCCGGACCGACCGGTAGACGACGGCGACCAGGATCGCGAGAGCCAACAGCGGTAGCCCGGACAGCAGGCTCCCGACGATGATCGAGACGGGACCGGCGGTCTGCAGGATCGCGAGCGCCGTCGGTATGTCGCCCTTGGAGACGACGACGACCTTCAGGCTGGCGAACCCGAAGAGCAGCAGGGTGGCGACCAGCTTGTGCTCGTCGAGCCAGTCGAGTGCTTCCGGTAGTGGCTCCAACGCCTGTGACCAGCCGCGCTCTGTCGGGTCTGAAGACACGGTACGGCCTCCGATCCGTGCAGCCCTTGGTCGTGCGTCACTGCAGGTGGCGCGACCACCAGTCGAGGATCGCATCGAACCGCGCGAGCCGGTGGCTCGGCAGGCCCGCGCGGGACAGCTCGTGTCCCTCGCCGGGGAAGAGCAGCAGCTCGGTCTCGACGCCGCGCAGCTTGAGCGCGACGAACAGCCGCTGGGCCTGCTCGACCGGGCAGCGCCAGTCCTGCTCGGAGTGAACGATCAGCAGCGGCGTGTTGATCTGCTCGGCGTAGGTGAGCGGGCTCTGCTTGCGCTGCTGCTCGGGATCCGCGCCGTACATCTCGTCGCCGAAGAACCAGCCGATGTCGCTGGAGCCGGTGAAGCTGTCGATCGCGTTGACCGCGCGCTCGCTGATGGCGGCCCGGAACCGGTCGGTGTGCCCGACCAGCCAGCTCGTCATGAAGCCGCCGTGCGACCCACCGTGCACACCGACCCGGTCGGCGTCGAGGCCGGGTTGCTGCAGGGCCCGGTCGAGCAGCGCGAACAGATCGGTGGCGGAGCGTTCGCCGACGTCGCCGCGGATCGCCCGGCCGTGCGCCTCGCCGTAGCCGGAGGAGCCCCGCGGATTGCCCATCACCACGGCGTATCCGGCGCCGGCGTAGACCTGCGCCTCGTCGAAGAGGGTCCAGCCGTATTGGCTGAAGGGGCCGCCGTGGATCAGCAGCAGCACCGGATGCGGACCGTCGCCGGCGGGGCGGACCAGCCAGCCGTGCACCGGGTATCCGTCCGGCGCGGTCGCGGTCAGCTCCTGCGGCGTGAGCAGGTCCGCGCCCGCGGTCATCGCCGCGCCGAAGTCGGTGAGCACCCGCTCCTTGCCGTCCCGCAGCGCAACCAGTTCACCGGCGCTGCCGGCGTCGGCGACCGTCGCGACGACCGTGCCGGCGGCGGCGTCGAAGGCAGTGACCATGCGCGGTCCGTCGAGCAGGGACGTGATCGGGCCACCGCCGAACGGCACCTGCAACAACTCGACCGAGCCGCGCCGCTCGTTGCCGAAGAGCACGCCCTCCGAGGTGACGATCGTGCGGCCGGTGCCGTCGTCGGTTACTCCTCGGCGTCGGTGAGTCGCCGTGACTTCCCCGGAACCGTCCGCGGGAACGGCGAACAGGCCGCAGTTACGGCCGACGAAGTCGCGGCCGGTCGAGCCGAGGTCCTCGGCCGAGGAAGTAGACCGTGGCGCCGTCGGATGAATAAGCGGGGTGGGCCGCCGACAGGGTGTTGTCGGTGATCCGGCGCAGGTCGGAGCCGTCCGGCCGGCAGACGAAGACGTCGGCTGCGCAGGTCGAAGTCGGCGTCCGGTCGTGGCGCCGGGAGACGAAGGCCAGCTAGCGACCCGTCAGGGCTCCAGGTGACCTCGGAGTTGTCGGCGTCCGCGTCGGCGGAGGTCACCTGGACCGGCTCCGGCTCCTCAGCGAAGGGGTCGACCACGAACACCTGCGTACGCCGGTCGGTGAGGAAGCCGACGCCGTCCCGGCGGTATTCCAGCGTCGTGATCCGGCGCGGCCGCTCCTTGTCCGGCGTCACCCCCTCCGTGGTCCCGTAGCGGCCGTCCTCGGGCACCCGGGCGCAGTAAGCAAGCGCACCGGAGTCGGGCCGCCACTGTGCCGGGCCGGCGCCGACGGGGTGGTCGGTGACCTGCCGCGGCTCGCCGCCATCAGTCGGCATGACGTAGAGCTGCGGCTTGCCGTCCTTGACCTTCCGGACGAAGGCGAGGTGGCGACCGTCGGGCGAGAAGCGCGGCCCGGAATCGCTGCGGCCCTGCGTCAACTGGCGCGGTGGCTCGTCGCCCTCGACCTGAACCAGCCAGAGCTGGCTCACGTATTCATCCTCGTCGAGATCTGGCCGGGACACGGCGACGATGGCGCGGGAGCCGTCGGGCGAGAGCGTCGGCAGGCCGGGGATGCGGAGGAGACCGAGGTCGGCAGGCTTCATGCCCGGGACGCTAGCGCGCCGACCGGGCCGGCGCCGAGGGGGTATTGCCCGGTGGGTAAGGCGCCGGAATCTCCGCCGACCATGAACCGGATGGCCGCCGCGTGCGAACCATCCGGGGACCGCGGTGCCGCCTTGAGGGGACCGCCCGTTTTCTGTCCGGCCCAGAGCCAGGCGCCTGGGACGGGTGTCCAGGGCGGGGCGGCGCCGCGGATCCCCACTCCGGGTCGCCGACTAGGGTCGCGCGCATGGCCGCTCCGCACTGCTTCAGCTCCCGCACCCCACGCTGGACAAAACCCACTAGTAGTGGGTTTTGGTCCACGACACGCCGTGCCAGCTGTCCAAAACCCACTAGTAGTGGGTTTTGTCCACGGGGCGATGAGGGCGCGGCATGAGCCGGACGCTGTTCACCGGGGGCCGGGTGTTCGACGGCACGGGGGCCGATCCGATGACCGCCGACGTCGTCGTCGATGGTGCCCGGATCGTCGACGTGGGTACGGGGCTCGACGGGGACACGAGCGTCGACCTGGCCGGTGCGACGTTGCTGCCCGGCTTCTTCGACTGCCACGTGCACGTCACGATCAGCACGCTCGACCGGATGACCATCGCGCATACGCCGTTCTCGTACCAGTTCTACCTCGCCGAGCAGAACCTCGGCCGCACGCTCGACGCGGGGATCACCTCGGTCCGCGACGCCGGCGGCGCCGACCTCGGCATCGCGCAGGCGCTGGCCGACGGGCTGATCCGCGGCCCGCGGACCCAGATCGCGCTGTCGATGCTGAGCCAGACCGGCGGGCACGGCGACGACATGCTGCCCTCGGGCTGTTCGGTGCCACTGCTGGCGCCGCACCCGGGCCGGCCGTCGACGATCGTCGACGGGCCGGACGAGATGCGCCGCAAGGTCCGCGAGCTGATCCGATCCGGCGCGAACGTCCTGAAGGTCGCGACCAGCGGCGGCGTGCTGTCACCGCGCGACGATCCCCGCCACGGACACTTCCGGGACGAGGAGATCGCCGTACTGGTCGAGGAGGCCACCGCGGCCGGCCTGTTCGTGATGGCCCACGCGCAGGCCGCCGACGGCATCAAGGTCGCCGTACGCAACGGCGTCCGGTCGATCGAGCACGGCATCTACCTCGACGACGAAGGCATCGGGATGATGCTCGAGCACGGCACCTGGCTGGTGCCCACGCTTGCCGCGCCGCGTGCGGTGATCGACGCGGTCGACGCCGGCGTCCCGCTCACGCCGGCGGTCGTCGAGAAGGCGCGGATGGTCATCGACCAGCACACCCACGCGGTACGCCGGGCGATCGGCGCCGGCGTCAAGGTCGCGATGGGCACCGACTCCGGAGTCGGCCCGCACGGTGACAACCTGCGCGAGATCGCGCTGATGGTCGACTGCGGGATGTCGCCGGCCCAGGCGTTGCGCGCGACGACGCTCAGCGCCGCCGAACTGCTCGGCGTCGACGCCGACCTCGGGTCGGTCGCGCCGGGCAAGCGGGCCGATCTGGTCGTCGTCGACGGCGACCCGTACGACGTCGGCTCGCTGCGGGACCGGATCCGGTCGGTCTACCAGGACGGGCAGCTGGTCGCCGGACGGCCGACGCACGGCGGATGACGGCGTGACGGCGCTCAGCCGTCTCCGCCGTGCCCCGCCGGCGATCCCGGCATCGCGCGGATCGCGGACGGGTCGCGCCGGGTCTTCGCCATGCTGGCGAAAGTGGTGAGCAGCAGCACCCCGACGATGACGCCCAGCGAGACCTCGATGCCGATGTGCGGTGCCCACGACACGCCGCTTCCGGCCAGCGCCTCGCAGATCAGCTTGACGCCGATGAAGCCGAGGATCACCGACAGGCCGATGGAGAGGTAGACGAGCCGGGTCAGCAGACCACCGATCAGGAAGTAGAGCTGGCGCAGCCCCATCAGGGCGAAGACGTTGGCGGCGAAGACCAGGTACGGGGCCTTCGTGAGGCCGTAGATGGCCGGGATGGAATCGAGCGCGAACAGCAGGTCGGTGGTGCCGAGCGCGACGATCACGATCAGCAGCGGCGTGGCCAGCCGCCGGCCGTCGCGGACGGTCGACAGGTGCACGCCCGCGTAGTCCTCCGACAGCGGCAGCCGCCGCATCAGCCAGCGCATCACGGCGTTGTCGTGCGTCTCCCCGTCGTCGTCCTTGTTCCGTGCGAGCTGCACGGCCGTGTAGATGAGGAACGCTCCGAAGAGGTAGAACACCCATGAGAAGGCCGAGATTGCCGCGGCGCCCACCGCGATGAACACTCCGCGGAGCACCAACGCGAGGATGATGCCCACCATCAGCGCCGTCTGCTGCAGAGCTCGCGGCACCGCGAACCGCGCCATCAGGATGATGAAGACGAACAGGTTGTCCACGGACAGGCTGTACTCGGTGAGCCAGCCCCCGAAGAACTCTTTCCCGTGGGTCGAGCCGGCCAGCACCCAGACGCCGATGCCGAACGCGATGGCAAGACCGACGTACACCCCGATCGCGATCCCGCACTCCCGCAGCGAGGGCTCGTGCGGACGTCGACCGATCACCACCAGGTCGAAGAGGAGGACGGCGATCAGTATGCCGACGGTCAGGCCCCACACCCAGACGGGGATGTTCATTCACGCTCCTCCGGTCGGACGTCACACGTCACCTACCGGAGGTCTCTCCCACCTGGATGGCCGGCGGCACCGGGTCGAACTCGACCGTGATGACGATTCCGCCGCGTCGGGATACTCCCCTCCTGCTCCCCCATCCTCCCGGATGCCCGTCCGTGATGCCAGTCGGGCACCGGCCTCGGCGAGCCGTGATGAGCGCTGAGGTGCAGGTGCCGGCCGGTTCGGTCCGGCTGGCGGGGCTGCTGACCCCGGCGGTGGACGGCGCTGGGCTGGTCGTCTTCGCCCACGGCAGCGGCAGCGGCCGGCGCAGCCCGCGTAACCAGCTGGTCGCGACTGCGCTGAACCGGGCCGGGCTCGCAACGCTGCTCTTCGACCTGCTCACCCCCGCCGAGGAGCAGGACCGGGCCAACGTCTTCGACATCGCCCTGCTCGCCGAGCGGCTCACCCAGGTGACGGCGTGGGCGCGCGGGGAGGCGGCGGGCGCGCGGGGGGCGGTCGGCTACTTCGGCGCAAGTACGGGCGCCGCCGCCGCGCTATGGGCGGCCGCCGCGCCGGACGCCGACATCGCCGCCGTGGTGTCCCGCGGCGGCCGGCCCGATCTGGCCGCCGACCGGCTGGCGCAGGTGCGGGCACCGACACTGCTCGTGGTCGGCGGGGACGACCCGGAGGTGCTCGACCTCAACCGCAGTGCGCAGCGGCGGCTCACCGCGGAAAACCGGCTGGCCGTGGTCCCGGGAGCCAGCCATCTGTTCGCCGAGCCGGGGACACTCGAATCGGTCGCGGACCTTGCCGCTGACTGGTTCACCGGCCACCTCGGGTCCCGCGGGCCCGATCCGCGGTGACGTGGTGGACCGGTCACAGGGCGACCGGTCACCAGTTGGTGTGCGAGCCGTCCGGTCGCCGCAGGTGCGGCGACTCCCACCAGCGCTCGCTGACCGCCTCGGCCAGGCGGGACTCGTCGACGTCGACGCCGAGACCCGGCCGATCGGGCACCGGGTAGGAGTGCCCGGCCAGCGTCAGCCGGTCGACGAAGATCGGCGAATCGTGGAACCGGGTCTCCTCCCCCGCCGACTCGCGGCATTCCAGCCACGCGAAGTTGGGGATCGCCGCGGCCAGGTGCACCGTCGCCGCCGTGCAGATCGGACCGAGGGGATTGTGCGGCATCAGGTCGATGTAATGGGCCTCGGCCCACCCGGCGACCTTCATCGCCTCGGTGAAACCGCCGACATTGCAGATGTCCAGCCGCGCGTACTGCGTCAGCCCGCCCTCGATGTAGGGCAGGAACTGCCACTTCGAGGCGAACTCCTCGCCGATCGCGAACGGCACCGGGGTGAGCCGGCGCAGCGCTTCGTAGGCCTGCGGCGTCTCGTCCCGGATCGGCTCCTCGAGGAAGTCGAGGGTGCCGATCGGCATGCGCTGACAGAACGACGCGGCCTCGGCGACGCTGAGCCGGTGGTGGTAGTCGATCCCGAGCGTCACCCCCGGCCCGAGCTCGCGCCGCGCCGAGACCAGCGCATCTGCGGTCTCGGTCAGCGAGATCCACGGGTCGTAGACGGTCGGATCGTCGAACGGCGACACGCTCATGCCGAGCCGCAGACAGCGCCAGCCCTGGCTCATCAGCGTGCGGGCGCGCCCGATCATCAGCCCGGGGTCGCGGCCGTCCACCGACGCGAAGCCCTCGACCGCGTCCCGCTGCCGACCCCCGAGCAGCTCATAGACCGGCACCCCCAGCGCCTTGCCCTTGATGTCGTAGAGCGCGATGTCGATCGCGGAGATGGCGGCGGTCAGGACCCGGCCGCCCTCGAAGTACTGCCCGCGGTACATCTCCTGCCACAGCGCGCCGGCCTGCATCGGGTCGCGGCCGATGAGGAATCGGCTGAAGTGCTCGACCGCGCCCGTCACGGCCCGCTCCCGGCTGGACAGCCCGCTCTCCCCCCAGCCGTGCAGGCCCGCGTCGGTCTCCACCTTCACCAGCAGTTGGAGACGGGAGCCGATCCAGACGGGGTAGGTCCTGACCGCCGTGATGCGCACTACGTGCCGTCCTTCCAGAGAGGGTCACGGATGGGCGGGCCGCCCGGGATCACGGCCCGGTGGTGGGGGCGACGAAGCTCCGCCAGGTGCGTTGGCTCGCGATGGCGATCAGGCAGGTCACGGCGACCGCGGCCGCGGCGCCGGCGAAACCCCAGGGCACCCCGGCGGCGTCGATGACGAGGCCGGCGATCGCCGTACCCGTCGCCGCCCCCGTGGTGCTCGCCGCGGACAGCCACGCCTGGGCCTCGTTCACCCGGTGGGTGGGCGCGAGCGCGTCGATGAGGTTCTGCAACATGATCAGGCTCGGAGCGATGGACAGGCCGGCCAGGAAGAGCAGCGGGAGCAGGATCCACAGGTGCGGCTCTCCCGCCCCCAGCAGGATCGACAGCGGCACGAGCCCCAGCGTGAACAGCCCGAGCGAGATGGGCAGCCGCCGGTGCTCGTGCCCCGGGGCCCAGCGGTGCGCGCCGTACCAGAGGCCGCCGGTGGCGCTGCCGCCGGCGATCGCGGCGAAGAGCAGCCCGAGCCGCGCCTGGTCGCCGAGCACCTCGCGGGCGGTGGCGGCGATCGAGGTGTCGAGGTGGCCGAAGCCGACGCTCATCATCGCGGTCACCGCGAGCACCGCCGGGATGCCGGCGGCGGCCACCGCCGAGGCGGTGAAGCGGCCGACCGGTCGCCCGTCGGTCGGCGGTCGGTGCGGCGCCGGACGCCAGTTGCGCGCCGCGCCGGTGAGGCTGTAGGCCACGCCGCCGCCGGCCAGCAGCCCGGCCGTCACCAGCAGCGGTACGACGGGGGGTGTCACCGCGAGCAGCAGCGACAGCAGCAGCGGCCCGCCGATGAAGATCGACTCGACCGCCACCGCGTCCAGGGCGTAGCCGGCGCGGCGCAGCCCTTCGTCCTTCAGCGCCACCCGCCACGCCGCCCGCATGGCGGGGCCGATCGCCGGGAAGGTGACCCCGGTCGCCGCGGCCAGCGCGATGAGCAGGCCGTTCGCGCCGCCGAGAGCCGCGGAGACCGCGAGCCCGACCAGAAAGCCGGCGCTGGCCAGTGACGTCGGGACGACGACCTTCGGCTGCCCGAAGCGGTCCATCAGCCGGCCCCAGATGGGGGTGCCGGCGGCGGTCCCGAACGCGAAGGCTCCGGTCACCAGGCCGGCGACGCCGTAGGAGCCACGGACGTGCTGCACGAGCAGCAGGGTGCCGAGGGGCGCCATCGAGATCGGCAGCCGGGCGATCACCGCCGCGGCGAACGGCCGGGCCGCCGGGCCGTGCCGCAGGATCCGCAGGTACGACGTGACCCCCGCGGCCGACGGCGGGACCGGCTCGGCTGCGGGAAGGACCGTGGGCGAACCGCGGTCCGTCATGGCCTGCGGGACCGCAGGACGACACCGCTCACCGGACCCTCGCCACCGTTCCTCATCGTGTCCACCCGTTGACTCCCGGAGAATCTTGCCACCTTCCCCGACCCCCGACGCGACCGACTTATTCCGGACGAACCGGGCCGGCCGGGTCCGCGGTGGTGCCGCCGAGCCCGCCGGGTAGCCTCGATCCGTGCCCCTCCGACCGCCCCCGCCCCGCCCGTGAACGGCGCCCTGATCCGCTATCGGATCATCGCCTGGGTGGTCGGGACCGGTCTGCTCATCCTGGTTCTCGTCGGCGTACCGCTGCAGTACGCCGCCGACCAGAAGACGGTCGTCGAGATCGTCGGGCCCATCCACGGCTTCCTCTACATCGTCTACCTGCTGGCGACCGCGGAGCTCGGTTTCCGGGCCCGGTGGTCACCGGTCAAGCTGGTGCTCGTCTGCCTCGCCGGGACGATCCCGTTCCTCTCCTTCGTCGCCGAACGCAAGGTGACCCGCGACGCGCGGGAGCAGGGCGACGTGCCGGTCGCGGCGCCACCCGGCTGACCGCACCACCGGCGGTGCGTCGAGGTTGATCGGCCGACGGCCGCGGCCCATGCTGGATGCAGATCAGTCTCCGGGATGCGTCCCGGGGCTCGGGGAGCTGAGAGGAACAGCATGAGCGCACATGCCGGCCAGGCCGTGGAATCGAAGTCGTTCGCCCAGCCGGACGAAATCCGCGAATTCGACTACGGCCGGGCGGAACTGCTGCACATGGCCGGCGGTTCGATCGGGCGGCTGGTGCTGCACCCGGGCTGGCGGTGGAGCAGCCACGTCAAGCCGATCGCCGGCACCGACTGGTGCGAGGCGCCGCATTTCCAGTACCAGGTCAGCGGGACTCTGCACCTGCTGATGGCCGACGGCGGCGAGTTCGACTCCTACGCCGGCGGCGTCACCTCGCTCCCCGAGGGCCACGACGCGTGGGTCATCGGCGACGAGGACGTCGTCCTGATCGACTGGTACGGCGCGAGCGAATTCGCCAAGGACGGCTGAGCGGCCGCTCACCGGACCCCGGCGGTGTCCATTCCGCGCAGCTCTCTCTTGAGCTCACCGATCTCGTCGCGCAGCCGGGCCGCCAGCTCGAACTGCAGCTCGCGCGCCGCGGCGAGCATCTGGTCGTTGAGCTGCTGGATCAGGTCGGCCAGCTCGGCGCGCGGCATGCCGGCCAGATCCTTGGCGTGCACCCCGACCTCCCGCCCGGCGGACTTGCCCCGCGAGGACAGCCCCGGCACCGGGGCCTTGCCGCGGGACTGCTGCCGGCCGGACCCGCCGACCAGCTCGGTCTCCTCGGCCTCGCGGTAGATGTCGTCGAGGATGTCGACGATCTTCTTCCGGAGCGGCTGCGGGTCGACTCCACGCTCGAGGTTGTAGGCGATCTGCTTGTCCCGGCGACGGTTGGTCTCGTCGATCGCGTGCTGCATCGACGGGGTGACGTTGTCGGCGTACATGTGCACCTGACCGGACACGTTGCGGGCGGCCCGGCCGATCGTCTGGATCAGCGAGGTGCCGCTGCGCAGGAACCCTTCCTTGTCGGCGTCGAGGATGCTGACCAGCGACACCTCGGGCAGGTCGAGGCCCTCCCGGAGCAGGTTGATGCCCACGAGGACGTCGAACTCCCCCTTGCGCAGCTCCCGGAGCAGCTCGACCCGCCGCAGCGTGTCGACCTCGGAGTGCAGGTAGCGCACCCGGATGCCCAGCTCGAGGAGGTAGTCGGTGAGGTCCTCGGCCATCTTCTTGGTCAGGGTGGTGACCAGCACCCGCTCGTCGCGCTCGGCCCGGGCCCGGATCTCGTGCACGAGGTCGTCGATCTGGCCCTTGGTCGGCTTGAGCACCACCTGCGGGTCGACCAGTCCGGTGGGCCGGATGACCTGCTCGACGACCTTGCCCGTGGTGCGGCCGAGCTCGTAGTTGCCCGGCGTCGCCGACATGTAGACCGTCTGCCCGATCCGGTCGGCGAACTCGTCCCACTTCAGCGGCCGGTTGTCGGTCGCCGACGGCAGCCGGAAGCCGTGGTCGACGAGGGTGCGCTTGCGGGACATGTCGCCTTCGTACATGCCACCGATCTGCGGCACCGTGACGTGGGACTCGTCGATGACGAGCAGGAAGTCCTCGGGGAAGTAGTCGAGCAGGCAGGACGGGGCGCTGCCCGCGGCCCGGCCGTCGATGTGCCGCGAGTAGTTCTCGATGCCGGAGCAGAAGCCGACCTGGCGCATCATCTCGACGTCGTACGTCGTGCGCATCCGCAGCCGCTGCGACTCCAGCAGCTTGCCCTGCGACTCGAGCTCGGTCAGCCGCTCGGCCAGCTCCGCCTCGATGCCGGCGATGGCCCGCTCCATCCGCTCCGCCCCGGCGACGTAGTGCGTGGCCGGGAAGATGAACACCTCCTCGACCTCGCGCACCACCTCTCCGGTGAGTGGGTGCAGGTAGTAGAGCCGCTCGATCTCGTCGCCGAACATCTCGATCCGGATCGCGAGCTCTTCGTAGACCGGGAAGACCTCGATGGTGTCGCCACGGACCCGGAAGGTGCCCCGGGTGAACGCCAGGTCGTTGCGGGTGTACTGCTCCTCCACCAGGCGCCGGAGCAGCACGTCGCGGTCGACCTCCTCGCCGGGCTGCAGCCGGACCGACCGGGCGACATACTCCTCCGGCGTTCCCAGGCCGTAGATGCAGGAGACGGTGGCCACGACGACGACGTCCCGCCGGGTGAGCAGGCTGTTGGTGGCCGAGTGACGCAACCGCTCGACCTCGTCGTTGACCGACGAGTCCTTCTCGATGTAGGT
Source organism: uncultured Actinomycetota bacterium (assembly GCA_963775655.1). GTDB lineage: Bacteria > Actinomycetota > Actinomycetes > Mycobacteriales > QHCD01 > DASXJE01. The sequence continues at coordinate 643,713 of CAVZJT010000007.1, read as the reverse complement.
GTCGGTCTGCGGGACGTAGGCCTCGGGCTGGTAGTAGTCGTAGTAGGACACGAAGTACTCGACCGCGTTGTTGGGGAGCAGCTCCCGGAACTCGTTCGCCAGCTGGGCGGCGAGGGTCTTGTTGGGCGCCATCACCAGCGTCGGTCGCTGCACCCGCTCGATCAGCCACGCGGCGGTCGCCGACTTCCCCGTCCCGGTCGCGCCGAGCAGCACGGTGTCGCGCTGACCCCCGGTCACGGCCCGCTCGAGCTCGTCGATGGCGGTCGGCTGGTCACCGGACGGCTCGAAGTCGCTGACGACCTCGAACCGGCCGGTCGACGGGACGGGGGGCTGCTCCGGATCGTTGACTGCTCTCACACGACCACGGTACGACGAGGGTCCGACAGTTTCCGCCGGCCGCCGCCCGGACCCCGGATCCGGGCCGGACCTGGAGCGGCACGGGGCACACTGGGCGGGTGATCTGCAAGGAATGCCGGGAACGTCGGCACGAGCGCTGCCGCGGGGGCTCCTGGTGCGACTGCCAGCACCAGAAGCCGCACCCGCCGGAGCCCGCCACCGGACCCGCCGGTGAGTGACCCTTCGGCGGGCCGACGCCGGGTGGCTGCACTACGGTCAGGGGGCCGAGACGTCGTACGCGGGGATACACGCCCCGGTGAGAGGAGCCATCGTGCAGGTCTGGCCAGGGCCGTCCTACCCGTTGGGCGCCACTCACGACGGGACGGGCACCACCTTCTCGATCTTCTCCGAGATCGCCGAGCGGGTGGAGCTGTGCCTCTTCGACGAGGACGGCACCGAGGAGCGGGTCGTGCTCCCGGAGGTCGACGGCTTCGTGTGGCACGGCTACCTGCCCGGCGTCGTCCCCGGCCAGCGCTACGGCTACCGGGTGTACGGCCCCTACAACCCCAAGGCCGGTCAGCGCTGTAACCCGTCCAAGCTCCTCCTCGACCCCTACTCGAAGGCGATCGAGGGCGACATCGACTGGGACCCGTCGCTGTTCAGCTACCGGTTCGACGCCCGGGACCGTCAGGAGACCACCGACTCCGCTCCGCACATGCCGAAGTCGGTCGTGGTCAATCCATTCTTCGACTGGGGCAACGACCGCAAACCGACGCGCCCCTACAACGAGTCGCTCATCTACGAAGCGCATGTGAAGGGACTGACCTACCGCAACCCCAAGATCCCCGAGGAGCTGCGCGGCACCTACGCCGGGATCGCCCACCCGACGACCATCGATCACCTGAACAGGCTCGGCGTCACCGCCATCGAACTGATGCCGGTGCACCAGTTCGTGCACGACCACGGCCTGGTCCAGCGCGGCCTGCGCAACTACTGGGGCTACAACACGATCGGCTTCCTCGCCCCGCACAACGCCTACTCCGCGACCGGGCAGGCCGGCCAGCAGGTGCCGGAGTTCAAGGCGATGGTGAAGGCACTGCACGAGGCCGGGATCGAGGTCATCCTCGACGTCGTTTACAACCACACGGCCGAAGGCAACCACCTCGGGCCGACCCTGTCGTTCCGCGGCATCGACAACGCGTCGTACTACCGCCTCGTCGAGGACAAGCCCGAGTTCTACATGGACTACACGGGCACCGGTAACTCCCTCAACGTCCGGCATCCCCACGCGCTGCAGCTGATCATGGACTCGCTGCGCTACTGGGTCACCGAGATGCACGTCGACGGGTTCCGCTTCGACCTGGCGGCCGCGCTCGCCCGGGAGTTCTACGACGTCGAGCGACTGTCGACATTCTTCGACCTGGTGCAGCAGGACCCGACGGTGAGCCAGGTGAAGCTGATCGCCGAGCCGTGGGACGTCGGCCCCGGCGGCTACCAGGTCGGCAACTTCCCTCCACAGTGGACAGAGTGGAACGGCCAGTTCCGCGACACCGTCAGGGATTTCTGGCGCGGCGAGCCGGCGACGCTGGGGGAATTCGCCGCCCGGATCACCGGATCTGCCGATCTCTACGCCCAGTCGGGGCGTCGTCCGATCGCGAGCATCAACTTCGTCACCTGCCACGACGGGTTCACGCTGACCGACCTCGTCTCCTACAACAACAAGCACAACGACGCCAACGGCGAGGGCAACCGTGACGGCGAGAGTCACAACAGGTCGTGGAACTGCGGCGTGGAAGGGCCGACCGACGATCCCGACATCTTGGCGTTACGCGGAAAGCAGCGACGTAACTTCCTCGCCACCCTGCTGCTGTCCCTCGGTGTCCCGATGCTGCTGCACGGCGACGAGCTCGGCCGCACCCAGCGGGGCAACAACAACACCTACTGCCAGGACAACGAGCTCACCTGGGTGGACTGGGAGGACGTCGACGAGGAGTTGGTCGAATTCACCGCCCGCCTGTCGGACCTGCGTCGAGAGCACCAGGTCTTCCGGCGGCGCCGGTTCTTCGACGGGAGGCCGGTCCGGCGCGGCGGCGGCGAACCACTGCGCGACATCGGCTGGCTCACCCCGTCCGGTGAGGAGATGACCGAGCAGGACTGGGATTCCGGCTTCGGCCGGTCGGTCGCCGTATTCCTCAACGGCGAAGGCATTCCCGACACCGACGCGCGCGGCGAACGCATCGTCGACGACTCCTTCCTGCTCTGCTTCAACGCACACGACGCCGGGATCGACTTCACCATGCCGCACGAGGAATACGCCACGACCTGGGAAATCGTGCTCGACACCGCCCGTCCGCAGCTGGAGGATCCGGAGACGGTCGAGGCCGAACAGACAGTGACGGTCGACGCACGCTCGCTGCTCGTGCTACGGAAGGATTCCTGACGTGCCGGTCCCCCATGCGACGTATCGCGTGCAGGTCAGCCCGTCCTTCGACCTCTGGCAGGCGGCCGGTGTCGCCGAATACCTCGCCGACCTCGGCGTCAGCCACTTCTATTCATCCCCGTTGCTCGAGGCGACGTCCGGGTCGATGCACGGCTACGACGTCGTCGACCACTCGCGGGTGAGCGAACAGCTCGGCGGCGAGGCCGCCCGGCACGCCCTCTGCGGTGCACTCAAGGCGCACCGGCTCGGGATGGTCGTCGACATCGTGCCCAACCACGTCGGCGTCGCCGATCCGCCCGCCAACAAGTGGTGGTGGGACGTGCTGGTGCTGGGGCCCCAGTCGGCGTACGCGCGCTACTTCGACATCGACTGGTCCCGCGGCCGACTCGTCCTGCCGGTCCTGGGCGACGCGCCCGACGAGCTCGATCACCTCCGGGTCGAGGACGGCGAGCTGCGCTACTACGAGCACCGTTTCCCGCTCGCCGTCGGGACCGAAGGCGGCACCCCGCGTGAGGTCCACGACCACCAGCACTACGAGCTCGTGCCGTGGCGTCGGGGCAACGCCGAGGTCAACTACCGGCGGTTCTTCGCCGTCTCGACGCTGGCCGCGATCCGGGTGGAGGAGCCCGAGGTCTTCGAGACCACGCATCGGGAGGTTCTGCGCTGGGCGACCGAGGGCGACCTCGACGGGATCCGCATCGACCACCCGGACGGCCTGGCCGACCCGACCGGCTACCTCGACCGGCTGGCCGGGGTCGCCCCGACGCAGTGGCTGATCGTCGAGAAGATCCTCGAACCCGAACCCGGCGAGGCGCTTCCTGCATCGTGGCCGTGCGCCGGGACCACCGGATACGACGCGCTCACCGAGGTCGACTCGGTCTTCGTCGACCGGGCCGGCGAGCCCGTACTGTCGGCGCTGCAGACCGAGCTGGCCGGTCCGCAGCCGTCGTGGGACGACCTGGTGCACGACTGCAAGCTCGACGTCGCCAGCGACATGCAACGGGCCGAGGTCGCCCGGATGGCCCGGCTGGTGCCGGAGCTCCCCGACGCCGACCAGGCGATCGCCGAGGCGTTGGCCTGTTTCCCGGTCTACCGCTCCTACCTGCCCGACATCGGCGTCGCCAACCTCGACTCGGCGCTCGCCGAGGCGGTCCGGCGGCGGCCCGACCTCACCGGGGTGCTCGAGGCGCTGTCCCCCCGGCTGCACGATGCGGCCGACGAGCTGGCGATCCGGTTCCAGCAGCAGTCCGGCGCGGTGATGGCGAAGGGCGTCGAGGACACGGCGTACTACCGGGCGACCCGGTTCGTCGCGGCCAACGAGGTGGGCGGCGACCCGGCGCGGATCGGCCGGTCGGTCACCGACTTCCACGCGGCCGCCCGGCGCCGGCTCGACCGGCATCCGGCCGGGATGACCACCCTCTCGACGCACGACACCAAACGCGCCGAGGACGTGCGGGCCCGGCTCGCCGTACTCGCCGAGCTCCCCGGAGAATGGGCCGACGCGGTCCGCCGGTGGACGGCCGCCGCCCCGCTGCCCGACGGGGCGTTCGCCAATCTGCTGTGGCAGACGGTGGCCGGAAGCTGGCCGATCGAACGCGATCGGCTGCACGCCTACCTGGAGAAGGCGGCCCGCGAAGCGCGGACCGCGACGTCCTGGGACGACCCCGACGAGCGGTTCGAGCAGGCCATGCACGCGGTCGCCGACCGGGTCTACGACGACCCGGACCTGCGGGCCGACGTCGAGGCCTTCGTCGCCCGGATCACGCCGTACGGGTGGTCGAACTCGCTGGGCGCCAAGCTCGTCCAGCTGACGATGCCCGGTGTCCCGGACATCTACCAGGGCAGCGAGCTGTGGGACAACTCGCTGGTCGACCCCGACAACCGGCGGCCGGTCGACTTCGACCGGCGGCGCGCGCTGCTCGCCGCGCTCGACGACGGGCTTTTCCCCGAGGTCGACGACACCGGTGCCGCGAAGCTCCTCGTCACCTCCCGCGCGCTCCGGCTCCGCCGGGACCGACCGGAACTGTTCACCGGCTACGTGCCGTTGTCGGCAGCCGGTCCGGCCGCCGAGCAGGTACTGGCCTTCGACCGCGGCGGCGCGGTCACGGTGGCCACCCTGGGACCGGCCGGACTGGACCGCGCAGCCGGCTGGCTCGACACCACGCTGTCCCTGCCGGGCGAGGGCTGGACCGACGTACTGACCGGCACCGCCTACGGCGCCGGGCCGGTGCCGGTCGGCGACCTGCTCGACCGCTATCCGGTGGCGCTGCTCGCCGCCGGGTGACGCCGAGCGGCAGGTGACGCCGCTCGCGGGTCGGGTGGACCCGCCTTGCCCGATCGTGGGTCGGCCGGGTAGGACTTCCGCACGTTCGCGATCCCGATGAGAGGACCCCGATGACGACCTTCGAGGTGTGGGCTCCACGCCCCGAGCACGTGCGCACCCGCATCGGGGACGAGGACACCGAGATGACCCGCGGCCCGGGCGGCTGGTGGCGGGTCGACATCCCGGACCTCCCCGACGACACCGAGTACGCGTTCGTCCTCGACGACGACCCGACGGCCATCCCCGATCCCCGCTCGCGCTGGCAGCCGACCGGGGTGCACGGGCCGAGCCGGGTCTACGACCAGTCCGCCTACGACTGGGGGGACGGCGGGTGGACCGGCCGGCAACTCGCCGGAGGTGTCATCTACGAACTGCACGTCGGCACCTTCAGCCCGGAGGGCACCTTCGACGGTGCGGCCGGACGGCTCGACCATCTGGTCGAGCTCGGCGTCGACTTCGTCGAGCTGCTTCCGGTCAACGCGGTCAACGGTGTCCGCAACTGGGGCTACGACGGCGTCGGGTGGTACGCCGTGCACGACCCGTACGGCGGCCCGGACGGCCTGAAACGCCTCGTCGACGCCTGCCATGCCCGCGGGCTCGGCGTGATCCTCGACGTCGTCTACAACCACCTGGGCCCGTCCGGCAACTACCTCGACCGGTTCGGCCCCTACCTCACCGAGGCGGCGAACACCTGGGGTCGCAACGTCAACCTGGACGGGCCGGACTCCGACCCGGTCCGCCGGCACATCATCGGCAACGCATTGATGTGGCTGTCCGACTACCACATCGACGGTCTGCGCATCGACGCCGTGCACGCGCTCGCCGACCGGCGGGCGGTGCATGTGCTGGAGGAGATGGCCACCGAGGTCGATGCGCTGTCCGCCCACGTGGGCCGGCCACTGACCCTCATCGCGGAGTCCGACCTCAACGACCCGAAACTCATCACGCCGCGCGAGGCCGGCGGATTCGGGTTGGCCGCCCAGTGGAGCGACGACTTCCACCATGCGCTGCACACCGCACTCACCGGCGAGCGCCAGGGTTACTACGCCGATTTCGGCTCGCTGGAGACATTGGCCACCACGTTGCGCCAGGCGTTTTTCCACGCCGGGACGTGGTCGAGTTTCCGGCACCGGATCCACGGTCGACCGGTCGACACCGCGCGGACGCCGGGCTGGCGCTTCCTGGGCTACCTGCAGAACCACGACCAGATCGGAAACCGCGCGATCGGCGACCGGATCAGCGCGACCCTGTCGGACGGATTGGTCAAGGTGGGCGCCGCGCTGGTGTTGACCGCGCCGTTCACGCCGATGCTCTTCATGGGTGAGGAGTGGGCCGCCTCGACCCCGTGGCAGTTCTTCACCAGCCACCCGGAGCCGGAGTTGGCGGCGACGGTCGCCGACGGGCGGCGCGCGGAGTTCGCCGAGCACGGCTGGGCCGCGAGTGAGGTCCCGGATCCGCAGGACCAGAAGACCTTCGAGCGCTCCCGCCTCGACTGGCTGGAGCGGGACGACGAGGTCCACTCCGAGATGCTCGACTTCTACACCCGGCTGCTGGCGCTGCGCCGGTCCCGCCCCGAGCTCAGCGACCCGCGCCTCGGGCGGGTCCACGTCCGGTACGACGACGAGGCCCGCTGGCTGGTGCTGCACCGGGACGCGATCGCGGTCGCCTGCAACCTCAGCGCCGACCGGCAGCCGGTGCCGATCGACGGCACCCCGCGTGAGGTCCTGCTCGCCTCGACGTCGGGCTTCGTCTACCGCGACGGGATCGTCGAGATCGACGGGGAGTCCGTCGCGATCGTGGCCATCGCCTGACCTCAGTCGCGGCGTTCGCTACGTGAGGTCACGACCAGTTGGCTCTACGTGCGTACGCTGTTCGCCGAGTGGACCTTGCTCCGGTCGCCGTCGCCCTGAGCCGCGATGATTTGCCGATCCTTTGCTCTCCCTTGGGTAAATGTGGATATCGGCCGGCGCGGAAGTACTGCACTATCTGCCCAGCGAAATGCCTGAACTCGTGGACCAAATCTGGAGGTATGGATGAAAAGTCGGACGAGACTCGGCGCGATCGGCGTCGCCGTGCTCGCCTCGGCGGTGTGGGCCGGCACCGCCGGTGCCTCCCCGGGCGGCGCGGCCACGAGCACCGCGGGCACCCAGACGTATGTCGCCAACTGCGGCCAATCGGCTCCTCGCGGGCAGGCCAGATGCTTCGCCGTGCACCGCAGCCATTCGAACCAGCCGGCCACCGCTGCGGCGACCCCGAGCGGCTACGGACCCAGTGACCTGCAGTCGGCGTACAACCTGCCCGACGGTGGCTCCGGACAGACGGTCGCCATCGTCGACGCCCAGGACGACCCCAACGCCGAGTCCGACCTCGCGACCTACCGCGCGCAGTACGGCCTCCCGGCGTGCACCACCGCCAACGGCTGTTTCACCAAGCTCAACCAGAACGGCCAGCAGGGCTCCTACCCCGCTCCGGACTCGGGCTGGGCCGGGGAGATCTCCCTCGACCTCGACATGGTGTCGGCCACCTGCCCCGGCTGCCACATCACCCTGGTCGAGGCGGATTCGGCCTCCTTCGCCGACCTCGGTACGGCCGAGAACACCGGGGCGTCGAAGACCGACATCGTGAGCAACAGTTACGGCGGCAGCGACGCGTCGGACGCGCAGTTCGGCCGGTACTACGACCACCCCGGCGTCGCCATCACGGCCAGCGCCGGTGACAGCGGCTACGTCGGCGCGTCCTACCCCGCCTCGTCGTCGTCGGTGATCGCCGTCGGCGGTACGGCGTTGACCCGCAACTCCAACTCACGCGGCTGGGGCGAGACGGTGTGGAACGACAGCTCCGGCGGGACCGGAAGCGGCTGCTCGGCGTACAACGCCGCGATCTCCGGCGCTGCCTCCTTCGACACCGGCTGCAGCAAGCGGGCCATGAACGACGTGTCGGCGGTCGCCGACCCGGAGACCGGTGTGGCGGTCTACGACACCTACCAGGCACCGGGCTGGCAGGTCTACGGCGGTACGAGCGCATCCGCGCCGATCATCGCCGGCGTGATCGGCCTGGCCGGTAACGCGTCGAGCGTGACCCCGAGCACGCCGTACTCCAACACCGGCGAGCTGTTCGACGTGACCTCGGGCAGCAACGGGTCGTGCTCACCGAGCCAGCTGTGCACGGCCCGCGCAGGCTGGGACGGACCGACCGGACTCGGTACCCCGAACGGCGTCGGCGCCTTCTGACGAGCAACACCCCGCAGCGACGGCGCCCGGGAGTCTCCCTTCCCTCCCGGGCGCCGTTGTCATCTCCGTAGCTCCTCCCCCGCGCCACCCAGCCACCCCGCCACCCGCGATTCGGCTTGAACGTCACGTTCAAGCCCTCTAGCGCATCAACGTCACGTTGGTGCGGAACGCGGTGGCCCGCCATTCCGCTTGAACGTCACGTTCAAGCGCTCTAGCCGCATCAACGTCACGTTGATGCGGAACGCGGTGGCCCGCCATTCCGCTTGAACGTCACGTTCAAGCGCTCTAGCCGCATCAACGTCACGTTGATGCGGAATGGGGCGGAGGACGCGGGGGCCGGGCGACATCGTGCGTCCTACCCGCCGATCCGGCCCGAAGATGCGAGTACGGCGCACGATGTCGGCCGGCGGACCAGGTCGACCCCGCCCCGCCACCGACACGGATTCGGCTTGAACGTCACGTTCAAGCCATCTAGCGGCATCAACGTCACGTTGATGCCGAATGGGGTGTGGTGGGATGGGCCGGTGCGCCGCCTTCTTCCTGCCGAGCCGGCCGAAACGCCGGACGCCGGACCGCTCACCGACGACAACCTGGTGGCGGCGTACGCCGTCCCGCACGGTCCGGCCCCGTACGTGCGGGCCAACTTCATCACCAGCGCCGACGGAGCCGCAAGCCTGAACGGCCGCTCCGGCGGGCTGTCGACGCCCGCCGACCGCCGGCTGTTCGCGCTACTCCGGGACATGGCCGACGTCATCCTGGTCGGCGCCGGCACCGCCCGGGTCGAGCGCTACCGGCCGGCAGAGGCCGACGAAGTACGCCGGGCGCGCCGCCGGTCTCTCGGCCTGGAGCCGCTACCACGGATCGCGGTCGTCAGCGGGCGGCTCGACCTCGATCCGGCGTCGCCGCTGTTCGCACCGGACAAGCTCCGCACCATCGTGGTGACGCACAGCTCCGCCCCGCAGGATCGACGGGCCGCGCTCGCTGAGGTCGCCGATGTCATCGTCGCCGGCGACGACACGGTCGACATCGCCGCAGCGATCGACGAGCTTGTGGCACGGAAGCTCACCCGGGTCTCGTGCGAGGGGGGACCGACCCTGCTGCGTACCGTCCTCGCCGCCGGGCGCCTCGACGAACTCTGCCTGACGATCGTCCCGACCCTCGTCGGCGCGGCGTCGCATCGGCTCACGGCCGGCCCCCTCGCCGACCCGAGGAACCTCTCCGTCGGGCATCTGCTCGAGGAGGACGGCGCGCTGTTCCTGCGCTACCTCACCGCAGATGTGTCGGTCTGATTACATCGACCCGGAAAGTGCGACATTCTGACGACAGGACGCATCCCATAAATGGGGGCGACGCCCCCGGAGCCGACGTCACCGTCGCGAAGAGATGAGGACCTGCCATGGCACAGGACAAACCGGCGCACGCGGTCTCGAGCAGCACGTCCGATCACGATCTCGGTGGGACGCCCGTGTCCACCACCCAGGTGGCCGCTCTGGACAGCCCGCAGGGCCGGACGTCGATCGCGGACTCGGTCGTGCAGAAGATCGCCGGCATCGCGACCCGTGAGGTCGCCGGTGTCTACAAGCTGGGGACCGGCACGGCCCGGGCGTTCGGGTCGTTGCGGGAACGCATCCCCGGCAGCGGCGGCCCCGCGGTCACCCAGGGCGTGTCGGTGGAGGTGGGCGAGAAGCAGACGGCGATCGACCTCGACATCGTCGTCGAGTACGGCGTCGCCATCGCCCAGCTCGCGCACGGCGTACGGCGCAACGTCATCACCGCCGTCGAACGGATGACCGGCCTCGACGTCATCGAGGTCAACATCAGCGTCGATGACATCCACCTGCCGGGCGAGGAAGAGCCGGAGCAGCCGACACGGGTCCAGTGACCGCCCGCACCGAGCCCGATGTGGACGGACTGGTCGCCGCCGTACGAGCCACGCCGGGCGTGGCACGTATGTACGCCGGGCGGTTCGGCGAGGTCGCGACCTACCTGCCCGGCCGGAAGGTCAGCGGCGTCGAGGTCGGCGAGGAGCGGGTCGTGGTGCACGTCGTGGCCCGGTACGGCGTCCCGACGCCCACGCTCGCCGAGGCCGTCCGCGCCGCGGCGGCGCTGCACGCGCCCGGGTTCGCGATCGACGTCGTCATCGAGGACGTGGAGCTCACGCCTGAGGAGGGCGCCCATGGATGACCTGTCCCGCCGGAGCGACTTCCGGGAGTTCGTCCGCACCCACCACCCCGATGTGGGAGGCGACCCGGCGACGTTCGTCGCCGGCCTGGCCGCCTACCGCCCGGCCGTGATCCGCGCCGACGATCCCCGCTTGGCCGCCGACGTGGTGTTCCGACGTACCCCTCGCGGCCTGCTCGCCGTGGTCGACCGGATGGTGCGGTGGTATGCGCAACGCCGCCGCCCACCGCGGGTGCGCTGAGACCGCGCCCACCGCGCGCCGGCCGGCGCGCGACCCGAAGGAGGAGACAATGTCACCGTCACAGCTGGGAATCGCAGTCGGTATGGCGCTCGGCTTCGCCGGTGCCTTCGGCGGCTTCAGCGCGTTCATCGTCGTACTCGTGCTCGGGATCATCGGCTTCATCGTCGGCCGGGTCATCGAGTCCGAGTTCGACATCGAGTCGGTCTTCCGGCGCCGCTCGTGACCCACGATTCCGGTTCCGTCGATCCCGCCGCCACGACGACGGCGGTGATCGCGACCGACGCACGCATTCCCGCGGAAGAGCGCGGGCACCTCGTGATCGCCCCGAAGACGATCGAGCGGATCGCGCAGGCGGCCGCGGGTGAGGTCTCGGGCATCGTCCGGGAGTCGCCGCGCAGTCGGTCGCGCTCGGCGACGCCCAACGTGCATGCGACCGCGCGCCTGTACGGCCAGTTCGCCCGCCTGCATCTCGACGTCGCCGCGCGTTACCCCGAGCCGATCCCCGATGTCGTCGCCGAGGTACGCCGACGGGTCACCGACCGGCTCCGTGAGCTCGCCGAGATCACCGTCACCAGCTGCGACGTCGACGTGACGAGCCTGCACCCGCCCTCCGCCGAACGACGGATCCGGTGACGGCGATGCGCATCGTCAACCGGCTGCTCGCCGCGATCCTCGCGCTCGCCATCGCCGGCGCCGGCCTGCTCACCGCCGTCGAAGTGCTCGTCGCGCAGACCAACTGGGCGACCCCTCCCCTGCTGGTGCCCTACGACCAGTGGCTGACGACGTTGCGGGCGCACACGTGGAAGGACACACCCGTCCTGCTCATCTCGATCGGCGTCATCGTGGTCGGGCTGCTGCTCATCCTCGCCGCCGCGGCCGACCGCGACCGGTCCCTGCGGATGGTCTTCACCCGACCCGAGATCCATGCGAGCACCTCCCGGCGCTCCCTCGCCCGCGCGCTGGAGAACGAGGCGGCGGCGGTCGACGGCGTCGGCTCGGCCAAGGCGAAGGTCCGGCGGCGCAAGGCACGCGTCAATGCCCAGATCCGGATCGGCGATCCGAACGTCATCTCCGAGACGCTGCGTACGGCGATCGCGGAGCGGCTCCGCCAGCTCCCCCTGCAGAAGCCGCCCGAGATACGGATCCATGTCGCCGGGCCGCGGAGGCGGACATGAGAAACCGCACCAACCGGCTCAACCGCGTGGTGTTGACCGTCATCGGGGTGATCCTGGTACTCGCCGGGGTGGGCGCCGTACTGCTGAGCACCGGGATCTTCGGAGCCGATCGCGCGCACCGTGCGGTGGTCGACCACGCGACGACGCAGACCGTCTACCGCAGCGCCGACTGGCTGTGGCCGACCGTCGGCGCGGTGGGGTTCGTGCTCGGCATCCTGGCGCTGTACTGGCTGATCGTGCAGCTGCGGGTCGAGCGCATCCACTCCATCGCCATGGAGCGTGCCCAGTCCGGCGACCTGGTGGTGACCGGTTCGGCGCTGACCGACGCCATCCGCGAGGAGACGACCGCGGTGCCCGGCGTCGCCCGCGCGCGGGCGCGGCTGACCCGCGAGGAGTCCGACCCGGAGCTGGTGCTCACCGTCTGGCTGCGGGAGGCGGCCGACCTCGGCGAGGTGAGCCGGCAGCTCGACGACGATGTGATCGCCCATGCCCGGCGCGCGCTCGCCCGCGACCGGCTCACGACCTGGCTGCGGATCGAGGTCGACGCGGACGGCCGGCAACGCGTGCGCTGATCGGCTCCGCCCCATCGCTGCCTGCCCCATGATCGGTGCATCGCGCGGCATGATGTGCGAATGGACCTGCCCGTCTCGCCCCCGATCGCCCCGATGCTCGCCCGCGCCGTGAAGACCATTCCGGACGGGACCGGGCTGACCTACGAGCCGAAGTGGGACGGCTTCCGCTGCATCGCCTTCCGGGACGGCGACGAGATCGTGCTCGGCAGCCGCAACGAACGACCGCTCAACCGCTACTTCCCCGAGGTCGTCGACGCGCTGCTCGCCAACCTCCCGCCGCGCTGCGTCCTCGACGGGGAGATCGTCATCGCCCACGACGACCGGCTCGACTTCGAGGCACTACTCAACCGGATCCATCCGGCGGAGTCCCGGGTCAGGATGCTGGCCGAGCAGACACCGGCGTCGTTCGTCGCGTTCGACCTGCTCGCGCTCGGCGACGAGTCGTTGCTGACGACGCCCTACGCCGAGCGCCGGCGTCGGCTCGCCGACGCGTTGGCCCCGGCCCGACCGCCGGTCTATCTGACCGCCTGCACCGACGACGCCGCCTTGGCCCGCACCTGGTTCGACCAGTTCGAAGGCGCCGGGCTCGACGGACTGGTCGTGAAGGCCCACGAGCTGCAGTACCAGCCCGGCGAGCGGTTGATGCAGAAGGTCAAGCACGAGCGCACCGCCGACTGTGTCGTGGCGGGCTTCCGGTGGCACAAGTCGGGACCGATCGTCGGCTCCCTGCTGCTCGGCCTGTACGACGACGCCGGTGCGTTGCAACACGTCGGCGTCGCGGCGTCGTTCCCCATGGCTCGTCGCAAGGAGCTGGTCGAGGAGCTCGAGCCCTACCGGATGGCCGACCCGGAGGGGCACCCGTGGGCGGAGTGGGCGAGCGCGCAGGAGGCCGAGCCGCAGCGGATGCCCGGTGCGACGAGCCGGTGGAACGCCGGCAAGGACCTGTCCTGGCAACCACTGCGCCCCGAGCGGGTGGTCGAGGTGCGCTACGACCACATGGAGGGCACCCGCTTCCGGCACACCTCCCACTTCGTCCGCTGGCGTCCCGACCGCGACCCCGAGTCGTGCACCTACGCGCAGCTGGAGGAGCCGGTCCGCTACGACCTGGCCGAGGTCCTGCAATGACCGTCCTCGGCCGCGCCGCGGAGCTGGCCGGGGACTGGCTGGACTCGCTGCCGGGCCGCCGGGTGGGTGCGGCCGACGATCCCGGCGCGGCCCGGGCCCGCTTCGACGGGCCGTTCCCGGAGCACGGCACCGACCCGGAGCAGGTCGTCACGGAGCTCGCCACGAACGCCGAACCCGGTCTGATCGCCAGTCCGGGGGCGAGGTACTTCGGATTCGTCGTCGGCGGCAGCCTGCCCGTCGCGCTCGGCGCCGACTGGCTGGTGTCGAGCTGGGACCAGAACGCCGGGCTGGTCGCGATGTCACCGGCGACCGCCGCGATCGAGGCCACCGCGGGCCGCTGGGCGCTCGAGGCGCTGCGGCTACCCCGGGACGCGAGCGTGGGTTTCGTCACCGGCGCCACCATGGGCAACGTCGTCGGCCTGGCCGCCGCCCGCCATCACGTGCTGGCCGAGGCCGGCTGGGACGTAGCGGCGGACGGGCTCACCGGGGCACCACCGGTCCGCGTGCTGGTGGGCGAGGAGGTGCACGTCTCCGCACTCGGGGCGCTCCGGCTGCTCGGCTTCGGCTCCGACCGGCTCACCCGGGTCGCGGTCGATGCCAACGGCGCGATGCGACCGGAGGCCCTGCAGCGCGCGCTCGACGCCGGCACGGGGCCGGTGATCGTCTGCGCCCAGGCCGGCAACGTCAACACCGGCGCGGTCGACCCGCTGGCCGACGTCGTGGCCGCGAGCCGGGCGCATCGAGCGTGGGTGCACGTCGACGGCGCGTTCGGCCTGTGGGCCGCCGCCAGCCCGGAGTTCGCCCATCTCACCCGGGGCCACGACGGCGCCGACTCCTGGGCGGTCGACGCGCACAAGTGGCTCAACGTGCCCTACGACTGCGCGCTGGCGATCGTGGCCCGCCCCGACGCGCACCGGGCCGCAATGAGCCGCACGGCGAGCTACCTACGGGTCAGCACCGACGACCCGTTCAACTTCGTGCCGGAGATGTCCCGGCGGGCCCGCGGCGTACCGGTCTACGCGGCGCTGCATGCCCTCGGACGCGACGGCGTGGCCGACCTGGTCGAGCGGTGCTGCGGACTCGCCCGCCGGGTCGCCGAGGGCGTCCGGGACGATCCCGGCGTCGAGGTGCTCAACGACGTCGTGCTCAACCAGGTCCTGCTGCGGTTCTCCGACGACGACACCGTGACCGACGAGGTGGCCGACCGGGTGTGCCGCGAGGGTTCGGCGTGGCTCGGGGGGACGACGTGGCAGGGCCGGCGGGCGGTGCGGGTGTCGGTCTCCGGCTGGATGACCGGGACCGCCGACGTCGATCACCTCGTCAGCGCCATGCGCCGGGCCCATACGGCGGCCGATCCGCGCCCCGCGCAACCCGCCTGAGCGGGGCGTCGCGGCCAAACCGCCGGATTCCGGTGATCCGTTGGTTAGCGTTAGGGGTCGGACGTCCTTCGCGTACGACGTCCCGGGAGGACCGGCCATGGCCACCATCGTCGCGATCGACACGCCCACGCTGGGAGACCGGAGCTACCTCGTGCACGACGGGCGGGTCGCTCTGGTCGTCGATCCGCAGCGGGACATCGACCGGGTGCTCGCCCTCGCCCGCGACGCCGCGGTCGAGATCGTGGCCGTCTTCGAGACCCATCTGCACAACGACTACGTCACCGGCGGGCTCGCCCTGGCCCAGGCGACCGGGGCGGCGTACCACGTCAACGCCGCGGACGACGTGGCCTTCGACCGGGTCGCGGTGCGCGACGGCGACGTGATCGAGGTCGGCCCGGGCATGCGGGTGCAGGTGCTCGCCACCCCCGGCCACACCTTCACCCACCTGTCCTTCGTGCTCGAGTCGCCCGGCGAGCCCGAGGTGGTCTTCACCGGCGGCTCGCTGCTGTTCGGCTCCACCGGTCGCCCCGACCTGCTCGGCCCCGAGCACACCGCCACGCTGGCCCGCCTGCAGTACGAGTCGGCGCATCGGCTGAGCGATCGGCTCACGGCGCGGACCGCGATCTTCCCCACCCACGGGTTCGGGAGCTTCTGCTCGGCCACCCAGTCGGATGTGACGTCGTCCACCATCGAACAGGAGCGGCGGTCCAACCCGGTGCTCACCGAGGAACGGGAACGCTACGTCGCCGACCTGATCGCCGGGCTCGACGTCTGGCCCGCCTACTACGCCCGCATGGGCCCGATGAATGCGGCCGGTCCGGCTCCCGCCGACCTGAGCGCGCCGGCGCCGGCCGACCCGACCGAGGTCCGCCGGCGGATCGACCGCGGCGAGTGGGTCGTCGACCTGCGCGGCCGGGTCGCCTTCGCCGCCGGGCACGTGCGCGGCAGCCTGAACTTCGGCATCGACGGCAAGATGTCCACCTACCTCGGCTGGCTGATCCCCTGGGGCACGCCGTTGACGCTGCTCGGCGACACACCCGAGCAGGTGAGCGAGGCCCAGCGCGAACTGATGCGGATCGGGATCGACCGGGTGGACGCGTCCGCGACCGGCGGCCCGCAGGACTGGACCGAAGGACGGCTCGACACCTTCGCGCGCGCCACCTTCACCGACCTGACCGCCGTACGGCATCACCGCCCCGTCGTGATCCTCGACGTCCGCCGCGAGCTGGAGTGGCGCGAGGCGCACATCGACGGCGCGGTGCACGTGCCGCTGCACGAGCTGCCCGGCGGGCTCGGCCGGGTGCCGGCGGGCGAGGTGTGGGTGCACTGCGCCTCCGGATACCGCGCGTCGGTCGCCGCCTCCTTCCTCGCCGCCGCCGGCCGCGAGGTGATCGCCGTCGACGACGATTTCGATCGCGCGGCCGCCGCCGGGTTGGGGATGCGGCCGACGACGGTCATGGCGGCCGGCAGCCCGGTCGCCGGCTAGGGCCGGATGACGACAGCGGCCCGGGCGGGTGCCGTCGCTGCGGTCGCGGCCACTCTCATCCTCAGTGCCTGTACGACGTCGACCGGGGGCCGGCCCACCGCGGCCTCCTCGGCCCCCTCGCCGACGGCGACCGGATCCGCCCAGCCGACCCCCGCAACGCCGACCATCGGCTTGATCCAGTTCGTCGACTGCACATCGGCGATCAAGAAGGCGATCGGCCACCACGCCGGGAGCACCCGGCCACTGCAGTTCGGCTGCGGCCGGATGCGGGTGCCTCTGGACTACCGCCACCCCGACGGCGCCACCGTCACCCTCACCGTGGTGCGCGCGCACTACGAGCGCCAGCACGACCGGATCGGCTCACTGATCATCAATCCCGGCGGCCCGGGCGGGTCGGGCCTCGACGCCGCAGTCGGATCCAGCCTGAGCCTGCCGATCAACATCCTGCAGCGGTTCGACATCGTCGGGTTCGACCCTCGTGGGATCGGCGCCTCCGGTGCGCTGCACTGCATCCCGGCGGCGCTGAAGGACAAAACGGTCGCCGCCGACCCCGACGCGCGCACCGCCGCCCAGTTCGCGTCGCAGGTCCGGCTCGCCCAGGAGATCGCCCGGGGCTGCCAGGCGGCGTACGGCGCGAAGCTGCCGCTCTACGACACCGAGGAGACCGCGCGCGACCTCGACCTCGTCCGGCAGGCCGTGGGTGACTCCAGGCTGAACTACCTCGGCTACTCCTACGGGACGCTGCTCGGCGCGGTCTACGCACAGCTGTTCCCGCACCGGATCCGCGCCATGGTGCTCGACGGCGCGGTGGATCCCCGGCAGAGCGACGTCTCCGCCGCCGAGTCACAGGCCCGCAGCTTCGAGGCGGCGTTCGACCAGTACGCCGCGGACTGCCGCGCCCATAGCTGCCCGATCGCGCCGCACCCGCGCCAGTTCGTCACCGGACTGCTCGCGGACGCCCGACGGCACCCGATCCCGACCAGCAAGGCGGGTGACCCGCGCCGGGCCACCGCCGGCAACGTCGAACTCGCGGTCGCCTCGGCCCTTTACAGCCAGAGCGACTGGCCGAAGCTGTCGAAGGCGCTCTACGCCGCGGCGCACGGCGACTCCCGCAAGGTGCTCGCGCTCGACGACCAGTACACCGAGCGGATGGGCAACGGGCACTACAGCAACCTGCTCGACGCCAACGTGGTCATCAACTGCGGGGACACCTCACCACGGGCGACGGTGGCGACGGCCCGCGCGAAGCTGCCTGTGTGGCGGGCGAAGTACCCGCTCTTCGGCGCCAGCCAGGCCATCGGCCTGCTGGGCTGCGCCGAGTGGGAGGAGCCGGCGAACCGCTATCCGACCGTGCATCCGGCCGGTGCCCCGCCGATCCTCGTGGTCGGCACCTTGCACGATCCGGCCACGCCGTATGCCGCCGCGCAAGCCCTCACCGGTCAGCTGGGCTCCGGCGTACTCCTGAGCTGGAACGGCGAGGGGCACACGGCGTACCCGCAGACGGCGTGCGTGCGCCAACACGTCGACGCCTATCTCGTCGACCTCACGCTGCCCCCTCGAGGGACGGTCTGCCCCCGCACCTGACGGCCCTCGATCCGGCGGTACGGCGCCCGCGGGGATGATGACGGGCGTGATGACGACATCCGATGAGCTGCTGGCACAGCAGGACGCACTTCAGGCCGAGGCCGACGTGGTGCACGCCGACCTGCAGCTGGATCCGCTGCTCGGCAAGATCGGCGAACCGACCCGGGTCGGCAGCGCGGCGCTGGGCCTGATGGTGCGCGCCGACCTGGACCTCACCGTCGTCTGCCCGAAGCTGGACGGCACCACCCTCGAGGCCGTGGCGCAGGTCGCGGCCCGACTGGCCGTGCATCCGGCCGTGCGGCAGGTGGGCTTCCGCAACGACACCGGGCACTGGAACACCGACCCGGGCTACCCGGACGGCCTCTATCTCGGTGTGCGCTACCGGTCCGGCCGCGGTCGCGACTGGACGCTCGACATCTGGTTCGTCGACGAACCCGACCGCCAGCCCGATCTGCAGCACCTGCGGACGATGCCGGCCCGACTCGTTCCGGACGCCCGCGCGGCGATCCTGCAGATCAAGCACGCCTGGGCCGACCGCGACGACTACGGCACCAGCGTCCGCAGCTACGACGTCTACCGGTCGGTGCTCGACGACGGCGTACGTACTCCCGAGCAGTTCGACCGCTGGCGGGAGTCCCTTCCCCATTAGGACAGCCCGAAGATCGACACCGTCCGACCGGCGCCGGAGGAGATCAGCCGGCCGTTGGCGATGATCACCGACGTGGCCGTGGTGGGGTAGCCGGTGACGGCGACGTGTGCGCCGGTGCCGGCGAGCAACGGTCCACCCGGCGCCGAGTAGACGAGGTCGGAGGCGACGGCCACGTGCATCGGGGCGACGTTCGCCTTCCAGAGCCGGGCGCCGCCGGCTTTGGGGAGGGCACACAGCGCCGGCCCGGCGCAGGCGATGTAGAGCCGCTTCTTGCCGACCGCCAGCGGAGCGCCGGTCTCGGACGTCGACGTCCACCTGACGGCGCCGGTCGCCGGTGCGAGGTCGGTGAGGTGACCGGAGGGGTTGTCGGCGTAGAGGTCGACGGCACTAGTCGCGTCGGTGTCGCCGCGCAGGTTCGTGTAGATGCCGGCCTTGCTCCAGGCCTGCGCCCCGTTCGTCAGCGACAGCGCGTGCAGGGTGCCCTTCCCGTTGAAGTCCTCGGAGCAGAAGATGACGTTTCCCCGCGACACGACGGTGGTGGTGAAGAACCCGGCGCAGCTGCTGTCGTAGGTCTTGTTCCACACCGTCTTGCCAGTCGCCGGATCGAGGACGTTGATCGTGCCGCCCGAGCCCGGGGAAGAGCCGGTGGTGACGACCTTGCCGTTGCTCACCGCGAGGTCCGCGGCGGCCCCGAGGGTCACGACGTTCCACTGCTGGCTTCCGCTGGTGGCGGTGAAGGCGCGGACGAATCCGTTGGGGTCGCTCTGCGACTCGCAGTCCACCCCGCCGACGAAGACCCGACCGCCGACGACCGCGAGGCCGACGTAGATGGAGGATCCGGCCGGGTCGAGTGCGTGGTTCCAGATCCGGACGCCGGTGGTCACGTTGTAGGCCGAGACGCTGTTGGCGCCGCCGTTGATCAGGTAGAGGACGTTGCCCACCTCGGCGGGGAAGGCCGGGCTGGACCCGCCGCACCCGCCGGAACTGGACTTGGCCAGCGTCACGGTGTGCTGCAGGTGCAGGCCGTGGATCGAGGTCGACGACAGCGTCGTCTCGGCGGCGTTGAGCCCGCTGCGGGCCGCGTCGTGGTCGCCCATCGCCCACGGGGATGCCGGCGCCGCCGCCGCGGCGGCACCGCTCCACAGCAGCACGACGGACGCTGCCGCCGCCAGAATGCCCGACGAACGTGAGAAGAGTTTCATGTCGGCCCCCCATACCCCAGATCCGGGAGTCCGGCGGTAAATACGCCGTTCGACGGATCTCCCGTAATCGCGGGGCCGGAACTCCGCGCGCAGCCTACCCCGAGCGGTGCATGCGCAACACCGATGATCGCTGCTTCGCCGGTACGCCGTTACGGAGCGGTATTTTCACTGCTCAAGGGCCTGGCCCGGCTCGGCTGGACCCGCATCGGCTCGCCCGGCATCTTCGGATAGTCCGGTGGGTAGGGCAGATCGCCCGCGCCGTGGTCGCGCTCGTCGCGCGCGGCGAGGTCGAGCAGCGGCTCGAGGGAGAACGCCTCGCCGGCCAGGCCGGAGTGCAGGTCGCCGACGGCGGCGAACCGGGGCGGCATGGTGAAGACGTCGAAGTCGTCGGGCTTGATGTCGTCGAGGTCCTCCCAGTGGACCGGGGCGGAGACCAGCGCCTTGGCGGTCGGCCGGACCGAGTAGGCCGAGGCGATCGTGCGATCCCGCGCCGCCTGGTTGTAGTCGATGAAGATCTTTTCGCCGCGCTCCTCCTTCCACCATTTGATGGTCGCCTGGTCAGGCATCCGGCGTTCGAGCTCCCGCCCGATGGCGATGAGGGCCCGGCGTACCTGGGTGAAGGTCCAGCGGGGCTGGATCGATACGTAGACATGCAGCCCGCGCCCGCCGGACGTCTTCGGGTGCCCGACCAGCTGGTACTCGTCCAGGACGCCGCGGAGCTCGTGCGCGACCCGGACGGCGTCGGAGAAGTCGGTGCCCGGCTGCGGATCGAGGTCGATCCGCATCTGGTCGGGGTGATCGACGTCGACCCGGTTCACCGGCCAGGGATGGAAGGTGAGGGTGCCGAGGTTGGCGGCCCAGGCGATCACGGCCAGCTCGGTGGCACACACCTCGTCGGCGAATCGGCCGCTGGGAAAGGCGATGCGGGCCGTCTCCACCCACTCGGGCGCGCCCTTGGGGACCCGCTTCTGGAAGAAGGCGTCGCCCTTGTTGTCCTGCCGGGTGGACAGCTTCGCTCCCTCGAACACGCCGCCGGGCCAGCGCTCGAGCGTGGTCGGGCGGTCACGGAGGGCAGCGAGGATCCCGTCGCCGACGGCGAGGAAGTACTGCACGACGTCGAGCTTGGTGATCCCCCGCTCCGGGAAGTAGAGCTTGTCGGGGTGGGAGACACGGACCACCCGGGGCCCGACCTCGATCTCCGCGGCGGCTGCTGGCATGCCGCCACGGTAGGCGATCATGCGCTCCGGCCGGGCCGAATAAGACATCGCGACCGGGCATTTCCGACGTCGCTGGCCCACGGCGCCCCGCTGCGTCACACTCAACGGATGGGCGCCGCGGACGAGGACCGGGCCCGGGCCACGACGGAGGCCTACGTGCGCTTCGTCGAGCCGGGCCAGGAGCGGCGGCCGTCCCCGTACAGCGTCGAGGGCTACATCGCCGGCGTCGGCGACTTCGCCGTCGGCGCGGCGCGGGCGCGGGGCTGGCGCCGGCTCGTCGCCAAGGTCCTGGTGATCGCCCTCCTGCTGCCCCTCGCGGTCGCCGTGGTCGAAGGCGTGATCACCCTGCTCGGCCTGCTCCTCGGCAATTGAGCCTGCTCGGCACTAGCGGCCCGCCGTACCGTGGTGGCATGGAGACCGTGAAGAAGACCGAGGACGAATGGCGCGCCGAGCTGACACCGGAGGAGTACGCCGTGTTGCGCGAGGCGGACACCGAGCGCCCGTTCACCGGCGAATACGTCGACACGAAGACCGTCGGCGTCTACCGGTGCCGGGCGTGTGGCGCCGAACTGTTCCGTAGTGACACGAAGTTCGACTCCCACTGCGGGTGGCCGTCGTTCTTCTCCCCGCTGGCCGAGGACCGGGTCACGCTGATCGAGGACCGCACACTGGGCATGACCCGCACCGAGGTGCGCTGCGCCACCTGCGATTCACACCTGGGGCACGTGTTCGACGACGCGCCGCAGACGCCGACCGGCGACCGCTACTGCATCAACTCGGTGAGCCTCACCCTTGAGCCGGCCGAGTCCTGAGCCGGCGATGCCCCGCTAGGGCAGGGCGGTGACCAGCTCGCTCAGCGGCTTGCGGGTGCCGGTGAAGAACGGCGTCTCCTCGCGGGTGTGCCGGCGCGCGGCAGCACCGCGCAGGTGGCGCATCAGGTCGACGATCCGGTGCAGCTCGTCGGCCTCGAACGCCAGCACCCATTCGTAGTCGCCGAGCGCGAACGACGCGACCGTGTTGGCGCGGACGTCGGGGAATTCGCGGGCCATCACGCCGTGCTCGGCGAGCATCGAGCGCCGCTCCTGGTCGGGCAGCAGGTACCACTCGTAGGAGCGCACGAACGGGTAGACGCAGACGAACCGCTTCGGCTCCTCACCGGCGAGGAAGGCCGGCAGGTGGCTCTTGTTGAACTCCGCCGGCCGGTGCAGGGCGAGGGCCGACCAGACCGGCTCGCTGGCCCGCCCGAGCCGGGTCCGCCGCAGCCGCGCGTAGGCCTCCTGCAGGTCCTCGGCCCGCGGCGCGTGCCACCAGATCAGGTAGTCGGCGTCGGCGCGCAGGCCGGAGACGTCGTAGCTGCCGCGCACCACGACGTCCTTGGCGCCGATCTGCTCGAACAGCGCATCGACCTCCTCCGCGACCTGCCGGCGGTCGTCGTCGGGCAGCCGCTGGGCGTCGGTGCGGGCCCGGAACACCGACCACATCGTGTAGCGCACCTGGGCGTTGAGTTCGCGCGCCTTCTTTCCGTCAGCCATGTTCT
Source organism: uncultured Actinomycetota bacterium (assembly GCA_963775655.1). GTDB lineage: Bacteria > Actinomycetota > Actinomycetes > Mycobacteriales > QHCD01 > DASXJE01. Next base: position 621,036 of record CAVZJT010000007.1, on the reverse strand, counting down.
GATTGTCGCTCGGCGGCGAGGTGGGCGAGCACCCGGGACGCGGCCTGCCGCCCGGTGCGGATGCACGCAGGCACCCCGACCCCGTCGTACGCCGCGCCGCAGACCGCCAGTCCCGGCACCCGGTCGACCTCGGCGCGGATCCGGCGCACCCGGTCCAGATGACCGACGGCGTACTGCGGGAGCGCCCCGCCCCAGCGGGTGACCCGCACCTCGGCCGGCCGGGTCGCGACGCCGGTGAGCGCTGCGACGTCGGCCATGACGAGGTCGGCCAACTCGTCGTCGGGGCGCTGCAACACCCGCTCCTCCCCGTGCCGGGCCACCGAGGCGCGGGCGATCGCCGGCCCGCCGGCGAGGTGCGCCCACTTCTGCGAGCTGAAGGTGAGCGCCTTGACCGCCCGATTCTCGGTGGGGGCGACGAGTACGCCGCTGCCGGCCGGCCATCGCTCCGCCCCGGGGTAGGCCAGGGTGACCAGGGCAGTGCTGGCGTAGTCGATCCCGCTGAGCTCGTGGGCCGCCCACGGCGTCATCTCCCCGAGCATCCCGGCCGCCTTCTGCGCCGGGACCGCGACGATCACGGCGTCGGCGTCGAGGACGGTCGGGGCCGGAACCGGCCCCAGGACGACCCGGAAGCCGGCGCCCGCGGCCTGGATCAGGCGCACCGGCAGGCCGAGCCGGAGCTTCGCGCCGGACGCCCGGGCCACCACCTCCGGGAGCGTCCCGAGACCCGTCCGCAGCGTCGCGAAGACCGGTCCGTCCCGCCGTGGCGTCGCCGCCAGCGCGGCGCGGGCCGCCGCCACGACCGATCCGTGCTCGCGCATCGCACTGGCCAGCGTGGGGACGGTCGCCTGGAGCGAGAGCACGCCCGCCCGGCCGGCGTAGACGCCGCCCAGCAGCGGGTCGACGAGCCGGTCCACCACCTCCGCCCCGAGGCGGGAGCCGACGAGGTCGCCGACGGACACGTCGTCGGTCACGGGCGCACCCGGATGCTCCGGTTCGGCGGATACGGCACGCATCGCGGTGTCGGTGAGCACCCCGGCGGCAGCGACGGCCGCCAGGTCGGCCGGCACACCCATCACCGTGCCCCCGGGTATGGGCCGCAGGGCCCCATCCACCGCGAGCGACGCGGACCCGGTCGCGGGGTGGACGATGTCGTCGCCCAGCCCGACGGCGCGGGCCAGGTCGACGCCCTCGGGCGCGCGGGCCAGCATCGCCTCGGCGCCGGCGTCGACGACGGTCCCGCCGATCTCGCCCGCGGACAGCTTGCCGCCGATACGGCGGGCCCCGTCGACGACGGTGATCTCGATGGCCGGATCCTCCTGCGCGATCGCGTGGGCGGCGGCCAGCCCGGCGATCCCCGCGCCGACGACGACGACGTGAGCCATCAGTGTGTCGTGACCTCGTGCACCAACTCGACGAGCCGGGTCAACACCTGCGGATCGGTCTCGGGCAGTACGCCGTGGCCGAGGTTGAAGATGTGGCCGGGCGCCGCGCGGCCCTCGGCGAGGATCCGGCGTACCTCCCGCTCGACGACGTCCCAGTCGGCCAGCAGGAGCGCCGGGTCGAGGTTGCCCTGCAGCGCATGGCCGGGGACCCGGCGGGCGGCCTCGTCGAGCGGGATCCGCCAGTCGACGCCGACGACGTCGGCACCGGCCTCCGCCATCGCGGGCAGCAGCTCGCCGGTGCCGACCCCGAAATGGATCCGCGGTGCCTGCAGGTCGGCCAGACCGTCGAGGACCTTGCGGCTGTGCGGCAGCACGAAACGCCGGTAGTCGGCGTCGGAGAGCGCACCGGCCCACGAGTCGAAGAGCTGCACCACGGCGGCCCCGGCCTCGATCTGCGCGCGCAGGGACACCAGCGCGGTGTCGGCCAGCCGGTCGAGCAGCGCGGCCCACAGCTCGGGCTCGCCGTGCATCAGTGCCTTGGTCCGGGCGTGGTTTCGGGACGGGCCGCCCTCGACCAGGTAGCTGGCGAGGGTGAACGGCGCGCCGGCGAAGCCGACCAGCGGGACGTCACCGAGGTCGCGGACCACCAGGCGGACCGCGTCGGCGACGAAGCCGATCTGCTCGGGGTCGGGTGGACGGACCCGCACCAGATCGGCCCGGGTGCGGATCGGGTCGGCCAGAACCGGCCCCACCCCCGGCGCGATCTCGATCTCGAGTCCGCTCGCGACCAGCGGCACCACGATGTCGGAGAACAGCACGGCGGCGTCGACCTGGTGCCGCTGCACCGGCTGCAGGGTGATCGTCGCGATCAGGTCGGGTCGACGGCAGGCCTCGAGCATCGGTATCCCGTCCCGGGCGGCGCGGTACTCCGGCAACGATCGGCCGGCTTGCCGCATGAACCACACCGGGGTGGTGGACGTCGGCTCGCCGCGGGCGGCGCGGAGCAGCGGCGACTCCTGGACGGACTGCGGGATGGCGGTCGTGGCGGAGGCGCCGGATCGCGGGCTGGGGACCATCACGACTCATCGTCGCATGCAGGCTCCGACACGCCGCGGCGCCTACGCGAAACCGTCGCCCACCCGTGGCACCGTCGCCGGTGGGACCAGTGAGGAAGGTGAGGACGGGATGTTCATGACGTCGCTGACCTGGCGTCACTGCGGGATATGCGGACAGGACGAGGCGTTCGAGGTTCCACCGTGTGTCGACGGGCACGGCGCGGACTGTCCCGACCTGGTGTGTGTGCGCTGCGGCGCTCTCGTCACCGCTGTCACGGCTGTCACCGTCGACACTGTGGCCACACCGGCCACGGCACGCACCGCGCACGTGGCTGCGTGACCGTTCATCCGGCGCGCCGGGCCTCCCGGACCCGCAGGCAGCCGTAGGCTCGACTGGTGGCCGGGTCTCATCGGAGTGCTGCGGCGCCCATCGAGTTCGCGCGTGCCGTCGCCAGCCTCGCATCGTGCGCGCTGCGTCCTGAGGTCGTTCTCGAAGAGATCAGTCCGCCACAACGGCTCGCTCCCTGGTCGCATGCGATCACCGCGGAGGTGGAGCTCGGCACCGACGTTCCGGCCACCGGTCGGCTGGTGCTGCTCGGCGATCCGGACAGCGTCGGCGCCTGGGGCGGCACGCTGCGTCTGGTGACCTATGCGAGCACCGAGCTCGACGCGGAGATGGCCAATGATCCGCTGCTCGCCGAGGTCGCCTGGAGTTGGCTGGTCGAGGCACTGACGGAGAAGGGCGCCCGCTACACCGCGGCCGGCGGCACGGTGACGCAGACCGCGTCCGCGCGGTTCGGCGACCTCGCCGGCCCGGCGCACACCGTCGGCGTCGAGATCCGCGCCTCCTGGACGCCGCTGGATTCCGACCTGCGCCCGCACCTGTCGGCATGGGCCGACCTGCTGTGCACCGCCGCCGGCTTGCCGCCGTCCGGCGTGGTGAGCCTGCCCGGCCGCGCCGGGATCGCGCGTCAGCCCTAGGGGAGCTCGCTCGAGGTGGTGATCCGCCCGGGATCGCGGGTGGGCGATTGCGGGGTGAGGGAGAGCCGGAGCGTCAGCACCGTCCCCTGGCCGAGGGCCGAGGTGACCACCAGGCTTCCGCCGGCCAGCCGGGCCCGCTCGCGCAGCAGACCCAGCCCGACGTGACGGCCGCCGGTGGACTGCACGCCGTCCGGATCGAAGCCCGGACCGTCGTCGGTGACGCGGGCAATGAGGTAGTCGCCCTCGATCGCCAGCGACGCATGCGCTTCGTCGACGTCGGCGTGCTTGACGACGTTGAGCAGCGCTTCCTGGAAGAACCGGTAGATGGTCACCGCCGACACGAGGGGAAGCGGGTAGGGCTCGGTCGGCCACCGGAGCGATACGTCGAGCAGGTAGCGCGCGGCCATCTCCCGCCGCAGGCCTGCGACCGCAGACGCCAGGTCGCCGTCGCGGAGCTCCGGGGGCCTGGTCCGCGCCATCGCCGCCCGCAGCTGCTCCTCGGCGTCCTCCACGAATTCGCGGACCCGCTCCCACGCCCCGGGTTGACCCTCCGGGTTACCCAGCAGAGAGCGGGCCGCCATCAACGTCTGGGCGACGGTGTCGTGCAGGTCGGCCGAGAGCTGCCCGCGGGTGGCCTCCTCGGCGGCGACCAGCCCGGAGAGCAGTTCGAACATCCCGGCACCGGCGGTGTGCGCCGTACGCTGCGCCTGCTCGGCCATCTCCTCGGCGACCCGGGCCCGCAGCTGCAGTGCGTCGAGCAGCCGGCCCATCTCCTGCAGCTCGCTGATCCGCTCGGCGGCGACCGAGAGGCCGCGCGGATCGGCCGGGGAGGGCCGGTGCACGGCGGAGGCCGCCAGTCGCCGGATGTCCGTACCGATGCCGTGCGCGACGAAAGCTCCCGCAGCAGTGATCAGCAGCCCGACACCGAGCCCCGCGGCGAGCGCCGCGACGAGGGACCCGTTACCACCGAGGCGAAGCACGACCCCCACGACGACGAGCACCGCGAGGATGGTGGCGGAGAGGACGACCGCCACCCAGGCAGGGAGCGGCAACAGCCGAGGTCGACCTCCGCGGCTCACCGGGTCTCGACTGCGTCGAGCCGTCCTGTCGTCGTCCACTCGGAGTCGGAGCCCACCGTGGGGGCGCGATGATCATCGGCGGGGCCGATCAGCTCGGGTTCGCTGGTCAGGGCCACCGCACCGAGCAGGGACGCGACGGCGCGTTCGACCGCGTGCAGCTCATCGACGATGTCCCGCACGGGATCGGGGCCGGTGAAGGAGAAGGCGAGTCGGGACAGCCGTTCGGCCGACTCGCGCAGGACGACGAGGGCGGGCGCGGTATAGGCACCCAGGTCGCCCAACGCACGGGCGGCATCGCCGTAGGCCTCGACCTGCCCGATCGCCACGTCGTGTCGGGCGGCGAGGTCCGCGACCGACAACCAGGCCTCGGCCTGGCCGACGAGGACCTGGGCGAGCCGGGCATCGAGCCGCTCGAATCCGCCGGCCCGCTTGGGCCGCCGGGCGATCAGCACCGCGAGCGGTCGGCCGGGGTCACCCAGCACCGCCGAGCAGAACGGACGGTCGGCGTCCACGCCGGTGAGCACGCCCCGGGCGCCCATCGTGCGCAGCACCCACGGGGCGGCGAAGGCACTGCTGTCGACCCGCTCCCGACGGATCACGCCGTGCTCGTCGCCGACGTAACGAACCGGGCCGTCGGGGTGCCGCAGCAGCATCTCGACCTCGGCTCCGCCGAAGAGGCGCGCCGCCGCGGTGAGCAGGACGTGTGCCGAGGTGTCGACCGAGGTGGCGGCGATCTGCTCGCGGCCCCGGGCCAGTTCCGCGAAGAGTCTCGCCTCAGCCGTGCGCTCGGTCTGCTGGCGGTAGGACCACCACAGCAGCACCAAGGGAACGACGAGGCCGAGCAGGCCGAGGGGCGCGTTCTCGGCCAGCCAGGCGGCGAGCAGGCCGAGGGAGATGTTGCCGGCGACGTGGATCATGCCCAGGCCGCTGGTCTCGGCGACGACCGCGGCGTAGGGACGGTGGGCGGTGATCGCGATCGGAATCGCGACCAGCAGGTAGTTGAGGCAGGCGAAGACGACCAGACCGACCGCGGCCTGCGGTATCCCGCTGCCGAGGGTCTGGGTGACCAGCAGCCCGGCGGCGATGGCGCAGGGGTACTGGGTGAGGTTGAAGACCAGCTTGATCCACGGCGACCGCCGGGCGTTGGCCAGCAGGAACGCCAGCAAAACCCCGAGCGGGATCCACGCACCGGGGGCGAGGACGAAACCGATCGCCACGAAGGCGTCGGTCAAGGCGACGGAATACCCCTGCCGGCCGATCACCATCCGAACGGTGGCGAACTCGGCCGCGGTGACGGCCACGACGAACGCGGGGAGTGCCCACCACGCCGGCGAGCCCCAGCCGAGGCGCACGCACAGGACCGCAGCAGCGGCCCCGAGCAGCCCAGCTGTCAGCAGGATCTTCTGCCGAGGGTTCACCGCCTGTCCGCGGGTCCCCAGACATCCGGCTGCTGGACCGTGGAGAAGCTCCAGGACGAGCCGGCAAGGCTCCAGGACGAGCCGTCGGCGGGCCGTACCGCGTGCCCACCGGTCACCGCGATGCCCACCGCGAGCGCAAGGCCCGCCAACGTCGCCGTAATCCTCGCTATCAAGCGCCGCATAGAGGCACCTCTTTTCTCCCGCGGCGCCCGCGTCTCGCCGATCGAACGCGGTGAGCCGATCTGGTCGATCTCGTGGTCCGTGCAGTTCTCATGCCCACGCAACCCCAGCACAAAATACCCCGAACGGAGTAGCATTCCTAGTGGTCAACGGGATCATCGTGGCCGTTCCATATGGACCGATCGTACGGCGTTCGACACACGCCGAGGATCGAAGACACTGCCGGCGGACGGCACGGACAGGGAGGACCCAGGGTGGTAGTAGAGAACGCCGGCGGTCAAACGGCCGAGGCGACCCCGATGCCCGTGACGTCGCCACCGTTCACCGGCGACCAGTTCACCGCCCTTGTCGTCGACGATCACCCCCTTCTCCGGGAGTCGATCATCACGCGCCTGCAGACCATGGGTGCCTCCCAGGTCTATGAGGCGGCGAGCATCTCCGAGGCCCGTGCGCGAGCCCACTCCACCGGTCCGCTGGACCTGTGCGTCCTCGACCTCGGGCTCCCGGACGGCAACGGCCTGGACCTGCTCGGCGAGCTGCGCGAGGCGGGCTGGACTCGCCTGGTCGTGCTGTCGGCCGCCGATGATCCCTACTCCGTCCGCGCGGCATTCGTCGCCGGCGCCCAGGGCTATCTGCTCAAGTCCGCGTCCCCTTCCGTCGTCGCTGACGGGGTCCGGCGGGTCCTCGACGGCGGCGTCTACGCCGATCCTTCGGTGGCCTCCCTCCTGGCCGCCGGCCTGCGCGGTGGGCGGAGCGACTCGGGAGTGTCCGACCTGTCGGCCCGCGAGGTCGAGGTGCTCCGACTCGTCGCCGACGGCAAGTCCAACAAGGAGATCGGCGACGCCCTGAGCCTGTCTGCCTTGACGGTCAAGAGCCACCTGGCCCGGATCGCCCGCAAGCTCGGGACCGGTGACCGGGCCGAGATGGTGGCCCTGGTGATGCGCGCGGGGGTCATCCGCTGACGTTGGCTGCCGAGCCCACCCCGACCGACGTCCCGTCCGCACCACCGGTTCCGGTGCTGCATGCGCCACGGGACGGTGTGCCTGATCCGGTGACGACCGGTGCCGCCCTGACGGCGGCGTGCGAACGACTGGCCGCGGGTACCGGACCGGTGGCGGTCGACGCCGAGCGCGCCTCCGGCTACCGCTACGGCCAGCGCGCCTACCTGGTCCAACTCCGGCGAACCGGCGCCGGGACGATCCTCATCGACCCGCTCGGCTGCCCCGACCTGTCCGAGCTCGACCGGGCGCTGGCCGACACCGAGTGGGTGATCCACGCGGCGAGCCAGGATCTGCCCTGCCTCGCCGAGCTGGGTGTCCGGCCGCGCACCCTGTTCGACACCGAGCTGGCCGGCCGGCTCCTGAACTACCCGCGGGTCGGGCTCGCCTCGATCCTCGAGCGGGTCCTGGGAATGAGCCTGGAGAAGGGTCACGGGTCCGCGGACTGGAGCACCCGGCCGCTCCCCCACGACTGGCTGGTCTACGCCGCCCTCGACGTCGAGTTGCTCATCGAGCTCCGCGACGGGCTGTACGCCGCGCTCGAGGAGGCCGGCCGGCTGGACTGGGCCGCCCAGGAGTTCGCCGCCCTGGTCGCCGCGCCCCCGTCGGCGCCGCGCGCCGACCCGTGGCGTCGTACCTCCGGGATCCACAAGATCCGCAGCGCCCGCGCGCTCGCGACGGTCCGCTCGCTGTGGTTCACCCGGGACGAGATCGCCCGACAGCGGGACCTGGCACCCGGCCGGGTGCTCCCCGATTCCGCGATCGTCGCCGCCGCGCTGGCCGACCCGACGTCGGCCGAGGAACTCCGAGCCCTGCCGGTGTTCTCCGGGCGCGGCAACCGCCGGCTCCTCGACCGTTGGTGGCAGGCGATCGCCGAGGCTCGGGACCTGCCGACCGCCGACCTCCCGCCGACGACGCCGGTCAACGATGCCGAGACCCCGCCGCCGAGCAACCGGTGGGCCAACCGCGACCCGGCGGCGGCCGCCCGCCTGGTCGCGGCCCGGGCCGCGACCACCGGCCTCGCCGAGCACATCGCCATCCCGACCGAGAACCTCGTGGCGCCCGACGCCGTACGCCGGCTGGCGTGGCGCCCGCCCGAGCCGCTGACCACGGACACCGTCGCGGCGGTGCTCCGAGACCGGGCCGCACGGCCGTGGCAGATCGACCTCACCGCCGCACCGCTCGCGGCGGCGCTAGCCTCCGCACCGAAGGGAGAGCAGCCGTGACCACCGGGCCCCAGGCCGGGTCGACCGGCAGCGGCCGGGCGCAGGATGTCGGCTGGTGCCTGCTGTTCGCCGCGGTGGCGATCGGCCTCTTCCTCGTCTTCCGATTCGTGCTGTGACCTGTCCCGGACCGGCTGGCCGGTTCGCTACTGACCGGTAACATCGGCTCTGCCCGCCGTTGTCCACCCGGGAGGGTCCATGCTCGCCAGCCGGCGTGAGGTCGTCTTCGTCGACGGCGCCCGCACCCCCTTCGGCAAGGCCGGCCCGACCGGCCTCTACGCCGAGACCCGCGCCGACGACATGATCGTCCGGGTCATCCGCGAACTGCTGCGGCGCCATCCCGGACTGCCCCCGAAGCAGGTGGACGAGGTGGCCATCGCCGCGACCACGCAGACCGGCGACCAGGGCCTCACGATCGGCCGCACCGCGGCGCTCCTGGCCGGGCTGCCGCGGTCGGTGCCGGGCTTCGCGATCGACCGCATGTGCGCGGGCGCCATGACGGCGGTGACGACCGTCGCGAGCGGGATCGCCGCCGGGGCTTACGACGTCGCCATCGCCGGCGGTGTCGAGCACATGGGCCACCATCCGATGGGCGACGGCGTCGACCCCAACCCGCGGTTCCTCGCCGAGCGGCTGGTCGATCCGTCGGCGCTGGTCATGGGACAGACCGCGGAAAATCTGCACGACAGGTTGCCCGGCATCACCCGTGCCCGGGCGGACCGGTTCGCAACCGCCAGCCAGGCCAAGCTCGCCAAGGCCTACGCCGACGGCAAGATCGAGCCGGACCTGGTGTCCGTGGCGGTCCGGTCGGCCGCGCTCGGGTGGGGCCTCGCGACGGTCGACGAGCCGCCGCGTCCGGGTACGACGGTCGAGGATCTGGCCGCGCTGCCCACGCCGTTCCGGCCGCACGGCCGCGTGACGGCGGGCAACTCCGCCGGGCTCAACGACGGAGCCGCCGGCTGCATCGTCGCGGGCGAGGACACGGCCCGCGAACTCGGGCTCCCGGTGGCGATGCGCATGGTCGGCTTCGGTTACCTCGGCGTCGAGCCGGAAGTGATGGGGGTGGGCCCGATCCCGGCCACCGAACGCGTCCTGGCCCGCACCGGCCTGTCCCTCGCCGACATCGGCCTGTTCGAGCTCAACGAGGCGTTCGCCGTCCAGGTGCTGGCCTTCCTCGACCACTTCGGCATCGCCGACGACGATCCCCGGGTCAATCTCTACGGCGGCGCGATCGCGGTGGGACATCCGCTGGCGTCCTCCGGCGTACGGCTGATGACGCAGCTCGCGCGGCAGTTCAGCGACCACCCTGAGGTGCGCTACGGCCTCACCGCGATGTGCGTCGGCATCGGGATGGGCGGCAGCGTCATCTGGGAGAACCCGCACTGGACGGGGCAGCAGTGACGACGGCCGACCCGGCGACCTCGCTGGTCGAGTCCTGGCCCGACGAGGTGGTCACCGAGGCACGGGTGCGCTATCTCGACGTCCCCGGCGTGCCGGCGCCGTTCGCCCTGATCACGCTCGACAACGGCCGCGACCACACCCGCCCGGCGACCTTCGGCCCGGGCGGCCTGGCCGCGCTCGACGCCGCCGTCGACGAGATCGAGGCGCACTCCTCCGGTGTGGCGGGGATCGGCGTCACCGGCACACCGTTCATCTTCTCCGCCGGCGCCGACCTCGACGGCGCCACCCGGGTGACCAGCCGCGAACAGGCAGGCGACGTCGCCCGGCTCGGGCATCGCGTCTTCCGGCGTTTCCGCGAGAGCACCGTGCCGACATTCGCGTTCGTCAACGGCGTGGCGCTCGGCGGCGGACTCGAACTCGCCCTGGCCTGCCACTACCGGACGCTGTCGTCGGGCGCCGGCGCACTCGCGTTCCCGGAGTGCTTTCTCGGCATCGTGCCCGGCTGGGGCGGCTGTTGGCTGCTCCCCAACCTGATCGGCGCCGACGGCGCGGTGCGGGTCATCATCGACAACGCACTCGCCAACAACCGGATGCTCAAGCCGGGCCAGGCGCTCGAGCTCGGTATCGCCGACACCGTGTTCGATCCGGCCGACTTCCTGGAGCGGTCGCTGGAGTGGGCGGCCGGCATCCTGCGCGGCGACGAGACCGTCGATCGACCCGCGGTCGACCGCGGTCCCGGCTGGGACGACGCCGTACGTCGAGGTCGGGCCGGTGCCGACGCGAAGCTGCACGGAGCCGCGCCGGCGCCGTACCGTGCGCTCGACCTGATCGCCGCGGCCCGCACCTCGACCCTCGACGAGGGCTTCGCGGCCGAGGACGAGGCGCTGACCGACCTGCTCATGAGCGAGGAGTTCCGGGCCGGCGGCTACGCCTTCGATCTCGTGCAAAGACGGGCCCGCCGACCCGCGGGCGCACCGGATCGGGCCCTGGCCCGGCCGGTGACCAAGGTCGGGATCATCGGAGCGGGCCTGATGGCGGGCCAGCTCGCCCTGCTCTTCGTCCGGCGGCTGCGGGTGCCGGTCGTGCTCACCGACGTCGACGCCGCGCGGGTCGAGGCGGGGGTCGCGGCGGTGCACTCCGAGATCGAGCAACTGCGCGCGAAGGGCCGACTGGGTGCTGACGAGGCCGCCCGGCTGACCGCGCTGGTCAGCGGCTCACCGGACCTGCGACCGTCCTTCGCCGACGCCGATCTCGTGATCGAGGCGGTGTTCGAAGACCTCGAGGTCAAACAGAAGGTGTTCGCCGACGTCGAAGGCGTCGTCTCCCCGACCTGCCTGCTGGCGACCAACACGTCCAGCCTGTCGGTGACGCGGATGGGCGCGGGCCTTGCGCACCCCGAGCGCCTCGTCGGGCTGCACTTCTTCAATCCGGTCGCCGTTCTCCCGTTGGTCGAGGTCGTCCGCACGCCGGCGACGGACGATGCCTCGCTGGCGACGGCACTCGCGGTCGGCCGCGAGGTGAAGAAGTCGTGCGTGCTGGTCGCCGATGCACCGGCGTTCGTGGTCAACCGTCTGCTCACCAGGTTCCTCGGCGAGGTTATCGCGAGCGTCGACGAGGGAACGCCGATCGAGGTCGCCGACGGCGCGCTCGCGCCGCTCGGCCTGCCGATGACGCCGTTCGTGCTGCTCGCGCTCGTCGGCCCGGCCGTGGCGTTGCATGTGGCCGAGACCCTGCACACCGCGTTTCCCGACCGGTTCGCGGTCAGCGACAACCTCGCCCGCGTCGTGGCCGCGGGCAAGAACGGCATCTATCTCTGGTCGGACGGCGTTCCCACCGTCGACCCCGAGGTCGCCGCCCTCATCCAGCAGGGCGGCGACCCCAGCACCGTCGAACAGCTACGCGCGCGCTCGCTCGACGCCCTCGCCGAAGAAATCGGCTTGATGCTCGACGAGGGTGTCGTCGCGGCGCCGGCCGACATCGACCTGTGCCTGCTCCTCGGGGCGGGCTGGCCGTTCCACCTCGGCGGGATCACGCCATACCTCGACCGGACCGGAGTCTCGGAACGCATACGCGGCAGGCGTTTCCAGCAATTCGGCGAGGCGCGCCTGCCCGCCTAGTTGGTTCCGACCGGCGCGTCCTCGCGGGTGTTGACGGCGACGACGCCACCGTCGCGGTCGCCACGGCGACCCACCCAGATCATCACCAGACCGGCGAGGAACAAGGCGACGGCGAGCACGAGGGACGTGGCGAAGAAGCTGCCGCCGGTCCGATCCTGCAGCCAGCCACCGAGATACGGTCCGGCGAAGCCGCCCAGGTTACCCAGCGCGTTGATCAGCCCCATGGCGCCACCGGCGAGAGCGACCGGCACGGCGCGGGAGGCGCTGGCCCAGAACGGGCCGTCGTAGGCGAGGGCTCCCATCATGGCGAAGCTCAGGAACAGGATGGACACGGCGGCGATGTTGCCGACGCCCACCGAGAGGACGAGCGCGACAGAGCCGACCACCATCGACACGAAGACGTGCAGTCGGTAGCGGCCGTTCCGGTCCGCGGCGCGGCCGTTGATCCACAGACCCACGATCGCGAACAGGTACGGCACCGCGGTCAGGAATCCGACCGCGACAGAACCGCCCCCGGTGACCTGCTCCACCTCGTGCGGCAGCCAGAGGTTGAGGCCGTAGAAGCCAATCTGGATGAGGAAGTACACGCCGACCAGTTTCCATACGACGCCGCTGCGCAGGATCTGTCGATACCCGGCATTGGCCGGCTGCCCGGCGTTGTCCGCAGCGAGCGACGACTCGATGTAGTCGCGCTCCTCCCGGCTGCACCACGCGGCGTCACTCGGCCGGTCCGCGGCGAACCAGAACCACAACGGCGCCGCGACCAGGAACGGGAAGACGCCCTCGACGACGAACAGCATGCGCCAGTCACTGAAGGAGAGAATCCAACCGGACAACGGCGCGGTGATGATCGAGGAGATGGCGATGTTCATGATCCAGAATGCGTACGCCCGGGCGCGCTCCCGGGCCGGGAACCAGTGGCTGATCAGCACGAGGATCGCCGGCCAGATACCGCCCTCAGCGACACCCAACATGAATCTGACGATGAGCAGTTGCGTGTAGTCCTGCACCAGCCCGGAGAGAACGGCGAAGACGCCCCAGACCAGGATCATGATGCCGACGAACTTCTTCGCCGACCAGTGCTCGGCAAGGTGTCCGCCGGGCAACTGCATGACGAGATAACCGATGAAGAAGATTCCGCCCGCGAGACCCTCGGCTCCGGCGGAGACGTGGAGATCCTTCCCGATCCCGTCGAACGCGAAGCCGATGTTCGTCCGGTCCATGAACGAGATGATGTAGACGACGATGGCGATCGGGATCAGTCGCGTCCACCTCGTGCGCCCCGCTGGCGCCTCGTGGGCACCGGTCTCGACGTTGGTCGTCATGGAACGCTCCTTCCGTCGTGGGCGGATGATTTTTCGGCGGGCGTCATGGGGCCCGCGACCGGCGAGTATGCCCAGGTATCTGCACGCCGGCATCTCGGGCCGTGACATCGTGTGCACGTCCCCGGGCGATTCCCCGCGCAATATCACGCGCAGTCACCGATAGATCGGAAAGCGATTTCCCGTTGACATCGCGGCGATCGGTCGCCGATCCTTCGGTATGACGGAGGTGCGACAGAGGTGACGACGGCACACGACGTGATCCGCGAGCAATTCGCGGCATCCACTGCGCACGTGCGCAAGGTGCTCGCCGACATCACCGACCCGGAGTTCTTTTGGGAGCCGGTCCCGGGCTGCTGGACCGTGCACGACCGCGCCGAGCAGCGGGCGGCCAGCGCCGACGGCAGCGGCAAATGGGTGATCGACTACGAACTGCCCGAGCCCGACCCCGCACCCCTCACCACCATCGCCTGGCGGACGGTGCACCTCGCCGCGGTGGACCAGCTCTACTGGGACTACGCCTTCGGGCCGGCCACCGCGACCTTCGACCTGGAGATGCCCGGCACCGCACGCGACGCGCTGCAGTGGCTCGCCGACATCCAGCACCAGCTGATGCATGTGCTCGCGGCGTACGACTCGGACGAGGCGCTCGAGGAGATCGTCCCCACCAACTGGGGCGACCGCTGGCCGGTCGGCCGTATCTTCACGACCCTCGTCAACGAGCAGGTCCATCACGGCGCCGAGATCAGCCTGCTGCGCGACCTCTACCGCAACCGCTCCTCATTGGCCCCCGGTTGACTCCGCGTCGTCACCGGTCCGCCGCGCGGTGGCGACGACATCGGACATGCTGAGCAGAAATCGGCGTACGGTCGCCAACTCGGCCTCGTCGAACGACGCCATCGCCCGGACCATCGCGGCGATCAACGGCCCGAAGAACGACCAGCCGAGCGCGACGGCCTGATCCTCGACGACGAGGATCACCCGGCGCCGGTCGGCGGTGTCCCGCACCCGCCGGATGTGGCCCAGCCGCTCCATCCGATCCACCAACGCGGTGATCGACGCCGAGTTCAGGCCGAGTTGCTCACCCAGCCAGCCCGGCGTCGCCGTGATGCCGGCTCGGCCGGCGTCCAGCAGGTGGATCAGCGCGCGCAGGTCCGTGGTGTGCAGCTGATGCAGATGGGCGAACTCCGCCCCGAAGAGATCGAGCTCGACCGTGAGGCCACGCAGCAGATGGACGAGCCCGGCCGCCGGGTCCTGATCCTGCCCACCCGGGTTCACCGCACCACTCCTCCGGAGGTACTATCTCGACCATCGAGATTATCGACGACCGTGATAATACCGTGGATGGGAGACACCATGGCCGACGATGCACCGAGCTCCACCGCGACGCATGCCTTCGCGACCTCACCGGCCGGGACGGCGTTCTTCGCGGCATACGACGCGGTCCTCGGGCAGTGGCCGGTCGCCGTCGAGTCGCGCGACGTGCCGTCGCCCTACGGCAGCACCCACGTGCAGATCGCCGGCCCGGCGGACGGGGCGCCGTTGATCCTGCTCTCCGGCGCCGGCGCGACCTCCACCGTCTGGTTCGGCAACGTCGCCGAGCTGACCCGCCGGCACCGGGTCTATGCCGTCGACACGATCGGCGACGCCGGACGCAGCGTGCACGACGGCCGACCCATCCGCCGCCTCGCCGACCTGATGGACTGGCTCGACGGGCTCCTCGACGGTCTCGGTCTGGACCGCGCAGGTCTGTGCGGGCATTCCTACGGCGGCTACCTCGCGCTCAGCTACGCCCTGCACGCGCCGTACCGCCTGAGCAGGCTCGCCCTGCTCGACCCCAACCAGTGCTTCGCCGGAACGAGCCCGCGATACCTCCTGCGCGCGCTGCCGCTGCTGGTCCGGCCGACGGCCGCCCGCGAGCGCTCGTTCCTCGAGTGGGAGACCCGTGGTCTGCCGGTGGATCCGGCCTGGCTGACGCTCGCCTCACTCGGGGCGGCCGGCTTCCCCAAGTCCAAGGTGGTCATCGCCCGGCGGCCGGCGGCCGAACGGTTGCGCGAATGCACCGTGCCGACGCTGGTGCTGCTGGCCGGACGGAGCCGGACACATGACATCGGCAAGGTCGCGGCAAACGCCGCACGGCTGCTGCCGGACGTCGCCACCGACACCCTCCCGGCGGCCTCACACCACTCGCTTCCGTGCGTCGACCCCGCGCCGTTGAACCGGGCCCTGGTCGATTTTCTCGGCGGCTAGCGGGATTCCCGGGAGCTGACCGACGCCGGCGCTTCCTCGTCCGCGGGTCCGGGCAGGATGCGGGGTGGCCCGTCCCCGGGCACCATGCGCGGTTCGCCGGAGGAGAGGTCGACCCGGTCGGTCCAACGCTGATCGGGATCCGGTGTCGGCACTGAGGCGAGCAGCAGCTTGGTGTAGGAGTGCGTCGGCCGGGTCATCACCTGCTCGACCGGGCCGTGCTCGACGAGGCGGCCCTTGAAGATGGTGGTCATGTCGCCGCCGACGTAGGCGACCGTCGAGAGGTCGTGGGTGATGAAGAGCGTCGTCATGCCGTAGGTCTGCTGGAATTCGATCATGATGTCCAGGAAGTGCTTACGCACCTGGGCATCGAGCATCGACACCGGCTCATCGGCGATGACGAACGACGGCTGCAGCATGTGCAGGCGGGCCAACATCATCCGCTGACGCTGGCCGCCGGAGAGCTGGTGGGCATAGCGACCGAGGACGTCACCGGGCTTCAGCCGGACGGCGGTCAGCGACCGCTCGATCAGTGCCTCGGCGTCGGACTTGCCCTCGACGAGGTGGAACTTCTTGATCGCCTTCCACAGCACCCGATCGACCCGGTAGTAGGGGTTGAAAATCGAGTACGGGTCCTGGAACACCGGCTGCACGTCCCGGCGGAACTGGTCACGCTCGCGGCGGGAGAGCTTGAAGATGTCCTTGCCGCAGTAGGTGACGCGGCCGGACGTGGGCCGTTGCAGGCCGAGGATCATCCGGGCCAGGGTGCTCTTGCCGCTGCCGCTCGCCCCGACCAGGCTGCTGATGGTCGCCGGCTCCGACGACAGGGTGAAGGAGACGTTGTCGACCGCCCGCACCTTGACCCCGAGCCGCCCCGGAAAGATCTGCGTGACGTTCTCGACAGCGATCTTCTTGGCCGCCGCTTCCTCACTCATTGGCTCACCACCTCGATCGGGCCGGCGGGCGTCGGCTGCCGCCGCACCTCGAGGGTGGGGATCGAACCGATCAGGCTCCGGGTGTAGTCGTGCGCCGGTTCCTTGAACACCTGCCGCACGTCTCCGATCTCCACCACGTCTCCGGCGTACATGACGGCCACCCGGTCGTCCAGCTGCGCGTGCACCCCCATGTCGTGGGTGATCACGAGCAGCGTGACACCGTGCCGGGCGGACAGGTCCGCGAGGTTCTGGATGATCACCCGCTGAATGGTGACGTCGAGAGCGGTGGTCGGCTCGTCGGCGATCAGCAGGTCGGGGTTCAGTGACACCGCCATCGCCATCAACGTCCGTTGTTTCATGCCCCCGGAGAGCTCGTGCGGATACATCTCCGCGACGGAGGGCTCCAATCCGACCTCGCCGAGCAGCTCGACGATCCGGTCCCGCATCTGTGCGTTGTCGCTCTCACCGTGTTCGCGCATCACGTCGATGAACTGGTCGCGGATCCGGGCGACGGGGTTGAGCGAGTTCATCGACGCCTGCGGCAAATAGGAGAGCTTGCCCCACCGGATGGTCCGCAGCTCCCGCTCGGGCGTCTTCAGCAGGTCGACCGGCTCGCCGCCGTCGGGATGGAAGATCACCTCGCCCCGGACGACGTAGCCCGGCGCACGGATCAACCCGAGGATCGCGATCGCCATGGTGCTCTTCCCGCAGCCGGACTCGCCGGCGATGCCGAGGATTTCGCCCCGGTTGACGGTCAGGTTCACTCCGTCGACGGCCGCGACCTCGCCGCGGGTCGTGCGGTAGTGGACGACGAGGTCCCGAATCTCCAGAACTGGGGATGTCTCAAACACCGGCGACCTTCCGAAGGCGGGGGTTGTAGGCCTCGTCGAGCCCGACGTTGATCAGGTTCAGCGCGAAGAACAGGATCGTGATGAGCAGGATCGGCGCCACGAAGATCGGCCAGGCGCCGAGGCTCAGGGCCCCGCTCGACACGGCGGTGTTGATCAGCAGCCCGAGGTCGACGAGGCCGCTGGGCCCGAGCCCGATGATCTCCAGGCCGACCAGGCCGAAGATCGAGCCGATCGCCGCCAGGGCGAGGCCGAGGGCGATGTAGGGAAGCATGTTCGGCAACAGCTCGAAGACGATCACCTCCATGTCGCGCGCCTTGGTGACCTTCGCCAGGTCGATGTACGGGCGGCTGCGCAGGCTCAACACCTGTGACCTGATCGCCCGGGCCGCACCCGCCCAGCTGAAGACCGCGAGGATGATGCCGATCTCCAGCAGGCTGACCTTCTTCGCGAATCCCGAGAACGCGATCAGCAGCGGGAAGGTCGGGATGACCAGGAAGAGGTCGGTCACGGAGGCCAGGACGGAGTCGAACCAGCCACCCTTGTACGCCGCGAGGAAGGCGATGATCACCCCGATGATGGTGGACAGCACCCCCGCGAGCGCGCCGATCTTCAGCGAGGTCCACAGTCCTGTCACGGTCAGCGCCAGCACGTCCCGCCCGACCGAGTCGGTGCCGAGCGGGTGGTCGGCGCTCGGTGTCATCCAGCGCTGGGCGAAGCCGATCGCCATCGGGTCCTGGCCGCCACCGAGAATGCTGACGATCGGGGAATGCAGCGCTCCGAGCAGGACGACCAGGAAGAGCAGGATGAGCCCGATCGACAGCTTCCGGTTGCGTCGAAGCAACGAGCCGAAACCTTTGAGACGCCCCATGGGTAGGCCCTTCACTTCTGGTACTTGATCCGCGGATCAAGCACCGGTAGCAGCAGGTCGACGATGAATACCGCGGTGAGCACGACGAAGATGGACAGGTTGGTGATGCCCAGCACGGTGTTGTAGTCGAGCTGGCCGATGGCCGCGACGAGCAGGTGGCCCACGCCCGGGTAGTTGAAGAGCTGCTCGATCAGGACGTTGCCGTTGAAGATGAAGCCGAACGAGATCAGCAGCCCGGTCACCTGCGGCAGATAGCAGTTGGGCATCGCGTAGTGGCGCAGGATGTGCCACGGCCGCAGTCCCTTCGCCTGGGCGAAGTTCAGGTAGTCCTCACCGAGCACGGTGATCATCTGCTGGCGCATGCCGAGCAGATTGCCCATCGCCCCGACCAGCACGATCGAAATCGCCGGCAGGAGTGCGTGTTCCAGGACGCTTCCGATGAACCGGGGACTGAAGGCGACCGCGATGTTCGCGTCGTAGGCGTAGCCGGACGGCAGCAGTCCGAGGCGGAAGGAGAGGAAGAACAGCAGGATCAGGCCCACGAAGAAGAACGGGATGTGCGAGACCGCGACGGACACGTAGGTCGCCAGTTCGGAGAACTTGCTCTCGCGCCGCCAGCCGGCCAACGCACCGAGGACGACCCCGAGCACCCACGCGATGATCGATGCCACCAGAAGAAGCCCGATCGTCCACGGCAGGGCCCGGCCGATCACGTCCTGTGCGTGGTCGGGATAGTTGATCAGCGACGGGCCGAGGTCGTGCGCGACGACGAGTTGGTACATGTAGTGCCAGTACTGCTGCAGCAGGCTTCCGTTCAGCCCGAAGATCTTGCGGTAATGGTCCACCACCGCCTGTCCGGCCGACACGTTGTAGATGTGGTTCTGCTGCAGGTTCTGGATGAAGGCGCCGATCGGGTCGCCCGGGATCAGCCGGAAGAAGATGAATGTGGCCGAGACCGCCGCCCACAGAGTGAAGACGTAGAGACGCGAAGCGCCGGAGCGCGTACGCCGTCGTCGGGTGCGCGGCGAGCCAGCCGCGCACCCCTCCCTGGATCAGGATTTCCGGTGTCTCGGTGCTCGCCCCAACGGCGTCGATGTCGACGACGGGCTCGGCGACCACCTCACGTCCTCCCGGTCGACTTGAGGCTTCCGACCACGAAGAGGAACTGTCCCCACCAGTTGTTGGGCACCTGGTAGAGGTTGTCGTTGGTCGGCCAGTTCTTCCAGTACGTGGTGTTGAACTGGTGGGTGTATGTCGTCTGCACCGACGGGATCGACGGCATCGCCGTGTACCAGTCATTCAGCGCCTTGCTGAAGACCGGCTTCGCGGCGGGGTCGGTCGGGTCCATTACGCCGAGCTTCGCGATGTCGCTGTCGAGCGCCGGATTCTGCAGCCGGATGTTGTCTCCCTTGGTCGCCACCTTTCCGACCGGGACGTAGTACGCGCTCTTGAACTGGTTGTAGACCTGCCACGGGTCGTAGACCTCGCCGCAGAGCCACTCCGACCGGATGTCGTACTGCCCCTTGTCGACCCGCTCGCTGTAGACCGAGCCGGACAGCGTCTTCGCGGAGGCGTCGATGCCGACCTTCTTCAGGTCGGCGGCGAGCAGTTGCGCGATGAAGTATTCGGGATCGGAGGTCGTGACCGGGGTGATGATCTCGTAGCTGAGCGGCTTGCCCTGATAAGTCCGCATGCCGTTGGACCCGACCTTGGTCCCCATCTCGTCGAGCAGCTTCGCCGCCCGGCCGGGGTCGTAGCTCAGGTCGAACTTCGCGGCGACGGACGGGTCGTTCCACTTGTTGTTGTTGGGGTACGCCGGCCACGGGAAGACCGCGGGGGGCACGTCCACCGGCCAGATGCTCGTACCGATCTTCTTCCGGTCCAGCATCGCCGACATGACCGACCGCATCCTCGGGTCAGCCAGAATCCCCCGGGACTTGTCGCAGTTGACGAAGATCGCGCGCTCGCACGGATCGACCATCTTGGTGATGGTCGCGTCCTTGTAGCCGCTCTTGATCGCCGCATCGACGAGCTGGTAGATGCCCGGCGCGCCTCCGACGTCGGTCTGGGCCTGCTTGAACTGCTGAATGTCGGCGTCACTCGAGGGAGCGGTCCGGTAGACCACGTATTTCGGCGCCGGGTCCATCTCCGCCTTGTTCCAGTAGTTGGGGTCCTTCTCCCAGACGAACATCTTGTGGTCGGGAATGGCCCGCTGGAGCTTGTAGGGGCCGGTGTAGACGGGCGGATTGTTCGCGAACTTCGTCGGATCGTGCTTGGACCAGATGTGCTCGGGCACCACCGGGAACTGGGCGCTCACGATGCCGCAGATGAAGTTGTAGTGATAGCGGGGGTCACGGACATTGAGCTTGATGACGACGGTGTGGGCGTCCGGCGTGTCGATCGACGCCGCCTCGTCCGTGGCCGGCCCGCCGCCGAGCAGCGCCTTGTTGCCCTTGATCATCATCATCGTGAACTTCACGTCCCGCGACGTGAAGGGCTTTCCGTCGTTCCAGTGCGCCTTCGGGTTCAGCTTGATCGTGAACTCACGGAAGTCGTTGGCGTAGCTGTACTTCTCCGCGAGCCACGGCTTGATCTCGCCGGTCGCCATGTTGAAGTACCAGAGGTACTCCTTCACGACCTGTCCGAGCCCGCCCTGGTAGGTCTCGCCGTTGGGGATGAAGGCATTGAACTGATCAAAAACGGTGAACTCGTTCTGGTCGACGATCACCGTCTGGTGACGAGGTGTCGGGGAGATGCCGCCGCCATTGCCCTGGGGGGCGGTGTTGTTGCCGCCCTTGTTGCCCTCGCCGGTGAAGCTCTTCCCGCTGCTGGAGCATGCGGCGAGTCCGGCGGCGCTCACAGCGCCCATTCCCAGGGAGAATCCCGCCTTGAGCACCACCCTGCGATGGACGCCGGAAGGGGTTGATCCGTCTCCGGGGTCGTCGAAGTTGTCCATAGCGATCCGTCACCTCACTGCCAGTTGTCATCCGCATGGGGGCACGCGCATGCGGCGACGAGGCACCGTCGCCGCAGAAGTTGGTGACCCCGACCCGTTAAAAACGATTCAGGGTGCGGGGGAGATTACGCAGCGAATCCGCCCCTCGTCAACATGTTGAAACAAAATTGGGACGGAGATGGCCTAGCCCGGTCGCTGCGCAGACGGGTCGCTCCGACGGTCTTCTAGCGCCGCGAGCACCTGCGCCTTGATCGCGACGAACGACGGCTCGGTCACGGCCGCGCTCTCCCGCGGCCGCGGCAGAGGTACGTCGATCTCAGCCCGGATCTGCCCCGGTCGTTGCGACAGCACGATGACGCGATCGGACAGGTAGATCGCCTCCTCGACGTCGTGGGTGACGAAGAGGGCGGTACGCCGGTCGGCGAGCCACACGTCCTGCAGCCAGGCATACATCCCGCGGCGGGTGATCGCGTCGAGGGCGCCGAACGGCTCGTCCAGCAGAAGAACGTCCCGATCCAGCAGGAAGGTCCGCAATAACGCCAGGCGCTGGCGCATTCCGCCGGAAAGTTCTCCGGGCCAGGCCTCTTCGAATCCGGTGAGCCCGAAGCGGTCGAACAGCGACCGCGCGCGGTCGCGGGCCTGATCGCGGGGGGCACCGGCCACCTCGGCGCCGAGGACGGCATTGTCGAGCGCCCGGCGCCACGGCAGCAGCAGATCACGCTGGGGCATGTAGGCGACCGATCCGGTCTGATCCACGACCGACCGGCCGTGCACCCGCACCTCGCCCGCAGTCGGCGGCAACAGCCCGGCGAGGACACGCAGCAGAGTGCTCTTGCCGCAGCCGCTCGGCCCGACCAGACTGACGAACTGTCCTTCCTCGACGGCGAGGTCGATGCGGTCGAGGACGAGCCGCGGCGGCCGCCCGCCATAGCTGTGTCGGAGGCCGTTGATCTCGACGGTCGTGGTCATTCGCCGAGAAAGCGGTTCGTGAAAGCCTTGCGCAGGTCGACTTTTCCCTCCACCATTCCTGCGTGGCGCAGGAACGCCGTCATCCGCGTCCAGACTGCGGCGTCCTGCCAGCCCCAGCGTGCAGCATGATCGGCGTAACGGGAGGCGAGGTAGTGGGCAGAAAGCCGCACCAACCGGGGATCAAGATCTGGCGCCGCCTTCAGTAGCGCGCCGGCCGCCTCGTCCGGATGAGCCATCGCAGCCTGGTAGCCCCGCCGGGTCGCGTGGATGAATGCCGCCACGGTTCCGGGGTCGGCACCGATGAGGGAACGGCGTGCCGCGATCAATGGCGTGTACCAGTCGGGGATGCATCGCTGGTAGTGGATGAAGGGGAAGCTGACCGTCTTCAGATGGTCGATGTGGTTGAACTGCAGGCCTTCCCAGCCGTCGAAGGTCCAGACGAAGTTGTAGAAGTGCTTCGTCAGGCCGACCCGGTAATCGGCGTCACCGACCTGCACATACTTGATCCGCGAAGCATTTCCCCCGTCGCACTTGACCATCGTCTGGACGAGTGCCTTCTCCAACTGGCCCCCGAAGCCGCCGTAGGTCAAGGTCGCGAGGTCGCGGGGCCGGCGTACCCCGGACGACTTCAGCGCGACGAGGCTGGAGGTGTTGTGCTGCAGGATCGCGGCGACCGACTCGACGGGAAGGCCCTGCGCGACGGCCGGAGTGAGGTCCTCCTCCGTGCTGATCGCGAAGTCGGCCTTGCCGGTCGCCAGCATCTGCAGGACGTTGCTGTTCTGGCCCGGTTCGATGATCCGTACGTCGAGCCCGGCCTTGCGGTACCAGCCCTTCTCCTGCGCGAGGTAGATGCCGCTGTGGTTGGTGTTGGGGGTCCAGTCGAGCAGCATGGTGACCTGCTTGCGGCCCTGCTGGTCGCGCTTCACCGCATCGGCGTCGGCGCAGCCGGCGAGGAGGACCGCGGCCGCGGCGAGCAGCGCCAGTGTCCGCCGGCGCCTCACGGGGCGACCTCCCGATCTGCCGCGCCGGCGTAGCGCCACGGCGACGCGAGCCGCGCGCCGAGCCCGACCAGCGCGAACAGCGCCATGGACAGCAGGGCGATGATCACTACGGCGACGAACACCCGGTCGACGCGGAACGACGCCTTCGACCGGTCGATGAAGATGCCCAGACCGCTGCTCGCGCCGACCCACTCGCCGACCACCGCACCGGCGACGGCGTACGCCGCGGAGATGCGCAGGCCGGAGAAGAAGGCCGGTACGGCGGCCGGGACGAGCACGATCCGCAGCACCTTCATCCGGCCGGCGCCCATGCCGCGCACCAGGTCGACCAGCTCGCTGTCGACACTGGTCAGTCCGGCCACGGTGCTCACCACGACCGGGAAGAAGACGATGAGCGCGACCACCACCACCTTCGGCGCGAGGCCGTAGCCGAACCACAGCACCAGGAGCGGGGCGAGCACGATCATCGGCACGGTCTGGCTGGCGACCAGCAGCGGGTAGAGCGCCCGCCGCACCACCGGGGCGGCGGCGAGTGCGACCGCGAGCAGTGCCCCGACGGCGGCGCCGATCAGCAGCCCGGCGACCGCCTCCTCCGTCGTGGTGAGCACCGGAGTCGCCAGCAGCGTCCGGGCGCCGACGAAGGCGTCGAGGATCCGCGACGGTGCCGGCAGCAGGTAGGGCGCGACGCCCCGGGCGGTGACCACCACCTGCCAGCACCCGATCAGGGCGGCGAGCAGCACCAGCGCGGGCAGCAGGCCGCGGACCCGGCGGAGTGCCGGGCGCGCCGGCGGCATGGTCGGGCGGGTCATGACCGGAACTTGCGGGTCAGGTCGTCCATGCCCTTGTTGATGCCTTCGGCGATCTTGACCACCGCGATCGAGCTCTGCGCCCCGGCGGCGAGGCAGGCCTCGTGCGCCTGCCGCAGCACCGGCCACACCTCGTCGGGGTCTCCTTCGAGCGTGGTGCCGAGCGGTCCCACCTCGTAGTGCAGGCCGGATGCCACGATGATCGCGATCGCGGCCTCGACGTGGGCGTGCGGATCGTCGGGACGCCCGGCCGGGGTGGGCAGGCACTGCAGTTCGACGATCATGGGTTCTCCTCGGGTGCGGTGGCGGCATCCCCCGGCCGTACGGCGATCAGGACGCCGCCGGTCAGCCGGACGTCGGCGCGGGTGTCGGTGAATTCGTTGCTGACCCCGCGGGTCGAGCCGGGGTGCAGGTCTTCGCCGGTGAGCGGGTAGCGCAGGCCGAGGGTCGTGACCCCGGTGGCGACGCCGTGCACCGGAAGCAGGGTGACCAGCTCCCCCGGCCGGCCGGTCATCGTGAGGCTGCGGCGTACGACGTGCACCGTGGCGGGGCCGAGGAATGCACTGACGTCGAGCCGCGCGTAGGCCGGCGCCGCGAGCAGAAAGGCGGTGCCCAGCAGGTGGTCGAGCCGCCCTCCCGATCCGCCGACGACCACGATCCGGGCGGCACCGGTGCGGACCGCCGTGTCGAGGGCGAGTTCGAGGTCGGTGGCGTCCTTGGCGACGGGGTGTACCTCGACCGGAATGCCGGCGGCCTCGGCCGCGGCGCGGGCGGCCGGGCTGACCGAGTCGAAGTCCCCGACGGCATGGTCGACGCGCAGGCCCAGGGTGGCGGCGTGGTCGAGTCCGCTGTCCGCGGCGATGACGTAGGCGGGCGACGGCAGCCGGTCAACGGCGGCGGCGTCCGGCGGGTCGCCGCCGGTGATCACCACGGCGGTGGACCGGCGAGTCGCCGGCCTCTGCGCCACGTCCATCGCATGCCTCCGCTGGCATTACCCAGGTCAGGTCGTGCGGGTCGGTGGCGCTGCCCGTAGCGGGCCGGCCACCCTCTCAGCCCGGCTGCCCGAGCTCCCCGGCGTCATCTGCGGCACCGACTGTACGCGCGCGGGACCTACCCGGGTCAGCCGGGCGAGAGGAGCCGGACCGGCGCGGGCGCGCGGAGCCGGAGGCCCGCCGCCGCGCCGAGCTGGTAGGCGACGGGGCGGCCGTCCGGCCGTACGGCGAGGACCGTGTCCGCCGAGCTCCACACCGGCCCGGTCAGCGGCGTCCCGGTGCCGCCGTCGAGAGGCAGCACCGAGAGGTCGCGCCCGCGCGTGGCGGTCACCCGGCCGACGATCAGCCGCGGTCGGGCGCCGGTCCGCGCCAGCGCAGCGAATGCCTGCCCGCCCGGGGCAAGGGCGGCCGGCCCGGCCGGTCGTACCGCCAACAGGTGCGGCAGCCAGTGCACGGCCCGGCCGGGCAGGTCGAGGATCCCCAGCCGCCCAGCCCGGGACAGCAGGACCCGCCGGCCCGCCACGGCCAGCGCCTCGCCGCCGGTGATCCGCCGACTGCCGGTCACCGCGACCATCCGGATGACGCCGCCACTCCGGGCATCCGTGGTGTCTGCGACCAGCCCGGCCGGGGTCGCGCCGACAATCCGGCAATGGCGCGGGAGGACGATGCGTGCACCGGTCGGGCGACCAACTGCGTCGACCGCCCGGGCGGCGCCGGACCGGATCAGCCATGCCCCGGTACCGGCCGCGTCCCGCACGATGTCGTGGACCGGGTAGGCCACCGGACCTGGCACCCGGCCACGCGCGACGTCGAGCCGACGGAAGGTGCCGGCGGGCGCGCGACGATATGCCGCTCCGGACGCCCGGTCCAGCAGGAACAACGCCGCACCGGACGACGCAATCACCGCGCCGGCCTGAACTCCTGCCGGGAGGCGCACGGCCCGCACGGTTCCGTGGTCGAGGTCGATCAGCCGCACCCCGGTGCCGACGACGGCCAGCGCGCGGCCGCCGCCGGACACGCTGCTCCCGCCGGCCCGGACCGGTACGGACCGACCGCTCGCCGGGGCCGCGGGCGACGGCTGGCCCGACGCGACGGCGACCGCGACCGCAACTGCCGTCGCGGCGAACACGACGGCCGCTCCCCCGCCCCACCGGCGGGGTGGGGTCAGGACTCGGCTGAGTCGTGCGAGCGCAGCTCGGCGCCGACGGTCGACGACGATCCTCCGTCGATTCGGGACACCCACTCGACCACCTGACGGGCGATGTCCTGCGCCGTCAAGCCGACCTCCGCGCGGACGTCGGCGACCTTCCCGTGTGCCAGGAAGCGGCGCGGGATGCCCACATCACGGGCGGGGACGTCGATGTCGGCGTCACGCAGCGCCTGCGAGACCTGCGAACCCACGCCCCCGGCGCGCCCGTTGTCCTCCACGGTGACGACGAGCCGGTGTCGGGCGGCCAGGCCGATCAGCTCCGGAGCGACCGGGATGACCCACCTCGGGTCGACGACGGTCGCGGCGATGCCCTGGTCGGCGACCCGGTCGGCGACCTCGAGCGCGATCGGCACCGTCGAGCCGACGGCGACGACCAGCACGTCACCACGGCTGGAGCCGTTCTGCGCCGCGGCGTCAGGGTGCGCGTCGCGCAGGACGTCGACCCCGCCGACGGTGCGGACCGCCGGAATGTCGTCCGGAAGGGGCGTCTTGGAGTAGCGCAGCACCGTGGGACCGGCCGACCAGTCGACCGCCTCCCGCAGCTCCGCCCGCAGGGTGGCCTCGTCGCGGGGGGCGGCGACCCGGATCCCGGGCACCACACCCAGGATCGACAGGTCCCACATGCCGTTGTGCGACGCCCCGTCGTCGCCGGTCAGGCCGGCCCGGTCGAGGGCGAACGTCACCGGCAACCGGTGCAGCGCGACGTCCATCAGCACCTGGTCGAAGGCGCGGTTGAGGAAGGTCGCGTAGACCGCGACCACCGGATGCAAGCCCCCGGTCGCGAGGCCCGCGGCCGAGGTCACGGCGTGCTGCTCGGCGATACCGACGTCGTAGAGCCGGTCCGGGTAGGCCTCGGCGAACGCCGCGAGGCCGGTGGGGTGCAGCATCGCCGCGGTGATCGCCACGACGTCCGGCCGGTCGGCGCCGATGCGGACCATCTCGTCGGAGAAGACCGACGTCCACTTGCGGCCGCCGCTGGCCAGCATCTGCCCGGTCAGCGGGTCGAAAGCGCCCGGTGAGTGCAGGCAGTCGGCCTGGTCGTTCTCGGCCGCTTCGTATCCGAATCCCTTGCGGGTCAGGCAATGCACGATCACCGGGCTGCCGAACTCGTGGGCCCGCCGCAGCGCCGACTCGACCGCCTCGACGTCGTGCCCGTCGACCGGTCCGACGTATTTCAGGCCCAGGTCCTCGAACATGCCCTGCGGCGCCAGCAGGTCCTTGAGACCGACCTTGGCACCGTGCAACGCGTCGTACAGCGGCGCACCGAAGACGGGGGTCCGGCCGAGCGCCTCCTTGACCATGGACAGTGCCCGCTCGTAGCCCGGGCGCAGTCGCAGCGCGGCCAGGTAGTCCGCCAGGCCGCCGATGGTCGGTGAGTAGGAGCGGCCGTTGTCGTTGACCACGATCACCACGGGGCGGTCCTGGGCCACCGCGATGTTGTTCAACGCCTCCCAGCACATTCCTCCGGTGAGTGCCCCGTCGCCGACCACGGCGACGACGGCGCGCTTCTCCCCGCGCACCGCGGCGGCCTTCGCGAGGCCGTCGGCGTAGGACAGCGCGGTCGAGGCATGCGAGTTCTCGATGATGTCGTGCTCGGACTCCGCCCGGCTCGGGTAGCCGGACAGCCCACCCGTCTGCCGCAGGGTGTCGAACCCGGCCTGGCGCCCGGTGAGCATCTTGTGCACGTAGGCCTGGTGACCGGTGTCGAACAGGATCCGGTCGTGCGGCGAGTCGAAGACGCGGTGGATCGCCAAGGTCAGCTCGACGGCCCCGAGGTTGGGCCCGAGGTGGCCCCCGGTGCGTGACACCTTGGCTACGAGGAAGCCCCTGATCTCCGCGGCCAGCGCCGGTAGCTGCTCGGGGTCGAGCGCCCGGACGTCGCCCGGAGAGCTGATCCCCGCGAGCAACCCCGGCTCGGCACCGTGTCCGCCTTGGTCTGGATCTTGTCGCTGGTCTGCCACGGTCGCCACTCTAGCCGCGCCGGGTACCAGGGCGGGGCGAGGACGCACCACATTCGCGCGGTTCGCCGGCTCGTGATCTGCGCCGCACCGGCACCGCGGGAAGACACGCACGGTGTGCGGTTGGTTCCGGCCCGGAGTAATCGGCGGCGCCCCGACCGGGTCCTACCGGAAATCACCACTCGATCGACCCATTTTCCCCGCGAGTCACATCAGTTTGTGGGCATCCGGTGGCCTTTTCGGCAACACTGGTAGGTGTCTCCGCGCCTCGGTCCCCCCATGCTGGGGCGCGGAGGCCTTACCTGCCCGCAGGCCGGTCGGCGGCGTCGTCCGCCGGCCCGTCGGGATCTGCGGTGCGAGCCGGCGTGAGTAGGGCGACGCACTCGACGTGGTGCGTCTCGGGAAAGAGATCGAACGCACGGAGCGCGGCCAGTCGGTAGCCGCCGGTGATCGCCGCCTGGAGGTCGCGGGCCAGCGCGGCGGGATCGCAGGCGACGTAGCCGACCGCCCGGGGTCCGGTGGCCAGGATCGCCTCGATGACCTGCGGGCCCGCGCCGGTCCGGGGCGGGTCGAGCACGACGAGGTCGGCGCTGACTCCCGACAAGGCGGCGGCCGTCACCGGTTCTGCCCGCACCGTCACCTGCGCAAGATCGGCCAGGTTGGCGACGGCGTCGGCGGCGGCGGTCGGATCCGACTCGACCGCGACGACCCGACCCGGCGCGCCGACCGCGACGCCCAGCGCGCCGGCGAACAGGCCGACCCCGCTGTAGAGATCGAGCACCGCCTCGCCCTCGTGCGGGCGGAGCAGATCGAGCACGACCCCGGTCAGCGTGTCGGCCGCCGCGGGGTGCACCTGCCAGAACGAGCCCGGGGACACCTGCCAGTCGCGGTCGGCCGCCCGCTCGTGCAGCACCGGCCCGGTGGCCGGTCCGCCGGCCCGGCGGCGGGTCCCGCGGACGTCGACGGCTACCTCCCCGGCACCGGAGACCGCGACCTCGACGAGGGCGCGTGGCGGCCACGTCTGCGACTGCACCGCCGCATCGACCGCGGGCGTGACCAGCGGGCAGTGGGCCACCGGGAAGACGTCGTGCGACCGGTGTCGATGCAGTCCGAGCCGACCGGCACCGTCGACCGCGAACTGCGCGCGGGTGCGCCACCCGAGCGGACCGCCGGGTAGCGGTTCGACCACCACCTCGACGTCGGCGAGCCGGCCGATCCGCCGCAGCGCGTCACTGACCACCTCAGCCTTCAACCGCCGCTGTGCGTCCGGCGTCGCGTGCTGCCAGTCGCAGCCGCCGCAGCGTTCCGGGCCGGCCGCCGAACACGGCGCGGCGACCCGGTCCGGTGAAGGCGCCAGGATCTGCACGGCGTCGGCGCGGCAGAACGACCCGCCGTGGTCCTCGGTGACCCGCGCGATCACCTCCTCGCCCGGCAACGCATGCCGGACGAAGACGACCCGGCCGTCGTACCGGCCGACGCAGTGGCCGCCGTGGGCCGCCGGCCCGACGGTGAGCGGGATGTCGCGGTGGGCCAACGGCCCGTCGGCGCGTGGGCGGGACGCCGATCGGCGCCGGGTCACGGTTGGCGCGGCGGACCGCCACGCGATCCGGTCGGGGCGGGATCGTCGTCGGAGTCGGGCGGCGGCCGGTCGTCCGGCGCGGCCGACGCGCCGCGGAACTCGGCGCGCATGGCGCGTCGCCACCGATCCCGGCGGTAGACCCGCTCCCGGGACGCGACCTTCTGGCCGGTCGACTCGAGCTGCCAGGGAACGTTGGTGACCATCACGCCGGGCTCGAAGAGCAGGCGACTCTTCAGCCGCAGCGCGCTCTGGTTGTGCAGCAGGTTCTCCCACCACTTCCCGACGACGTACTCCGGGATGAACACGGTCACCAACTCGCGCGGGCTCTCCCGGCGGATCGACCGCACGTAGTCGAGGACGGGGCGGGTGACCTCGCGGTAGGGCGAGTCGATCACGGTCAGCGGCACCGGCAGCCGGCGCCGCTCCCACTCGGCCTGCAGCGCCCGGGTGTCGGCATCGTCGACGTTGACCGTCAGCGCCGTCAGGGTGTCCGGCCTGGTCGCCCGGGCGAACGCGAGCGCCCGCAGCGTCGGCTTGTGCACCTTGGACACCAGTACGACGACGTGGTTGCGGGACGGCAGCACTTGCATCTCGTCGGTGGGCTCGAGCTCGCGCGCGACCCGGTCGTAGTGGGACCGGATCCCGCGCATCGTCATGTAGATCACGGCCATCGCGAGGATCGCGATCCAGGCGCCGTGGGTGAACTTCGTGATCAGGACGATGACCAGGACGATGGCGGTCATGCAGAGGCCGAACGCGTTGATCGACTGGGACCGGCGCATGCGCCGACGTACGACGGGATCGCGCTCGGTGCGCAGCAGCCGGTTCCAGTGCCGGATCATGCCCGCCTGGCTGCAGTTGAACGAAACGAAGACGCCGACGATGTAGAGCTGGATGAGCCGGGTGACGCTCGCGTCGAACCCGATGATCAGAATGCTCGCGAACAGCGCGAGCAGCAGAATCCCGTTGCTGAAGGCGAGCTTGTCGCCCCGGGTGTGCAGCTGCCGGGGCAGGAAGCGGTACTGCGCCAGGATCGAGCCGAGGACCGGGAACCCGTTGAACGCCGTGTTGGCGGCCAGCACCAGGATGATGCCGGTCGCGGCGGTGACGAAGTAGAAGCCGAACGGGAACACGTGGAAGACCGTCTTGGCGATCTGCGCGATGACCGTCTTCTGCTCGTAGCCAGGCGGTGCCCCGATCAGATCGGAGGACTGCTCGGCGATCTTCACCCCGGTCGAGTGGGCCAGCAGGATGATGCCCATCAGCATGGTGACCGCGATCAGGCCCATCAGCAGCAACGTGGTCGCGGCGTTCTTGCTCTTCGGCTGGCGGAACGCCGGTACGCCGTTGCTGATCGCCTCGACGCCGGTCAGTGCGGCCGAACCCGAGGAGAAGGCACGCAGCACGAGAAAGGCCAGCGCCAGCCCGGCGTAGTGACCCTCGGCGCGGAGCCCGAAGTGCGCGGTCTCGGCCTGCAGGTGGGTGCCCGTCGCGATCTGGATCGCGCCGTAGATGATCATCCCCAGGACACCCACGATGAACGCGTACGTCGGGACGGCGAACCACGCGCCGGCCTCCCGCACGCCCCGCAGGTTGAGCGCGGTGAGCACGACGATGATGCCGAGCGAGATCACCACCTCGTGTCCGGTGAGCGCCGGGACGGCGGAGGTCACGTTGGCGACACCCGACGACACCGAGACCGCGACGGTCAGGACGTAGTCGACCATCAGGGCGCTGGCGACGACCATCCCCCAGCGGCGGCCGAGGTTGGTCGTGGCCACCTCGAAGTCGCCGCCACCGCTGGGATATGCGTGCACCGTCTGCCGGTAGGACGCGACGACGGTGAGCATCACCCCGGCGACCACGAGGCCGATCCATGGCGAGAAGGCGTACGCCGACAGGCCGGCGACGCTCAGGGTGAGGATGATCTCTTCGGGGGCGTAGGCGACCGAGGAGAGCGCGTCACTGGCGAAGACCGGTAGCGCGATCCGCTTGGGGATCAGCGTCTCGCCGAGCCGGTCGCTGCGGATGGGGCGGCCGACGACGAGGCGCTTGGTCAGTTGGGTGAACCAGGACACGGCGTAAGGGTAGGGCGGCGGGGAGACTTCGGTGCGAGCGCGGGGCGTGTACCGTCCCGCGAGAGACGCGGCAGAATGGCCTCAGGAGGGGCGAGGGTGCACATCGTTGTGATGGGCTGTGGCCGGGTCGGATCGGGTGTCGCCCGTCGGCTCGAGCAGCTCGGCCACTCGGTCGCGATCATCGACCAGAATCCGACCGCCTTCCGGCGGCTCGGTGCGGACTTCGCCGGCCGGCAGATCACCGGGGTCGGCTTCGAGCAGCGGACGCTGATCGAAGCGGGCATCGAGGAGGCCGGGGCGTTCGCCGCGGTGAGCAGCGGAGACAACTCCAACATCATTTCCGCGCGGGTGGCCCGGGAGACGTTCGGGGTCGGCCACGTCGTCGCGCGCATCTACGACCCCAAGCGGGCCGCGGTCTACGAGCGGCTCGGCATCCCGACCATCGCCACGGTGCCCTGGACCACCGACCGGCTGCTCCGGGCGCTGCTGGCCGAGGGCACCGCCGAGGACTGGCGCGACCCCTCCGGCGCGGTCGCCCTGGTGCAACTCGCCTTGCACGACGGATGGATCGGCCGCTCGGTCGGCGCGCTGGAGGAGGCGACCGGGGCCCGGGTGGCATTCGTCACCCGATTCGGCGAAGGCACGCTGCCGACCCACTCGACGGTCATCCAGCACGGCGACCTGGTGCACATGCTCGCCACCGACGACATCCTGCCCGCGATGACCGAGGTCGCCGCCGCGGAACCCGGGGAGGCGTTCTGATGCGGGTCGCCATCGCGGGTGCCGGCAACGTCGGCTGCTCGATCGCCGGCGAACTGGTCGACAACGGCCACCAGGTGATGCTGATCGAGCGCAATCCCAAGAGCATCCGGCCGGACGCCGTACCAGGCGCCGAGTGGGTGCTCGCCGACGCGTGCGAGCTGGCCTCGCTGGAGGAGGCCGGGCTTCAGCGTTGCGACGTGGCCATCGCCTCGACCGGCGACGACAAGGTCAACCTGGTCGTCTCGCTGCTGGCGAAGACCGAGTTCGCGGTCAACCGGGTGGTCGCCCGGGTCAACGACCCGCGCAACGAGTGGTTGTTCAACGAGTCGTGGGGTGTCGACGTGGCGGTCTCGTCGCCGCGGGTGCTCGCCGCACTGGTCGAAGAGGCGGTGTCGGTCGGCGACCTGGTCCGGTTGATGACCTTCCGGCAGGGGCAGGCCAACCTCGTCGAACTCACGCTGGCCGAGGAATCGCCGTACGCCGGACAGCCGGTGCGCGACCTGCAGCTCCCCCGCGACGCGGCGCTGGTCGTGATCCTGCGCGGCGGGCGGGTCATCGTCCCGAGTCAGGACGAGCCGCTGGAGTCCGGCGACGAACTGCTCTTCGTCGCCACCCAGAACGTCGAGCAGGAGATCCGCCAGACGCTGGGCGACCCGCACACACCGACCGACTGACGGCCGGCTCAGTCCTCGGCGATCCGTCCCGCCGGCTCGGCGGAATCGGACTCCTCGACCGGCTCGGCCGCCTCGGCGGTCGGCGGCGCCACCTTCCGGCGGGCCCGGCGGATCGCCCAGACGGAGATCACCCCGACGACCGCGAAGAGCGGATATCCCATCGCCAGCGACGTCGCGGCCAGCCACCCGGTGGCGTTGCGTTGGTAGAAGAAGTGCTGGACCAGGGTGCGGGAGAAGAAGACCGCCGCCCAGAGCAACGTCGTGGCGCTGTAGGTGCGCATCAGGGTGCGGTTGTGCCGCCAGGCCTGGCCGCGTCCCTCGAGGTACTCCCAGGCGAGACCCAGCAACGGCCACCGCACGAGGACCGAGCCGAGGAACACCGCGCCGTAGGCCAGGTTGCGCCAGATCCCGAACAGGAAATAGCCCCGTGCCTGACCGGTGCGGGCCGCGATGAACGCCGCGATGGCCACGGCGAGCAACCCGCCGATGGCCTGCTGAACCGGCTCACGACGCGCCAGCCGTACGACGAACAGCAGTACGCCGGCGCCGATGGCCGACCAGATGGCCACCCGCAGGCCGCCGATCGCGTTGGCCACGACGAAGACGACGACGGGGAGCCCGGAGTCGACCAGACCCCGCCAGCCGCCGATGGCCTGCATGATCAGCTGGTGGCCCTGGCCCTCGCGCGCAGGGGTGCTCCGGCGGGCCTCGTCGGGGCGGTGATGACTCACGAAGAGGTCGGCTTCAGTTCGTACCAGGGGTTGAAGAGCACGCTTGTGCCGTCCTTCTCGGCCAGCCGGCCGCGGGCGACGACGACCCGACCCGGCTCGATGCCGGCGATCTGCCGCCGACCCATCCAGACGAGGGTCACGCACCCGGATCCGTCGAAGAGCTCCGCTTGCAAGGTCGGCACGGTCTCGTGCGGCTTGAACATCACCGACTTCAGCCGGCCGGTGATGGTCACCTCTTCGCCCCGGCAGCACCGGGACACCGCCATCGCGCCGCTCTGCTCGACGTCGCTCTGCAGCTCCTCGGCGTCGAGATCGGCGTCGTCGGCGACCAGCCGTCGCATCGCGCGGGAGATCCAGCTCCGCTCCCGCGGTGCCTGGGTCTGGTCGGTCATCGACGACTCACTCCCTCGTTGCGCCGCGCGCGGCGCCGGTCCCGCCGGGCTCGCCTCGGTCGGCCTCGATCACCCTCCAGGGTAGCTGGCCGAGTCCAATCCTCCGGCCACCGTACGGGGTACTCAGCCGCCCGCCCAGGCCGCCAACTGGGTCAGGACGGCCGCCCACCCGGACGAATCCGGCTCGAGCAGCGAAAAGTGCCCACCATCGACCAGCCGGAGCGCGCAGGAATCACCCGCCTGTGCGGCCGCGTGCGCGTAGCGCTCGCTCTGCCCGACGGGCACCGTGTCGTCGGCCCGACCGTGCACGCAGAGGACGGGGACACCGATCGGCAGTCGGCGGATCGGGGACGCGCAGGCGTAGCGGTCCGGAACCTCGTCGGGCGACCCGCCGAGCAGGTCCGCCACGGCTCCGGCTCCGAGCCGGTCCCGCGCCGCATCCGCCAGGTCCAGGACTCCGGCCTGCGCCACCGCGCCGACCAGACGCACCTGCGGCCGCGCCCCCGGGAGGCCGGCCGCGAGGGTGGGCCGCGCGGCCGACCACACGGCGAGCTGCCCGCCGGCCGAATGCCCGACCGCGCACACCCGGCCCAGATCGAGCGGCCAGGAGCCGGCCAGAGCCGCGAGATGGTCGATCCCGGCACCGACGTCGGCGAGCGTCGTCGGCCAACCGCCACCCGCGCCGAGCCGGCGGTATTCGAGGTTCCAGGCCGCGAACCCGTGCCGCGCCAGGTCCCGCGCGAGCGGTGCGCCGAGTCCGCGGTCATACGCCGCGCGCCAGAAGCCGCCGTGCAGGACGACGACCACCGGATGCGGGCCGGCCCCGGCGGGCAGCCAGAGGTCCGCGATCTGAGCCCGGTCGGCGCCGTACCGCTCGGTGAGGTC
This sequence comes from uncultured Actinomycetota bacterium, assembly GCA_963775655.1. GTDB lineage: Bacteria > Actinomycetota > Actinomycetes > Mycobacteriales > QHCD01 > DASXJE01. The sequence goes on along the minus strand of CAVZJT010000007.1, from coordinate 585,986 downwards.
GGGTCGGCCGCGCCGGATCATCGGCGGCGGCTCAGTCGGGTGGGTTGTCGGGCGACTGCGCCTCGATCTGCTCGGCCACGTCGCGGGGAAGCTGCAGGGGAAGCGGGTCGCGCACCGGCATCGGGTCCTGGCCGCGGGCGACGACGACCTGCCGGAGTGCGTCCTCGAACTCGCCGGGCTGCCCACCCGCCTCCGCCGCCGGCCCGCTCAGCACCGCGCGCAGGAACCATCGCGGACCGTCGATTCCGATGAAGCGGGCCGCCTGGTGCCCGTTCTGGGCGCGCACCCGGGTCGTCAACTCGCGGCCCCATGGCCCGTCCTGCTCCTGGCCGGTGCCGCCGTTGGCGGAGATCTCGGCGAGGATCTCGCGACGGACGGAGTCCCAGATCCCCCCGGTGCGGGGAGCGGCGTAGACGGCGAGCTCGATGGCCCCGCCCCGCGACGTGATCGTGGCCGCGACCGGGATCCCCTCCGGGCTCATCCCGAGTTGGAGCTCGCAGCCGGGCACCAACGGCACCTGCAAGGCGCCGAGGTCGATCCGCTCGACGTCGTCCGCCGGCGCATCGGCGACGTCCCACGGTCCACTGGTGGGCTCCTGCGGGTGCTCCCGGTGCTCCTGCCCCGGCATCGTGGCGTCCAGCTTGTTGCGGTTGCGCCGCCGGCGTCCGAACGCCATCAGCCCTCGTCCGGCACGATGACGAGCTCGTCCGGCTCCATGAACACGCGGTGTCCCCCGGTCGATCCGTGCCCGCCCGTGCCGCGTTCGGACGGCGGGAGGGCGTCGACGACGCGGAAGGCGGCCCGCTCCACCCGCTGGATGACGAGCTGGGCGATCCGGTCGCCACGGGCCACCCGGACCGGCTCGCGGGGGTCGAGGTTGATCAGGTTGACCCGGATCTCCCCCCGGTATCCGGCGTCGATGGTTCCGGGCGCGTTGACGAGCGTCACCCCGCAGCGAGCGGCCAGGCCGGAACGTGGATGGATGAAAGCGGCGTATCCGTCCGGCAGCGCGATCGCGATACCGGTGGGTATGACGGCTCGCTCGCCGGGCTGCAGCTCGACGGAGACGGCCGCGACCAGGTCGGCGCCGGCATCGGCCGGTCGCGCGTATTCCGGCAGAGCGAGGTCCGGATCGATCCTGGTCACGAGCACGTCGACCGTGCCGTCGGGCGGTGGTTGCGGGGTCGAGGACACAGCGCGCAACGCTACCCTCGGCACCCCGTCACCCGCGCCGGCCGCTCAGGCGGCGCAGTCGCGGCAGATCGGCCGGCCGTTCTTCTGGCCGGCGAGCTGACTGCGGTGATGGACGAGGAAACAGCTCACGCAGGTGAATTCGTCCGCCTGCTTGGGCAGCACCTTGACCGTGAGTTCTTCGGTGGACAGATCGGCACCGGGCAGCTCAAAAGACTCGTTCAGCTCGGCTTCATCGGTGTCGACGGTTGCAGATTGAGCCTCGGCGCGCCGGGCCTTGAGCTGCTCGAGGGAGTCCTCGCCGAGCTCGTCGGCCTCGTTACGCCGAGGGGCGTCGTAATCGGTTGCCATGTGTTCGTCACTCCTGCCGTCAAGATATGGCGCGTGAGTAACGCGCCGCCCCGCCCATATGTGCCCGATCGGCGTAGGTTTTTGGTGACGTCCCCCACGTTGCCGCCAGGCGCTCTCCCGGTCGCATTACCGGCCGGGGGCGCAGAAGGCTACAGGAGTGTATGTCAGGGGGTCGCGCGCCTCCCCGTTTCGCGACAATCCGGCCACGATCGGCGGAGCGTCGGCCCGTCGGTTGTCGCCTGTGGTCGGCTTGGTGGCTAGAGTCCCGTTGTGTCCGGGAGATGCCGGTGTCCATGATGAGCCCGCTCGGGCAGGTGCCGCAGCGGCGGCCGCCCCGGCGTCGGCGACGCCGCCGGGCGTGGCCTCTGGTGATCTTCATCCTGATCTTCGCGGTCGCCGCCGGCGCGGTCTGGTGGCGGATCTTCTCCGACAACTCCCACTCGACCTCGGCGGCGTGCTCGACCGGCCAGGTGTCGAAGGTCGACCTCAACCCGCACGACATCTCCGTGCGGGTCTACAACGCCACCAACCGCAGCGGCCTCGCCGGGCGCGTCACGACCGGGCTCCGGCAGCGGGGATTCGTCGTCATCGCCACCGCGAACGACCCCACCCGCCGCACGGTCACCGGGATCGCCGAGATCCGCTACGGGTCGGCCGGGGCGTCGGCGGCCCAGCTGATCGCCTCGGTCGTCCCCGGAGCGACGCTCGTCTCGGACAAGCGCACCGACGCCGCCGTCGACATCGCTCTGGGTCCGAAGTTTTCGAGCCTGGCCACCTCCGGGGAGATCCGCGAGGCGGCCCGGCGGCTCCGCGCGCAGCCGGTGAAACCGGCCGGCTGCTGAGATGCGCCGCGAATGGGTCTTCCCCGGGTCGATGCGTACGCGAATCAATCCTGCGGACGCCGCCACGGGCTCGGCGTAGGGTCCGTCCGTCGACACGCTGATCGACCGGGAAGGTGCGGATGACCACCAGCAACGCCGATCGGGCGACCCGCGGATTCGGCATCGACATCGGCGGCAGCGGGATCAAGGGTGCCGTGGTCGACCGCCGTACGGGCGACCTGCTGTCCCCACGCCACCGGATTCCCACCCCGTCGCCCTCGACGCCTCCGGCCGTGGCCGATGTCGTGAAACAACTCGTGGACGGCGAGAACTGGACCGGAACGGTGGGGGTCACCTTCCCGGCTGTGATCAAGAACGGCGTGGCCCGCTCGGCGGCCAACGTCGATCCGAGCTGGATCGGCACCGACGTCGACAAGACGTTCACCGAGGCGACCGGGCGGGATGTCACGGTCCTCAACGACGCCGACGCCGCCGGGCTCGCCGAGGTTCGTTTCGGCGCCGCGAAGGGCGTGCCCGGCGTGGTGATCGTGCTGACCTTCGGGACCGGCATCGGCAGCGGGCTCTTCGTCGACGGCCGGCTGGTCCCCAACTCCGAGCTCGGCCATGTCGAGTTGGACGGGCACGACGCGGAGAAGCGGGCCGCCGCCTCGGCCCGGGAGAACCACAAGATGTCCTGGACGAAGTGGGCCCACCACATGCAGCACTACCTCGCGCACGTCGAGTCGCTCTTCTCCCCCGACCTCTTCGTGATCGGCGGAGGAGTGAGCAAGAAACCCGAGAAATGGCTGCCGCACCTGCAGTTGCATGCCGCGGTCAAGCCGGCCGAGCTGCTCAACAACGCCGGCATCGTCGGCGCCGCACTGGCGGCCGCCGAGCGCCGGGATGGCTGATTCGGGCGGCGCCGGGAGCGCCGATCCAGGCGTGCCGGGCCGCGTGCGACCCGCCGGGGAGGCGCAATCGGCCGTGGCGAAGTTACACTGGAACACACGGCGCGGGCGGCCGGGCCTCATCTCCCGGAAGCGCTCCTTCCGGCCAACCGGGCCTGTGGGGTCGCAACTGCGTCGAACCCTGCCGTGACAGGCAACCGCATCCGTGGAAGGGCCTTCGTGCGATCAGCAGACTCACCCTCTCGATCAGCCGAGTACGCCGCCAGCCCGGCGACCGACGACTCCCCGGTCAGCGCTCCCCGACGCGACGCGCCACCGTCCCGTCGCGCCTCAGCCGCATCCGCCGCGGCCCGCTCGTCGGTGACCCGCCGGGCCGCCCCCGCGGGTGGTCGCGCCGCGAAGGCGACCAAGTCGGCGAAACCGGTCGGTGAGGCGTCGAAGACCGGCGCGAAGTCCACCGGCAAGAACGGCGTCGCCAAGGCCACCGGCAAGGGCGCCGCACCCGCTGACGCGAAGGGCGACCAGGCCGAGGGCCTCGCCATCGACGAAGAGGTCGAGATCCCGGTGACCCCGGGGGACGAGGACTCCCCCGACTTCACCTGGGACGAGGAGGAGTCAGAGGCGCTGCGGCAGGCGCGCAAGGACGCCGAGCTCACCGCCTCCGCCGACTCCGTCCGCGCCTACCTCAAGCAGATCGGCAAGGTCGCGCTGCTCAACGCCGAGGAGGAAGTCGACCTCGCCAAGCGCATCGAGGCCGGGCTCTACAGCGCCGAGCGGCTGCGCCAGGCCGAGGACACCGGCGAGAAGCTCGTCGTCTCGATGCGCCGCGACCTGCACTGGATCGTGCGGGATGGCGAGCGCGCGAAGAACCACCTGCTCGAGGCCAACCTGCGGCTCGTCGTCTCACTGGCCAAGCGCTACACCGGCCGCGGCATGGCGTTCCTGGACCTCATCCAGGAGGGCAACCTCGGCTTGATCCGCGCGGTCGAGAAGTTCGACTACACCAAGGGCTACAAGTTCTCGACCTACGCCACCTGGTGGATCCGGCAGGCGATCACCCGCGCGATGGCCGACCAGGCCCGCACCATCCGTATCCCGGTGCACATGGTCGAGGTCATCAACAAGCTCGGCCGCATCCAGCGGGAGCTGCTCCAGGACCTCGGGCGTGAGCCCACTCCGGAGGAGCTCGCCAAGGAGATGGACATCAACCCGGAGAAGGTGCTGGAGATCCAGCAGTACGCCCGGGAGCCGATCAGCCTCGACCAGACCATCGGCGACGAGGGAGACAGCCAGCTCGGCGACTTCATCGAGGACTCCGAGGCGGTCGTGGCCGTCGACGCGGTCAGCTTCACCCTCCTGCAGGACCAGCTGCAGTCGGTCCTGCAGACCCTCTCCGAGCGGGAGGCGGGCGTCGTACGCCTGCGGTTCGGCCTCACCGACGGCCAACCGCGCACCCTCGACGAGATCGGTCAGGTCTACGGCGTGACCCGGGAGCGGATCCGCCAGATCGAGTCCAAGACCATGAGCAAGCTGCGGCACCCCTCCCGCTCGCAGGTGTTGCGGGACTACCTCGACTGAGCGATCCGCAGCACGTTCGTCATCGGCACGAAACATGCCTGGTACGCCGAGAGTGAACACTGCAACCCGTGCGGGCGACCGAAATGATCCGAGCGACGGCTCCGCACGGGCCGGATAGCCCATTCGGGTGGCCGATTCCTCCCGTCCGGGCGCGGCAGGTGCCGACGAGAGCCCGATGTGATGTTGACTGCAGTGCAGACGGGAACGTCGGCGCGTGTGCCTCGGTTATGCAGGGGTACGAAGTGAATGGCTACATGCACACGAAGAAGGGAACGCCGTGACACCGACCGCAACAACGACGCCGGCACCTCCATCGGCCGCCGACCGCTGCGACCGGTGTGGCGCGCAGGCCCAGATCCGGGTCGTGCTCCCGGGCGGCGGCGATCTCGTCTTCTGCGGACACCACGCCCGCACATACCAGGAGAAGCTTCGCGAAGTGGCCACCCAGATCGTGGGCGAGTGATCCGGTCGGCCGCCGGCGCCCTATCTTCACCGCGTCGGCGAGGTCATTGACGACCTACGCGCCGGCGACGGTGCATCCTGAATAGCTGTGGCCGCTCCTCACGAGCCGGCGTCTCGCCGGGACTTTCCGCAGGCAGCGCGGCGGGCCGTGGAGCGGGCCACCGCCGAACAGCAGCGTATCCGCGAATCGGTCAAAGACACCGTCGCGGACACCGTCGGCCCGGTCGTCCGGCACCGCCCGGTCCGGATCCTGCGCCGTACTCTCGCGAAGGGCTGGCGGGACCGGGTCCTCGGTCTCTCCGCCGAGGCGGCGTTCTGGCAGCTGTTGTCCATCCCGCCGCTGTTCCTCGCCCTGCTGGGCAGCCTGGGCTACATCGGTGGGCTGTTCGGGCCGACGACGATCCACTCCGTCGAGACCCGGCTGATCTCCTCGATCGAACGGGTCCTGACCCCCAACGTCGTCCAGCAACTCGTCGTCCCGACCGTCCACGGGGTCCTGCAACACGGCCGGGCGGACGTCATCAGCATCGGCTTCGTGCTGGCTCTCTGGGCCGGGTCCTCGGCCACCGCGACGTTCGTCAACACCATCACCATCGCCTACGGCATGCGGGACATGCGGGGCGCGATCCGCAGCCGGCTCATCGCGTTGTGGATCTACCTCGTGTCGGTGCTGCTCGGGGTGCTCGTGCTCCCGATCCTCGTCCTCGGCCCGGCCAAGATCGTCGACTTCGCCCCGCACCGCATCCGGGGCGACGTCGCCACGTTCGTCAACGCGCTGTACTGGCCGGTGGTCGTGGTCATCCTGATGATCGGCCTGACCAGCCTCTATCACCTGGCGCTGCCCAAGCGGCTGCCCTGGCATCGCGGCATCCCGGGCGCGGTGTTCGCCGGCTGCATCTTCCTGCTCGGCAGCTACGGCCTGCGGATCTACATCGACTCGGTCGTCCGCCGCGCCTACCTCTACGGCGCACTCGCCTCACCGATCGCCGCGCTGCTGTTCCTCTTCCTGCTCGCGCTCGCCGTCCTGCTCGGGGCCGAATTCAACGCGGCAATCGAGGAGATGTGGCCGTCACGGCCGAGCGGTCACACCCGACGCCGCGCCCGCCGTCGCGCGAAGGCATCGGCTACTCGTCGTCAATGACCCGCGCGGGCTCCGAGCCGGGCTCCAGCCCTCGTTCGGGCGCCAGGCCGACGTAGCGCTGGAACCGCGACGGCTTGTTCGGGAGCCGGTCATTGGCCAGCACCACGGCCACCCACGGCAGGATGATCGCGCCGGCCGCGAAGATCGGCCAGAGCCAGACGATGTGGTAGAACGCCGCCGCGAGCAGCAGGCAGATCACCCGCATGCCCATCGTGATCGCGTAGCGCCGGCGCCGGTAGTCCAGTTCGGCCTGCGGACTCGGCGGGGCCTCGGTGATCAGGACCGGCGGGTTCTTGTGGTGCCTGCGCAACATCACCACGCCCTCTCCGCCGAATCCGTCCGGCGTCTCCATACTCCCACGGTGCAGCCGGACCCGACACCCACGGTCTCAGCGGTCGGCCGCGGCCTTCGCGGCCGCCTTGCGCTCCTTCTTGTAGGCCCGTACCCGGACCAGCGATGCGTCGTCGGTGATGTCGGCGACCGAGCGGTAGACGTCTTTCTCGCCGTAGTCCCCGGCCGCCTCGCGCCAGCCCTTGGGCGTGACGCCGTACTGCTTGCCGAGCAGCGCGACGGTGATCCGGGCCTTCGCATCACCGAACCCGGGGAGCGCCTTCAACCGGCGGAACAGGGTCACCCCGTCGGGTACGTCGGACCAGATCCGCTCGGCCTGCCCGCCGTAGTCGTCGACCAGGAGTTGACACATCGCTTGCACCCGACCCGCCATCGAGCCGGGGAACCGGTGCAGCGCCGGCGGGCGGGCGAACACGGCCGCCAGCTCCTCGGGGTCAGCCCCGGCGATCTCGGCGGCGTCGAGGTCGTGACCGAGGCGGGCGGACAGCTCGTAAGGCCCGACGAAGGCCTTCTCCATCGGCACCTGCTGGTCGAGGACGAGGCCGATCAGCAGGGCCAGCGGATCGCGGCCGAGCAGGTCGTCCGCCGGGGCCGACTGGGCGAGGACCATCTTTCGCGACGTCATGCGGCTAGCCTGGCACGCCGACCGGCAGAATGCTCCCGTGCCCGGGACTGGATCTGTGACCGACCGGCCGGGCACCTCATGAAAGCCGTGGTCCAGCGGGTCACCTCCGCCAGCGTCGCGGTGCAGGGCGAGGTCATCGGCACGATCGGCACCGGCCTCGTCGTCCTGGTCGGCGTCACCCACGACGACACCCGGGAGAAGGCCGAGACGCTCGCCCGCAAGGTGCACGAGATGCGGATCCTGCCGGGCGACCGGTCGGTCGCCGACGTCGGTGCCGAGGTGCTGGTGATCAGCCAGTTCACCCTTTACGCCGACACCCGCAAGGGTCGCCGACCCTCCTGGGCCGCCGCCGCTCCGGCTGCGGTCGCCGAACCGCTGGTCGACACCGTCGTCGTCGCCCTGCGCAGCCGGGGGGCGAGCGTGGCAACCGGCCGATTCGGCGCCCACATGACGCTCACCCTGGTCAACGACGGACCGGTCACCGTCCCCATCGAGGTCTAGCCGGGCGGTCGGACATAACGTGTGACGAAGCTCACAACGGTCGCCGGAGGAGAGGCGGGCCCCCGCCTGCCCACGCGGGAACATCGCGCGGCCGCCGACGTTGGAGAAGATGACTGACGAGATCACAGCATGAGGGGAGGCAGTCATGGCCGAAACCCACACCTCACCACCGCGGCGTACCGCGGCGGTCGAACCCAGAATAACTTCACGACGCCACCGCACGCAGCGCGGAACACCACTGACCGGAGCAGGCGTCAGCGGGGAAACCACATCGACCACGGCGGAAGACGCGCCGGCGGCCTCCGCCGACCTGGTCCGCGTATACCTCAACGAGATCGGCAAGGTCACCCTGCTCACCGCGGAGCAGGAGGTCGACCTGTCCAAGCGGATCGAGGCAGGCCTCTACGCCGCACACCTGCTCGCCGACGACGAGACGACCAAAACGCGCGCCAAGCGCCGCGATCTGCAGACTCTCGTCACCGACGGGTCCCGGGCGAAGGATCACCTGCTGGAGGCCAACCTGCGGCTGGTCGTGTCGCTGGCCAAGCGTTACACCGGCCACGGCATGCCGTTCCTGGACCTCATCCAGGAGGGCAACGTCGGCCTGATCCGGGCCGTCGAGAAGTTCGACTACACCAAGGGCTTCAAGTTCTCGACCTATGCGACCTGGTGGATCCGCCAGGCGATCACCCGGGCGATGGCCGATCAGGGCCGCACGATCCGGCTCCCGGTGCACATGGTCGAGCAGGTCAACAAGCTGGCCCGCACCCGGCGTCTGCTGCATCAGCAGCTCGGCCGGGACGCGACCGACGAGGAGCTGGCCGCCGAGCTCGACCTCGAGCCCAGCCGGATCGCCGAGCTCACGGCACACGCGCGTGATCTGGTGAGCCTCGACCAGAATGTCGGCGACGACGGCGAGAGCCAGCTCGGCGACTTCATCGAGGACACCGACGCGACCATCGCCGAGGACGCGGTGACGTTCCGGCTGATGCGCGAACAGCTCAACGACGTGTTGTCGACCCTCGAGGCGCGCGAGCAGCAGGTGCTGCGCCTGCGCTACGGGCTCGACGACGGCAAGCCCCGCACGCTCGACGAGATCGGCCGGACCTTCGGTCTGAGCCGGGAGCGGATCCGCCAGATCGAGCGCGAGACGATGACGAAGCTCCGTCACCCCTCGCGGTCCCGCTCGCTCCGCGACTACGTCGAGTAGGTCGCGCCGAGTAGGTCACCTTCGCATTACCGCAAACGGCGCGGGCCGGCATCGGCCCGCGCCGTTGCCGGTCCGATCCGGGCCGTTGCGGCGAGCACCGTGAGCCCGGAGCCGGCGACCAGCACCGGGTCCAGCATCAACGAGAGCAGTTCGGGCAGATCCTCGGCCAGCCGGCCGACCCGGGCGACCAGGTCCTCGGCCGCGCCGAGGTCGACCGGCTCCGCGCCGCGGTACCCGGAGAGCAGCGGCGCGGCGCGAGGAGCCCGTACCAGGCGGGCGGCGTCGAGATCGGAGATCGGCGTCGGCGCGTAGGCACGGTCGCCGAGCAGCTCCGTCGCGACGCCGCCCACCCCGAAGGACACCAGCGCCCCGAACGTCGGATCGTCGATGACACCGACCACGGTCGCGACGCCGTTCGGCGCCATCGCCTGCACCTCCACCTCGGGCTCGTCGCCGGGGATCGCCAGGTAGGCCGCCACGAGCGCCTCGTCGTCACCGAGATCGATCCGTACGCCGCCCAGATCCGGGCGGTGCCGCAGCCAGGCCGCCGTCGACTTCACGGCGACCGGATAACCGACCGCGCGGGCCGCGTCGACCGCGGCCTGCGCCGTGGCCACGACCTGCGCCGGCCACAACCCGATGCCGTAGGCGGCGAGCAGCCGTCCGACCTCGTCGCGGGTCAGCTCCCGCCCGGCCGGGTCGTCGCCGAGTACGGCGGCCACCACGGCCTTCGCCGTTGCGGTGTCCACATCGGGAAGCTCGGGCAGCGCACCCACCGCCCGGTCCCGCCATTCCGCGTAACGCATGGCCTTCGCCAGGGCGATGACCGCCCGCTCCGGTGAGGGATAGGACGGGACGGAGCCGCGCACGGGTGCGCCGGTCGGGCCGAGCCGGCGGAGCTGCTGCGGCACGCCTTCGGCGGCGAGGAACGTCGAGGCGATCGGCTTGCCGCAGTCGTCGGTGACCTCCCGGATCACCTGCGCGAATTCGGCACCCGGAGTGACCAGCGCGGGGGCGAACACGACGACGACCGCGTCGACCCCGTCGTCGGCGACCGCGGCCCGCAGGGCGCCGGCGAAATGCTCCGGGGTCGGGTCCGGCCCCAGGTCGACCGGGTGACCGGAGGCGACCTGCAGACCCGATCCGAGGCACGCGTCGAGCACCAGCGTGCCGAGGGCCGAGGAGTTGCCGACGACGCCGACCCGCCGGCCCGCAGGGAGCGGCTGGTAGGCCAGCAGCTGCGCGACGTCGAGCAGCTCCGCGACGGTGTCGACCTGGACCACCCCGATCTCGGCGAACAACGCGTCCACGCTCGCCTCGGGCACCCGCGAAACCTGCCCAGCCGGGCCGGCGGCCGCGCCCGCCTGCCGCCCGCTCCGGACCACCGCCACCGGTTTCCGGCGGGCGAGCTGGCGGGCCAGCCGGGCGAACTTGCGCGGGTTGCCGAAGCTCTCCAGCCACAGCAGGACGACGTCGGTGGCCGGGTCGCGGGCCCAGTACTGGAGCAGGTCGTTGCCGCTCACGTCGGCCCGGTTGCCCGCCGAGACGAATGTGGAGAGGCCCAGCCCCCGCTCGGTCGCCGCCTCCAAGGTCGCGATGCCCAGCGCCCCGGACTGGCAGAAGAAGCCGACCGAGCCGGCGGCGGGTGCGACCGGCGCGAGGCTGGCGTTGAGCCGGACCGCCGGCGCGGAGTTGATGACGCCGAGGCAGTTGGGCCCCACGACCCGCATCCCGTTGGCCCGCGCGGCGGTGACCAGGGCGCGCTCGGCCTCCCGCCCGGCGGGATCGCGTTCGCCGAATCCCGCCGACACCACCACCAGCGCCCGGACCCGCTTGCGGGCACACTGCCCGACCACGTCGGCGACCACCGCGGCCGGGACGGCGACCACCGCGAGGTCGACGTCGTCGGGGATGTCGAGCACGCTGGCGTAGGCCCGGACTCCCCCGACGTGCCGGGCCTCGGCGTTCACCGGGAACACCGGGCCGGCGAACTCGTAGCCCAGCAGGTGGGCGAGCACGAGGTGCCCGACCTTGCCCGGGTCGGCGCTGGCGCCGATCACCGCGACCGAGCGCGGCGTCAGCAGCCGCTCGATCGACCGCGCCTCCGACCGCTGCTCCCGCTCGAACGCGACCGCGACGGAGGTGTCGGTCGGCTCGATCGGGAAGGTCAGGCGGATGACGCCGCTGTCGTAGGTGCGGGTGGCCGAGTAACCGGCGTCGAGGAAGATCCGCACCATCCGCGGGTTCTCGGCGAGTACGTCGGCGACGAACCGGCGCAGCCGGCGTTCCCGCGCTGCGGCGGCCAGGTGTTCGAGGAGCACCGATCCCAGGCCCCGGCCCTGGTGGGCGTCCTCGACGACGAAGGCGACCTCCGCGTCCGCGGTCTTCTCGATCCGTTCGTACCGCGCGACGGCGATCAGGTCGGAGCCGAGCTCGGCGACCAGGGCGACCCGGTCGGTGTGGTCGACGTTGATGAGCCGGTGCAGGTCCTTGTCCGGGATCTGCGGGTAGGCGCCGAAGTAGCGCAGGTAACGGGTCCGTTCCGAGAGTCGTCCGTGCAGGGCGCGGATCCGCTCGCCGTCGTCCGGCCGGATCGGCCGCAGGTGCACGGTTCCGCCGTCGGAGGCGACCACGTCGGCCTCCCAGTCCGGGGGGTAGGCCGGACCGGACGGATCCGTGCGGACGCCGGCGTCAGCCCCGGACACCGTCAGTCCCGGGGATCGTCCGGGTCGAGGCCGTGCAGCGGGAACACCGCCCGGCGGGTGGCGCCGATCGCCCGGTCGATCGGCTCGACCCCGTCGGGTTGCCAGGGCGTCCACGACAGGTCCCCGTCGTCGGTCATCCGGGTGGGCGGCTCGGCCCGCAGTCCGCGCCGCCGTACCCCGTCGGCCCAGGCCGCCGGGATCTCGGTGGCGGGGTCGATCGGGTCACCGGTGACCTCGGCCAGCAGGTGCGTCCAGGCCCGGGGCACGCAGCGCACCAGCCCGTAGCCGCCGCCGCCGAGCGCCACCCAGCGGCCGCCGCACAGCTCGTGCGCGAGCCGGTGCATCTCGGCGTAGGAGGCCCGCTGACCGTCCACGGTCAGCGCCAGGTTGGCGAGCGGGTCCTCGCGATGGGTGTCGCAGCCGGACTGGGTGACCAGCACGTCCGGCGCGAAGGCGCGCAGCAGGCTCGGCACCACCGCGTGGAAGGCCCGCAACCAGGCCTGGTCGTCGGTACCCGCCGGAAGCGCGACGTTGACCGCGGTGCCCGCCGCCGTACCGCGCGCCGATCTCCTCCGGGAAGCCGGTGCCGGGGAACAGGGTCAGCGGGCTCTCGTGCAGGCTCACCGTCAGCACCCGGGGGTCGTCGGCGAACGCCTCCTGCACGCCGTCGCCGTGATGGACGTCGACATCGACGTAGGCGACCCGGGCCGCGCCGCCGGCGCGAGCAGGCCGGCGATGGCCAGCGACGCGTCGTTGTAGACGCAGAAGCCGGACGCCGCGGCCGGCATCGCGTGGTGCAGGCCCCCGGCGATGTTGATCGCGTGCTGAACCGCACCGGACCAGACCAGCTCACCGGCGGCGACGCTGCCGCCCGCGATGAGCGCGGCCGAATCGTGCATGCCGGGGAAGACGGGATTGTCGGGGGTGCCGAGACCGGACCCGACGTAACTCGGGTCGGCGCTCGCCTTGCGCACCGCCTCGACGTACGCCGGGTCGTGGACCATGGTCAGCGTCTCGTCGGTGGCCGGCTCCGGCGTGACCATCCGCACCGGCGGCCGGTCGAGGACGCCGTAACCGCGGGCCAGGTCCATCGTCAGCGCGAGCCGCACCGGGTGCAGCGGGTGGGTCGGCCCCATGTTGTAGGCCAGGTACGCGTCGTCCCAGAACACCGCCACGGAATCGCTCACGGGCTCGACCGTACCGGGACCGAACCCCGCGATTCGCCGCATCCGCCCGGCGGGCCACCTACGATCTGGATCACGGACGACTGCGGAACGGACCCGCTGTGACCCACCGACGGAAGCTCCTCGCCGCTGCAGCACTCGTGATCGCGGCCGCCACCGGCTGCGGCTCGGCGGTCGCCGGGGCGGGAACGTTCGTGGCCGGCCCCAGCCCGTCGAACGGCCCGACCGGCGGCGGGATCGACACCTCGCACCCGTCGGCGAGCGCCTCGCCGTCCACGTCAGCGTCGCCGTCTCCGGTGCCGTCCGCGTCGCCGTCGGCCGGGTCGACGCCGACACCGTCCGCCGGCGCGTCGGGTGACCTGCCGGACGGCGCGATCTGCACGATGGTGAGCCCCGCCGACCTGCGGCAGATCTTCGGGACCACCCCGCAGGCCAAGCGGTCGACCTTCGGTGCCGGCTGCACGTTCTCCGGCGCCGGGGTCTTCGTGATCGTCGACGAGTTCAGCACCTTCACGGTGGCCGAGCAGAAGTCGGAGAACCACGGCCAGGACACGACCGTGTCCGGGCACCCGGCCGCGGTCCTCGACGGCGGTGACATCGTCGTCGCCGAGGGCAGGAGCGCCACCGGCGAGGGCGTGCTCAAGGCCTACACCGACACCGATGCGACCTCGCAGCGGATCGGCCGGGCCCTGCTGGAGAAGGTGCTCCCGCACTTCGCGACGAACTAGCGCCGGACGCTCAGGGCTGCCCGCCGGTGGCGACGGGTCGGTCCGGGTCGCGCACCCATTCACTCCACGACCCGACGTAGAGCGCGGCCGGCACGCCGGCGAGCCGCAGCGCGAGCACCTCGTGGGCCGCGGTGACCCCCGACCCGCAGTAGGCACCGGTCGAGACGCCGTCGGACACGCCGAGAGCGGCGAACCGCTGGTGCAACTGTTCCGGCGGCAGAAACCGTCCGGTCGGGTCGACGTTGCCCGTGGTCGGCGCGTTGCGCGCGCCGGGCACGTGTCCGGCCACCGGGTCGACGGGCTCGTGCTCGCCGCGGTAGCGCTCCGGACTGCGGGCGTCGAGCAGCACCCCGGTCCGGGCGACGTCCGCCGCCCCGGCGGCATCGAGGCTCGGCATGTCCCCGGGCCGCACCGAGACGTCGCCGGCCCGCGGTTCCGGTACCTCGTCGACCACCGGACGACCGGACCGCAGCCAGGCTGCCAGGCCCCCGTCGAGCACCCGGACCGGCTGGTGTCCGGCCCAGCGCAGCACCCACCAGCCGCGGGCGGCGCTGGTCGAGTCGGCGGCGTCGTAGACCACCACCGGCGTGCCGGCCGAGATGCCCCAGCGGCGCATGGCGTCCTGCAGCGCCCCCGGGTCGGGCAGCGGATGGCGCCCCCGGGCCCCGGGCCGGCCGGCCAGATCCCGGTCGAGATCGACGAACACCGCGCCGGGCAGGTGGCCCTCGGCGTACTGCTGTACGCCGGGCGGCCCGGCCAGGCTCCAGCGCACGTCGAGCAGGACCGGGGGGTGCGGCGTGGCCAGGACCGTCGCGAGCTCGTCCGGATCGATGAGGTCGTCCACGGTCGACCAGTCTGCCGCACCCGACGGGTCGCGCCGCGCCGTACCATCGCAAGGGTGAGCGACCTCATCGACACCACGGAGATGTACCTCCGGACGGTGTATGAACTCGAAGAAGAGGGGGTCGTGCCGCTGCGCGCCCGCATCGCCGAGCGGCTCAAGCAGAGCGGTCCGACCGTCAGCCAGACCGTGGCACGGATGGAGCGTGACGGCCTCGTCGCCGTGGAGGGCGACCGGCACCTCGTCCTGTCCCCCACCGGCCACAGCCTCGCCGTCGCCGTGATGCGCAAGCACCGGCTCGCCGAACTGCTGCTCATCCGGATCATCGGCATGGACTGGGAGGACGTCCACACCGAGGCCTGCCGGTGGGAGCACGTGATGTCGGAGGAGGTCGAGCGCAAGATCTACTCGCTGCTCGACAACCCGACCGAGTGCCCGCACGGCAACCCGATCCCGGGTCTGGCCGACCTGGGCGGGATCGACCTGCCGAAGACCGCGAACCACCTCACCACCCTGCGAGCGGCGGCCGTCGAGGGCGGCGCCTCGGTCGTCGTACGCCGGATCAGCGAGCAGATCCAGCCGGACGCGGCGATCATGCACGCTCTCCTCGAGGCCGGCCTGCAGCCGGATCAGCGGGTGAAGGTGCATCCGGACACGCGCGGCGGCGTGCGGGCCAACGCCGACGGACACCCCGAGGCCACCTTCGACGACGTCGTGGCCACCCACGTGTTCGTCACCACCGACTGAGCTTGCGGGGCGGCGCCGGGACTTCCCGGATGACCGGCAAATCGGTGATCAGTAACGTGTCGCATAGTCGCGTCACAACCGAGGAGTGACCCTTGCCTTCGCACCCAGCCGACCCAGCCCCCTCAGGACGCACCACCGCCTCCGCCGGCCCGGAGGCTCCGCCGGCACCGCCCGCCGCCAAGATCGACGCGAAGGGGGATCACCGCGACGCGGCACCCGGGTCGGCACCGGCCGGCCACGCCTTCGCCGATCTCGCCGACTACGTCGCCCTCCCCCGCCTCGGCGGGCTGGCATTGTCCCCGGACGGCACCCGGCTCGTGACCAGCGTGTCGACCCTCTCGGCCGACAAGAAGAAGTACGTCACGGCGCTGTGGGAGATCGACCCGGCCGGCGCGCGGTCGCCGCGCCGGCTGACCCGATCGGCGCCCGGGGAGTCCCAGCCGGTCTTCCTGCCCGGCGGCGATCTGCTGTTCACCTCGAAGCGCCCCGATCCGCAGGTCGACGACCCGGACACCGACCGTCCGGCGCTGTGGCTGCTCCCCGACGGGGCCGGTGAAGCCCGCCAGATCGCGGCGCCGCCCGGGCGGGATCGGCTCCGTCGCGGCCGCCCGCGACGCCGCCGCGATCGCGTTCAGCTCCGACGTCCTGCCCGGCGCTACGACGAGCGACGAGGACAAGGAGAAGCGCACCGCCCGTAAGGACGCCGGTGTGTCGGCGATCCTGCACCGCAGCTATCCGGTGCGTTACTGGGACCACGACATCGGGCCCGCCGAAACCCGGGTGTTCGGCGCCGACGCCGTACCGGAAGCCGACGAACGGCTCGCCGATCCGCGCGACCTGACCCCGACCCCGGATGGTCGGGTGGGCGGCGACATCGTCGTCAGCCCCGACGGGACACTCGTCGCCTACGGGTGGGACGTCGACGACGAGGCGGGATCGCGCCGGGCGACGATCGTGATCGCCGACCGGGCGACCGGGGAGCGCCGTACCGCCGTCGACGAGGCCGGGTCCGAATTCGGGCAGCCGGCCTTCAGCCCGGACAGCAGCACCCTCGTGTGCGTCCGCGACTCGATGCCGACGTGGTCCGACGCCCCGCGCACGTCGCTCTGGCAGGTCGATCTGGCGACGGGCGAAGGCCACGGTCTGGCCTCGTCGTTCCCGGGCTGGCCGATGCACCCGACGTTCTCCGCGGACGGCACGGCGGTGTTCTTCCTCGCCGACGAGGCCGGCCACGCCCCGGTCTTCCGGCTCGACCTGAGCACCGACGTCGTGACCCGGCTGACGGCCCACGGTGCGCACAGTGACCTGGTCGTCTCCCGCGACGGCGCCTACCTCTACGCGATGCGCACGAGCTACGCCCAGCCGGCGACGCCGGTGCGGCTGGATCCCGCGGCGGCCGATCAGGAGGGCGCGACGCTGTCCGGCCCGGGCGACGTCGGCACCCTGCCCGGGACCGTCGTCGAGGTGTCCACGAACGCCGATGACGGCACGCCGATCCGCGCCTGGCTGGTGCTTCCCGACGGCGCATCCGCGGCCGCCCCCGCGCCGCTGCTGCTCTGGATCCACGGCGGCCCGTTGTCGAGTTGGAACGCCTGGTCCTGGCGCTGGAACCCGTGGCTGCTCGCCTCGCAGGGCTACGCCATCCTGCTCCCCGACCCGGCGCTGTCCACCGGCTACGGGCAGGACTTCATCGATCGCGGCTGGGGAACCTGGGGCGACCGGCCGTTCACCGACCTGATGGCCATCACCGACGCCACCTGCGCCCGGGACGACATCGACGACACGCGCACCGCGGCCATGGGCGGCTCCTTCGGCGGCTACATGGCCAACTGGGTCGCCACCCACACCGACCGCTTCAAGGCGATCGTGACGCACGCGAGCCTCTGGGACCTCGAAGGGTTTTCCGGCACCACCGACGTCGCGTGGTACTGGCAGCGGGAGTTCGGTGACCCGCTCGCGACCAAGGAGCGCTACGAAGCCAACTCCCCACACCGGTTCGTCCGCGACGTCCGCACCCCGATGCTGGTGGTGCACGGCGACAAGGACTACCGGGTGCCGATCGGCGAGGGTCTGAAGCTGTGGTGGGACCTCGTGCGGCACGAGGTCGATGCGTCGTTCCTCTACTTCCCGGACGAGAACCACTGGGTGCTGACGCCCGGGAACGCGAAGGTCTGGTACGAGACCGTGCGGGCATTCCTGGCCCACCACGTCCTCGGCGAGCCGTGGCGTCAGCCCGACATGGTGTGAGGGCGGAGGCCGGACGGGCGACGGTCTGAGTCATCGCGGGTCGCGCCACACTCCCGGGTCGATACCACAGTCCAACGCCTGCTCCAGCAGGGTTGCGAGCGCGTAGCCACCGTCGCTATGCAATGCGCGCTCGACGGCGATCCGGGCCAGAGCGCCGTTTCCGTCCCGCCAGGCGCACCACGCCAGGACCGTGTAGGGCGCGACGTCGTAGGGTGCGGTGGCCCGGCGGGCGAGCTGCATCGACAGCGACTGCATCGCGGTCGAATCACCGCCCGACGCGTAGCCGCAACAGTGGTCCCGCACCCCGATGTCACGAAGGGCGACGAGCAGGCGGGCCACCATGTCGTCGTCGAGTCGCGTCCGGCCGCTCCGCTGCTGGGCGACCGCGGCCGCCACCTCGTCGGCCACACCCGCCCGGTAGCGGCGATCGTCGCCGCTCCCGCGGGCGTCGGCACGGGCCTGCTCGTCGGCGACGAGTACGGCGACGGCCTCCCGCTCGGCCGCCGGTGCCGGCTCGACCGAGCGCTCCAGACTCGCGCGATCGGGCGCGGCCACCAGACCCGCGACCGTAGCTGCGGCGACAACCGGAGACGGGCGGTCTGCCGGGGCGATCCGATGACCCTCCGGCGGGCAGCACGACCGATCGTCGCAGAGGTAGGACCACCAGCGGTCCCGGGTCACCAGCAGCGCCTCGTCGACCTCGACGCCCCGCATGCGCACCTTCCGTATGACGCGCTCGGCCAGGCGGGCGTCAGGCAGCGCCCGCTCTCCTGTGCCGCTCACCCGGTCGCGGTAGACCAGGATCATCACGCTGCGCGCGCCGGCGCGGGACAGGTGGGTCGCGCAGCTGTCGAGCGCCTCGGATCCGGATCGCACACCGTCGAGGTCGATCCGCAGGGTGAGGCCCACCCGGCGCTTGGAGCCGCGGAGCGACACCAGCACCAGACTCTCGGTCGGCCAGAACCCCACGAGGTAGGGCACGAGGTCCACCAGGTCGCGCGGGCAGGTGATGCGGATGACGGGTTGGTCTGTGGTCGATGTCTCTGCTGGGGTCATGGCCAGCACGCTGCTCCGCGCACCCGGACCGGACCAGATCGGCGGCACATCGGTGGACGGCATCGCAGACTGTGGACGGCCGGTTGCCGATGGGCGATGCGACCGGTCAGGCTGGGAGTTTGCCCGCGGGGTCGAAGCGCCGGGGATCCCACCTCCCCGGCCCGGTGGCCCGGGCCCGTGCGATGCTGCGAACATGAGCGATCCCAGGACTGTGCCCGCGATCGGCGTACGCGACCTCCGCCTCAAGGTGCTGCGGCACCTCGAGGAACTGGTCCGCGAGGCGCTGGACAACGACCAGCTCGATCTCGGCTCCGCGGCCCGGATCGCCGACGCGCTGCTGTCGCTCCTCGACGCGTCGGACGACCTCGATGCGCGGGGTCGGGTGGCCGTCCGCGGGGCGATCGACTACTTCGTGCTCAACCGCGACGAGCAGCCCGACCTCGACAGCCGGAGCGGGTTCGACGACGACGCGCGCATCGTCAACGAGACCTGCGACGCGGTGGGTCTGCCGGAGCTCAAGATCCGGGTCGGCTGACCGGATCGCCGCCCGACGCCGAGCTGCGGCGGATCGCATCGAGGGCCGCGGCGTTGCCGAACGCGTCGTCGACGGCGAGATGCCGCGGCGCTTCCTCTCCCCGTAGCACCGCGTGGATGTGCTGGATCGCCGCGGTGAAAGGCGGATCCGCCTCGCCGGACCGCTCGACGACGATCGTGCCGTCCGGCCGGCGGAGCTGGATCGTGTCGGTGATGCCGCCGTGGAACGGGCTGGTCAGGCGCATTTCGCCGGTGGTGCCGAGCACCCGGGCCGTGGTGTCGCGGGCCTTGGTGAAGCTGCAGGAGAACAGCAACCGCCGCCCTCCGGGGAAGTCGAGCGTGCCCCAGGTCTCCGCGTCCACGCCCGTATCGGCGAGCACCTGCGACGTCTTGGCCGACTCCGGTTCGGCGTCGAACACCAGCCGCGCCCAGCGAACGGGGTAGCAGCCCACGTCGGCGAGCGCGCCGCCGGAGAGGTCGGCGGAGAACCGGATGTCGGCCTGATCGCCGAGGTCGAAGTGGAAGGCGGAGTGGATCTCGCGGACCTCGCCGATCGCGCCGTCGTCGATCAGGCTGCGCACCCGCGCCGTCTGGCTCTGGAAGGGGAACACGAACGCCTCCCACAGCGGACGTTCCGCGGCTGCCGCGACCGCGAGCACTTGGGCGGTCTGCTCGACGTCGTCGCACAGCGGCTTTTCGCAGAGCACCGCCCTGCCCGCCTGCAGGGCGGCGATGGTCCATCGGGCATGCAACGCATTCGGGAGCGGGACGTAGACCGCGTCGACGGCCGGATCGTCGATCGCCGCCTGATAGTCGCTCGCCGTACGTCGCACGCCGTGCCGTCGGGCGAACGCATCGGTGCGCGCCGGATCGCGGCCGGCGACGACCTCGGCGACCCCGCCACCGGCCGCATCGAGCCCGGG
The DNA here is from genome assembly GCA_963775655.1 of uncultured Actinomycetota bacterium. Lineage (GTDB taxonomy): Bacteria > Actinomycetota > Actinomycetes > Mycobacteriales > QHCD01 > DASXJE01. The sequence continues at coordinate 565,882 of CAVZJT010000007.1, read as the reverse complement.
CACGAAGGATCGCGCTGCGATCCGCGCCGCACCGAGAATCGCCCACCGGACCGGGTCCTGCCGCTCGCCCTCGCCGACCATCGACTCCTCCTCGCGTCCGGTGTCGGCAGTCACGCTATCGAGCGGAGGCCGCGAATACCCATCGACCTGTCCCACGCCGGTATGGGTGGCATGCTGACGTGAGGAGAGCATCAATGGGGAGGCGGCACGCCATGGCCACAGTGAGCCCTGGCCTGGCTGCGGTTCCCCAGCCTGCGGTGCCAAGACGGCAGATGGATGACTTGTCGCGGTTCTACGGCGACGTGACGTGGACCGGCACGATCGAGGCGGGCGCGACCGGACCCGGCACGCCGGCGATGACGGTGGCCGGACGCGGTGTTCAGCGCCGCATCCAGGACGGCCTGTGGATCGTCGCCGATTACGAGCAGGACCAGTTCCTGGTCGACGGAACCTTCGTCCTGACCTGGAAGGTGCACTGGGTCACGGGCTGGGACGCGCAAGCGGGCGAGTACCGCGCGGCGCTGACCGACAACAACGCCCAGGCAGCCCTCATGCGCGGGCGGATCGACGGCGATGTGCTCACCTACGAGACGTTCGGCGACGGTCCGGTGCGGCAGCGACTCCGCTGGGACGGGTCGGCGGCGCCGGACCTGACGTTCACCAGCGAGATCTCGCGAGGGGGCGGGCCCTGGTCGCTCGCCGAGACGTACACGATGACACCGGCCTAGTCCGAACCGCCGCCAATCGGACGCTACCCCGCGCCCCCCGTAGGCCGACCCGGCATCATCGTGCGCCGTACTCGCACACCCGACGCGTTTTTGCGAGTAGGACGCACGATGTCGCCCGTATCCCCTGCCCGCACCAACCGCAGCCATCATCGGACGCCGTACTCGCATACCCGCGGCGCTTTTTGCGAGTAGAGCGTCCGATGTCGGTCCGCCCTCCGAAGACGACCCGGCATTCCGTTGCGACACCTGTCGTGGCCACGCAGCGACGCTGCCCCGGTCCCTCCAGATGGATCGGGGCAGCATCGGCGTACGGGCGGTGTCGCCGAGGTCCGCTCAGCTGCAGCCGCTGGTGGAGCCGCATCCCTCACAGACGTAGCAGGACCCGGCCGGGCGCATCTTCGTCCCGCAGGTGAGGCACAGCGGGGCGTCGGCGGCCTTTCCCTGCACGGCCTCGATCAGCTCGGTCGAGGAATGCACCCCCGGATCGCTGACCTCGCTCGCCCCGTCGGTCCCGGTCGTCGCGGTCCGCTCCACCGGCGCCGATGCCGCGGCGCCTTCCCGGTCGAACTCCTCCTCGTCGCCCCCCGACCCGTAGGTCGTGGCCACCTGCGCGGAGCGCTCGGCGGCGGTGAAGATGCCGAGCTCGGTGCGCTGCTCCAGCGACAGGTGGTCGAGCGCGAGCCGACGGAAGATGTAGTCGATCACCGACTGCGCGATGCGGATGTCGGGATCGTCGGTCATCCCGGCCGGCTCGAACCGCATGTTGACGAACTTGCGGACGTAGCTCTCCAACGGCACGCCGTACTGCAGCGCGATCGAGATCGCGATGGAGAAGGCGTCCATCACGCCGGCCAGCGTCGAACCCTGCTTGCCGAGCTTGAGGAAGACCTCACCGAGCCCGTCGTCGGGGTAGGAACCGGCGGTCATGTAGCCCTCGGCCCCACCGACGGCGAACGAGGTGGTGTTGCTCGGCCGGGACTTCGGCAGCCGGGTCCTGGTCGGGCGGGCCACCTCGACGATCTGCGGGTCGGCGGTCGCCTTCTTCGCCCGCGCGTCGGACAGCGGCTGGCCGACCTTGCAGTTGTCGCGGTAGATGGCGAGCGCCTTCACGCCGAGCCGCCAGCCTTCGGAGTAGATGCGCTCGATGTCCTCGACCGAGGCCGCCTCCGGCATATTGACGGTCTTGGAGATGGCCCCGGAGATGAACGGCTGTACGGCGCCCATCATCCGCACATGGCCCATCGGGGAGATCGACCGCTCACCCATCGCGCAGTCGAACACCTCGTAGTGCTCGGGCCGCAGGCCCGGCGCGTCGACGATGTGCCCGTGCTCCGCGATGTATTCGACGATCGCCTCGATCTGCTCCTCCTGGTAACCCATTCTGCGCAGCGCCCGCGGCACCGTCTGGTTGACGATCTGCATCGAGCCGCCACCGACGAGCTTCTTGAACTTGACCAGAGCCAGGTCGGGCTCCACGCCGGTCGTGTCGCAGTCCATCATCAGGCCGATGGTGCCGGTCGGGGCGAGGACGGACGCCTGTGCGTTGCGCCACCCGTTCTTCTCCCCGATCTTCAGACCGCGTCGCCACTGGCTGGTCGCCTCACGCAGCACGGCGGCATCGTCGGTGCCGACCGCACGGACCTCGTCGTTGGCCGCGGCGTGCTTACGCATCACCCGCTGGTGCGCGGAGGAGTTGCGGGCGTAGCCGTCGTAGGGGCCGACGACGCCGGCGAGCTCCGCGGAGCGCCGGTAGGCCGTGCCGGTCATCAATGAGGTGATCGCGCCGGCGAGCGCCCGCCCACCGGCGGAGTCGTAGGCGTGCCCGGTGGCCATCAGCAGCGCGCCGAGGTTGGCGTAGCCGATGCCCAGCTGCCGGTAGGCGCGGGTCGTGTCGCCGATCGCCTCGGTCGGGAAATCGGCGAAGCAGATGGAGATGTCCATCGCCGTGATCACGATCTCGACGGCCTTGACGAAGGTCGCCGCGTCGAAGGTCCCGTCGTCGCGCAGGAACTTCAGCAGGTTGAGCGAGGCGAGGTTGCAGGACGAGTTGTCCAGGCTCATGTACTCCGAGCAGGGGTTGCTGGCCGTGATCCGGCCGGTCTCGGGGTTGGTGTGCCAGTCGTTGATGGTGTCGTCGTACTGGATCCCCGGGTCGGCGCACTCCCAGGCGGCCGTGGCCATCTTGCGGAACAGCGTGCGGGCGTCGACCCGCTCCAGCACCTCGCCGGTCAGCCGTCCCCGCAGCCCGAAGTCCGTGCCGTCCTGCACAGCCCGCATGAACTCGTCGGAGACCCGCACCGAGTTGTTGGCGTTCTGGTACTGCACGCTGGCGATGTCGCGGCCACCGAGATCCATGTCGAACCCGGCGTCGCGCAACGCACGGATCTTGTCCTCCTCGCGCGACTTCGTCTCGATGAACTCCTCGATGTCCGGGTGGTCGACGTCGAGGACGACCATCTTGGCGGCCCGACGGGTGGCTCCGCCCGACTTGATCGTGCCGGCCGAGGCGTCCGCACCGCGCATGAAGCTGACCGGGCCGGACGCCGTCCCGCCCGAGGACAGCAGTTCCTTGCTGGACCGGATCCGCGACAGGTTGAGCCCCGAACCGGAGCCACCCTTGAAGATGAGTCCCTCTTCGCGGTACCAGTTCAGGATCGAGTCCATCGTGTCGTCGACCGCGAGGATGAAGCAGGCCGAGACCTGTTGCGGCGCGCTGGTCCCCACGTTGAACCAGACCGGAGAGTTGAAGCTGAACACCTGGTGCAGCAGCATCCAGGTGAGCTCCTGGGCGAAGATCTCCGCGTCGCCCTCGGAGGCGAAGTAGCCGTTGTCGACTCCGGCGGCGTGGTAGCGCCCCACGACCCGGTCGATGAGCTGACGCAGGCTGACCTCGCGCTGCGGTGTGCCGACCGCGCCGCGGAAGTACTTGGTCGTGACGATGTTGGCCGCGTTGACGCTCCAGAACTCGGGGAACTCCACGCCCCGCTGTTCGAAGTTGACCGTGCCGTCGCGCCAGTTGGTCATCACCACGTCGCGCCGCTGCCACGTCACCTCGTCATAGGGGTGCACACCCTCACGGGTGTAGACGCGGTTGACCCGAAGCCCGTCCGAAGGACGGGCAGATCCGTCGGAGCGGGTCGATGGGCGGCCGGTGGTCTCGGTCATGACCGGGTTCCCTTCGTCGTAACAGCGGTCTCGGTGGCAGCGGTCTCGTCGGTGGCGCAGATATCGGTGGTGCGGGTCTTCAGCACTGCAGGGGTCATCGGTGGTACGGGTCGTGCGGGCGCCCTACGGAGTCGGCGTCGACTGTCGGCGCAGGGTCTGGATCTCGGCCTCGAAGTCGGCGATCGAGTCGAACGAGCGGTAGACGCTGGCGAAGCGCAGGTAGGCCACCTCGTCCAACTCGCGGAGCGGGCCGAGGATCGCCAGGCCCACCTCGTGGCTGGGGATCTCCGCCGACCCGGTCGCCCGCACGGCGTCCTCGACGGACTGGGCGAGCAGGGCCAGGGCGTCCTCGTCGACCGGCCGGCCCTGGCAGGCCCGCCGTACGCCGTCGACGACCTTGGTGCGGCTGAAGGGCTCCGTGACGCCGCTCCGCTTGATCACGGCCAGCGTGGGCTCCTCGACCGTGGTGAACCGTCGCGAGCACTCCGGACACGACCGCCGGCGGCGGATCACCTGACCGTCGTCGACCTCGCGGGAGTCGACCACCCGTGAGTCACCGAACTTGCAGTACGGGCAGCGCATGGTTCCTCCTCCCCCGATCGACGGGCCGTCTCGCGGCGGCCGCGCCCGGTCAGCGCTGGTCGGTCTGTGCCGTATCCCCCGGCCCCGTTGTGGATAACACTGCGGACAACCTGTGCACCGGCTGAGGACAACCCAACGCAACCTGTGTACAACTTACACCAGTGTAACCACAAGATGTAGTAGTGGACAGTAGGCCGTCACCCCCCGCTGCGCAACCCCGGCGCGCCCGATACCGGGCCGCGATTTCGGCCCGGCCGGAGCCGTCGATCGGCCCCGGCCGCACCCGGGAAACCTCGCTCAGGGGACATCTCGCGGCACCGCGAGGCGCTGGCCCGGCCGTAGCCCGGCACTGGAGAGGTGATTGCGGGCCCGCAGCGCGGCCACGACGTCCCGGGGATCGCGATCCGGGGCAACGGAGTGCGCGATCGACCACAGCGTGTCTCCGGCGCGCACGACCACAGCGGTGGACGACGCCGGCGTCATGCCGGGCGCCGCATCGCTGCGGGTCGCCAGCGCGTGCGCGCCGACCCCGAGCGAGCCGACCACCAGTGCCCCGATCGCCGACGCGGCCAGCCGGCGACCCCGCCGGGTCAGCCGGACGGGATGCCGGCGCGGACGCCGCTCGGTCCGGACCGGGTACGACGTCGGCGCCGAGCGGGGGGCGGTGGCCGGCACCGGGAACTCGATGATCACGCACTGCCCTCCGGTCGGGGGCGACGTGGCCGGACGCTGCCGGGGCGTCGAGGAGCCGGAGAGGCGGATGTCGCAGGCGATGGACACGATGACTCCCTGCCGTCGGAGCCCGACCTGGCGACCTGCTCGACGGGTCGAGCGGCCGGTCGGTCGAACGGGTGTTCGATTCGAACGCCTGTGCGATGTCTACCACGGGGCTCCGACAACTCCGAGCCGTCCCGGCGTGTCGTTCGAACAGATGTTTGGATCGTCGGGCGAAAGTCGCTACCGTTCAGGGCACACCGGAAGAGACAAACCGGATGATCCCGTCCGCCGGCTCGGTCGAGCACCGTCCGCGGCAGCCGACCGGGTGGCGGGCGATGGGCAGGGAGGCAACGTGAGCGGCCGGTCGCAGAACACCCGTGGAGCTGGCGCCGAGGACGGTGGCCGGAAGAGCCGCACCCGCGCGTCGGGTGCCCGGAAAGCGCCCCAATCAGCGCCCCAGAAGGCGACCGCGGCAAAGAAGCCGTCGGCGGTGCGGTCGCTCCCCGACGGACCGGCCGACGCGAGCGGCCTGACCACGCGTCAGCGGCGGGTGCTCGAGGTGATCCGTGACTCGGTCGACCGGCGCGGGTATCCGCCCAGCGTCCGGGAGATCGGGGAGGCCGTGGGCCTGACCTCGACGTCCAGCGTCTCCCATCAGCTCGCCACGCTCGAGCGCAAGGGCCTGCTTCGGCGCGACCCCAACCGCCCGCGGGCGGTCGACGTCCGGATCCCCGGCGCGACCGAGGCGTCCGGCGCCGATTCGAGCGCGCCGACGGCCGACGACCAGCACCCCACCCCCACCTACGTCCCGGTCGTGGGCCGGATCGCCGCGGGTGGCCCGATCCTCGCCGAGCAGGCGGTGGAGGACGTCTTCCCGCTGCCGCGGGCGCTGGTCGGTGAGGGCACCCTCTTCCTGCTGCGGGTTGCCGGTGACTCGATGGTGGACGCCGCGATCACCGACGGCGACTGGGTCGTCGTACGCCAACAGCAGGTCGCGGAGAACGGTGACATCGTCGCGGCGATGATCGACGGCGAGGCCACCGTGAAGACCTTCCGGCGGCGCGACGGGCATGCCTGGCTACTGCCGCACAACCCGGCCTACGCGCCGATTCCCGGCGACGAGGCGACCATCCTCGGTCGCGTCGTGACGGTGCTCCGCAAGGTCTGATTCAGGCGGTCAGGATGCGGCGCCGGTCGAAGATCCGGTGCAGCACCCACAACAGGACGATCCCGACGGCGCCGCCGGCCACCAGGTCCGACAGCCAGTGGTAGTTGAGCAGCAGCATCCCGACCGCGGTGAGCACCGGCGCGACATAGCGGAGCCGATCGAGGGTCCGCCGTACGACGTCCGGGGCGCGGTAGTCGGCCGCCAACCAGGCCGCCAGGCCCCACATCACCACGGCATTGGGCACGTGCCCGGAGGGATAGGACTCACCCCCGGCATGCAGGAGATCCGTGGTCGGCGCGGTGCGTCCCACCCCGAGTTTGAATGCGTAGACGGTGAGGGTGAGCAGGACCAGGGCGACCACGAGACGCGCCAGCGGCTCCCAGGTCCGCCGACGCCACGCGAGGAGCAACGCAAAGCCCCCGACGACGACCAGTACCTCGGCGCGGCCACCGAAGAGGGTGAGTGCGTAGAGCACGTCCCCGGGCCACGGCCGGTTGCGGAGTCCCGACCCGGCCAGCTGACTGCTGATCGAGGCGTCCAGTCGCGTCCACGGGCCGCGGAGCAGCACATCGGCACTGATCCAGGCGACCAGGATCAGACAGGCCGCCACAAGCGGCCGCCCCGGCGCGCGAATCGGCCCAGAGCCTCCCGGCGCACGACGGACATCCACCGGCGACCCGGTCGGGCGGACCGGGCGGGCCGAGGGGGAAGGTCGGCTAGGCGCCACTCGCCGGTGGCGCGGGCGGCGTCCCCGACTCGGCGCTGGTCGACCGCTGCGCTGCCGCGGTCGGTGCCGGCTTCGCCGCCTCGATCACCGGCGGGGTCTTCGCGGTCGACTCACCGGCCGGCTCCTCGTCGTGCATGCCCTTCATCTCGGACTTGAAGATGCGCAACGACCGCCCGACTGAGCGGGTGGCGTCGGGCAGCTTCTTGTATCCGAAGAGGGCCAAGAAGACCACGGCAACGATCAGCAAGTGCCACGGGCTGAGCTCACCCAGCATTAGCCTGCTCCTGTCGGTTCGACGTGCCTGCCCGCTTACAGTACGCCGACCACGCCAATCGGCGCGATGGCAGCGGCCGACAGTTCACTTTTCCGTCGCTTCGTCCGAACTCAGCGTGGGACGGCGACGGCGTAGCGCTCCAGCGCCGCGGCGAGCTCCCCGTGGACCCGGGCGTGCAGCAGGGTCCCGTCCGCCGTGTGATCGCTCGCCAGCACGTCGCCGGCGTCGTGCACCCGTGACACGAGGTCACCGCGCTGGTACGGCAGGAGCACGGTCACCTCGACCTGCGGGTGCGGGACCCGATCCTCGAGCATGTCGAGCAGGGTCTCGAGCCCGGCGCCGGTACGGGCCGAGACGTAGACCGCGTCCGGATAGAGGCGACGGAGCCGGGCCAGCACGTCGGGGTCAGCCGCGTCGATCTTGTTGACGACCAGGACCTCCGGCACGCGGGTGGCGTCGATCTCCCCGAGAACCTCGTGCACGGCGGCGATCTGCGATTCCGGGTCGGGGTGCGAACCGTCGACGACGTGCACCAGCAGGTCGGCGTCGGTGACCTCGTCCAGGGTCGAGCGGAACGCCTCGACCAGCTGGTGCGGCAGGTGCCGGACGAACCCGACGGTATCGGTGAGCGTGAACTCGCGGCCGTCGCGGGTGTGCGCCCGCCGTACGGTCGGATCGAGGGTCGCGAACAGGGCGTCCTCGACGAGTACGCCGGCCCCGGTGAGCCGGTTGAGCAGGCTGGACTTGCCGGCGTTGGTGTAGCCGGCGATTGCGACCGCGGGAACCTCGCGGCGTACCCGTTCCTGCCGTTTCGTGCCCCGGACCTGCGACATTCCGGCGATCTCCCGGCGCAGCTTGGCCACCCGCGCCCGGATCCGCCGCCGGTCGGTCTCGATCTTGGTTTCGCCCGGCCCACGGGTCCCGATGCCGCCACCGCCGGCGACCCGGCCGCCGGCCTGACGGGACATCGACTCGCCCCAGCCGCGCAGCCTCGGGATGAGGTACTGCAACTGGGCGAGCTCGACCTGCGCCTTGCCCTCTTTGCTGCGGGCGTGCTGGGCGAAGATGTCGAGGATCAGCGCCGTCCGGTCGATCACCTTGACCTTGACGATCGACTCGAGCTGGCGCAGCTGCCCGGGGGTCAGCTCACCGTCGCAGACGACGGTGTCGGCGCCGGTGGCCACCACGACGTCGCGGAGCTCGCGGGCCTTGCCGGACCCGATGTAGGTCGCGGGGTCCGGCCGGTCCCGGCGCTGGACCAGGGCCTCGAGCACCTGCGAACCGGCCGTTTCGGCCAGCGCGGCGAGCTCGACCATCGAGTTGTCCGCCGATGCCGCCGTGCCGTCGGTCCATACCCCGACCAGGACCACCCGCTCGAGGCGGAGCTGGCGGTATTCGACCTCGCTGACGTCGGAGAGTTCGGTCGCGAGTCCGGTGACGCGGCGCAGTGCCTGGCGCTCGGCGAGCTCCAAGCCCTCGCCGTCAGCTTCGAAGAGCGGCCTGTGTGCCGCAACGGGTTCAGTCATCTGTAGGTCAATGGTGCCACGGGCGACTGGGGAAGACACCTCCATTAGCCGCTACTCCGGGCGGACCCCCCGCCGATCACGGTGCATGGCGAAGAAGACCGACCATCGGATGCCGTCGGGATCGGGCGGCCGGCGGGCGTATTCGTCGAACACCTCCTGCAATCGGTCCAGGAACTCGTCGAAGCTGTTCCGCGTCGAGGGTCAGGCCGAGCCGCGAGGTGCTCTGCAGCGTGCCCGCCTCGGCCGCCTCGGCCAGGAACGCCTGCAGCATCGCGTCGGAGGACCGCCCGAGCTCTTCGACGTCGCCATGGGAGAGCTCCCAGGACTTGCGGGTCGCCCGGTAGGGCCGCTCGCGGGCCCCCCGGCGTCCGCGCCGGGGCGGCAGTGCCTGCAGGAAACCGTCGTCGACGAGGCGCCGGACATGGTGCAGCACCGACGCCGGATCGCGGCCGAGCCGGTCGGCGATCTCCTTGTTGGTGAGCTCGTCGTCCAGGCACAGCCGGAGGATGCGCAGCCGCACGGCCGACGCCAGGGTGCGTGCCTCGGATTCCGTCGCCGGGCGGCGACCGCCGGCAGCTGTCCCCGGAGCAGGACTCTCGACCTCGGGTCGATGCTCGTCGGCCGCCATCTGCACAGCCTAGGGGGCCTCTCGGAGCAAAGTCATTGACATTTCCCAATCACTCGCTCAGGCTGCAGAGGTGCGCCATCGTGCGGGGCCTCAAAGCCTGATCCACCACCGCGACTTCGTCCGGTTGTGGTGCGGCGACACGGTGAGCCAGTTCGGCACCCAGATCACCCTGCTCGCTGCCCCGCTGCTCGCCGTCACGGTGCTGCACGCATCACCGTTCGAGGTCGGCCTGCTGACCACGTTCGAAATGCTCGCCTTCCTCGTCGTCGGCCTCCCGGCCGGGGCCTGGGTCGACCGGATGCGCCGCCGCAACGTGATGATCGTCGCCGACCTCTGCCGGGGGGTCGCCCTCGGCTCGGTCCCGGCGGCCGCCTATCTCGGGGTACTCACGATCGGCCAGCTGTACGCCGTCGTGCTGGTGAACGGCGTCTTCACCGTCTTCTTCGACGTGGCCTACCAGAGCTACCTGCCCTTCCTCGTCGGCCGGGAGCACCTGGTGGAGGGCAACGCGAAGCTGCAGGCGAGCCAGTCGGTCTCGATGGTGGCCGGACCGAGTGTCGGCGGCGTGCTCGTCCAGGTGCTGAGCCCGGCGACCGCGCTGCTCGCCGACGCCGCGAGCTTCCTGTGGTCGGCGCTCTGGGTGGGCCTGATCCGGCACCGCGAGGTCCGTCCGCAGCGGGCGCCCGACGCGCATCTGGGCCGCGAGATCAAGGAGGGAGTCGCCTTCGTCGTCCGGGATCCGTTGCTGCGGGCGATCGCGGCGACCACCGGCAGCTCGAACCTGTTCTCCGCCATGAGCGGGGCGATGATGATCGTGCTGCTCGCCCGCCTGCTGCACCTGTCCGCCGGCGTCATCGGTGTGCTGTTCAGCGTGGGCGCCGTCGGCGGCCTGCTCGGGGCGTTACTGGCCCGCCGGATCGCCGACCGCTACGGGCAGGGTCAGACGATCTGGAAGAGCATCGCGGTGTCGGGGGTCTTCGGCCTGCTGTTTCCGCTGGCCGGGCATGGCTGGCTGCTCGTCCTGCCCGCCGTCGGCTTCTTCGTCGCCTTCGCCGGCTCCACCGTCTACAACATCACCCAGGTCAGCTTCCGGCAGGGGCTGTGCCCCGACCGGCTGCTCGGCCGGATGAACGCGAGCATGCGCTTCATCGTCTGGGGCACCATGCCGGTGGGCGGGCTGATCGGCGGCATACTCGGCTCGGCCATCGGTGTCCGCGAGACGGTGTGGGTGGCGTCCATCGCCTCGCTGTTCGTGTTCCTGCCGGCCTATCTGTCGCCGCTGCGCCGGATGCGCGACCTGCCGACCGGCTACGACCCTGTCGACACCGCCGAGCCGGAGTTGGAGTCCGTCGACGGCGAGGCATGACCCGCCTGCCGCAACCACGCCGGGGAGAGCCGGCCACTGCCGACCAGGACCGCGGGGCCGCGCAGCAGGACGGTCCCGTCGGCCCGCCACGACACGGTCAGGACGCCGCCCGGGACCTGCACCTGGAAGTCGTCACCGCGACCGGCGCCGTCGTCGTGGACCGTCGCCACGACCGCGGCGCAGACTCCGGTGCCGCAGGAGCGGGTCTCCCCCACCCCGCGTTCGTGCACCCGCATCGTGAGGTGCCGCCGGTCGGTGCGTACGACGAACTCGACGTTCTGGCCGTCGGGCAGCGCCGGTTCGACGTCCGGCGGCGCGGTCAGGTCGAGCGCGTCGAGAGACTCCTCGTCCTCGACCTGGACCACGACGTGCGGGTTGCCCATCGAGATCGCGACGCCCGGTCGACCGGCCACGACCGGGCGCTCGGTCAGCAGCTGCGGGGTCCCCATGTCGACCGTCACGTCACCGCTTTCCGGTACCTGGACCGCGCGCAGGCCGCCGCGGGTGGCGAGCATCAGCTCACCGGGCTCGGCCATCCCCGCATCGACGAGGTACCGCGCGTAGACCCGCACCCCGTTGCCGCACATCTCGGCGACCGAGCCGTCGGCGTTGCGGTAGTCCATGAACCAGCGGGCGCCCGAGCCCTCCGGGGCCGGCACCACCCGCAGCACGCCGTCGCCCCCGATCCCGGCCCGCCGATCGCACAGCGCCCGGACCAGCTCCGGCTGCAGCTCGAGGCGATCGCCGGGATCGGGCAGCAGGACGAAGTCGTTCTCCGTCCCGTGTCCCTTCACGAACGTCACGAACCCGTCGTCCACGCCGTCTCCTCGAAGCCGATCTGTTCAGTCGAGCGTACGGCGCAGGACCTCCTCCTCGAGCGTGGGCGAGTCCGCGGAGAGCCAGCTCACCCGGGGATCGCGGCGCAGCCAGGACCGCTGCCGGCGGGCGAAGCGCCGGGTCGCGAGCTGCGTCTGCTGCCGCGCCTCGTCGGCGGTGCACCGGCCATCGAGCAGGTCGAGCACCTGCGCGTAGCCCAGTGCGCGGCTCGCGGTGCGTCCCTCCCGCAGGCCGGCGGCGAGCAGGCCGGTGACCTCGTCGACCAGGCCGCGGGCCCACATTCGGTCGACCCGCGCCTCGATCCGGGGATCGAGGTCGGCGCAGTCGAGACCGATCTGCCGGCACCCCGGCCGGTCGTCGTAGGCGGGCAGCGTCGCCGAGAAGGGCCGGCCGGAGATCTCGATGACCTCGAGTGCGCGCACGATGCGGCGGCCGTTGCTGGGCAGGATCGCCCCGGCCGCCGCCGGGTCGACGCCGGCCAGCCGCCGATGCAGGGCGGGCGCGCCGACGTCGTCGAGCTCGCGCTCCAGGCGGTTCCGGACATCGGGGTCGGTGCCCGGAAAGTCGATCTCGTCGACCACCGCCCGGACGTAGAGCCCGGACCCCCCGACGAGGATCGGGATCCGGCCCCGGCCGCGGATCTCCGACACAGCGGCGAGGGCGAGTCGCTGGTATTCGGCGACGCTAGCCGCCTCGGTGACGTCCCACACGTCGTAGAGGTGGTGCGGCACGCCCTGGCGTTCGGCGGCCGTGGGCTTCGCCGTCCCGATGTCCATACCGCGATAGAGCTGCATCGAGTCGGCGTTGACGATCTCGCCGCCGATGCGGTGCGCCAGCCGGACCGCCAGCGCCGACTTCCCGACGGCGGTGGGCCCGACGACCGCGATCAGTGAGGGCGCGGTCACCGCCGTCGCCGCGTGGGCCGGTCGGCCGAATGACCGCCGGTGTGGTCGGGCGCCCGCATGTCTGAAAGGCTAATCGGTGCGGAGGCCGATGACCGCGGCGCAGGTATCACCGTGGCCGGGCGGCCGCCGAACCTGTGAGAATGCCCGCACCGGCACCTCTTGCAGGGTCGGGTGTGGAGGAGGAGCAACCCGATGACGTCAGGCGCCGACCGATCGGCGATCTCGTGGGGTCGCATCGACGACGACGGCACGGTCTACGTGCGCACGTCGGCCGGTGAGCGCAGCGTCGGGTCCTGGCAGGCCGGCGACCCGCAGGCCGGCCTGGAGCATTTCGCCCGGCGCTACGCCGACCTGGTCACCGAGGTGGAGCTGCTCGAGCAGCGGCTGGCCTCCGGCGCGGGCGATCCGGCGGCTACGGGCAAGCACGCCCGGGACCTGCGCAAGAGCCTGCCCACCGCCAGCGTCGTGGGCGACCTCGACGCGCTCGACGGGCGGCTGGACCGGCTCATCGAGGCCGCCCGCGGCCGCGCGGACGCCCGCGCGGCCGACCGGGCCGCCGCGCGCGAGCGGGCGGTGGCCGCCAAGGAGGCCCTGGTCGCCGAGGCCGAGGAGCTGGCCACCCACGACTCCGGCTGGAAGACGACCGGCGACCGGTTCCGCGCGATCGTCGAGGAGTGGCGTGACATCAAGGGCGTCGACCGGCGTACCGACGAGGCGCTGTGGAAACGGCTGCGGACCGCCCGCGACACCTTCACCCGCCAGCGCGGCGCCCACTTCGCCGCCCTCGACGTCGAACGCGACGCCGTACGCGAGCACAAGGAGCGGCTGATCGCCGAGGCCGAAGGCCTGGCGGAGTCGAGCGACTGGGGACCGACCGCGTCCCGCCTGAAGGCGCTGATGCGGGAGTGGAAGGACGCCGGGCGCGCGGCGAAGTCGGTCGACGACGCGTTGTGGAAGCGGTTCCGTGCCGCGCAGGACACGTTCTTCGGCCGGCGCGCCGACGTGCTGCGGGCCCGGGACGCGGAGAAGCAGGACAACCAGCGCGCCCGGGAGGCGCTGATCGGCGAGGCGGAGGCGCTCGACCCGGATCGCGACCGGCAGGGTGCCCGGGCCGCGCTGCGCCGGATCCAGGAACGCTACGACGCCGTCGGCCCTGCCCCGCGGGAGTCGGTGCGGGCTCTCGACGACCGCATGCGGGCGGCCGAGGAACGGGTCCGTGCCGCCGCCGACGAACGCGCCCAGGTCACGGCGAGCAACCCGCTGCTCGACCAGATGCGCCAGGCGGTGGAGAAGGCCGAGAACGCGGTCACCCGGGCCCGGGCCGCCGGCGACGACCGCCGGGTCGCCGAAACCGAGGCGGCCCTGGCCGCCCGGCGCGACTGGCTGGCCGAAGCCGAGCGCACCGCCAGCCGCTGACCGCCGGGGTCAGCTCGCGGGCGCACCGACCGTCGGCATGCCGAGCAGCACGCCGGGGGTCGCCGGCCGCAGCCCGGCGTCACTCGCGTCGCCGGCGCGGGTACGCCGGTGCGCCTGCACCGGGCCGTCGGCGACGAGGTGGTGCGGCGCGGCGTAGGTGACCGCGGTGTGCACGACGTCGCCCGGCCGGATCTGCGGCGATCCGGCGAAGTGCACCAGCCGGCCGTCGCGCGCCCGGCCGGTCATCCGGTGGGTCGCCGCGTCCTTGCGTCCCTCGCCGGTGGTGACGAGCACTTCGACCATTTCGCCGACGAGCCGCTTGTTCCCTTGCCAGGCAGCCTCTTCGACGGCCTCGACCAGTCGGTCGTAGCGCTCCTGCACGACCTGCTTCGGGATCTGCTCAGCCATCTCGGCGGCCGGCGTACCGGGCCGCGGCGAGTACTGGAAGGTGAACGCGCCGGCGAATTCGGCCCGGCGTACGACGTCCACCGTCGCCGCGAAGTCCTCCTCCGTCTCGCCCGGGAAGCCGACGATGATGTCGGTCGTCACGGCCGCGTCCGGCATCGCGGCGCGCACCTTGTCGAGGATCGCGAGGTAGCGGTCGCGCCGGTAGGAGCGGCGCATCGCCTTGAGCACCCGGTCCGAGCCGGACTGAAGCGGCATGTGCAGCTGGTGGCAGACGTTGGGCGTCTCGGCCATCGCGGCGATCACGTCGTCGGTGAAGTCCCGCGGGTGCGGGCTGGTGAAGCGCACCCGCTCCAGCCCGTCGACGTCCCCGCAGGCCCGCAGCAGCCGGCCGAACGCGAGCCGGTCCCCGAAGCTGCGGCCGTAGGAGTTGACGTTCTGCCCGAGCAGCGTGACCTCCAGCACGCCCTGCTCGACCAGCGCGCGGACCTCGGCGAGCACGTCGCCGGGGCGGCGGTCGGTCTCCTTGCCGCGCAACGACGGCACGATGCAGAAGGTGCAAGTGTTGTCGCACCCGACCGAGATCGACACCCACCCGGCGTAGGACGACTCCCGCCGGGTCGGCAAGGTCGACGGGAACACCTCGAGCGACTCGGCGATCTCCACCTGCGCCTCGTCGTTGTGCCGGGCCCGCTCCAGCAGCGCCGGCAGCGACCCGATGTTGTGGGTGCCGAAGACCACGTCCACCCAGGGCGCCCGCCGGGTGATCTCGCCGCGGTCCTTCTGGGCCAGGCAGCCGCCCACCGCGATCTGCATACCCGGGTGGCCGGACTTGACCGGGCGCAGCTGGCCGAGATTGCCGTAGAGCCGGTTGTCGGCGTTCTCCCGCACGGCGCAGGTGTTGAGGACCACGACGTCGGCGGAGTCCGCGGCGTCCGCCGGGGTGTAGCCGGCCTCCTCGAGCAGCCCGGCCAGCCGCTCGGAGTCGTGCACGTTCATCTGGCACCCGAAGGTGCGGACCGTGTAGGTGCGTGCGTTCACAATCGTCCCGGACTCGGTGTCGCGTCGTCGCGTCGTCGGGAGTCGAGGGTACGCGAGCGGCCGCCGGTGGCCGGCGGGATCCGGCCGGGCGCCGCCTCAGGCGAGGCCGTAGACCCGCCGCGCGGTGTCGCCGAACACCGCCGCCCGCTCGGTCTCGGACAGCTGGCCGGTCAGCTCCTCCGCCGCCGCCATGACCCGGTCGTACGGCGCGGCGAGCGTGCACACCGGCCAGTCCGAGCCGAACATCAACCGGTCCGGGCCGAAGGCGTCGAGCACGACGTCGGCGTAGGGGCGGAGGTCGTCGACCGTCCACGCGCCGCGGTCGGCCTCGGTGACCATCCCGGACAGCTTGCACACGACGTTGTCCTGGGCGGCCAAGGCCCGGATCCTGGTCTCCCAGGGCTCGCGGTCCCCCGAGGCGATCGGCGGCTTGGACAGGTGGTCGACGACGAAGCGCAGATCGGGCTGGTCGATCACGGTGCGTACGGCGGCAGGCAGCTGGCTGGGCAGGGTGAGCAGGTCGTAGACCAGCCCGGCGTCAGCGACGGCGCCCAGCCCGCGGCGTACCTCCGGCCGGCACAGCCAGTCCGGATCCGGCTCGCCCTGGACCCCGTGCCGGAAGCCCACGAGCCGCCCGCCGCCGGTGCCGGCTCGCAGCGCCGCGATCCGGTCGCCCACATCGCCCTTGGTCAGATCCACCCAGCCGACGACGCCGGCGACCACCCCCGGGCCGTCGGCGACCTCGAGCAGGTCGACGGTCTCCTCCGCGACGTCCACGGCCTGCACGACGACGGTCTGCACGACCCCGGACCGGTCGAGCAGCGGCGTGAGGTCGTCGAGGCCGAACGTGCGCCGGATGGGGGCGCACGCCGGATCGTCGAGCCACGCGTAGTCGCGCCGGGTGACGTCCCACAGATGGTGGTGGGCGTCGATCCGTCCGGGCCGCGCGGCGCTCACGCGGGCAACAGCCCGTCCGCGATCAGCTCCGCCCACAGGTCGGCGGGCACCGGCGTCGCCAGCGCGGCCGCGTTGGCCTCCAACTCGGCCACCGATCGCACCCCAGTGAGCACCGAGGCGACGGCCGGGTGCCGCAACGGGAACTGCAGCGCCGCGGCGGTCAACGGCACCCCGTGCCGGCGGCACACGGCGTCGAGCCGCCGGGCCCGGTCGAGGACCTCCGGCGCGGCCGGGCGGTAGTCGAACCGGGCGCCGGGCCGCGGGTCGGCCAGGATGCCCGAGTTGAAGACGCCGCCGACGACCACCGACACGGCGCGCTCGACGCACAGCGGCAGCAGCTCGGTCAGCCCGGACTGGTCGAGCAGGGTGTAACGCCCGGCGAGCAGCACGCAGTCGATGTCCGTCTCACGCACGAACCGGGCCGGGATCTGCGGGCCGTTCATGCCCACGCCGATCGCCGACACCACACCTTCGCTGCGGAGCTCGTGCAGCGCCGGGTAGGCCTCGGTGAGCGCCTGCTCGACGTGGTCGTCGGGGTCGTGGATGTAGACGATGTCGACCCGGTCGAGGCCGAGCCGCTGCAGGCTCTCCTCGAGGGACCGGCGTACGCCGTCCGCGGTGAAGTCGAAGACCGGCATGGTGTCGCCGGCGACCGCGAAGTCGCCGGTGTCGGCGCCGCTCGCCGGTCGGATCAGCCGCCCCACCTTGGTGGAGAGCCGGACCCGGCCCGGGGGCAGACCGGCCAGCGCCGCGCCGGTCCGCCGCTCGGCGACGCCGTGGCCGTAGAACGGCGCCGTGTCGACGTAACTGAGCCCGAGCTCGACGGCGCGGCGTACGGTCGCCGTCGCCTCGTCGTCGGCGACCTCGGTGAAGAGGTTGCCGAGCGGTGCGGTGCCGAGCGAGAGCGCACTGACCGTGAGCTCGGTGGTGCCCAGCGGGCGCTGCTCGTCGACCCGCCGGCCGGTCGTCTCCGCCACGGTGTCGCTCACGCCTGCCCGACCTGCTGCCGCTGCCGGCCGAGACCGTCGACCTCCAGCTCCATGACGTCGCCGGCCCGCAGGTAGGGCTGGCCGGGCATGCCCATCGCCACGCCGGCCGGCGTACCGGTGTTCACGACATCGCCCGGCTCGAGCACCATGAACTGGCTGAGGTACCAGATCACGTAGTCGACCGCGAAGATCATGTCCTTGGTGGTGCCGTCCTGCCGGGTCTCGCCGTTGACCGACAGCCGCAGGCCGAGCGCCTGCGGGTCGGGAACCTCGTCGGCGGGGACCAGCCACGGCCCGAGCGGGTTGAAGGTCTCGCACGACTTGCCCTTGACCCACTGGCCGCCGCGCTCGAGCTGGAACTCCCGCTCGGACACGTCGTTGCTGATGGCGTAGCCGGCGATGACGGACCGGGCGGCCTCCGGCGACTCGAGGTAGCGGGCGGTGGCGCCGAGGACCACGGCGAGCTCCACCTCCCAGTCGGTCTTGACGCTGCCCCGCGGGATCAGCACCTCGTCGTAGGGGCCGACGACCGTGTTGCTCGCCTTCGTGAACACCACCGGCTCGCCGGGGATGTCGGCGTGCGTCTCCGCGGCGTGGTCGCGGTAGTTGAGCCCGATGCAGACGACCTTGCCCGGGCGCGACATCGGTGCCCCGACGCGGAGCCCCTCGGTCTGCGCGGCCGGCAGGTCACCCGCGGCGACGGCCGCGCGGGCCCGGTCGAGGCCGCCGTCGCCGATGAATCCCGGGTCGATGTCGGCGGTGATCGGCCGTAGGTCGAGCAGTCGGCCGTCGTCGGTGCGTACGACCGGCGTCTCCCGGCCCGGATCCCCGAACCTCATGAACTGCACGTCGCTCTCCTTCTCCTCGGATGGCCGTGCCCGAGGCTACCGGCCGGGCCGCCCCCGCCACCTCTGGGCGCCGGTCGGCTGGTATACCTGCCTGCACCGAATTACGGCTCGAAGGACCCGGCCCCCGGGAGCTGCCTGTGCCCTCGCGCGTGACCGCGCTGGAGACGACCGACATCCGTTTCCCGACCTCCCGCGATCTGGACGGGTCGGACGCGATGAACCCCGACCCCGACTACTCCGCGGCCTACGTCGTCCTGCACACCGACGACCCGGCCGGGCTGGCCGGGCACGGTTTCGCGTTCACCATCGGCCGCGGCAACGACGTGGTCGTGGCCGCGATCGAGGTGCTGCGCGACCACGTGGTCGGCCTCTCGGTCGACGAGATGGTGGCCGACATGGGCGCCTTCGCCCGCCGGCTCACCCATGACAGCCCGCTGCGCTGGCTGGGCCCGGAGAAGGGCGTCATGCACATGGCGATCGCCGCGGTCGTCAACGCGGCGTGGGACCTCTACGCCCGCCGGGCGGGCAAGCCGCTCTGGAAGCTGCTGGCCGATCTGAGCCCGCAGCAGGTCGTCGACCTCGTCGACTTCCGCTACCTGTCCGACGCCCTCACCCCGCAACGCGCGCTGGACATCCTGCAGGCCGCCGAGCCCGGAAAGGGCGACCGGGAGCGGCAGCTGCGGGCCGAGGGATATCCGGCGTACACCACGGGCCCCGGCTGGCTCGGCTACGACGACGCCAAGCTGGCCCGGCTGGCCCGGGAGGCCGTCGACCAGGGCTTCACCCAGATCAAGCTCAAGGTGGGCGCCGACCTCGACGACGACATCCGCCGGCTGCGGACGGCGCGCGCGGTGGTCGGCGACAAGGTCCGCATCGCCGTCGACGCCAACCAGCGCTGGGACGTCGCCGACGCGATCACCTGGATGCGCCGGCTGGCCGAGTTCGACCCGTGGTGGATCGAGGAACCGACCAGCCCGGACGACATCCTCGGCCACGCCGCCATCCGGCGGGGCATCGCCCCGATCCGCGTCGCCACCGGCGAGCACGTGCAGAACCGCGTCGTCTTCAAGCAGCTCATGCAGGCCGAGGCGATCGACGTCTGCCAGATCGACGCGGCCCGGGTCGGCGGGGTCAACGAGAACATCGCGATCCTGCTGCTCGCGACCGCCTTCGGCATCCCGGTCTGCCCGCACGCGGGCGGCGTCGGGTTGTGCGAGCTGGTGCAGCACCTGTCGATGTTCGACTTCGTCGCGGTCAGCACGACCATGCAGGACCGGGCGATCGAGTACGTCGACCACCTGCACGAGCACTTCGTCGATCCGGTCACCGTCACCGACGCGCGCTTCCGGGTGCCGACCGCAGCCGGCTTCTCCGCGCAGATCCGCTCCGAGTCCCTTGCCGAATACCAGTTCCCGGATGGTCCAGTGTGGAAAGAGGCATGAACGACTTCGAGGGCCTGGCCGCGATCGTGACCGGCGGCGGGTCCGGGATCGGGCTGGCGACGGCCTCGCTGCTCGCCGAGCGGGGCGCGGAGGTGGCCGTGCTCGACGTCGACCCGTCACCGGCCCCCAAGCCGCTGCTGGGCTTCCCCGCCGACGTCACCGACGACGCCTCGGTGCGGGCGGCGGTCGAGGAGGCCGTGACCGCACTCGGCCGGCTCGACGTCGTCGTCAACAACGCCGGTATCGGCGCGCAGGGCACCGTCGAGGACAACAGCGACGACGAGTGGCACCGGGTCTTCGACGTCAACGTGGTGGGCATGGTGCGGGTCGCCCGGGCCGCGCTCCCCCACCTGCGCCGGTCCGCGCACCCCGCGATCGTCAACACCTGCTCGGTCGCGGCCACCGCGGGCCTGCCGCAGCGGGCGCTCTACTCGGCGAGCAAGGGCGCGGTGCAGTCGCTCACCATGGCGATGTCCGCCGACCTCGCCCGCGACGGGGTGCGGGTCAACTGCGTCAACCCGGGCACCGTCGACACCCCGTGGGTGGGTCGCCTGCTCGACGCGGCGGCCGATCCGGCCGGCGAGCGGGCCGCGCTCGAAGCCCGCCAGCCGATCGGCCGGCTGGTCTCCGCCGACGAGGTGGCCCAGGCCATCGCCTACCTCGCCAGCCCGCTCTCGGCGTCGACCACCGGTACGGCGCTCGCCGTCGACGGCGGCATGCAGGGTCTGCGGCTGCGCCCCGCGTAGCTCAGCGGGCGATCTCGGTGGCCCGGGACTCCCGGACCACGGTCACCCGGATCTGGCCCGGGTAGGTCAGGTCGGCTTCGATCTGCTTGGCCACGTCGCGGGCCAGCATCTGGGCGCCGAGGTCGTCGACCTCCTCCGGCGAGACCATCACCCGCACCTCACGGCCGGCCTGCATGGCGAAGACCTTCTCCACCCCGGGCTTGCTGCCGGCGATCTGCTCGATCTGCTCGAGCCGGTGGACGTAGGACTCGAGGCTCTCCCGGCGGGCACCGGGACGGCCGCCGGAGCAGGCATCGGCGGCCTGGGTGAGTACCGCCTCGATCGTCTGCGGGGCGACCTCGTTGTGGTGCGCCTCGATCGCATGGACCACGTCGGGGTGTTCGCCGTACTTGCGGGCAAGCTCGGCGCCGATGATGGCGTGGCTGCCGGCGACCTCGTGCGTCAGCGCCTTGCCGATGTCGTGCAGGAACGCCGCGCGGGTCAGCAGGGCGGTGGGCATGTGCAACTCCGCCGCCATGATCCCGGCGATGTGCGCGGTCTCGATCAGGTGGGCGAGCACGTTCTGGCCGTACGACGTGCGGTAACGCAGCCGGCCGAGCAGGGCGATCAGCTCCGGGTGGATCTCGCCGACACCGACCTCGAGCACGGCCTCTTCCCCGGCGCGGATGCACAGCGCGTCGATCTCGACCTTGCTCTGCTCGTAGACCTCTTCGATCCGATGCGGATGGATCCGGCCGTCGAGGACGAGCTTCTCCAGGGTGAGCCGGCCGATCTCGCGGCGTACCGGGTCGAAGCAGGACAGCAGCACGGCTTCCGGGGTGTCGTCGATGATCACGTTGACGCCGGTGACCGATTCGAACGCGCGGATGTTGCGGCCCTCGCGGCCGATGATGCGGCCCTTCATCTCATCGGCCGGCAGGTGCATGACACTGACCACGCTCTCCGCGGTCTGGTCGCTGGCGACCCGCTGTATCGCGTCGGTGACGATCTGGCGGGCCCGCTGCTCGGCGGTCTCGGTCGCCGCGGCCTCGGCGTCGCGGACGACGATCGCGGACTCCCGGCGTACCTGCGATTCCAGCGCCGAGAGAAGCTCGGCCTTGGCGTCGGCGGCGGTGAGCCCGGCGGCGCGTTCGAGGGCCCGCTGGTAGTCGGCGTCGAACTCCTCCAGCTCGCTCTCGCGGACGTCGAGCGCATGCTGCATGTCGATCAGTTCCCGGTCGCGCTGGTCCAGCCGGGTACGGTCCTCGTCGAGCCGGGCCTCCCGCTCGACCACCCGCTGCTCGCGGCGCTCGGCGTCGGCGAGAGCCGCCCGCGCCGTCTCCGTGATCCGCTCGGCCTCCCGCTGCGCGTCCTGCTCGGCCCGGTGCCGGGCCCGTTGCACCACGGCCGACGCGTCGAGGTCGGCCTGTCGGCGGAGGTTGTCCGTCTCGACCGCGAGCGCGTGCCGGGCCTCGTCGGCCTCCTGGGCGACGGCCCGCCGGATCGAGGCGGCCTCCGCCTCCGCCCGGCGCCGAGCGGTCGCCGCGGACGACTCCGCCTCCGCACGGGCGGTAGCGATGATGCGGGCGGCCTCCTCCGACGCGTCCTCGGCGACCGCGTGGTCGGCAGCGGTGGGTGCGGCGGTGCCGGCCGGGTCGACGGAACCCGTCGACGCCTCCGGCGCGCGGTGCGCGGGTGGGCTCCGCCGGACCGCTCTGACTGGCGATGACCTTGGCCCGACCGGTCACCACCACCACGCGGATCAACACGACGACACCGATGAGAACGACGCCAAGAAGCACCACGATGAGCGCCTGGAGGAGACCTGACACGTCAACCTCCTCTGTCGGCTCCCACCGTGCGGGCGCACGGTGCTGCGGTACGAGGAGTCACCGACCCCGCGCCCGGGGGGCGCGACACCCGCGCCCGGAGGGCGCGACACACAGACCCCGCAGATACGGGAACACGCCCAACCCTGGGCGGTGAGAACGGTCAGCCTAGAAGGTGTGTCGGGAAGGTGTGCCTAGTCGGACTGCTCTATATGGGCGTATCGGTCACATGCGATGGCAGGGTGAACTCCTCGTACTCTGAGGCTAAATCCGCCCCTCGGGAGGGTCAAGCTGAGCGCCGACGCGCCGGCCCACCACACGGCAGGTTTACCTGTCGCTACGGACCGTCGCTGACCGAGAGGTCGACCGCCTCCGCGGCATCGGGGTCGCCGCGCTCCGCGAGGTCATCGATCTGACTCCCCCGCGCCGCCAGCTCCTCCCGGACCACCCGGTAGGCGACACCTGCGGGATAGCCCTTGCGGGCGAGCAGACCCAGCAGCCGACGCTGGCGCGTGACCGGATCGAGCCGGGCGTCGCCGCTGCCGGCCAGCCGACGGCGGACGAGGGCCCGGGCGGTCTGCTCCTCGGTGTCCGGGTCGAGCTCGCCGACCGCCTCCGCCGTCGTCTCGGCGTCGACCCCGCGGTGGCGCAGCTCGGCGGTCAGCGCCCGGCCGGCCAGCCCACGGCCGTGGTGGCGCGAGCTCACCCAGGACCGGGCGAAGGTGGCATCGTCGATCAGTCCGACCTCGCCCAACCGGGCGAGGACCCGGCCGGCCGCCTCGTCGGGGACGCCGCGCCGGGACAGCGCGTCCGCGAGTTGGGCCCGGGTGCGCGGGCCCTGGGTCAGCAGGCGCAGGCAGATGGTACGGGCCACCGACTCCGGA
This sequence comes from uncultured Actinomycetota bacterium, assembly GCA_963775655.1. Lineage (GTDB taxonomy): Bacteria > Actinomycetota > Actinomycetes > Mycobacteriales > QHCD01 > DASXJE01. The sequence goes on along the minus strand of CAVZJT010000007.1, from coordinate 542,723 downwards.
TCGGCCGGCGGGCCGGTGCCCCGATCGTCGGTGGAGCCGTCGGCCTTGTCCGACCGCGAGGAGCGGCGGGTCGCACGCCGGGGGCTCATGCGGTCAGAAGTCGACCGGTGCCGGTGCCGGCGTCTCCGCGCCGGCCTCGGCATCCAGCTGGGCGCCGATCCCCATCTTCTCCTTGATCTTCTTCTCGATCTCGTCGGCGAGATCGGGGTTGTCCCGCAGGAACGCCCGCGAATTCTCCTTGCCCTGCCCGAGCTGGTCGCCGTCGTAGGTGTACCAGGCACCGGACTTGCGGACGATCGACTGCTCGACGCCGACGTCGAGCAGCGAGCCCTCCCTGCTGATCCCGACGCCGTAGACGATGTCGAACTCGGCCTGCTTGAACGGCGGGGCCACCTTGTTCTTGACCACCTTGACCCGGGTCCGGTTGGCCACGGCGTCGCCGCCGTCCTTGAGCGTCTCGATCCGGCGTACGTCGAGCCGCACCGAGGAGTAGAACTTCAGCGCCCGACCGCCGGAGGTGGTCTCGGGCGAGCCGAACATCACGCCGATCTTCTCCCGCAGCTGGTTGATGAAGATCGCCGTGGTGTTGGAGGTGTTGAGCCCGCCGGTCATCTTGCGCAGCGCCTGGCTCATCAGCCGGGCCTGCAGGCCGACGTGGGAGTCGCCCATCTCGCCCTCGATCTCCGCGCGGGGCACGAGCGCGGCCACCGAGTCGATCACCACGATGTCGAGCGCGCCGGAGCGCACCAGCATGTCGGCGATCTCCAGCGCCTGCTCGCCGGTGTCCGGCTGGGACACCAGCAGGGCATCGGTGTCGACGCCGAGCGCCTTCGCGTATTCCGGGTCGAGCGCGTGCTCGGCGTCGATGAAGGCGGCGATCCCGCCGGCCGCCTGCGCATTGGCGACCGCATGCAGGGCGACGGTCGTCTTACCCGAGGACTCCGGGCCGTAGATCTCCACCACCCGCCCGCGCGGGAGGCCGCCGATGCCGAGCGCGGCGTCGAGGGCGATCGATCCCGTCGGGATGACCTGTATCGGAGCGCGGGTCTCGTCGCCGAGCCGCATCACCGATCCCCGGCCGAACTGCTTCTCGATCTGGGCGAGCGCGACGTCAAGGGCCTTCTCGCGGTCCAGTCCTGCCATGAGGTCCACCTCTTCGTCGGCGGCCCGCGCTGGGCGGCACCGCGCCGTTTCTGTCACCGGTGACGCTAGAGCCGGCCTCCGACAAAGGGCGCCGGCCGAGCCAACCTGTGGATCACCGTGGTGTCTGGGGACAGCCTAGGCGAACAGGTGTTCGATCACGGCCGCCGACACGCCGGGCTTGCCGGATCTGTACCGGAGCGGGCGGACGTGGTCGAGCGGCCCGGGGACCGCGGCGACTACCGCTCCCGGGCCGGCAGGCCGAACTCGTCGCACACCGCGCGCCAGACCGCCTTGGTGTCGACGCCGGCCTCGAGCGCCTCCGTCGCGGTGCGCCCGCCCAGGCCGGCCATCACATGGTCGCGGGCCAGCGAGTCGGCATAGCTCTCGCCGAAGTGGCTGCGCATCCGCGCCCAGAAGTCGGTCAGCCGCACCGGGCCAGCGTAGTCGGCGCCCGGTGGCCGCGGCGAGGGCGCGGGAGGCCCTTCTCCGAAACCCCTTTTAATCCCTATCGAACTGGTAGACTTTGAGGATGACCATGGGGGGACACGACGATTCCGGCCGTCCGCGGACGGTGGCGATCGTCGGCGGCGGCGCCAGCGGAGCGCTCACCGCCGTCGCGCTGACCCGCCTCGCCGATCGATCGGACCGGGACATCCGGATCCAGCTCTTCGATCCGACCGGCAGACCAGGCCGGGGTCTCGCCTACGGAACGACCGACCTGCGGCATCTGCTCAACGTGCGGGCCGGCCGCATGAGCGCCTTCCCCGACGAACCCGACGACTTCGTCCGGTGGGCCGACTCGGCCGGGATCGACGTACACCACAACGCCTTCCTGCCGCGGCGCTACTACGGGGACTACGTCGCCGCCCTCGTGGACGACGCCGTCCGCACCGGCGTCCTGCAGGTCCGCCGAGGATGGGTACGGGCCGTCCGGCGGACCGAATACGGCTTCGACCTGCAGACCACCGACGGCGCCGCCCGGGCCGACGCCGTCGTCCTCGCCTACGGCAACCTCCCACCGGCCACCCCCGGCTCGGCCGCCACGCGCTGCGAACTGGTCAACGCCTGGGAGGCCGACGCGCTCGAGCGACTTCCCGAGGACGGTCCGCTGCTGCTCGTCGGCACCGGGCTGACGGCCGTCGATGCGGTCCTGACCGTGCTCGGCGACCACCCGCTCCGACGGGCGATCGCGGTGAGCCGGCACGGTCTCCTCCCGCGCAGTCACCGGTCGGGACCCGAAGCGACCTGGCCCACCCCGATCCCGCCCGCCGACGAGCCGCTCACCGTCTCCGGGCTCCGGACGCTGCTGCGCCGGGAGGTCGTCGCGGCGGCCCGGGCCGGCGTGGACTGGCGGGGGGTCATGAACGGCCTGCGCCCGGTGACGCAGAGCATCTGGATCCGCCTGTCGGAGGAGGAGCGCCGGATCTTCCTCGCGACCGCGGTCCGCGAGTGGGAGGTCCATCGGCACCGGACGGCGCCGGCGGTCACCGCAACCCTGGACCGCCTGATCGCCGACGGCCGGCTGACCATCCGCGCCGCGACACTGGCCGGAGCCACCCCCGATCCCCCGGGCTACCGGGCCGTGCTCGAGGCACCGGACGGGACACGGGACGAGGTCCGCGTGGCGGCGATCCTCAACTGCACCGGTCCACGCACCGACGTCGCCGGCTCCGACGACCCACTGCTGGCCTCGATGCTCGCCGACGGCCTGATCCGACCCGATCCGCTCCACCTCGGACTCGACACCGACGACCGGGGCGCACTCGTCGACATCGACGGTGACAGCGACCCGCGCCTGATCACCGTCGGGCCGCCTCGCCGCGGCGGGCTCTGGGAGTGCAACGCCGTACCGGAGATTCGCGACCTGGCGGCGCAGGCAGCGAGCCATCTGCTCGCCGAGCTCGACGTCGACGCGGAAGCGCGGCCGGACGACCGTGCGATCGCCGGTGCCGCCCGCCGCTGAGGCTCGACGCGCTGTCGTACCCTCGGTGCAGGATGCACTCGTGAGCACAATCGACGACTTCTCGCCGGCCACCCGGGCCTGGTTCGACGGCGCCTTCGCCGCCCCCACCGCCGCTCAGCAGGGTGCCTGGGACGCGATCGGGCGCGGCAGCAACACCCTGGTGGTCGCGCCGACCGGTTCCGGCAAGACGCTCGCCGCGTTTCTCGCGGCTCTCGACCGGCTCGCCACCTCGCCCAAGCCCGACGACCCACGCCGGCGCTGCCGGGTGCTCTACGTCAGCCCGCTGAAGGCGCTCGCCGTCGACATCGAGCGCAACCTGCGCTCCCCCCTGACCGGGATCCGGCAGGCGGCGGCGCGGCTCGGCCTTCCCGAGCCGGACATCGCGGTCGCCCTCCGCTCCGGCGACACGCCGCCAGAGGAGCGCCGCGCCTTCGCCCGGCGGCCGCCGGACATCCTCATCACCACGCCGGAGTCGCTCTTCCTGCTGCTGACGAGCGCGGCCCGCGAGGCGCTGCACGGCATCGACACAGTGATCGTCGACGAGGTCCACGCCGTCTGCGCCAGCAAGCGCGGCGCCCACCTCGCCGTCTCGCTCGACCGTCTCGACCTGCTCCTCGAGGCGCCGGCGCAGCGGATCGGCCTGTCGGCGACGGTCCGGCCGGTGGAGGAGGTCAGCCGGTTCCTCGCCGGCGGACGACCGGTCACGGTCGTGGCGCCGCCGGCCGAGAAGTCCGTGCAGGTGGAGGTCGTGGTCCCCGTCGAGGACATGTCCACGCTCGGCGAACCGACCGGCGACCTCTCCGGATCCGCGGCCGGCGCCGAGCAGCGGTCGTCGATCTGGCCCGCCGTCGACGAGCGGATCCTCGACCTGATCGAGGCGCATCGCAGCACCATCGTGTTCGCGAATTCGCGCCGTCTGGCCGAGCGACTCACCTCACGCCTCAACGAGCTCGCCTACGAGCGGCAGTACGGCGAGGAGCTCGACTCCGGCTCGGGCCGGCCGCCGGCCGAGATGATGGCCCAGGCCGGCTCCGGTCCCGGCGCCCCGCCGGTGGTGGCCCGGGCGCACCACGGCTCGGTGTCCCGAGAGCAGCGGGCCCTGGTGGAAGAGGAACTGAAGGCCGGACGACTGCCCGCGGTCATCGCGACCAGCAGTCTGGAGCTCGGCATCGACATGGGCGCGGTCGACCTCGTGGTGCAGGTCGAGGCTCCGCCGTCGGTGGCCTCCGGCCTGCAACGGGTCGGGCGGGCGGGGCACCAGGTCGGTGCGGTCAGCCGCGGCGTCGTCTTCCCCAAGTACCGCGGCGATCTGCTCGCGGCGACGGTCGTCGCCGACCGGATGCAGGCCGGGGCGATCGAGGCGATCCGCTTCCCCCGCAACCCCCTCGACGTACTCGCCCAGCAGATCGTCGCGATGGTCGCGATGGACGACTGGACGGTCGACGAGCTCGCGGCGATCGTCGCCCGGTCGGCCCCGTTCGCGGGACTGCCGGCCAGCGCGCTCGAGTCGGTCCTCGACATGCTGTCCGGCCGCTACCCGTCCGACGAATTCGCCGAGCTGCGCCCGCGGATCACCTGGGACCGGGTCACCGGCGCGCTGACGGCACGACCCGGCGCGCAGCGGCTCGCCGTCACCAGCGGCGGCACCATCCCCGACCGCGGCCTGTTCGGGGTGTTCCTGGTCGGGACCGAGGGCGACCCCGGCCGGCGGGTCGGCGAGCTCGACGAGGAGATGGTCTACGAATCCCGGGTGGGCGACGTCTTCCTGCTCGGGACGTCGTCGTGGCGGATCGAGGACATCACCCATGACCGGGTGCTCGTCACCCCCGCCCCAGGCCAGGCGGGCAAGATGCCGTTCTGGAAGGGCGACGCGATCGGCCGCCCGCTGGAGCTCGGTCGGGCCGTCGGTGCGTTCCTGCGGAGCACGGCCGGCGCGGACCGCGCCGTCGCGGAGCGCCGGCTGCGCGAAGGCGGGCTGGACAACTGGGCGGCGGCCAACCTTCTCGACTACCTCGCCGCGCAGCGCGAGGCGACCGGGCAGCTGCCCGACGACCGCACGATCGTGGTGGAGCGGTTCCGCGACGAGCTGGGCGACTGGCGCCTGGTCATCCACTCCCCGTTCGGCGCCCAGGTCAACGCGCCCTGGGCGCAGGCGATCGGCGCCCGGCTCCGCGAGCGCTACGGCGTCGACGTGACGTCGATGCACGCCGACGACGGCATCGTGCTCCAGTTGCCCGAGAACGACGCCGAGCCGCCCACGGCGGAGCTGGCGATCTTCGACCCGGACGAGATCGAGTCGCTGGTCACCGCGGAGGTGAGCGGGTCGGCGCTGTTCGCCTCCCGGTTCCGGGAGTGCGCCGGCCGCGCCCTGCTCCTGCCCAAGCGCGACCCACGCCGGCGTACCCCGCTGTGGCAGCAGCGCCGGCGGGCCGCCCAGTTGCTGCAGGTCGCGAGCGACTACGGCTCCTTCCCGGTCGTGCTCGAGACCATGCGCGAGTGCCTGCAGGACGTCTTCGACGTGCCCGGGCTGGTCGAGCTGATGCGCGACCTGCAGTCGCGGCGGGTGCGCCTCGTCGAGGTCGAGACCCGGCAGGCGTCGCCGTTCGCTCAGTCGCTGCTCTTCGGCTACGTCGGGATGTTCATCTACGAAGGCGACGCGCCGCTGGCCGAGCGGCGGGCCCAGGCCCTGTCGCTGGACAACGCGATGCTCGCCGAGCTGCTCGGCCAGGCCGAGCTGCGGGAGCTGCTCGACCCCGACGCCCTCGCCGAGGTCGAAGCCGAGCTGCAGCGGCTCTCCGACTCCCGCAAGGCCTACGACGTCGAGTCCACGGCCGATCTGCTCCGCCTCGTCGGCGACCTCACCACCGCCGAAGCCGTCGCCCGCGGAGCGCAGCCCCGGTGGCTGGCCGAGCTCGAGGAGGCGCGGCGGGCGCTGCGGGTCCGGATCGCCGGCGAGGAGCGGTGGATCGGCATCGAGGACGCCGGACGGGTCCGCGACGCCCTCGGCGTACCGCTGCCGGTCGGGGTTCCGGAGACCTTCACCGAGCCGGTACGCGATCCGTTGGGCGATCTCGTCGGGCGTTTCGCCCGCACCCACGGGCCGTTCCACGTCGGCGACTGCGCGAGCCGCCTCGGTGTGGGCACCGCCGTGATCGCCGACGTGTTGCACCGGCTGGCCGGCGCCGGCCGGGTGCTGAGCGGCGAGTTCCGGCCCGGCGGCACCGGTCAGGAATGGTGCGACGCCGAGGTGCTGCGCACGCTGCGGCGGCGGTCGCTGGCCCGGCTCCGTGGCGAGGTCGAGCCGGTGCCGGCCGAAGCACTGGCCCGGTTCCTGCCCGCCTGGCAGCGGGTCGGCGTGTCCTCGGCCCGCGGTCAGGGAGCCCTCACCCATGCCCTCGACCAGCTCGCCGGCGTCGCCGTGCCGGCGTCCGCGCTCGAGACGCTCGTGCTGCCCGCACGGGTCTCCGGATACTCCCCGGCGATGCTCGACGAGCTGACCACCGCCGGTGAGGTGCGCTGGTCCGGTGCGGGTGCGCTGCCCGGCGGCGACGGCTGGATCGCCCTGGCCCCCACCGACATCGCCGATCTGGTGCTCCCGCCGGTCGACGACGACACTGACGCTGACCCCGTTGCACGACGCGGTGCTCGAGGCGCTGTCCGGCGACGCCGCGTTGTTCTTCCGGGCCCTCGCCGATCGGGTGTTCGCCGACGGGCGGCTCGGGCCCTCCGACGACGCCGCACTCGTCGCCGCCGTGTGGGACCTGGTGTGGGCCGGCCACCTGACCAACGACACCCTGGCGCCGTTGCGGACGCTGCTCGGCGCCGGCAAGGTCGCCCACCCCCGGCGACCCGCGGCGCCCCGGTCCCGCTACGGCCGGATCGGCCGCGCACCGATGCCGAGCCGGACCGGCCCGCCGACGGTCGCCGGGCGATGGTCCCGGCTCCCCGAGCGGGTGGCCGACCCGACGCCGCGTGCGCACGCCCTCGTCGAGACCCTGCTCGAACGCCACGGCGTGGTGACGCGGGGCGCGGTCGCGGCCGAGCACGTGGCCGGCGGTTTCGCGGCCGCCTACCGCGTGCTCCGCGCCTTCGAGGAGGCGGGTCGGGTGCGGCGCGGCTACTTCGTGACGGGACTCGGCGCGGCCCAGTTCGCGTCCACCGGCGCGGTCGACCGGCTGCGCACCTTCGCGGGCGAGCGGTCCGACGCGCAGCGGGCCCAGGTGCTCGCCGCGACCGATCCGGCCAACGCCTACGGTGCCGCGCTTTCCTGGCCGGAGCGACCCGAGCCGTCCGGTCACCGCCCGGGCCGCAAGGCCGGTGCGCTGGTCGTCCTCGTCGACGGGCAACTCGTGCTCTACGTCGAACGCGGCGGGCGCTCGCTGCTGTCCTGGTCCGACGACCCGGTCCTGCTGCAACCGGCGGCCGACGCCCTCGCCCTCGCCGTCCGCGACGGCGGTCTCGGACGGATGGCGGTCGAGCGGGCCGACGGTGCCGGCGTCCTCGACTCCCCGCTCGCCGAGGCGCTCGCCTCGGCGGGGTTCCGACCCACCCCACGCGGGCTGCGGTTGCGCTCCGGATAGGTTCGACCCTCAGCCGATCCGAGGGGAGCAGCGTGCATATCGTCCGGTTTGCGCAGCATGACAGCAACGGGAGTGCGGTCGGCGTCCTCACCGACGGCAAGGTCACCGGCTTCGCCGGCGGCGCGACGCTCGCCGAGCTCCTGCAGCTCCCGGCCGGCGCATTGCGGGAGCGGTGCCTGGATCCCGGCGGGCCGACGTACCCGGTGGGCGACGTGCGGCTGCTCCCGCCGGTCGACGGTCGCACCGAGGTGTGGGCGGCCGGCGTCACCTACCAGCAGTCCCGCGCCGCCCGGGTCGAGGAGAGCGAGCGGTCGGCCACGGTCTACGAGCAGGTCTACGACGCCGACCGTCCCGAGCTGTTCTTCAAGTCCGTCGCCTGGCGGGTGGTGGGCGACGGTGAGCCGATCGCCGTCCGCGACGACTCGAAGGTCGACGTCCCCGAGCCGGAGCTCGCCGTCGTGGTCAACGCCGCCGGGGAGATCGTCGGCTACACCGTCTGCGACGACGTCAGCTCCCGCACCCTGGAGGGCGAGAACCCGCTCTACCTCCCCCAGGCCAAGATCTACCTCGGCGGCTGCGCCGTCGGGCCGGGCATCCGCCCGGCCTGGGAGGTCACCGACCCCTACGACCTCACGATCACGCTCACCATCCGCCGCGGCGGCGCCGTGCACTGGTCCGGCGAGGCCAGCACGAGCCAGCTCCGCCGGCGGCTCGACGAACTGGTCGACTACCTGACCCGCGCCGACGCCTTCCCCGACGGCGTGATCCTGTCGACCGGCACCTGCCTGGTGCCCGAGACGCCGTTCACCCTCACCGCCGGCGACGAGGTGCAGATCGAGATCGACGGTGTGGGCATCCTCACCAACCCCGTCGTCCGGGGCCGCCGCGACATGCAGTGGCTGGTCGCCGGGTATGACGACACCCGTCAGCGACCCCGACCCACCCAGGAGGTGACCCGATGACCGCCGGAGTGGACACCGTGGTGAGCATCGACCCGCGCACGGGCGATGCCGTCGAGAAGGTGACCGAGCAGACATCCCCCGCGGGCCTGGACGCCGCCTGCGAGGCGGCCCGCGCGGCGTACCCCGCCCTGGAGGCGATGGGACGCGACGGCCGCGCCCGCGTTGCTCCGCGCGATGGCCGACGGGCTGGACGGCGACCGGGAGGCGATCGTCGCGCTGGCCGACCGCGAGAGCGCCCTCGGCCCGACCCGGCTGAACGGCGAGCTGACCCGGACCTGCTACCAGCTCCGGTTGTTCGCCGAGGCCCTCGAGGACGGCGGCTACGTCGAAGCCACCATCGACCACCCGGGCGACACCGCGATGGGCCCGCGCCCCGACCTGCGCCGCATGCTGACCCCGATGGGCCCGGTCGCGGTGTTCGCGGTGAGCAACTTCCCGCTCGCCTTCTCCGTACCCGGCGGCGACACCGCCTCGGCGCTGGCAGCCGGGTGCCCCGTCGTGGTCAAGGCGCACCCGGCGCATCCGGCGACGTCGGCGCGGTGCGCCGAGCGGATGGTCGAGGCCGCGCGCGACTGCGGGGCGCCGGACGGCACCATCGCCGTGGTCTACGGCCAGGACGCCGGCACCCGGCTGGTGACCCACCCCGCGATCCGGGCCGTCGGTTTCACCGGCTCGCTGGCCGGCGGCCGGGCGCTGTTCGACCTCGCCAACTCCCGGCCCGACCCGATCCCCTTCTACGGCGAGCTCGGCAGCCTCAACCCGATGGTGGTGACCCCGGCCGCGGCGGCGGAGCGGGCGCAGAAGATCGCCGAGGGCTTCCTCACGTCGTTCACGATGGGCGTGGGCCAGTTCTGCACCAAGCCCGGCCTGCTGTTCGTCCCGGCCGGTGCCGACGGTGACCTCCTCCGCGCGACGCTGGCCGACGGAGCCGCGCAGGCCCCGTCCGGCTGGATGCTCAGCGAGGGGATCCGCGATGCGTTCGAGGCCGGCACCGCCCGGCTGCGCACCCAGTCCGGCGTCGACGACCTCGCCTCCTCGACCGCGGACCTCGGTGCCGGCTACTCGGCCCGGCCGCAGCTGTTCTCCGTCGCCGCGGCCGACCTGACCGGGCCGCTGCTGCAGGAGTGCTTCGGTCCGGTTGCCGTCGTGGCCTCCTACCGCGACGAGCAGGACCTCACCGCGGCGCTCGCCCGGGTGGAGGGGTCGCTCACCGCGACCGTGCACACCGGCGACGGCGAGTCGGAGCTGCCCGGTCGGCTCGCCGGCCTCCTCGCGCACAAGGCCGGCCGGATCATCTTCAACGGATTCCCCACCGGGGTGGCCGTCGCGTGGGCGATGAACCACGGCGGCCCCTATCCGGCGTCGACCGCGGAGGCCCACACGTCGGTCGGCATCACGGCCATCCGGCGCTTCCTGCGGCCGGTCTGCTTCCAGGACTCCCCCGCGGCACTGCTGCCCGCGGAGCTGCGGGACGACAACCCCGGGGGCATTCCCCAGCGCGTCGACGGCAGGCTGATCGCTCCGGCCTGACAGCGGGGCTCAGCCGCGGGCGGCGAGCCGGCGATGTACGTCGTCCGCGGCCCGGGCCGGGCCCAGCCGCCGGGTGGCGAGCCAGGCGGCGCCCGCCGCACCGTCGCGACCGTCGCCGACCTCGAGCCCGAAGCGTTCGGCCAGTCCCCGGCGGACGGCGTCACGCACCGGGCCCGGCGTCACCAGGACGCTGCCGGCGACCACGGCCGACCGCGCCCACGGTGCGTCGCGGAGCAGCACGCCGGCCTCGTCGAGCAACCCCTCGGCCGCCCGCCGAGCAAGCGCCCCGGCCACGGGATCACCGTCGACCGCGGCCCGCGACACCAGCGGCGCAAGCTCGGACAGGGCGATCGGCGGACGGCGGTAGGCCGCGGCCACCAGAGTCGCGCACCGTGCGGTCCGACCCGGGCAGCCCGCCCGGCGGGCGGGCCGGCAGGACGACTGCGAGTTGCGCGGCGACCAGCGGGGTCAGCGTCGTCGGGCTGCCGCGTCCTTCGAGATCGGCCAGCGCGGCGCGCAACGCCCGCAGTCCGAGCCACGAACCCGAACCGACGTCACCGATGAGCCAGCCCAGCGCATCGAGGTAGCGGGTCATCGTGCCGGCCCGGATCTCCGCCACCGCGGCGCCGGTGCCGGCCAGGACGACCAGCCCGTCCGGATCGGCGGTGCCGGCGGCGAATGCCACCTCGACGTCGGAGACCAGCAGCCGCGGACAATGCAGCCCCACCCGGGTCCAGACGGCGTCCAGCGCCTCGCCGAGACCGTCCACGCCGTGGGTGTTGCCTCCGGCGATCCCCAGCGCCACCAGCGCCACCCGGCTCCTGTCCACAGTGGACAGTGCATCGTCGAGTGCGCGGGCGACCTCGGTCATCGCCGCGTCCAGCCCACGCGAGATCGGATTGGCGCCGCCGGCCGTGCCGGTGCCGTGCCGGTCGCCGGTCAGATCGACGACCAGCGCGCGGACGCTGGTCGCACCCGCGTCCACCCCGGCCACCAGACGGTCGTCGCGGTCCACCGGCGCAGCGTATCCGGCAGCCGTGCATTCACCGGCAGGTGATGAGATGGATCCCGGCACTCGTCGCCGAGGTGAGGACACGACACGCATGAGCATCGATCAGGCCGGCTGCGCTGCCGCGATCCAGGACGTCATCGACCGGGTGCTCGATACGCAGCGGGACAACATCAGCGCCGCGGCCGGGCTCGTCGCCGACTCGCTCGCCGCCGGTGGAGTCGTCCAGGCTTTCGGTACCGGCCACTCGCAGGGTCTGTCGATGGAGATCGCCGGACGGGCCGGTGGTTTTGTGCCGACCAACATGCTCGCCATCCGCGACATCGTGATCTACGGCGGCGTGAAGCCGGCGGATGTCGACCGCATGGTCGAACGCGATCCGGCCGTCGCCCACCAGATCTACGACCTCGCGACGATCACCCCGGCGGACGTCTTCGTCATCGGCTCCAACTCCGGCGGCAACGGCTCGGTCGTCGAGATGGCGCAGCTCGTCCGGGAGCGTGGTCATCGGCTCATCGCGATCACCTCACTCGCGCATTCGACCCGGATCGAGTCCCGGCACCCGTCCGGCAAGCGCCTCTTCGAGGTCGCGGACGTGGTGATCGACAACTGTGCGCCGTACGGCGACAGCCTGCTGCCGCTCCCGGACGGCGGGTCGGTCTGCGCGGTCTCGTCGATCACGTCCGCGCTGGCCGCCGAGATGATGGTCGCGGAGGTCGTCGCCCGGCAACTCGCGGCCGGGGTCACGCCGCCGGTGTATCTGTCGGCCAACGTGCCCGGCGGGGACGAGCACAACGACGAGCTCGAAGCCCGCTACGCCGGACGGATCCGGCGCGGCATCAGCTGAGTCCGGCGGCCGGCGCACAATCGGACCGTGCCCGAGGGTGACACGGTGTGGCTCGCCGCCAAGCGCATGAATGCCGCCTTGGCCGGCCGTCCGCTGACCGCGGCCGAGTTGCGCGTACCCGCCTACGCGACGGTCGAACTGGCCGGGCGGCGTGTGGTCGAGGTGATCCCGCGCGGCAAGCACATGCTGACCCGCCTCGACGACGGCCGGACGCTGCACACCCATCTGCGCCTGGACGGGAGCTGGCAGCTCGTGCCGGCCGGCGCCCGGTGGCGGGGCGGGCCCGCCCATCAGGTACGCGTCGTGCTCGCCAACGCCGACTGGCAGGCCGTCGGCTTCCGGATCCACGACGTCGCCGTCGTACCCACCGCCGACGAACACCGGTTGGTCGGGCATCTCGGCCCCGACCTGCTCGGCCCCGACTGGGACGCGCGGGAGGCGACCCGCCGGATTGCGCGGGCGCCCGACCGGGCGATGGCGGAGGCGCTGCTCGACCAACGCAACCTCGCCGGCATCGGCAACCTGTACAAATCCGAGACGCTGTTCCTGCGCGGCATCTTCCCCTGGGCACCGGTGTCCACAGTGGACGACCTGACGGGCGTCGTCACGCTCGCCCAACGTCTCATCGCCGCCAACCGGGAGCACCCCGAGCAGGCCACCACCGGCGACCTGCACCGCGGGCGGCAGCACTGGGTCTACCGGCGCGGAGGCGAGCCGTGCCGCCGCTGCGGTACGCCGATCCGGCGGGCGATGCAGGCCGAGCGGATCACGTTCTGGTGTCCCGCGTGCCAGCCCGCCCCGGCGCAGGCCGCGGACGCCGCCCGGTCGTAGAGTCACCGGCCATGAGCACCCCACAGCATTACGTCGACGGCAGCCGGTCCCCCGATGTGCAGCGCATCCTGGTCGTCACCGCCCACCCCGACGACCTCGACTTCGGCGCAGCGGGCACGATCGCGACCTGGACCAAGTCCGGGATCGAGGTCGCCTACTGCATCGCGACCCGCGGTGACTCCGGTCAGTCGGGCACCCTCCCGCGCGATCAGGTCGCCGCGTCCCGCGAGGCCGAGCAGCGCGCCGCGGCGGCGGCGGTCGGGGTGAGTGACGTGACGTTCCTCGGCTACCCCGACAGCCGGGTGCTGGTCACCCTCGACCTGCGCCGCGACATCGCCCGGCAGATCCGGCGGGTACGCCCGCAGCGTGTTCTGACCATGACCCCGGAGCGGACGTGGGAGCGCGTCGTCCACAACCACCCGGACCACATGGCGGTGGGTGAGGCGACGTTGTGCGCGGTCTACCCCGACGCGGCCAACCCCTACATCCATCCCGAACTCTTCGCCGACGAGGGCCTGGAGGCATGGCGGGCGAACGACGTGTGGATGATCGCCGCGCCGCAGCCCACGACGTACGTCGACGTGACCGACACCTTCGACATGAAGGTCGCCGCGTTGCGGGCGCACGCCAGCCAGACCTCGCACATGTCCGGCCTCACCGACCGGCTGCGCGCGGAGCTGGCCGACAACGCCGCGATGGTCGGCCTGCCCGACGGTCGGCTCGCGGAGGTCTTCCGCGCCTTCCACACCGCGCGGGCCTGAGCCGCAGTGCCGGATGAAGCCGACGGGTCGCGGTCACCCACGACGCCGATCTGGCTGCTGGACGTCGACGGCGTACTCAACGCGGTGACGCTCGACCTCGACCAGTCGGCATGGCCGGAGTGGACGACGGGTACGGCGCAGACCAACGGACGGAGCTACCGGATCACCTTCTCCCCCGACGTGATGGCCGGGATCCGGGACCTGCACGACCGCGGCCTCGTCGAGATCCGCTGGCTCACCACGTGGTCCCGCGACGCCAACGGCGATCTGCGTCAGCTGCTCGGGTTACCCGAATTCCCGGTGGTGGGCAGGCCCGGTGGCTCGGCGGTGTGGTGGAAGCTTCCGCTCGCCCAGGAGGTGGCCCGCGAGGGCCGTCCGCTCATCTGGACCGACGACGAACTCGGCTACTCGCCCGACGCGCTGGACTGGCTGAACGGGCTCAATCAGCCCGCGCTGGCGATCGCGCCGCAACCGACGGTCGGCCTGCGCCGGGAGGATCTGGACCGGATCCTCGCGTTCGCGACCGAGCAGGCCAGCCTCAGCGACCGCTGACCTCGCGGAGGCCGCGGGCGAGTCCGGCGAGCGTGTCGGTGGTCTCCGTCAGCCGTTGTGCGGTCAGCGAGTCCGTCCGGTCGTCGATGCTCGCCGAGACGACACCGGCCGCCGCGGTGACCAGCCGGTCGTAGGCGTCGACGCCGTCTTCGAGCGAGACGCAGAGGACACCGAGCGCCTCGTCGAGGTCGCCGACCGCCTGCGGCGGCGCGTCCCGCCGCGCGGCCTCGAGAACGACCACGCGCTCGGCGCGGGCTCGCAGCGCCGTCGCCGCGGCGGCCGCCTCGCCGGCGGCGTCCCGCCCGGCCGGGCCGAGCAAGACGAACAGGTTGGCCAGCGTGCGCTCCCGCGCCGAGAGCCGTTCCATCGGCACCCGGGCGGCGGACCCGTGCGGCGGAGGGGGCGGCGGCGGGGCCGGCAGCGGGGTGCGCTCGAGCACCCAGACCCGGCGTACGGCGGGGACGATGGAGTAGATCGCGAAGGCGCCGACCACGGCCAGGAATGCTCCGCCGACGACATCGCCCTGCGCGATCGCCCAACCGGCCACGAACGAGATGCCGATGGCGAACGCCGTACGCAGCCCGAGGCCCCACCGGGCCCGGCGACGACGGCGGAGCAGCCGGGCGACCGGGTCACGCCATGCGGCGGCAGCCTGGCGGGCGGTGTCGGCCATCTGCCCGGCGCGCCGGGCCGCGGCGGCCGCGCGCGCGGCCCGGGCGGACAGATCGGCGGCCATCGGTGACCCGGGCTCCTAGCTCGGCTCGGAGGTCTGCTGCTGGGGGGCGGTCTGCGGCTCGGCGGTCTCGCCACCGGGCGGCGCCGCCTCCACCGCCGGGGTCTCGCCGGACGGACCGATCTCGCCCATGCTGGCGCGGATCTGATCCAACCGCGCGGCACCGGCCATGTCGATGGTCGACTTCTCGACCTCGAGCATCCGCCCCTGCACGCTGTTGTTGGCCAACTCGGACTGGCCGAGAGCCGTCGCGTAGCGCCGCTCGATCTTCTCCTGCACCTCGGCCAGCGACGGCACGTTGCCCGGAGCGGCGAGCTCGGACATCGACTGCAGCGAACTGGACACCTGCTCCTGCATCTTGGCCTGCTCGAGCTGGCTGAGCAGCTTGGTGCGCTCGGCCAGCTTCTGCTGCAGCATCATCGCGTTGGACTCGACGGCCTTCTTCGCCTGCGCGGCGGCCTGCAGCGACTGGTCGTGCAGACCCTTGAGGTCCTCGACCGACTGCTCGGTGGAGACGAGTTGGTTGGCGAAGGCCTGCGCCGTCTGCGTGTATTCGGCCGCCTTCGTGGCGTCGCCGTTCTTCGTGGCCTGGTCGGCGAGCACGAGGGCCTGCCGCGCCGAGCCCTGCAGCCGCTCGATGTCGCCGAGCTGACGCGACAGCTTCATCTCCAGCTGGCGCTGGTTACCGATGACCTGCGCGGCCTGCTGACACAGCGACTGGTGCTGACGCTGGGCATCCTCGATCGCCTGCTGGATCTGGATCTTCGGATCGGCCTTTTCGTCCACCTTCGCACCGAACCAGGACATGAAGTACTTCCATGACTTCACGAAGGGGTTGGCCATGATCGAACATCCTCCTGTCAGCAGCGCACTCCCACGGTACGCCGACGTCCATCGTGGCAGGTTGCCACGCGTCGGTGCGACCCAACCGGACCAGGACCGCCCCCCATCCACGGCAAAACCGCGAATTGTTGACCAGACTAGGCGCCACCACGACGATCCTTGTCATGCCGTCCGCCGACCAGGTCCGGTCGACCCGCCGCGACCTGGGCGAGACGACCACACCGGCGCAGATCCGGGGGAGTGCGTTTTAGTCCGCGACACGCCGCGCCAGGCGCGCACAACGCACTAGGAGTGCGTTGTGGTCAGGGCGACTGGCGGTGGCGGGACGTGCGGGGAAGGTCAGGCGGCGGCGGTGACGCGCCGGTCCTGGGTCCTGTGCAGAGCGTCGTCGTGCATCGGGCCGATGATGACCTTGTCCAGCCGGTCCATCGTGTCGGTACGGGGAAGAGCGGCTCCGACGGAGGCGTGCACCCGCTCCGCGGCCGGACCGGTGCCGGCCGGGATCTCGGCTCCGCGCATCGTCTCGCTGACCTCGCCGAGTACGTCGGCGAGCTCGACTTCGAGGGCCTCGCAGATCGAGGCGAGCAGCTCGGAGGAGGCTTCCTTCTGGCCGCGCTCGACCTCGGACAGATATCCCAGGCTCACCCGGGCGGCGGAGGACACCTCTCGCAACGTGCGCTGCTGGCGCAGCCGCTGGCCGCGCAGTGTGTCGCCGAGAACTCGACGGAGCAGAGCCATCCGCTGCACCCCTCTCTCTCCTTGCGCTGTCTTTGTCACGGTACCCCTGGGTCTTGTGGCCTACCCGACCCGAATGGGCGTGTCAGCCGTGAGCGTAACGCCCACGTCACTGCGCCGATTCCATCCGAGCGACCCCCAGGGCGCTGGCCAGGACCTCGAGTGCGCCCAGGACGGCCTGGCGCCGGATCTCGGCCCGGTCACCGGCCAGGTGCAGCGCCCGCACCGCCCCGGACCCGACCCCAGCCGGCTGGTCCGGGCCGGCGAGACCGACGAAGACCGTGCCCACCGCGACGCCGTCCTGCTCGTCGGGGCCAGCCACGCCGGTGACGGCGAGCCCCCAGGTCGCGGCCAGCCGGGTCCGGGTCCCGGCGGCGAGGGCGGCGGCGACGTCCGGGCTGACCGGGCCCTGCGCGTCGAGCAACGGACCGGGTACGCCGGCCAGCGAGGCCTTGAGGTCGGTGGCGTAGACCACCAGGCCGCCACGGAAGGTGTTGCTGGCGCCCGGGGTGTCGGTGAGCGCGGCGGAGAGCAGGCCGGCGGTGAGCGACTCGGCCACGGCCACCGTCTGCTCGCGGGCCCGCAGGGCGGCGTGCACCTGCTCCGCGACGGTCACGAGGGCTGTTCCGTGCCCGCCGCGGGTGAGTGGCCGGAGCCCGGCGACAGCCGGGATCGGCGGCGCATGCTCAGCGCCCGGGCCACGTAGTCGGCGCCGGTCACCAGGGTGAGGGCGACCGCGACCGCCATCACGATCATCGCGACCACATGCGCCGGCCCGGACAGCGGGAGCACGTAGAGGCCGATCGCCACCGCCTGGACGAAGGTCTTCAGCTTGCCGCCTCTGCTGGCCGGCATCACGCCGTGCCGGATCACCCAGAAGCGCAACATGGTGACGCCGACCTCGCGGACGACGACCACCACGGTGACCCACCAGGCCAGCAGCCCCAGCGTGGACAGGCCGACCAGCGCCGTACCGATGAGGGCCTTGTCGGCGATCGGGTCGGCCAGCTTGCCGAACTCGGTGACTAGACCGCGACGGCGGGCCAGATCTCCGTCGATCCGGTCGGTCAGCGACGCGACCGCGAAGATCGCGCAGGCCACGATCCGCCAGCCGGTGTTGGTGCCGCCGTCGTGGACGAGGGCGAGCGCGAAGACCGGCACCAGGAGCAGCCGGAGCACGGTGAGGCCGTTGGCAACGTTGAGCAGCCGGGCCGTCTGGGGCGCGGTCGCGGCGGGGTCGGGAACGAGGCTGCTCACCCCGACGCCCGCAGTGCGTCCGGCGCCACCACCTCCACGGGGTCGGCCACCAGGTCGACGCCGTCCGCGGCGACGACCCGGGCCCGGACCATGTCTCCCGGCCGAAGGCCGGAACCTCCGGCCAGGACCGTCACACCGTCCACCTCGGGCCCCTGATGGGCGGCCCGACCCTCGATCACGTCCTCGTCGATCCCGTCGTCGTCGCCCACCCGCTCCACCAGCACCTCGACGACCGAGCCGATCCGTTCGTCAGCCCGCTGGGCGGAGAGCTCGTCGACGAGTTCGCTGACCTGCTCGACCCGCGCGGCGATCACGTCGGCGGGGAGCTTCCCGTCGTAACCGGCCGCCTCGGTGTGGTCCTCGTCGGAGTAGCCGAAGACCCCGACGGCATCCAGTCGGGCGCCGGTGAGGAACCGCTCCAGCTCGGCGACGTCGGCGTCGGTCTCCCCGGGGAACCCGACGATCACGTTGGTCCGGATACCGGCGTCCGGCGTGATGGACCGGATCTGGTCGATCAGGCCGAGGAAGGCCTCCCGGCCGCCGAACCGGCGCATCCGGCGCAGCACCGCCTCACTGGCGTGCTGGAAGGACAGGTCGAAGTACGGCGCGACCCCGGGCGTCGAGGCGAGGACGGCGACCAGCGTCGGCCGCATCTCCGCGGGCTGCAGGTAGGACACCCGGACCCGGTCCAGGCCGTCGACCATGGCGAGTTCGGGCAGCAGCGACTCCAGCAGCCGCATGTCGCCCAGGTCCTTGCCGTAGGACGTGGAGTTCTCGCTGACTAGGAACACCTCGCGTACGCCGTCCCCGGCCAGCCAGCGGGCCTCGTCCAGCACGTCGGTGGGGCGGCGGGAGACGAACGCGCCACGGAATCGCGGGATGGCGCAGAACGCGCACCGTCGGTCGCATCCGCTGGCGAGCTTCAACGGAGCCATCACCGCGTGGTCCAGCCGGCGGCGCAGCACCCGGGGGCCGGAGGGCGGCGCCAGCCCGGCCGGCAGGTCGACCGGCGCGCCGTGCCCGGGGACCGCGCGGTCGCTGGCGGCGCGGTCGACCGGGCTGATCGGGAGCAGCGACCGCCGGTCGCGGGGGACGTGCGGGGTGATGGTCTGCCCGGCGACGACCTCGTCGAGCCGGGCGCCGATCTGCGGGTAGTGGTCGAAACCGAGTACGGCGTCGGCCTCGGGCAGGTCCTTCGCGAGCTCCGCGCCGTAGCGCTCGGCGAGGCAGCCGACCGCGACGACCTTGGCCCCGGACTCGGCCGCCTCGAGGACGGTGTCGATAGAATCCTTCTTCGCCGCGTCGACGAAGCCGCAGGTGTTGATCATCACGGCGTCCGGCGCGTCGGCACCGGACTCGTCGCCGGTGAGCACCTCCCAGCCGTCGGCGGCGAGCCGACCGGCCAACTCCTCGGAGTCGACGTCGTTGCGGGCGCAGCCCAGCGTGATCAGGGCGACGCGGCGGGAGGGGGTGGACGTACGGGGCACCCCCCGAGACTACCGGCGCCCGCTACCTGCTGATCGCCACCGAGGCCCTGCCCGCCCGGGACGGCTAGCCCGCCTGGTTGCTGCTGTTCGAGAACTCGACCGTGCAGACGCTCTGCGTGCACGGCCGGCCGACCGCTTTGCCGTTGACGGTGACGTTGACCGCGGGCGGGTTGCCGAACCGCACGGTCAGCTTGTCGGGATCGCTGAACTTCATCTGCGCGCCGCTGTCCAGCACGCCCTCGTAGACAGACGTGCCGGTGCTCGAGGTGACCTGGAGCCAACTCCGGTCACCGGTGATCTGCACCTTCAGCGCGACCCCGGACGGCGGCGGCGCCGGGGGCTTGGTGTGGGTCGGCCGGACGGTCGGGGGGTGGCTCGTGGGGTGCTTCGCCGGGGTGTGCGACGGGGTGCCGGCCGCCGCGCCCTGCGACGCGGTGTCCGGCCCGGACCGGGTCATCAGCCAACCGCCGACGACGACCGCGGCGAGCACCACGACGACGGCGGCCGCGGCCGCGGCCCACCGGGGCGTGAGCCGGGAGAGGAATGGGGGCGTTCGCCGCGGCGGGGCCGCCGGCGGCTCCGGGGATACGCCGGAGGCGTCGATCGACACCGCTGCGGCGTCCGGCATCTCGCCGCTGCGCTCGTCGAAGGCGCTCACTACCGCCTGCTCGTCGGCCCCGACGACCCGCGCGATGGTGCGCAGGTGGCCGCGCGCGTAGAACGTGCCGCCGCAGCCGGAGAAGTCGTCCCGCTCGATCGCGCGGATCAGCGCGACCCGGATCCGGGTGGCCGCGGCGACGTCCTCGACCGACATTCCGCGGGCCTCGCGGGCGGCCGCGACGACCGAGCCCAACGGCGGGCTCTCGCCCGACCGGCCGTCATTCGCTGCAGCGTCCGGCGGATCTGATGGTGCCCCCCGGGGGTCCGGGCGGCCTACATCGTCACTCACGGCACCCCCCTCCCGGACGGGCTGACTGTCTTGCCCCCGCGGTGCTGTGCTCTTGCGTCCCGAGTCTAGGCGCCCGCCGTATGGATCGATAGGCAACCATCAGGTACCGAACCCGGTTGCGTCCCGTTTATCCTTCGCCGCGGAGCGTAACGAGAAGACCGTCCAACTCGTCGGTTTTCACCAAAACATCCCGGGCCTTTGAGCCTTCTGAGGGCCCGACGACGCCTCGGGTTTCCATCAGGTCCATCAGCCGGCCGGCCTTCGCGAACCCGACCCGGAGCCTGCGCTGCAGCATCGAGGTCGATCCGAACTGAGTGTTCACCACGAGTTCGACCGCCTGACACAGAAGACCGAGGTCGTCCCCGATGTCCTCGTCGATCTCCTTGCTGCTGGTGACCACCGCAGTGACGTCCTCGCGGTAGGACGGCGTGGCCTGGGCGGTGCAGTGCGCGACGATCGCCGCGACCTCGGACTCGGGGACGTAGGCACCCTGGATGCGCTGGGCCTTGCTCGCCCCCATCGGCAGGAACAGTGCGTCACCCTGGCCGATCAGCTTCTCCGCGCCGGGCTGGTCGAGGATGACCCGCGAGTCGGCCAGGCTCGCCGTGGAGAACGCCAACCGGCTGGGCACGTTGGCCTTGATCAGGCCGGTCACGACGTCGACCGACGGCCGCTGCGTGGCCAGCACGAGGTGGATCCCCGCGGCCCGCGCCAACTGGGTGATCCGGACGACGGCATCCTCGACGTCGCGTGGGGCCACCATCATCAGGTCGGCCAGTTCGTCGACGATGACGATGAGGTACGGGTAGGGCGCATAGACCCGCTCGCTGCCGGGCGGCGCGGTGATCTGCCCGGACCGCACCTTGCGGTTGAAGTCGTCGATGTGCCGCACGCCCGAGGCGGCGAGGTCCTCGTAGCGCAGGTCCATCTCCCGGACCACCCACTGCAGGGCGTCCGCGGCCTTCTTGGGGTTGGTGATGATCGGGGTGACCAGGTGCGGGATCCCCTGGTAGCCGGTCAGCTCGACCCGCTTCGGGTCGATCAGCACCATCCGGACCTCGTCGGGGGTCGCCCGGCTGAGGATCGAGGCGATCAGTGAGTTGATGCAGCTGGACTTTCCGGCGCCGGTCGCCCCGGCGATGAGGATGTGCGGCATCGTCGTCAGCTTGGTGACGACGTAACCGCCCTCGATGTCCTTGCCGAGCGCCACCAGGGTCGGGTTGTGGTCGCTGGTCGCCGCGTGCGAACGCAGGACGTCGCCGAGCATCACCCACTCGCGGTCGGCGTTGGGGATCTCCACGCCGACGGCGCTCTTGCCCGGGATCGGGCTGATGATGCGGATGTCGCCGCTGCGGACGGCGTAGGCGATGTTGCGCGACAGCGCCGTGATCCGCTCGACCTTGACCCGCGGACCCAGCTCGATCTCGTAACGCGTCACGGTCGGTCCGCGGCTGAAGCCGGTGACCGCGGCGTCGACCTCGAACTCCTCGAAGACCTGCGCGAGTGCGGCGATCACCTGGTCGTTGGCCCTGCTGCGGGCCTTGGCCGGAGCGCCGGCCGACAGCAGCTGGGGCGGCGGAAGGATGTAGTCACCCTCGGACGCGGTCAGCGCGAGCTGCTCGGCACGGGTCGGCGCCGGGGCCGGCGTCGGCTTGCGGGGTTTCGGCCCGGCCGCGGTCGATCTCTCGGCCGGGTCGCCGGCGTGCGCCGGCATCGGTTCGGTCGCCGCCGGGTCGCCCGCCTCGGGATCGGCGGCCATCGAGCCCTGGCGGCGCCGGGAGGGCCGCCGCAGCCGCACCGGCCCGGGCTGCTCGCTCCCGGGCTCCTCCTCCGGCTCCTCGCTCCCCGGCCGGTGTCGGACGCGGTCGGCGAGCGCCCGTAGGCGGGCCGGCACCTGGTTGACCGGGGTCCCGGTCAGCACCAGTAGTCCGAAGAGCCCGAGCAGTCCGAGCAGCAGCGCCGCGACGTAGACCGTGAGCCCGCTCTCCAGCGGACCGGCGGCCAGCGCTCCCACGGCTCCCCCGGCCGTCCTGCCGGCCGGGCCAGGTGTACGGCGAGCCGTGCGCGACATGACACAGGCCGGTGACCGACAAGGTGAGGGCGACCCAGCCGACGAGCATCCGGCCGCGGATCTCCGGCCGCGGGGCCTGCCGCATCAGCCGGACGGCGGCGACGACGAGCACCACCGGCAGCGCGGCCGCCGGCGCACCGAGGACGGTGTGGGCCGCGTCGGCGATCCACCGTCCGGCGGGCCCGGCGCCGTGCCACCACACGCCGATCGACAGCACCACCGCGAAACCGATCAGCCCGAGGCCGGCGCCGTCGCGCCGGTGGGCCGGGTCGAGCTCGCGGGCGGTCGCGGCGTGCCGGCCGATCGCGCGGACCGTGCCGCCGACGCCGCGGGCGGTCAGCGTCCAGATGCCGACCACCATCCGCCACAGCGCGGTGCCGAACCGCTGGCCCGCTCCGGCTCGCCGGGCCGCCCGGCGCCGGCGGGCGGGCGGCCGCGCACCGCCGCGCGGACGCGGCCGGGTGCTCGTGCGGGCCGGCATGCCTGTCACCGTACCTCCGCAGGCCACGCCAGCCTCACGAGTCACAGCCGCGACACGCAGCCACCCCGGGGATCGTCAGGTGCCGATCTCAGCCGGGATCGTCCGACCCGATCATCACACCGGGATCACCGTCGGCACGATCATCGGGCGGCGCCGGTAGTTGTCCGAGACCCAGCGGCCGACCACCCGGCGTACCCGCTGGGCGAGCAGGTGCGTGTCGGTCACGCCGTCGACGGCGGCCCGGTCGAGTTCGGCTTCGATCAGCGGCACGACCGCCTGGATGGCCTCCGGCGCGTCGCTGAACCCGGACGCCGAGACGTGCGGGGTGCCGCTGACCTTTCCGGTGACCGAGTCCACGACGATCGTGATGGCGATGAAGCCCTCCTCGCCGAGGATCCGCCGGTCCTTGAGCGTCTCCTCGCCGACGTCACCGACTTCGAGGCCGTCGACGTAGACGTAGCCGCAGTCCACGACCCCGCTGATCCGGGCGGCCCCGTCGACGAGGTCGACCACCATCCCGTCCTCGGCGAGCATGATCCGCTCGGTCGGTACGCCGGTGGCGTGCGCCAGCCGCGCGTGCGCCCGCAGGTGCCGCCACTCGCCGTGGATCGGCATCACGTTGCTCGGCCGGGTGGCGTTCAGCACGTAGAGGAGCTCGCCGGCGGGCGCGTGTCCGGAGACGTGCACCATCGCGACCTCCTTGTGTACGACGGTGGCGCCCCAGCGGGACAGGCCGTTGATCACGCTGTAGACGGCGGTCTCGTTGCCCGGCACGAGGCTGGAGGCGAGGATCACCGTGTCGCCGGGGTCGACCCGGATCTGGCGGTGCTCGCGGTTGGCCATCCGCGCCAGCGCGGACAGCGGTTCGCCCTGCGAACCGGTGGAGACCAGCACGACGCGTTCGGGCGGGAGCTCGGCCGCCTCGTCCATCGTCACGACCAGGCCCGGCGGGATGACGAGCAGGCCGAGGTCGCGGGCCACCCCCATGTTGCGCACCATCGACCGGCCGACGAAGGCCACCTTCCGGCCGTGCGCGGCCGCCGTGTCGAGCACCTGCTGCACGCGGTGCACGTGCGAGGAGAAGCAGGCCACGATGACCTTGCTCGGTGCGGCCCGGATGACGGCGTCGAGCACCGGTCCGATCTCGCGCTCGGGCGTGACGAAGCCGGGCACCTCCGCGTTGGTGGAGTCCGACATCAGCAGGTCGACGCCCTCCGCGCCGAGCCGGGCGAAGCCACCGAGGTCGGTCAGCCGGCCGTCGAGCGGGAGCTGGTCCATCTTGAAGTCGCCGGTGTGCAGGACGACGCCCGCGCCGGTGCGGATCGCCACCGCGAGCGCATCCGGGATGGAGTGGTTGACCGAGAAGAACTCACACTCGAACGGCCCGAGCCGCTCCCGGCCGCCCTCGCTCACCGCCAGCGTGTAGGGGGTGATGCGGTGCTCGCGCAGCTTGGCCTCGAGCAGCGCCAGGGTGAACGTCGACCCGACGATCGGCAGGTCGGGACGCTCCCGCAGCAGGTAGGGCACCGCCCCGATGTGGTCCTCGTGGCCGTGCGTGAGCACCACCGCGACGACGTCGTCGTAGCGCTCCTGCAGATAGCTGAAGTCGGGCAGGACGAGGTCGACGCCCGGCTGGTTCTCCTCGGGGAAGAGCACCCCGCAGTCGACGATCAGCAGCTTGCCGTCGTACTCGAAGACGGTCATGTTGCGGCCGACCTCGCCGAGACCGCCCAGCGCCACGATCCGCAGGCCGCCGGGCGCAAGCGCGGGAGGCGGCCCGAGTTCGCGGTGAGGATGGGTCATGAGACGGCCTTTCCGGTGTGGAGCGGGCTCACGCGGCCGGCAGTTCGACGCCGGCGGCGACCAGGTCGAGGCGCAACTGGGCGACTTCCGCCTCGGTGGCGTCGACCAGCGGCGGCCGGACCGGACCGCCGGGCAGGCCCACGAGGCGCAGCGCGGCCTTGGTCAGGATGACCCCCTGGGTGCGGAAGAACCCGGTGAACGCCGGCAGCAGCGACCGGTGGATGGCCAGCGCGCGGGCCACGTCGCCGTTCTCGTAGGCGAGCACCATTTCGGTGGTCCGCACGCCGACCAGGTGGGTGGGGACGCCGACCACCCCGACCGCGCCGATCGACAGCAGCGGCAGGGTGACCTTGTCGTCGCCGGAGTAGTAGGCCAGGTCGGTGCCGGCCAGCACCTGGGCGCTCGCGTCGAGATCGCCCTTGGCGTCCTTGACCGCGACGATGCGCGGGTGCTCGGCGAGGCGCTGCAGCGTCTCGGTGGCGATGGGTACGCCGGTCCGCCCGGGGATGTCGTAGAGCATGCAGGGCAGGTCGGTGGCGTCGGCCACGGACCGGAAGTGCGCGAGCAGGCCGGCCTGCGGGGGCTTGGAGTAGTACGGCGCGACGACGAGAGCGCCGTGCGCGCCGGCCTTCTCCGCGGCACGGGCCAGGTGCACCGTGTGGGCGGTGTCGTTGGTGCCCACCCCGGCGATCACCGTGGCACGCGCTCCGACGGCGTCGAGCACGGCCCGCAGCAGGCGGTCCTTCTCCTCGTCGCTCGTGGTGGGCGACTCGCCGGTCGTGCCGCTGATGACGAGACCGTCGTTGCCCCCCTCGTCCACCAGATGCGACGGCGAGGCGCTGCGCGCCGTCGATATCCACGGAGCCGTCGTCGGCGAACGGCGTGACCATCGCGGTAAGCACACGGCCGAACGGCCGTCGAGGGTCGACTGACATGCGTTCACGCTACCGTCCGCCGACCCGAATGCGACGCGTCACCGCCGGTCCGCGCGGCGCACATGACGAGGCCCCGCGACGCGCTAGTCGGGGGTCCAGAGCGTCGCGGGGCTTCGATCTAACATATCGACCTCGGTGCCCCCGGTGTTACGCCAATGGCCGAGATTTCTTGACTCGTGACGCGCGTCACGTAATTCGGCCCATGCGAGGTTGCGTCGCGGTCCGCCCCGACGGGGTTGTCAGCCTTCACTGACGAACGGACTCGATGCGACGTCGCTGCCGTCGGCGAGTTGGAAGATCTCGAAGTCGGCGAAGACGTTGGGCGCCACGCGTTGCAGTTCGCGCAGGCAGGCGACCGCGCAGTCCCGGATCTCGACGTCGGCGTGCTCCGACGCGCGCATCGCGACGAAGTGCCGCCACGCGCGGTAGTTGCCGGTGACGACGATCCGCGTCTCGGTCGCATTCGGCAGGACCGAGCGGGCCGCCTGGCGCGCCTGCTTGCGACGCTGCGTCGCGTTGTCGATGCCGGCGAACTTCTTCTGCAGTCCTTCGAGCAGATCGGTGTACGCCGCGAGCGAGGCCTCGGTCGCGGCGAGGAACCGGGCGTGCAGCTCCGGGTCGGCCGCGATCACGTCCGGCTCGACCATCTCCGCGTCGCGTTCGGGGACGTAGCGCTGGGAGAGCTGGCTGTAGGAGAAGTGCCGGTGCCGGATCAGCTCGTGGGTGAGCGAGCGCGACACCCCGGTGAGATACATCGTGACCGTGCCGTGCTCGAGGACCGACAGGTGCCCGACCTCGAGGATGTGCCGCAGGTAGCCGGCGTTGGTCGCGGTCGCCGGGTTGGGCTTCTTCCACGACTGGTAGCAGGCCCGGCCGGCGAACTCGGCGAGCGCCTGACCGCCCTCGGCGTCGGTCTCCCAGGGGATGTCCGGCGGCGGCTGGAACGCGTGTAGGCGATCACGGCAACGCTCAGGGGGGCGATCTCAGGCACGGGGCGACTCCTTCGGCGCGACTCCTTCGGGCGACCGGATCGACTCTATCCGGGTGGCCCGACCGGGCGCGGACAGCGCGCCGGGAGGTCCGGATCCAGACTGACGCTTGACTGACGGCAGGAATGACGTCATAGTGACGTCATGGAGCTGTCAAGCTATGTCGCCGCCCTTCGCGCCGATCTGGCCGCCGCCGCTGCGGCGGGCGGGGAGGCGAGCCGGCAGGCCGCGGACCTGCTCGCCACGGCCCTCGAGCCCGCCGTCCGGCTGGTGCTGATGGATGCGATCGCCGACGCCGCGGCGGAGGTCACGACCGCGCTCGACGACGTCACGGTCGACGTCCGGCTGCGCGGTCGCGAGCCCGAACTCGTCATCGCGGTCGCCGATCGGCCGCCGTCCGAACCCCCTCCTTCGCCCGATGCGGAGGAAGGGACCGCCCGGGTGACCCTGCGGTTGCCCGAGACGGTCAAGACCAACGTCGAGGCGGCCGCCGCGTCGCAGGGGATCTCGGTGAACACCTGGGTGGTGCGCGCCGTGACCCGCGAACTCGACCCGCCCACCACCCGCCGTGCGGGCCGCCGGACTCTCACCGGCTACGCCCGCGGCTGACCGAAAGAGGACATTCGATGCCCGAACGTCGCTTCGCCACGCCCAATCCCGTCCAACTCAGCGTCAACAACGGCGCGGGAATGATCGAGATCGTCGCCACCGACACCGCCGAGAGCACCGTCATCGTCGAAGGACGGGGTGGGGACGGTGCGCAGGCCGCTGAGGAGACCCAGATCACCTTCTCCGAACAGACCTCCCGCCTGACCGTGCAGCCTCCGGAGAAGCGGTTCGGCAACACGCCGCCGCTCGACATCCGCATCGTCCTGCCCATTGGCTCGACGGCCCGGGCCAACGCCGGGTCGGCCGACATCTCCGTGCAGGGCCGGCTCGCCGGCGTCACGATGAACGCCGGGAGCGGCAACCTGCAGGCCGACGAGATCGACGGCGACGCCGATCTCAAGGTGGGCAGCGGCGACATCCGGTTGGGGTCGGTCACCGGCTCCCTCGACGCCAAAAGCGGGTCCGGCAACGTCGAGGTCGACCGGGCCGGGAGCGTCTCCGCGACGTCCGGCAGCGGCGACATCCGGGTCGGCGCCGTTGCCGACTCGACCGAGATCAAGGGAGCGTCCGGCAACATCGCGATCGGCTCGGTCACACACGGGACCGTCGTCGTCAACACCGCGTCCGGCAACGTCTGGGTCGGGGTCGCGGCCGGAGTCGCCGTCCGGCTGGCGCTGTCCAGCATCAGCGGCGACGTCTCCTCCGACCTGCCGGTCGACGACCAGGCCCCCGAAGGCGGCCCGGCGGTCGACCTCCGGCTGAACACCGTCAGCGGCGACGTCAGCGTGACCCGGGCCGCGCGCGCCGAGGCCGGCTGATCCGATGAAACGCGCTCTGGCGATCCGCGACTTCCGGCTGTTGTTCGCCGGCATGGTCCTGTCGATGTTCGGCGACTCCGCGCTGGTCATCGTCATGGGGATCTGGGTCAAGACCATCACGGGCAGCAACGCCGCCGCCGGACTCTCCTTCCTGGTCCTGGCGCTGGCGGCGCCGCTCGCGCCGGTCGGCGGATACCTCGTCGACCGGGTCCGCCGCCGGCCCTTCCTCATCGTCGCCAACCTGGTGAGCGCGCTCGCTGTTCTGCCCCTGCTGGCCGTCGGGAAGACGGGGCCGGTCTGGGTGATCTACGCCGTCGGTCTCGGCTACGGGATCTCCGGGATGGTGATGTCGGCCGCCATGAACGGGCTGCTGAAGGAGATCGTCCCCGACGCGCTGCTCGCCGACGCGAACGGCGCCTCGCAGACCGTCCGCGAAGGTCTGCGGCTGGTCGGCCCACTCGTGGGAGCCGGGCTGTTCACCGCGTTCGGCGGCGGCGCGGTCGCGGTCCTGGACGCGGCGACCTTCGTCGTCGCGGCCGCCACCCTCACCCGCCTGAAGGTGCGCGAACCCCGCCCGGAGCCTCCGCAACACCAGTTCCGCGCCGAGGTGATGGCGGGCGCTCGCCACCTGCTCACCACCGAGGCGCTGCGCCGGGTCACGATCTCGGCCGCCGTCGCCTTCCTGGTGATCGGCTTCACCGAGACGTTCATCTTCGCCGTGGTCGACGAGGGGCTGCACCGGCCGCCGTCCTTCCTCGGCGTGCTGGGGTCGATGCAGGGGGTGGGCGCGATCCTCGGCGGTCTCACCGCCGCCCGCATCGTGCGGCGGATCGGGGAGCAGGCCGCGTTCGCGGTCGGGTTGATGCTCTTCGCCGCCGGCGACGTGTTCCTGGCCTTCGGCAACCTCGGCTTCGCGATCGCCGGCGTCATCACGGCGGGGATCGGACTGCCCTGGGCGCTGGTCGGCTATTACACCCTGCTGCAGCGGAGCACGCCGAACCGGCTGATGGGCCGGGTGTCGACCGCGAGCAACGTCCTGCTCGGCGTGCCGCAGACCATCTCGATCGGCCTCGGCGCCCTGCTCATCGGGGTCGTCGGCTACCAGGTGCTCATCGTGACCATGGCCGTGGTGATCGCCGCGGCCGGAGCGCCGCTGCTCCGTCGCCAGGAACCCGCCCGGGTGCCGGTCGACGTCAGCTGACCCGCCCGCTCGACCGCTTTTTCGCACCGGACCACATCGCGGGCTGAAACACGCCCGTCGACCGACAGAGGAGTTCACATGATCGACAAACCAGCCACCACCTACGGCTACGTCGACGTCCTGCGCATCGAGGTGGACCACCACCGACAAGCGCTCCTGGCCGACGCCAGAGCGAGCCGTCTCGCGGGTGCCGCCACCGGATCGCGACGCCGGGTCCTGACCACGCCGATCGTCCGGTCGTACCTGACCCTGTGGTGGGCGATCCGTCCCCGCGGTCGTCAGCTCGGGCGCCTGCTCCGCACGGAAACCGCCCCGGTGCTACCCCGCCCGGGCGCCGGGGCCTAGCTTCCGGGTCGGCCCAGCGCGGCGTGCAGCGGCGCGGCGAGATCGCCGCGGCCCGCGACCGCAACGCCGTCGAGCGCCAGCCAGCCGGCGAGCGCCCGCAGCTCGTCGGCGAGGGGACCGACGGTGTCGCCCGCCGCATGCCCGTCCTCGGCGTACGCCGCCTGCACCCGCAGCACGCCCGCCGCCCGGTCGGCCTTCAGGTCGACCCGGGCCACCAGCCGGTCGCCGAGCAGGAACGGCAGCACGTAGTAGCCGTGCACCCGCTTCGCCGCCGGCGTGTAGATCTCCAGCCGGTAGCGGAAGCCGAACAGCCGCTCGGTGCGGGCCCGCTCCCAGATCAGGGAGTCGAACGGCGAGAGCAACGCCCGGGCCCGGATCCGCCGCGGCAGCCGGGCGCCGGGCCACAGGTAGCCGGTGGCCCGCCACCCCTCGACGGCGACCGGGACGAGCTCACCGGCCTCGACCAGCTCGTCGACCCGCGCCCGCGACTCCTCCAGCCGGAGCCGGAAGTAATCGCGTAGGTCGCTCTCGGTCGCGACCCCGAGACTCCGGGCGGCGATCCGGACCAACGCCCGCTGGGCGTCCTCCCGACTCGGCGTCGGAGCATCGAGCACCGCCGCGGGCAGCACCCGTTCGGTCAGGTCGTAGACCCGGGCGAAGTTGGGACGGGCGGCGGTGGTCACGACGCCGGTGTAGAACAGCCACTCGAGCGCCGTCTTGCCGTCATGCCAGTCCCACATCGTGCTCGGGCGTTTGCGGGGCACATCGACTGCGCCCGCGGAGATCGGCCCCTGCTCGGCGACCATGTCGCGGACCCGGCTGATCATCCCGGGGCGGTCGCGGGCCAGCTGCTGTACGCCGTCCCAGGCCTCCTCGGCGGCACGCTGCATACGCCACCGCAGCAGGGGGTGGCAGGCCAACGGCAGCAGGGACGCCTCGTGCCCCCAGTATTCGAACAACTCCCGCCGGCGGCCGCCCCAGCTCAGCCGGTCGAGCAGCGGGCGCGGGTAGGGGCCGAGCCGGGAGAACATCGGCAGGTAGTGCGACCGGGTCAGCACGTTGACCGAGTCGATCTGCAACAGGCCCGTGCGGTCGAGCACCCGACGCAGGTGCCGGGCGTCGACCCGCCCGACCGGCCGGGGATCGGCGAAGCCCTGCGCGGCGAGCGCGATCCGGCGGGCCAGCGCGGCCGATATTCGCTCGGTGGGAACGGGGGCGGCAGGGACGGTGACGGCGGACACGACCCGCATCGTCTCAGCACCCACCGACAGCCGCCCGACCGCGAGGCACCCCAAACCGCGCTGGACCGTGGGCGGGCCTCGGGCACTATGGGGAGCGTGGTCTCGTTCGAGCACTACCTCCAGGTCATCGGCGACGCCGTGGGCGTGTGGCTCTACGTCATCGCCGGCGCGCTGGCCTTCGGCGAGGCCGCGATCCTGATCGGGCTGGTGCTCCCGGGCGAGACCGCCCTGCTCGTCGCCGGCTACTTCGCCCAGAAGGGCGTGCTGAGCCTGCCCGTCATGATCGTGATCGCGGTGGTCTGTGCCATCGTCGGCGACTCGGTCGGCTACGAGTTCGGCCGCTGGTTCGGCCCCTCCCTGCGCAGCTCGCGGCTCGGCCGGTTCGTCGGAGAGGACCGGTGGAACAACACCGACGCCTTCATCCGCCGGCACGGCGGAAAGGCCGTCCTGCTCGGCCGCACGGTGGCCATCCTGCGCGCGCTGGTCCCGAGCATGGCCGGTATGGCCCGCATGCCGTACCGGACCTTCCTCCCCTGGAACGCCCTGGGCGGGCTGATCTGGGGCACCGCCTGCGTCACGCTCGGCTATGCCTTCGCCGCCTCCCTGAGCACGGTGTCGCGCTACCTCACCTGGGGACCCATCCCGATCTTCGTGATCCTCATCGCCGTCCTCGTCTACCGCAGGATCCGGCGGCGGCGCCGGGAACGGCGCAACGAGGACGCGAAGGACACCACCGAGCAGAGCACGTCGAGGTGAGTGCCCGGCCGCGGACGTAAGGTGTGCGCCGTGTCCTCCCCGACCCTGCACCGACGAGGCCCTCGAACCGCGGCCATCCTGCTGGCCGGCCTGATGACGACGATCGCCGGCTGCGCCGCCCGGCCGGCGGCGCACAGCACCCACGCCGCGGCCGCGCCGACCAGCCGGACAGCTACGGCCACCCCGCGCCCCACGGCCACCCGGCACCGGCCGGTGGCCCACCGGCCGTCGGCCACACCGACCCGGGCGCACCGCCGACCGCACCCGGTGGCGACGACCCGCCCGCCGGCGCCGACCCACGCACCCCGTCCGCGCCGGACCGCCGTCCACCGGGCGGTCGCCACCACGGCCCCGCCCAAGCCGCGGCCGACCCACCGGCCCGCGCCGCCGCCCGCGCCCAAGCTGCTGCCCGACCTGATGGCCGACACGCACGGCGCCGGCCAGATCGTCGCCGTGACCAACAACGGCGGGGCGGACACCTCCGCCACGGTGACGGCGTACCAGCGCAGCGGCGGGGCATGGCACCAGGTGCTAGGGCCGTACACGGCGCTGATCGGCGCCTCGGGGTTCAGCCGGCACGTCAGCGAGGAGACGGTCGCGTCGCCGATCGGCTTCTTCACCCTCTCCCAGGCCTTCGGTAACCAGCCCGATCCCGGCAGCGGCCTGCCCTATCGACACGTCCAGTACGGCGACGTGTGGGTCGACCAGTCCTCGTCGCCGAACTACAACACCATGCAGACCGGCGACTCGAGCGGAGCGGCGGGGACCGGCGAGAAGTTGTGGGAGGTCGTGCCCAGCTACAACTACGCCGCGGTGATCGACTACAACCGGTGGCCGGCCACTCCGGGAGCCGGCTCCGCGTTCTTCCTGCACGTCACCAACGGCCAACCGACGCAGGGCTGCGTCGCGTTGGCTCCCGAGCACGTGACCGCCCTGCTGCGCTGGCTCGATCCGGGCCAGCACCCGCGCATCGCGATGGGCCCGCACGCCGACGTCCTCGGAATGTAGGCCCGTAGGCTCGGCGCGTGGCCGATGTGAGCGTGCGGGTCGCCCGCCCCGACGACGTCGACGAGATCGCCCGGATCCAGCGGGAGACCTGGCAGACGGCGTACGCGCGGTTCGTCCCGGAGACCGTCCTCGCCGAGGTGACCCCGGAGCTGGGGCGGCAGCAGTGGGGTGCGGCGGTCAGCTCGCCGCCGTCGCCCGAACACCGCGTCCTGGTCGCGCTCGAACGGGACACGACCGTGGGCTTCGTCGCCTTCGGACCGTCGTCCGACGACGACGCGCCGCCGCACACCGGCACCATCTCGACGATGCTGGTCGAGCCCCGGTGGGGACGACGCGGGCACGGCAGCAGGCTGCTCGCGGCGGCCGTCGATCATCTGCGGGCCGATCACGCACAGAGCGCGACGGTGTGGGTCCTCGACCGGGACCGCGCGTCGACGTCGTTCTACACGTCGGCCGGCTGGAGCCCGGACGGCACGGCCCGCGCCCTCGACGCGCCCGGGGGCGAGCTGCGCGAGATCCGGCTGCACACCTCGCTGGTCGACGATGGCGACGGCTGACGATCAGCGACCGCTCCCGGGCAGCAACACGTGGACGTCGCCGAACTCGTGCCAGAGGTAGCGGCGGTCGAGGGCGGCCCGGTAGGACTCGCAGAGCAGGGCTCGGCCGGCGACGGCTTCGAGCATCGCCAGGTGCGACGCCTCGGGCTCGTGCCAGCCGGTCAGGATCCCGTCGACGGTGTCGACGCCGCGTTCAGGCGTCACCACGAGATCGGTCCAGCCCTGCGTCGGATGCACGCCGCCCCGGCCGTCGCCGGCCGACTCGAGGGCCCGCACCACCGTCGTGCCGACCGCGACGACCCGGCGACCGTCCCGCCGGGCCCGCGACACCGCCTCGGCGGTCCGCCCGGGCACCGACCGCCACTCCGCGTACGGCGGTTCCCCGGCCTCGCCGGATGAGACCCCGCAGTGCAGCGTGATCCGCTCGACCTGCACACCCTTCGCGGCCACCCTCGAGAGGAGCCGCCCGGTCAGCGGCCGTCCGGCGCTGGGCATCTCGGCGCTGCCCGGCACCACGCCGACGCCCGTGCGGTACGCCGCGATCGGCCATGGCGCGGCGACGTACCCGTAGCGGATCGGCTCGCCGAACGCCTCGAGATGGTCGAGGAGCGGCCGCGGCGTCGACACGGTCGCCTCCCACAGCCGGACCGGCGTGGTCCCGCCCAATGCCTGGGCCGCGGCGTGCGGCTCGCCGACGCGAAGCTGCGCCCCGCCGGGGAGCTCGATCGCGGCGCCGGCGTGGTTCGTCAGTGACGGCCGGCTGCCGCCCGGCGCCGGCCGGCGGAGCTCCACGAGCCAGCGCGACCGGGTGGCCGACAGCGCCGCCGCGGGCGTGTCCCCGGACGCGGGCAGCACGGTCGAGAAGTGCACCTCGACCGCCCGCCCGTCCGACGTACAGCCCGGCAGGCTCGCCGGCAGCGTCTGCGAATCGTTGACGACCAGGACGTCGCCGACCCGCAGCACGTCGGGCAGGTCGGCCGCCCGGCGGTGCTCGATGCCGTCCGCGGACGCGACGAGCATCCTGACCTCGTCGCGCGCGAGGTGGCGGTGCTCTGCGGGTGTGGTCGCGATCAGGTCCGGACCGAGGTCGAAGCGCAGGGCCGGGTCACAGGTGAGGCAGACCGTCACCGGGCGCCCCCCACCGCGACGAGGTCGGCGGCGACGTACCGACCGCTCTGCAGGTCGCCGTCGACGAGCCGGCGCAGGCCCGGGATCACCG
Organism: uncultured Actinomycetota bacterium; assembly: GCA_963775655.1. Classification (GTDB taxonomy): domain Bacteria; phylum Actinomycetota; class Actinomycetes; order Mycobacteriales; family QHCD01; genus DASXJE01. Next base: position 508,508 of record CAVZJT010000007.1, on the reverse strand, counting down.
TCACCGGCTCGGGCCGGTCGCTGATGTCCTCGCCGGGAAACGCCTCGGCCTGCATCCGGGTGCGCATGTCGCCGGGATCGACGGCGTAGACGCGCACCTCCCGCTCCTCGGCGCCGAGGACCCGCGCGAGCTGGTCGAGCGCGGCCTTGCTGGCGCCGTAACCGCCCCACCCGGGGTAGCCCTCGACCGCGGCGTCGCTGCTCAGGGCGAGGATCTTGCCGCCGGCCGCCCGCAGGGCGGGAAGGGCCCCCTGGACGAGCGCGAGCGGGGCGACCGTGTTGACCTCGAGGACGCGGCGGAAGGCGTCGAGGTCGACGTCGGCGAGCGGCGGCAGTGGCGTCGGCCCGAGGCTGGAGGCGTTGAGGATCAGGAGGTCGAGCCGACGGCCGACCGCGGCGACGAGCGCCCGGCGGTGCTTGTCGTCGGCGACGTCGCCCGGGATCGCGGTGACCGCCCCCGGGCCGAGTGCCTCGACCGCCCGGTGCAGGTCGGTCGCCGTACGGGCGTCGACGACGACGTGCCAGCCGTCGGCGGCGAGGTCGGTGGCGAGGGCGAGGCCCAGGCCCTGCGAGGCTCCGGTGATCAGTGCGGTTCTCATGATTCGACCGTGCCAGCGGAGCACCGCCGCGGCATCGGGCGGGCGGCGGCCCGCGCTTAGGACGATGGTCCTAGGTCCGCTCGTCCTCCGACTCGTCGACCAGCCCGGACCGTACGGCGTAGAGCGCGGCCTGGGTTCGGTCGGCCACGCCGAGCTTGGCGAGGATCGAACTCACGTGCGTCTTGACCGTCTTCTCCGCGAGCGCCAGTTCCCGGGCGATCAGCCGGTTGGACAGGCCGCGGGCGATCAGCCGGAGCACCTCGCGCTCCCGCGTGGTGAGCGCCGGCTGCGGGCTGTCGTGCGGGCCGACGCTGGCCATCACCGTGGCCGCAACCTGGGGATGCAGTGGCGATCCCCCGGCGTACACGGTCCGCAGCGCGTCGGCGAGCTCGGCCGGCCCGACGTCCTTGAGCAGGTAGCCGGACACCCCGGCGCGCACGGCCGGCAGCACCAGATCCTGGCCGGCGTAGCTGGTGAGGGCCACGATCTTCACGCCCGGGTGGCTGGCCCGCAGCCGCCGTATCGCCTCGACACCGGACATGCCGGGAAGGACGAGATCGAGGACCACGATGTCCGGCTCGACACGCGGCACCAGGGCCAGCGCCTGCTCGGCCGACGCGGCCTCCCCCACCACCTGCATGTCCGCCTGAAGCTCGAGGAAGGTCTGCAGCCCCGATCGCACGACCTCGTGGTCGTCGACGAGCAGTAGCCGAATCGGCGGCTCAGCCACGCGTCACCTCGGCGCAGATATCGGTCCCCGCGCCGGGCGCGGTGCGGATCACCAGCGTGCCGCCGACCGCCTCAACCCGTTCGCGCATCGACGTGAGCCCCAGCCGGCGCGACGACCGGTCGGTGGCAGCCAGGTCGAACCCCCGGCCGTCGTCGGCGACGCGGAGGACGATGCGGTCTACCTGCTCGGAGAGCGAGACCTCGATCCGGCCCGCCTGCGCGTGCTGGAGCGCGTTGGCCAGTGCTTCGTTGGCGACGTAGAACAGCTCGCGGGCCACCGCCGGCGGCAGCTGCGGGTCGCCGCTGATCTCGACGGTGACCGCGACGTCGTGCACCCGGCCGACCAGGTCGACCCGCTTGCGCAGCGCCTCGCCGAGGCCCTCGTTGTCGACGTCGACCGGGCGCAGGGTCTCGATCAGGATCCGCATGTCGTCGCGGGCGGCCGCCGCGAGCGTCCGGAGCCGGCCGATCTGGGTGGCCAGCCGCGGGTCGACGCCCTCGGCGAGGTGGGCCGCGCTTTCCGCGGCCAGGGTCAGGCCGAACAGGGTCTGGGTCACCGAGTCGTGCAGGTCGCGGGCGAGCCGGGTGCGCTCCTGCGCCACGGCCAGCTCCCTGGTGCGCTCGAGGCGCTGCGCGTTGGCCAGCGCCAGCGCGGCGTGCGCGGCCAGGGTTTCGACCAGACGTTGGTCCTCGAGCGTGAACGTCGACCCGTCGGGGCGGTCGGTGAGGTAGAGCTCGGCGAGGATCTCTCCCCCCGCGGCGATCGGTACGCCGAGGAAGGCGGCCATGTCGGGATGGGCGGACGGCCAGCCGGCGAACCGCGGGTCGGTCCGGATGTCCTCGATCACGACGGTGGCCGGTTCGCGGAGCAGCACGCCGAGCAGTCCGTGCTGACGGGGCAGTGCGCCGATCGCCTTCCAGGTCGCGCCGTCGATACCCGCGGTCAGGAAGGTCGCGAACCCGCCGGCACCGTCGGGCACCCCGATCGCGGCGTAGGGCGCGCCGACCAGGTCGCGGGCGGCGTCGACGACGAGGCGCAGCACCCGGTCGGAACGGGGTTCGCCCGCCGCGGCGAGCGCGACGTCGAGCAGGCGCCGGAGTACGGCGTTGTCGTCTGCACCCACCCCGTCATCCTGTCACCGACCGGCACGCGCTCAGTCGGGCTGGGTTCAGTCGGGCAGGCCGAGCAGAGGCTCGATGCCGACGGTGAGGCCGGGCCGGGACAGCACGGCCCGGACGGCGAGCAGCACGCCAGGCATGAACGACGACCGGTCCAGCGAGTCGTGCCGGATGGTGAGGGTCTCCCCTGCGGTGCCGAAGAGCACCTCGTGGTGGGCGACCAGGCCGGACAGCCGGACCGAGTGCACCGCCACCCCGCCGACGTCCGCGCCGCGCGCACCGGCGAGGCCCTGCGAGGTCGCATCCGGCGCCGCGCCCAGACCGGATGCGGTCCGGGCCTCGGAGATGATCCCGGCGATCCGGGCCGCCGTACCGCTGGGGGCGTCGACCTTCTTCGGATGGTGCAGCTCGATGATCTCGGCCGATTCGAAGAACCGGGCCGCCTCCCGGGCGAACCGCATGCTCAGCACCGCGCCGACCGCGAAGTTGGGGGCGATGATGATCCCGAGCCCGGGCGCCTTGGACAGCCAGCCGCGAACAGTCTCGAGGCGCGCCTGGTCGAAGCCGGTGGTGCCGACGACGACGCTGATGCCCTCGTCGACGCACCACCGGATGTTGTCCATCACGACGTCGGGGTGGGTGAAGTCGACGACGACCTGTGCGCCGGCGTCGGCGACGCTGAACAGCCACTCGCCGGCGTCGACCATCGCGACCAGATCGAGGTCGGGTGCCGCGTCGACCGCCCGGCAGGTTTCCGCGCCCATGCGTCCCCGTGCTCCGAGTACGCCGACCCGCACCGGCTCAGTCATCTGCGCCCCGTCCCTCTCCGTTGCCGTCCACGTAGTGGTCGAAGCCATGATCGTCGAAAGGTCCGACGGCGCAAAGGCACATCGGGCGATTGAGCACGTCGGCGGCGATCTCGCGCACCGAGTCCGGGGTGACCGCGTCGACGTAGCCGAGCAGGTCGTCGACCTCGAGGATCGCGCCGTAGGAGAGCTCGCCCTTGCCGATCCGGATCATCCGGGATTCGACGTCCTCCAGGCCGAGCACCAGCGCACCCCGCATCTGCCCCTTGCCGCGGGCCACCTCCTCGTCGGTGAGCCCGTGCGCGGCGATGTCCTCGAGCTGTTCGCGCACGATCGCGAGCACGTCGTGGATCTTGGCCGGGGCACACCCGGCGTAGACCCCGAAGCTGCCGGCGTCGGCGTACTGGCCGGCGTAGGAGTAGATCGAGTAGACCAGCCCGCGCTTCTCCCGGACCTCCTGGAAGAGCCGGGAGCTGGCGCTGCCGCCGAGCGCGGCGTTGAGGACGCCGAGGGCGAACCGGCGCTCGTCGCGGCGGGCCAGCCCGAAGGTGCCGAGCATGACGTTGGCCTGCTCGGTCTCCTTGTGCACCACCGAGACCGCGGTCGCGGGCCGGCGCCGGGCCGGCCCGGCGCCGGCGCGGTAGGGAGTCGGTCGGTCGGCGCCGTCGGCCAGCGATCCGAACGCCTTGCGCACCAGCCGGACCACGGCGCGGTGGTCGACCCGCCCGGCGGCCGCGACCACCATCGTCGGCGGGCGGTAGCGGCGCCGGTAGTAGCCGGCGATCTGGTCGCGCCGCAGCGCCGCGACGCTGTCCACCGTCCCGATCACCGGGCGGCCCAGCGGGGTGTCGCCGAACAGCGCGCCGGTGAATCCGTCGTGGACGACGTCGGCCGGGTCGTCGTCACGCATGGCGATCTCCTCGAGGATCACCCCGCGCTCGCCCTCCACGTCGCGCGGAGCGATCAACGCCCCGGTGACGACGTCGCAGACGACGTCCACCGCGAGCGGTAGGTCGTCGGCCAGGACGTGGGCGTAGTAGCAGGTGTGCTCCTTCGCGGTGAACGCGTTCAGCTCACCGCCGACCGCGTCGAGGGCCGAGGAGATCTCCAGCGGACCGCGCCGCTTCGTGCCCTTGAACAGCAGGTGCTCGAGGTAGTGGGACGTGCCCGCGAGGCTCGGCGTCTCATCGCGGGACCCCACGCCGACCCACACCCCGAGCGACGCCGACCGCGCGCCCGGCATCGACTCGGTCACCACCCGCAGCCCGCCGGGCAGGACGGTACGGCGCACCGCGCCACCGTCCGGCCCGTGCTCGAGCGTGCGGGTGGTGCCCGGGCGCTGCACGAGCGCGGGGGTGTCCGGCACGGAGAAGGTCAGCTCGCCGAGGCCGAAGCCGGCTCCTGCGCGGCGTCGGCGTCATCCACCGGCACCAGGCTGATCTTGCCGCGGCCGTCGATCTCGGCGATCTCCACCCGCAGCTTGTCGCCGACGTTGACGACGTCCTCGACCTTGCCGATGCGCTTGCCCCGGCCGAGCTTGCTGATGTGCACCAGACCGTCGCGGCCCGGCAGCAGCGAGACGAACGCGCCGAACGCGGTGGTCTTGACCACCGTGCCCAGGAAGCGCTCCCCGACCTGCGGCATGTGCGGGTTGGCGATGGCGTTGATGCGGTCGATCGCGGCCTGGGCGGAGTCGCCGTCCGCGGCGCCGACGTAGATCGTGCCGTCATCCTCGATCGTGATGCTGGCGCCGGTCTCGTCCTGGATGCCGTTGATCATCTTGCCCTTGGGCCCGATCAGCTCACCGATCTTGTCGACCGGGATCTTCAGGGTGGTGATCCGCGGCGCGTACGGCGACATCTCGTCCGGCTCGTCGATCGCCTCGAGCATGACGTCGAGGATGTGCAGCCGGGCGTCCCGGGCCTGCGTCAGGGCACCGGCCAGCACGTCGGACGGGATGCCGTCGAGCTTGGTGTCCAGCTGCAGCGCGGTGACGAACTGCTTGGTGCCGGCGACCTTGAAGTCCATGTCGCCGTAGGCGTCCTCGGCACCGAGGATGTCGGTCAGCGCGAGGTATTCGGTCTTGCCGTCCACCTCGTCGGAGACCAGGCCCATCGCGATCCCGGCCACCGGAGCCTTCAGGGGCACGCCGGCGTTCCACAGCGACATCGTGGAGGCGCAGACCGACCCCATGGAGGTCGACCCGTTGGAGCTGAGAGCCTCCGACACCTGCCGGATCGCGTAGGGGAACTCCTCCTTGGTCGGCAGCACCGGCAGCAGGGCCCGCTCGGCGAGCGCGCCGTGCCCGATCTCACGCCGCTTCGGCTGGCCGACCCGGCCGGTCTCACCGGTGGAGTACGGCGGGAAGTTGTAGTTGTGCATGTAGCGCTTCGTCGTGTCCTCGGCGAGGGTCAGGCCGACGCGCTGCTCCATCGAGAGCATGGCCAGCGTGGTCACTCCGAGGATCTGGGTCTCGCCGCGCTCGAACAGGGCCGAGCCGTGGGTGCGCGGCAGCACCTCGACCTCGGCGGCGAGCCGCCGGATGTCGGTCGCGCCGCGCCCGTCGATCCGCACCTTGTCGCGCAGGATCCGCTGCCGCACGAGCTTCTTGGTGAGGGCGCGGTAGGCGCCGCTGATTTCCTTCTCCCGGCCGGGGAACCGCTCGGCCAGCCGCTCCTTGGCGACCGCCTTGATCCGGTCCATCTCGGCCTCGCGCTCCTGCTTGCCGGCGATGGTCAGCGCGGCGGTGAGCTCGTCGGTCACCGTGTCGGCGACCGCGGCGTAGGAGTCGTCGGCGTACTCCGGGTAGACCGGGAAGTCGGCGGTCGGCTTGGCCGCCTTGGCGGCGAGCTCGGCCTGCGCGTCACAGAGGACCTTGATGAACGGCTTGGCCGACTCCAGGCCCTCCGCGACGACCTGCTCGGTCGGCGCGGTCGCGCCGCCGGCGACCAGCGCCACGGTGGCCTCGGTCGCCTCGGCCTCGACCATCATGATCGCGACGTCGCCGTCGGCGAGCGTCTTGCCCGCGACGACCATGTTGAAGGTCGCCCGCTCGAGCTGCTCGGCGTTGGGGAAGGCGATCCACTGGCCGTCGATCAGGGCCACGCGGGTGCCACCCACCGGGCCGTTGAACGGCAGGCCGGCGAGCTGGGTGGACAGGCCCGCTGCGTTGATCGCGAGGACGTCGTAGAACTCGCCGGGGCGCAGCGACATGACCGTCTCGACGACCTGCACCTCGTTGCGCAGGCCCTTGACGAAGGACGGACGCAGCGGGCGGTCGATGAGCCGGCAGGTGAGGATCGCGTCCTGGCTGGGCCGGCCCTCGCGGCGGAACACGCCGCCGGGGATCTTGCCGGCGGCGTAGCCCCGTTCCTCGACGTCGACGGTCAGCGGGAAGAAGTCGAACTGCTCCTTGGGAGCCTTCGACGCGGTCGTGGTGGACAGGACCATGGTGTCGTCGTCGAGGTAGGCGACGGCGGAGCCGCCGGCCTGGCGGGCCAGTCGGCCGGTCTCGAACCGGACGGTACGGGTGCCGAAGCTCCCGTTGTCGATCGTGGCAGTGCTTTCGTGAACGGTAATTTCCGACACGGGTGATACGTCCCTTCATTGTCCCCTCGCTGGAGGTGACGTCGGGACTTCCCTCGTGCGCCGGTCTTCGATCGAAGCGCTCGGATGTGTCTCCGAGCGCCACTACCGAGGACCGGTCGACACAGGGTGCTCCGCGTCGAGCACTCCGGCTCGGGTCGGTCACCCGTCCGGCGGGTCGCCGTACGGGTGAGGGGAGCGACTAGGCCGCTCCCCTCCTGGTCATCGCCGCAGACCGAGGCGCTCGATGAGCGCGCGGTAGCGGCCGATGTCGGTCTTCTGCAGGTATTTCAGCAATCGGCGGCGGCGGCCGACGAGCAGCAGCAGGCCGCGGCGACTGTGGTGGTCGTGCTTGTGCAGCTTGAGATGCTCGGTGAGGTCGGCGATCCGCCGGGTGAGCAGGGCCACCTGAACTTCGGGTGAGCCGGTATCGGCGTCGCCGGTGGCGTGCTCGGTGATGATCTGCTTCTTGGTATCGCTGGCGAGCGGCACAGGTCTCCTCGTCGGACTGGTGTGGCCCGCGGTCTTCGTCACACGGGCAGATGGCACACACCGAGCATCTCGGCGCTACCGCAGGGTAGCAAGCCGGCGGCCGGTCGGGCCAATCACCGCAGGATCGCGCGGGTCGCCTCGACGTCGCGGTCGATCGCCGCGATGAGGTCGTCGACCCGGTCGAAGCGCTCCATCGGCCGCAGCCGGCTGGTGAACTCCACCGCCATCGGCTCGCCGTAAATGTCCTCGTCGAAGTCCAGGATGTGCGGTTCGACGGTCCGGACCCGGCCCTCGAAGGTCGGGTTGGTGCCGACCGAGATCGCGGCCTTCAGCCGGCGGCCGCCGAGGATCACCCACCCGGCGTAGACGCCGTCCGCGGGCACAGCCGTGTACTGCTCGAGCCGCAGGTTGGCGGTGGGATAGCCGAGCTTGCGCCCGCGGCCCGCCCCGCGCACGACGATGCCCTCGATTCGGTGGTCACGGCCGAGCGCCCGGGCCGCGGCCGCCACGTCGCCGGCGTCGATGCAGGATCGGACATAGGTGGACGAGAACGCCATGTCGTCGTCGGTGATGAGCGGGACGGCCTCGGTGGCGAACCCGAAGCTGGCGCCCAGCGCCCGCAGGGTCGACACGTCGCCCGCCGCCTTGTGGCCGAACCGGAAGTTCTCCCCCACGACGACCGCCGCCGCGTGCAGGTGCTCGACCAGCACCTGATGCACGAACTCCGCCGGCTGCAGACGGCTGAACTCCACCGTGAACGGCAGCACGCACATGACGTCGACCCCGAGCTGTTCGAACAACTCGGCGCGGCGGGCGCGCGACGTGAGCCGCGGCGGATGGCTGCCCGGGCGGACCACCTCGCTCGGGTGCGGGTCGAAGGTGATCACGACCGAGGGCAGGCCGGTGTCGCGGGCCCGGGCGACCGCCCGGCCGATGATCTGCTGATGGCCGCGGTGGACGCCGTCGAAGACCCCGATCGTCACCACGCAGCGGCCCCATCCGCTGGGGGTGCCGTCCACTCCTCGCCACCGCTGCACCGCGTGCCCTCCTCGCCTGACCTCGCCGCCGGGTGTCCGCTGCCAGCCTGCCAGATCAGGCCGGCCGCAGGACGACGACGGGGCGGGCCGCCCCGTCGCGGTCGGCCATGAGCGCGATGACGCGGCCGTCGGGACCGAAGACGCCGTACGGGCCGGGCCGGCCCCAGGGTTCGAGCGCGCCACCGTGGCCGAGCACCCGGGCCTGGTCGCCGTCGACGTCCCGCCGCGCGAAGGCCATGTCCACGGCCGCGTCGAGCCCGAACCGCACCGGATCCGCATCGCTCGCCGCAGCCTCGGCCAGGTCCTCCAGCGTCGCCGCGTGGCCGAGGTCGAAGACGCCGACCCGGGTACGGCGCAGCGCCGTCAGGTGCCCGCCCACCCCCAGCTCGGCGCCCAGGTCGCGGGCTATCGCCCGGACGTAGGTGCCCGACGAGCAGTCGAGGTCGACGTCGACGTCGAGCAGACCGGCCGCGGGCCGGCGTACGGCGAGGAGCTCCAGTCGGGCGACGCACACCCGCCGGGCGGCCAGCGCCACCGTCTCCCCGGCCCGGACCCGCGCGTAGGCCCGCCGGCCGTCCACCTTCACCGCGCTCACCGAGGACGGCACCTGGTCGAACTCCCCGACGACGTCGGCCAACGACGCGCGGACCCGTGCGTCGTCGACGTCGTCGGCCGATGCGCCGCCGAGGTGGTCGCCCTCGGCGTCGTCGGTGGTCGTGGCCTGGCCGAGCCGGATCGTCGCCCGGTAGGACTTGTCCCCGCCGGCCAGGTGACCGAGCAGCTTGGTGCCGCGGTCGATTCCCGCGACCAGGACGCCGGTCGCCATCGGGTCCAGCGTGCCGGCATGACCCACCCGGCGGGTGCCGATCAGCCGCCGGAGCCGGGCGACCACGTCGTGGGAGGTGAGCCCGGCCGGCTTGTCGACGACGACCAGGCCTGCGGTGGCCACCGTCGTCACTCCGGGAGGTGCGGCGCCTGCCGCAGAGCCGTCCGCAGCTCGTCGACCACCTTGTCGATCGGGCCGTGCCCGGTGTAGCCGGCCGCGAACCGGTGGCCGCCGCCGCCGAGCCCGACACAGACCGCACCGACGTCGACCCGCCCGGCGGAGCGGGTCGACACCGCCCACGATCCGTCCGACAGCTCCTTGCACACCACCGCGACCTCGGCCTCGCGGACGGTGCGAACGACGTCGATGACGCTCTCCGCCTGGTCGAGCCCGAGTCGCCGGTCGAGCAGGTCGGCGATCAGGACGGACGTCCACACCAGGCCCAGTCCACCGACCTCCGCCAGCTCGACCCGGGCCCGGCCGATCGTGTCGGCGAGCATCGCGAGCCACGCCCCCGGGTGTGAGTCGAACAGCGACCGGCTGATGACGTCCGGCCGGATCCCGGTGGCGAGCAGCCGGGCCGCGAGGAGGTGTACCTCGGGGGTCGTCCCGGCATGCCGGAACGACCCGGTGTCGCTCGAGAGCCCGACGTAGAGGCACGCGGCGATCTCCGCGTCGAGCGGTACGCCGAGCCGCTCGATCAGCTCGGCGACCAGGACCGCGGTCGCCGCGGCCGTGACGTCGACCAGGTGCAGCGAGCCGTAGCCGGTGTTGGTCCGGTGATGGTCGATGACGAGGACGTCGGCGGCGGCGGCCACCCGGTCGGCGAGCATGCCGAGGCGATCGACGCTCCCGGTGTCGAACGTGACCAGGAGGTCGGGTGCGCGCGGCACCTGATCGGGCGGGACGAGCAGGTCCTGCCCGGGCACGACCCGCAGCGAGTCGGGTACGACGAACGGCTCGGAGAAGCTCGGGGTGACCACGACCCCGCGTCGGCGCAACGCGAGCGCCAACCCGAGCATGCTGCCGACGGCGTCACCGTCCGGCGTCACGTGGCAGGCGAGCACGACGCTGCCTGCTCCCGTCAGGGCGTCGACCGCCGCCGCCCAGTCCTGCTCGAGCGGCGGCCGCCGCGCGTCCGCGGCCTCGGTCACCCCCGTTCGCCGCTCGCGGCGTCCAGAGAGGCGTCGTCGGTGTCGTCCTGCTCCGGATGCCGATAGGGGTCGGCGTCACCGGCGGGCCGGGCGCCGGCCCGCACCCGTTGCAGATCCGCGTCGGCGGATCGGGCCACCGCGAGCAACTCGTCGATGTGCCGGGCGTTGTCCGGCACCTCATCGGCGACGAAGGTCAGGGTGGGCGTGAAGCGCACGCCGATCTGGCGGCCGACCTCCGAGCGGAGGACGCCCTTGGCGCTCTCGAGGGCCGCCGCGCAGTCCGCGCGCGCCGTGTCGTCGCCGTAGACCGTGTAGAAGAGCGTGGCGTCGTGCAGGTCGCCGGTGAGCTTTGCGTCGGTGACCGTGACCATTCCCAGGCGCGGGTCCTTGACCCGGTTCTCCAGCATCGTCGCGACGATCTCCCGGATCCGGACGGCAAGCCTCCGGGCCCGCTGGTGATCAACCATGTCGGTCACTCCTTCCGTCGTCGCCACGCACTGTGCGCGCCACATCAGTCGCCATCGGCCGCAACCCGCCGATGGACTCCACCTAGTCGCCATCGGCCAGCAGTCGCCGATGGACCGACAGCACCTCCACTTCCGGACGCCCGGCCACGAGCCGCTCGCAGCCGTCGAGGACGTCTCGCACATGCTCGGCGTCCGCGGCGACCACGGCAACTCCGACGACGGCGCGTCGGTGCAGATCGAGCTCGCCGACTTCGGCGACGGCTACGGAGAACCGCCGCCGAAGTTCGGCGAGCAAGGGTCGGACGATGCTGCGCTTGCCTTTCAGCGAGTGCACATCACCGAGCAGCAGGTCCGCGACCAGCGTCCCGGTAAACACAGCACCGTCCAGTCACTGCTAGGTGCGCGGCTTCTCGCGCAGCTCGAAGGTCTCGATGATGTCGCCGACCTTGATGTCGTTGTACGACCCGAGACCGATACCGCACTCGTAACCTTCGCGGACCTCGGTCGCGTCGTCCTTGAACCGCTTGAGCGAGTCGACCGTGAGGTTGTCCGCGACGACGGTGCCGTCCCGGACCAGACGCGCCTTGCTGTTGCGCCTGATCTCGCCGGAGCGGACCAGGGAACCGGCGACGTTGCCGGCCCGCGGGACCCGGAAGACCTCCCGGACCTCGGCGGTTCCGAGCTGGGCCTCCTCGTACTCGGGCTTGAGCATGCCCTTGAGTGCGGCCTCGACCTCGTCGATCGCCTGGTAGATGACCGAGTAGTAGCGCACGTCGACGCCCTCGCGGTCGGCCGCCTCCCGCGCCTTGCCCTCGGGCCGGACGTTGAAGCCGATGATGACCGCATCGGAGGCGATCGCCAGGTTGACGTCGTTCTCCGTGATCGCGCCGACGCCCCGTCCGATGATCCGGAGTTGGACCTCGTCCTCGCTCACGTCGATCTTGAGCAGCGCGTCTTCCAGGGCCTCCACCGAACCCGAGCCGTCACCCTTGAGGATGAGGTTCAGCTCCTGTACGGCGCCCTGCTTCAACGCCCGCTCGAGGTCGTCGAGCGACACCCGCCGGCGGTTGGCCGCCAGCTGCGCGTTGCGCTCCCGGGCGGACCGCCGCTCGGCGATCTGCCGGGCCACCCGGTCCTCGTCGACGACCAGGAACGAGTCGCCGGCACCGGGCACCGAGGTGAACCCGAGCACCTGCACGGGCCGGGAGGGCAGTGCCTCCTGGACCGGGTCGCCCTTGTCGTCGAGCATCGCCCGCACCCGCCCGAAGGCGTCGCCGGCGACCACCGAGTCACCGACGTGCAGGGTGCCGCGCTGCACCAGCAGCGTCGCCACCGCACCGCGGCCACGGTCGAGGTGGGCTTCGATCGCCACACCCTGCGCGTCCTGGTCCGGGTTGGCCCGCAGGTCCAGGGACGCATCAGCGGTCAGCAGGATCGCCTCGAGCAACGAGTCGATCCCGAGCTCCTGCTTGGCCGACACGTCGACGAACATGGTCTCGCCGCCGTACTCCTCGGCGACCAGGCCGTATTCGGTGAGCTGCTGGCGGATCTTCGCCGGGTTGGCGCCCTCCTTGTCGACCTTGTTCACCGCGACCACGATCGGCACCTCGGCCGCCTGGGCGTGGTTGAGCGCCTCGATCGTCTGGGGCATGACGCCGTCGTCGGCCGCGACGACGAGCACCACGATGTCCGTGGACTGCGCGCCACGGGCCCGCATCGCGGTGAACGCCTCGTGACCCGGGGTGTCGATGAAGGTGATCAGACGTTCCTGACCCTCCAACGCCGTCGCCACCTGGTAGGCACCGATGTGCTGGGTGATGCCGCCGGCCTCGCGGTCGGCCACGTGGGTCTGCCGGATCGCGTCCAGCAGCTTGGTCTTTCCGTGGTCGACGTGGCCCATGACGGTGACGACCGGCGGCCGGGCCTGCATCGCCCCGTCATCGCCCTCGTCCTCGCCGTAGGTGAGGTCGAAGTCCTCGAGCAGCTCGCGGTCCTCGTCCTCCGGGCTGACCACCTGGATGGTGTAGTTCAGCTCGGCACCGAGCAGCTGCAGGGTCTCGTCGTTGACCGACTGGGTCGCGGTCACCATCTCGCCGAGATGGAACATCACCGTGACCAGGGCCGCGGGGTTGGCGTCGATGCGTTCGGCGAAATCGGTGAGCGACGCTCCCCGAGGCAGCCGGACGACACCGCCGTCGCCGCGGGGCACCTGCACGCCGCCGATCGACGGCGCCTGCATGTTGTCGAACTCCTGGCGCCGCTGCTTCTTGCTCTTGCGCCCCCGGACCGGACCACGTCCGCCGGGACGACCGAAGGCACCGGCCGTGCCACCGCGACCGCGGCCACCACCGGGCCGGCCACGCAGCGGCGGGCCGCCACCGCGACCGCCACCGCCGGGTCCACCCGGGCCGCCGGGTCCACCCGGGCTGCTCGGGCCGCCGCGGTAGCCACCGCCACCGCCGCCGCCACCGCCACCGCGGCCGCCGCCGGCCCCACCTGGGCCGCCGGGACCACCGCGGAAACCGCCGCCGGGACCGCCCCGACCACCACCGGGTCGAGGTGCCGGCGCGGGGCGCTGCGGCATCATCCCCGGATGCGGGCGCGAACCACCCGGCGCCGGACGCGGGCCGCCGGCCCGCGGGGCGTTCGGACGGGGTGCGCTGCCGCCCGGCCGGGGAGCCGGACGCGGGGGCAGGTTCGGGGTACTGCCCACACCGAAGGGGTTGTTGCCGGGCCGCGGCCCGGGCCGCGGGGTCATCCCGGGCGAAGGCTGCGGCGGGCGGGGCGCCTCGGTCGGCGCCGGACCGGCACTCGGTGCCGGGGCCGGGTCGGCGGCAGCCGGCGGGCTGACCGTGTCGGCCGCCTGTGCCGGGCTCGGGACGGGCGGCGACACCGCCGGCTTGCGCGGGGGCGCCGGCGTCGCCGCCGGCTTCGGAGCGGGCGCACTCGCCTTCGCCTTGGCCGCCGGGGGCGTCTCCGGGTGCGGGAAGGTCTCCCGCAACCGGCGCGCGACGGGCGGCTCCACCGTCGATGACGCGCTCTTCACGAACTCACCAAGCTCCTTCAGCCTGGCGAGCACCACTTTGCTCTCTACGCCGAGCTCTTTCGCGAGCTCATGTACGCGGGCCTTGCCTGCCACTGGACTCCTCGTCTCGAGGCCGGCGGGGCGCCGCACGACCTCGTTCGCTACCGGGGAAAAGCACTCATCGCTGACGTTTCATGGCCGGTTCATCCGGAACGACCTACTCTCGTCGGGAATGGTCACCCGGTCGGTGACCACTGGTGCTGCACTGCTGTCTTTCCTTATTGCTGTCCTGCCCTGCCGCTCGCCGTACCCACCATCCGCTCGACGTAGTCGCGCGCAGCGGTCGGGTCGAGTTCGCCCGCGACACGCATCGCGCGGGTGAACGCCCGCCGCCGCACGGCGAGGTCGAAGCACGTCACGTCGGGGTGCACGGAGGCACCTCGCCCCGACATCCGTCGACGCGGGTCGGGGACGAGAACACCCCCCACCGCCACGACACGAAGCAGTTCGGACACCGCCGCACGCATTCGGCAACCGACACAGGTGCGGACCGGACCGGTCTTCACCCGCGCCGAATCCCGTTGGCGCCCGACGGACCGTTCCACAGTCTAGCGCGGTGCCGCCGGATCGTGCTCGACCGAGGCTGCGCCCGCCGCCGGTGCGGCGTCGGGTGCCGGGTCTGGCGCGTCGCCATGGATGTCGATCCGCCACCCGGTCAGCCGCGCGGCAAGTCGGGCATTTTGCCCCTCCTTGCCGATCGCCAGCGAGAGCTGGAAGTCGGGCACCGTCACCCGGGCGGCACGCGCTTCGGGATCCACCACCTCGACCGCCAGCACGTTGGCCGGCGACAAAGCACTCCCCACGAAACGCGCGGGATCGTCGGAATAATCCACGATGTCGATCTTCTCGCCGTGCAGTTCCGACATCACGTTGCGGACCCGGGAGCCCATCGGGCCGATGCACGCGCCCTTCGGGTTGACCCCCGGCACGGTCGCCCGGACGGCGATCTTCGACCGGTGCCCGGCCTCGCGGGCCACCGCGACGATCTCGACGGACCCGTCCGCGATCTCGGGCACCTCGAGAGCGAACAACCCCCGGACGAGGTTGGGGTGGGTCCGGCTCACGGCGATCTGCGGACCCCGGAATCCCTTGGCCACCGACAGCACGTAGGCCTTCAACCGGAGCCCGTGCTCGTAGTTCTCGCCGGGCACCTGCTCGGCCGGCGGCATCGTGGCCTCGATCTTGCCGAGGCTGACCAGCACCATCCCGCGTTCCCCGCGGCTGCCGTGCTGCTGCACGACCCCGGAGACCACGTCGCCCTCGCGGCCGGCGTATTCACCGAACGTCATTTCGTTCTCGGCGTCGCGCAGCCGCTGCAGGATGACCTGCTTGGCCGTCATGGCCGCGATCCGGCCGAAGTCCGACGGTGTGTCGTCGAACTCCCGCGCCACCGTGCCGTCCTCGGCCATCTCCTGAGCCCAGACCGTCACCGCGCCCGTGGTGCGGTCGACCTCCACCCGGGCGTGCGCCTGGGCCTGCTCATGCTGGGTGTGACGGTATGCGGTCAACAGCGCGGTCTCGATCGCCTCGATGACCGTGTCGAAGGAGATCTCCTTCTCGCGCTCGATGGCCCGCAGTGCGGTGATGTCGATGTTCACGACCCACCCCCTTCCGGACGGTTGAATTCGACCTGCACCCGGGCGTCTCGCACCTTGTCGTAGGGATAGGCGCGCCGATCACCGTCCTGCTCGAGGGTCACGCCGGCGTCATCGGCCGAGACCACCCGACCCACCGTGTCAGCCCCGTCAAGTGGGATCTGCACGAGCCGGCCGACCGCGCGTCGCCAGTGACGGGGCGTGGTCAGTGGCCGGTCGACGCCGGGCGAGGTGACCTCGAGGACGTAGGGCGCCTGGCCCATGATGCCGTCGTTCTCGTCGAGCACCGAGGAGATCGCCCGGCTGACGTCGGCGACGTCGTCGAGACCGACGCCCTCGTCGCCGTCGACCACGACGCGGACGAGGCTGCGCCGGCCGGCGGGGCTGACCTTGACCTCTTCGAGCTCGTAGCCCGACGCGGCGACCACCGGCTCGATCAGGGTGGCCAGATGCTCCCGCCGCGGTGACCCGGGACTCATCGGTGCCTCCCTGACGTGACGGCGGTGACAGCGGTGCGGCTGGGCCGCGGCGGACGGCAGGCGCCGGGCGAGCGGGCGCGGTAATTCGGACCGAACCGCTCGGCGCAGCCGTCCGTGATACTGAGGGTAGCCGGTGGAGCCATGTCTTCGTGACCGGCCGACACGCGTGTGCCGCGACCGGCGGCACGAGCCCGGAGGTGGACGAGACGGCCAGGTCACCGTCGACGACGAAGCGGACGCGGTCGAGGGCCCTGGGCGCGGCGCTGTGCGGCCTGGTCGCCGCGGCCTTCGGTCTCGGGATCGCCGAACTCGCTGCCGCGCTGATCCGCCCGGAGGCCTCGCCGGTGATCGCGGTCGGGAACGCCGCCATCGCGGCGTCCCCGCAGAGCGTCAAGGACTTCGCGATCCGCAACTTCGGCAGCGGCGACAAGCCGGTCCTCGTCGCCGGCATCGTCGTCGTGCTGGCGATCGCCGCCATGATCATCGGAGTGATCGGGCTCAGGTACCGCACGGCCGCCGCGTTGGCCACCCTGGCACTGGGGGCGGTCGCGGCGGTCGCGGCAATCACCGGGTCGTCGATCCATCCCCTCGACGCCGCCCCGTCGCTGCTCGCCGGGATCGCTGCGACCGCGGTCCTGATGATGCTGCTCAACCGGCTCGACCAGATCCCCGCGCCGGCGGACCCGGTCACCGGCGCGATCGACCACGGCCACCTCGACCGCCGTCGGGTCCTGATCGCCGGCGGAATCACCGCGGCAGCGGCGGTGATCGCCGGCGTCGGCGGCCGATTCCTGGAACGCACCCACTACCAGGCGCTGGCCTCCCGGAGCAAGATCCGGCTGCCGAAGCCGGCCAGCCCGGTCCGGCCGCTGCCGGCCGGTGCCTCGCTCGACGTCCCCGGGCTGTCGCCGTTCCTCACCACCAACGCCGCGTTCTACCGGGTCGACACGGCACTCGTCGTACCCCAGGTCGTCGCCGACACCTGGCGGCTGCGGATCCACGGGATGGTCGACAACCCCATGACCCTGTCCTTCCGCGACCTCGCCGCCCGCAAGCTGATCGAGCGCGACATCACGCTCACCTGTGTGTCCAACGAGGTCGGCGGTCCCTACGTGAGTACGGCGACCTTCCTCGGTGCCCCTCTTGCCGACCTGCTGCGCGAGGCGAAGGTGCGCCCGGGAGCGCAGCAGATCGCGAGCCGGTCGGTCGACGGATGGACCAGCGGTACCCCGACCAGCGTCGTGATGGACGGCCGGGACGCGATGCTCGCGATCGGGATGAACGGCGTCCCCCTCCCGGTCGAGCACGGGTTTCCGGTGCGGATGGTCGTCCCGGGGCTCTACGGCTACGTGTCGGCCACCAAGTGGCTGGTCGACCTGGAGTTGACGACCTTCGCAGCCTTCGACTCCTACTGGGTGCAGCGCGGGTGGTCGCAGCAGGCGCCGATCAAGACGGAGTCGCGGATCGACACACCGCAGTCGGGTGCGTCCCTCACCCGGGGCCGGGTCCCGATCGCCGGGATCGCCTGGGCCCAGCACCGGGGAATCCGCAAGGTCGAGGTGCGGGTCGACGACGGACCCTGGCACGAGGCGACGCTCGCGGTGGAGCCGTCGGCCGACACCTGGCGGCAATGGGTGTGGCGGTGGGACGCCACGTCCGGCCAGCACACCCTCGCGGTCCGGGCCACCGACGACGAGGGCGTCACGCAGACTTCTGCGGTGGCCGATCCGGTGCCCAACGGGGCGACCGGTTGGCACACGATCCAGGTCAGCGTGCAGTAGGCGTCTGGAACACTGGCCGACGATGCCGACCCTCAGCCGGTTCCCCGGGACCCCGCACGCACCGGTGGCGCGGCCCGCCGTACGCCGCCGCGAACTGCTGGGCGCCGCGCTCGGCACGGTCGGACTGGCGTTGGTCGCCGGGTGCACGAGCACCCCTGCCATGCGGCCGCGACCCACTCCGACGCCGACCGGACCGGATCCCCAGCTCGCCGACCTGGCGAACGAGCAGGTCCTGCTCGCGGCGTACGACGCGACCCTGCGGGCGCATCCGACGCTCGCCGGCCGGCTCCGGCCGATCCGTGCCGACCACTCTGCCCACGTCACGGCGCTCCGCCGGGTGCTCACCCCGGCGGGCGGCCACCGCCGGACGAGTGCGTCACCGACTCCGCCGGCCCCCACCGCCTCGCCGGTCCCGACCGATCCGGCCGCCGCCCTGGCCGCGCTACGGACCGCCGAGCAGTCGGCGTACGCGGCCCGGACCCGCTCCTGCCTGGCGGCCGTCGCGGACCGGGCGGCGCTGCTCGGCAGCATCGCCGCGAGCGAGGCCAGCCACGGCGTCATCCTCGGCTCCTCCGACGGCACGACCTCGTGACCCGCCGCGAGGTCGACGCACTGCAGGGCGCGCTGGCGGCCGAGTACGCCGTCGACTGGGGCTACGACCTCGTCGGCGGCAAGGTGCCCGCCGCGCTGCAACCGACGGTGCGGACCGCGCAGGCCGCGCACGTCGACCTCCAGTCGGTCGCGGCGGCGGCGATCCGCGCCCGGCGCGCCGAGCCGGTCTCGCCGCAGCCGGCGTACCAGCTGCCGTTCCCCGTCACCGACCAAGCATCCGCCCTCCGCCTCGCCGTGCACCTGGAGGACGGTGCGGCGGCGGCATGGCGCTACCTGCTGGGGACGACGGTGGACCGGGCGTTGCGTCGTACCGCCGCCGGGGCGCTCTCGGCGGCCGCCGTGCAGGCCACCCGCTGGCGGGTTCGGGCCGGTACGTCGCCGGCCAGCCAGCCCTTCCCCGGCATGTGACCAGTTCGCCAACGACCATGATCAAGAGCGGATTCGTACGGCGTTTCGTACCGGAATCCCCTCTTGATCATGGAGAAGGAGGGCGGGGTCAGGCGGGTGGGGCGTCGGAGCCGGGGTAGAGCAGGCAGGCCACCTCGGCCCGGTCGGCCGGGGTGAGAATCGGGTCGACGCCGTCGTGGAAGGTGATGGTCACGCCGGCGTCGTCGACCGACCGGTCGAGAACGCCCTTCCAGAACGGGTCGTCCGGGGACTCCGCCTGGATCCGGTCCAGCAGTTCGGCGACGTCGCGCCCGCTACGCCCGGAACCGGCGGCCAGGCGCGCGGTGTGACCGGGTACGTCGAGGACGTCGAGATCTCCGATGACCGGCCGCTCGTCGTCGAAGGCCTTCTCGCCGAGCTCGGTCCAGCGGTTCTCCAGCATGGTCCGCAGGTCGCGGGTCTCCCAGCCGCACCGGTCGAACGCGACCGGGCAGCGGGGATGAAACGAACAGCCCAGCGGCGGCGAGATCGCGTCGGGCACCTCGCCGCGGGGCAGGTCGCGCGGCACCATCCGGGTGGGGTCCGGCTCGGGAATCGCGCGCAGCAGGGCCCGGGTGTAGGGGTGCTTGGGGTCGGCGTAGATCTGGTCGGCCGGCCCGATCTCGACGATCCGGCCGAGGTACATGATCGCGATCCGGTCGCAGAAGAACTTCGCCGTGGCGAGGTCGTGGGTGATGTAGAGGTAGGTCAGGTCGAGGTCGTTCTTCAGGCCGATCATCAACTCGAGGATCTTCGACCGCACGCTCATGTCGAGCATCGACACCGGCTCGTCGGCGACGAGGAGTTGCGGGTCGAGGATGATCGCCCGGGCGATGACGGCGCGTTGCTTCTGCCCGCCGGACAGATCGCCGGGGTACTTCCCGATGAACCGGTCGACCGGGCTGAGCCCGACCCGCTCGAGGGCATCCCGGACCCGGCGGTCGATCTCCCGGCGGTCCTTGGCCAGCCCGTGGATCCGCAACGGGTGACCGACCGCCGTACCGATGTCCATCGCCGGGTTCAACGCCGCATTCGGATCCTGGAAGATCATCTGCAACCGCCGCCGCAGCGGCCGGAACTCGCGTTCGGACAGACCGGCGACGTCGCGCCCGTCGAGGACGACGCTGCCGCCGGTCGCCGGGACGAGATGCAGCAGGGCCCGGCCGAGCGTCGTCTTGCCGCTGCCGGACTCGCCGACCAGGCCGAGCACCTCCCCGCGGCGCAGGGTGAAGTTCACTCCGTCGACGGCCTTGACCGACCCCTCCTCCCGGCCGACCAGCCGGGAGAGGAATCCGCCGCGCAGCGCGAAGTGGACCTGCAGGTCGCGGACGTCGACCAGGTCGGGTGCGTCGGTCGCGGCGGCCGTCGCGGTGCCGGGCTCAGGCTTCGTCGGCAACCGAGATCACCTCCCGCTCCAACGGCTCCCGGTCGTCGCCGGTGATCTGGTCGTCCGGGCCGTGCAGCCAGCAGGCCACCCGGTGGCCGGCGGCGATCTCGAGGTCGACCGGGTCGCGCTGCGGGCAGATCCGCATGCCGTCGGGGCAGCGGGGATGGAACCGGCATCCGCTGGGCGGGTCGGCGAGATCCGGTGGGGCGCCGGCGATGTGGTGCAGGGCGGTGGTCGACAACGAGATGGTCGAGGCGAGCAGTTCGCGGGTGTAGGGGTGTGACGGGTCGCTGAACACCTCGCGGGCGTCGCCGACCTCGGCCAGCCGGCCGGCGTACATCACCGCGACCCGGTCGCAGGCCTCCGCGACGATGCCGAGGTTGTGCGTGATCAGCAGTAGCGCGGTGTCGAAGTTGCGCTTGAGGTCGGCGAGGATCCCGAGGATCTGCGCCTCGACCAGCACGTCGAGGGCGGTCGTGGGTTCGTCGGCCACCAGGAACTTCGGCCGCAGCACCAGCGCCAGCGCGATCATGATGCGCTGCCGCATCCCGCCGGAGAACTCGTGCGGGTATTCCTCGAACCGGGTCGGCGGGATCCCCATCGCGGCGAGGGTGTCCAGCGACCGGCGCCGCATCTCGGCCTTGGACAGGCCCTTTTCATGGGTACGGAGCACCTCGAGGAAGTGACCCGACACCCGCATCAGCGGGTTGAGCCGGGTCATCGGCTCCTGGAAGATCAGGCCGAGCTGCGGGCCGCGCAGTCCGCGCAGGTCGTGGTCGGACATGCCGACGAGGTCCTGCCCCTCGAACAGCACGTGTCCCCCGGCCTTCGCGCCCCGCGGCAGCAGCCCGATGAGACCGCGGCCGAGGCTGGACTTCCCGCAGCCGGACTCGCCGACGACGCCGAGCACCTCCCCCGGCTGGACGTCGAAGCTCACTCCGTCGACGGCGCGGACCGCACCCCGGTCGGTGCCGTAATAGACCCGCAGGTCGCGGACGGAGAGCGTCGCGCCGGGTGCACCGGACGTCGGGCCGGTCACTGCCGCAGCCGTTCTTCTGCTTCGGGATCCTCGATGGGCTCGGCGTCGTCGAGGGTCGCCACCGGAAGGTCGACGCGGGTGAAGACCCGCTGGCGCAGCACCGGGTTGATCGACGTCGTTGAGCCCCTCGCCGACCAGGGTCAGCCCGATCACCAGCAGCACGATCGCGCATCCGGGGAAGACCGCCGTCCACCAGATCCCGGCGCCGACGTCGGGGATGGCGCGCTGCACGTCGTAGCCCCACTCGGCCGCGACCGTGGGGTCGATGCCGTAGCCGAGGAAGCCCAGCCCGGCAAGGGTCAGGATCGCGTCGGCGGCGTTGAGGGTGGCGATGACCGGGACGGTCTGGATCACGTTGGCGAAGATGTAGCGCATCACGATCGAGGACGAGCGGGCACCGAGCGCCCGCGCGGCCTCGACGTAGGGCTCCTCCCGCACCGACAGCACGCTGTTGCGTACGACGCGGAAGTACTGCGGGACGTACACCGCCGTGATCGCCACCGCCGCGGTGATGATGCCGCCGCCGAGCGGCGAGTTGGACAGCAGGAACGAGATGACGATCGCCAGCAGCAGATAGGGAAACGCGAACAGCGCATCCATGAAGAGCACCGCGACCCGGTCGAACCCGCCGCCGACCCAGCCGGACAACAGCCCCAGCGGAACGCCGATGCACAGGGCGAGTGCGACGGCCAGCAGCACGACCTCGAGTTCGGTGCGCGAACCGTAGACGACCTGGGCGAAGACGTCGGTCTGCATGACGTTGGTGCCGAACCAGTGCGCACTCGACGGCGGTGCCAGCTTCGGGAACGGCTTGCCGTTGCTCTGGTACTGGGCGAATCCGTACGGCGAGATCCACGGCGCGAAGACCGCGAGTACGACGAAGAACATCGTGATCGCGACGCCGATCCACAGCAGCCACCGGGGCATCCCGCGCGCGGCCCGCACCGGTGCGAACATCCGGTGGGCGCTGCCGAGCGGTCCCCGGCTGGTCCGGCCGTTGGTGGGCGGGGGCGCCGCGGTGGTCGGCGTGGAACCGATGTTGGCGGTCACTAGTAACGCATCCTCGGATCGGCCCAGGCGTTGATGAAGTCGATGAGCAGGCTGATCACGACGACCGCCAACGCGAAGACGGTGATGATTCCCTGGACCGCGATGTAGTCACGGTTGTTGAGATAGTCGATGAGGGCGTGGCCGATTCCCGGCCAGTTGAACGTCTCCTCGGTGAGCACCGCCCCGGACAGCAGGAGCGCCGCCTGCAGCCCCATCACCGTGATCACGGGCACCAGCGCGTTGCGGAACGCGTGCCGGAAGACGACCCGCGGCTCGTTGATCCCGCGGGCCCGCGCGGCCTCGATGTAGTCGTGGCGCAGCGTCTGGATGACGTTGACGCGGACCAGCCGGATGAAGACCCCGGACAGCAGCAGACCGAGCGTCGTCGCCGGCAGGATCAGGTGTTTGAGCACGTCCCAGAAGGCGGCGCTGTTGCCGTCGATGATCGTGTCGATGAGCAAGAAGTTGGTGTGCGTCTGCAGGAACGCCTGCGTCAATGGGCTCGCCTGCCCGGAGGTGGGTAACCAGCCGAGGTCCTTGCCGAAGATGAGCTGCGCGAGCAGGCCGGTGAGGAAGACCGGCGCCGCGTAGATCACCACGCCGAACGTGCGGCCGGAGACGTCGAACCAGGTGTCGCGGTAGCGGCCGCACAGCAGTCCGACCGTGACACCGACGACGATCGCGACGATCAGCGCGCCGACGGTCAGCTCCAGGGTCGCGGCGCCGTTGGTCTTCACGACGTCGATGACCGGCCGGTGGTCGGTGATCGTCGTACCGAAGTTTCCGGTGACGACCTGTCTGAGGTATTCCCAGTACTGCACGATGAGCGGCTTGTCGTAGCCCGCTGCGGCCCGCCGGGCGGCGAGCTGCGCCGGGGAGAGCTTGCCGCCCAGCGCCGCCTGGATCGGGTCACCCGGCGCCACCCGCATCAGCAGGAAGACGAACGTCAGCAGGATGAGCACCATCGGCAGGACGAGGACCAGCCGCACCAACAGGTACGAGCGGAGCGAACCGCTGTTCTTCTTGGCCATTCCCTGCCTTCTTTACCGCGCCGGCGTCGTCGCCGCCACGACACAGTACGAGAAGGTGCTCAGGACTTGCCAATCAGCCAGTAGCGGAACGTGTAGGAGGGGTCGAGGGTGCTCGCGACCCCGGTCACGCCCTTGCGCTGCACCGCGATCTCCTTGCCCTGCCAGATGGGGATGATCGGAGCCTGCTGAGCCCCGATGAGCTGGATCTGCTGGAAGGACTTAGCCCGCGCCGACGTATCGGTCGACTTGCGCTCGGCGGCGATCGCCGTATCGACCTGCGGGTTGCTGAAGTGGTCGTTGAGGAAGGACAGCGGCGACGTGCCGTAGAACGGCGCCGCGTAGTCGTCGGAATCGGGGTAGTCCGGGAACCAGCCCAGCTGGAAGGCCGGGTACTGGTCGGTCGGGTAGGCCCCGCTGTACTGGTCCCACTCGGCCGAATGCAGGTTGATCTTGAACAACCCGGTGGCTTCGAGCTGCCGCTTGATCGTGGTGTACATGTCGGCCGAGGTCTCGCCGTAGTGGCTCGGGGTCCACCACAGGTCGAGGCTGACCGGAGTCTTCACCCCCGCCGCGGACAGCGTCGACTTCGCCTTGGCCGTGTTGGGCGCGTCGCCGTAGACCTGCTTGAACGACTCGGTGTGACCGAGCAGACCGGCCGGGATCATCGAGTAGAGCGGGGTGACGGTGTTGTTGTAGTCGCTCTTGGCGATGGCCGGTCGGTCGATGGTGAACGCCACCGCCTTACGGATCGCGAGCTTCTGCGCGGCCGTCCCGCCCGGCATGATCTTCTGGTTGAACACGAAGTACTGGATCTCCGCGCCCTGGCCCTCGACGACCTGGACGCCGCGGCTGCCTTCTCCGCGCAGCGAGGCGATGTCGGTGGGGCTGAACGTCCGGTAGGCGACGTCGGCGTCGCCGCCCTCGATCGCCAGCTTCAACGCCGAGGCCTGGGTGTAGTAACGGACGATGACGCCGCTGTTGTGCAGTTTCACGGTGCCGGCGTAGTGCGGGTTGGGCTTGAGGACGAGCTGCTGACCGTCCTGGTACTTCGACATCTCATACGGTCCCGAGCCGACGATCTTGTCGTTGGCGACCAGCTTGGTCGGGGGGAACACCTTCGGGTCGACGATCGCGTTGCTCGGGTCGCCGAGGATGTCGGGGAAAAGGGCGAACGGCTGCTTGAGAACGAAGACGACCTTGTCACTGCCCTGCGTGGTCACGCTCTTGACCGCGTCGAGCAGGCTGGAGGCACCGTTCGGAGCCTTGATCTTCAGGTTGCGGGTGAAGGAGTAGACGACGTCCTTGGCCGTCACCGGGTCGCCGTTCCAGAACTTCTGGCCGGACCGCATCGTGCAGACGTAGGTGGTCGTGTTGGTGAACGCGCACGATTTCGCCGCGTCAGGCGTTGCCTTCGTGCTTCCCGGCGGGAAGAACAGCAGCGTCTGGTACATGCTGTACATCGGCGTCCACGACCCCTGGTCGTAGGAGCCCGCCGGGTCGAAGGACACCACCTTGTCGGTGGTGCCGACCACGATCGGCTTGCCGGTGCCGCCACTACTGCTGCCACCGCTGCTATTGCTGCTCCCACAGGCGGTGGCGATCAGTGCCACGGCGGCGAGCAGGGTGAGGCCCTGCGCCATACGTCGACGTTGACGCATCGTCGTGCTCCCGTCCTCCACGGCCGGCCGGACGACCGCCGCCCCTGATCGAATCACATGGGAACGGTACGACGCGCCATGCGGCAGTCACGGGAAGGTCACATTGTGGGGGTGTCGCTCCACCCGAGCACCACCGGGAGGACGTCGGCCAGGCGCTGCACCGTGGCGTCCGGGTGCCCGGTGACCGGTCCGTGCTGATGTGCCGGAATTCGGCTGTGCGGCACGTGGATGGTCCGCATCCCCACCTGCTGCGCACCGTGGACGTCGTCCCACAGCCGGTCACCGACGAAGACCGTGCGGCCCGGGTCCGGCCCGCCGACCGCCTCGAGGGCCGCCCGGAAGGCGTTCGGGTGCGGCTTGGTCCACGCGATCTCGCTGGAGTAGACGGCGCCGTCGATCAGGTCGAGGACGCCGTCGCGCCGGAAGACGTCCTCGTGGTGGGACCGGGGCCACAGCGTGTTGGAGAGCACCCCGACGCCGACGCCGGCCGCCCGCAGCCGGGCGAGCAGGGCCGGCACGTCCGGGTCGACCAGCGTGTGCGGCTCCCAGAACTGCAGGTAGGCCGCCAGCGCCTCGGCATGGCGCGGGCCCGACGGCTCGACCCCGGCGCCGCGGAAGAGGTCGTCCAGGGTCCCGCTGGCCAGTTCCTCGCGGGCCCGGGTCCACGCCTCCTCCTCTCCCGCGAGGAGCGTCTCGGCCAGCTCGTCGGCGCGCTCCGGGTCGTAGACCTCGGCGTAGGCACGCCAGGAGCCGAGCAGATCCAGGTCGTGCCACGGCGTGAGCGTCCCGCCCCAGTCGAAGATCACCGCGTCCACGGTCATCGCGGCGCTCTCTCCTCTCGTCGTCCGGCCGGTCAGTGCAATGCGCGAAGGAACGTGTTGGCGATCGGCACCGCGGTGGTGCTGCTCGACTCCCCGCCTTCGACGAAGACCGCGAAGGCCAGATCGCCCTGGTAGCCGACGAACCAGGCATGGGAGTGCGGCGGTTTGGCCGTGCCGTACTCGGCGGTGCCGGTCTTGCCGTAGACCGGGCCGCCGGGCACCCCGTCGACCCCGGTCGCGGTGCCGGCCGTGACGACCGCCCGCATGAAGGGCTTCAGCTGGGCGAGTACGGCGGCCGGCGGCACCGTCGGCCGGTGCGCCGGGGTGTCGCCCCGACCGGTGACCAGGGCGGGCGCGGGCGTCGACCCGTGCGCGGTCGTCGCCGCGACCAAAGCCATCGCGAACGGGCTGACCAGGACCCGGCCCTGACCGATCGCGTCGGCCGCCCGCTCCGTGTCGTCGCGGGGCGCCGGCAGGGAGCCGGAGAACGAGGTGACCGGAAGCGACCAGCCGGCGCCGATCCCGAACTGCTTCGCGGTGGCCGGCAGGTCCCCTTGGCCGAGTTTCTGCGACAGCATCGTGAAGCTCGTGTTGCACGAGTGCGCGAACGCGGTCTGCAGCGAGACGGTGCCGAGGTCGAAGGAGTTCTCGTTGTGGAACGTCTTGCCGAAGACGGTCGTCTGGCCCGGGCATGGCACCGAGGCGTCGGCGGCCACGGTGTGGTGTTCGAGCAGCGACGACGCGGTGATGATCTTGAAAGTGGAGCCGGCGGGATACTGCCCCTGCATCGCGATGTCGTAGGTCGTCGACGGACTGTTGGCGACGGCGAGGATCGCGCCGGTCGACGGTCGGATCGCGACGATCGACGCGTGCTTGCCGACCGCGGCGAGCGCGGCGTCGGCGGCGTTCTGTACGCCGACGTCGAGCGTCGACTTCACCGGCGTACCCGGCTTGGCCGGCACAGTGCCGATCGTCGTCGCGTCCGGGTTGACCGTGGTGCTGCCGGGTGCGACGTCGCCGCCGTGGGTGGACACCGCCTGGATCTTCGCCCCTGCGCTGCCGGCGAGCTGCTTGTTGTAGGCCGCCTGCAGCCCGGACGTCCCGAGGTCGTCGGTGGCGAGGTAACCCGGCCCCAGTGCTTTCAGGACCTCGGCGCTCGCCGGCCCGACCCGGCCCAGCAGCAGCTTGGCGAACTGCGCCGTCGGAGCGAGCTGTTCGACGCCGGTGTGGAAGACGGTGCCGGGTACGTCGTGGATCTGTGGCCGCACCTTGAGGTAGTCGCTGCGGCGCAGCGTGATGACCGAGACGAAGGCGGTCGGCTTCGCCTGCTTCACCGCGGACTCGATCTGGGCCGCGTCGACGTGCAGGGTGCGGGCGAGCAGGTCGGCGAGGTGCGGGAGATCGGTGACCGTGCGCGGCTCGATACCGACCTCGACGACCGGCACCGCGGTGAACAGCGGGTGGCCCTGGCCGTCGAGGATCGGTGCCCGCGGGGGAAGGCTGCGGGTGGCGACCAGCGTCTGATCCTTGCGCAGCTTCGGGTGGATGTCGGCCGGGCTCCAGTCGACCTGCCAGCTCCCCGACTTCGTCTTCGCCAGCGGAAGCTCGCCGGCGTAGGTCCACGGGCGGCTGACGCCGCGGATCGTCCAGTGCGCCGTGAACGGGACCTTCGCCGTCGATCCCTGGACCGTCGCCGTACCGGTCGTGAAGGAGACGGCTGACGCGTCGAGTCCCGTCGTCGCGGCCCGCAGTGCCGCGGTCGCCTGCGCGCCGTCGCTGGTCATCCCCCCGGCGCGGGCGTCGTCGCCTTTCGCCCACGCGTCGAGGAACGACCGCGCCGATGCCGCCGACTGAGCCGCCGGGTCACCGCCCCCTGTGCAGGCCGCGAGCGCTCCGAGCAGGAGGGCAACGACGAGCACCGGGAGAACGCGTTTTCGCACCCGTTCATCCTGCCAGCACGCTCCGACGGGCTTTTCGCGTGGAGACCGTCGGGTCAGAACAGCACCGACATGAATGTCCCGACCCGCTCGAAACCGACCCGCGTGTAGGTGGACCGGGCGGGCCGGTTGAAGTCGTTGACGTAGAGGCTCACCACCGGGGCGATGTCGCGTAGCGCCGCGACGACCACGGCCGCCATCCCGGCCGTGCCGATACCGCGACCGCGGTACGCCGGGTCGACCCACACACCTTGCACCTGGCAGACGTCCGGGGAGACCGCACCGACCTCGGCCTTGAAGACGACCCGCCCGTCGACGATTCGCGCGAACGCGAGACCGGCGGCGACCACCTCCGCGACCCGCGCCCGGTAGAAGGCGCCGCCGTCCCGCCCGACCGGCGACACGCCGACCTCTTCGGTGAACATCGAGATGCAGGCCGGCATCAGCGTGTCGAGCTCGTCGGTACGGACTCTGCGCACGGCCGGATCGGCCTCGAGCAGCGGCGTCGCGCGGATGGCGAGCAGCGGCTGCCGGGGGCGGACGGAGCGGGCGGGTCCCCAATCCGGCTCCAACTGCTCCCACAACGGCGCTACGGCGTCGGCCGGGCCGACGATCGAGGAACAGCGCCGGCCGAGGCGGCGGGCCCGGTCGGCGAAGGCGCGCAGCGCCTGCGGTCGGGAGCCGACCGGGACGAGGTTGGCGCCCGAGTAGCAGGCGCCGACCAATTCGGGCGCGCCGTAGCCCCAGATCTCGCCGGCCGGCGAGTGCGAACGAAGGCCGCCGGCGTGCACCCGTGCGGCCACGGTGCAGTGCGACACCGGGTCGGCGGCGAGCAGCGTGCGCAGCGCCGCGGCGTCCGTGTCGTCGAGGACCCGCGCTCCGAGAGTCCTTACCGCACCGGCCATCTGATCGGCGCTACGAGACGCTGACCTGGGGATCACCGGACGCGACACCCGCGTCGGCCATCTCCTCGGCCATCCGAGCGGCCTCCTCCACCAGCGTCTCGACGATCTGGGACTCCGGAACGGTCTTGATGACCTCGCCCCGGACGAAGATCTGCCCCTTGCCGTTGCCCGACGCCACGCCGAGGTCGGCCTCGCGGGCCTCGCCGGGACCGTTGACCACGCAGCCCATGACGGCGACGCGCAGCGGCACGGAGAGCCCGTCCAGGCCGGCCGTGACGCGGTCGGCGAGGGTGTAGACGTCGACCTGGGCGCGGCCGCAGGACGGGCAGGAGACGATCTCCAGCCCGCGCTGGCGCATCCCGAGCGACTCGAGGATCCCGATGCCGACCTTGACCTCCTCGACCGGCGGCGCGGACAGCGACACCCGGATCGTGTCGCCGATCCCCTCGGCCAGCAGCGCCCCGAAGGCGGTCGCCGACTTGATCGTGCCCTGGAACGTCGGCCCCGCCTCGGTCACGCCGAGGTGCAGCGGGTAGTCGCACTGCTCGGCCAGCTGACGGTAGGCCTGGATCATCGTGACCGGGTTGTGGTGCTTGACGGAGATCTTGATGTCGCGGAAGCCGTGCTCCTCGAACAACGAGCACTCCCACAGCGCCGACTCCACCAGGGCCTCGGGGGTGGCCTTGCCGTACTTCTCGAGCAGCCGCTTGTCCAGGCTTCCCGGCGTTGACGCCGATGCGGATGGGTGTGCCGTGGTCCTTCGCGGCCAGGGCGATCTGCTTGACCTGGTCGTCGAACTTCTTGATGTTGCCGGGGTTGACCCGCACCGCGGCGCAGCCCGCGTCGATCGCCGCGAAGACGTACTTCGGCTGGAAGTGGATGTCGGCGATCACCGGGATCTGCGACTTGGTGGCGATGGCCGGGAGCGCGTCCGCGTCGTCCTGACTGGGCACCGCGACCCGCACGATCTCGCAGCCGGATGCGGTGAGCTCGGCGATCTGCTGCAGCGTCGAGTTGATGTCGGCGGTGACCGTCGTCGTCATCGACTGCACCGATACCGGCGCGTCTCCTCCGACGAGTACGCCGCCGACGTCGATCTGGCGGCTGGAGCGTCGGGCGGCCAGCGGCTCGGGTGGAACCTCCGGCATTCCCAGCGATACGGCGGTCATCGATTCCTCTTCGCTCTCATGGTCGGAACGGGTTGGCTATCGGGTTGACGATATCGGCGATGATCGTGAGCACCGAGATCCCGCCGAACAGCAGGATCACGACGAACGTGGCCGGCATCAACTTGTTCATGTCTACTCGCCCCGGGTCGGCTCTGCCGTGCAGCCTCGCGAACCAGGCCCGGATCTTTTCGAAAAGCAGGACGGCGATGTGGCCGCCGTCGAGCGGAAGCAGCGGGAACAGGTTGAACACGCCGATGAAGATGTTGAACGACGCGAGCAGGAACAGGAACAACAGCCAGGATCCCGCGGCGACGGCCTGACCGCCGATCCGGGACGCCCCGACGACGCTGACCGGGCCGTTGGGGTCACGCTTCTGCCCCTCCAGGGCGCGGACCAGGCTCGGCACCTTGCCCGGGAACCGGCCGATCGCGCCGAAGGTGGCGTCGAGCACCGATCCGCCGAAGCGGGCGGTCGCCGCGAAAGCGCCGCCCGGGCCGTAGGTCTCGGTCGCCGCCCCGGCGATGCCGATCGCACCGACCGTGGCCAGGCCGGCGGCGTTCTTGGCCTCGCCGCCCTGCGGCGGACGCTGCACGCTGGCCAGCCGCAGGCTCGTCGTCCGTTGTACGCCGTCGCGGATGTAGGTCAGCTGCACCTCTTGACCCGGGCGCGCGCGGATCCTGGACACGAGCGCGTCGTACCCGCTGACCGGTGCACCGTCGAGGGCGACGATCCGGTCGCCCTTGTGCAGCCCGGCGAGGTAGGCGGGAGCGTTGGTCACGCCGGCCGGACACGGCGTCACGGTCGTGTTGCTCTTCTCCGTCGCGGGCACGCACCGGCTGACCTCTCCGACGATCGCGCGGTTGGTCGGCAGGCCGATGGCGATGGCGGTGAAGTAGAGGATCACGAAGGCGATCAGGAAGTGCGTGAACGACCCGGCGGCGAGCACGATCAGCCGCTTCCAGGCCGGGAACCGCCAGAACGCCCGCGGCTCGTCGGCGGGGGCGACCTCTTCGAGGTGGGTGAATCCGGCGATCTTGACGAAGCCGCCG
Source organism: uncultured Actinomycetota bacterium (assembly GCA_963775655.1). GTDB lineage: Bacteria > Actinomycetota > Actinomycetes > Mycobacteriales > QHCD01 > DASXJE01. Next base: position 477,671 of record CAVZJT010000007.1, on the reverse strand, counting down.
GCCGGGATGGCCTTCAGGCCGTATTCGGTCTCCCCGCGCCGGAAGGAGAAGATCTTGGGCCCGAAGCCGATGAAGTACCGCTCGGCCTTCATTCCGAAGGCCTTGGCGGTGAGCAGGTGGCCGAACTCGTGGATCGCGACCGACATGCCGAGAGCGACGGCGAACAGCACCACGCCCACGGTGAAGTTCATCGATCCCTCCGAGGACCCGGTGGAGCGCCTGCGAGAACGCCTGGCGGCGTCGACGGCGCTGGTGAGCTGGCCGGCCCGGTGCCGGGCCCAGGACTCTGCCTGGAGGACGTCCGGGACGGCGGTGGGGTTCCCGAAGGCCGGCGCGTCGGCGAGTACCTGCTCGACCGTGTCGACGATCGCGGTGAAGGACAGCCGCCCGGACAGGAACGCCGCCACCGCCTCCTCGTTGGCGGCGTTGAAGATCGCGGTCGCGAGTCCGCCGGCGGCTCCGGCCTGCCGGGCCAGCCGCACGGCGGGGAACGCGTCCTCGTCGAGCGGGAGGAACTCCCACCGCCCGGCCGTGGTCCAGTCCATCGGCGGTGCCGCGTCGGCCACCCGGTCCGGCCAGCCCAGCGCGACGGCGATCGGCAGCCGCATGTCGGGCGGGCTGACCTGGGCGATCGTCGACCCGTCGACGTACTCGACCATCGAGTGCACGATCGACTGCGGGTGTACGACGACGGCGATGCGGTCGTAACTGAGGTCGAACAGTTCGTGCGCCTCGATGACCTCGAGGCCCTTGTTGACCAGCGTGGCGCTGTTGATGGTCACCACCGGGCCCATGTCCCAGGTGGGGTGGGCGAGCGCGTCGGCGACGGTGACGTCGGTCAGGTCGGCTCGGGCCCGGCCGCGGAACGGGCCGCCGCTCGCGGTGAGCACCAGCCGCTCGCACCTCGGCGGCCGATCCGGAGCGCAGGCACTGCGCCAGCGCGGAGTGCTCGGAGTCGACCGGGACGATCTGGCCCGGCCGGGCGTGGGCCCGCACCAGCGCGCCCCCGGCCACCAGCGACTCCTTGTTGGCAAGTGCGAGCACGTGGCCCGCGTCGAGGGCGGCGAGGGTCGGGGCGAGGCCGATCGATCCGGTGATGCCGTTGAGGACCACGTCGCAGGGATGCGCCGCGACCTGCGTGGCGGCGTCGGGTCCGGCCACCAGCACGGATTCGGGAGCGGGCCGGCCCCGCTCGGCCGCGAGCGCGGTCACGGCGTCGCGCAGATCGCCGAGCACGCTCGCGTCGGCGACTCCGACGATCTGCGGGCGCCAGCGCGACGACCTGGCGGGCGAGTTCGTCGACCCGGCCGCCCCCGGCCGACAGCCCGACCACGCGGAACCGGTCGGGGTTGCGGTCGATGACGTCGATCGCCTGGGTGCCGATGGAGCCGGTCGACCCGAGCAGCACGATCTCCCGCGGTGTCGTCACGGTCCCCATTGTTCCATTGTCGGTGCTCGGCCCCCGGGACCGCGCCGACAACGGGGCCCGATGACCGGGCCCGGCGGTTGAGCCCGGCGCATTCCGGGTGCTGGCCGGAAATGTCGGGCACACTGCATCGATGCGGCTCGGGGTCAACGTCGTCGTGCTCGACGGGACCGGCCGGGTGCTGCTCGCGCGCCGGGACGCTCCCCCGATCTGGAACCTGCCCGGCGGCGGGGTCGAGCCCGGTGAGGCGCCGTGGCGCGCGGCCTGCCGGGAGACCACCGAGGAGGTGGGCCTCGAGGTGACGGTGGACCGGCTGACCGGGGTCTACGACCGCTCCCCGGACGGCGACCCGGTGCTGGTCTTCCTCGCCCGGGTGGTCGGCGGGCGCGAGACGCCGTCGGCCGAGGCGACCGAGATCGGGTGGTTCGCCCCCGATGCGCTCCCCAGCCCGATCAACCCCTACCAGCCGCAGCGGATCTGGGACGCCGTCGCCCCACAGGGGGCGCCGGCGCTGCGCGATCAGCCCGGGCCGTCGGTGCGCGACCTGTTCCCCGACCCCTGATCAGAGCCGGTTCGCGGGTGGCCCCGGTGCCGGATCGCCCGCCCTGAGATGATGGGATGTGCGGCGGTTTTCCGAGCGTGGCCTGGAGGAGCAGTGACGAGCAACGAGCGCGACCTGGCCGAGCAGCGGCGTACCGACGTCGAGCGGCACGAGGCCACGGAGAGTGCCCCGGCCGTGCGGGAGGCGCCGCACGAGAAGCCGGAGGACTGGGGCTGGCACGCGGAGATGGGCGTCCTCGCCCGCGGCGCCGGCTGGATCTCCGCGGCGATCCTGCTGGTCATGATCATCGGCAACCAGGAGGGCCACATCGCGCAGATCTGGCTGATCGCGCTGGCCGCGCTGCTGGTGCTCATGCTGCTGCGCGACCGCCACCAGCGGAAGAACTCCTGGCGCGGCTGACCGCTCCGGCTTACTCCTGCTCGCCGGCCAGCTGACCGCAGGCGCCGGCGATCTCCCGGCCGCGGGTGTCGCGGACGGTCGTCGGCACCCCGTGCGAGCGCAGCCGCCGCACGAACTCCCGCTCGACCGGCTTCGGGCTAGCGTCCCACTCGCTCCCCGGCGTCGGGTTGAGCGGGATGAGGTTGACGTGGGCGAGCCGTCCGGCGAGCAACTCGCCGAGCGCGTCGGCCCGCCACGGCTGGTCGTTGACCTCACGGATCAGGGCGTACTCGATCGAGACCCGCCGGCCGGTGCGGTCGGCGTAGGCCCATGCGGCGTCGAGCACCTCGTCGATCGGCCACCGGGTGTTCACCGGCACGAGCGTGTCGCGCAGTTCGTCGTCCGGCGCGTGCAGGGAAACCGCGAGGGTCACCCGCAGCTGCTCGTCGAGCAGCCGGCGCATGGCCGGCACGAGACCGACGGTGGACACCGTGATCGACCGCTGGGACAGCCCGAAGCCGTCCGGGGTGGGATCGGTGAGCCGGCGCACCGCCGAGATCACCCGGGCGTAGTTGGCGAGAGGTTCGCCCATGCCCATGAACACGACGTTGGTCACCCCGGTGCCCTGCGGACCGCCCGTCGCGGCGAGGGCGCGGGCGCCGGCGAGCACCTGCTCGACGATCTCGCCCGTGGAGAGATTGCGGGTCAGCCCGTTCTGGCCGGTGGCGCAGAACGGGCAGCCCATGCCGCAGCCCGCCTGGCTGGAGACGCACATCGTGATGCGGCTCGGGTAACGCATCAGCACGCTCTCGACCAGGGTCCCGTCGTGGCAGCGCCACAGGGTCTTGTGGGTCGCACCGTCGTCGCAACTGATGTCGCGCACCGGGCGCAGCAGTTGCGGCAGCAGCAGGCCGGCCAGCCGGTCGCGGCTGCCGGCCGGTAGGTCGGTCATCGTGGCCGGGTCGGCGGCCAGCCGGGAGAAATAGTGGGTCGACAGCTGTCGGGCGCGGAAGGCGGGCTCGCCGGCGGCGACCACCGCGGCCCGGCGGTCTTCGGGGGTCAGGTCGGCGAGGTGCTGCGGCGCCCGGCCGCGGCGGGGCGGGTCGGCAAGGAGCGGGAGTGCGGTCATGACCGGCCCAGTCTCCCACGGGCCGCCGCTTCGGTCGGCACCGAAGCGTCGACGTCGTACGGTCGACGCATGGACACCGACGCTGACCTCGCGGTGGTCGCCGGGCTGATCGGGGACCCGGCCCGGGCCCGGGTGCTGGCCGCGCTCGGCGACGGGCGGGCGCTCGCGGCGAGCGTGCTCGCGGCGGAGGCGGGGGTGAGCGCGTCGACGGTCAGCGGCCATCTCGGCAAGCTGGTCGACGCGGGGATTCTCACCGTGACCGCCCAGGGCCGGCACCGCTACTACCGGCTGGCCGGACCGGAGGTCGGGGAGGCGCTGGAGGCGCTGGCCCGGATCGCCCCGCCCGCTCCGGTGCGCTCGCTGAAGGAGGGCACCCGGGCGCATGCGGTACGCCGGGCCCGGACCTGCTACGACCACCTGGCCGGACGGCTCGGCGTGGGGGTGATGGCGGGCCTGATCGAGCGCGGCGCGATCGTCGGCCACGACGGGCGGCACCTTCCTGCGGCGGCGGATCGGGACCGGCTCTCCTCCCCCGGCTGGGACGTCGACTACCGGCTCGGGGAGGGCGCGGGCATCGTGCTCGAGTCGCTCGGCGTCGACCTCGACGCCCTGCTCGAGAGCCCCCGGCGACGGCCGTTGCTGCGCTACTGCGTCGACTGGAGCGAGCAGCGTCACCACCTCGCCGGTGCGCTCGGGGCCGGCCTCCTCGACGCGTTGCTGCGGTCCGGGTGGCTGCGGCGGGCCCGGGCCGGGCGGGCGGTGCACCTCACCGACAGCGGCGAGCGTGAGCTGTCGCAGCGGCTCGGCGTCTCGCTCGCCGATCCGCTCGAAGGTCAGTGCATCGAGACGGGCACGAACGCGGCCAGCAGGAGGTAGCACACCGCGGCGGCCGGAAGCAGCGAGTCGAGCCGGTCCATCACGCCACCGTGGCCCGGCAGGATCGTGCCCATGTCCTTCACCTGCAGGTCGCGCTTGAGCATCGACTCGCCGAGGTCGCCGAGGGTCGCGGTCGCCGCGACCGCGAGCCCGAACAGCACGCCGGTCCACCACGCCTTGTCGAAGAGCTGGGTCAGGAAGACGGAGCCCGCAATCACGCAGAGCAGTGCCGAGCCCGCGAAGCCCTCCCAGGATTTCGCCGGGCTGACGGTCGGCGCCATCGGGTGCCGGCCGAAGAACACCCCCGCCGCGTAGCCGCCGACGTCGCTGCACACCACGGTCGCCATGAAGACGATGACCCGGCGCGCGCCGTCCTCCGGTACGGCGAGCAGCACGGCGAAGCCGGCGAGGAACGGCACGTAGAGCGTGATCAGGATCGCCGTCGACGTGTCGTGCAGGAAGCCGGCCGGTCCCCGGCCCAGCCGCCAGACCAGGCAGGCGAGACAGGTCAGGAGAAAGGCCATGACCAGCGCCTCGCTCCCCCGGAACCAGGCGGCGCCGACCATCGCGATCCCGCCGACCAGCAACGGAACGGGCGGCGGGTGCGCGTCGACGTGCGCCATCGAGCGCGTGATCTCGGTGATCCCGACGGCCACGGTCACGGCCAGGACGATCACGAAACCGCCGCGGTAGGTGAAGAGGGTCGCCACGACGATCCCACCGAGGACGACCCCGACGGCGATCGCCGCCCGCAGATCCCGGCCGGCCCGGCCTTGGCCCGACCGCTCCGCCCGCCCCTCCGGCTCCGCGCTGTGGGTCGGCGGCATCAGATCTCGAGCAGCTCGGCTTCCTTGTGCTTGAGCAGCTCGTCGACGGAGGCGACGTACTTTCCGGTCGTGTCGTCGAGCTCCTTCTCCGCGCGGTGGACTTCGTCCTCCCCGGCGTCGCCGTCCTTCATGATCTTGTCGAGCGCGTCCTTCGCGTGCCGGCGGATGTTGCGGATCGACACCCGCGACTCCTCGCCCTTGTGCCGGGCGACCTTCACGAAGTCCCGCCGCCGCTCCTCGGTGAGCTGGGGGAAGACGACCCGGATGATGGTGCCGTCGTTGCCGGGGTTGACCCCGAGGTCGCTGTCGCGGATCGCCCGCTCGATCGCTCCGAGCTGGCCCGGGTCGTAGGGCTTGACGATCGCCATCCGCGGCTCTGGGGTGCTGATGGTCGACAGCTGGGGCAGCGGGGTCGGGGTGCCGTAGTAGTCGACGACGATCTTGGCGAACATCTGCGGACTCGCCCGCCCGGTGCGGATCGCCCCGAGCTCCTCCCGGGCGACCGCGACCGCCTTCTCCATCCGCTCTTCGGCGTCGAACAGGGTCTCGTCGATCACGGTGTGGCCTCCTGGGTCAGGCGACTGCGTTGTGCGGTCAGCCGGCGGCGCTGACGATTGTCCCAATCTTCTCACCTGCGACGGCGCGGGCAATGTTCCCGGACGTCATGAGGTCGAACACGACGATCGGCAGATCGTTGTCCATACAGAGGCTGAACGCCGTCGCGTCGGCGACCTTCAGCTCCCGGGCGATGACCTCCTGGTAGCCGATGTGGTCGATCTTCGCGGCGCCCGGGTGGTGCGCCGGATCGGCGTCGTAGACACCGTCGACCCCGCTCTTGCCGAGCAGCACGACCTGACACCCGATCTCGAGGGCGCGCTGGGCGGCGCAGGTGTCGGTGGAGAAGTACGGCGCCCCGAGGCCGGCGCCGAAGATCACGACCCGCCCCTTCTCCATGTGCCGCACCGCCCGGCGGGGGATGTAGGGCTCGGCGACCTGACCCATGGTGATCGCGGTCTGCACCCTCGTCTCGACACCCTGCTTCTCGCAGAAGTCCTGCAGGGCGAGGCAGTTCATCACGGTGCCGAGCATGCCCATGTAGTCGGCCCGGGCCCGGTCGATGCCGCGCTCGGAGAGCTGCGCGCCGCGGAAGTAGTTCCCGCCGCCGACCACGACCGCGACCTGCACACCGGACCGGACGACGTCGGTGACCTGCTCGGCGATCCGGGCGACGACGTCGGGGTCGACGCCGAGCCCGCCGTCGCCGGCGAGCGCCCCGCCGGACAGCTTCAGCAGGACCCTGGTCCAGGGCTGCCGAGATGGCTCGGCCGGGATCGGCTCGGACACGGTCACAGGATGCCTCCTCGGGCGGCCGTCATCGAGCGGCTAGGACTGCCCGACGCGGTACCGCGCGAACCTGCGTACGGTGACGCCCGCCTCGGCCAGCACCGCGCCGACGGTCTTCTTCGGCTCCTTGACGAACGCCTGCTCGGTGAGGGTGACGTCCTTGACGAACCCGTTGAGCCGCCCCTCGATGATCCTCGGCAGCGCCTGCTCGGGCTTGCCCTCCTCGCGCGCGGTCTCCTCGGCGATCCGCCGCTCGCTGGCGAGCGTCTCGGCCGGGATCTCGTCGCGGGTGACGTAGCGCGGCATCATCGCCGCGATGTGCTGCGCGACGTCCTTCGCGACGGTCGGCTGCTCGGTGTCGAGCTCGACCAGCACACCGACCGCCGGCGGGAGGTCCGGCATCGTCTTGTGCAGGTACGCCGCGACGTACCCGCCGGACGCGGTGTCCGGGGCGAACCGGGCGAACCGGCGTACCTCGATCTTCTCCCCCATCGAGGCGTTGGCCTCGTCGAGGATCTGCTTCACCGTCGAGCCGTCGTGGGTGGTCGCCAGCAGCGCATCGACGTCGGCCGGCCGGCCCTCGGCGATGATGTCGGCCACGGTCGCGGCCAACTGCTGGAACCCGTCGGTCTTGGCGACGAAGTCGGTCTCGCAGTTCAGCTCGACCAGGACACCGGTCTCCCCGCCGTCCAGCCGGGCCGCGACGAGCCCGTTGGACGCCGTACGCCCCTCACGCTTGCCGACGCCCTTGGCGCCCTTGACCCGCAGGACCTCGACGGCCTTGTCGATGTCCCCGTCGGCCTCCTGCAGCGCGTTCTTGCAGTCGAGCATGCCGGCACCGGTCAGGTCCCGGAGCTTCTTCACGTTTGCTGCGGTGTAATTCGCCATCTCGTCTCTCGTCTCGAATGTCTCGGTGACGGGCCCGATCCGAGCCGTGCCCCCGTGGTGTGCCACCGGTGACGTGCCACCGGTGGTGCAACTGCGCGGGCCGACGCCGTTGCGCCGGGCCCGGCGCTCAGCTCTGCGGCGCCGTGCCCTCGCCGGCCGGTGCCTCGGTCGCCGGTGCCTCGGTCGCCGGTGCTGGCGTCGCCGGTGCAGCGGCGGCCGGTGCCTGGGCGGTGGCCGATCCGCCGGTCGACCCTGACTCCGGGGCGGCGTTGGCGCCGACCAGCAGGTCGCGCTCCCACTCCGGCATCGGCTCGTCCTGGCCGACGGCTCCGGTCGGCTCCGGCTTGTCGCCGCCGTCAGCCGCCTGGGCGTTGGCCCCGGCCCGCACGATCAGGCCGTCGGCAACCGCGTCGGCGATGACCCTGGTGAGCAGCGTGGCGCTGCGGATGGCGTCGTCGTTGCCGGGGATCTTGTAGTCGACCTCGTCGGGGTCACAGTTGGTGTCGAGGATCGCGACGACGGGGATGCCCAGCTTGCGGGCCTCGCCGACCGCGATGTGCTCCTTCTTGGTGTCGACGACCCACACCGCGCTCGGCACCCGGGCCATGTCGCGGATGCCGCCGAGGGTGCGGTCGAGCTTCTCCTTCTCCCGCTGCAGGATCAGCGACTCCTTCTTCGTCATCACCGTCGTGCCGCCGGTCTGCTCGATGGTCTCGAGCTCCTTGAGGCGCTGCAGCCGCTTGTGGACGGTCTGGAAGTTGGTGAGCATGCCGCCCAGCCAGCGGTGGTTGACGAAGGGCATGCCGACCCGCTGCGCCTGCTCGGCGACCGCCTCCTGCGCCTGCTTCTTGGTGCCGACGAACAGGATCGTCCCGCCGTGCGCGACCGTCTCCTTGACGAAGTCGTACGCCGAGTCGATGTAGGTCAGCGTCTGCTGCAGGTCGATGATGTAGATGCCGTTGCGCTCGGTGAAGATGAAGCGCTTCATCTTGGGGTTCCACCGGCGGGTCTGATGTCCGAAATGGACGCCTGCGTCAAGCAGGTTCTTCATGGTGACGACGGCCATCGGGCGCGTCCTCTCGTGCTCGCGCGCCGGAGCGCGCTCCTCGGTTGTCGCGGTCGACCGGGTGGCCGCCGCCCTGGTGCCCGACTGCGAGGGCCGATGAGCCCGGCGGACCGGGACCGAGGCGACCTCCGCCGTCCCCGCCGCGGGCGGGGAGGAGGGCACGCGAAGTCGACCCGCCGAAGCGAGCCGCACGGCCAGTGTACGGGGTCGGCGGCTCGACGCGGCATTCCGTTACCCGACCCTGCCGGCGGGCGCAACCAGCTGTCCACAACGACCGCGCCGGTCCCCAGATCGACGGCCCTCGCCGCGCTGACCCGGTCGGTCCGGCACCGTACCGGTATGCGGATCGGACGCGGAGCGGGTGGGCGGGCGGTCTGGCTCGCGGTGCTCGTGCTGGCCCTCTCGTGCGGAGCCATCGCCGCACGGGCCGAGAGCGCCCGGGTGCCGGCGCGGGGAACGGCGGGACCGACCGTCGCCCCGCGGATCGCCGCCCCGCGCTCCGACGTCGCGACGATCGCCTGGCGGTGGCCGCTGCCCGGCCGGCCCCGGGTGACGCGGGGGTTCCGGCCGCCGGAGACGGCCTACGGGCCGGGGCATCGCGGCGTGGATCTCGCCGGCACGATCGGCGAGCCGGTGCGGGCAGCGGGTCCGGGCGTGGTGGGGTTCGCCGCGCCGTTCGCCGGCCGTGGCGTCGTCACGGTCCATCACCCGGGCGGCCTGGAGACGACGTACGAACCCGTGACCGCCAGCCTGCGGGCCGGGGCGCAGGTCGATCCGGGCGACCTTCTGGGTCGGCTCGAGCCGGGACATCCGGGGTGCCCGGTCGCGGCCTGTCTGCACTGGGGGCTGCGCCGCGGTCCGGTCTACCTCGATCCGTTGTCGCTGGTGCGCCCGGTGCGGGTGCGGCTCCTGCCGCTGCGCGAGTGAGCGGCGCGGCGCGGGTCAGGCCCGAGGGTGGGCCTGGCGATAGACCGAGCGCAGCCGCTCGGCCGAGACGTGGGTGTAGATCTGCGTGGTGGCGAGGCTGGCGTGGCCCAGGATCTCCTGCACCGTCCGCAGGTCGGCGCCGCCTTCGAGCAGGTGCGTCGCCGCGCTGTGCCGGAGCCCGTGCGGCCCAAGGTCCGGTGCGCCCTCGATGTGGGCGAGTCGCTCGTGGACGATCCGCCGCACCGTCCGCGGATCGATGCGTCGGCCCCGGCGACCGAGGACCAGCGCCGGGCCACTGCCGGCCACCGCGAGCGCCGGCCGGCCGTGCCGCAGCCATGCCTCCAGCGCGGCCTCCGCCGGTACGCCGTAGGGCGCTCCCCGCTCCTTGCCGCCCTTACCGAGGACGCGCACCAGGCGCCGGTCCCGGTCGACCTCGTCGATATCGAGTCGCACCAGCTCACCGACGCGGATCCCGGTCCCGTAGAGCAGCTCGACGACCAGCCGGTCGCGCAACCCCAGCGGTCCGTGGTCGGCGACCGAATCGGCCAGCGCGCCGGCCTGTCCGGGACGCAGCACCGGCGGCAGCTCCCGGTGCGGCTTCGGACTGGCGAGCAGCAGCCCGGGGTCGTGATCGAGCAGCCCGGTGCGGTGCGCGTGCGCGGTGAACACCCGGGCGGCCGCGGCCCGCCGGGCCAGGCTCGCTCGAGCGGCGCCGCCCGACCGCAGCCGGGCCAGCCAGCTACGCAGGATGCCGATGTCGAGGTCGCCGAGCGCGCCGGCGGAGTGCCGGCTCAGGTGGTCGAGCAGGCTCACGACGTCGCCGACGTAGGCCCGGACCGTATGTTCGGAGAGTCCCCGCTCGAGGGAGAGGTGCCGCTCGAACGCGTCGACGGCCGCACCCGAGGACGGGGGCAATGCCTGTCGCTGTGCCGCCCGCGGCCCGACCGCCGGCCGGGTTCCGGCTCGATCCGCATCGGTCGCAGACACGGACATACGGTGCTCCGCCGGACCTGTGGTGGTCAAGCAGTTCCGCCGGGCAGGCCGAACACCGGCCGGTCCTGCTCGGGGACCAGGTCCCGATACTCCTGGTGCCGCTCGATGAAGCCGAGGACGAACGGGCAGTACGGAAGCACGGCGAGCCCGCGGGCGCGGGCGTCGTCGAGTGCGTGCCGGATGAGCACGCTCGCCAGGCCCTGCCCGGCGAACCGGGGATCGATCTCGGTGTGCACCATGTCGATCCGGCCGGGCTGCGCGCGGTATGCGGCGAACCCGGCGAGCTCGCCGTCGCTCCGGATCTCGTAGCGGTGTTTGTCCGGGTGGTCGGTGACGGAGACGGGCACGATCGGCACCTCTCGGCAGGCGGTGGTCAGTCCGCGGCGGGCGGAGCAGCGGAGCGCGGGCGGAGCCCGTCCATCAGCAGGTCGAGCAGCCGGCGGGCCTGATCGCGCTGGGCCGGTTCGCCCGCGGCGAGGGACACCCCGCTCAGGCCGGCGAGTACGTCGCCGGGAGCGATGTCCGTCCGTACCGTCCCGGCTGCTGCACCGGCACGGAGCAGGGCGGTGAGGGTGTCGACGAGCCGGTCCCGGCTCTGTGCATACGGATTGCCGCCGGAGGCGATCACCGCCCGCAGGGCGTCCGCCATCCCGCGCTTGGTCGTCATGTAGTCGACGAAGCGGTCCATCCATACCCGCAGCGCACGGTCGGCCGGCAGGGTCTGCAGAAGCTCCGTGGCCGCATCGCAGAGCCGGGCGAGTTCGTTGCGGTAGGCCGCCTCGACAAGCGCGTCCCGGGTCGGGAAGTGCCGGTAGAGGGTCCCGATGCCGACGCCGGCGTCCCTCGCGATCGCCTCGAGCGTGTCGTCCGGACCGCCCGCCGAGAACGCCCGGACGGCGGCGTCGAGCAGCCGATCGCGGTTGCGTCGCGCGTCCGCGCGCTGCCGTAGGGGCCCGGTGGCCGGCACGGCCCTCCTTTCGGAATGTGCTTGCTAAGCGGAGGGGGCTCCGGTTATCGTGGATCACGGTGAGCGGAGGCGCCTCCGCTTCGAATACTACCGGCTTCCCCGGATTCTCATCACCGAGCTGGACGGGACACGACCATGACCACCGCACTCCTCCGTACGCCGTTCACCGACCGGTCCACCGCGGCCGAGGTCGCCGCCGGCATCGACCTCAGCGGTCGCCGCGCGATCGTGACCGGAGCCGCATCCGGCATCGGCATCGAGACCGCCCGCGCGCTCGCCGCGTCGGGTGCCGCGGTGACCCTCGCCGTCCGCGACGTCGAGGCCGGCAAGCGGGTCGCCGAGGACATCAGCGCGACGACCGGCAACGATCAGATCACCGTCCAGCCGCTGGATCTCGCCGACCGGGCGTCCGTCGCCGCCTTCGTCGCGCTGTGGGACGGCCCCCTGCACATCCTCGTCAACAACGCCGGCGTGATGGCCTCGCCCGAGATGCGCACGTCCGAAGGCTGGGAGCTGCAGTTCGCGACCAACCACCTGGGCCACTTCGCCCTCGCGACCGGCCTGCACCCCGCGCTTGCCGCCGCCGGCTCGGCGCGGGTCGTGTCGGTCAGCTCGAGCGGGCACCTCATCTCCCCGGTCGTCTTCGAGGACATCCAGTTCCGGGCCCGGCGCTACGACCCCTGGGTCGCCTACGGGCAGTCGAAGACCGCCAACGTCCTCTTCGCCGTCGAGGCGACGAACCGCTGGGCAGGCGACGGGATCACCGTGAATGCCCTGATGCCGGGCGCGATCCGGACCAACCTGCAACGCCACCTCGACGACGAGGAGCTCGACCGGATGCGGGCCCGGGTCGGCGGCTCGACCGGAATCTCGTGGAAGACGCCGGAACAGGGCGCCGCCACCTCCGTCCTCGTCGCGACGTCGCCGCTGCTCGACGGCGTCGGCGGCCGCTACTTCGAGGACTGCAACGAGGCCGGCCCGAACCAGCCCGGCACCCGCCGCGGTGTCGCGGCCTACGCGCTCGACCCGCACGCGGCTGATCGGCTGTGGCGGGCCTCGGTCGACCTGCTGGCCGCCTAGAGAAGGTCGCCGGGCGGAGTGAATCGGGGCCGGCGGACCGGGGATGCCTGTCGATGCGCGACCCCGCCGATCGTCGGGTGAGTAGGGACGGCGACCGGCCGGCCCGGGACGGGAGACGGTCATGACCGACGACGGGCAGACCTGGGCGCTGATCCATTCCGAGCGCAGCGCGCTGGCCGTCACACTGGACACGCTCAGCACCGACCAGTGGGCCGAGCCGTCGCTGTGCACGGGCTGGACGGTGAAACTGGCAGCCGCGCACATCCTGGCGGGAGCCGAGCAGACCACCGGGTCCTTCCTCACCGGCATGGCGGGCACCGGCTTCCGCTTCAACACGCTGATGGACCGCCGGGCTCACGAGCTCGGTGAGCTCGGCACGACCGAGATCGTCGAGCGGATCCGCGCGCGTACGACGACGACGAACCGTCCGCCGGCACCCGTCATGGCGATGCTCGGCGAGATCGTGGTGCACGGCGAGGACATCCGCCGACCGCTCGGGCTGCCGGGAGCCGTCGACCCGCGCGCCGTCGCCGCCTGCCTCGAGATGTACCAGCGCGCAAGCTTCCCGGTCGGCGGCCGGAAGCGGATGCAGGGCCTGCGCCTCACCGCCACCGACGTCGACTGGTCCCACGGCGAGGGGCCCGAGGTGTCCGGCTCCGGACTGTCGCTGCTGTTGGCCATGACCGGCCGCGCGGTCTCCCCCGGCGACCTGACCGGCGACGGAGCCCCGGTGCTCGAGTCCCGGACCGGCACCCGCCGGGGCGAGTCATCGGTCGACAGCTGACTGGCCCAGCTAACTGCCCTTGACCACCGTGGTCATGACGCAGTTGCCCTTGCCTTTGGGCCGCTGGTAGCTGAACCCGAGCTGCTCGTACATGGTCCGGGTGGCGTTGTAGAGGAACGACGACGAGGTCTTCTTCCCCGGCGGCAGGTCGTGCGGGTAGGACTCGACCAGGCCACCGCCCGCCGCGGCGATCAGTGCCAGCGCGCCTCGTACGGCGACCGCGGCCATTCCCTTGCGCCGGTACCTGCGGTCCACGAAGAGGCAGGTGATCCGATAGTCCGGCATGCGGTCCAATCCCTGTTCCCACTCTTTGCGGTGGTGGATGTTCGGGAGTTCCTCGACCGGCCCGTACTCAGCCCAGGCGACCGCGACGTCCTCGTCGAACACCAGCGCCGCGTGGGCGCGGTCCTTCTCGACGAGCTGCCGTTTGAACTCGCGGTGGCCGAGCTCCTTACGCTCCGGGGGGTCGGGGTAGAGATGGAACCACGTGCACCAGCACCCACCCCACACGCCGTTGTGCCGCTCCGCGAGATCGGCGAACGCATCCCACGTCTGCGGGCCCAGCGGTTCGATCCGGTAGCCGTCCACACTCACCTCTACGGTGCCCATGCAGGAGAATCTAGAAGCAGTTGCGGACGATCGACGTCCTTGTTCGCCGATTCACCTGCTCCGGGCTGAACCCACGGCGCGGCCGGGCCGTGTCCGTTCGGAGGGATCGACTCAGCCTGAGGAGCCGTCACGATGCGGAAGCCGGTATGGATCGCCGTGGGCGTGGCTATCGCTCTGATCGGACTCGTCTTCACCCTGCAGGGCACCGGCGTACTCATGGGCAGCTCGATGAGCGGCGAGACGTTCTGGGCGGTTGCCGGCCCGGTGATCATCGTCGTCGGGCTCGCACTGGCCGGTCTCGGACTGCGGGGCCGGCTGCGCTGAGCGTGGCGACGACCCGGCCATCACGTCGGGTCGTCGTCGGACGCCGGCCAGTGCCGCAGCCAGAGGTCGGCGACGGCACCGAAGCGCTCGAAGCGCCGCCGGCCCTCCTCCCCGGCGACCTCGGCGGCCGTGGTGACCACCGCCTCGACCACGGCGAGGGCCGGGGTGAGGGTGTCGAACGGCGACGGCCCGACGACCCGCGCGGTCAGGACCGCGTCGGCATGCTCGGCGATCGGGGACAGCCACGGGTCGGTGACGAGGATGATCCGTGCGCCGCCGGCGCGCATGGACACCGCGAAGTCATAGGTGTCACGTTCGTAGCGGCGGAAGTCGAAGACCACCGCGACATCCTTCTTCGCGACATCGGCGATCGCCGCGGCCCGCTCGCTCGCGATCGGCGGGATCGCTCGTACCCGCGGCCGGATCTCCCGTAGCGCCAACGCCAGATAGCTGGCGAGCACCTGGCTGAACCAGCCACCGGAGGCGATGACGGTGCGGTTCGGGTCGGCGAGCAGTTCGCTCGCACCGGCGATGTCGGCCGGGCCCAGGTTCTCCACGCTGGCAGTGACCGCGTCGCCCAGTGCACGCGCAAACGTGGCCGGCGCGTCCTCCGCCGAACCCGCTGCCGCTCCGCTGTGCTGCGGCGAGCCGTAGTCGTCGACCGGTGACCTGACCTGTGCGGCGATGTCCTCGTGCAGCGCCCGCTGGAAGTCGCCGTAACTGTCGAAGCCGAGGCGTTGGACGAATCTGCTCACCGTCGGCCCGCTCACGCCGGCGTGCTCGGCCAGCCGGGCCGAGGACTCGAGACCGATCGTCGGCGGACCGGCCAGCAGGGCGCGGGCAACCCGGCGCTCGGAGGGTGACAGGTCCCCCACGTGCGCGCGGATCCGGTCGAACAAACCGGGTGGCGAAATCTCGTCCACGCTAGACCCTTCGGCGCCTATGTTCCAGGATGGTTTCGTTCACCTGCGGTCCTTGACCGTCACTTCTGAACCATGTTGTACTCCGCCGCGTGGTTATGGGCCTGACCGCGGCCCCACATCCCGTCCACCATCAGGGAGTACGCCGTAGTGACGACACCGACCACGCACCGGGAGCCTCGAGGCACCGGTCGGTCACGCCGCATCATCGCCGCCGCCGCAAGCCTCGCGCTGCTCGGACTCGCCGTCCTCGTGGGAGGGGGCACCGCGGCGTCGGCCGCATCGCCGACCACACTGGAGATTGCGTCCGACACCCAGCTGTCGACGTTCAATCCGTTCATCTCGATCTACGACGGTGAACTGAACATCATCAACAGCATCTACCCGGCGCTGACGGTCAGCGATGCGCACAACAATCCGAGCGCCTATCTCGCGACCAGCTGGAAGAGATCGAACGACAATCTGACGTGGACCTTCACGATCCGCAAGGGTCTGAAGTGGAGCGACGGCACGCCGATCACGGCTCAGGACGTCTACTGGACCTACCACCTCGTGATGACCAACGAGGTCGCGGCGACCGCCAACGGCTCGCTGGTCGCGAACTTCAAGAGCGTCAGCGCGCCGAATGACACGACGTTCGTCATCAACACCAAGACGCCGCAGGCCAACATTCTCTATCTGTCGATCCCGGTCGTGCCCGCGCACGTCTGGAAGTCGCGGGTGGCCGACCTGAAGAGCAATCTCAACACCGACTTCCCCGTCGTCGGCTACGGGCCGTGGATTCTCACCGGTTACAAGACCGACCAGTACGCGACCATGACCGCGAACAAGAGTTTCTACATGGGCGCGCCGAAATTCGACAAGCTGATCTCGTACTACTACAAGAGCAGTGACGCGAGCGTCGCGGCGTTGAAGAGCGGGTCGCTGCAGCAGAATGCGCTCATCACGGCGACCGAGTACAACGCCCTGAAGACGACCAAGGGCATCAAGACCTATCTGTCGGCCCCGGTCGGCTGGCAGGGCATCGAGATCAACCCGGGCGCGCACACCAAGACCGGAAAACCGATGGGGACCGGGAATCCGATCCTCGCGGACAAGCGCGTCCGTACGGCGATCGCCTACGCGATTAACCGGAAGACGCTTGTCGACAAGGTGCTCGACGGGCTAGGTCAGGAAGGCGCCGGTTACATCCCGTCAGGATTCCCGCAGTGGGCCTGGCAGCCGACCGCCGCACAGCGGATCAGTTACAACCCGGCCAAGGCCAACCAGATCCTCGACGCCGCCGGCTACACGAAGGGTTCCGGCGGCATCCGGGTCGACCCGAAGACGCACAAGCCGCTGACGTTCCGGCTGGGCATCCACTCCGACGAGACGACCGACGGCCAGATCGCGCCCTACCTGCAGGGCTGGATGCAGGCGATCGGCATCAAGCTCACGATCGAGCCGCAGAGCTTCTCCGCCCTCAATGCCGCGCTCGCCAAGGGCGACTGGGACATTCTGATGGACGGTTGGTCGACCGGGTCGGACCCGACGTACCTGATGTCGATCCAGACCTGCGCCGTACTCCCCCAGGATGACGCCGGCAAGGGTGGCAACACCGACGCGTTCTTCTGTGACAAGGAGTACGACAAGCTGTTCCGACTCCAGCAGTCGCAGTTCGATCAGACCGAGCGGGCCACGACGATCCGCAAGATGCAGAGCATCCTCTACGACGCCAACGTCGACATCATGCTCTATTACCAGGATCAGCTCGCGGCCGTCGACACCACCAAGGTGGCGAACTACACCTTCGGCAGCCCAAACGCGCAGGGCGTCTACCTGCACCAGAATCCGTTCTACGACTGGCGGGTTGCGCGGCCGGTCGCCGCAAGCAGTTCCGGGACCAGCAGCAACGCGGGTCTCTACATCGGCATCGGCATCGCCGTGGTCGTCGTCGTCGGCGTGGCCGTGCTCCTGGTGGTCCGCCACCGGAACCCGGCATCCGAGCGCGAGTAGCCGATGACGGTATCCACCGCGGTCGACCTCGACCCTGCGGCGGCGGCCGGCAAGCTGACCGATCAGCCGTCCAGTCGCTCGACGTTCCTGTCCTACCTGGCGCGCAAGGTGCTGGCCGCGGTCGTGAGCTTCTTCATCACCCTGGTCATCGGGTTCGTGCTGTTCAGCCTGATGCCCTCGGACCCGGTGGGCACCCTGACCAGAGGTCGGCCGGTCAGCGCCGCGCAGATCGCGACCCTGCGCCGGCAGTTGGGCGTCGACGAGCCCGTGTGGCACCGATTCCTGACGTTCGTCGGACACGTCTTCACCGGGCAACTCGGCTACTCCTACCAGTATCAGCAGTCGGTCGCCTCGCTGATCGGCAGCCGGATCGGCCCGACCCTGCTCCTCACCGGAACCGCGACCGTGATCTCGGTGGTGCTCGGGCTGTGGCTCGGCATCCGCAGCGGCTGGCGGCACGGGAGCCTGCTCGACCGGGTCGCGTCGGGCACGTCGCTGACGCTGTGGTCGGTGCCGACCTTCTGGCTGGGACTCATCCTGCTCGTCCTCTTCAGCGTCGGTTTTGGGCCGATCCCGGCGCTGTTCCCGGCCGGCGGAATGTCGACGCCGGGATTCACCGGCGGCACCTTCGCGCAGATCCTGGACGTCGCCCACCATCTCGTGCTGCCGGCGTTGACACTGGTCCTCGTGGTCTTCGCGCAGTACGTGACGATCATGCGGTCGTCGATCATCGACGAGCTGGGCAGCCCCTACCTGCTCACGGCCCGCGCGAAGGGTCTGCGCGACGACGACGTACGGCGTAAGCACGCGGTGCCCAATGCGCTGCTGCCGTCGGTCACCGTCATCTTTCTGCAGATCGGCGGCCTGATCGGCGGCGCGATCGCCGTCGAAACGGTGTATTCGTGGCCCGGACTCGGTTACCTGACGTTCAACGCGCTGAAGATCCCCGACCTGCAACTGCTCGAGGGCACGTTCATCATCTTCAGCGCCTCGGTCATTGTGATGAACCTGCTTGCCGACCTGCTCTACCGCTATCTGGATCCACGCGTGCGGGCCCAATGATGCGGGCCCGACAATGACCGCCATCGACCTGACGCTGGCACCCGGCATCGCACCTGCGCCGCCCCGCACGCAGGCGTTACGGCGATTCCTCAGGGCGTTCTTCCGGATGCCGACCGGCATCGCCGGAGTCTGCATCCTGGTGGCGATCATCACGCTCGCGCTGACCGCACCGCTCTGGATCGGGCCGAACGACCTCGACGTCACCAAGGCGACCGGTCCGTTGCTGCACGCACCGACCGCGCAGTACCCGCTCGGCACCGACCAGCCGGGCCGGTCCGTGCTCGCCCTGATCGTGTGGGGCTCCCGCGCGTCCCTGGCGATCGGGATCATCGCCACCACGCTCACCATGGTTCTCGGCGCCGCGATCGGATTGTTCGCCGGTCACTATCAGGGGTGGATCGGGCGCGGCCTGATGCACGTCACCGACTGGTTCATCGCGCTTCCGAGCCTGCCGCTCGCGATCTCGCTCGCCGCGGTCCTCGGTCAGGGGTCGGCCTCGATCACCATCGCGATCGCGGTCACCTCCTGGACCGGCACCGCCCGGTTGGTCCGCGCGCAGACCCTCGCGGTCGAAGCGCGGCCGTTCGTCGAACGGGTCCGCGCATTGGGCGCCGGGAACATGCAGGTCGTCTCCCGGCACGTGCTGCCCAACGTGATGCCGCTGATCCTCGTGTCCGGCACCCTGACGGTGGCCGGCGCGATCCTGGACGAGACCACCCTGACGTTCCTCGGACTGGGCAATCCCACCGAGGTGTCCTGGGGATCGATGCTCAACGAGGCGTTTCAGACCGGAGCGGTGACCCAAGGAGCGTGGTGGTACCTGCTGCCGCCGGGCGTCGCGATCGTGATCGTCGTTCTCGGCTTCACCATGACCGGCCGGGCGATCGAGCACGTTCTCAACCCACGGATGGCCACCGGCTCGTGAGTGATCAGCTCCTCGACGTCCGCGACCTCGCGGTCACCTACCACACCGGAGGTGAGTCCGTCCGCGCCGTACGCGGCGTCGACCTGACCCTCGACCGGGGACAGAGTCTCGGCATGGCAGGCGAATCCGGCTCCGGCAAGTCGACCGTCGCGCTGAGCCTGCTCCGGCTGCTGCCGGCATCGGCCGCCACCACCGGCACCGTGCGGTTCCGCGGCGAGGATCTCCTCCAGGCGAACTGGGCCCGGATTCGGGCGGTGCGCTGGGCCGGCGCATCGGTCGTCTTCCAGGGCGCCATGAGCGCACTGAACCCGGTCCGGACCGTCGGTGAGCAGATCCGCGAGCCGATCCTGCTGCACTCCAAGGTCGGTGAGCGGGCCGCGCGCGACCGTACGGCGACGCTGCTGGATTCGGTCGGAGTGTCCGCGCGGCGGGCCCGGAGTTATCCGCACGAGCTGTCGGGCGGTCAGCGCCAGCGGGTGATGATCGCCATGGCCCTGGCCTGCGACCCCGATCTCATCATTGCCGACGAGCCCACCACCGCCCTCGACGTGATCGTCCAGGCGCAGATCCTGGCGCTGCTCACTGACCTGGTCCGCGACTCGCAGATCGGCATGATCATGATCAGCCATGATCTGTCCGTACTCGCCGAGACCTGCGAACGACTGGCCGTCATGTACGCCGGCCGGATCGTCGAGATCGGCCCGTCCCGCGAGTTGATCGCCGAACCACGCCACCCCTACACCCGCGCGCTGTCCGGCGCATTCCCGCGCATCGGCGACCCCGCATCGCGGCTGTCCCCCACCGGCCTCGCCGGAGACCCGCCCGACCTGCGCAGCGACATCGCCGGATGCGCCTTCGCGCCCCGATGCCCGGTCGTGTTGGATGACTGCCGCGAGCACGAGATCGCCCTCTGGCCGGCCGACAGGAGCGGGAGTCGCGAGTCCGCGTGTATCCGCGTCCTCCCCGAGTTCGGCGACGTCGACGCATGCCCGCCCACCGCGACGGAGTCGCCTGCTGGCTCGCGGAGTGACGCATGACCGCCGCGCCGGTCCTTGAGGCGCGCGACCTCGCGGTGACCTTTCCCGCCCAGCGCGGGCGCCGCGCGGCACGTGCCGTGGACGGCGTCAACCTCACCCTGCGCGCAGGCGAAATCGTCGCCCTCGTCGGCGAATCCGGCTGCGGCAAGAGCACACTCGCGCGAGCCCTGATCGGCCTCGTGAAGCCCAGCCGCGGGCAGATCAGCTACGGCGGCACCCCGCTCCGCTACTCGGGTAGCCGGCTCAAGGCCTACCGCAGGCACGTGCAGCTGGTGCTGCAGGACCCGGCAGCTGCACTCAATCCGCGGCAGACCGTCTTCGACGCGGTCGCCGAAGGCCCGCGGCTGCACGGCATCCGCACCGACCTGAACCTCCGCGTCTATGCGGCGCTCGCCCGCGCCGGGCTGCGTCCGCCGGAGCAGTTCGTCGCGCGTTATCCGCACGAGCTGTCCGGCGGCCAGCAGCAGCGCGTCGTGATCGCCGGCGCGCTCGCGCTCGATCCGACCGTCATCGTCGCCGACGAACCGGTGTCCTCGTTGGATGCCTCGGTACGCGGCGAGATCCTGCGCCTGATGCTCGACCTGCGCAACGATCTGGGCTTGTCCGCCGTCGTGGTGAGCCACGACCTCGGCCTCGCCTGGAACATCGCCGACCGGGTCGCCGTGATGTATCTCGGCCGGATCGTCGAGCTCGGCACCGTCGAGGAGGTGCTGCAGCATCCGCAGCATCCCTACACCCGGGCGCTGATCTCGGTCCTTCCCGAGAGCTACTCCGGTCGGGGCAAGCCCACCCCGCTCACCGGGGAGCCACCGGACCCGACCGCCATCCCCGGCGGCTGCCGCTTCCACCCGCGGTGTCCGCGGCGCACCGCACTCGGCGACCGGGCGGGTCCATGCACCAGCACCGAACTCGCCGTACTGCCGGCCGGCTCGGCCGGGCGGACACTCGTCGCCTGCCATTTCGCCGACGAGGCACCCGAGGCGCTCGGCGAAATCGTCGAGGAGGAGCGGGCGCGGTGACGACACCGGCTCCGCGGTCTTTGCAGCGACCGGTAGCGCTTCGCGCCGGCGACCGCGTCGCGGTGCTATCCGCGAGCAGCCCAGCGAGCCAGGAGCGGCTCGCCGTCGGGATGGACACCCTGCGCCTCGCCGGCCTGCAGCCGGTCAGCTACCCGACCGCGGAGGCGATCGGGTCGTTCCGGTCCTATCTCGCGGGCGACGACGCGCTGCGGGCCGGCGACCTGCGCAGCGCGCTGCTCGACCCCGATATCGCCGGAATCCTGTTCGCCACCGGCGGATCCGGTGCGCAGCGCACGCTCGCCGCGATGGACTGGGCCGGGCTGTCCGACCTGCGCCCCAAGGTGCTCGCGGGATTCTCCGACGTCACCGCCGTACTCGAGGCCGCCGCCGTGCGGCTCGGCTGGTCGTCGCTGCTGTCCCCGATGGTCGAGCAGGCCGGCTCGGGCGACCCGTATTCATTCGCCTCGCTCGCCCGCACGCTGATACATCCCGAACGGGCCACCGAGATCCGCTACACCGACGGAATCGCCGCCGTGGGCGGCACGGCGCGCGGCGTGACGGCCGGCGGCTGCCTGACACTGCTGACCTCGTCGATCGGCACGGACACCTGCTGGCCGGCCCGCGGATCGATTCTCGTGCTCGAGGAAGAGACCGAGGACGACTACCGGATCGACCGGATGCTCACCCAGCTACGCCGCAGCGGATATCTGGACGGCGTGGCCGGCATCATCACCGGCAGCTGGACCGACTGCGGCGAGCGAACGACGATCGAGGCCATCCTCACCGAACGCCTCGGCGATCTGGGCGTGCCGATGCTGATGCGGGCCGACGTCGGCCACGGCGGGCACTTCCAGACCTTCCCCATCGGGGTCGCCGCGGAACTGGACGCCGACGCGGGCGTGCTGCGTCTCCTCGACCCGCCGCTGATTCCGGCGCAGGGTCAGCCGTAGACGTTCTCCACCGCGTGCGATGCGGCGTAGGTGACGGTCTTGAAGCAGGTCATCGCGTCGCGCATCGAGGCCGCGTCGTAGCCGATCTCGCGGTCCCCGATCCGCTCCACCGTCGGCACCGCGAGACAGGCGAGCGCGAGTTGGGTGGCGTCGAAGGACACCGTCACCCGGTGCGGCCGCACGTCGCCCGCGGTCCGGCCGGACCGCTTGACGGACGTCTCGGCGGCCGCGCGGATCTCCCGTGCGGTGCGGGCCGGTGGATGGCAGATCGCGGCGTAGCGCGAGACGCATTTCTTGACCGCGACGCGCTGCGCGTCCGGGGCGTACTTCGCCGCGTCGTCGCAGGTGCGGTCGTCGCCGGTGACGAGCAGCACGGGTACGCCGTACTCGGCCGCGAGCGCGGCGTTGAGCCATCCCTCGCTGGCGGTGTCACCGTCGAGAGACACGTTCGTGATCGAGTTGCCGAGGTAGGTGTGGGACAGCACCCCGTCGACACCCGCACCGGCGTGATAGCCGAGGAAGACCACGCCGTCGACGTCGCCGTCGATCCCCTCCATCATCGAGAGGGCCTTGTGCCGCCCGGTGAGCAGGTCGGCATGCTCGTCGAGATCCTCGATCAGCAGATTGCGCTGGTTGTCGTGCGCCTCGTTGACCAGGATCTCGTCCGCGCCGCCCGCGACCAGTCCGGCCACCGCGGCGTTGACGTCACCGGTGAACAGCCGGCGGAAGCGCTGCCACTGCTCGGTGCCCGGCTCGACGTCGGCCGGCCAGGTGACGCCGGTGACCCCCTCCATGTCGGCCGAGATCAATATGCGCATGTCGACCTCCTCGGCACCAGACCCTATCCACCTCATCGACCATGCGGACCCGCAGATCGCCATCAATGCGCGGACCTCTTTAGTGCGCCGATACAACTCGTCGCGGAATCGCTGTGGACAGAGCGAGCGGGGGTTCGGCTCGGTTCCGTAGAATCGAACACATGTTCGATGAGGGTTGATCGAGACCGGGTGAGCGGCGGCTGTTCCGTCCGCCGACGTTGGCGCGGCGGTTGGCGGCGACCGATCCGGCCGGGCTGGGTGATGACGACCTGGTCGAGGTGATCGCCGGCTGGGACCGGCTGGCGGCGTGGGCGCAGGCCGCCCAGGCGCGGGCGATCGCGGTGTTCGCCGGTCGCCGGCCGCCGGTGGAGGCCGAGGACCGGGGGAAGACGGTGAGCGAGTACGCCGCGGATGAGCTGGCGGTGGCGCTGCGGCTGTCCCGGCCGGCGGCCGCGGCCCGGCTGCACACCGCGCTGGACCTGGTCGGCCGGTTGCCCGCCACCCTGCAGGCGTTCTCCGCCGGGCGCATCGACGCGGTCAAGGCCCGGTCCATCGCCGACGCCACCCGGGCGCTCACTCCCGCCCAGGCCACCTGGGTGCAGCACCGGGTGCTGCCCCGCGCCGGCGGGCAGACCCTCGGTCAGCTACGCGCCGCCCTGGCCCGCGCGGTGATCGCCGCCGACCCCGACGGGGCGCACCACCGGCACACCCAGGCCTACGCCGACCGCCGGGTCGTGCTCACCCCGGTCGCCGACGGGATGGCCGAACTGTGGGCCCTGCTCGGCGCCGCCGACGCCACCGCCCTCTACCGCCGGCTCACCACCCTGGCCCGCGCCGCCAAGACGTCCGCACCCGCCGGCCGGTCGATGGACGCCCGCCGCGCCGACGCCCTGGCCGGGCTCGCGCACACCGCCGACCCGGCGAGCCGGCGCCGCCGCTGGTGCACATCACCGTCGCCGCCAGCACCCTGCTCGGCGCCGACCAGCACCCCGCAGACCTGGCCGGGTACGGGCCCATCACCGCCGCCGAAGCCCGCCGCATCGCCGCCGACGGCCGCTGGCGGCGACTACTCACCGACCCGACCACCGGCGCCCTACTCGACTACGGCCGCCGCAGCTACCCCCCACCCGCCCCGCTCGCCGACCACATCCGGGCCCGCGACCGCACCTGCCGATTCCCCGGCTGCCGGCAACCCGCATCCACCGCCGACCTCGACCACACCGTCCCCTACCCCGCCGGACCCACCGCAGCGACGAACCTGGCCGCCCTCTGCCGCCACCACCACCGACTCAAACACCGAGCCGGCTGGACCGTCACCCAACACGACGGCGCCGAACTCACCTGGACCACACCCACCGGCCGCTGCCACGTGACCCGACCCCCGGGCCTCAGCGAGACGTTCCCGCAGGATCACGACCTGGACACAGGTGCGAGCACCGCGGCGAACTCGGATGCTGCGCCGGTGGCGACCACCGCCGAGTTCACCGAGCCGGCCCAGGGTCCGTGACGGCTGGTCCGCCGTCCGTCACCGCCAAATCCAGACGCGTCAGCACTGAGGCAGGAGTTAGGCTGCAGCGATGCCGGTCGTGATCCTTACTGGTGCAACGCGCGGAATCGGGCGGGCGGCTGCTGTCGAGTTGGCCCGCCGTGGCGTCGAGCTGGCTGTCGTCGGCCGCGACGCAGCGCGGGTACAAGAGACCGCGGCGGAGGCGCGAGCCGCCGGCGGGAGCGGCAGTGCGGTTCACGAGCACGTCGCCGACCTGGAGCGGATGAGCGAGGTCCGCCGGCTCGCGGCCGAGCTCCTGGAAGACTATCCGCGCATCGACGTCCTCGCGAACAACGCCGGCGCGATGTTCACGTCGCGGCACGTCACCGACGATGGCGCCGAACGGACCTTCGCGCTCAACCATCTTTCCCCGTTCCTGCTCACCAACCTGCTGCTGCCGCGGCTGATCGCCGTAGGCGGACGCGTCGTGACGACGGCGAGCGACGCCCACAAGGGCGGTTCGCTCGACCTCAGCGATCTCCAGTCGGAACGAGGTAAGTTCCGCCCCGGCCGCGTCTACGGCACCTCCAAACTGTGCAACGTCCTCTTCACCCGCGAGCTACAGCGCCGCAACCCGGATATCGCAGCCAACTGCTTCCACCCCGGAGTGATCCGCAGCGGCTTCGGCAAGAACGACGGCGCCGTGGCACGGATCAGTCTCACCCTTGCCGCGCCGTTCCTGCGCTCGCCGGCGAGCGGGGCGAAGTCGCTGGTCTGGCTCGCCCTCGATCCCGGCGCTGGAAAGCTGCGCGGCCAGTACGTCGAGAAGGAGAAGCCGGTGCAACCGAGCGCCGAGGCACAGAATGACAAGCTGGCCGCCGAGCTGTGGGAGCGTTCGGAGGAACTGACCGGGTTGACGCGGAAGGCGTGATCGGCCGATCGGCTTTCGCGAGATGTCCGGCAGCTACGGCGTAGCCGGTCCGGCCGCATCCGGCGGGTCATCGGACGGAGCGAGGTCGACTCGCGGGAGCTTGGTCAGATCAGCCTGGCTGAGGTCCTTCACCTCGTCGAACACCTTCGCCTGCTGGTCGGCGATGCGGTCGTTCACCATCTTGCTCAGCCCGAACGCGATCGCCCCGGTCTGGCGGACCGTGATGTCGTCCACCGACGGCTGCCGCGCGGAGGCGACCCCGATGCCGCCGGCCGTGCCGTCCGCGGCCTGAGCCACCCCGACCGAGAACCGCTCGCGGGGATTGACGGTGGGATGCGCGTAGTGCGCGCGAAGCTGCAGGAGTACGCGATGCCAGTCCAGCACGTCGCTGTTGGACAGGGTGGTCGTGAGATCGTCCTCGGTGAGGGGCGCGCGAGCGTCGTCGGTCGAGAAGCACCGCGCGTAGGACAGCAGCGCCGTGGTCCAGACGCCCTCGATCGCGACGTCGTCGGGGTCGCCCGCTCCGAGTTCGGACATCAGGCGCTCGCAGCACCGCAGCACCATCTGCAGATCCTCGAAGGTGGCCAGCAGGTTGACCAAGGCGGTGGCGCTGCCGCTGTCCAGCCGCCGCAATGCGGTCGGTGGGTCGGGCGGGGTGGTCTGGGTCATCAGGTGACTTCCTGGTCGTGGAGCCCGGGCCGGTCGCGTGGGGCGCTACCGGAAGATCGCTGAGTAGATGAGGAACACGTTCAGCAGGATGATCATCGCCGCGATCACACCCATCGCGGCGGTCGTGAGGCGCGAGTTGACCAGCGAACCCATGATGTCGGCCCGCCGCGCGACCAGCAGCAGGGGGATGAGGGCGAACGGGATCCCGAACGAGAGCAGGACCTGGGAGAGGATGAGGCTCTCGGTCGTGGGCAGGCCCAGGCCCAGCACGAGCAGGGCGGGCAGCATCGTGAGCCCGCGCCGCACGAAGAGCGGGATCCGGCGCCGGATGAAGCCCTGCATCACCACCTGACCGGCGTACGTGCCCACGCTCGAGGAGGACAAGCCGGATGCGAGCAGCGCGGCGGCGAATGCCAGTGCGGCGCCACCGCCGGCGAGCCGCGCGAGGTTGGTGTGCGCCGCCTCGAGCGAGTCGACCTTTATGACGCCGGCACTGTGGAACAGCGACGCTGCGACGATCATCATCGCCAGGTTGATGACTCCGGCGATGCCGAGCGCGACCGTCACGTCGAGTCGCTGGAAGCGCAGCAACTGGCGGCGTTCTCCGTCGTCGCGGCATTCCACCCGGTACTTGGTCAGGGCCGAGTGCAGGTAGACGACGTGCGGCATGACCGTCGCCCCGACGATTCCCGCCGCGAGCAGCACGCTGTCGGAGCCGGAGAAACCCGGGACCAGCCCGGCGGCGATGCCCCCCGGATCGGCGCCCACCGCGATGAGGTCGTAGGCGAAGCCGAGGAGGACGATGGCGAGCAGCCCGACGATCGCGAGCTCGAACCGGCGGTGTCCGCGCTGCTGGAGGGCGAGGATCACGAAGGCGACGATCGCGGTGATCACACCAGCCGGGAACAGCGGTACGCCGAAGAGCAGGTTCAGCCCGACGGCGGCACCGATGAACTCCGCCAGGTCGGTGGCCATCGCGATGAGTTCGGCCTGCACCCACAGGCCGCGCGACACCGCCCGCGGGAAATGCTCGCGGCACAGCTCGGGCAGATCACGACCGGTGACGACCCCCACCTTCGCGGACTGGTACTGCACCAGCATCGCCATCAGGTTGGCCACCACGACCACCCACAGCAGCGCGTAGCCGAAGCGCGCGCCGGCGGAGAAGTTCGTCGCGAAGTTGCCCGGGTCGATGTAGGCGACGGCGGCCACGAACGCCGGGCCGAGCAGGGCGACCGCTCCGCGCACCCGCCCGCGGGCGCGGAGCTGGGCGAGCGCGCTCAGATCGTCGGGAGACGCCGGCTCGATCTGGCCGACGGACCACTCCGGCACCGTGCCGTCCTGACCGGTGCCGGGTGGAGACTCCCGGACGGTCACCCGACCGACGGTCCGAGGCCCAGCGATTGTGGCGTGCTGGAGTCGGGCGACGGCTGGTGCAGGCCCTCGTCCAACTGCCCGAACTCGGTCATCAGGGCGCGACTGCCGCCCCAGGGAGTCTGTTCCTCGGCGATCAGCGTGTTGGTGGTGAGCAACAGGCCCGCGACCGAGGCGCCGTTCTCCAGGGCGGCCCGGCAGACCCGCAGCGGGTCGATGACGCCCATGTCGATCATGTTGCCGTAGCGGCCCTGCAGGGCGTCGAAGCCGTCGTCGACGTCCATCTGGGAGACCTTCTCCACGACCTCCTGGCCCTGGTAGCCGGCGTTGCTGGCGATCAGGTACGCCGGTTCGGTGAGTGCCTGGCGCACGATCTCCACGCCGATGGCGTAGTCCTTCTCGACGTCGAGTTGCTGGAGCACCGGCGCCGCGTGCACCAGGACCGCGCCACCGCCCGCGACGATGCCTTCGGCCATGGCGGCCCGGGTCGCGGAGAGCGCGTCCTCGACCCGGTGCTGCAGTTCGGTGAGCTCGGCGTTGGTCGGCGCACCGACCTTGATGACGGCGACCTTGCCGGACAGCGATCCGATCCGCTCGGTGAGCACGTCCTCGTCGATCCCGAACGTGGCGCGCTCGAGCTCGGCCCGCAGCTGGGCAAGCCGGAACGCGACCTGGTCGGCCGATCCGGCCCCGTCGATGATCGCGGTGCGATCGGCGGTCACCCGGACCTGCCGGGCCCGTCCGAGCTGGTCGATGGTCATGGTCTCCAGGCTGAAGCCGGAGTGCTTGCTGAAGACCTCACCGCCCACGATCGTCGCGATGTCCTCGAGCTTGCGCAGCCTGCGGTCTCCGAAGCCGGGCGCCTTCGTCGCGACGCACTGGAATACCCCGTTGACGTGGTTGTGCACCAGCATGCTCAACGCCGAGCCTTCGATGTTCTCGGCGATGATCACCAACGGCCGCGGTGCCCGCATCACCTTGTCGAGCAGCGGCATGAGCTGCTGGACCTTGGTGATCTTCTCGCTGCACAGCAGGATGTACGGATCGTCCAGGATCGCTTCGAGGCTGGCCGGATGGGTCACCAGATACGGCGACACGTAGCCGTTGTCGTATTCGAAACCCTCGACGAAATCGACGCTCATCCCGTTGTCGCCCGACTCCTCGACCGTGACGATCCCGCCGTCGCCGACCGTGTAGAGAGCCTTCGCGAGGACCGCGCCGACGGCGTCGTCGTCGTTCGCGGAGATCGCCGCGACCCGCGCGTAGTCGGCCTCCGAGGTGACCGGGTGCGCCACGCTCTGCAGGTGTTCCACGAGCTTGGCGACCGCGAGGTCCACACCACGCTTGACGAGGACCGGGTTGCCGCCCGCCCCGATCGCCTTCATACCGAGCTTGATGATCGCCTCGGCGAGCACCGTCGCCGTCGTGGTCCCGTCTCCGACGATGTCGTTGGTCTTGATCGCGGCTTCCTTGACCAGCTGGGCGCCCATGTTCTCGAACTGGTTACCCAGGTGGATCTCGCGGGCGATGGTGACGCCGTCGTTGGTCACCACCGGGGACCCGGTGATCTTCTCCAGGATGACGTTGCGTCCCTTGGGACCCAGGGTCGACTTGACCGCCTCGGCCAGCTGCTCGACCCCGGAGAGCAGCAGAGACCGGGCATCTTCACCGAATCGCAGCTCCTTGGCCATGTGGTCCTCCTGGGGCGTGGTGATCGTGGGCGTGTGGACTACGGAACGAGGATGGCCCGCCCCCGGACCTGGCCGGCGTCGAGATCGCGGAGCGCATCCGGCGCCGCGTCCAGCGGGTAGGTCTTGGTGTGCAGCGTGACCTTGCCGGTCTGCGCGAGGACCATCAGCTCGGCGAGCTCGTTGTAGGTGCCGACGATGTTGCCGATGATGTTGCGTTCGGTGGAGATCACGTCGAGGGTCGGGATGGTGAGGGTGCCGCCGTAGCCGATGACGAAGTACGAGCCGGCCGGGCGGGTCATGGCGAAGCCGTCGTTCTCGGCGCCCTGTTCGGCGACGAAGTCGAGTACGACGTCGGCACCCAGGCCGTCGGTGAGGTCCTTGACGGCGTCGACCTGCGTCCCGTCGGCGACCACGGTGTGCTGCGCGCCGAGTTCGGCGGCCAGCTTGAGCGCGTCGGGGTTGCGGTCCACCACGATGACCTCCGTGGCGGTCAACGCGGCGAGGCACTGGATGCCGATGTGGCCGAGGCCGCCCGCGCCGATCACGGCGCACGCGGTGCCGGGGTAGAGCAGCGGGATCGCCTTGCGCACCGCGTGGTAGGCGGTGATGCCGGCGTCGGCCAACGCGGCGACATCCTCGGGACGGGTTGCGGGGTCGAGCTTGACGCAGGCCCGCGCCGAGGTCAGCAGGAAGTCCGCCATGCCGCCGTCGCTGTCCAGGCCTGGGAACGAGCTGTTGACGCAGTGCATGTCCTGACCGGCCCGGCAAGCGCGGCAGAGCCCGCAGGTCGGGGTGGGATGCAGGATCACGGTGTCGCCGACCGCGACGTTGGTGACGGCCGAGCCGACCTCGTGCACCCAGCCGGCGTTCTCGTGGCCGATGGTGTAGGGGAGCGTCGGGTGCATCGCCTGGTCCCACTGGCCGTCGATGATGTGCAGGTCGGTGCGGCAGACCCCCGCGCCGCCGACCTTCACGACCACGTCGAGGGGACCTTCGACCTTCGGTTCCGGCACGTCCTCGACGACCGGCTGCTGGTGGTATCCGTGCAACCGAACGGCTCTCATCGGTCCTCCTCCACCTCGCCCAACCCCCGAGTTCCGTACCGTTCGCGCAACATACCGCGGCAGACGCCGCTGTTGGCCTCAACGCTGACACGGGTCAGTCGGGCCCGCCGCAGATGGATCGGCAGGGCCTCGACCCCGACCGGTTCACCGGTGACGGCGTCGACGAGCAGTGCCGAGTCGTCGCCGGCCGGCAGGCCGAGTTCGGCGCGGCGGGCGCGCAACCGTTCGCGGTCGGCCGACGGCGGCGCGTCGCCGAGCGTGAGGCCGGCGAGGTCCTCGGCCGTTCTGCCCGCGGCGAGAAGTGGCCGGCAGACCCGGTCGGTCCCGGCCAGCACGGCCTTGCGTACGAAGTCGGTCCGGAGCTGATCGAGCTCCCCGGCCGCGAGTCCGTCGAAGGACTGGGCGAACCCGGACCGGGCCGCCACGCCGCCGTTGATCGCATCCGAGGCGAAGTGGTCCTCCAGAACGATCTCCGCCCGGCGCACGCCCACGACGGCGCTCACGGCGTCGTAGGCGTCCGCCACCATCAAGAAGGCGAAGTTGGGGGCACAGAAATACGTCGGCAGCCGCAGCCGCACCGATGCATCGCCATCCGCGGAGACGGTGCACGACGAGACGAAGCCCAAGCGTGGTGACGGGTTCATCCAGTTCGGGATCGCGCACCGCCTCCAAGGCAGCGAGTATCTGGGCCGTCTCCGTCACACCTTGGCCCCGCCTTCGACCAGCGTCGCGTCGTCCTGCGCAGCCGGCGTCCCGCTGTCCGGCGCCAACTGGCATTCCGTCGGCACCTCGATGCCGTAGAGCTTTGCGGCGTTCAGCCCGAGGATCTTCTTCTTGGTCGCGGTCGTGACCCGCGGGTAGTCGGAGAATTCGTCACCGGGGTAGTCCCAGTCGACGAAGCCCTCGATCTGCCACTTCGGCTCCCAGATGCCGTAGTCGCTGCCGAAGGTCATCTTGTCCTCGCCGACCCAGAACAGCAGCTCGCCCATCACCTTGGCGAAGAACTTCGGCCGCGCATACATGAGGCCGCCGATGACGACCGACAGGCCGGCGTAGACGTTGGGTTCCTGCGTCGCCATGAAGCAGAAGTCCTCGATCCGCGGCAGCCCCACGTGCTCGACGATGAAGTTCAGCTCGGGGAAGTCCGTCGCCGCATGGTCCACGTCGGAGACGTCGAAGGCATCCTTGTCCAGCGGCCAGATGGTCGGGCCCTTGTGGACGTGGATGTTCTTGATCCCGAGCTCCTGGGCCTTCTCCAGGTAGCGGTAGGCCTCCGGATCCTTGAGGGTCCAGCCCCGCGAGTCACCGCGCCACTCGGCGGTGTAGAGCTTGACGCCGGTGGAGCCCCACCGGGCGACGTTGTCGGCCAGGTCCTTCAGGCCGGCCTCGCCCTCCCGCGGATCGAACCGGGTGTTGACGACGAACTTGCCCGGGTGCTTCTCCGACAGGGCGCCGTTGCGTTCCGTGGTGTTGAAACCCTCGGTGTACCACTCCGTCAGATAGGTGGGCTGGAAGATCGCCTTGTCCACATAGCCGGTCTCGAACACGTCCTTCATCAGGTCCTGTTCGGAGTACTTCTGGAAATGTTCGATCGTCCAGTGGGTCTCCGGCGGCCCGAGCGACTGGTAGGCGTGGAAGCACTCGATCCAGCCCTTGGCGTAGTTCTCGTGGCCCGCCACCCAGTTCTGCGGGCTCGCGTCCCAGTAGTGCATGTGGCTGTCGACGACGAAGTACTTCTCACCGTTTTTCTCGTACACCTGTCCTCCTCGAGGAGATCTCCCGGCTCAGGCGGATTCTGTCACTCAATTCGGGGAGGCGACCAGGTCGAAGCCCAGGTATTCCGCGGCGTCCTCGGGGTTGGCGAACATGATCGTCCGGTCGTCCTCGTGGATCATGCGGCCGTAGTGGGTCGACATGTTCTCCTCGAACTCGGCGTTGTCGAAGAACCCCGGCTCCTCCCCCAGTGCCTCGGAGATCTCGTCGTAGACGAAGTCCATCCGCCGCTCCGCGTCGACCCTGATCATCGACGGCAGCGGCATCACCTTCACGCCCGGCTTGGTGCGCATCACCTCGGCGACGACCTGACCCACCTGGTTGTTCATCAGCGTGACGCCACACCGGTTGGACGAGGTGTTATCCGACTTGTACGGGCTCTCGGCCGTCTTGAACGTGCTCACTGGGTCAGCTCCTTCGGGTTCTGCAGGCTCAGCTCGGAGAGGATGCCGCTGAAGCGGCTCTTCGCGCGGTCCAGCGCGTCCTCGAACCGCGGCGGCTTGGAATCGGGCTGCGACCACAGCGGCTGCATCTCTCGTGCCGCGGTGATCGAGAGCGGGACCCACGTGGAGAGCCAACCGTCGAGGATCGCCTTGTTGTGGTCGGCGAACTCCCGGTCGTTGGTCAGCAGCTCGAACATGGCCTTGGTGTAGCGCAGATCGCGCTCGGCATAGTCGTACTCGCCGGCGCCGACGACCGTGGGCGTCACGAAGTCACCGTTGCCGGGTGCCGCCTGTTGCACCAGGTGGCTGCGGAACATCTCCCCGACCAGCGGTTCGAAGACGACGTTGGCGGCGAAGATCGCCTCGGCCCAGTCGTCGATCGTGGTCATCTGCTCGGCGACCCGTCGTACGCCCTGCCAGGCCGGGTCCTCGTTCCACGTCTGGACGTGGGCTGTCCCGTCGAAGTTGGGGATCTCCTCGCTCAAGGTCAGGTTGTACAGCGCCAGGTCCTGGGCGAACCGGATCCGGTGCATGCTGTTGACCGAGATCGCGTTGTTGTGCATGTTCGTCGGCGCCCGGCGGTTGGCGTTCGCGAACAGGTACAGACCGAGCCCGTGCTCGACGTGCATCCATGCGCCGACGTTGCGCTCGACGAAGGTGACCCAGTTCGGCCGCCACTGCTCGAAGGCCTTGGTCTGCCGGGCCGTTTCGACGTTCTGGTTGATCTGCCGTACGACGTTGGCGTTGTAGCGGTAGAGGGTGAGCTCCCACTCCTCGTTCGGGTCGCGGAACTCGTGCCAGCCGTGGGCCGGCCAGTCGTACCCCTTGCCACCGGACCCGGGGTAACGCTCGGGCTCGGGACGGTCGACTCCCCAGGCCTTCAGCACCGTCCAGTCCAGCGGGTAGCCACCGCGACCGTCGGAGAAGCCGTAGAGCCAGCCCTGGCTCAGGTAGTGCCGCGGGTCCGGCTGTACCTCGACGGTGACGTCCTCGTAGTGCGACTGCTTACGCTTCTGCGGCGTGAAGTAGGTGTACCTGCGCACCGTCGAGTCGGGGAAGACCTTGGCACCGGCCTCGGCGTCGGTGAACTCCGGATGCGGAGCGCTGCGCTCTTCGGTGGTGGTCATGTCACACTGCCTCACTTTCCTTTGTTACAGGTCAGGACGCGCCGGTAGTCGTGAACTTGTCGTAGTAGATGTGCTTCTCCTCGGCGCCGAGTGCCACGAGCGTGTCGATCGCGGCCTCGACCATCGGGAGCGGACCGCAGACGTAGCAGTCGGTGCCGGTCAGGTCGGCCTCGTGACTCTTCACCACCTCGGTGATCAGTCCGACCTCGCCGTCCCACGGCTCGGCGCCGTCGGGCTCGGAGAGCGCGGGAACGTAACGGAAATTCGGCACGGACGCCTCCAGGCCACGGAG
This sequence comes from uncultured Actinomycetota bacterium, assembly GCA_963775655.1. GTDB lineage: Bacteria > Actinomycetota > Actinomycetes > Mycobacteriales > QHCD01 > DASXJE01. The sequence continues at coordinate 443,915 of CAVZJT010000007.1, read as the reverse complement.
TTCGTCCTCGAAACACAGATCCCGCCGGCCGCGGGCGCCGTAGTAGTAGGTCACCTTCCGCGAACTGCCCCGCTCGGACAGTGAACGCAGCAGACAGAGGATCGGCGCCATTCCCGCTCCCCCGCCGACGAAGACGATGTCGGACTCCCGCCCGTCGCGCAGGGTGAAGACGCCGAACGGGCCCACCACGTCGAGGTGGTCCCCGACGGCGACCTTGGTGTCCAGGAAGGAGGAGAACAGCCCGTCCGGATAGATCTTGATGACGAACTCGAGCTGCCCGGACTCCTTGCTCGACGTGTTGGCCATCGAGAAGGACCGGATCTCCTCGGTGCCGGGTACGGCGATGTCGACGTACTGGCCCGGGAAGTACTTCACCTCCTGCGGCTCGAGGAGCTTGAGCACGAGATGCCGCATGTCGTGGGTCACCGAATCGTTGGACACCACTTCGGCGGTGGCGTTCTGGATCGGATGCCCGGACCGGATCATCTCCTCGTCGTAGTTGAGCAGCTCGATCGTCACGTCTTCGTAGACGTGCGCACGACACAGGAGGGTGAAGCCCTCGTCCCGTTCGAAGTCGGGCAGGGCGAAGGTGGAGTACTTGTCCAGCTCGATGTCGTCGCCGTCGAGGACGAAGGACTTGCAGGACGAGCACTGCCCTTCCTTGCAGCCGTGCATGAGCATGATTCCCTGCTCCGCCGCGGCCCGCAGTACCGTCTGCTCCTCTGCGACCTCGATGTCGATTCCGACCGGCTCGAATCGCACGACATGCTTGTCCGACATGTGCTCCCCCCTTCCGCCTCCGTCATGGGAGATCGAGGAGGACCCGACCGATTACGCCGGGTCCCCCTCGTCGACCCCTCGCCCGCTGTCTTCTCAGGCGCTGTCCGCCGGCGCCGGCCGGCCGGCCGGTCCCTGCCGGATGTAGTCCGCGTGGTAGGCCGTCTGCTCGTCCGGCGACATCTCGTTGAGCAGCACGTTCGGGCTCAACAGCGGCGGGCAGCGACGCAGGTGATCCAGCGTCCACATCTTCTTGGGGTCCAGGTCGAGGTGCGGCTGGGCGACGAGCGTGTTGCCGTCGTCACGGACATAGCCCATGTCGGAGACCACGTCGGCCCAGTTCCAGCCGTGGTAGAGGGTCTCCCACTCGCGCTTGCCGATCAGCTGACCCATGTTGGGCGTCTCCCGGCCCTGATAGGTCGGGCGGAACGCTACGGTGTCGGTCCACCGGCAGGCCTCGTGGCAGTAGGTGCGCATCTGCCCGTCGACCTCGGCCATGACCATGTCCTCGCGGACCAGGCACGGGACCATGCAGACCCAGCAGCGGGCCGGGTAGACGTAGTCGACGTCCTCGAGCGCGATCGGGTTGTGCCCGTTGGCCACCGACAGCCGGGAGTAGTTCTCCCACCAGGCGCCGTACTTGTCGTACCAGCCCGGGTACTTGAACTCGAACCACTCGAAGTCCTTGTCGGTCATCGGGTCGATCCGCCAGTAGTTCGCCAGCCAACCGGTGGCGAAGAACTGCGCGACCTCGTGCACGTAGCCCTTGTTCCAGATCTGGTTCCAGGACTCCTCGATGAGGTCGTGCGGGATCTCCAGGCCGTACTTCTCCAGTGGTACGAGGTAGCTGCGGTAGTAGTCGTCGTAGATCCAGCGACGCCACATCTCGGCGTAGCTCTCGCGGTCCTTACGACGGTCCTTCGTGCCGTACTCGATGAAGGTGCCGATGGCGGCGTCGACCACCCGGTGGTTGTTCCACCACGCGTACCGCAGGTCGCGCGCCAGCAGCTGGTGGTTCCCCTCGTCGGCCAGCGCCATGAGCAGGGTCGCGTAGCCGTTGCTGATGTGGCGCGACTCGTCGGACTGCACCGAGTGGAAGACCGTGGGCAGCAGGTAGTCACCGTTGGCAGCAGCCTCGGCCGGCATCGCGACGAACAGCGTGTTGGTGAACGCCGTCTCGGCCACGATCGTCAGGTAGATGCTCGCGGCGGTGATGGCGTCGCCGGTGATGAAACCTTCCGCGAACTGCCGACCGATGGTGCCGCAGTAGTCGTTCTGGAAGTTGCGGAGGCTGCTGTTGAATCCGGCCGGATCGATGTAGTTGTTCATGTACAGGCGCTTGAGGTTCTGCTGGATCGTCGAGTGCCGGACCTCGTCGATCATCTGGATCGCCTGCCCGTTGTGCAGCTCCGGGTTCGGCACCGTGTTGAACAGCAGGGGCATCGCCCGTGCGGCCGAGATCTCCGGCAACGGAATGATCGACAGGAACAGTTTCTGCCATTCCAGCCAGCGCTCCTGGACCTGCCGGAACATGTTGCCCCGGATCGCCCCGTCCTCGGCACCGTAGACGCGGTGGTCCTTCTCCTCCTGCATCGGGAAGTAGGACCTCAGGACCTGCTTGAGCGGGTCCTTCTTCTTCGCCTTCTGGAACGTGTAGTCGGTGCCGTACTGCGATACCGGCGTGTGGTACCGCGGCTCCCACGCCAGTTCCTGAATCTTCTCGTGGGCCTTGGCCATACTCTGACGACTCATTGCCACCCCTCCGCGTGATCTGATCCTTCATCGTCCATAAGACTCGCCGCCTGGCCGGGTGAAGGTCTCAAAATGAGACACCTGCCCGCTCCGCCGATCTCAGCCCTCCTCGAACACGACAGCCCTGATCTGGTCCAGATGCGCGCGCACGTCTTCCATGACCTGCCGGTTGCCTTCGGCGGCCGGCTCGATCCCGAGCGCGGACAACAACGCCCGGGCCGGCGGGCCCGGGTCGCCGCTCTCGCCGAGCACCGGATGCAGGCCTTCGTCGGCGAGGTGGGTGAAGACCAGATTGACGACCGTCCACGGGTTGTAGGTCTCGACGTTTTCAGCACTCATCGCGGCAACTCCGTCCATCTGGCGTCCGCGAACGACCTTTCCGCGCCCGCCAGTGTGGGCCCCATTCGGTACCGGTATCGGAGACAATCTCAGGTCCGCCGACGGCGACGTGTCTCATTTTGAGACACCGTCCCTTTCCCGGCTCGGCGTGTCGAGACGGGGCAGATGTCCGGCAATGTGGCGATGACGCACGGCGGTTGCGGGGCCACCCGACGGTCGCCATCTCAAAATGAGACACCGCAAAACCAGCATCTGGACCACATTCACAATGCGCGGACAGCGACAGTAAGAGCAGCGCCAGACATCGGTCGCCGGCACTCCATTTCGCAGGGCCGGTCGGGCGGGTCTGTCGCAGAAGGGTCGGCCGGGACGGGGGAGCCGCCCTCATGCGCATCCGTGCGTCACTCGCAAGGGAGTTGCCATGTCGTCCAGTACAGACACCACCGCCGACCAGCCCACGCCGCATACCAACGGCGCGGCCAAGCACGCATCGGACCAGCTCGAGGCCCCGGAGATCGCGCCGGTCGCGGCCGTACCCGCGCCGTCCACGGCGTTCTTCGCCGGAAACTCGGCAGCGGTCGGCGTGCCCGTGTTCGTCGCCGGGTCCGTCGCCCTCGCCCTCGTCCTGATCAACTACGTGCCATTGGCGGGCGCCGCGATCCCGATCATCTTCGCGGCGACGGGACTCGGGCTGCTCCTCAGCACCGCCTGGGCAGCGGCCCTCGGCCAGTCCGCGGTGGCCAGCATCTTCGGCATCTTCGCCGGGTTCTGGCTCAGCTACGCCGCTCTCGTGCTCGGACTGACCCACCGTTGGTTCGGCATCACCGTGGCGAACCTCGTGCACACGCAGGCGCTGTTCCTGATCACGTGGCTCGTCATCCTCGTGCTGCTGACCATCGGCACGCTGCGGCTGCCGCTGGCGTTCACCGTGTTGTTCGTCCTGATCGACGCGACCCTCGCCGTCCTTCTCGTGGCGACGATCAACCTGGACAGCACGTTGACCAAGGTCGCCGGTGGCTTGACCTTCGCGTTCGCCGCGGTAGGCGCGGTCATCTACCTCGGAGTGATGATGACGTCGACAGGCGGAAAGGCGGTCCCGCTGGGCCGTCCCATCATCCGCTGAACCGACGCAAGGACGAACAGCCGGACCGGCCCGTCAGCGACGCTCGTCGCCGGCGGCCGGTCCGTTCGCGTCCGGCGGCCGGCGATCCGGCGGCGGGACGACGATGCCGTACTCGTGGATCTTCCGATAGATCGTCGCCCGCGACATTCCGAGCGATCGCGCCGCCTGGACCTTGTTGCCCTTCGCGTCCGCGAGGCTGGTCACGATGGCGTCGCGCTCCAGCGACTCCAGCCCGCTGAGCAGCCGCCGGCTGACGGTCTGGGTCTCCGGGGGGAGGTCGGCGGGCGCGATCATGCCGACCCGCCGGTGCTGGATGACGCCGTGCAGCACCTGATGGACCTGCTCGATGTTGCCCGGCCAGGACGCGCGCATCAGCACCCGCATCGCCTCGGGTGAGCAGGTGACCTTGCCGCCGTGGCCCAGGCGGGCGAGGAAGAACGGCACCAGCTGCTGCAGGTCCTCGATGTGCATCCGCAGGGGCGGGACCTCCACCGAGCTCGGGAAGTGCCGCAACAGGCTTTCGAGTTCGCTGCTTCCGGCGGAGTGCGCCATCGTGGCTGCCACCCAGGGCCGACGCGAAGGGTCGGCGGTGCTCGCGGTCTGAAGCGCGGCCGCGAGCGCCTCGCAGCGCGGCACCGTCGAGCTCGTCGACGTGCAGCAGGACGACGCTGCCGGCGTTCTCGAGCAAGGTCGCGCGGACCGTGGTCATCCAGTGCGGAGCGGAACCCGCCTCGGCGGCGTCGAGGACCGTGAAGCGCGCCGCCGGTTGCCGCCGCAGCTGCACGGCGCGGAGCAGGGCGAGTTTCCCGGTCCCGGGTTCGCCCTCGACGGTCAGCCATTCGCCGGCCCGGAACGCGGTCTCGACCTCGTGGCAGGCACGTAGCCACAGCGGGGCATGGCCGACGAGCCCGGGCAGCGGCGTCCGCGGTTGCGCCTCCCGGGCACCGGCCGACGAGTCGGTGGATTCGCCCAGCTTGACGTGCACGACCACTCCGGCGAACTGGTTGCCGACGTGGATCTTGTTGTAGAACAGCTGCGCCGCTGCCCCGGTGGGCAGGCGGAGACCGGACGACCAGCGGGTGGCCCGCCCGATCTCCTCGCCGCTCGCCTGGCTGACCTGCGCGGCCTGCGCGAGCAGGGCGGCCTGGTCGGCCGGATCGAGCACCGCACGTGCGTGGTCGTTCAGCATCACCGCGTCGCTGGTCAAGGCGAACACGATCCCGGCCATGCGACGACACGTACGGCGATAGGCCTGGAAGAGCCCCATCTCGTTCATTCCGGAGTCGGCGAGCACGGCCTGCTCGATCTGCACCGCCGTCGACCTGGCCAGCGTGACCAGCAGCGGTTCGGCGTCCTTGCGCCAGCAGGTGAGGTCGATCGCGCCGAGGGTCCGCCCCGTCATCGGGTGGCGGATCGGGACTCCGGCGCAGGCGAGTGCCTCGAGGTGTTCGGCGTAGTGCTCATGGCCGAACACGTGCGTCGCCGTACCGGCCTCCAGCGCCGTCCCGATCCCGTTGGTCCCGACGAACTGCTCGTTGTAACTGAAGCCGCGCGCGAGCTGCACCCGGTCCAGATGCCGTTCGAGGTCGGAGTCGGCGGTCCGCCGGCTGAGAACCACGCCGGACGGGTCGGTCAGGATGATGCTGACCGGCTGGCCGTCGAGCTGCTCATGGAGCCGGCGGAGTACCGGCTCGGCACTGCGGGTGAGTTCGGTGTCCAGATTGGGATCGCGCAGATAGGGCAGCTCGATCTTGTCGGCCGCGACACTCAGGTCGCGCGACCTGCGCCAGGACGCCAAGATGGCGGGCCGGACGCGACTCGGCTCGGTCGGCTCGGCGGTGAGGAAACGGACCCGGGTCGCGGCCAGGTCGTCGGCCTTGCTCATGACGGACCTCGTCGTGCGCTCGGCGTCATCGAGACCACCACCTTTTCCGCCACGGTCTCCGCCGCCCCGTTGCTGCGGAGACCGTGCCCAATGAACGCGTACGAGTGAACGCATACAGCAGCGAGCGGCGTGTCGAGCACTTTCACGATAGACGGCCGCCGCGAGCGTTGTCGTTGAACTACACGTGAACGTTGGTCCGGTCAATACCCCATCGGGTGCGACGTCGGTGGCGGCGGCATCCGCGGGCGGTCCGGGGAGGAGGCGGGCAAACCACGCGCCAATGATGTGTCCGGACTTCATCCCCGGTCCTTCCGGCGACGTGATCGGGTAGCGAGCCGCCAACCGTCGTCGGTGCGTTCGACGAGGTCCTGCAGGTGCAGGGCCGGCAGCGCCCGGAGCACCTCCTGCACCGGGATCCCGGCCGAGACCGCGATCCGGTCCGGTGTCGCGCCGCGCCGCGCCGGCACCCCGTCGAGCACCCGCCGGGCGACCGGATCCGCGACGTCGCGCGGGTCGGGCTCGGCCCACGGCCGATCGGCGAGATCCGCACCGATCGCTCCGACCTCCTCGAACACGTCGGCGGCGCGGGTCACCAGCCGGGCGGAACGTTCGCGGATCAACTGATGCGTGCCGACCGACATCGCCGAGGTGACCGGCCCCGGGACCGCCATCAACGACCGCCCGAGGTCGTCGACGTGGCGGGCGGTCGCCGCGGTCCCGCTGCGGGCGGCCGCCTCGACCACGACCGTCCCCATCCCGACCGCGGCGATCAGCCGGTTGCGGACGAGGAACCGGTGCCGCTGCGGCGCGGACCCGACCGGCCACTCGCTGACCAGCAGTCCCCCCGCCTCGACGATGCGGTCGAAGAGACCACGATGACCGGTCGGATAAGGCGCGTCGAGGCCGCCGGCGAGGATCGCGACCGTGGGTCCGCCGGCGGCCAGCGCGCCCCGGTGGGCCGCGCCGTCGATCCCGTAAGCGCCGCCCGACACGATCGTCCAGCCACGCTCGGCGACGGCGTAGGCCAGTTCGCCGGCGAAGTGCAGGCCGTAGCCGGTGGCCGCCCGTGCCCCGATGATCGACACACAGCGGTCGACGACGCGGTCCAACCGCGCCTCACCCCGCACCCACAACGCCACCGGCGGGGCGAGGTCGACCTTGCCGCCGAGCGCGGTCGCCACCTCGAGCGGATGCACCGCGGCGGCCGGCCACTCGTCGTCGCCGGGGACGACCAGGCGGATCCCGTATTCGCCCGCGCGGGAGACGTCGGACGCGACCCGGTCCTCGGCCCGCCGGGCGTCGGCGAGACGCAGCACGTCGGGTGGCACCTCGCCGCCGCGGATCCGCCGTACGGCGGCCACCGGTCCGAACTCGGCCAGCAGCCGGTACAGCGCGATGCTGCCGGGCTCGATCGTCCGGCTCAGCCAGGCCCGGGCCCAACGCTCGGGGGTCAGGTCCGCGGCGGTCGTCACGGTCATGCCGCGACCTCACCCAACCGGAAACCGACCGCTTCGGTCACGTCGCCCGCGTCGGGCATCGCCCGCCCGGCCAGGTCGGCGATGGTCCACGCCGCCCGCAGCACCCGGTCGAAACCACGGGCGCTCAGGGCGCCGCGATCGAGGGCGCGGGTCGCCTCGGTCAGGGCCCGGGCGGGCGGACGCCACCGGCTGCGCATCACCGGGCCGGGCACCTCGGCGTTCGTCTTCCACCGGGTCGACCGCAGCCGCTCGGCGGCAGTGGCCCGCGCCGAGGCCACCCGGGCCGCGACGACGGCGCTGGCCTCGCCGGGCACGGCCTCGTCGAGCAGCGCTGCCCGCGCGACGGGGAACAGGACGACCCGCAGATCCACCCGGTCGAGCAACGGTCCGGACAGCCGCGCGAGGTAGCGCCGCCGCACCGTCGACGGGCAGCGGCACGCCGCATCGCCCGCGGCCGAGGCGCACGGGCACGGGTTGGCGGCGAGGACGAGTTGGAACCGGGCCGGAAAGCGGAACGACCCGCCGGCGCGGGCGATCGACAGTTCGCCGCGCTCCATCGGTTCGCGCAGGGCGTCGAGCGCCCCGGCGGCGAACTCCGGGGCCTCGTCGAGGAACAGCACGCCCCGGTGGGCGCACGAGACGGCACCCGGGCGCGGCACCCCGGATCCGCCGCCGGCGAGAGCGGCGACGCTGGCCGTGTGGTGCGGTGCCTGAAACGGTGGCAGGCAGACCAGCGGCGCATCGGCCGGCAGGATCCCGGCGACGGAGTGCACGGCGGTGACTTCGAGCGCCGCGTCGGTGTCGAGTGCCGGAAGGATTCCCGGCAGGCGCTCGGCGAGCATCGTCTTCCCGGCGCCGGGTGGTCCGGTCAGGAACAGATGATGACCGCCCGCGGCGGCGATCTCGAGCGCTCGACGTCCGGCCGCCTGACCGAGGACGTCGGCGAGGTCCGGTCCGGACGCGACCGGCCGCGGCTCAGGCGGTGCGGCGACCAGCACGTCGCACGGCTCGCCCCGCAGATGGTGCACCAGATCGGCCAGCGTCGGCGCACCCCACACCGCGATGTCCGGCACCAGCGCGGCCTCGGCGAGGTTGTCGACGGGGACGACGACGCGGGTCAGGCCGGCCCGGGCCGCGGTGAGCACCGCCGGAAGCACCCCGCGGACCGCGCGCACCTTGCCGTCGAGACCGAGTTCGCCGAGGACGACCAGGTCGGCCAGCGCAGGCCGCGGAACCGTGCCGGCCGCAGCAAGCACCGCTGCGGCGAGGGCGAGGTCGAATCTGCTGCCGTGCTTGCGGAGGTCGGCCGGAGACAACGCCAGAGTGATCCGCCGGGACGGCCATGTCTCACCGCTGTTGACGATCGCCGCCCGGATCCGATCACGCGACTCGGCGAGGGCGGCGTCGGGCAGCCCGACCAGCGACACACCCGGAAGCCCGTCGGACAGGTCGGCCTCGATGTCCACCAGGTGACCCTGGACGCCGAGCAGAGCCACCGAGTGGGTACGGGCGAGCGCCATCAGAAGGCTCCGCGCAGGTGACGCACCGACGCCGCGCCGCGCGACTGCCGGAGCACGGTGATGACGTCGAACCGCACCTCGGACCAGCGCGAGTCGTGCGCGGCCATCCACCGCACGGCGAGCCGGCGGATCCGGGCCGCCTTCACGCCGACCACCGCCTCGGCTGGATCGCCGTAGGCCAGGCTGGATCGGGTCTTCACCTCGCAGATCACCAGCACGTCGCCGTCGGCGGCGACCAGATCGATTTCCCCGTCGGGACACCGCCAGTTGCGATCGAGCAGGACGCAACCCGCGTCCTGCAGATGACGTGCCGCCACCTGTTCGCCATACGCGCCCACCGCATCCTTCGCCCGCATCGGCCGTCCCTTCTCCGGTACGGACAGCGTGCCCGGATGCGGAACGGTGCAGCGGTCACCGGCCGGGCCTGTGGATCGCGCGGCGGGCTGTGGGCAGCCGATTGACATCGGCGGGCCGACGGCGTAACTCGGTCAGGGTTTCGTCGCGATGACCAACTCGGTGTCGCCCGGCCAGTCCCAGAAGAGGCCGTCGGGTGAATGCTCACGCAGGAGGCGACGCAGGTCGGCCTCGAAGTCGGCTCGCCGGTTCCCGAACAGCCGGGGCGCGGAGTAGGACATCGAGAAGTAGTTGGCGACGACGGCGTCGACGTCCCTGATCAGGTGCGGACGTCCTGGCGCGTAGACCGTGCGGGAGCCACCGAACCGGGTCTTCAGCAGCGTGTCCTCGAACCGTGCCGGCTGACCGTCGTTCCAGGTCGCGAAGTAGGTGCGTGTGCTCTCACCGAGGTAGCCGATGATGAGTTCCCGCACCGCGGCGTGGGGAATCCCCGGGTGGTCGGGACCGGCCGGTCGCGGACGCCCGTCGACCTCGTGGGAGATCAGGACCAGCGAGCCGCCCGGCACGAGGAGGTCATAGACGGCCTCGGCGACCTCGAGCCGTCGGACTCGATGAAACGACTGACCGAACGTCACGACGCGGCACGTCTCCGCACCCAGCGTCGCGATGTCCTCCGCCGCCCCCTGCACCCAGCGCGCGTTGGTGATGCCCGCCTGCTGACAGCGCCGCCGGCCCTCCGCCAACATTCCGGCTTCGGGGTCGAGCGCAACCACCTGCGCGAACAGCCGCGCCAATTCCAGCACCAGGACGCCCGGCCCGCAGCCCACGTCGAGCAGCTGACCGGTGCCGTCCAGCGACAACTCCCGGACCATCGTGTCGGGCAGTCGCGCGGAGTACGGCGGACGTCCGATCGAGTAGTAGGCCGCCGTACCCTCGAACGCCTGCGGGTCGAACTGCACGCGGGCGATTCTCACACAGCTAGCGGCGCTTGGCGCAGCGCCGACAGCGACCGCGGAGCACGACGCCGTCCGGATGGACGACGAACCCAGCCCGGTCGGCCAGCCGCGCGATCACGGGTTCGAGGCCGTCGGCGGAGACCTCCACCATCGCGCCGCACCGGTCGCAGATCGCGTGCAGGTGCGACGGGACGGAGAGCCCGAACCGTTGCGTGCCGTGGTCGTCGACCACATGCACGAGACCGGACCGCGCCAGGGCGTCGAGACCGCGGTGAATGGTGCCGAGGTGGACCTGCGCGTAGGGGTCGCCGCGGTCCCGGTGGATCTCGGCGGCCGACATGTGACCGTCGGTCTCGGCGAGCCGTTCGACGATGAGCACCCGGGAGGGCATCTGGCGCAGCCCGGCGGCACGCATGCCGTCCAGCGCGGCCTGCACCGCGCGCGCCCGCTCCTGCTCCCGCCGACCCACTCCTGCCTCCCTGTGTCGGACCTTAGTCCGAACCCGGCGTCTCGCCGAGCACCACCGCCCGGCGCCACCTGCACCTTCTTCGCAGGTACTACTTGCGAACTGTTCGCATCACGGTAGGCTTTGGCGCGCCGGGTCGTCCACCGCGGAGGAGCTGCGTGTCTGTCACGACGGAGTCGGTGTCCCGGATCCAGCGGGTGCGCGCCTCCTTGACCCGCCGGGAGTGGGCGCGGATCGCGGCCATGATCGCCGTCGTGGTTTTTCTGCACATCGCCGGCTGGTTCATCCTCATCGCGCTGGTGGCGCCGCACCACTACGCGCTGGGCAAGGCCGGGGCGTTCACCATCGGGCTGGGCATCACCGCCTACACCCTCGGCATGCGGCACGCCTTCGACGCCGACCACATCGCGGCGATCGACAACACGACCCGCAAGCTGATGTCCGACGGGCAACGCCCGCTCTCGGTCGGCTTCTTCTTCTCGCTGGGCCACGCGTCGGTGGTGTTCGGGCTGTGCTTCCTGCTCAGTGTCGGCGTCAAGTCGCTGGCCGGTCAGGTCGAGAGCGGTGCCTCGGGCCTGCAGCAGACGACCGGGCTCATCGGCACCCTGGTCTCCGGCGTCTTCCTCATGCTCATCGCGGCGATCAACATGGTGATCCTGGTCGGGATCCTGAAGATCTTCCGCCGGATGCGGCGGGGTTCCTTCGACGAGGCGGCTCTGGAGGAGCATCTCGACAAGCGCGGCTTCATGAACCGCATCCTCGGCGGGGCGACGAAGGCCGTGCGCAAGCCGTGGCACATGTACCCGGTGGGACTGCTCTTCGGTCTCGGATTCGATACGGCGACCGAAGTGTCGCTGCTGGTGCTGGCCGGTGGCGCGGCGGCGTTCAGCCTGCCCTGGTACGCGATCCTGTGTCTGCCGATCCTCTTCGCGGCCGGGATGTCGCTGCTCGACACCATCGACGGCTCGTTCATGAACTTCGCCTACGGCTGGGCGTTCTCCAAGCCGGTCCGCAAGATCTACTACAACATCACGATCACCGGGCTGTCGGTCGCCGTCGCGCTCGTGATCGGGCTGATCGAGCTCGTCTCGATCCTGACCGACCGGTTGCACATCACCAGCGGACCGTTGGCCGCCGTCGGCAACCTCAACCTCAACTACGTGGGCTTCGTGATCGTCGGGCTCTTCATCGGGACCTGGGCCGTGGCGCTACTGGTCTGGCGCTATGCCCGGATCGAGGAGAAGTGGTCGGCCGGCCTGCAGCAGGTCCCCGAGACCGGGGACTGACCGCGGATCACTCGGGCTCCTCGGCTTCCGCGTCGTAGACACCTTCGACCGGTGGCATCGTCTCGGAAGTCCCCTCTGCCGACGGCGTCTCCGGAGCGGTTCGCTCCGGCACCTCCCCCGGGCCGTCCGGAACCTTCTCTCGCGGAGCCTTGCGTCCCATTGCGTCGGCGGGTGACACGTCGCCGTCGGAGGTCGGGGTGGGCTGGTCGGGGTAGCCGGTCATCGTGTCCTCTCGGATGTCGCCCGGGTCGCTTCGGGATCAGGTCGGGAAGGGCGGCCGGTCGTCGGGCAGCTCGAGGTCGGACTTCTCCAACTCTTCGACGTTGACGTCCTTGAACGTCAGGATCCGGACGTCCTTCACGAACCGGGCGGGCCGGTACATGTCCCAGACCCAGGCGTCCTGCATGTGCACCTCGAAGTAGACCTCGCCCCCGGCGTTGCGCACCTGCAGGTCGACCGCGTTGGCGAGGTAGAAACGCCGCTCGGTCTCGACGACGTAGGTGAACTGCCGGACGATGTCGCGGTACTCCCGATAGAGCGTGAGCTCCATCTCGGTTTCGTACTTCTCCAGATCCTCGGCACTCATCGGGCGGGTTCCAGATCCATCTCGGCGCCAGCATCGACCGGCATCGCAGCCTCCATCAGCCCATTCTCCCGCACCCTGGCGACATTGACGTAGGACGCCCGGTGTTCCCGGCACGGCCCGTGCCGGTCCAGCGCCCGGGCGTGGCCCGGGGTGACGTAACCCTTGTGGGTGGCGAAGTCGTAGAAGGGGAACCGCTCATGCAGGTCGACCATGAGGCGGTCCCGGGTCACCTTCGCCAGCACCGACGCGGCGGCGATGCAGGCGGCCACCCGGTCGCCCTTCCACACCGCGACGGTGGGCATCGCGAGGCCGCCCACCGGGAAGCCGTCGGTCAGGGCGTAGGAGGGGGCCGGCGCAAGCGCCGCGACAGCTCGACGCATGCCCTCGACGTTACAGACATGCAGGCCGCGCCGGTCGATATCACCCGGGGGGATCACGACGACCGACCAGGCCAGCGCCCGTCGCCGTACCTCGTCGTAGACCCGCTCCCGGACGGCGGGCGTGAGCAGCTTGGAGTCGGCCAGATCCGGAATCCGGCCCCGGTTGCCGTCCGGCAGCACGCAGGCGGCCACGACGAGGGGGCCGGCGCAGGCCCCCCGGCCGGCCTCGTCGGCTCCGGCGACCGTGTCGAAGCCCCGGCGGCGCAGGGCGGACTCGAGCGCCCACAGGCCTACCTCGCGGCGTACGACGGCCCTCGGCGGGCGGATCACGGACCGCTCACCTCCCCGGCGAGCACCCGTTGCAGCAGCGGGACCAGGTCGGGCGGGTAGTAGGTCTCGCGGGTGGCCGCGAGTTCGGCCACGCTCCACCAGCGATGAGCGTCGACGCTGCGCTCCTCCACCGGCCCGAAGCCCGAGGTGTCGACCGCCCAGCCCGGTTCGGCCACCTGCTCGACGCGGGCGTAGTAGAAGTCCTGGGTCTGCCGGTAGTCCTGGCCCTCGAAGGGGAACTCGACGACCTCGTGCCAGACCGGGCCGCGCAGATCGTCCTCGGCGAGCCGCAGCCCGGTCTCCTCCCGGGTCTCCCGCACGGCGCCGGCCCGCGGGCTCTCCCCCGGGTCGAGCCCACCGCCGACGGTGAACCAGTACGGCGCCGAGTCCGGCCGGCCCGGATCGCCGCCGCGGAACAGCAGTACCCGGTCGCGACCGTCGAGCAGCAACACCCGCGCCGCGGCACGGGCGACCGGCTGGCTGGATACATCGCTCACGGATGCACCCTACGACGCCGGCGATCCCTCCTCGCACAGGCAGAACTCGTTGCCCTCCGGATCCCGCCAGACCTGCCACCGGCTGCGGTCGGCCCCGTGGACCGAGCTCGCCGGCCGGGCACCGAGTGCGCGGGTCCGGGCCGCGGCACGGGTGAGGTCGGCCACCTCGAAATCGAGGTGTAGGCGGTTTTTGTCCTGCTTAGGGTCGGGCACCCGCTGGAAGGACAGCACCGGCCCACCCGTCCCGAGCGGGGCGAGGTCGCGCCAATCCGGCTCCGAGTCGACCGCCACCGGCAGGTCGAGCAGTCTCGACCAGAAACTCGTGATGCGGTCGAGATCGGCGCAGTCGATGACCAGGTGCGCGGCCCGCATCGCCGGGACCGACATCAGGCGGATCGACCGGTCGCCGCGGCCCGCAGACAGACCACTTCGGTGCCCCGGGGACGCCGGCGGTGCCGGGTCACCGCCCGGGCGTGGGACCGGGCCAGGCGGGCCCGACGGTAGTCGTCGGCCGCGGCCCGCAGCTCCGCCGACCGCTGGTCGGCGTACACGTATTCACTCCACATGATCATGGTCCTCCGTCGACGACTCGGCTCCTCTGCAGACCGGACGCTAGAGCGGGGGTCCGACAGTTTTCGGGCCCTCAGCGACCGTGTCGGCGACACCGGCCAACACACGATGGCGGTGTCGATCGGTACAGTGGTCCCGTGACCGAGACGTCGATCCCGCAGCAGGCCGCGCTGGTCCGCGACTTCGTCAACAGCTACGACATCGAGGCCGGCACCGAGGCGCTGTCGGGCCCGGACGAGCTGGGCCGATTCCTGGCCGAGCATGCCCTGCCCACCGGAGTTCCGACCGGGCGGGACCTCGCCGACGCCGTCGCCGTCAGGGAGGGGCTACGGGCGGCGCTGCGGGCCAACCACGACGGCACCGCACCCGACGCCGACCTGGAGCGGCTCACCCGGGCCTTCCCGCTGCGCCTGGACTTCACCGACGGGGGGCCGACGCTGACACCCGTGCAGGACGGCCCACGGGGCGGGATCGCCACGATCCTCGCGGCGGCCGCCGCCTCCGGCCAGGACGGCACCTGGCGGCGGCTGAAGGTCTGCCCGGCCGACACGTGCCAGTGGGCGTTCTACGACACCAGCCGCAACCGCTCCCGTACCTGGTGCGCGATGAGCGTGTGCGGCAACCGCGAGAAGACCCGGACCTACCGCTCGCGTCGTACGGGCGCTGACGAGACCGGCGCCGGCCGAGCAACGGCCCGACCGCGACGCCCCCGACCAGCAGCGGAGCGGCGACGCCCGCAGGCCCGAGCGCTCCGACCGAGTGGCCGACGAACGTCTCGGGCGTCCCGAGCGTGTTCCACCGCGACGGCGGCCAGACGATGACGAACGCCTTGCCGATCACGTCCTTCACCCCGATGGTCCCGTGGAACTGATCGGCGATGTGACATCGGGAGTCGGCGGAGAAGCCGCGATGGTCACCCATCACCCACAGGCGGCCCTTGGGCACCGTGATCGGACCGAACCGCCGCCCCTCCGGGCAGGCGTCGCCGTTGACGTCCGGAGAGTTCTCGAAGATGTAGGGCTCGTTCAGCGACCGATGGTTGACCGTCACCCGGCCCTTCGCATCGCAGCAGGCCACCGTCTGGCCGCCGACGGCGACGACCCGCTTGACGAAGTCCTTCTCGTTGGGCTGCGCGACGCCGATCGCCTGGCCGATCGCCCGGAAGAATTTCTCGATCGGATTCGACGGCTCAGCGATCCGGACCTCGGGCTGCCAGGTGGACGGGCCCTGGAAGACGACGATGTCGCCCGGCTGCGGATCGTGGAACCGGTACACGAGTTTGTTGACCAGGACCCGGTCGCCCGAGCAGCCGGGACATCCGTGCAGGGTCTTCTCCATCGATCCGGACGGGATGAAGAAGGCCTGCACCAGGAAGGTCTTGATCAGCAGGGCGAGGACGAAGGCGACGATCAGCAGGACGGGCAGTTCGCGCCAGAAGGAGCCGCGTCGGCGCGGATGCTTACGGTTGGCGGCGCGGCGCCGTTGCGCCCGCGTCTCCCGCTCCTGCTCGGCGCGCTCGGTCACGAGCGCCTCCTCGGACGGCCCGACCCGCCGCGCTGTTGGTCCGATGATGCGGTCACCGGGTGCTCGGTGTCAGCGAGCGACGTTCTCGCGGCGTTCCTTGATCTTCGCAGCCTTGCCGCGCAGGTCACGCAGGTAGTAGAGCTTCGCCCGGCGGACGTCGCCGCGGGTGACGACCTCGATCTTGTCGATGATCGGCGTGTGCACCGGGAAGGTGCGCTCGACTCCGACCCCGAAGCTCACCTTGCGGACGGTGAAGGTCTCCCGCACGCCGCTGCCCTGGCGGCGGATCACGGCGCCCTGGAAGACCTGGATCCGGGATCGGGTGCCTTCCACGACCCGCACGTGGACCTTCAACGTGTCGCCGGGCCGGAAATCCGGGATGTCGGCGCGCAGGGACTCGGCGTCTAGGGCATCCAGGGTGTTCATCGCGGTCGTCGCTTCCTCGTACGTAGGCGCACGCTCACACGCCGGCCGGCGTATGGGCACGCTGCGGTGTCTCGATAGGGACCTGGCGGGGCCGGATCGGCCCACGGCAACCCTCTTAGGGTGCCACATCCGGCGGAGCAACGTGAAACCCGGCCTCGTCCAGCACCGCGCGGTCCCGCTCGTCGAGGGCGCCGGCCGGCAGTTCGGCCAGCAGATCCGGCCGGCGGACGGCGGTCCGGCGCAGGCCCTCGTCGCGCCGCCAGCGGGCGATCGCCGCGTGGTCGCCGGACAGCAGCACCTCGGGCACCCGGTGACCGGCCCACTCCTCGGGCCTGGTGTACGCCGGTCCCTCCAGCAGGCCGTCCGCGAACGAGTCACATGTCACGCTCGCGGCGTTGCCCACCACGCCCGGCAGCAGGCGGGTGACGGCCTCGATCATCACCAGCGTGGCGGCCTCGCCCCCGGCCAGCACGTAGTCGCCGATCGACACCTCGTCGACCACCATCCGCTCCCGGGCGGCGTCGATCACCCGCTGGTCGATCCCCTCGTAGCGGCCACACGCGAACACCAGGTGGCTCTCCTCGGCCATCTCGGCCGCCAGCAGCTGGGTGAACGGGACACCGGAAGGGGTCGGGACGACCAGTCGGGCCGGCGCCGAGGAGACCGCCTCGAGCGCCCGGCCCCACGGCTCGGGCCGCATGAGCATGCCCGGACCGCCGCCGTACGGCGCGTCGTCCACGCTGCGGTGCGGACCGGTGGCCCACTCCCGCAGGTCGTGGACGGCCACGGTGAGCAACCCACGCTCGCGTGCCTTGCCGAGCAGTGACTCCCCGAGCGGCGCGAAGTAGCCGGGGAAGATCGTCACGACGTCGATCCGCAGCGTCATAGGTCGAGCAGCCCCTCGGGCGGGTCGACGGTCAGGCGCGCGGCGGCGAGGTCGACCGTGGGCACGATGGCCCGCACGAACGGGATCAGCGATTCGGCGCCGGAGTCGCCGCGGACGGCGAGCAGCACGCCCGCCGGGCCGTGGATCACGTCGCTGACCTGGCCCAGCTCCCGGCCGTCGGTGCCGACGGCGGTGAGACCGACCAGTTGATGGTCGTAGAACTCCTCGGGGTCCTCGAGCGCCGGCAGATCGTCGGTGTCGACGACCAGCTCGGTGCCGCGCAGCGCCTCGGCCGAGGTGCGGTCGGCGACGCCGGCGAAGGTGACCAACAACCGGCCGGAATGCCAGCGGGTGCCGTCGACGCGCAGCGGCCCGCGGGATTCCGGCTCCGTCACGAGCACCGACCCCGGGGCGAACCGGGTATCCGGGTCGTCGGTACGGACCGTGACCGCTACCTCGCCGGTGACGCCGTGCGCCCGCCCGACCCGGCCGACGACGAGCCGCACGCCCGGATCAGACCTCGTCGGTGTCGACGAGGTCCACCCGGACGCCGCGGCCGCCGACACCGGTGACGACCTGGCGCAGCGCCCGTGCGGTCCGCCCGCCCCGGCCGATCACCTTGCCGAGGTCTTCGGGATTGACCCGCACCTCGATCGTGCGGCCACGCCGGCCGTGCACGAGGTCGACCCGGACATCGTCGGGGTGGTCGACGATGCCTCGTACCAGATGCTCGACGGCGGCTTCCAGCACCTACTCGCTCCGTGCCTCGGGCGCGGCCGGAGCCTCCGTTGCGGGAGCCTCCGCTGCAGGCGTCTCAGCGGCGGGCGTCTCAGCGGCGGGCGTCTCCGCGGCAGGCGTCTCCGCGGCTGGCGTCTCCGCGGCAGGCGCCTCCGGCGTGGCCTTCTGTGCCGCCGCCTCAGGCTCGGCCGCGGAGTCGTCCGCCTTGCCGGCGCGCTTCTTGCGCGGGGTGGTGGCGTCCGGTGCCTCGCCGAGCGACTCCTTGGCCGCCGCCTCGAACACCGCCTTCTTGTCCGCCTTGGGGGTCGCGGTGCGCATCGGCTCCGGCGCCGCCAGGCCCTTGAACTTCTGCCAGTCGCCGGTCACCTTCAGGATCGCCGCGACCGCCTCGGTGGGCTGGGCGCCGACGCCGAGCCAGTACTGCGCCCGCTCGGAGTCGACCTCGATGAACGAGGGGTCGTCCTTCGGGTGGTACTTGCCGATCGTCTCGATGGACCGACCGTCCCGCTTGGTGCGGGCGTCGGCGACGACGATCCGGTAGTACGGCGCGCGCATCTTGCCCAGGCGCATCAGCTTGATCTTGGTTGCCACAGGGGTGGGTGCTCCACTCAATCGACTCGGGTGGCCGGTACGGCGACCGCGTGGGGTTGCGGGGACGCCCGTCCTGACGGACCCAGCGCCCGCACCGGATAGAGGGCCGCGCGCGCACCGGGTACTCAACCGGCCATTCTGCCAGACGGTGCGCCGGAGACCGAACTCAGTAGGCCCGGGCGACGTAGGCGAGCAGGTCCGGCTCGCCGTCATTGTCCGGAACCGACCCGTCCGGGCGGACCAGGCAGCGCACCGTCACGCCGTCCTCGGCCAGCTTCCGCTCGCCGTCCTCACCGAGGGCCGCCCAGGGCATCCGGGCCCAGCCCGATCCTGCTGCCTCGACGGCGGCCTCGATCGTCGTGACGTCGGCGGTGCGGGCGGCCTGACGCTCGCGCGCCTGGTCGAGCAGCGCCTGCTGGTCGGCGGCGAGTGCCTCGGCGACCGCCCCCTCGAGCCGGTCGAGCGGCACCGGCTCCTTGGTCGCGGGCACCCGGCGTACCAGCGTGGCGGTCCCGGCGGCGAGGTCCCGCGGGCCGATCTCGATCCGGATCGGCACGCCCTTGAGCTCCCAGTCGACCGCGCGGCGGCCGAACGGGACGTCGGTGCGGTCGTCGACCGAGACCCGTACGCCGGACTCGCGCAGGGTCGCGCCGAGCTCGTGCGCCCGGTCGGCGACGTCGGCCTTGACGGCGAGCACTACGGCCTGGATGTGGGCCAGCCGCGGCGGCACCCGCAGCCCGCCGTCGTCGCCATGGCACATGATCAGGCCGCCCACCATGCGGGTCGTCGAGCCCCACGAGGTGGTCCAGGCGAATTCCCGTTTGCCGTCGGCACCCAGGAACTCGATGCCGAACGCGCGGGCGAAGGTCTGGCCGAATTCGTGGCTGGTGCCCATCTGCAGCGCCTTGCCGTCGGCCATCATCGCCTCGCAGGTCATGGTGTTGATGGCCCCGGGGAACCGTTCGGCCTTGGTCTTCAGCCCGGCGACGATGGGCATCGCGAGGACGTCGACCATGAACGCCCGGTAGACGTCGTAGAGGATCCGCCGGGCGTAGGCACCGGCATCCTCCTTGGTGGCGTGGGCCGTGTGGCCCTCCTGCCAGAGGAACTCGCTGGACCGCAGGAACAGCCGGGTGCGCATCTCCCAGCGGACGACGTTGCACCACTGGTTGAGCAGCATCGGCAGGTCGCGGTAGCTCTGCACCCACTTCGCCATGTAGTCGCCGAACAGCGTCTCGCTGGTCGGCCGGACCACCAGCGGCTCCTCGAGTTCCTTGCCGCCGGCGTGGGTGACGACGGCCACCTCGGGGCTGAAGCCCTCGACGTGCTCGGCCTCGCGGTGCAGGTAGGACTCGGGGATGAAGAGCGGGAAGGACACGTTGGCGGCGCCGGTGGCCTTGATGCGGGCGTCCATGTCGGCCTGCATGCGCTCCCACAGCGCGTAGCCCCACGGGCGGATCATCTGCGTGCCGCGCACCGGGCCGTTCTCGGCGAGTTCGGCCTTCGCGACGACGTCCTGATACCAGCGGGGGAAGTTCTCGGACTGCGGGGTGAGCACGGATGCCATGGCAGGCAGGTTAGATCAGCGCACCACGCGGCCGCGCAGCACGATGCGGCTCGGGGCGCGCAGCACCCGCAGGTCGGCGCGCGGGTCCGCGTCGTAGACCACCAGGTCGGCCGGTGCGCCGTCCTCGACGCCGTCGAGTCCGAGCCACGCACGGGCCCGCCAGGAACCGGCCGCCAACGCGTCCTCGGTCGACAGGCCGGCCTCGTGCAGGGCGAGGATCTCGTCGACGAGCAATCCGTGCGGCAGGCCGCCGGCGTCGCTGCCGGCGTAGATCGGGATTCCGGCGTCGTACGCGGCGCGGACCCGGTCGCGGGCCGAGCGGTGCAGCCGGCGCATCCGGTCGGCGTAGAGGGGAAATTTCGATGCCGAGTCGGCGATGGCCGGGAAGTTGGCCACGTTGATCAGCGTGGGCACGAGGGCGGTGCCGCGCTCGGCCATCGCCGGGATCAGGTCGGCGGTGAGTCCGGAGCCGTGCTCGATCGAGTCGACGCCGGCGGCGATCAGGTCCGGCAGCGCCTCCTCGCCGAAGGTGTGTACGGCGACCCGGGCACCGCCCGCGTGTGCCCGCCGCACCGCCTCGACGAGCGTGTCGGCCGCCCACAACGGCGCGAGATCGCCGGAGTCGCGGTCGATCCAGTCGCCGACCAGCTTGACCCACCCGTCGCCGTCCTTGACCTGCTGGTCGACCTCGGCCGGCAGATCGGCCGGCTCGACCTCCACCGCGAGGCCGCGCAGGTAGCGCCGGGGACGGGCCAGGTGACGGCCGGCCCGGATCAGCCGGGGGACGTCCTCGCGTTCCTGCAGCCACCGGGTGTCGACCGGGGAGCCACAGTCGCGAATCAGCAGCGCACCGGTGTCCCGGTCGGTCACCGCCTGCGCGGCCTGGCTGTCGTGGTCGTCGACCGGGCCGTCCGGCCCGAGGCCGACGTGGCAGTGGGCATCGACCAGCCCGGGCACGATCCAGCCGGACTCGGTGACCGGCTGGGCGTCGGGCACGGGGTCGGCGGTGATCCGACCGTCGCGCACCCACAGCGTTCGGCGCTCACCGCCGGGCAGGACCGTGCCGGTCAGCCGGAGCGGCGGCGTCACTGCTTGGGGAACTTCAGCTTGCTCAGGTCGGGCATCGACGTTCCGGGCGGCAACTGCGGCACCGAACCCGGACCGGTGCCGGGGGCTCCGCCGGGGAAGCCCGGGGGCAGCCCACCCGGCATCCGCTGCTGCGGACCGCCGCCGCGACCGCCGCCCTTGCCCTTGCGGCCCTTCTTCCCCTTCTTGCCCCCGGCCTTCTTCGAGCGACGGCCGGTGCCCGGCAGCCCCATCCCGCCGGCCATCTGCGCCATCATCTTGCGGGCCTCGAAGAACCGGTCGACGAGTTGGTTGACCTCGAAGACCGAAACCCCTGACCCGCGGGCGATCCGGGACCGCCGGGACCCGTTGATCATCTTGGGGTCGGCCCGCTCGCCGGGCGTCATGGACCGGATGATGGCGGCGGTGCGGTCGAGGTCGCGGTCGTCGACCGACTCGAGCTGGTCCTTCATCTGTCCCATGCCGGGCAACATGCCGAGCAGGTTGGAGATCGGCCCCATCCGGCGGATCGCCAGCATCTGCTCGAGGAAGTCCTCCAGCGTGAAGTCGCCGCCCGAGGTCAGCTTGCCGGCCATCCGCTCGGCTTCGCCGGCGTCGAAGGTGGCCTCGGCCTGCTCGATCAGGGTGAGGACGTCGCCCATGCCGAGGATCCGGGAGGCCATCCGCTCGGGGTGGAAGACGTCGAAATCGGTGAGCTTCTCGCCGGTGGAGGCGAAGAGGATGGGCTGGCCGGTGACGTAGCGGACCGACAGCGCGGCACCGCCGCGGGCGTCGCCGTCGAGCTTGGTCAGCACGACCCCGGAGAAGCCCACCCCGTCGCGGAACGCCTGCGCGGTCGTGACCGCGTCCTGCCCGATCATGGCGTCGACCACGAACAGCGTCTCGTCGGGCTCGACGGCGTCCCGGATCGCCGCCGCCTGGCTCATCATCTCCTCGTCGACGCCGAGCCGACCGGCCGTGTCGACCACGACCGTGTCGTACATCCGGTGCCGGGCTTCCGCGACACCCTGGCGCGCGACCTCGACCGGGTCGCCGGCGGTCGGCTGGCCCTCTCCGGTCGTGCCGGGATGCGGCGCGAAGACCTCGACCCCGGCCTGCCCCCCGACGACCTGCAGCTGCGTGACGGCGTTGGGCCGCTGCAGGTCGGCGGCGACCAGCAGCGGCGTGTGGCCCTGCGACTTCAGCCAGCGACCGAGCTTGCCGGCCAGGGTCGTCTTACCCGAGCCCTGCAGACCGGCGAGCAGGATCACCGTCGGCGGTGTCTTGGCGAAGACCAGCCGCCGGGTCTCACCGCCCAGGATCCCGACGAGCTCCTCGTTGACGATCTTGATGACCTGCTGGGCGGGGTTGAGCGCCTGGGAGACCTCGGCGCCGCGGGCCCGCTCCTTGATCGCGTTGATGAACGTCCGAACGGCCGGCAACGCGACATCGGCCTCGAGCAGGGCGATGCGGATCTCCCGGCAGGTGGCGTCGATGTCGGACTCGGAGAGCCGTCCTTTGCCGCGCAGCGCGGTGAACGTCTTCTCGAGTCGCTCGGAGAGGGTGTCGAACACCTGCCCAGGGTAGACGGACCGGTGAGCGCTCAGTCGCCCTCACCCGCGGCGGACACCAGCGCCGCCTCGACGCGGGCCCGTCGGTCCGGGTCCGTGACCAGCCGTCCGGCGGCGTCCACCACGTAGAACGCGTCGACCACCGCGGACCCCTGCGTGCTGATCCGCGCCGACCGGACGTCGAGACCGCACGACTCCAGCGCCGCCGTGACGCGGTGCAGCAGACCGAGCGAGTTCCCGGCGCGCAACTCGACGACCGTCGCGTCGGTGGCGGCACCGTCGAACCACAGCACGCGCGGCGGCGGGAACCGGGTCTGCGTCGAGCGGTACCGCTGCTCGAGCACCGTCAACCGGTCCCCGAGGGGCAACTTCCCGGCGAGCGCCTGCCGAAGGTCGGCCCGCAGCCGCTCCGGATCCGGGAGCCGGCCGAACCTCGGGGAGACCGTGAAGACGTCGACGGCGAAGGACAGGTCGGTCGTGATGCTCGCCGCCCGGACGTCGAGGTGGTGCAGCGCGAGTACGCCGGCCGCCCGGCTGAGCAGACCGGCGGAATCCGGCGCGGCCACCGTCACCTCGCCGCCGTCCACCATGACCGCGATCGCACCCTCGCGGGCCAGCGCCTGCTGATGCGGAGTCAGCCGCGGCGCCATCTCGGGCGGGGTGCCGTGCAGCAACCCGCGGGTCCGGGCGGCCAGGTCGCCGACCAGCGACGCCTTCCAGTCGCTCCACGCCGCCGGACCGGTCGCCAGTCCGTCCGCCTCGGCGAGCGCGGCCAGGATCTCCAGCAGCTCCGTCGACCCGTCGACGGCAGTCGCGACGGTGGCCACGGTCGCGGGGTCGTCCAGATCACGCCGGGTCGCCGTATCCGGCAGCAGCAGGTGGTGCCGCACGGCGCCCGCGACGAGCGCCGCGTCGGCCTCCGTCAGTCCGATCCGCTGCGCGATCCGCTCGGCGACGAGTGCGCCCTCGCGGCTGTGGTCGTCGCCGAGTCCCTTGCCCACGTCGTGCAGTAGTGCGGCGATCAGCAGCAGGTCGGGTCGGCTCACGTCGCGGACCCGCTCGGCGGCGTTCGCCGCGGTCTCCATGAGGTGGCGGTCGACCGTGAAGCGGTGCACCGGGTCGCGTTGGGGACGGCACCGGACGTGCTCCCACTCGGGCAGCATCGTCACGAGGAGCCCGCTGCGGTCCAGCGCCTCGAGCGGGGCGATCGCGCCGTGCCCGGCGGCCAGCAGACCCACCAGGGCGTCGCGGGCGGCGGGCGGCCACGGCACCGGAAGCACCGGCCGGCTCTCGACCAGCCGGCGGAGGGTGAACGGCGAGATGGGGAGCCCGGAGGTGGCCGCGGCGGCCGCCACCCGCAGCGCCAGCGTCGGATCTCCCCCGGGATCGGCGTCCCGGGCGAGCACGACCTCCTTGCCCTGCTCGACGACACCGTCGGCGAGCGGCCGGCGGGAAGGCTCCCCGCGCCGGCGCCAACGCGGCCGCTTGCTCGACTCCTCGGCGTCGATCCGGCGTACCGCCATCTCCCAGGTGAAGGTGATCGTGCGGCCGGCGTCGGAAACGGCGCGCAGCAGACCGTCGGCATCCGGGAAGTCCAGCGCCGCCGCGATCTCGGCCTGCTGGTGGTGCACCAGCCGGTCCAGCGGCCGGCCGGCGCCCAGATGCAGTTCGCCCGCGGACGTCGAGCAGGAGGCGGTAGGCCGCGGCGACGGACGGACCGACCGGGTCGGCCAGCTGGGCGACCGCGAGCCCGTGCAGCGCATGGACGTCGCGCAGGCCGCCCAGGCACTGCTTCACGTCCGGTTCGACCAGAAAGGCGAGCTCCCCGAACCGGCGGACCCGTTCCTCGGCTGCGGCGGCGAGGTCGGCCACCCGCCGGACGCCGTGCCGCCGCCACGCCGCCCGGGCCTGCCGGCGGAGCTCGTCCCCGAGCGCGAGGTCGCCCGCGACCGGGCGGGCGACCAGCAGGCCGAGGGCGACGGCGAGGTCGTTCTCGGCGAGGCTCAGGGCCTCCGGCAGGGTGCGCACGGAGTGGTCGAGGGAGATGCCGGCGTCCCACAGCGGGTACCACACGGACTCGGCCACCGACCCGACGTCGGACTGTCCGTCGTGGACGAGCAGGAGGTCGATGTCGCCGTACGGCGCGACCTCGCCGCGACCGAGACTGCCGACCGCGACGAGTCCGATGTCCGGCCGGGGCGCCAGCAGGTCCGCCAACGTCTGTTCGTAGAGGTCGCTCAGCGCGGCCCGAAGCTCCGCGCCGGTGAGCCCCTGATCCTTGATCAGGCGGTCTCGACCGGCGCGGAGCTCGGCCGCGGCGTCAGAGGGCGTCCGGTCCCCGTTCCCCGGTACGGACCCGCACGAGGTGGTCGACCGGCGTCACCCAGACCTTGCCGTCTCCGATGGAGCCGGTCCGGGCGGCATCGACGACCGCGTCGACGATCTTGTCGGCGTCGAAGTCGTCGACCAGCACCTCCACCTTGAGCTTGGGCACGAGATCGACGGTGTACTCCGCACCGCGGTAGACCTCGGTGTGACCCTTCTGCCGGCCGAATCCCTGCACCTCGCCGACCGTCAACCCGGCGACACCCAGTGCCTCGAGTGCGGCTTTGACGTCGTCGAGCCGGAACGGCTTGATGATCGCGGTGATGAGCCTCATGCGTTCACCTCAGTCTTCTGCGTGGAGCCGGACGGCACCTGCGTCGTGTGTCCGCCACCGACCGAACCGAACTCGTACGCCGTCTCACCGTGCATCGAGAGGTCGAGACCGGTGATCTCATCCTCCTCGGTGACCCGGTTGCGGGTGACCAGGCCGATGACCTTGCCGATGATGAGCGTCATCACGAAGGAGTACGCCATCACGCAGATCACGGCGAGCGCCTGCTCACCGAGCAGGCCCGCTCCACCGCCGTAGAACAGCCCGTCCCGGCCGGCCGAGTTGGTGTCGATGGTGGCGAACAGGCCGACGCACAGCGAGCCGATGATCCCGCCCACCAGGTGGACGCCGACGACGTCGAGCGAGTCGTCGAAGCCGAACTTGGACTTCAGGCTCACCGCGAGCGGGCAGATCACTCCGGCGAAGAGGCCGACCGCGATCGAGCCGAGCGGGCTGACGAATCCGGCCGCCGGGGTGATGGCGACCAGTCCGGCGACGGCGCCGGACGCGGCGCCGAGTGTCGTCGCCTTGCCGTACTTGATCTTCTCCACCGCGATCCACCCGAGGCACGCCGCCGCGGTGGCGGTGTTGGTGTTGACGAACGCGTAGCCGGCCAGGTTGTTCGCCCCCAGCGCGGAACCGGCGTTGAAACCGAACCAGCCGAACCACAGCAGGCCGGCGCCGAGCAGGGTGAACGGCAGGTTGTGCGGGCGCATCTGTTCCTTGGGCCAGCCGCGCCGCCGGCCGAGCACCAGCGCCATCGCGAGTCCGGCGGCACCGGCGTTGATGTGGACGACCGTCCCGCCGGCGAAGTCCAGCGCCCCACGCTGGAAGAGCCAGCCCTCGGGCGAGAACACCCAGTGCGCCACGGGACCGTAGACGAGGATCGACCAGGCGACGACGAAGCCGACGAACGCGCCGAATTTCCACCGGTCCGCCGTGGATCCGGTGATCAGCGCGGGCGTGATGACCGCGAACATCATCTGGAAGATCACGAACACGATCGGGGGGATCGTCTGGGCCGCGGCGCCGACGTATCCGGGGATGACGTCGGTCATGTGCTGCAGGCCGGCGAAGTGCAGGTCGCCGATGAATCCGTTGCCCTTACCGAAGGCGAGGGAGAACGAGACGACGACCCACACGATGCTGACGATCGCGATCGTGACGAAGTTCTGCATCAGCATGCCGAGCATGTTCTTGCTCCGCACCATGCCGCCGTAGAAGAAGGCCAGGCCGGGTGTCATCAGCAGGACGAGCGCGGTACTGGCGAGGACCCAGGCGGTGGATCCGGTGTCGATCTTGGACAGGTCGAACGGGGCGGCGAGGGCCGGCACGGTGGCCGGTCCGGTCGCGAGCAGGGCGAGACTCATGGCGCTCCTCATTGCGGGGACGTGCCGTGAGAGTGCCGAAACGATGTTTCACAATGCGACCGGCCACGTTTCGTCGTTGTGAATTCGTCCGCAGCCCGTCGCTCAGACCGGGTCGCCGAGCAGCGCGTCGACGAACGCGGGCGGGTCGAAGGGCGCCAGGTCGTCCGGCCCCTCACCGAGCCCGATCAGCTTCACCGGGACGCCGAGCTCGCGCTGGACGGCGATGACGATGCCGCCCTTCGCCGTGCCGTCGAGCTTGGTGAGCACGATGCCGGTGCAGTCGACGGCCTCGGTGAAGACCCGGGCCTGGATGAGGCCGTTCTGCCCGGTCGTCGCGTCCAGGACGAGGAGGGTCTCGTCGATCGGGCCCTGCTTCTCGACGACCCGCTTGACCTTGTCCAGCTCGTCCATCAGCCCCGACTTCGTGTGCAGCCGGCCCGCGGTGTCGATGAGCACCGTGTCGACGTGGCGCTCCTTCCCCTGCCGCACGGCGTCGAAGGCGACCGACGCCGGGTCGCCGCCCTCGGGACCGCGCACCGTCTCCGCGCCGACCCGGGCGCCCCAGGTGGCGAGCTGGTCGGCGCCCGCGGCGCGGAAGGTGTCGGCGGCGCCCAGCAGCACGCTGCGGCCGTCCGCCACCAGGACGCGGGCGAGCTTGCCGCAGGTCGTCGTCTTCCCGGTGCCGTTGACCCCGACCACGAGGACCACGGCCGGGCCGTCGGCATTCGGGAAGGTGTGCAGTTCGCGGTCGGTGTCGGTGCCGATGGCGGTGAGCAGCTCCTCGGCGAGCAGGCGTCGCAGCTCCTCCGGCGACCGGGTGCCGAGCACCCGGGTGCGCTCCCGTAGCCGGTCGACGATCTCCGTGGTGGCGGTGACCCCGACGTCGGCGGCGAGCAGGGTGTCCTCGATCTCCTCCCAGGCCTCGTCGTCGAGGCGGTCGCGCGAGAGTACGGCGAGCAGGCCCTTGCCCATCGTCGACTGGGACCGGGCCAGCCGGGACCGCAGCCGCACCAGTCGCCCCGCCGTGGGCTCGGGCGTCTCGACGGCCGGGGCGGGCGCCTCGGCCGCCGGCGTTTCGACGTCGGAATCGGCGGGCGCGGTGTCGGCCGGCGCGCTCATGGACGGCTGGGCGGGCAGCTCCAGCGTGGCCGACGACTCCTCGGCCGGGTCGACCCGGCCGCGGCGGCGCGGCACCACCAGCCCGACGATCGCGGCGATGGCGATGACGACGACCACGACGGCGATGACCACGTACTCCATGCGGCGATCCTCTCAGAGCGGTGCGCACCGCCGACGGCCCCCGGCGGCACCGCCAACCGGTAACCGCCGTACGCCGTTTGCCGGTTGCATCGGCGGTGCCGGTGCGGTACGAAGAGGAGCAAGTAACCAGCGAAACCTATTAGCCGGTGACGGAGGCGATCAGCGATGGCCGAGTGGGAAGCGATCGGAGCGCCGAGCAGCGCCGGGGCACACCACGCCGGGCAGGAGCGCGCACCCGCGGCCCTGCGCCGGGCCGGTCTCCTCGACCGGCTGCGGGCCGGCGGGATGTCGATCGTCGACGGCGGCGACCTGCCGGTCACTCCGTTCGTGGCCGACCCGGCGCACCCGCGCGAGCGCAACCTCGACGGGGTGGTGACTGCGGCGATCGGGCTCGCCGACCGGGTGGCCGACGTGGTCCGGGTCGGGCGCCGGCCCCTGGTGCTCGGCGGCGACTGCACCCTCACGCTCGGCGTGATGGCCGGATTCGGCCGGCTCCGCGACGACACCGGCCTGGTCTACGTCGACGGAGACGCCGACGTTGGCACGCCGGAGCACACCGGGTCCGGGATCTTCGACTCCATGGGCGTCGCCCATCTGCTCGGCGCAGGTGCTCCCCGACTGGCCGGGCTGATCGGTGCCGGTGCACTCGTCGAGCCGGCCCGGTTGTGCCTCGTGGGCTGCGATCCGCGGGAGGTCGACGCCGCCGGGCATGCGTTCCTCGAGGAGCGCGGCGTCGGATACTTCGCCGGCCCCGAACTGGCCGACGCACCGGAGAAGGTCGCCGCAGAGGCCATCGCCCGGGTGGCCGCAACGTCCGGGCCCGTCGTCGTACACCTCGACGTCGACGTGGTCGACTCCGGTGACCTGCCGCTGGGCAACTTCCCGCACTACGACAGCGGCGTTCCCCTCGACGCGGTGACCGCCGCGCTGGCGGTCCTGGTCCGGCACGAGTCGTGCGCGGGCCTGGTGCTCACCGAGGTCAATCCCACCCACGACGCCGACGGCACGATCCTCGAGCGCTACGTCGCGGGTCTGGTCAGCGCGCTGACGGGACCCTGAGCCAGACCGCGTGGTCGACCGGCAGCCGCGGATCGGCCCGGTCGTCGAACGGCTCGCTGGCGAGCAGCACCTCGTCGTACGGCGGGAGCACCGCCGGGCCGGGAGACATGTTCACCAGGCAGACGAAGCCGGGCTCGCGGGCGAAGGCCAGCACTCCGGGCGCGGACTCGAGCCACTGGAAGGTGCCGTCGCCGAGCGCCGGTTGTTCGTGGCGGATCCGCAGCGCCGCGCGGTAGAGCGACAGGGTCGAGCCCGGGTCGCCCGCCTCCGCGTCTGCGGTGCGGTCGATCCACTCGGCCGGCTGCGGCAGCCACGGCGTCGAGCCGGCCGGGCCGAACCCGAACGGCGGCCGGTCACCCGACCACGGAATCGGCACCCGGGAGCCGTCCCGCCCGCGGTTGGTGTGCTTCGAGCGCTCCCAGACCGGGTCCTGCAGCGCTTCGACCGGGAGGTCCTCGACCTCCTCGAGGCCTAGCTCCTCGCCCTGGTAGACGTAGGCGCCGCCGGGCAGGGCGAGCTCGAGCAGGGCCGCGGCCCGGGCCCGGCGCAGCCCCACCTCGAGTGACGCCTCGACCACGCCGGCGGGGGCGTTCTCCCGGCCGGCCGGGCGGCCGTATCGGGTGACGTGCCGGACGACGTCGTGGTTGGAGAGCACCCAGGTCGTCGGGGCGCCGACCGACCCGATCGACCGGGTCGACTCGTCGATCACGGCCCGCATCGCCGCCGCGTCCCAGGGCGCCTTGAGGAAGTCGAAGTTGAACGTCGTGTGCAGCTCGTCGGGGCGGACATAGCGGGCCAGCCGTTCGGCCGGTGACACCCACGCCTCGCCGACGAAGATGCGCGGCTCGTCGTAGGCGTCGGCGATCTTGCGCCAGGACCGGTAGATCTCGTGCACCCCGTCCTGGTCCCATGCCGGGTGGACGGTCCCGAACGGCGGCTCCTCCGGCGCGGCCCAGATCTCGGGCAGGTCGGGGTACGCCGGGTCCTTGGCCAGGCCGTGCGCCACGTCGATGCGGAAGCCGTCCACTCCGCGGTCGAACCAGAAGCGCAGCACGTCCTCGAATTCGGCGGCCACCGCCGGGTTCTCCCAGTTGAGGTCGGGCTGCTCCGGGGCGAACAGGTGCAGGTACCACTCCCCCGGCGTGCCGTCGGATTCGGTGATCCGCCGCCAGGCCGGACCGCCGAAGGTCGACGTCCAGTTGGTGGGCGGCGTGTCACCGTTCTCGCCCCGGCCGGCGCGGAAGACGTAGCGGTCGCGTTCGGGCGACCCGGGGCCGGCGGCCAGCGCCTGCTGGAACCACGGATGCCGGTCGCTGGTGTGGTTGGGGACGATGTCGAGGATCACCCGGAGACCGTGCCGGTGCGCTTCGGCGAGCAGCGCCTCGGCCTCGGTCAGCGTGCCGAATGCCGGGTCGATGGCCCGGAAGTCGGCCACGTCGTAGCCGCCGTCGGCCTGCGGGGACGGGTACCACGGGTTGATCCAGATCGCGTCGACACCGAGGTCGGCGAGGTAGGGCAGCCGCGACCTGATCCCGGCGATGTCGCCGAGACCGTCGCCGTTCCCGTCGGCGAACGAGCGCAGGTAGACCTGGTAGATGACGGCGTCGCGCCACCAGGGACGGGCTTCGCCGGGTACGGCGTCGGAGAGCTCAGAGGTCACGGACGGTGATTCTGTCAGGCGTGGTGGCGTCGGGCGACTCGACCCGATCCGGCGGTCAGGCGGTCGCGAGTTCGCGCAGCCGCTGGCTGATCAACGTGGTGACGCCGTCGCCTCGCATGCTCGCGCCGTAGAGCGCGTCGGCGATCTCCATCGTGCGCTTCTGGTGGGTGATCACGATGAGTTGGCTGGCGTCGCGAAGCTCCTCGAGCAGCCCGATCAGCCGCTCGAGGTTGGTGTCGTCGAGCGCCGCCTCGATCTCGTCCAGCACGTAGAACGGCGACGGACGGGCCCGGAAGATCGCCACGAGCAGCGCGACCGCCACCAACGAGCGCTCGCCGCCCGAAAGCAGCGACAGCCGCTTCACCCGCTTGCCGGGCGGGCGGGCCTCGACCTCGACGCCGGTGGTGAGCAGGTCTTCCGGGTCGGTCAGCGACAACCGGCCCTCGCCCCCGGGGAACAGCGTCGCGAAGACCAGTGCGAACTCCCGGGCCGTGTCGTCGAAGGCCGATGCGAAGACGTCGTGGATCCGCTCGTCGACCTCATGCACCACCGTGAGCAGGTCGCGGCGGGTGGCCTTGAGGTCCTCCAGCTGCCCGGACAGGAACTGGTGGCGTTCCTCCAGTGCGGCGAACTCCTCCAGCGCGAGCGGGTTGACCTTCCCCAGCACGGCCAGATCGCGCTCGGCGCGGGCCGCCCGCTTTTCGCAGGCCCGGCGGTCGAACGCGGTCGGCGTCGGGGCGACGACCTGCTCGCCGCGATCGCGGGCGGTCTCGTATTCGGCCTGCTCGGCCGCCGACGGTGGCATCGGCGCCTGCGGCCCGTAGTCGGCGACGAGCGCGTCGACGTCGACGCCGTACTCCTCGGCGGCGCGGGTCTGCAGCGCGTCGATGCGCAGTCGCTGCTCGGCGCGGGCGACCTCGTCGCGGTGGACGATGTCGGTCAACCGGTCGAGCTCGGCTGCGAGCTCGCGGGCGGCCGTGCGGACCTGCGCCAGCTCGGCGTCGCGCGCCTTACGGGAGGCCGCGGCGGCGGTCCGCTCGGCGTCGGCGTCGGAGAGCGACCCGGCGAGCCGCTGCAGGGCCGCCTCCGCGGTCGACGCCGCGGCCTCGGCCACCACGGCGCTGCGGGCCCGGGTGATCCGGGCCGCCTCGCGGCGGGTCCGCGCGGCGCGCTCGGCTTCGGCAGCCCGCCGCAGCGACTCCGCCCGCCCGGTCATGGCCCGGACCCGTTCCTCTCCGGTGCGCACCGCGAGACGCGCGTCGACCTCGACCTGGCGGGCCTGCTGCAGGGCGGCCGTGGCGTCGTCGCGGTCCACTGTGGACGGCTCGTCCTCGCCCTGCGTGTCGCGGGCGGCGTGCAGCCGTTGCTCTGCGTCGGCGAGGCCGGCGAGATCGCGCTCACGGGCCGCTTCGGCCTCGGTGCGGGCGCGTTCGAGTCGTTCGGCTTCGGCCGCCGATGACCGGGCGGCCGCACCGAGGTGGGCCAACTGTTCGGCCACGGCGGACATCTTCGCGTCGGACTCGTGCAGGGCGGCGAGGGCGGCCTGCACCTCCTCGGCGCGGGTCGCCACGAGCGCCCGGGTCTCCTCGATCTGGCGGCGCACCTCGGTCGCCCGCCGGCTCGCCTCGTCGGCCCGCTGCTGCGCCTCGTCGACCGCGGCCTGCACCTCGATCACACTCGGGGCGCTCGCCGAGCCGCCGACCGCCCGGTGGGCGCCGAGCAGGTCGCCGTCCGGCGTGACGGCGCGGATCGTCGGGTCCGCGGCGACCAGGGCCGTCGCGGCGTCGAGATCCTCGACGACCGCCACCCGGTCGAGAGCCCGGTAGAGCGCCGGCCGCAGCGCCACGGGCGCCGACAACAGGTCCGCCGCCCAGTGGGCGCCCGCCGGCAGGGCGGGCCAGCCGGACGTCGGGTCGGGAGTGGCCGGACCGGCAGGCTCTGGCGCGCCGATCAGCAGGCCCGCGCGACCGCCCTCGTCGGATTTGAGCATGCGCAACGCGCGTACGGCGTCGTCCGGGGAGGCCACGGCCACCGCGTCGGCCAGGTCCCCGAGGGCGGCCGCAAGTGCGGGTTCGCGACCGGGTTCGACGCTGAGCAACGCCGCGACCGAACCCAGTACGCCGCCGACCCGGTCGCGGGCGGCGAGCAGGGCGCCGGCGCCGTCCTTGCGGGCCAGCCCGAGGGCCAGCGCCTCACGACGGGCCTCCCACGACGTGCGGTCCCGCTCGAGGTCGCGCTCGTTGTCGACGAGCGCGTCGAACTGGGTGCGGGCCTCCTCGTGCCGCCCGACCGCCGCTTCGTGTCGCTCGTCGAGACCGAGCTCGCCCTCGTCGAGCGCGCCGACCTGCGACTGCAGTGCGTCGAAGTCGCTCGCCGCCTCCGCGGCCCGACCGCGGGCCTGCTGGGCCGCAACGGACAACCGGTCGATCTCCTCGCCGCCGGCCGCGGCCCGCGACCGCAGGGCATCGACCTGCCCGGCGAGGGTGGCGATGCCCTCCCGGCGGTCGGCGACGGCCCGGACCGCCGCCACCAGGGCCCGCTCCGCGGCGGCGAGGCGCTGCTCCAGGGCGGCGCGCTGCTCGACGGCGGCGGCCAGCCGGTCGCGGTCGCCGGCCAACTCGTCGGTGACCGCCTGCTCCTCGGCGACGATCTGCCCCGCCTCGGCCTCCAGCTCGGCCGGGTCCCGCCCGGGCGGTGCCGGGTCCAGCGGAGCGGACAGGTGCCGGGCGCGCTCCGCCGCGAGCCGGGCCGTTCCGGCGAACCGCTCCCGCAGCCCGGACAGCCGGTACCAGGTCTCCTGGGCGCCGTCGAGCCGCGGCGCGTCGGCGGCGAGCAGCCGCTCCAGCTCGGTCTCCCGCTGCTGTTCGGTGGCGATGCGGCGCTCGACATCGGTACGGCGCTCGCGGACGGCGGTCTCGTCCGCGACCTCACGGTCGAGGGTGGACTGCAGCGCGACGAGATCGTCGGCGAGCAGCCGCAGCCGGGAATCCCGCACCTCGGCCTGGATTGTGGCGGCCCGGCGGGCCACCTCGGCCTGCCGGCCCAACGGCTTCAGCTGGCGGCGCAGCTCCGACGTCAGGTCGGTGAGCCGGGTCAGGTTGGCCTGCATGGCGTCGAGCTTGCGCAGCGCCTTTTCCTTGCGCTTGCGGTGTTTGAGGACGCCGGCCGCCTCTTCGATGAAGCCCCGGCGATCCTCCGGGCGGGCCTGCAGCACCGCGTCGAGCTGGCCCTGCCCGACGACGACATGCATCTCGCGGCCGATCCCGGAGTCGGACAGGAGCTCCTGGATGTCGAGCAGCCGGCACGTGCTGCCGTTGATCTCGTATTCGCTCTCCCCGGACCGGAACATCCGGCGGCTGATCGACACCTCGGTGTAGTCGATGTCCAGAGCGCCGTCGGAGTTGTCGATCGTGAGGGTCACTTCGGCCCGCCCCAGCGGCGGGCGGCCGGCGACACCGTTCGGGCCGGCGGATCCGCCGCTACCGGCGAAAATGACGTCTTCCATCTTGCCGCCACGCAGGGCCTTGGCGCCCTGCTCGCCGAGCACCCATGCGATCGCGTCGACGACGTTGGACTTGCCCGACCCGTTCGGGCCGACGACACAGGTCACACCGGGCTCGAGGCGGAGCGTCGTGGCAGAGGCGAAGGACTTGAAGCCCTTGAGCGTCAGCGTTTTCAGGTGCACAGGTCTCCGAGCGGCTCGATCGTGCGTCGGTCGGACCGGCGAGCGACGGTCGGCAAGGAAAACGCTCGCACGGACCAGCGACACGGTACCGCGCCGGGCCGGATCGAGCCGGCAGACTCGCAGGGTGCGGGCACGACGACGTGCACCGGAACAGCCTGAGCGGCGCGCGACAGTACGGCGCCGTTACGCCAGCGCCGGCTCGGAAAGCTCGGAGAGGTCGTGCAGGCGCTCGTCGAGCGCCTCCTCGGCGAGAGGCTCGGTGTCTGTGGGCAGCGGAGCGTCCCGTTCGGCGCGAAGCCGGTCGACCTCGCCCTCCAAGTCCCGAACCCGGGTCCGAAGGAAGATCAACTCGTCAGCGAGCCGACGGTCTGGTGCGATGCCAATGTGCCCGAACAAGGCCTTGGCCATAAGGACGGCCTCCACGCGACTGACCTAGGGGGTCGATGCACGTCGGGCCAGTGTGCCGACGTGCTGCGGTGCCCTGAGCTTCCCACGCCTCATCCGTTTCGGTCAAACCTCGGCATGGTCATCGGGCCACGAAA
Organism: uncultured Actinomycetota bacterium; assembly: GCA_963775655.1. Lineage (GTDB taxonomy): Bacteria > Actinomycetota > Actinomycetes > Mycobacteriales > QHCD01 > DASXJE01. The sequence continues at coordinate 409,016 of CAVZJT010000007.1, read as the reverse complement.
CCCCTGAGATGGCCCGAAGGTGGACCCCACCGCTCGGTGAGGCGCTGGATCCGGCCGGGTCCTCCGGGGCCCCGGAGGACCTGCAGCAGCTCCCGGCAGGCCTGCGCCGGTCCCTCGGCGACCACCTCCACCTCGCCGTCGGGCAGGTTGGTCGCCGAGCCGACCAGGCCCAGGTCGGCGGCGCGGTCGCACACCCACCACCGGAATCCGACCCCCTGCACCCGGCCGTGCACCCACACCGTCAACCGGGCGGCCGCCTCGCCCTCGCTCATTGCGGTCCGGCACCGGCCGCCAGGCGGTCGCGCAGCCAGCCGAAGGCGTCGGCCTGCATGGCGAGATCGAACTTGTGCGGGCCGTCGTAGAACTCGCCGCGGTAGGCGTCACCTGCGCCGGCGTCGGAGTACTGGGCGCGGATCTGCTCATGCGCCGCCTGCTCCCCGGTGAGCGGGAACAGCGGGTCGGCGCGGTTGTACTGCACGAACAGCGGCCGGGGGGCGCGGCAGGCGGCCAGGTCGGGCCAGTCGTAGCCGGCCCGGACGAGCCCGGCGGGCAGGAACATCCAGGTGTGGCTGATCACGTTGTGATCCAGCAGCTCGTCGTAGGTGCTCATCATCCCGACGACCACGGCCCCGGCGAGCCGGTCGGCCGTGGCGGCGAGCAGCGCCGCGCGGCACCCGCCGCCGGACAGTCCGACGCAACCGATGCGGTCGGTGACGTCGGGCCGGGACCGCAGGTAGGACAGCGCGATGCGGTCCTCGCGGGCGACGACCGCGGCCAGGGTCGTGCCGAGCAACGTGCAGTACTTCTCGACCAGGTTCTCGTGGTGGTAGGCCGCGGCGTTGTAGCGGGCGAACTCCTCGGACGCACCGTCCGCGGAGCCTTCCGGCAGCACGTCGGCGGTGTCCGCCAGCCGCTGCAGCACCGGCGGCATCTCCGCGAGCGGGAACCGCCGCGACCCCCACCCGAACACGTCGGGAACGAGGACGACGTTGCCCTCGGCGGCAAGGGCGTTGGCGAAGGCCCGGCCCTCGTAGAGGTCGCCGCGCAGCGCCGCCACTCCCGCTGGGACCGGGTCGGGACCGTCGGTGATCTTCTCCTTGCCGTAGAACTTCACGCCGTCGTGGCCGTGCAGCCCGAGTACGCCGGGCAGCGGCCCGGCGGCGTCGGCCGGTTTCAGCAGCCACGCCCTGGTGCGGGGGCCGTAGCCGACCGACCACGACAGTTCCTCGCCGGCCAGTCCGTCCCGGACCCAGCTCCGCTCCACCCGCATGTCGGCGGGCTGCTCGTCCGCGCGGGCGTCGAGCAGGTCGTCGATGTCGGCGCGGGCGTCCTTGCCGGGTGGGTGGTTCGCGAGCCGGAGCAGATTCCAGTCGGCCCAGTCGCTGTAGGACCCGAGGTGCTCGTAGTGCCGTGGCGAGAGTGGCATCGGCATAGCCAAGCACACGTTGCCGGCGGCGTATTTGGCCGCTCAGGCGCGGGATCGCCGCGGGCGGGGCTGGCAGTGCGGACAGGTGAAGCTCGACCGGTTCATGAAGGGGTCGCGGCGGATCGGCGTACCGCAGCGGTGACAGGGCAACCCGGTGCGCCCGTAGACGTCCAGCGACCGGTCGAAGAAGCCGCTCTCGCCGTTGACGTTGACGTAGAGCGCGTCGAACGAGGTCCCGCCCGCGTCGAGGGCCTCGGTCAGCACCTCCCGCACCGCCGCCAGCAGCCGGGCGATCACCGGACGGGTCAGCGTCTCGGTCGGCCGGGTGCCGTGCAGGCGGGCCCGCCACAGCGCCTCGTCGGCGTAGATGTTGCCGATGCCGGAGACGAGGTTCTGGTCGAGCAGAGCGCGCTTGACCGCCGTACGACGGCGCCGGATCGCGGCGGTGAAGGCGGCGTCGTCGAAGGCCGGGTCGAGCGGATCCGGGGCGATGTGCCGGATCGGTGCGGGCACGCCGTCGCTGTCGGCCTCGAGGGAGAGACCGCCGAAGGTGCGCTGGTCGACGAACCGGAGTTCGGTGTCACCGTCGGCGAAGCGGATCCGCACCCGTAGGTGGGTTTCGTCCGGTGCACCGGACGGTCGCACGAGGAGCTGACCGCTCATCCCGAGATGGGCCATGACGGCGTCGCCGGAGTCGAGGGGCAGCCACAGGTACTTGCCCCTCCGGTAGGCCCCCGTGACGGTCCGGCCGCGCAGCCCGGCGGCGAACGCGGCCGGCCCGGGGACGTGGCGGCGGACGGCGCGGGGATGGAGGACCTCGACGTCGGTGATGGTGCGCCCTGCGACCCAGCGGGCCAGGCCGCGGCGGACGACCTCGACCTCGGGCAGTTCCGGCATCTGCGGCGCCCGTCAGGCTTCGTCGGCGGCGACGGACCGCGCCTGCAGCACTGTCCAGGCGGCCTCGGCGGCCTTCTGCTCGGCTTCCTTCTTGCTGCATCCGACGCCGGCACCGAACTGCTCGCCGCTGACCCGGGCGATCGCCGTGAAGGACTTGCGATGGTCCGGGCCGGTCTCGCTGATCAGGTAGTCCGGGGCGCCGAGTCCGAGCGCCGCAGAGAGCTCCTGCAGGCTCGTCTTCCAGTCGAGACCGGCGCCGCGCAGCATCGCGTCCTCCATCAGCTGGTCGAACAGCCGGTGGATGACCGCGCCGACGGCGTCGAGGCCGCGGTCGAGATGGACCGCGCCGAGGACCGCTTCGAGGCCGTCGGCGAGGATGCTGGCCTTGTCCCGCCCACCGGTCGCCTCTTCACCACGGCCGAGCCGCAGGTGGGCGCCGAGGCCGCCGGGACCGAGGCCGCGGGCCACACCGGCCAGCGCGCGCATGTTGACGACCGAGGCGCGCAGCTTCGCCAGCTGGCCCTCGGGCAGGTCGGGATGGTCGCGGTAGAGGGCGTCGGTGATCACCAGCCCGAGCACCGCGTCGCCGAGGAATTCCAGCCGCTCGTTGTGCGGCGCGCCGCCATGCTCGTAGGCGTAGGACCGGTGGGTCAGGGCGCGCTGAAGCAGCCCCGGGTCGACGGTGACCCCGAGCGCCGCTTCGAGCCCCGCGTGCTCGTCGGCTTCATCCGCCACAGCACCGGCCCCCGTTCCGGGGTCAGCCGGTGACGACCCGGCCGGCGTACTGCCCGCACTCGGGGCAGGCACGGTGCGGCAGGGTCGGCTTCCCGCAGGCGCGGTTGCTGCACGTCACCAGCGTCGGCGCGGTGGCTTTCCACTGCGCGCGGCGGGCGTGGGTGTTGGCCCGCGACTTCCTCCGCTTCGGAACGGCCACAGCTAGCTCTCCTGACTCTCGGGACGGCCGGGGTCGCCAGCCGTATCGGTGCCGGCGAACCGCTCCGCGAGAGCGGCCCACCGTGGGTCGATGGTGTCGTGCGTGTGGTCGGGCGGCAGCTCGTCCCAGCGCTCCCCGCAGGTCGCGCACAGGCCGCGGCAGTCGTCCCGGCACAGTGGTGCGAGCGGCAGTGCGAGCACCACCGCGTCTCGGACGGTCGGCTCCAGATCGAGGGCGTCACCCTCGAGCCGGCGTACCTCGTCCTCCTCCGTCGTCTCCTCGGTCGTGCTCTCCGGGTAGGCGAACAGCTCCTGCACCGGTGCCTGCACCACGTCGGCGACGGGTGTGAGGCAACGCACACACTCCCCCACCCCCGACGCCGTGATGGTGCCGGAGACGAAGACCCCCTCCACCACCGACTCGAGCCGCAGATCGAGGTCGAGCCCGGAGCCCTCAGGGACCCCGATCGACCCGACCCGAAGGTCCGCCGGCGCCGGGACCTGACCCTGCACCACCCGCATCGACCCAGGGCGTCTACCGAGCTCGCGGAGATCGAGCACGAGTGGGCGTCGAGGGTCGAGCCGGGTCTTCGGGGTCCTGTTCTCGGGCATGACGAACCGATGGGTGAGGAAGCTGGAGACCCCAGATTAGCGGAGCGGGCCGGAATCCGTCGATTCGGTCGCGATCAGCCCGCTTCGGCCAAACGGGCCACGAGCCGCTCGAGCACGTAGGGCGGGACCAGCCCGGACACGTCGCCGCCGTAGGTGGCGACCTCCTTGACCAGGCTGGAGGACAGGAAGCTGTAGAGGTTGTTGGTGGCCATGAACATCGTCTCGACCTCGGCCAGGCCGTTGTTCATCTGGGCCATCTGCAGCTCGTAGTCGAAGTCGCTGACCGCCCGGAGCCCCTTGACGATGACCGGAATCTGGTGGGTGCGGCAGTATTCGGAGAGCAGGCCCTGGAACGAGTCGATCGTGACGTTGGCCAGCCCGTCGGTGACCCGGGTGAGCATGTCGATGCGCTCGTCGACGGTGAACAGCCGCGACTTGTTCTGGTTGACGCCGACCACCACGACCACCTCGTCGTAGAGCCGGCTGGCCCGGTTGATGATGTCCAGATGACCGTTGGTCACCGGATCGAAGGAGCCGGGACACACCGCGCGTCTCACGGTCGGCGACCGTACCAAAGCACCGCTTCGCCGTAGCGGCGCGACTTCACCGCTACGACGCCGGTCGGCCAGTGCGGTGCGGGGCTGCGCCGGCCGCGTTCGACGATCACGACCGCCCCGTCGGCGAGCCAGGACCGATCCACCAGGTCGGCGAGGATCCGGTCGACCTCGTCGTCGGTCGTGGCGTACGGCGGGTCGGCGAACACCACGTCGTAGGCCGCCCCGGCGGCCGGGGGCGCGGCGAGCACCCGCTCGACCCGGTCGGCGAGCACCTGCGCACCCGCGACGTCGAGCCGGGCGGCGTTGGCCCGGATCGTGCGCGCGGCCCGCGGGTCGGACTCGACGAACAACGCCCGGTCCGCCCCGCGGGACAGCGCCTCCAGGCCGATCGCGCCGGACCCGGCATAGAGGTCGAGGACGGCGGCCCCGGACAGGTCGAGCAGCCCGGCCAGGGTGTTGAACAGGCCTTCTCGGGCCTGGTCGGCGGTGGGCCGCGTGCCGGATCCGGGCGGTACGGCGAGTCGCCGGCCGCCCGCGCCGCCGCCGACGATTCGGGTCACCCGGCCACGGTACGGCTCAGGCCTTCTCGAGGTAGTCGGCGCGCTCGTCCTCGACCAATGCCGCCACCTGCGCGGCGAGTGCGGGATTGCCGGTCAGCTCGGGGTCGGCGTCGACCAGGGCGACCGCCTCCTCGCGCGCCTGCAGGATCAGCTCCTCGTCGCGCAGCAGCGACAGGATCCGCAGCGCCGACCGGCGGCCGGACTGCGCCGAGCCGAGGACGTCGCCCTCGCGTCGTTGGGCCAGGTCGAGGCGGGCCAGTTCGAACCCGTCGACCGTGGCGGCGACGGCGTCCAGCCGCACCCGGGCCGGTCCCGCCGGCGCGTCGGTGACGAGCAGGCAGAGGCCGGGCGCGCTGCCGCGGCCGACCCGGCCCCGCAGCTGGTGGAGCTGGGAGACGCCGAACCGGTCGGCGTCGAGGATCACCATCGCGGTGGCGTTGGCCACGTCGACGCCGACCTCGATGACGGTGGTCGCCACCAGGACGTCGATCTCGCCGGCCGCGAACCGGCGCATCACCGAGTCCTTCTCGTCGGTGGGCAGCCGCCCGTGCAGGATCTTGACCCGGAGGCCGGCGAGGGGTCCGTCGGCGAGGCCCGGGGCGACGTCGAGGACCGACACCGGCGGGCGGCGCTCGCCCGGACCCGATCCGTCGTCGCCCGCCGGGTCGTCGCCGGGAGAGTCCCCCTCGGCGGAGCCGTCGGCGTCGTCGTCGGACGCGGCATCGCCGCCGATCCGCGGGCAGACGACGTAGGCCTGGTGACCGTCGCGGACCTCCTCCCGTACCCGTTCCCAGACCCGGTCCAGCCACCCCGGTCGCTCGGCGGCCGGGACCACCGTCGTCGCGATCGTGGACCGCCCGCGCGGCAGCTCCCGCAGCGCGGAGGTCTCGAGGTCGCCGAACACGGTGATCGCGACGGTCCGCGGGATCGGTGTCGCCGTCATCACCAGCACGTGCGGCGGCTGCGCGGCCTTCATCCGCAGTGCGTCGCGCTGTTCGACGCCGAAGCGGTGCTGCTCGTCGACGACCACGATGCCGAGATCGGAAAACTGCACCCCCTCCTGGATCAGCGCATGGGTGCCCACGACGATGCCCGCCGCGCCACCGGCGATGTCGGCCAGCGCGGACCGGCGTACGGCGGCCGACTGCGACCCGGTGAGCAGCACGACGCGGGTGGCGTGCTCGTCCCCACCGAGCTCGCCGCCCTCCGCGAGCGGGCCAAGCAGCGCGCGAAGCGACCGGGCGTGCTGGGCCGCGAGCACCTCGGTCGGGGCGAGCAGTGCGGCCTGCCCGGCGGCGTCGACGACCTGCAGCATGGCGCGCAGTGCCACGACCGTCTTGCCGCTGCCGACCTCGCCCTGCAGCAGGCGGTGCATGGGGTGCGCGGCGGCGAGTTCCGTGGCGAGCACCGCGCCGATCTCCTGCTGGCCATCGGTCAGCGTGAACGGCAGGCGGGCGTCAAAGGCCTCGACCAGGCCGCCCGGTCGCGCCGGTCGCGGCACTGCCGGGCGGCCGGCGGCGGCCGCGCGGCGCTGCGCCAGCGTCACCTGCAAGGCCATCGCCTCGTCCCAGGCCAGCCGGAGCCGGGCGGCCCGCAGCGCGGCGGCGTCGGGCGGGCGGTGCACGTCCTGCAGCGCCGTACCGAGGCCGACCAGCCGGTGCCGGCGGCGGAGCGGTTCCGGCAGCGGGTCGGCCGGCGGGTCGAGCGCGTCCAGCACCAGCCGGACGGCCCGGCTGATCGTCCACGTCGGCAGCCCGGCCGCCGCCGGGTAGACCGGGATCAGCATGCCGGCGAATTCCTCGGCGACGCCCTCGGCGTCGTCGGCCGCGCCGAGCAGTTGGTACGCCGGGCCGTTCAGCTGGCGCTTCCCGTTGAAGTCGGTGACCCTGCCGGCGAACAGGGCCCGCCGGCCGACGAATAGGTCGCGCTCCCGCCACGCCTGGTTGAAGAACGTGAGCAGCAGGGTGCGCCGGCCGTCCCCCACCACCACCTCGAGCAGGGTCCCCGGGCGGTTGCGCATCTTGCGCCGGTTGACCTTGCGCACCTCGGCGAGCACCGTGACCTGCTCGCCCACCACCACCGAGCCCAGATCGGTGAGCTCGCCCCGCTCGGCGTACCGGCGTGGGTAGTGCCGCAGCAGATCGCCCACGGTGCGCAGCTCGAAGGCCTTCTCCAGCGCCGTCGCCGTCTTACCTCCGACGACGCCGCGCAGCAGGGTGTCGAAGGTCACCCTCCCCGGGGCCATCTCAGCGGGCCGCCGGAGCCGGACAGGTCAGCACGCCGCACACGACCGCGAGCTTAGCGAGATCGCCGAGCCGGTCCGGTGGGCAGTTTGGCCCGGCGCCGCGGGCTGGCTAGACTTGGCGGCGGACCCCGGTCGTCCCGGGGCCGTTTCGTGTTGTCCGTGAGTCAGGAGTATCCGGTGGCCAGCGTGTGCGACGTCTGCGGCAAGGGGCCGGGCTTCGGCATGTCCGTCTCGCACTCCCACCGGCGTACCCACCGGCGCTGGAACCCCAACATCCAGTCCGTGCGGGCCCAGGTGGCCCCGGGCACCCGTCGCCGCCTCAACGTCTGCACCTCCTGCCTGAAGGCAGGCAAGGTCGCCCGCGCCTGACCGGCCGGGTGCGTCCCCTCGTCCACTGCTGACGACGGGCCACGGCACCGCGTCCCAACAGGATCTGCAGAGCCGGCTGATCGACGCCGGCGTTTCCTCGCTCGTCGACATCCGAACCGCGCCGGGCAGCCGGCGCAATCCGCACGTCGCCCGCGCCGAGCTGGCGCAGTGGCTGCCCGCGGCCGGGATCGGCTACCGCTGGGAGCAGCGGCTCGGCGGCTTCCGGCGAACCCCGCCCGACTCGCCGGACGTGGTGTGGCGCAACGACGCCTTTCGCGGGTACGCCGCGCACACCCGCTCTCCGGAGTTCCTCGCCGCGATCGACGAGGTGCTCGCGGGCGCGGCAGCGCAGACCACCGTCGTGATGTGCAGCGAATCGGTCTGGTGGCGCTGCCATCGCCGCCTGGTCGCCGACTTCGTCACCCTCGCCCGCGGGGTCGACGTACGTCACCTGATGCCCGACGGCCGGTTGGCCGAGCACCGGCCGACCGCCGGGGTGCGGCTGCGCGATGACGGCCTGCTCGTCTACGACGCCGGCCAGGAATCACTCGGTCTGGACTGAGCTCAGCGGCGCGCGGTCGTCACGCCCCGGGCCCGCGCCGCGTGCACGATGACCTCGGTGACCACGTCGCGCTCGAGCGCGGTGCTGTCGATGACCAGGTGGTAATGGCGGGGATCCGTGGCGTCGGTGCGGTAGAGGTGGCGGACGTAGGCCTCCCGCGCCGAGTCGTTCTGGTGCAGGTCACGCTCGACCTCCCGTGGCGAGGCTCCCGTCCGCCGGCACATCGCGTCGACCCGGTCGCCGGGATCGGCGTCCAACCGCACGTGCAGCGCGTGCGGCACGCGGGCCAGGACGAGCGCCGCCGCGCGCCCGAGGACGACACCACCGGCTCCGGCCGCGACCTCCCGCAGCACCTGCTCGGTCTTCTCCTTGTAGGCCCGCTCGTCGCTGAACGTCGTCCGCGCGAGGCTCCCGGCGCAGGCCAGGTCGGGCAACAACGACATCGACGAGATGACCCGCCACAGCCCGGTGTCGACCCGCTCCTCCCGCGCTTCGGCATCCTGCTCGGAGATGCCGAGCTTGGCGGCGACACCCGCGGTGATCGCGCGGTCGACGAACTCCAGCCCGAGACGCCGGGCGACCTCCGGTCCGATCTCGCTGCCGCCCGCGCCGTACGACGCGGAGATCGTCACCACACCCACGCCCGCCTCCTGCGCCATTGCCCGCCGGGAGGTCGAGGATGTCACCCGCGGCTGAAGTGGTCGAAGCCGGCCGGGTCCTGGCGTACGCCGTCCACCGACACCGCGCCGCCGTCGACGGGATCGGTGACCCGCCCGATCAGCGTCCAGCCTGACGGCGGTCCCGATTTCGCCGGGAACGTCGCCACCAGGCTGTGGTCGTCGCCGCCGCCGAGCAGCCAGTCCATCGGGTCGACGCCGAGCGCCCGGCCCACGTCGCGCAGCCGGGCCGGCACCACGAGGGCGTCGCGCCGGAGATCGATGCCGACGCCGCCGGCCGTGGCGAGATGGCCCACGTCCTGCACCAGGCCGTCGCTGATGTCGCACATCGCGGTCGCCCCCGCCTCCGCCGCCCGCGGCCCCTCGGCGTAGGGCGGTTCGGGCCTGCGGTGCGCCCCGACCACGGCAGCCGGCGAGCGGAATCCGCGGGCCAGCACGGCGAGACCGGCCGCCGACCACCCGACCCGCCCGGTCACCGCCACGACCTCACCGGGCCGCGCACCGCCGCGGGTGACCGGTTCCCGCCCCTGCAGATCGCCCAGCGCGGTCATGGCGAGGACGACGACGTCGGAGCGCACGACGTCGCCGCCGATGACGGCCGCGCCGAGCTCGCCGCTCTCCTCGCGCATGCCGTCGACGAGGTCCTCGACCCAGTTGACCGGCAGGTCCGGTGGGCAACCCAGTCCGACGAGTACGCCGGTGGGCACGGCGCCCATCGCGGCGATGTCGGCCATGGCCTCGGCCGCGGCCCGGTGCCCGATGTCGCCGGGACCGGACCAGTCGCGCCGGAAGTGCCGGCCCTCGATCAGGGTGTCGGTCGAGGCGACCACCCGCGCGTCGGGCGCACGGACGACGGCGGCGTCGTCCCCGGGTCCGATGATGATCGCGGCGCTACCGGACAACCGGGTGATTATCCGTTCGATGAGGCCGAACTCGCCTGCCTCTGCGACAGTGATGGCTACCTCCCTGCGTCGATCTGTACGGCGGCGCGTGCGGTAAGTTTCATATCCGCTCCCGGCACCGACGACGAAAGGGCTCGCCGTGGTCCAGGCGTACATCCTCATCCAGACCGAAGTCGGCAAGGCGGCCGCGGTCGCCCAGGAGATCGCACGCATCAAGGGCGTCACGATGGCCGAGGATGTGACCGGCCCCTACGACGTGATCGTGCGCGCCGAGGCACGCAATGTCGACGAACTCGGCAAGCTCGTGGTCGCACGGGTGCAGGGCGTCGAGGGGATCACCCGCACGCTGACCTGCCCCGTCGTCCACCTCTGAGCGATCGACCCGATCCGGCGCCGCGCGGTCGTCACCGCGACGCTCGTCGCCGTACCCGTCGCGATCGTCGTCGGCGTCGTGCTTTTCCTCGTCGGGCGGCAGCACACCGCGCCGTCGTCGGCCGCTCCGGCGACGCACACCTCGGCACCGGCGAAGCTTCCGGCGGTGACCGTCTCCCGTGCACCGCGAACGGCGGCCGGTGACCGGCTGTGCCCCGCCTTCCTGGCCGCACTGCCGCGCACCGTCGCCGGCCTGACCCGGCGGGAGGTCGACGCGCACGACCAGTACCTGCAGGCCTGGGGTGACCCGGCGGTCGTCGTGCACTGCGACGTCCCCCGCCCCAAGGGGTTCAAGGTCGGCAGCCAGGCGATCGCCGTCGACAACGTGCAATGGTTCGACGAGGGCACGAACTGGACCGCCGTCGACCGCGGCGTCTACGTCGAGGCGAGCATCCCGGAGACCTACCCCGCGGACGCCGCGCTGGTGGACATCGGCGCCGCCGTGAAGAAGACCCTCCCCGCCGTACCCGTCCGCCCCGCCCACTGACCCGCCGCACCTCGTTCCGCCCCCGGCACCGCACCGCCCCTCCCCTCCCCTCCCCTCCCATTCCGCTTGAACGTGACGTTCATGCGGCTAGATGGCTTGAACGTGACGTTCAAGCGGAATGGCGCGCGGAACGTTGCCGGAAACTTGCCGGCCCCTTTCCGCTTGAACGTGACGTTCATGCGGCTAGATCGCTTGAACGTGACGTTCAAGCGGAATCAGACGCGGTAGGAGCGCTCGTCGAGAAGGACGGTTGTGCCGCCGACCTCGGCGGTGCCGGCGGGTCCGGGGCGGGCGTAGAGGACCGAGCCGACGCCCTGCCGGACCGTGATCGGTCGCCCGAGCGAGGTCACCAGTCGTACGGCGGCCGAGCCGGTCGCCTCGTCCTCGACGACGCCGTGCGACGGAGCGAAGACCCGCGCCCGCACCTCGCCCCGCGCCTCGTCCTGCCACGCCCACGCGTCGACGAAGCCGGCCGGGTCGGGCGGGTCGGTGAGCGCGTCGATCTCGGCCGGATCGGCGTACTGCCGAAGCTCCATCGGCGGCGCCCAGTCGGCCTGACCGCGGATCCAGTGCCGCCCGTGCTCGTCCACCCACGTCGGCACGTCACCGGCCGGGGTGACGAGCACCTCGGCCGGCTTCCCGCCCTGGGCGAGCAGCCAGGATGTGCCGACCAGCGGGTGGCCGGCGAACGGAAGTTCCACGGCGGGCGTGTAGATGCGCACCCGCGTCGTACCCGGCTCGACGAAGACCGTCTCGCTGAACCCGAGATCGGCAGCGACCGCCTGTCGCCGATCGACCGGAACGGCGGCCCCGTCGAGAAAAACGCCGAGCGGGTTGCCACCGCGGCCGTCGGGTCCGACGAACACCTTCACCACGTGCAGCGTCGTCATCGCAGGCCGGTTCCGCGGCGTAGTGCGGTGTCGACGAGGCGGTCGAGCAGGTCGGGGTAGGCCAGCCCGGTCGCCGCCCAGGCCTTCCCGAACATCGAGATCGCGGTGAAACCGGGCATCGTGTTCACCTCGTTGATGGTGATCTCCTCGCCGGCACCGACGAAGAAGTCGACCCGGGCGAGCCCGGCGCCGTCGAGCGCGGTGAAGGCACGACCCGCCATGGCGCGCAGCGCCGCGGTCGCGTCATCGGAGAGCTTGGCAGGTATGTCGAACTCGCTGGCGTCCTCGAGGTACTTCGCCTCGAAGTCGTAGAAGTCGTGGCCGCCCAGGAGCCGAATCTCCGCCGGCAGACTGGCCTCCGGCGGCCCGCCCGCCGGACCTTCGAGTACGCCGCACTCGATCTCCCGACCGACGACCGCGGCCTCGACCAGCACCTTCGGATCGATCGCGCGCGCCACCTCGACGGCCTTGTCCATCGCCGCCCAGTCGGTGACGCGGGTGATGCCGATGCTCGACCCGGCCCGGGCCGGCTTGACGAAGACCGGCAGCCCGAGCCGATCCCGGGACGCCGAGGTGATCCGCTCCCCCGACCGCAGCACCACGAAATCACCGACCGGCAGCCCTTCGGCCCGCAGCAGCTTCTTCGTGTACTCCTTGTCCATCGCGACGGCACTGCCGAGCACACCCGCGCCGACGTAGGGCACTCCGGCCATCTCCAGCAGTCCCTGGATCGTGCCGTCCTCGCCGTAGGCACCGTGCAGCAGCGGGAACACCACGTCGACGTCGCCGAGTGCGCGGGCGCCCTCGCCCGGCTCGACCACCACCAGGCCGCCGGCGGTCGGATCACCGGGGAGTACGACGGCGCTGCCCGACTCGACCTGCGGAAGCGTCGTGCCGTGGATCTGCAGTCGCTCGGGATCGCCGTCGGTCAGCACCCAGCTTCCGGCTCGGGTGATCCCGATCGGGACGATCTCGTAGTGGGCGGGATCCAGCGCCGCCATCACGCTTGCGGCGGAGACGCAGGAGATCGCGTGTTCGCTACTGCGGCCGCCGAAGACGACGGCCACCCGGATCCTGCGCTGCGGACTGGACACGGCCCGCACCCTATCCGGTCAGCGCAGCCCGTCGAGGGCCTGTGTGAAGTCTGCGACGAGGTCGCCGGGGTCCTCCAGTCCGACGGAGATGCGCACCGTCGACGGGGCGATGCCGGCGCGGGCCAGGTCGTCGTCGGCGAGCTGGCGGTGGGTCGTCGACGCCACGTGACTGACGATCGTGTGCGTGCCGCCGAGCGAGCTGGCGGGCATGCCGAGCCGCAGCCGGTCACAGAGCAGGATGCCGGCGTCACGGTCGCCGCGCGGGTCGACGCTGACCATCCCGCCGAATCGGCCGTCGTCGAAGAGCTTGGTCGCCAGCAGGTGGTCGCGATGTGACGACAGGCCGGGGTAGTGCACCCGGGCGACCGCCGGATGGGCGGCGAGCGACTCGGCGAGCACCATCGCCGACGCACTGTGCCGCGACACCCGGAGCGGCAGCGTCGATACGCCGCGATGCAGCAGGAACGCGTCGTCCGGGGAGAGTGCGCCGCCGAGGTCGATCCGCAGGTGCCGCACCGGATCGACGACCTCGCGGCGCCCGACGACGACGCCTCCGGTCACGTCGCCGTGCCCGCCGAGATACTTCGTCGCCGAGTGCATCACGAGGTCGGCACCGTGCTCCAGGGGGCGGCACAGCGCCGGCGTGGCGAAGGTCGAGTCGACGCCGAGCAGGGCGCGCCTCTCGTGGGCGATCGCGGCGAGCTCGGGCAGGTCGGCCACCGCCAGCGTGGGATTGGCGATCGTCTCCACCCAGACCAGCCTCGTGCGATCGGTCATGGCGGCGCGGTAGTCGGCGGGATCGTTGCCTTCGACGAACGACGCGGTGACCCCGAACCGGGAGAGCACGTTGGCGAGCAGCGACCACGTACCGCCGTAGACCGCGGCCGCGCAGACGACGTGGTCGCCGGCGCTGACGTGCGCCATCACCGCGCTCGAGATCGCCGCCATTCCCGACGCGAACGGCTGCCCGACGATGTCGTCCTCGACGGCGTGACCCTCCAACGCCGCGACTGCGGTCGCGAACGCGTCCGCCGTGGGGTTGTCGACCCGGCTGTAAGAGTAGCCGGGCGCCCGACCGCCGAGCACCTCGGCGAATTCGTCCGCCGAGGAGAAGGCGAACGACGCGGTGCGGTAGACCGGCAGGCCGAGCGGCTCCTGCTCGAAGGCCGGCGGATGCGGCGTGTGCACCGCACGGGTGCCCTCTCCGTACGACGGCTGCGGGTCACTCACTCGGCTCTCATCTCCCTGCTCATGAGGCGTTTCACCATCTCGGCCGGACGCATGCCTTCGTGGCACACGGCGACCACCCCTTCGGTGATCGGCATGTCGACGTCGTACCGGCGCGCCAGGTCGAGCACCGACCGGCACGACTTCACACCCTCGGCGATCTGACCGTGCGTCTCCGCGGTCGCCTCCGCCATGCTCTCACCACGGCCCAGACCCTCCCCGACCGCACGGTTGCGGGACAACGGCGACATGCACGTCGCGACCAGGTCGCCGATCCCGGCGAGTCCCGCGAAGGTCGTCGGCTGCGCACCGAGCACGGCACCGAGCCGGGTCATCTCCGCCAGGCCCAGGGTGATCAGGGACGCCTTGGTGTTGTCGCCGAATCCCATCCCGACCGCCATCCCGCAGGCCAGGGCCATCACGTTCTTGACCGCACCGCCGACCTCGGCGCCGATCATGTCGGCGTTGGTATACGGCCGGAAGTACGGCGTCTGGCAGTCGCGCTGCAGTCGAATGGCGCGATCGGCGTCCGGACAGGCGATCACGGTGGCCGCGGGTTGCTCGGCCGCGATCTCCCGGGCGAAATTGGGTCCGGTCACCACGGCCACCCGATCCGCGCGCACCGATCCGGCCTCGGCGATCACCTCGCTCATCCGCTTGTCGGTACCGAGCTCGACGCCTTTCATCAGGCTCACCACGGTGGCGTCACCACCGAGCAGCGGCGACCACTGGGCGAGATTGGCCCGCAGCGTCTGCGACGGTACGGCGAGCACGACGAGATCCGGTCCGTCCAACGCCGCGGCGGGATTGGCGGTGACCGCCAACGACCCCGGCAGCCTGACCCCCGGCAGATAGTCCGGATTGGTGCCGGTCTCGCGGATCGTCGCCGCGAGTTCCGGGCGGCGGGCGCAGAGGGTTACCGTGCCGCCGGCGTCGACGAGCAGCTTCGCGAACGCCGTACCCCACGACCCGGCTCCTAGCACCGCCGCCCGGGTCACCGGCCGGACTCCTTGTCGGGCGGCCGTTTCCAGAACAGGTCCGGCGGGGTGGCCTGCCGGATCTCGGCGAGCTGGTCCCGCACCGCGCGCATGATCTCGTCGGTCACGTCGCGCAGCAGCTCGCCGGTCACCGGCTTGTCCCGGTACGCCGACAGGTCGACCGGTGGCCCGGCCGCGGTGTGGATCTCCTTGCGCGGCAGCAGGCTGATCTTGTGGTGGTAGCGGTCGTAGGCCAACTGCGGGCCCCACTGGGCGATCGGGACGACGGGGACGTCGCTGGCCAGCGCCAGCCGGGCAACTCCGGTTTTGCCCTGCATCGGCCACCAGTCCGGGTCACGGGTGACAGTCCCCTCGGGATAGATGCATACCGCCTCGCCGCGATTGAGCGCAGCGACGGCGTCGCGCAGCGAGCCGCCGGCCTCCGACGACCCGCGGTAGACCGGAATCTGCTTGGCGCCACGCAGGATCGCGCCGGCGACGGGGATGGTGAAGAGGCTCGATTTGGCGAGAATGCGCGGGATCCGGCCGGAATCCCACACGAACCGGACGAAGGTGAAGGGATCGGCGTAGGAGACGTGGTTGGCGACGAGAATCACGCCGCCGCTCTTGGGCACGTTCTCGGTGCCGCGCCACCTGATCTTGAACAGCAGTCCGTCCAGCGGCCGGATGATGACCACGCACAGCCGGATCCAGAACCCTGCCCTGCGCCTGGCCATTCGGTGTCGCCCTCCATGTCGTCGACAGCTGCCGCGAAGCAGGATTCTGCCCGGTCGCGCGCATGCACCAGCGGCCACCCTGCGACGATGTCGGCGTCATGCGTTGGTCCATTGTCGTTCCGGTGAAGCGACTGCCGCGCGCGAAGTCCCGACTCTTCGCCGCGGCGGCGTCGGACGGCGTGCCGGGCGGGCGGGAGGCGCTCGCGCTGGCCCTCGCCGTCGACACGGTGACCGCCGCACTGGCGAGCCCGGTGGTCGCCCGGGTCGTGGTCGTGACCGACGACGAGCAGGCCGCGGAGCGACTCGAGCGATCCGGCGCCGTCGTCGTCCCGGATCGCCCGGACGCCGGGCTCAACCCGGCCTTGGCCTACGGCGCCGCCGTTGCGGCGCAACTCGGCATCGAGGACGGGGTTGCCGTACTCGCCAGCGACCTCGCGGCGCTGCGGCCGGACGAGCTCACCGGGGCGTTGCAGGCCGCGGCCACGATGCCGCGCTCGTTCGTCGCCGATGCCGCCGGTCACGGCACCACGCTGCTGGCCGCCGGACCCGGAGCGGAGCTGGCGCCTCGCTACGGCGTCGCGTCCCGGCAGGCGCATTTGGACTCCGGCGCGGTCGAACTGCAGGGCGACTGGCCGTCGTTGCGTCGCGACGTCGACACTCCGGACGATCTTCAGGCGGCGGCACGACTGGGTATCGGGGCGGCGACCCGCGCGCTGCTCTGACGCCCGGCTCGGGGGCCGTATCGGGACGGACCCTCCCGTACGGTGACCGGATGCAGGCCACCGTGCGCCACTTCGACCCGCAGACCGGATCCGGCTCGGTGCTGCTCGACGACGGGCGAGCGCTGGATTTCGACGCGGCGGCCTTCGCCGCGGGTGGGCTACGGCTGCTGCGTCCGGGTCAACGGGTCCGGCTCGACCGGGACGCCGGGCGGGTGGTCCGAGTCACGCTGATCACGCTCCCGTGAGCGGCACCGTGGTGGGATCGCGACCCGCCGTTCACCTGGACGGGGCATCATCTACCCATGAGCTCTGAGACGGACACCACGGATCGGACCGAGAACAACCCCTCCTCGGACGACACTGGGCGAGTCCCGTCGACCGATCTCGACGACGCACCACTCCCCGAGGACCGGTTCCTCAACCGCGAGGTGTCCTGGCTGGACTTCAACGGCCGGGTCCTTACCCTCGCCGAGGACCGCAAGCTGCCGTTGTTGGAGCGGGCGAAGTTCCTGGCGATCTTCGCCAGCAACCTCGACGAGTTCTACATGGTGCGGGTCGCCGGCCTCAAACGGCGGCAGAGCATGGGCCTTTCGGTGCGATCGGCGGACCACCTCTCGCCACGCGAACAGCTGGCCCGCATCGCCGAGCGCACGCAGGCACTGGTGGAGCGGCAGGCCCGGTGTTTCGTCCAGGACGTCGAGCCGGCGTTGCAGGAGCAGGGCATCGCGATCGTGCACTGGCAGGACCTCGGGGACAGCGAGCAGTCCCGGCTGCACGTCTACTTCGGCGACCACCTCTTCCCGGTGCTCACCCCGCTCGCGGTCGACCCGGCCCACCCGTTCCCCTACATCAGTGGTCTCTCGCTCAACCTCGCCGTCACAGTGCGCGATCCCGACGGACTCGTCGACCGATTCGCCCGCATCAAGGTGCCCAACAACGTGCCCCGCTTCGTCGCGGTCGGCAGCGAGGGCGAGGTCAACGCCGGTGCGGCTGCCACGGACAAGGCGAGTTTCCTGCCGCTGGAGGACTTGATCGCGGCCCATCTGGACCAGCTCTTCCCCGGCAACGAGATCGTCGAGCACCACCTGTTCCGGGTGACCCGCAACGCCGACTTCGAGGTCGAGGAGGACCGCGACGAGGACCTGCTCCAGGCGCTCGAACGCGAATTGGCCCGCCGTCGCTTCGGTCCCGCGGTGCGGCTCGAGGTGGCCGACACCATGTCGCCGCACGTGCTCGACCTGTTGATCCGCGAGCTCGACATGAGCGGCGCGGACGTCTCACGGGTCCCCGGCCTGCTCGACCTGTCCTCGCTGCTGGAGCTCTACGACGTCGACCGGCCGGAGCTCAAGGAGGAGGCGTTCGTCCCCGCGACGCCGCCACGCCTCACCGACGGCGAGACCCCCAAGAGCGTCTTCGCGACGCTGCGCGAAGGCGACGTGCTCGTCCACCACCCCTACGACTCGTTCGCGACCAGCGTGCAGCGCTTCATCGAGCAGGCCGCAGCTGACCCCAAGGTGCTCGCGATCAAACAGACGCTCTACCGCACGTCGGGTGACTCCCCGATCGTCGACGCACTCATCGATGCCGCCGAGGCGGCGAAACAGGTCGTGGTGCTCGTCGAGATCAAGGCCCGCTTCGACGAGCAGGCGAACATCAGCTGGGCACGTGCCCTGGAGCGGGCCGGCTGCCACGTCGTCTACGGCCTCGTCGGGCTGAAGACCCACTGCAAGACCGCGCTGGTCGTCCGCCAGGAGGACGGCGCGATCCGCCGCTACTGCCACATCGGCACCGGCAACTACAACCCCAAGACCGCGCGCCTGTACGAGGACTTCGGCCTGCTCACCGCCGACCCGGTGGTCGGCGCCGACCTGACGGCGCTGTTCAACGTGCTGACCGGCTACTCCCGGCAGACGTCGTACCGGTCGCTGATGGTGGCGCCGCAGGGCGTCCGGGCCGGCATCGTCGAGCGGATCGAGCGCGAGGCGGGGCACGCCCGGGCCGGGCGGCCGGCGAACATCCGGATCAAGACCAACCACCTGGTCGACGAGGAGACCATCGACGCGCTCTACCGCGCGTCGCGGGCCGGCGTGGCCATCGACCTGCTCGTCCGCACGAACTGTTCGATCCGCCCCGGGGTATCCGGGCTGTCGGACAACATCCGCGTGCGCTCGATCGTCGGCCGGTTCCTGGAGCACTCCCGGATCTACTCCTTCGGCAACGACGGCGCGCCGGAGTACTGGATCGGCAGTTCCGACCTGATGCACCGCAACCTCGACCGGCGGGTCGAGGCCCTGGTCCACGTCACCGACCCGAGCGCCCGCATACAGCTGCAGTCGACGCTCGACCTCGCCATGGCCGACACCACCGCGTGCTGGGAGCTCTATCCCGACGGCGAATGGCGGCGGCACACCGTCGCCGACGGGAAGCCGATGGTCGACTACCAGCAGGTGCTGATGCGACGCCATACCGGTCGGGGCGAGTAGCGGCCGTGGCGGCACGGAAGGTCCCGGCCGCCGGCGGGCTGGTGTGGCGCGGGTCCGCCGAGCGGCCGGACATCGCCGTCATCCACCGGCCGCGCTACGACGACTGGTCGTTGCCGAAGGGAAAGCTGCACCGCCACGAACACCCGGTCGTCGGCGCGTGCCGCGAGGTCACGGAAGAAACCGGCTGCACCCCCGCAATGGGCCGCCGCCTGCCGAGCCAGCGCTACAAGGTGCCGGAGGGTGAGAAGATCGTCGACTACTGGTCGATGCGCTGCCTGAGCGGCGAATTCGCGCCCGGTGACGAGGTCGACCGCCTGGACTGGCTCGGCGCCGACGCCACCCGCGACCGGCTGTCCTACGAGCGTGATCGCGAGATAGTCCAGGACTTCGTCGCCGGACCGATTCCCACGGCCACCATCCTGCTGGTGCGCCACGCGCGCGCGGGCGACAAGAGCTCCTGGAAGGGCGACGACCGGCTGCGTCCGCTGGACGCGGTCGGCGCTCGCCAGGCGGACCGGCTGCGCGCGGGTCTGGCCTGCTGGGCGCCCCGGCTGCTGGTCTCTGCAGACCGGGTGCGCTGCGTGCAGACGGTCGCCCCGCTCGCCGCCGACCTCGGTCTGACGGTGGGCCTTGAGCCGACATTGAGCGAGGACGCAGCCGCGAACGATCCGGACGCGGCGGTCGAGCGGATCCGCGAGCTCGCCCGGGATGGCGGTCCGACGGTGGTGTGCAGCCAGGGCGGTGCGATCCCGACCATCGTCGGGACGCTGGCGAAGGCCGACGGCGTGGAGCTGTCGACGGTCGACGCGAAGAAGGGCAGCACCTGGTCCCTGTCCTTCGTCGGCGACCACCTGGTCGCCGCCGAGTACTTCCGCAGCTTCGGCTGACGGCGCGCCCCCACCCGGAACGACGACGAGCCGGCACCCGCGTGGGATGCCGGCTCGTCGCCGGATGTCGCCCTGGCCGATCGTGCTAGCGGCGAGCGGTGCGCTTCGCCGCCGTGGTGCGCTTGGCGGTGGTCTTCTTTGCTGCGCCGGCCTTCTTGGCGGTCGTCTTGCGTGCGGTCGTCGCCTTCTTGGTTGCCGTGGACCGCGTCGCCGCCTTCCGGGCGGTCGTCTTGGTGCCGGCCTTCTTCGCCGCCGCCTTGCGGGCGGTGGCCTTGGTCGTGCTCTTGGCCGGTGCCTTGGCGACCTTCTTGGCGCCGCTGACGACGTCCTTGAATCCTTGGCCCGCGCGGAACGCCGGAACCGAGGTCCGCTTCAGGCGGACGGTGGCACCGGTTGCGGGGTTACGGGCGGTGCGGGCTGCGCGGATGCGCTTCTCGTAGACACCGAACCCGGTGATCGAGACCTTCTCGCCCTTCGCCACCGAACGGATCACGATGTCGACGAAGGCGTCGACCGCGGCGGCAGCGGACTTCTTGTCGCCCCCAAGGCGCTCGGCCAGCGTCTCTACTAGTTGGGCCTTGTTCACGTGTCCCTCCCAGGACGTCTCCTCGGCTCACTTGCCGACTTGCGCCGAACGGTAGGCGTGATCCCCGTCGGGCACAACGACCATACCGGGGAAAAGTGCTGTGTCGCAGCGCAATCCGCAGGCACTTCGGCCCGAGCTCGTGACCTGGCCGATGTCGGACCGGCGCTCGGCGAGGCCGAAAATCCGTTACACAGCAGGGAGATCAGCGGTCACGGCCGGACGACGCTGTGGTTAGGCAGCGCGGTGGGCGCGCAGATCCAGCCGCACATAGTCCTGATCGAAACTTCCGTCGACTCGCCGCAGTTCGGACACTGCACGCGACTCGGCTTGTCGTCGGAAGTGCTGCGCCCCAGCATCCGGCACTACGGCGTCGTAGCCGACGAGCACCTGACTGCGCAGCCAACCGAGCAGTGCGTCGGCGTCCGGAAGCGACCTGCGTTGATGCACCAGACGGACCCAGCCGGCGCGCGTCGACAACCCGGACGCCTCGAGCAGAGCGCGGTAGGTATCCGCGTCCGGAAAGAACCACGGCACCGGCGTTCCGCCGGCCGCACGAGCCTCTTCGTCCAGCAGTTCCCGGGCGGCGGAGATCTGTCCGGCGCCGCCGAACTCGGCCCGGAACAGCCCACCGGGCCGCAGGACGCGCCGGATCTGGTCCAGTACGCCGGGATGGTCGGCCTCGGGGACCCAGTGCAGCGTCGCCACCGACACCACGGCGTCGAAGGATGCCTCCGGAACGACGGTCGCGAGCTGCTGGGCCGCTGCGGTGAGGAAATCGACATTCGCACGGTCGCTGCGGTTTCCGGCGACGCGCACCATGTCGGGCGCGGCGTCGACGCCGAGGACCGCGCCGTCGGGGACGATGTCGGCGAGCCGGAGGGTGAAGTCGCCGACGCCGCAGCCGAGGTCGAGCACCCGCGCGTCGCCCGGTACGTCGAATCCGTCGAGGACCGCGTCGTCGAATCGGCGGTGGTGGGCCGTGTTGTCGGCGTACAGCGACCCGTCCCACCGCGGGCGGGTGTCGCCCGCGGTGGTCGCGCCGGCCGGCTCCGCGTCCGTCATGCCGGCAGCGTGACCGGCATCCACGGCTGACGATTCCGCTCGTACGCCGAGATGTCGTCCTCGTGCCGCAGGCTCAGTCCGATGTCGTCGAGGCCCTCCATCAGCCGCCAGCGGGTGTAGTCGTCGAGCTCGAACCCGACCTCGACGCCGGGCGCCCGAACCGTGCGGTTCTCGAGGTCGACGGCCAGCTCGACCGTCGGGTCGGACTCGATCTGCGTCCAGAGCGCGTGGACCACGTCCTCGGGCAGGACGACGGTCAGCAGGCCGCCCTTGAGCGAGTTGCCGCGGAAGATGTCGCCGTACCGCGGGGAGATGACGACCCGGAAGCCGTAGTCGGTCAACGCCCAGACGGCGTGTTCACGCGAGGACCCGGTGCCGAAGTCGGGGCCGGCGACCAGGATCGTCGCGCCGTCGTACTCCGGGCGGTTGAGCACGAATTCGGCGTCGCGCTTCCGCCACGCCGCGAAGAGGCCGTCCTCGAAACCGGTCCGGCTCACCCGCTTGAGGTATTCGGCCGGGATGATCTGGTCGGTGTCGACGTTGCTGTTGCGCAGCGGCACGGCACGGCCGCGGTGCACGGTGAACTTCTCCATCGGTGGCTCCTACTCCTCAGGACAGGTCGGACGGCGCGGTGAAGCGGCCGGTGACGGCGGTGGCCGCGGCGACCGCGGGCGACACCAGGTGGGTACGGCCGCCGGCGCCCTGCCGGCCCTCGAAGTTGCGGTTGGACGTGGACGCGGACCGTTCCCCGGGCTCGAGCCGGTCGGGGTTCATCGCCAGGCACATCGAGCAACCCGCGGACCGCCACTCCGCGCCGGCGGCCGTGAAGACGTCGTCCAGCGCCTCGAGCTCGGCCTGCTCCTTCACCTGCATCGACCCGGGTACGACGAGCATGCGCACGCTCTGCGCCACCGTCCGGCCGCGCAGCACCTCGGCCGCCGCGCGCAGATCCTCGATCCGCCCGTTGGTGCAGGAGCCGACGAAGACGGTGTCGACCGGCACATCGCGAAGGGCGGTGCCCGGGGTCAACGCCATGTAGGTCAGCGCCTTCTCGACCGACGAGCGCTCGCCCGGGTCGTCGTACTCCGCGGGATCCGGTACCCGGCCGCTGAGCGGCACACCCTGTCCCGGGTTGGTGCCCCAGGTGACGAACGGCTCGAGGCTGGCGGCGTCGATCTGCACCTCGCGGTCGAACGTCGCGTCGTCGTCGGTGCGCAAGCCGCGCCAGTAGTCGAGAGCGGCATCCCAGTCGGCGTCGGCCGGGGCGTGCTGTCGGCCCTTCAGATAGCCGAACGTGGTCTCGTCGGGCGCGATCATGCCCGCGCGGGCACCGGCCTCGATCGACATGTTGCAGATCGTCATTCGGGCCTCCATCGACAGCGCGGAGATCGCCTCACCGCGGTATTCGATGACATGGCCCTGGCCGCCGCCGGTGCCGATCTCGGCGATGACGGCGAGGATGACGTCCTTGGCGGTCACCCCGGGCGGCAGCGTGCCGTCGACGGTGACCGCCATCGTCTTGAACGGCCGCAGCGGGAGGGTCTGGGTGGCGAGGACGTGCTCGACCTCGCTGGTGCCGATGCCGAAGGCCAGCGCGCCGAACGCCCCGTGCGTGCTCGTGTGGGAGTCGCCGCACACCACGGTCATCCCCGGCTGCGTGAGGCCGAGTTGCGGGCCGATGACGTGCACGATGCCCTGGCTCTGGTCGCCCATGGGGTGCAGCCGGATGCCGAAGTCGGCGCAGTTACGCCGCAGGGTCTCCACCTGCGTGCGCGAGATGATGTCGGCGATCGGCTCACCCAGCCCGGTCGTCGGCACGTTGTGGTCCTCGGTCGCGATGGTGAGATCGGGTCGGCGTACCCGCCGGTCCGCCAGCCGGAGCCCCTCGAAGGCCTGCGGACTCGTGACCTCGTGCACGAGATGCAGGTCGATGTAGAGCAGGTCCGGCTCTCCGTCGACCTGCCGTACGACGTGGCTGTCCCAGACCTTCTCTGCGAGCGTCCGGCCCATGACCTCTCCCTCTCTGCACGTGTTGGCATCCCACGATGTGAGACGCTAGTATCGCCCTATGAGAACGCAGTCTAGCGGCATCGGCGTGTTGGACAAGGCCGTTCTGGTGCTCAGCACGGTCGCCCGTACGCCGATGGGGTTGGCCGACCTGGTCGAGGCGACCCAACTCCCCCGTGCCACGGCGCATCGACTGGCCGTCGCACTCGAGTCGCACCGGCTGCTCAGCCGCGACGACTCGGGGCGGTGGACCACGGGTTCAGCGTTGCGTGAGTTGGCCCACACGGTGCCCGATCCGCTGCTTGCTGCGGCCGGTCCGGTGCTCGTCGGTCTTCGCGACGACACCGGAGAGAGCGCGCAGCTCTACATCCGGGACGGATCCGAGCGGGTCTGCGTGATGGCCGCGGAGCCGGCGCAGGGTCTGCGCGACACCGTGCCGGTCGGCGCGCGGCTGTCGATGTCGGCCGGATCGGCGGCGCAGGTGCTGGCGGCGTGGTCGCCCCCGGCGGAGATGGCCGCATTGCTGACCAGCGCGGCGTTCAGCGCCCGCGGGCTGGCCGAGGTACGGCGACGCGGCTGGGCGCAGAGTGTTGCCGAGCGCGAGGCTGGCGTCGCGTCGGTGTCGGCACCGGTCCGGGACCGGTCGGGTGCGGTGGTGGCGGCGGTGTCGGTGTCGGGTCCGATCCAGCGCCTCGGCCGCGGACCGGGCGCCCGACTCGCGCCGTTGGTGTGTGCCGCAGCCGCGTCGCTCAGCCGACGACTCGGTGAGACCGGCTGACGCCGGCCGCGGGACCGCGTCGGGTCAGCGGATGGACTTCCGCCGGACGTAGCCGACGGCGAGCGTGGCCCCGGCAAGGACCAGACCGACCACCAAGAGCCAGGACAGCGCCTTGACGAGCAGGCCGATGATGACGAACGCCAGCCAGACAACCAGCACGATGCCCAGGATTCTCAGGACCATGTCACCAGCGTAGCGCCGCGATGGCCGGGGCCGCTGTTTCCGACCCTCCAGTCGCCGACATCGTGCGTCCTACTCGCACAAATGGCCCCCGGATGCGAGTACGGCGCACGATGTCGCGCCGCGCCCGGGGCGGACAGGATGCCCACCCGACGTAGGACGCTCTACTCGCATAAATCCCGGCGATTTGCGAGTACGGCGTCCGATGTCGCCCGCGCGGCTCGCCCACGACACGTCTATCGGCGCCCACCCGAAGGCGGGCGCCGATCGGCGCAAAGGAGAGACAGCTCAGCGGGTGGGGGTTCGGCCGGCCGGCGCGGTCGGGGCGCACCGGCCCCGCAGGACCCAGCCGCGACGGGTACGCGCCCAATGGAGCCGTTCGGTCTCCCAGGGCCGCTGGGCGGCGTGGTAGCGCTCCCACAGATCGGTCTGCGCCCGGTGGAACTCGACGATCGCGGCGACGAGCCGGCGGATCGATCGCCCCACGGACACGAGATCCGCGGCTGGCGTGTGCGCCCGTCGGTACGGCGCCCGCCCCGCAACGGCCGGGTCCGCCGCCCGCTGCCAGTCGCGGCCGTCCCGGCTGTCGGCGCCATAGCGCCACACCGCGACGGTGAGGAGCGAAATCAGGCTGGTGACAAGCACGAGATTCGTCATGCCACTGAGCATGCGCGGCTCGACGTGACTGCAGAAGTGGCAGAACTGACAGCCTCCGCGTATATACTGCCAACATGCTTCAGGACGTGGTCGCGATCGTGGACGGGTCGGTTCACCCCTTCGAGCTCGCTGTGGCGTGCGAGGTGTTCGGCCTCGACCGGTCCGCCGAGGGTCTGCCCACCTTCGATTTCGCGGTCTGCGCGATGGACGACCGACCGTTCCCCGTCACCGGCGGCATGACCATGCAGGTCGGGCACGGGCTCGATCGCGCCGCCAGCGCCGACCTGGTCGTGATTCCCGCCTGGCGGACCGACGACGTTCCCGTCCCGACCGAGATCGTCGACGTGCTCCACGCCGCGGTCGACCGCGGCGCCACCGTGCTCAGCGTCTGCTCCGGCGTGTTCCTGCTCGCCGGGGCGGGCCTGCTCGCCGACCGGCGGGTGACCTGTCACTGGTACGACGCCGACGCGCTGGCCGAGCGCTACCCGTGCCTGGAGGTCGAGGCGGACCGGCTCTACATCGACGACGGGCCGGTGATCACCAGCGCCGGCACGGCCGCCGGCATCGACGCCTGCCTCTACGTCGTACGCCGCGAGTTGGGCGCGCAGGTCGCCAACGGCATCGCCCGCCGCATGGTCGTGCCGCCGCACCGCGACGGCGGGCAGGCGCAGTACATCCAGACCCCCGTTCCGGTCGGCGTGGCCGTGGGCGACGACCTCGCGCCACTGCTGGCGTGGATGCAGGCGCATCTCGACGAACAGATCACTGTCGCGGGCCTGGCCGCCCGGGCGCACATGTCGTCGCGCACCTTCGCCCGCAAGTTCGCCGCCGCCACCGGCACCACCCCGCACCAGTGGCTGACGCGGCAACGGGTGCTGCTGAGCCAGCAACTCCTCGAGGACGGCGGGCTCGGCGTCGACGAGATCGCGCGGCGTAGCGGGTTCGGCGCGGCCGACCTGCTGCGCCACCACTTCAGCCAGCAGGTGGGCACCACGCCGATGGCCTACCGCCGTACCTTCCAGGGCGCCGAGGACGCGCCGGCGATCGCCGACATCGCCTAGCGGTCATCGCCGGCGTCGCTCAGGCGTGTACGCCGGAGAGGGCGAAGAACTCCTGCCGGCTGCGTGCGTCGTCGCGCAGCGTGCCGAGCAATGTCGAGGTGACCGTGCTCGATCCGGCCGCCTGGACACCGCGCAGCGTCATGCAGGTGTGTTCGGCCTCGATCACGACGCCGACGCCGCGCGGCCGCAGCCGGCTTGTCGAGCCACTCGGCGACCTGCTTGGTGAGCCGTTCCTGCACCTGCGGCCGCGACGCGCAGCGTTCGACGACCCGGGCGAGCTTGGACAGCCCGAGGATCCGCTCCCCCGGCAGGTAGCCGACGTGCGCGACCCCCATGAACGGCAGCAGATGGTGCTCGCACACCGACCGGAGCGGAATCCGTCGGGCGAGGACGAGTTCGTCGTAGCCCTCGTCGTTGGGGAACGTCGTCAGGTCGAACGGCCGCGGGGTGAACAACTCGGCGTACGCGCGGGCCATCCGGGCCGGGGTGTTGCGGAGGGACTCGGTGTCCGGGGCCACACCGAGCGCCCGCAGAAACGCCTCGGCCGCCCGCTCCGCCGCAACGAGGTCGACCTGGTCCGGCTGCGGAAGCACGTGCAGATCCGGGCGGACCGTGGGAAGCTCGGCTGTTTTCACCCAATTATCTTGGTCATATTCCGGCGGCCCGGTCAAGTGGAAGAGGAATACTGCTCGTTGAAGGGTTTCGCACATCGAGATAGGCGTAACCTGGGTCGGTGATGGTTGATCGGGTACGCCGGATCCGGACCGGATTCGAGAGCGTCGATCCGGGCGGTCGCGGCACTCGACGACGACCTGCGGCGCGGCATGTTCACCTACATCCGCGATGCCGGCCGACCCGTCACCCGGGAGGACGCGGCGAGCGCCGTGGGGATCTCCCGCAAGCTGGCCGCATTCCATCTGGACAAGCTCGTCGACGTGGGCCTGCTCCGGGCCGCGTACGACGAGCCGGAGCGACCCGGCCGGGTCGGGCGCACCCCGAAGACCTACCGGCCGACCGACCTCGACGTCCGGGTGAGCATTCCGGCCCGCCGGCACGAGGACCTGTCCGACATCCTGGTCGACGCGCTCGTCGCCGAGCCCGCCGGCGGGAGCGCGATGCAGTCCGCGATGCAGGTGGCGCGCAGCCACGGCGAGACCCTGGGCGCCGAGGAGCGGCACCGCAGCCGCGCCGGCCGGCTCGGCGCCGAACGCGCCCTCACCCTTGCCGAGCGCGTACTCCGGGAGCGCGGCTTCGACCCGACCCGCGACGAACCGCTGTGTGTGCGGTTACGGAACTGCCCGTTCCACCCGCTGGCGGCGCAGGCGCCGCAGGTCGTCTGCGGCATCAACCACGCCTTCCTGAGCCGGCTTTCTCGGCGGGTTGCACGCCCAGACCGTGCAGGCCATCCTCAACCCTCGGCCCGGAGCGTGTTGCGTGGAGCTACGGGCCGGTCCGGCGTCGACCGACGGGACCGGACCGGACGCAGGGTGACGACATGGTCGGCGTCCAGCGCCTGCACCAGGTCGGCCCGCGCCCGCGCGACGCGGGACCGGATGGTGCCCACCGGGCAGCCGCACGCCTGCGCCGCCTGCTCGTAGGACAGCCCGATCAGCTGGGTGAGCACGAAGGCGGTACGCCGGTCGAGGTCGAGATCAGCGAGGAGCGCGGTCGCGGTGACCTCGCCCGCGACGTCGGGTTCGACCCGGGGAGGACCGACCCACGGCAGCAGGGCGTCGCGGCGCCGGCGCCGGGTCCGCGCGCGCAGTTCGTCCATGCAGACGCGGTGCGCGATCGCCAGCAGCCAGGTGCGCGCGGACGAGCGACCCTCGAAGGACGGCGCCGCACGTACGGCGCGCAGGTAGGTCTCCTGGGTGAGATCGTCGGCGCTCTGCGGGTCCACGAGGTGCGCGGCGAAACGCCACACATCTGCCTGGGTGTCCCGGATGAACGATACGAGCGCCTGGTGATCCCCACGGCCAGCCGCTGACAGCACCACGGTCAGCGGATCCACGGGAGCCACCGTAAGCGGAGCGCGGCGCAACGGCGGGAGGCACCCCCACCCACCCGCCGGTCGGTGGGAACCGCACGACGCCGTCGGACGACTATCTGCATGTGCTGACGTGTGAGAAGGCGCGCGAGGCGACCTCGGCGCAGCTGGACGGTGCGGACCCAGCGGTGCCGCTGCGCGACCTGCGCGGGCACCTCGAGACGTGCGTCGCCTGCCGGGAATGGCGATCGGCCGCGGTCGCGGTGACCCGGCGGGCCCGCCTCGCTCGCGACGCCCGACGTACCCGACCGCGCCGAGGACATCGCGGCCGCTGTTCTCACCGCCGACGACCCGGTCCGGTCGCGCCGTCGGCGGCTGGCCCGGATCGGCCTGGCGGTGGTCGCGGCGGCGCAGCTCGCGGTCACGATCCCGGTGCTCGTTTTCGGCCACGACCACTCGACGCCGATGCACGTGGCGCACGAGCTCGGGTCGTTCGACCTCGCGTTGGCGGTCGGCTTCCTCGTCGCGGTCTTCCGTCCCGCCCGCGCGGCCGGGATGGCGCCGCTCGTGGGTGTCGCCGCCGTCGCGCTGGTCGCCACCGCCGGGATCGATCTCGCCGCCGGGCGCACCCAGGTGAGCGAGGAGGCGCCGCATCTGCTCGCGGTGGCGGGGTGCGTGTTGCTGTGGCTGATCGCCCGTGGCGAGTCCGGCCACGGTTCCGCTCCCGTCCGGCGCAAGCGGAATCCGACGACGGCGTCGCCCCGCCGGCTCCGCGGGCGGGCCGCCGCGGCGCTGCTGCTGGTCGGTGCCGGTAGCGCGATCGCCGTGGGCGCGGTCAGCCGCCCGGCCGGCGCGCACGCGGTACTGGAGAGCACCACCCCGTCCGACGGCTCGGTCGTCCGCACCGCACCGCAGGCGGTCGCGCTCCGCTTCGGCGAGCCGGTGATCGTCCCGCCCGGCGCCGTACGGGTGTACGACGACCGGCTGCGCCGGGTCGATCACGGTGCGGTCGATCATCCCGACGGCCGCGCCGACTCGGTCGGCGTCTCGCTCCGGCCGGCATTGCGTCCCGGCACCTACACCGTCACCTGGCGAGTCATCTCGGCCGATTCGCACCCCGTCTCCGGCGGCTTCACCTTCTCGGTCGGACATCCCAGCGCCGTCGCCGGTACGGCGCGGAGCAGTGGCGGCGGGAGCACCACCGTCGGCGTACTGCTGGGCGCGACGCGGCTGGCCGGATTCGTCGGGATCGTGCTCGGCCTCGGCAGCGCGGTGGTGCTGTTCGCGTTGTGGCCGGCGGGCCGGCGGGTGCGTCGGGCCCGGGTCCTGGTGTGGACCGGATGGGGCCTGCTGGTCGCGGGTACGGCTGGTGGGCTGCTCCTGCAGGGTCCCTACGGAGCCGGTGCCGGGCTCGGACGGCTGTTCGATTCCGGGCTGTTGTCGACCACGATCGAGACCCGGTTCGGGACGGCGTCGATGGCCCGGATCACCTTGCTGCTGATGCTCGCGGCGCTGCTGGCGCTCGCCTTCTCCCGGCGTCCGGTGACCGCCGGTGTCGCGGCCCGCCCGGCGCAGCGGCAACCACCGCGGTGGCTGCTCGGCGCCGGGCTCGCCGTCTCGGTGGCCATCCTGGTGACCTTCGCGGTCTCCGGGCACGCCGCCGACGACACGCTGAGCGGGTTGACGCTGACCAGCGACGTCGTACATCTGGCCGCGGTCGCCGTCTGGATAGGCGGGTTGGCGCTCCTCGTGGACTGCCTCGCCGTCCGGTCGCGGGCCGCCGACCTGGCCGTCGTCCTCCCCCGCTACTCGCGGTTGGCGTTCACCGCCGTGATCCTGATCGCGGCGACCGGCGTCTTCCAGTCCTGGCGTGAGGTCGGGTCCTGGCCGGCTCTGGTCGACACCGTCTACGGCCGGCTGCTGCTGGCGAAGATGGGCGGCTTCCTCGTCCTGATCGGACTCGGAAACCTGGCCCGGCGCTGGGTGCACCGGCACTACCTCGACACCAACTCCGTGCGGTGGTTCGCCCCGCGCCTCGTCGCGCACGCCGACGGTCCGGTGCCGCCGGTCGTCGACCCGCCCCCGACGACGCGGCACGCGGACCCGGCACGCATCCGGCTGGCGGGGCTGCGCCGCGGCCTGGTCGGCGAGGTCGTGATCGGCCTGGCGGTGCTGGTGGTGAGCACGGTCCTGGTCAACACCGCACAGGCGAAGGAGACCTATGCACCGCACTTCCAGACCACCGTCGCCGCAACGTCGACCCGCTTGCAGGTGACGGTCGATCCGGCGCGCACCGGTATGGCGATGATCCAGCTACGCGCCGACACGCCATCCGGTCGGCGGCAACCCATTCAGCAGGTCACCGGTGCGTTGTCCCTTCCGGCACACCACGTCGGTCCCGTGCCGGTGCACTTCACCCGCACCGCCGCCGGGCAGGCGATGGCCATGACGAGTTTCGCCGTGTCCGGCCGATGGGACCTCGATGTCAGCGTGCAGACCTCCGCATTCGATGCGACCACCTTCCGCGTCGCCATTCCCGTGCAGTGACACCGATCCAGGACAGGCTTCCGAAGGAAGGGCTCATGGCCGCACATCGCAAACCCGCCCGCTCGCTCACCCGGCTCGGGCTGGTCGCTCTCGCCGCACTGACCTTGGTGGTGGTCGCCGCCGTACCCGCCTTCGCGCATGTCACGGTGAATGCGGACACCCCGACCCAGGGCGGGTCCGCCAAGATCACCTTCCGGGTACCGACGGAGGTGGACAACGCCTCGACGACCGCGCTGCGCGTCGCCCTCCCGCGGGCCACCCCGATCGCCAGCGTGGCGGTGCAGCCGCAGCCGGGATGGTCCTTCCGGGTGACGACGGCGAAGTTGGCCAAGCCGATCCAGACCGACGACGGACCGGTCACCACTGCGGTGACCCAGATCGCGTGGAAGGCCGACTCCGCGGCGAGTGCCATCAAGCCCGGCGAGTTCGGCGAGTTCTCGATCTCCGCCGAGCCGCTGCCCAAGACGACGTCGCTCCGGTTCCCTGCGCTACAGACCTACAGCAACGGCACCGTCGTGCGGTGGATCCAGGTCGCGGCACCGGGTGCACCCGAACCCGAGCACCCCGCGCCCACATTGACACTCAGCCCGGCGGGAGCGACGCCCGAGACGGGCACCGCCGGAGGCGAGTCCCACGTGGTCGTCCTCGGCGCCGGCGGCCTCCGGCTCCGGTACGGCGCTCACGCTGTCGATCATCGCGTTGGTGATCGCCGTGCTCGGTGTCGCTGCCGGCGTGCTTGCCCTGCGCCGCGGCCGCATCGTGCGGTGACCGGGGTGCGTCAGCCGACCTGGGTCAGCCCGAAGCTGGACGCCCGACCCGTGATGTTGTCGACGGCGTAGTAGCGGTAGTCGGCGTTGGCGACGTACGTGGTGCGCCACACGCCGTTGCCGGTCACGGTGATGGTGCGCCGGGCGGTGTAGCCGTTGGTGTCGGCCTTGTGGAACCACACCGTCAGGGTGGTCGACGGCCGGCCGTGGCCGCCGAAGGTCACCGTCGAGTTGCGCGCGGCGTGCGCGGGTCCGCTGAGGGTGGT
The DNA here is from genome assembly GCA_963775655.1 of uncultured Actinomycetota bacterium. GTDB lineage: Bacteria > Actinomycetota > Actinomycetes > Mycobacteriales > QHCD01 > DASXJE01. Next base: position 377,442 of record CAVZJT010000007.1, on the reverse strand, counting down.
GTCGATCTGGGTCAGACCCTCGTGCAGGTGGCCGGAGGTCGTGACGTGGTATCGGTAGTCATCGGCGGCGAGGTAGCGCAGGGTCCACACCCCGAAGCTGTTGACCGCGACGGTGTGGGCGGTGTAGCCGGCCGGGCCACGCCGATGCAGCCAGACCTTCAGGTTCGTGTTCGCCGGCGCCACGCCGGTCAGGGTCACCGTCGAACCGAAGTGCGCATACGCCGGGCCCTTGAGCGGGCTGCCGACCCGGATCCTCGCCGCCACGCCGGCCGCGCCGGCAGGTGAGAGGTGGATCTCGATGTGCATCGGGTCGCGCGGCGAATTCGATGACCAGTCGCCGCCCCATTCCGCGCCGTAGGGCCGGATCAGGGCGCCGGTGTTCAGCGGCAGGGTGGTCGTGCTGGTGGACATGGGTGCCGTGGTCTGTCCGTTGGTCGCAGCGTTCACGTCGAGGGCGAGACCGTAGCCGTGGAAGGAGTGCGATGACGAGCCGGCGATGTTGCGGGCCTCATAGCCCCAGCAGTCGCCCTGGTAGCACAGCCGCTCGCGCATGCGCGGCACGATGATGCTCAGGATCTTCGTATCGATGGTGGCGATGTCGGCGTTGGCGACGCCCTGCGGGAAGGAGTGACCCGCGTAGGAGAACGGGATCGCTCCGTTGGCCCACGCCCATCCCCATGCGCTCGGGTCGTACTGGCCGAAGTGGGCACCGGTCGGGTCACCGGCCTGGTTCGGGGTGATGCCACCGGGGTGGTTCGGGAGGTGCCCGTCGGTTCCCGGCACGTACGGCGCCGTCGGGCGTGGTGCGGAGCCGGCGCCGGTCGACGCCGATGCCGAGGTGATGCTGAAGAGCGCCGCAACGAGTCCGGCGATCATCGCCGCCACCGCGACCACGAGGACGCGCCGGTGGGCGGTCACCGCCTCGCGCAGACGGAGTTTGGTGACGCTGAGTATTTAGTTGATGACATAGTGTAAGGCTAGGTGACCGTTCTGCCCTTTGGGGCAAAACGGCACTACGGGACGATCTCGGCGGCCGGGAGAGCCGAACCGGCCCCGGATACGGAAAATGCCCGCGTCCCGCCGGGACTCGGCTGGGAAACACGGGCGGTCGTGCAGGGTAGCCCCGACCGGATTCGAACCGGCGCCGCCGCCTTGAGAGGGCGGTGTCCTAGGCCGCTAGACGACGGGGCCCTAGGTGATGCAGTGAACGGCGCTGGGGTACCAGGACTCGAACCTAGACTAACTGGACCAGAACCAGTCGGGCTGCCAATTACCCCATACCCCAATGCTGCCGGCGTGGGGGCTGGCGGCTCCCCTGCCGTGTACCGCCATGACGATACCGGACGGCGATTCCCGCACCCAAACCCGCCGTGGCAGCCGGTTACTCCGCGCGCATCGCGTCGATCGCCGCGCCCAACCGCCGCGTCGTACGGGGCCGGCCGAGGATCTGCATCGACTCGAACAACGGCGGTGACACGGTGCGCCCGGTCACCGCGACCCGGACCGGACCGAAGGCGCGACGCGGCTTGAGGCCCAGCCCGTCGACGAGCGCCGTACGCAACGCCTCCTGGAGCTCGTCCGCGGTCCACTCGTCGACGCCGGCCAGCGCCGCCTGCGCCGCCTCCAGCGTCGGCAGGGTGTCGGGCTGCAGCTGCTTGGCCGCCGCGTCGGAGTCGATCGCGAAGCTGTCCTCGTCGACCAGCAGGAAGTCGAGCATCGGTACGGCGTCGGTGAGCAGGTTGACGCGTTCCTGGATCAGCGGCGTCGCCTCCTCGACCACCTGTCGCTGCGCGTCGGTGGGCGGGTTGGCGATCAGCTCGGCCCGCTCGAGGAACGGGACGATCCGCCCGATGAAGTCGGCAGCGGAGAGCTCGCGCACCTTGATCCCGTTGATCGCCTGCAGTTTGCGGACGTCGAAGCGGGCCGGATTGGCGTTGACCCGGTCGAGGGTGAACCCGCGGCACATCTCCTCGAGACTGAAAAGCTCCCGGTCGTCGCCGAAGGACCACCCGAGCAGGGCGAGGTAGTTGAGGACCGCCTCCGGCAGGTAACCCTGCTCCCGGACGAACTGCAGCGACGCCTCCGGCGTCTTGCGCTTCGACAGCCGCTGGTTGCCCTCACCCAGCACGAATGGCAGATGGCCGAACTCCGGCATCGGCGCGTCGGTGAGGCCAAGCTCCCGAAGCGCGCGGTGCAGCGGGATCTGGCGGGGAGTCGAGGAGAGCAGGTCCTCGCCGCGCAGTACATGGCTGATCCGCTGCATCGCGTCGTCGGTCGGGTTGGTGAGGGTGTAGAGCGGGGAGCCGTCGCTGCGGACCAGCACGTAATCCGGCACGTGCTCGGGCTCGAACCGGACCGGACCACGGATCAGGTCGGTGAACGCGATCGCCTCGTCGGGCATCCGGAAGCGCAGCACGGACGGGCGACCCTCGGCGTCGTACGCCGCGCGCTGCTGCTCGCTGAGGTCCCGGCAGTGGCCGTCGTAGCCGGGCGGCCGCCCCGCCGCCTTCGTCCGCGCCTCCACCTCGGCCGGCGTGCAGTAGCACGGGTAGGCGAAACCGGCCACCAGCAGCCGTGCGGCGACGTCGGCGTAGTGGCCGCTCGCCTCGGACTGCCGGTAGGGCCCGTAGGGTCCGCCGACCTCGGGTCCCTCGTCCCAGTCGAGGCCGAGCCACCGCAGGTCGTCGAGCAGGCCGCGGTAGGACGCCTCGGTGCTGCGGACGAGGTCGGTGTCCTCGATCCGCAGCACGAACGCACCGCCGTTGTGCCGCGCGAACGCGTAGTTGAACAGCGCGGAGCGGACGTTGCCGACGTGGAGGTCGCCGGTCGGCGACGGGGGGAAGCGGACCCGGACCCGCTCGCTCATCGGGTCGTCACCGGATTGCTCAGCGTGCCGATCCCGTCGATGCTCACCGCGACCGTCTGGCCGGGCGTCATCGGGCCGACCCCGGCCGGCGTACCGGTGAGGACGACGTCGCCGGGCAGCAGCGTCATGACGTGGGAGACGAAGGACACCAGGCCGGCGACGTCGTGCAGCAGCAGCGACGTGCGCGAGTTCTGCCGCTCCTCGCCGTCGAGCGTGGTGCGGAGCGCGAGGTCGGCCGGGTCGACCGTCGTCTCGACCCACGGGCCGAGCGGGCAGAAGGTGTCGTGGCCCTTGGCCCGGGTCCACTGGCCGTCGCTGCGCTGCTGGTCGCGGGCGGTGACGTCGTTGGCGCAGGTGTAGCCGAGGACCGAGTCGAGCGCCTTCTCGACCGGCGCATCGCGGACGACACCGCCGATCACCGCGGCCAGTTCGCCCTCGAAGTCGACCCGCCCGGCGTCGGCCGGCAGCCGGATCGGGTCGTTGGGGCCGACCACCGAGGTCGACGGCTTGATGAAGAGGACCGGCGCGGCGGGCGGCTCGTCGCCGCCCATCTCGCGCACGTGGTCGGCGTAGTTCTTCCCGATGCAGACCACCTTGGTCGGCAGCATCGGCGCCAGCAGGCGGACGTCGGCCAGCGGCCACTGCCGTCCGGTGAGCGACACCGGGCCGAAGGGGTGCTCGGCCACCTCGGCGACGGTCAGCGAGTCGGTCGCCGGGTCACCCGCACCGACCACGCCGAAGGCGAACCCCTCAGGGTGGGCGAACCGGGCGATGCGCACGACGACTCCTCTACGGGCGGGGTACGGGGTCGGCTTCGAGCCTACCGGCGGCATGCTGGGACACTGACCGGGTGACTGGCTCCCCCGAGGTCGACCGGTGACCGCCGCACGCCTGCGCCTGGCCGCGCTGACCGCCGTACTCCTCGTCGCCGGTGTCCTGCCGTGGGCCACCGGCGGCCCGACCGTCACCCGGGTGCTCGGGATCCCGTTCCTGCTGCTCGGGCTGCTCGCCGGCTACGCGACCACGCGGCTTCCCGCCGTCGCCTCCCGCACCGCTGCCGCCGCCCGCACCGCGCCGCCGGCCGGCTGCGCCGGGTGCAACTGCGGCGCCGGAGCGTGCGCGCAGGCCGCCGCCGGCGCCTCGGCCGGCGCCGATCAGACCGACGAGCGCAGCAACCCGTAGCGCACCGCGTCGTCGAGGGCGAGCCAGGACGCCTCGATGACGTTCTCGTGTACGCCGACCGTCGTCCATTCCTGCGCCCCGTCGCCGGTGCCGACGAGGACCCGGGTGACCGCGTCGCTGCCGTGCCGGCCTTCGAGGATGCGCACCTTGTAGTCGACGAGTTCCAGGCCGGCGAGCTCGGGGTGGATCCGCTCGAGCGCCGACCGCAGCGCCCGGTCGAGTGCGTTGACCGGCCCGGCGCCCTCGCCGGTGGCGACGACCCGCTCCCCCTTGGCGTAGAGCCGCACCGTCGCCTCGCTGGCCACCGTGCCGTCCGCGGTGCGGTCGACGATCACCCGATACGACTCGACGGTGAACGGCCGGGTGCGCTCGCCGAGTTCCTCGCGGACCATCAGCTCGAACGACGCGTCGGCGGCCTCGAAGGACCAGCCACCGGCCTCGAGGTCCTTGACCCGGTCGACGACCCGACCGACGGTGTCGGGCCGGCCGGCGAGGTCGATCCCGAGCTCGCGGCCCTTGAGCTCGACGCTCGCCCGCCCGGCCATCTCGGTGACCAGCACACGCATGTCGTTGCCGACCAGCTCCGGCTCCATGTGGTTGTAGAGCTCCGGGCTCACCTTGATCGCGCTGGCGTGCAGGCCGGCCTTGTGCGCGAAGGCGCTGGTGCCGACGTAGGCCTGGTGGGTGTTGGGTGCGATGTTGGCGATCTCGGCGATCGCGTGCGACACGCGGACCATCTCCGACAGGCACCCGTCGGGGACGATGTCGCCGTAGCCCATCTTCATCACCAGTCCGCCCATTACGCCGAACAGGTCGGCGTTGCCGGCCCGCTCCCCGTAGCCGTTGGCGGTGCACTGGGCGTGCGTGGCGCCCGCGTCGACCGCGGCGAGGGTGTTGGCGACGGCACAGGCGGTGTCGTCCTGGCAGTGGATCCCGATCCGGCCCCCCGTGCGCTGCAGCACCTCGGTGACCACGTCGTGGATCCCCATCGGCAGCATCCCGCCGTTGGTGTCGCAGAGGACGCCGACGTCGGCACCGGCGCGGAACGCCGCGTCGAGCACCTGCACGCCGTAGTCGTGGTCGGCGGCGTACCCGTCGAAGAAGTGCTCGCAGTCGAGGAATACCCGGCGGCCCTCCGAGACGAGGAAGGCGACGGTGTCGGCGACCATGGCGAGGTTTTCCTCGAGCGTCGTCCGCAGTGCCTTCGTGACGTGGCGTACGTCGGACTTCGCGACCAGGGTGACCACCGGCGTCTGGGCGTCGAGCAGGGCCCGCACCTGGGCGTCCTCCTTGACCGGCACGCCGGCCTTCCTGGTCGCGCCGAAGGCCACCAGTTGGGCGTTGCGGAGGGTGAGCTCGCCGCCGGCCGCCCGCGCGAAGAACTCGGTGTCCTTCGGCATCGCCCCGGGCCAGCCGCCTTCGATGAAGCCGACGCCGAGCTCGTCGAGAAGCCGGGCGACCGCGAGCTTGTCGGTCACCGAATACGAAATGCCCTCGCGCTGCGCCCCGTCGCGCAAGGTCGTGTCGAATAGGTGGAACCGATCGTCAGTCATGGTGGCAGAAGCCCCTTCAACGAAAAAGACCTCCCGCGGGTGCGGGAGGTCTGCGCGCAAGCGGGAAGTCGCAAGCGCGCTAGGTGCTAATGATCACGGGGTGGTGCACGCCGACGAGTCTCGCACAGCATCCGTGCAATGGACAAGGCATCCCGCATCGTGAGACGCCGGCCCGCCATACGCCTTCGCCAAATTCCGTCCCCCCTTTCCATGATCGTGATCGGAAATAGCCGCGAAACGCCGTACGGATCCGATCACGATCATGGAAAGAGGGGAGGCCGGGGGGCGGTCGGGCGCTGGTCAGTGGCCGCGGGCGATCCAGTCGGCCAGGTGCGGCGCCTCGCTGCCGATCGACGTGTCGTCGCCGTGGCCGGTGTGCACGATCGTGTCGCGGCGGCAGTGTGAGCAACCGGTCCTGGATCGAGGCGATGATCGTGTCGAAGTCGGAGTACGACCGGCCCGTCGCGCCCGGTCCGCCGGCGAAGAGCGTGTCGCCGGAGAAGAGCAGCCGCCCGCCGCGCAGGCTCACCGAACCCGGCGAGTGGCCCGGGGTGTGCAGCACGGTCAGCGTCGACCCGGCGATCGGGATCTCCTGCCCGTCGCTGAGATCGGCGTCCGGCGCGGCATCCGGATAGACGGCGTCCCAGAGCATCCGGTCGGCGGGATGCACCGCGATCGGCGCCCGGGTCGCCGCCTGCACGTCGCGCGCGGCGTTGATGTGGTCGTTGTGCGCGTGCGTGCAGGCGATCAGCCGCACCCGCCGGTCCTCGATCGCGTCGAGGATCGGGCCCGCGTCGTGCGCGGCGTCGACCACCACGACCTCATCGTCGTCGCCGACCAGCCAGACGTTGTTGTCGACCTCGAAGTCCTGCCCGTCCAGGGAGAAGATCCCCGACGTCACCACGCGTTCGGCGCGGATCACAGCACGACGACCGAGCGGAGCACCTTGCCGCCCTTCATCTTGTCGAAGGCCTGTTCCACCTCGTCGAGGGCGATCGTCTCGCTGACGAAGCCGTCGAGGTCGAGCCGGCCGGCGAGATAGAGGTTGATCAAGGTCGGGAAGTCGCGGGTGGGCAGGCAGTCGCCGTACCAGGACGACTTCAGCGCACCGCCGCGGCCGAAGAGATCGATCATGCCGAGGTCGACCCGCATTGTCGGATCGGGTACGCCGACCTGCACGAGCGTCCCGGCGTGGTCGCGGGCGAGGAAGGCCTGCTTGTAGGTCTCCGGGCGGCCGACCGCCTCCACGACGACGTCGGCGCCGAAGCCGCCGGTGAGTTCGCGGATACGCGACACGACGTCCTCGGACCCGGCGTCGACGGTGTGGGTGGCGCCGAACTTGCGGGCCGTCTCGAGCTTGGCCTGGTCGACGTCGACCGCGATCACCGTGCGGGCGGCCGCGATCGACGCCCCGGCGATGGCCGCCGCGCCGACGCCGCCGCAGCCGATGACCGCGACGGTGTCGCCCTGCCGCACTCCCCCGGTGTTGACGGCGGCGCCGTAGCCGGCCATCACGCCGCACCCGACCAGGCCGGCCGCCTCGGGCCGCGCGGCCGGGTCGACCGGCACGCACTGCTTGGCCGCGACGAGCGTCTTGTCGGCGAACGCGCCGATGCCGAGGGCGGCGGTCAGCGGTGTGCCGTCGGCGAGCGTCATCGGCTGCTTGGCGTTGAGGCTGTCGAAGCAGTACCACGGCCGGCCCCGCAGGCAGGCGCGGCAGTGCCCGCACGGCGCCCGCCAGGCGATGACGACGTAGTCGCCCGGTGCGACGGTGTCGACGCCGTCGCCCACCGTCTCGACGATTCCGGCCGCCTCATGGCCGAGCAGGAACGGGAAGTCGTCGGTGATCGCGCCTTCGCGGTAGTGCAGGTCGGTGTGACAGACACCGCACGCCTGCACCCGCACCACGGCCTCGCCGGGGCCGGGGTCGGGGATCACGATCGTCTCGGTCGTGACCGCCGCGCCCTTGCTCCGAGCGACGACTCCACGCACTTGCTGGCTCATCGGCACCTCCGCCATGGGATCTCGAACTCCCGGCGAGGCTACCGCGCCGTCTCCTCGGCCCCGTCGAGACCGAACATCGGCAGGCACGGTTCGAGCCCGTCGATCTCCACCGGCGTACGGCGGTGGCTCTCCCAGTCGGCGCGACTCATCCGGAACCCGACCTCGTCGGCGGGCTCGCCGCGCCGTACCTGACGCGAGTACCCGTTCTCGACGTAGCCGAGCTTGCGGGAGACGCCGAGCGACGCGGCGTTGTCGGCGAACGCGCCGGAGTAGGCCCACTGCGCGCCGAGCCCGGCGAAGGCCAGGTGCAGCACGGCGGCCCGCATCTCGGTGCCGATCCCCTCACCTTGGAACTTCCGGCCGAGCCACGAGCCGGTGCCGACCTCGCGGAGCACGGCGAAGTTCGTTGCCGCCCACGCTCTGGGTGCCGACGACCGACCCGTCCCGCAACGACGACGAGTTCGAGGCTCCACCGCTCCGGAGACCAACGCGGCCCACTGCCCCCAGTGGTACTGCAGCGTGCCCCGGGCGCGCTCCTGCGGCGGCTGGTCGGTCCACGGCTGCAGGAACGGCATGAACCCCGGATCATGGATGCCGTCGACGGCGAGGTCCGCCAGCGTCACCCAGCTGCTCGAGCGACGGCACGCACAACTCCAGCCGGGGCGTGCGGAGCCGGAGATCGAAGAGCGGCCAGTGCTGCGAGATCATCATCGTAGTGTCGCGGATGTCCGTCCTGGCGGTCACCTCAGTTAATCGGGCCGGCTGCGGTCGAGCTCGTCGACCCGCGCGGTGAGGAACTCCCGTTCGACGGCGTTCTCGGTCAGCAGCAGAGCCTCCTCGTAGGCCTCTTTCGCCTCCCCGGGGCGGTCGAGCCGGCGCAGGAAGTCCGCCCGTGCCGCGGCGAGGTAGCTGTAGCCGGCGAGTTGCGGCTCGTTGGCGAGTGCGTCCAGCGCGGCGAGACCGGCCGCGGGTCCGTCGGCGAGCCCGACGGCGGCGGCCCGGTTGAGCGCGACGACCGGGGACGGCCAGAGCGCGACCAGCAGGTCGTAGAGCGCCACCACCTCGCGCCAGTCGGTGTCCGGCCAGCTGGGCGCCTCGGAATGCACGGCGGCGATCGCGGCCATCAGCGCGAACCGCCCGGGTGGCCGGCTCCGGAGCGCTTCGCGCACCATTGCCGACGCCCTCGGTGATCGCGCCCCGGTCCCAGCGGGTGCGATCCTGCTCGGCCAGCAGCAGCATGCGGCCGTCATCGCCGATGCGGGCGGCGCGGCGCGCGTCGGTGAGCAGGATCAGCGCCAGCAGGCCGGCCACGTCGGGGTCGGCGGGCAGCAGCGTCCGGAGCATCCGCGCGAGGTCGAGCGCGCGCTCGACCAGGTCGCGGCGGATCAGGTCGGCGCCCGCGGGCGCGGTGTGGCCGGTGGAAAAGAGCAGATGTACGACGGTGAGAACCGAGTCGATGCGGGCCGGCAGTTCCTCGGCGGGCGGCACCCGGTAGGGGATGCGGGCCGCCGCGATCTTCTTCTTGGCCCGGGTGAGCCGGGCGGCCATGGTCGGCGTACCGACCAGGAAGGCACGGGCGACCTCCGCGGTGGTCAGTCCGCAGAGCAGGCGCAGGGTCAGCGCGACCTGCGCCTCCTGGGCGATCGCCGGGTGACAGCAGGTGAAGACCAGCCGCAGCCGGTCGTCGACGATCTCGTGCTCGGTCGAGGCGGCGTCGTCCGGGCCGGCCTCCACCTGATCGTCGAGCAGCAGCGGAAGGGTGCGTCGGAGCGTCGCGTCGCGGCGGAGGAGATCCAGCGCCTTGCGCCGGGCGACGGTGGTGAGCCAACCCCCGTAGTTGTCCGGTATCCCCCGGTCGCCCCACGTCACCAGGGCCTGGGCGTAGGCGTCCTGCACGCATTCCTCGGCCAGGTCAAGATCCCGGGTCACGCGCACCGTCGCCGCGAGCACGAATGCCCACTCGCGACGGTGCGCGTCCGCGACCGCAGCCGCGACCCCCGGATCCACAGGCAGAACGGTGCCGGTCAGTCGAAGACCTGGATCGGGCGGACCTCGACGCCGCCGTGATCGGCCGGAACGTCCTTCGCGATCGCCAGCGCCTGGTCGAGGTTCGCGGCCTCGACGACGTAGTAACCGCCCAGGGCTTCCTTCGTCTCGGCGAACGCCCCGTCGGTCACCGCTGCCGGGCCCGAGCCGTCCTTGCGGATCGATGTCGCGGTCTGCGTGGACTTCAGGGCATTGCCACCGCGCAGGACGTCGTGGTGCTTCTCACCGAAGGCCATGTGCTCCTTCATGAGCTGTTCCAACTCGGCCTCGGTGGCCTGGCTCCACACCTGCTCGTCGCCGTAGATCAGGATCAGGTACTCCGCCATAGCGCTGTCCCCTTACTCCGCGGCCCGCGTGCCGGGCCTCTCACTAGTACCGACGGACGGCATCTCGCCGTATCGACACCAGTCTGCGAGATATCGGCACCCGGTGGGGCGCTTTCCCGGCGTGGGCCCGGTTGCCGGCCGCCGATCCGCGGGCATCATCGGACGCTCTACTCGCAGAATCAGCCTCGAAATGCGAGTACAGCGTCCGATGTCGATACGTCGGCGCGGCCCGCGCGCATCATCGTGCGCGCTACTCGCATCCCGGCGGCATTTACGCGAGTACGGCGCACGATGTCGGCCGCCGCTGCCAACCGGCAGCCATAGGCGGGGGCCAGTCGGCATCATCGTGCGCGCTACTCGCATCCCGGTGCCGTTAATGCGAGTACGGCGCACAATGTCGCCCGCCGCTGCCGACCGGCGGGAAACCGCGGTAGGGCAGAACGATCAGTCGCGGACGTACTCGTTCCACGACTTGTAGAGGTCGACCTCGCCGACGGTGGCGGCGCTGAAGATCTCGGCGATCTCGCGGGTGATCGGGCCGACCTTGCCGGGGCCGACCGGCCGATCGTCGACCTCGGCGATGGGCACCAGTTCGGCGGCGGTCCCGGTGAAGAATGCCTCGTCGGCCTGGTAGAGGTCGGTGCGCACCAGGCTGCGCTCGACCACGTCGTAACCCTGGTCGCGGGCGATCGTCATCACCGACTCGCGGGTGATCCCCTGCAGCAGCCCGTCGCTGGTCGGCGGGGTGATCAGGGTGCGGTCGGAGACGATGAAGATGTTCTCGCCGGTGCCCTGCACGACGTGCCCGGCCGGGTTGAGCAGGATCGCCTCGTCGTAGCCGGCCTTGAGTGCCTGCACCTTGGCCAGGGACGAGTTCATGTACTGCCCGGTGCCCTTGCCCGTGGGCGGGATCGAGTTCTGGTTGATGTGCTGCCAGCTCGAGGTGGCCGCCCGGCAGCCGGTCTGCTTGGCCTCTTCACCCAGATACGAGCCCCACGGCCAGACCGCGATCGACACCTCGGTCTTGCTGGGCAGCGGGTTGAGGCCCATCTCGCCGTAGCCGAGGTAGAAGATCGGCCGGATGTAGCACGCCTCCACGTCGTTGACCCGCACCGTCTCCTTGGTCGCGGCGACGAGCTGCTCCGGGGTGAACTCCGGCTCCAACAGGTAGATCCGCCCGGACCGGAACAGCCGGGCGATGTGGTCGGTGAGCCGGAAGACGGCCGGACCCTTGTCTGTCGCGTATGCCCGGATACCTTCGAAGACGCCCCATCCGTAGTGCATGGTCGGGTTCAGGACGTGGATCGTCGCGTCGTCCCAGTCGACGAGCGTGCCGTTCATCCAGATCTTCGAGGTGGGCGTGATGGGCACAACGACTCCTTTGACACACGACCGATTCGCGACGATTGCATCACACGTTACGGCCGACCAGAGCGAGGGGTGGGCGGTCGCGGAAGCTATCCCGTCTTGCTGGCCAGCGCCGCGAGCCGGTCCCCGATCTCCACAGTACGACCGAGCGCGGAATGGTCGCGGGTGGCGAGGTCGAAGGCGACCCCGGCCTCGATCCGCCGGGCCTGGTCGCCGTGCCCGAGGTGGTCGAGCATGAGGGCGACCGACAGCACCGTGGCGGTCGGGTCGGCCACCCCGGTGCCGGCGATGTCCGGGGCGCTGCCGTGCACCGGCTCGAACATGCTCGGGTTGGCTCCGCTGACGTCGAGGTTGCCGCTCGCGGCGAGCCCGATGCCGCCGGTGATCGCGGCGCCGAGGTCGGTGAGGATGTCGCCGAAGAGGTTGTCGGTGACGACCACGTCGAACCGGGACGGGTCGGTGACGAAGTACATCGACGCGGCGTCGACATGCTGGTAGGCGACGGTCACCTCGGGATAGTCGCCGCCGATCTCCTCGACCGCCCGCGCCCACAGGGAACCGGCGTTGACGAGCACGTTGGTCTTGTGCACCAGGGTCAGATGCTTCCTGGGCCGGCCTGCCGCCCGCTGGAACGCGTCGCGGACCACCCGGTGCACGCCGTACGCCGTGTTGAGGCTGACCTCGGTCGCGATCTCGTGCGGCGTGTCCTTGCGCAGGACCCCGCCGGTGCCGGCGTAGGGGCCCTCGGTGCCCTCACGGACGACGACCATGTCGATCTCCGGCGAGCCGGCCAGTGACGACGTCACGCCGGGGAAGAGCCGCACCGGGCGCAGGTTGACGTGGTGATCGAGTTCGAAACGCAGCCGCAGCAGCAGCCCGCGCTCGAGGATCCCGCTGGGTACGGCGGGATCGCCTACGGCGCCGAGCAGGATGGCGTCGTGCGCCCGCAACTCCCCGAGCACGGAGTCGGGCAGCAACTCCCCGGTGCGCTGCCACCGGGCGGCGCCGAGGTCGTAGCGCGTCGTCTCGACGTCGGGCACTGCTTCGCGCAGGACCTTCAGGCCCTCCGCGACCACTTCCGGGCCGACACCGTCGCCCGGGATCACCGCGAGTTTCATGGCTGGGAGGCTACCGTTCCGTCGAATCCGCGCTAGAGGTCACTCGCCGTCAAGGTCGGCGCTACGCGCGTCCTCGGCCCCGATCGCCCGGGCGATGTCGGCCAGCAGGTCGGCGGACACGGCGGAGTCGACCGTGAGTGACATCAGGGCCTCGCCCCCGCGCCGGCTCCGGCTGACCTGCGCGCCGGCGATGTTGACGCCGGCCTCACCGAGCTGTACGCCGACCATGCCGACCACGCCGGGCCGGTCGTGGTAGCGGAAGAAGAGCATGTGGTCCTCCGGCGGCAGGTCGACGTCGAAGCCGTTGATCTCGGTCAGCTTCTCGACCTGCTTGGGGCCGGTGAGGGTGCCGGACACGCTGACCTGCTCGCCCGTGGGGAGTACGCCGCGCACGGTCACCAGGTTGCGGTAGTCCTCGCTCTCGGCGTAGGTGGCGAGGCCTACGTCGACGCCGCGGTCCTTGGCCAGGATCGGCGCGTTGACGAAGGTCACCTGCTCCTCGACGACGTCGGCGAAGACGCCCTTGAGCGCGGCCAGTTGCAGCACGCCGACGTCGTAGGAGGTGATTTCGCCGCGGATCTCGACCGAGATGCTCGCGGCGACCCCGCCGGCGATCGCGGTGAAGACCCGCCCCAGCTTCTCGACCAGCGGCAGCGCCGGGCGGATCTCCTCCGCGACGACGCCGGCGGCCTGCACGTTGACCGCGTCGGCCACGAACTCGCCGTCGAGCGCCAGCTTCACCGACCGGGCGACGGCCAGCCCGGCCTTGTCCTGCGCCTCACGGGTGGATGCCCCCAGGTGCGGGGTGACGACGACTCCGGGCAGCCCGAACAGCGGGCTCTCGGTGGTCGGCTCGGTCGCGAAGACGTCGATCCCGGCCCCGGCGACGTGACCGGACGCGATCGCGTCGGCCAGCGCCTGCTCGTCGACCAGGCCGCCGCGGGCGGCGTTGATGATCCGGATGCCGGGCTTGGCGGCGGCGAGCTCCTCGGCACCGATCAGGCCCAGCGTCTCCGGCGACTTGGGGAGGTGGATCGTGATGAAGTCGCTCTCGGCGAGCAGCTCCGGAAGAGACACGAGCTGTACGCCGACCTGCGCGGCCCGGGCCGGCGGGACGTAGGGGTCGTAGGCGATCAGCCGGGTGCCGAAGGCGGCGAGCCGCTGGGCCACGAGCACGCCGATTCGTCCCAGCCCGACCACGCCGACCGTCTTGTCCGCAACCTCGACGCCGGTGAAGGCCGACCGCTTCCAGGCACCGCCCTTGAGCGAGGCATCGGCGGCGGGCACGTGGCGGGCGACCGCCAGCAGCAGGGCGACCGCGTGCTCGGCCGCGCTGAGGATGTTGGAGGTCGGCGCGTTGACGACCATCACGCCGCGGGTGGTGGCGGCCGCGACATCGACGTTGTCCAGGCCGATCCCGGCCCGGGCGACGACCTTCAGCCGACTCCCCGCGGCCAGCACCTCCGCGTCGATGGTGGTCGCGCTGCGCACCAGCACGGCGTCGGCGTCGGGGATCGCGGCGAGCAGCGCGGGCCGGTCGGTCCCGTCGACCTGCCGGACGTCGAAGTCCTTGGCGAGGACGTCGAGCGCGGCCGGGGCGAGCTGGTCGGCGACGAGGACGACGGCGCGGGCGGCCCCCGTCTGGCTGGCTGTGGCGGCGGGCGGATTGGTCACGACCCGAAGTCTACCGAGAGCTTGTGAAGACTTTCACGTGCGCTCGGGCGCCGCGGCTCCACTCGGAGCCGGTGGCGTGGAGTCGGACGTTTCGGCGTGCAGCGGCCGCAGAAACACCCACAGCAGGAACAGCAGGCCGAGCACGAGCATCCCGAGACCCATCCAGAGATTGATCCGGACACCCGCCGCCTTGTCGACCTCGGCCGGGCTGTCCAGCGCCCCGACAATGGTGAGGATCACGCCGTAGAGGGTGAAGAGCCCACCGATGATCAAGCGAAGGTCGAACAGGTTTGCTGAGGCGCTGGCCTTTTCCTCTTCCGGGCTGTCGATCTGCATCGGTGCCTCCTCCCCTCGGTCAGACGAATATCAGCGACAGTGCCAGTGTGATGCCCAGCGCCGTGAAGCCCAAGAGCTTCGGCGAACGCCACCATTCCGGCTTCGGGACCAACCGGGGATCGGGCGCACTCGGATCGGGTACGCCGTAGACCAGTCCGGCGAGCTCTTCGACCGGCTTCGGCTGCGTGAACAGGGTCACCGCGACGGTGACCACCGCGTCGACGACGAACGCGGCGATCGCGCCGTAGAAGTTGAGCATCTGCGCATTGACCAGTTTGTGAGACGGGTCGTAGTGGCCGCCGGGATAGAAGTAGCTGATGTTGTAGCCGACGAAGTGCATGACGCCGGCCGCGATCGTGCCGGACAGCAGGCCCCAGAAGCCGGACACGATCGACGTGCGCTTCCAGAACATGCCGATGATGAACGTCGCGAACAACGGCGCGTTGAAGAAGGAGAACAGCAACTGGATGTAATTCATGATGTTGCTGTAGCCGGAGGCGATGAACGCCGTACCGATGCCGATCACGACGCCGACCACGGTGACGATGCGCCCGACGTTGAGGTAGTAGCGGTCGGGCCGGCCCCGTCTGATGTACGGCATCCACAGGTCGTAGGTGAAGACGGTGTTGAAGGAGCTCACGTTGGCGGCCATACCCGCCATGAACGCCGCCAGCAGGCCGGTGAGCGCGATACCGAGTACCCCGTTGGGCAGGAACTTGCCCATTAACAGGGGGATCGCATCGTTGTAGGTCTTCGCGCCGGTGCCGAAGTGCGGGATCACGACCAGCGCGATCAGCCCGGGAATGATGGTCAGGAAGGGGATGAAGATCTTCGGGTAGGCGCCGATGAGCGGGGTGCGCTGGGCGGCGGAGAGGTCCTTGGCGGACAGGGCACGCTGCACCTCGGTGAAGTTGGTCGTCCAGTAGCCGAAGGAGAGGACGAAGCCGAGACCGAAGACGATGCCGATCCAGTCACCGAGCGGGTTGCTCCACGGGATTCCGGTACCCTTCCACGTGCTGAAAGCCCTGCCGGCCAGCGCCGTGCCGTTGTTGATCTTGGCTTCCAGGCCGCTCCACCCGCCGACGGAGATGAGACCGACGATGACGATCGGGAGCAGTCCGGCGATGATGACGAAGAACTGCATGACCTCGTTGTAGATCGCACCGGACAGACCGCCGAGGGTGATGTAGGCGAGTACGAACGCCGCCGCGACGACGATCGCGAGCGGAATCGGCCAGCCGAGCAGGCTCTGGATGACCAGCGCCAGTGCGTAGAGGTTGACGCCCGCGGTGAGCACCTGGGCGAGCGCGAAGCTCAATGCATTCAGGATGTGTGCCGGGATGTTGTACCGGCGGCGCAGGTATTCGGGCACGCTGTGCACCCGGGAGCCGTAGTAGAACGGCATCATGACCAGGCCGAGGAAGATCATCGCCGGTACGGCGCCGATCCAGTAGAAGTGCACGGTGGACCAGCCGTACTGGCCACCGTTGGCCGCCATGCCGAGGATCTCGATCGCCCCGAGGTTGGCCGAGATGAAGGCGAGCCCGGTCACCCACGCAGGCAGCGAACGCCCGGACAGGAAGAAGTCCTCGCTGGTGGCGATCGCCCGCCGCGCGAGGATCCCGATCGTGACGACGAGCACGAAGTAGATCGCCAGGATCGTGTAGTCGAGCGAGTTGACATCCAGGCGGGTGGTAGCAGCCAAGACGTGCGGCATGCGCACCACCACCTTCAGATCCGGGCGCCGCAGGACACTGCGGAAAGATCATGCACCCGGGAGCCCCGCCGCGCGTGAAGCGGCGCGGCGTGTCACCGATCGGGGCCGCGCGGCCCCCGACCGGTCAGGCGGTCTCGGTGATCGGCCGGTCCACCCACGACATCAGACCGCGCAGCCGGGCCCCGACCTGCTCGATGGGCTGCTCGGCGCCCTGCTTGCGCAGCGCGGTGAAGTTCGGCCGGCCGGCGTCGTCCTCGGCCACCCACTCGCGGGCGAAGGTGCCGTCCTGGATCTCGCCCAGGATCTTCTGCATCTCCGCGCGGACGGCCGGCGAGATGATCCGCGGACCGCGGGTCAGATCGCCGTACTCCGCGGTGTCGCTGCAGGAGTAGCGCTGCCGGGCGATCCCGCCCTCGTACATGAGGTCGACGATGAGCTTCAGCTCGTGCAGGCACTCGAAGTAGGCGATCTCCGGCTGGTAGCCGGCGTTGACCAGGGTCTCGAACCCGGCCTGGACGAGGGCCGACGTACCGCCGCAGAGCACCGCCTGCTCACCGAACAGGTCGGTCTCGGTCTCCTCGGTGAAGGTCGTCTTGATGGCTCCGGCGCGGGTACCGCCGATGCCCTTGGCGTAGGACAGGGCCAGTGCCAGGCCCTCGCCGTGCGGGTCCTGCTCGACCGCGACGAGGACGGGCACACCCTTGCCGTCGGAGAACTGCCGGCGTACGAGGTGCCCCGGGCCCTTGGGTGCGACCATCGCGACCGTGACGTCGGCCGGCGGCTTGATCAGGTCGTAGCGGATGTTGAAGCCGTGCCCGAAGAAGATGGCGTCGCCGTCCTTCAGGTTCGGCGCGATGTCGTCGGCATAGATGTGTCGCTGCGCGGTGTCCGGCGCGAGGATCATGATGACGTCGGCCTCCGCCGACGCCTCGGCGGGCGTGAGGACCCGGAGCCCCTCCGACTCGGCGTTCACCCGGCTCTTCGACTGCACCGGCAGACCGATGCGGACGTCGACGCCCGAATCACGCAGCGACAGGGCGTGCGCGTGCCCCTGGCTGCCGTAGCCGATCACGGCGACCTTGCGGCCCTGGATGATCGACAGATCGGCGTCGTCGTCGTAGAAGATCTCAGCGGGCATCGGGTGCGGTGTCCTCTCTCAGGTTTTCGATCTCAGGGATCTCGGTCTTCATGATGTCGGAAGTGTGGTGCCGGGAAACGGTCGGGATCAGGCGGTGCGTTCGACCGGGCGCAGCCCGGCGGCGCTGGTGATGGAGCGCGGACCACGGCCGATCGCGACCATGCCCGACTGCACCATCTCCCGGACGCCGTAGGGCTCGAGCACCTTCAGCAGCGCGTCGAGCTTGTCCGCCGTCCCGGTCGCCTCGATGGTGACGGCCTCGGTGCCGACGTCGACGACCCGGGCCCGGAACAGCTGTGCCGTCTCCAGCACCTGGCTGCGCACGGCGGCGTCGACGCGCACCTTCACCAACAGCAGTTCGCGCTGCACGACCTGCGCCGACTCGAGCTCGACGATCTTGATGACGTTGATCAGCTTGTTCAGCTGCTTCGTGACCTGCTCGAGCGGCTGCTCCTCGACGTTGACCACGATCGTCATCCGGGAGATCTCGGCCACCTCGGTCGGCCCCACCGCGAGCGACTCGATGTTGAAGCCGCGCCGGCTGAACAGGCCGGCGACGCGGGCGAGCACGCCGGGCTTGTTCTCCACCAGGACGGACAGCGTGTGCCTGCTCACTACATCACCTCGTCGAATGCCGGCCGCACGTCGCGGGCCGCCAGGATCTCGTCATTGCTGGTGCCCGACGGCACCATCGGCCAGACCTGCGCGTCCTGGCCGACCACGAACTCGCAGACGACCGGCATGTCGTTGATGCCCATCGCCTTGTCGATCGTCGCGTCCACGTCCTCGCCGCGCTCACACCGCAGGCCCACGCAGCCCATCGCCTCGGCGAGCTTGACGAAGTCGGGCACCCGCACGGTGTTGTCCGCGTGCCCGATCGTGCCGAGCCGGGTGTGGGAGTAGCGCTCCTCGTAGAAGAGTGCCTGCCACTGGCGGACCATGCCGAGGTTGCCGTTGTTGATCAGCGCGACCTTGATCGGGATGCCCTCGATGGCGCAGGTGGCGAGCTCCTGGTTGGTCATCTGGAAGCAGCCGTCGCCGTCGATCGCCCACACCGTCGCGTCCGGACGTCCCATCTTGGCGCCCATCGCGGCCGGCACGGCGTAGCCCATCGTCCCGAGGCCGCCGGAGTTGAGCCAGGTGTAGGGGTTCTCGTAGGAGATGAACTGCGCCGCCCACATCTGGTGCTGGCCGACGCCGGCGACGTAGACCGCGTCCGGGCCGGCAATCTTCCCGAGCCGGTCGATGACGTACTGCGGAGCGAGCGCACCGTCCGCGGGCCATTCGTAGCCGAGCGGGTAGGTGCCCCGCCAGCTGTCGATCTGCGCCCACCACGCAGAAAGGTCGGCAGGCGACGCGGCCTCGCGCTCGGCCTGCACGGCCGGCACCAGCGCCTCGAGCACGTCCTTGCAGTCCCCCACGATCGGCACGTCGGCCGTGCGGTTCTTGGAGATCTCGGCCGGGTCGATGTCGGCGTGGATGACCGCGGCGTCCGGAGCGAAGGTGGAGAGCTTCCCGGTGACGCGGTCGTCGAAACGGGCGCCGAGGGTGATGAGCAGGTCGGCCTTCTGCAGCGCGGTCACCGCGGTCACCGACCCGTGCATGCCGGGCATGCCCAGGTGCTGCGGGTGGCTGTCCGGGAACGCTCCGCGCGCCATCAGCGTCGTGACGACGGGGATGCCGGTGAGCTCGGCCAGCGCCCGCAGCTCGTCGGCCGCGTGGGCCTTGAGCACGCCGCCGCCGACGTAGAGCACCGGCTGCCGTGCCTGCGAGATCAGCCGGGCGGCCTCGCGGATCTGCTTGCCGTGCGGCCGCAGTCCCGGCCGGTAGCCGGGCAGGTCCATCGTCGGTGGCCAGCGGAACGTCGTCTGTGCCTGCTGCACGTCCTTCGGGATGTCGACGAGGACCGGACCCGGGCGACCGGAGGAGGCGATGTGGAACGCCTCGGCCATGACCCGCGGGATGTCGTCGGCCGACTGGACCAGGAAGTTGTGCTTGGTGATCGGCAGGGTGATGCCGCAGATGTCCGCCTCCTGGAAGGCGTCGGTACCGATCTGCGGCCGGCCGACCTGCCCGGTGATCGCGACGATCGGCACCGAGTCCATGTAGGCGTCGGCGATCGGGGTCACCAGGTTGGTCGCGCCCGGACCGGACGTCGCGATGCAGACGCCGACCCGGCCGGTGGCCTGGGCGTAGCCGGTCGCGGCGTGCCCGGCGCCCTGCTCGTGCCGCACCAGGACGTGCCGCACGCTGGTGGAGTCGTAGAGCGGGTCGTACGCCGGCAGGATGGCGCCACCCGGGATGCCGAACGCCACGTCGACGCCGAGGCACTCCAGGGAGTGGACGAGTGCCTGTGCACCGGTGACCTGCCGGGGAGACTGTGCCGGGGAGCTCGAGGCTGTCATGTGGCGACCTTCGAAAGACGGACGGTGGCAACAAAAAACCCCTCGTGCCAGGCACGGAGGGGTGAGCGCGTCGACGGGATCGACGCGCTAGCTAAGTACGATGACGCTACGGAGCACGAACGAACCGTACGTCGGGCGACATACGAGGTCAACTCAGCGGGATCACAATCCCGCATTCTGGGATAGCCAGTCGGCCCAGGTGACCTGCCCGCGGGCCGCATCCGGCGACGCGATGTTGCTGCGCATGCGGAAGGCCCGGGCCGCCTTGCCCGGGATCGGGACGGGGACCACGGCAGCACGACCGCCCCCGGCGGCGAGCCAGGTCCGGGCGACATCGCGCAACCCGAGCCGCTCCGGGCCGGCGAATTCGCCCACCGCACCGGAGGGTCCGGTGGCCGCCCGGTCGGCCAGGTGCCGGGCGACGTCGACGGTCGCGACCGGCTCGATCTCCCAGCCGGCCGGGACGAGGCAGACCGGTCCGCGTCTGGCCTTGCCCAGCATCGTCGCCACGAGCGAGTGGAACTGCGAGGCGCGCACGATCGAGTACGGGACCCCGGACCGGGCGACCCGTCGCTCGGCGCTGAGCTTCGCCCGGTAGTAGCCGATCGGATTGCGGTCGATACCGACGATCGACACGTAGACGAGGTGCTCGACCCCGGCGGCCTTGCAGATCTCGGCGAGCCGCTCGGTGCCCTCGATGTCGACGGCCTCGGTGTCGTGCGGGTCGGTGGCGGCGTGCACCACCACCCGGCACCCGTCGACGGCCTCGGCGAGGCCGCCGCCGGTGGACAGATCGGCCACCACCCGATCCGTGCCCGGACGCCGCGAGAGCGCACGGACGCCGTAACCCCGCTCACGCAGGGCGGCGACGAGCGCGGGCCCGAGCTGCCCGGTCGCACCCGTGACCAGGGCGTCGGAGGCCGACATCCTCGTCCCCTACCCGCAGACCGCGCCCTGCGCGGCCGATCCGACGAGCTTCGCGTACTTGCCGAGCACTCCGGTCGGGTAGCGCGCCGGGGCCGGGCTCCACTCCGACCGGCGACGGGCCAGCTCGTCGTCGTCGACGAGCAGATCAAGTCGACGGGCCGGCAGATCGAGCCGGATCGGGTCACCCTCGTGGATCAACGCGATCGGGCCGCAGTGCGCGGCCTCGGGAGCGACGTGTCCGACGCACAGCCCGGTCGTGCCGCCGGAGAAGCGCCCGTCGGTGAGCAGCAGCACGTCCTTGCCGAGGCCGGCGCCCTTGATCGCGCCGGTGACGGCCAGCATCTCGCGCATCCCCGGACCGCCCTTGGGCCCTTCGTACCGGATCACGATCACATCGCCCGGTCGCAGCGTGCCCTGCGTGACGGCGTCCATCGCGCCCGCTTCGCCGTCGAAGACCCGGGCCGTTCCCTCGAAGGTGTCGTTGTCGAAGCCGGCGCTCTTGACCACGGCGCCCTCGGGGGCGAGCGATCCGGTCAGCACGGTCAGTCCCCCGGTGCGGTGGATCGGGTTTGCCATCGACCGGACGATCGTGCCGTCGATGTCGGGCGGCGCGATCTCCGCGAGGTTTTCGGCGATCGTGTGTCCAGTCACGGTGAGGCAGTCGCCGTGCAGCAGCCCGGCGTCGAGCAGTGCCTTCATCACCACGGGCACGCCGCCGACACCGTCGATGTCGCTCATGACGTAACGACCGAACGGCTTGACGTCGGCGAGGTGCGGGGTGCGGTCGCCGACCCGGTTGAAGTCGTCCAGGTCGAGTCGTACGCCGGCCTCGTGGGCGATCGCCAGCAGGTGCAGGACGGCGTTGGTCGAGCCGCCGAGCGCCATCACCACCGTGATCGCGTTCTCGAACGCCTCCTTGGTGAGGATCTGGCGCGCGGTGATGCCGTTGTCGATCAGCGCGACGACCGCTTCGCCACTGCGCTCGGCGTAGACGTCGCGTCGGGAGTCCGCCGACGGCGGCGCGGCGCTGCCCGGCAGGGACAGCCCCATCGCCTCGGCGGCGCTGGCCATCGTGTTGGCGGTGTACATCCCGCCGCAGGCACCTTCGCCGGGGCAGGCGTGGCGTTCGATGTCGTCGAGCTGATCGCGGGTGATCCGGCCCATGGCGCAGGCTCCGACACCTTCGAACGCGTCGATGATGGTGAGATCCCGGCCGTCGAGATGCCCGGGCAGGGTCGTGCCGGCGTAGAGGAAGACCGCCGCCAGGTCGAGGCGGGCGGCCGCCATCAGCATGCCGGGCAAGGACTTGTCACAGCCGGCGAGCAGGACCATCCCGTCGAGCCGCTCGGCGAAGACGACGGTCTCGACCGAGTCGGCGATCACCTCGCGGCTGACGAGCGAGGCGCGCATGCCCTCGTGGCCCATCGAGATGCCGTCGGAGACCGAGATCGTGCCGAACTCCATCGGGAACCCGTCGGCGCCCCGGACACCCTCCTTGGCCCGCTGGGCGAGCCGGGAGAGCGACAGGTTGCACGGGGTGATCTCGTTCCAGGACGACGCCACGCCGACCTGCGGCTTTCCCCAGTCGTCGTCGGTCATCCCGACGGCGCGGAGCATCGCGCGCGCCCCGGCACGTTGCATGCCGTCGGTGACTTCGTGGCTGCGTGGCTTCCGGTGCTGCTGTGGGGGCACGACGCGTTCCTTGAGTCGACGGGTAGGGCGGCCGGACCTCCGAGTCGAGGCGGCAGCCGGGCGGCCAGAGCGGTGCGATCAGCCTAGTGCCCCGCGCGGAGCGGCCCGCACGGCACCGGCAGGGGCTGCCCGCCCCGGCGCCGTCAGCCCTCTGCGACCATGGGCAGGTGACCTCCCCCGGCGTACTGCGGTTGCGTACCAACCGCACGGCGCTGCTCGCGGTCCTCTTCCTCATCTTCGGCGTCACCCCGCTGGCGTTCGTCCGGTCGTGGCTGCTCGTCCTCTATCTGGCTCCCGCCCTCGCGGTGCTGTGGATCTACCGGGTCGGCACCGACATCGACTCCGACGGCGTCACGGTGCGCGCCCTGTTCGGGGTCCGCCGGGTCGGCTGGGACGAGGTCCGCGGGTTGTCGATGCAGGGTGCCCGCAGGGTCCGGCTCGTGCTCTCCGACGGGGAGTTGCTGCGGATGCCGCTGGTGCGGGCCCGCGACCTTCCGGCGATCGCGGCGGTGAGCGGCGGGCGGGTGCCCGACGTCACGGCGCGCGAGGGCGGTAAGCAGGAGGAGCCGTCGCGCGAATCGCCATCGGCCCAGGAGCCGTCGGCTCAGGAGCGGCCGGCTCAGTAGCCGTCGACGACGACGTTGATCAGCTGCTCACCGGCGGCCCACCGCCGGATCTGCTCACCCACGAGGCCGAAGGCGCGGCGCGGAAAGCCGGGGACGGCGCCGCCGACATGCGGGGTCAGCAGCAGCCCCTCGGCGTCCCAGAGTGGATGGTCGGCCGGCAACGGCTCGGGGTCGGTGACGTCGAGCGCGGCGCGCAGCCGGCCGGAGAGCACCTCGGCAGCCAGCGCCTCGGTGTCGGCGACCGGTCCCCGCGCGCCGTTGATGAACAGCGCCCCGTCGCGCATCGCGGCGAAGAACTTCGCGTCGGCGAGTCCCCGGGTGGCGTCGGTGAGCGGAACGATCACGATGACGATGTCGGAGTCGGGCAGCAATGCCGGCAGCTCGTCGACCGAGTGCACCCCGTCGCGCGCGGAGCGGGCCACCATCGTCACGTCCACGTCGAACGGCAGCAGCCGCGACCGAATGCCCTCCCCGATCGCGCCCGCGCCGACGATCAGCGCCCGCTTACCGGCAAGTTCGTCGGTCCGGCTCTGATCCCACTTGTGCGCCTCCTGCGCGCGCACAAACCGGGGAATGTCGCGTAGCGAGGCGAGCAGCACGGCGAGGACCCACTCCGACGTGGAGCTGGTGTGCACACCGCGGGCGTCACACAGCATGACGTGCTCGGGGACCCGTCCGACGTAGGCGTCGGCGCCCGCGGACAGCAGCTGCACGACCTGCAGGTCGGACATCTGGGTCATGGCACTGGACAGCTGCGAGCCGCTCAGGAATGGCGGCACCCAGAACCCGGTGGCCCGGGCGGCTTCGGGCAGCTCACCCGTCCCGTTCCACACCCGGACCTCGACCTCCGCGGGCACGGCGCCGAGCAACTCGCGGCCGTCGTCGGTGGGGAGGAGCACGTGTCGGGTCGCCATGCCGCAAAAACTACCGTCCGCGCCGACCGGTCGATCCGCCGACCACCGGCCCCGTCCCCGAGCCGGTCCTGGCCGGTGGATAACCCCGTGCGGGTCACCGCCGCGCCGTACCCTGAGGCCGCGGGCGCGTGCGAGCTGCGGAGACGACGGAACCGCGCCGCGGCAGGGTCGGGGGACACGACATGGGCGTGGTCCGATGAGGACCGGTGGCGCACCCGGGGGCCGACGTTTCGCCGTCCGGTTGCTGGCCGTCGCCGCCTGCGTCGCGCTCCTCGCGGGATGTGGCCTGTTCGGCGGGCAGCCCTCGGCGTCGCGCACCTGGTCCTCGCAGGTGACCGGCCCGCCGCCGGCGGTCGACCCACAGGTGCCCGGCCAGACCCCCGGGCAGCCCGGGTAACCCCGGCCCCGGCAACCCCGGCCTGCCGCCGGGCCGATCCGGCGGGAAGGGCGACCCCAATGTCGTCGCCCAGGGACTGGCCGCGCCGTGGGGTCTGGCGCTGCTCCCCGACGGCTCCGCCCTCGTCGGAGAACGGGACACCGGCCGGATCCTGCAGGTGCAGCCGAACCCGGGGCCGGTCCACGAGGTCATGGTGATCCACCATCTGGTCACCCGGGGCGACGGCGGCCTGCTCGGCCTCGCGGTTTCGCCGGCGTACCAGGAGGACGGGCTGGTCTACGCCTACGTCAGCACCGCCCGCGACGACCGAATCATCCGGTTCCCCCTGGGCGGCACCCCCACCCCGATCTTCACCGGGATCCCACGGGGTCGCGGCGATGACGGCGGACGTATCGCCTTCGGCCCTGACGGCGACCTCTACGTCGGCACCGGTGACGCCGGCAATCCGGCGCTGGCGGGCGACCGGCACAGCCTCGCCGGAAAGGTGCTGCGGATCACCGTCTTCGGCAAGCCCGCGCCGCGCAACCCGGTCCCCGGCTCCCCCGTCTTCGCATCCGGCTTCCACGATGTGCTCGGGCTGTGCTGGAACCAGCGCAAGGAGTTGTACGCGACCGACTCGGCCGCCCGCCGGACCGACGAGATCGACCTGGTCCGGCCCGGCAAAGACTACGGCTGGCCGCGGGCGGAGAGGGCGGCCCGGCGCCGCGGGCTGGTCGACCCGCTCGTCACCTTCCCCGCCGCCCAGGCCTCCCCGGGTGGTTGCGCGGTGCTCGGCTACGGGCTCTTCGTCGGGGCACTCACCGGGCAGCGACTGCTGAGCGTCCCGCTCGACACGGCGGGACGACCGACCGGCGCCGCCCGCAGCCTGTTGACCCGCGTGTACGGGCGGCTGCGGAGCGTCGTGGCGGCGCCGGACGGGGCGCTGTGGGTCACCACGTCCAACCGCGACGGGCACGGCCACCCCACCGTTCTCGACGACCGGGTGCTGCGCATCCTGCCGCCGTCGGGAACGACCATGTCGCCGCTCTAACGGGACCGACGGGAGGTTCTCCCCCGTCCGCCCGTCGACTACGGTGACCGGTCGTGACCGCACCCCGCGCATCATCCCGCGACCTGACCAGTGCAGCGCCGGCGCTCACTCCGTGGCTGCAACCGGAGTGCATCGGCGTCAACCGCCTCGCCGGCCGGGCGAGCACGCTCCCCTACCGGACGGCTGCCGACGCCCTCGCCTTGACCGGCGAGCAGACCCTCTCGCTCGACGGTCGCTGGTCCTTCCAGCTGGTCGACGCACCGGAAGCGACTCCGGCGGACTTCCCCGACCCGTCGTACGACGTCAGCGGCTGGGACCGGGTCGAGGTACCCGGCAACTGGACGATGCAGGGCTACGACCGGCCGCAGTACACCAACGTCGTCATGCCGTTCGAGCCCGACGACCCACCACGCCTGCCGGAGCACAACCCGACCGGCCTCTACCGGACCACCGTCGACGTACCGGCCGACTGGGCCGACCGGCGGCTCGTGCTGCACTTCGGCGCGGCGACCTCCTGCTATTCGGTGTGGGTCAACGGCATCGCGGTCGGCGTCGGCAAGGACAGCCGGCTGCCGAGCGAGTTCGACGTGACGGAGCAACTGCACACCGGCGTCAACACCGTCGCCGTGCAGGTGGTCCGTTGGTCGGACGCGTCCTATATCGAGGACCAGGACCAGTGGTGGCAGGCCGGCATCAACCGGTCGGTCGCGCTGCACGCGACGGCTCCGACCCACATCGCCGATGTGGCGGTCGAGAGCGGCTACGACGTGGCCACCGGCTCGGGCTCGCTGACGATCCAGGTGCGCGCCGGGCGGCTACCGAGTCCACAGTGGACAGTTCGCGCGCAGTTGTACGACGGCGACGGCGCGGTCGGCGCACCGCTGTCGGCCGAGGCGATCGGCGACGGGCGGAGCTGGCCGCGCGACGGCATCGCGACGCTGCGGTCGACCGTGGACACGGTGCGGCCGTGGTCGGCCGAGCGACCGACCCTCTACACGGTCGTGGTCTCGTTGCACGAGCCGGGCGGCGCCGAGGTGGAGGCGACCCGGGTCCGGACCGGGTTCCGGACGGTCGAGGTGCGCGACCGGCAGTTGCTGGTCAACGGCCGGGCCGTCTACATCAAGGGCGTCAACCGGCACGAGCACCACGAGCGGCGGGGCAGCGCGGTCGACCGGGAGACGATGCGGCGCGACGTCGCGCTGCTCAAGTCGTTCAACGTCAACGCGGTGCGCTGCTCGCACTACCCGCCCGACCCGTACTTCCTCGACCTGTGTGACGAATACGGCCTCTACGTCGTCGACGAGGCCGACATCGAGAGCCACGCGCACTACGACTCGATCTGCCGGGACCCGCGCTACGCGGCGGCGTTCCTCGATCGAGGCTCGCGGATGGTGCTGCGCGACCGCAACCACCCCGCGGTGATCCTGTGGTCGCTCGGCAACGAGTCCGGCTACGGGCCCAACCACGACGCGATGGCCGGCTGGATCCGGCACACCGACCCCAGCCGTCCGCTGCACTACGAGGGCGCGCTCCGGCGCGGCTGGGACAGCGGGCATCCCTCCAGCGACATCGTCTGCCCGATGTACCCGTCGATCGCCGCCATCGTCGAATGGGCGCAGACGACCACCGACCACCGGCCGCTGATCATGTGCGAATACGCGCACGCCATGGGCAACTCCTGCGGCAACCTGGCCGACTACTGGGCGGCGATCCGGGCCAACCCCGGCCTGCAGGGCGGCTTCATCTGGGAGCTGCTCGACCACGGGATCGCCGTACAGACTGCGGACGGGCGGGACTACTGGGCCTACGGCGGCGACTTCGGCGACGAGCCGAATGACGGGAACT
The DNA here is from genome assembly GCA_963775655.1 of uncultured Actinomycetota bacterium. GTDB lineage: Bacteria > Actinomycetota > Actinomycetes > Mycobacteriales > QHCD01 > DASXJE01. The sequence goes on along the minus strand of CAVZJT010000007.1, from coordinate 350,278 downwards.
TCTGCTGCGACGGCCTGGTCTGGCCGGACCGCGCACCGCACCCCGCCATGTGGGAGTGCTCCCGGCTCTTCCAGCCGGTCACGGTGCAGGCCGCGGAGCTGGCCGACCGCACGGTGGTTGTCGGCAACGACTACGACTTCCTCGACCTGTCCCACCTCAGCGGTGAGTGGGAGATCACCGTCGACGGCGTGGTGACGCAGCAGGGCGCGCTGCCGGAGCTGTCGACCGCGCCGGGTGAACACGAGCGGGTGACGGTGCCCTACACCGACCCGGCCGCGCAGCCGGGCCAGGAAGTGCATCTGATGCTGCGGTTCCGCGACCGGCGCGACGACCCGCTGCTGGGCGCGGGCCGGGAGGTGGCGTGGGTGCAGCTGGCGCTGCCGTCCCCGGCCGCTTCTGCGACGATGCCGAGCCGCGGCGCGGGACGGCTCACCAGCACCGAGTCCGACGGCGCGATCGTGGTCGACGGCGACCGGGTCCGGGTGAGCATCGACCGCACCGACGGCCGCCTGGCCGGGTGGCGCGTCGACGGAGTCACGCTGGTCGACGCCGGCCCGCACCCCACCGTCTGGCGCGCACCGACCGACAACGACGCCGGTGCCGCGCAGGCCCGGTGGGCCGAGTGGGGGCTGGACCGGGTCGAGCGGAGGATCGACGACGTCACGGCGACCACATCGGAGGACGGCACCGTCGCCGTCGACATCCGGGGCTGGCTCGTCGCGCCCGCATCGAAGGAGATCAGCCACCGCCAGCGGATCGTGGTCCGCCCGGACGGCGTACTGGAGATCGAGGACTCCTTCGACGTCGACGCCGAGCTCGACGACCTGCCCCGGCTCGGCGTGACGCTCGCGGTCCCGGCCGGGTTCGAGCAGGTGTCGTGGTTCGGCCGCGGCCCGCACGAGTCCTACTGCGACCGCTGGGTCGGTGCGCCGGTCGGCCGATGGGAGGGCACCGTCGACGAGCAGTACGTGCCCTACGTGCGGCCGCAGGAGCACGGCAACAAGACCGAGGTGCGGTGGCTGGCCTGCCGGCGCGACGACGGCGCCGGCGTCCTCGCCAGCGCGGTGAGTCCGCTCGAGGCCAAGGTGAGCCACTTCTCCGACGCCACGCTCACCGCCGCGCGGCACACCGTCGACCTCGTCCGCGACGACGCCGTGCACCTGTCGCTCGACGTCCGCCAGCGCGGCCTCGGGGGTGCCAGCTGCGGACCGGACACGCTGTCGGCGTACCGGATCCCGACCGGCGTCCACCGCCTCGCCTACCGGCTGGCCCCGCTCGCTGCCGGCGACGACCCCGGCCGCCGGCACCGCGACCTGGCCGGCTGATCCGTCGGCCCGGCGGGCGCGACGTCAGGCGTCGACGCCGAGCCGGGTGAGGATCAGCTGCCTGACGACGGTGGCGTCGGCCTGCCCGCGGGTGGCCTTCATCACTGCTCCGACGAGCGCGCCGGCGGCCGCGACCTTGCCGCCGCGGATCTTCTCCGCGACGTCGGGCTGCCCTGCGATGGCCGCGTCGACCGCCGCGCCGAGCGCGTCGGTGTCGGTGACCCGGCGCAGTCCACGCTCGATGACCACCTCGTCGGGGTCGCGGCCGGTCTCGAGAACCCCGTCGACGGCCTGTCGGGCCAGCCCCGTGGACAGCGACCCGTCGGAGATCAGCTCGATCACCCGGGCGACCTGGTCGGGGGTGATGGTCAGCTCGGCCGGCTCGATCTCGGCGGCGTTGGCCTTCTGCGCGAGGTAGCCCAGCCACCAGTTGCGCGCGTCGTCGATCGACGCGCCCGCGGTCACCGTCGCCGCGACGAGGTCGACGACGCCCGCGTTGGCCATCGCCTGCATGTGTTCCGGCGAGGCACCGAGCTCGGCGCCGAGCCGGGCCCGACGGGTGGCCGGGAGCTCCGGCAGCTCGGCGCGGATCTTCTCCACCACGGCCGGATCGGGCGCCAGCGGCACGAGGTCCGGCTCCGGCAGATACCGGTAGTCGGTGGCCTCTTCCTTGCTCCGGCCGGAGGTGGTCTCTCCGCTGTCCTCGTGGAAGTGCCGGGTCTCCTGCACGATCCGGTCGCCCGCGTCGAGAAGGGCCGCCTGGCGCAGCATCTCGAACCGCACCGCGCGCTCGACCGAGCGCAGCGAGTTGACGTTCTTCGTCTCGGTCCGAGTGCCCCACTCCGCGCCGCGCGGCGCGAGGGAGGTGTTGACGTCACAGCGCAGGCTGCCCTGTTCCATCCGTACGTCGGAGACGTCGAGAGTGCGCAGGATGTCGCGCAGTTCGGTGACGTAGGTGCGGGCCACCTGCGGGGCATGGTCGCCGATGCCGGGTATCGGCTTGGTGACGATCTCGACGAGCGGGATGCCGGCCCGGTTGTAGTCGACGAGGGAGTGCGTCGCACCGTGGATCCGCCCGGTCGCGCCGCCGACGTGCAGCGACTTGCCGGTGTCCTCCTCCATGTGCACCCGCTCGATCCCGATGCGGTAGGTCGTTCCCTCGACGTCGACGTCGAGCCATCCGTCGGTGCACAGCGGCTCGTCGTACTGGCTGATCTGATAGTTCTTCGGCATGTCCGGGTAGAAGTAGTTCTTCCGGGCGAACCGGCACCACGTCGCGATCGAGCAGTGCAGCGCCAGCCCGATGCGCATGGCGAAGTCGACCGCCTTGGCGTTGATCACCGGCAGGCTGCCGGGCAGCCCGAGGCAGACCGGGCAGGTCTGGGTGTTGGGCTCGGCGCCGAACGTCGTCGAGCAGCCGCAGAACATCTTCGACGCGGTGCCCAGCTCGACGTGCGTCTCCAGCCCGATCACCGGCTCGTAGCGGGCGTTGACGTCGTCGTACGTCGGGAGGGTGATGGTCATGACGCCTTCCGAGCCCGGGTCAGCGACACGATGGCGAAGACCGCGGCGCAGACGACGACGGTGACGATGAGGGCGGTGGTCGCGGCCTCGGCGGAGGAGAGGATGACGCCGACACCGACCGAGACGAGGAAGCCCATGATGAAGACCACCAGGGTGACCTCGCGCGCACTGACCAGACGCGTCGGGCGTTTGACCCGGGGCCCGACCTGAGGCTCGTTGTCCGGCGTCGCGCTCACAGTGCCGGCGCCTCGTCGAGGAGGGGATGGCCGCGGCTGGCGTCGGCCGCCGCCTCGAAGGCCGCCCCGACGAAGTAGCACCGGTCGTCGGCCTGCGCCGGCGCCATGATCTGCAGTCCCACCGGCAGGCCCTCGGACCGGCCGCAGGGGACGGAGATTGCCGGTACGCCGGCCAGCGACGCCGGCAGGGTCGCGAGGTCGGCGGCGTACATGGCCATCGGGTCGTCGATCCGCTCACCGATCGGGAACGCCACCGTCGGCGTGGTCGGCGACACGAGCACGTCGCAGTCCTCGAAGGCGGCGTCGAAGTCACGGCTGATGAGGGTGCGGACCTTCTGCGCCTGGCCGTAGTAGGCGTCGTAGTAGCCGGCGGAGAGCGCGTAGGTGCCGAGGATGATCCGGCGCTTGACCTCCGCACCGAAGCCCGCGTCCCGGGTCATCGACATGACCTCTTCGAGGCTCGCCTGCCCGTCGTCGCCGACCCGCAGGCCGTAGCGCACTCCGTCGAAGCGGGCCAGGTTGGACGAGGCCTCGCTGGGCGCGATCAGGTAGTAGGCCGGCAGCCCGTAGCCGAAGTGCGGGCAGGACACCTCGCGGACCGTGGCGCCGAGTGACTCGAGCACCGCCACCGCCTCGGTGAACCGCTGCGTGACGGCCGGCTGGTAGCCCGCGCCGCCGAGCTCGGTGACGACGCCGACCCGTACGCCGGACAGGTCGCCCGCCGCACCGCGCCGGGCGGCGTCGGCCAGCGCCGGCAGCGGGGCGTCGATGCTGGTGGAGTCGGCCGGGTCGTGGCCGCCGATCACCTCGTGCAGCAGCGCGGCGTCGAGGACTGTGCGCGCGAGCGGGCCGGCCTGGTCGAGGCTGCTGGAGAAGGCGACCAGGCCGAAGCGGGACACGCCGCCGTAGGTCGGCTTGTGACCGACCAGCCCGCAGACCGCGGCCGGCTGGCGGATCGATCCCCCGGTGTCGGTGCCGATGCCCAGCGGCGCTTCGTAGGCGGCGACCGCGGCGGAGGAGCCGCCCGAGGACCCGCCCGGCACCCGGGCCAGGTCCCACGGGTTGTGGCTCGGCCCGAACGCGGAGTTCTCCGTCGAGGAACCCATCGCGAACTCGTCCATGTTGGACTTGCCGAGTACGACGACGCCGGCGGCGCGGAGCTTGGTCGTGATGGTGGCGTCGTACGGCGGGATCCAGCCGTCGAGGATGCGCGACCCGCAGGTGGTGGGCAGGCCGGCGGTGACGATCACGTCCTTGAGCGCGAGCGGTACGCCGGCCAGCGGTCCGGCCGACTCGCCGGCCGCGCGTCGCTCGTCGACGATCTTGGCGGCGGCGAGGGCGCCGTCGGCGTCGACGTGCAGGAACGCGTGGACCCGGTCGTCGACCGCCGAGATCCGATCGAGATGGCCCTGGGTGACCTCGACGGCGGACACCTCGCCGCTCGCGATCGCGGCGGCGGTCGCGGCCGCGGTGGCACGGATCAGGTCGGGCACCCGGTCAGCCTTCCTCGTCGAGGATCCGCGGCACCCGGAAGCGGTGGTCCTCCACCGCTGGTGCCGCCGCGAGCACGGCGTCGCGCGGGAGCGACGGCGTGACCACGTCCGGTCGCGCGACGTTGGTCAACGGCACGACGTGCGACGTGGGAGGTATGTCGGCGGCCACGACCTCGCCGACCCGCGCGACCGCGCCGAGGATCACGTCGAGCTGGCCGGCGAAGACGTCCAGCTCCTCGTCGGTGACGGCGAGCCGGGCGAGGTGCGCGAGGTTGGCCACCTCATCACGGGTGATGCCTGCGGGGGCGTCGGGCATGGGCCCGAGTCTACGGCGGGCCTTGCGGCGAGGTTTCACCCACGGCAGCGCCGCCCGGAGCGGCCAGGCAGGATGGGGTCATGAGTAGCACCTCCTCGCCGCTGCCGTCCGGCATCGCCGCGTGGGTGGCCGGTGCCCGCCCCCGCACGTTGCCGGCCTCGGTCGTTCCGGTGCTGGTCGGCAGCGGGGTGGCCGCGACGGCCGGCCCGCTGGCCTGGTGGCGCGCCGCGGCCGCTCTGGTCGTGTCGGTCGCCCTGCAGATCGGCGTCAACTACTCCAACGACTACAGCGACGGGGTCCGCGGCACCGACGCCGACCGGGTCGGCCCGGTGCGGCTGACCGCCTCCGGCCTGGCGTCGCCGCGCCGGGTGCTGACCGGTGCACTGCTGTCTTTCGCCGTCGCCGGCGCGGTGGGCCTGGCCCTGGCCGCGGTCACGTCGTGGTGGCTCGTCCTGGTCGGGGCCGCCAGCATCGCCGCGGCCTGGTTCTACACCGGCGGGTCGCGGCCCTACGGCTACCGCGGGCTCGGCGATCTCGCGGTGTTCGTCTTCTTCGGCCTGGTCGCCGTCATCGGTACGGCGTACGTCGCTTCCTCACCGCCGCACGTGAGCGCGCTCGCCGTGGTCTGCGCCGTACCGTGCGGCCTGCTGGCGGTGGCGGTCCTGGTCGCCAACAACCTCCGCGACATCCCCCGCGACCGGGAGGTCGGCAAGCGCACGCTGGCGGTGCTACTGGGCGACCGGCGTACCCGGATCGGATACGTCGCGTGCATCGTCGTCGCGTTCGGCTTCGTCATCGTCGCGGCGGTGATCCACCCGTGGGCGGCGGTCGGCCTGCTCGCGATACCTGTCGCGGTGAATCCGGTGCGCCGGGTGGTGCGCGGTGACACCGGTCGCGATCTGGTGGCGACGCTGGTCGCGACCGGCCAGTTGGAACTCGCGTTCGGCATCCTGCTGACCATCGGCCTGGTGCTCTAGCGGTGGTCTCGACGTTTCTGCTGCGGGTCGTGCTCCCCGACCGGCCCGGCATGCTGGGCGCGGTCGCGACCGCCCTCGGGTCGGTCGACGCCGACATCATCAGCCTCGACGTCGTGGAGCGGACACCCGGAGCCGCGGTCGACGACCTCGTCGTCGAACTTCCCGACGGGCGGTTGCCGGACACGCTGGTGACTGCGGCCGGAGCAGTCGCGGACGTGCGGGTCGAGTCGATCCGGGTCTACGCCGGCGCCCTGGACACCCAGCGCGAGCTGGAGCTGATCGAGGCGATGACCGGCGACCCCGCACGGGCGATCGGGCAACTGGTCGCCGGTGTCCCGCGGATCTTCCGGGCCGGCTGGTGCCTGGTGGTCCGCCGTACCGGTGCCGACCAGGCCGTGGTCGAGGCGGTGAGCAAGCCGGCGCCGGCCGACCCGGGCAAGGTCCTCGACGATTTCGGCCCCGGGGCCTTCGACCGGGCCCGCATCCTCGACCCGGACACCGACGTGTTGCCGGACTCGTTCGTCGCGATGGAGACCGACCTGATGGGCGTCCCGTTCGACGGGTCCGAGCACGTGCTCGTGGTCGGCCGGCCGGGCGGGCCGACGTTCCGGCCCAGCGAGGTGGCCCGACTCGCGCACCTCGCCGGCATCGGCCTGACCATCAGCGACGGCCGGTGCGCGCTCTGAGGTGACGCGGGCGCGACCTCAGCTGTTGGTGTTGCCCGCCGACCAGGTCGACCACGGCACCGACCAGTCGCCGTAGGTGTCGTAGACCGGCAGCTGCGGGCCGCCGGAGTTGGACACCTCGACCACGTCGCCGGGTCCGAAGTGCGCGTAGAACCACTGGGCGTTGGGCACGGAGAGGTTCACGCAGCCGTGGGAGACGTTGGAGGCTCCCTGCTCGCCGGTAGACCACGGCGCGGCGTGCACGAACTCGCCGTCGTTGGAGATCCGCTCGTCCCAGAAGACCGACTCGCGGTAGTAACCGGGCTGGCCCTTCTTCACGCCGTACGTCGCCGAGTCCATGATCACCTTCTGGGACTTCTCGGAGATCACGTGGATGCCGGTGTGGGTCGGCGTGTTGGTGGTGCCCAGGCTGATCGGCATGTTCTGCACGAGCTTGCCGTTGTGGAAGATCCACATGCGCTTGGTCGCGCCATTGGCCTTGGCGATCCACGAGTCGTGCACGTGCAGGGTGAGGTCGCGGTCGGTCTGGCCGTAGACGCCGTCGCCGAGATCGACGCCGTAGATGCCGGCGTGCAGTTTGATCGTCGTCCCGGGCTGCCAGTACTTCTCCGGGCGGTAGTGGACCTCGGTGTTGGAGATCCAGTACCAGGCACCGGTCTGCGCCGGGGTGGAGGTGACCTGGAGCCGCTTCTGGGTCGCTGCCTTGTCGGCGATGGGGTGGTCGAACCGGACGACGATCGGTTGGCCGATACCGACGTCGGTCTCACTCGGCGGCGGGATGAACGACGGGTAGGCCTGCGCCTGCGGCGAGAGGGTGTGCACGGTCCCGGTCTGGTGCACGGTGCCGCCGCTCTTCGCGACGGCATCGGCGCTGACCGCGTAGGCCTTGGCGTAGCCGAGCGGCTCGTTGGTCGACCAGGTGGTCTTGTCCGCGCCGTAGGCGCCGCTGACCTGCTTGCCCTTGGGGTTGGTGACCACGACGGACTTGAGCGTGCCCTTGTCGACCTTCACCACGATGGGGTCGGTCGGGTTCATCGGAGCGTTCTGCGGGCTGATGCTCACGTCCGCGGCCGGCGTCGGGGAGGGCGTCGGCGACGCGGAGGCCTTGTGGTCGGCCTGCTTGTTCTGCGCCTGCTTGCCGGAACTCTTCTGCGGACCGGAGGCGGTGTTTCCGGAGCCGCTGGAGCAGCCGGCGAGAGCGAGGGCGGCGGCCGCGGCCACTGCCGCGCCGGTCACCAACACGCGTCGCTTCGTCCGGAACGCTCGTCTCATACAGCTACTCCCTGGTCTGATCGTCGACCCCGAGGGTGACGGGGCCCCCGCCCACGAGAACCATGTCCCGCACGCTGAGCCGTGGCCACGGCGATGCCATCGGTGACCTATACCCGACTCGTCCCCGACGATACCTGGGGGCGCAGATCTGCCTTCCGGCCGTGCCCCCGAGCTACCGCGCGACCACGGTCAGGATTCGACGTGGCCGGCCTCACGCGCGGCATCGGGGCCCTGCTCGAGCAGTACGGCGAAGCCGGCGTCGTCGAGGATCGGGACCTTCAGGGTGAGCGCCTTGTCGTATTTGGAGCCGGGGCTCTCACCGGCCACGACGAAGTCGGTCTTCTTCGACACCGATCCGGTCACCTTCCCGCCACGCGTCTGCACCGCCTCGGTCGCCGAGTCCCGGCTGTAGTCGACGAGGCTGCCGGTGACGACGATCGTGATCCCCTCGAGCGGTCGGGGGCCCTCGTCGCCGCCGGTCTCGGTGAGCTCCACGCCGGCCGAACGCCATTTCTGGACGACGTCGCGGTGCCAGTCGACCGCGAACCAGTCGACGACCGCCTGGCCGATGGTCGGCCCGACTCCCTCGACGGCGGCCAACTCCTCGACCGACGCCTCGGCGATCCGGTCGATCGAGCGGAGCTCACGGGCCAGGGCCTGCGCGGCCGTCGGACCGACATGGCGGATCGACAGCCCGACGATCACGCGCCAGAGCGGGCGGTGCTTGGCCTGCTCGAGGTTGTCCAGCAGCTTCGTCGCGTTTGCGGTCAGGCCGCCGTCCTTGCGGGTGAAGAAGTCGGCCTCGGCGAGCCGGTCGGCGGTGAGCTGAAAGACGTCGCCCTCGTCCTGCAGCAGGCCGGACTCGAGGAGGGCGACCGCGGCCTCGTAGCCGAGCACCTCGATGTCGAACGCGCCCCGACCGGCCAGGTGGAACAGCCGCTCCCGCAGCTGCGCCGGGCACGACCGCGCATTGGGGCATCGGATGTCGACGTCGTTCTCCCGCTCGCGGCGCAGCGGCGTATCGCACTCCGGGCACCGCGTCGGCATCACGAACTCGCGCTCGGAACCGTCGCGCAGGTCGACCACCGGGCCGACGATCTCCGGGATCACGTCGCCGGCCTTGCGGAGCACGACGGTGTCGCCGATCAGCACTCCCTTCCGGCGTACCTCGTCGGCGTTGTGCAGGGTGGCGAGCTCCACCGTCGAACCGGCCACCTTCACCGGATCCATCCGGCCGAACGGGGTCACCCGCCCGGTACGGCCGACATTGACCTGGATGTCGATCAGCTTGGTGGTGACCTCCTCGGGCGGGTATTTGAAGGCGATCGCCCACCGGGGCGCGCGCGAGGTCGAGCCGAGCTGACGCTGCACCGCGATCTCGTCGACCTTCACGACGATCCCGTCGATCTCGTGCTCGACCGAGTGCCGGTGCTCGCCGAAGTAGGCGATGCGCTCGCGCACCTGGTCGAGGGTGTCGACCACGAGATAGTGGTCGCTCACCGGAAGCCCCCAGCCGCGCATCAGGTCGTACCACTCCGACTGCCGCGCCGGCTCGACCCCGCGGTGCGCTCCCACGCCGTGCAGCACCATCCGCAGCGGGCGGGTCGCGGTCACCCGCGGGTCCTTCTGCCGCAGCGACCCGGCGGCGGCGTTGCGGGCGTTGGCGAACGGCGCCTTGCCGGACTCCACGAGGGCGGCGTTGAGATCGGCGAACCGCTCGGTCGGGAAGTAGACCTCGCCGCGCACCTCGAGCAGCTCGGGAACCGGGTGGGCGCGGTCGCGGGTCAACTGCGTCGGCACGTCGTCGATGGTGCGGATGTTGGGCGTGACGTCTTCGCCGGTGCGGCCGTCGCCCCGGGTGGCCGCCCGCACGAGCCGGCCCTTCTCATAGACCAGGTCGACGGCGAGACCGTCGACCTTCAGCTCGCACAGGTAGGTCGTGGTGGCGCTGGTCTCCCGCTCCACCCGGGCCGCCCAGGCGTCGAGCTCCTCGTCGGAGAAGGCGTTGTCGAGACTGAGCAGCCGCTCGAGGTGGGTGACCGGCGTGAAGAGGGTCGAGTAGGTGCCGGCCACCCGCTGGGTGGGCGAACTCGGCGTGCGGAGGGACGGGTGGTGCGCCTCGATCTGCTCGAGCTCGCGCAGGAGGACGTCGTATTCGGCGTCGCTCACCGTCGGGGCGTCGAGCACGTAGTAGCGGTAGGCGTGGTCGTCGAGCTCGCGGGAGATCACGGCGTGCCGCTCCCGGACCTCCGCCGACGGCTCGCCCTCGGCGGCGACCACCCCTTCGACCTCGGTCACGACCGTCCTCTCCTTATGTCGTCGGTGCGCACCTCGCGGCCCGCACCGGCCTCTGGGCGCAGGGTATCGAGCCACACCGACATCAGGCGGCGCGATGGTGACGGACATGGACCTCAGCCCACCGGTATGCCGCGCCACGGTGCGGGCTCGATGGTCGCAGCCACGACGGCCAGGAACGTCTCGGCGTCGCGCAACAGATCATCGGCGTCGCGTTGGGTGACGACTCCCGTCGCGCCCGCCTCGGCTGCCTGACGGGTCGCCGCCCCGGCCGCGAAGAAGGCCGCCCATTCCGCCAGCTCCGGGGCGAGTGCACCGAGCAGCGCCCACGCGCTCACCGGTCGGCGTGGTCGGCCGGCTCCGGCATGGGCGCGTGCGGCGAGCACCGCCGCGGCTCCGCGCAGGGCGGCGAGGTGGGCGGCGACATAGCGCTCGGCCGGTCGCTCCGCGGCCGCCGCCTCGACGAGGCAGGTCTGCGCAAGATCCAGCATGGTGACCGACGACCGTGACGGCGGTGGTCGCAGGCGGGTCGGACTCATCTCGGCACCCTCCCCGGGGACGCGGCGTTCGAACATGTGTTCGAAGATTAGCCCTCCCCGAACCGCCCGCGCAACCGTCGTCCCCAGCTCCCCCGTTCGGCATCAACGTGACGTTCAAGCCAAACGCGGGCCGCCCTTCGCATCAACGTCACGTTGAGGTGGAACGGGGGCCGAGGTCGGCGTACGCCGGAGTGCCGGGCGACATCGTGCGTCCTACTTGCAGATCTGCCCCGTCGATGCGAGTGCGGCGCACGATGTCGACCCGGTGGCCGGCTCCGGGCCCTCCCATTTGGCTTGAACGTCACGTTCAAGCCAAACGCAGGCCGCCCATTCCGCATCAACGTCACGTTGAGGCGGATAGAGCGCTTGAACGTCACGTTCAAGCGAAAAGGCAGGCCGGGGCCGGGCGAGCCTGCGAGGTCAGGTGTCGTCGGGGTGCGGGTGGACCCGCTGGGCGGCGCCGCGGCGGTCCTCGCGGCCCGGCCAGGCGACCCGGTAGAGGCAGGTGTCGCACCCCATCCGGATGTCGCCGGCGATGGCCTCCCGGTAGCGCTCGAGCACCACCTCAGCGGCCTCCGGGGTGTCGGCGAGCTCTTCGGTCACTGCGGCGACATCGAGGCCGGCGGTGGCCTTGTCGAGCAGTCTCCCGGGGGCGAGCGCGTACGCCGCTACGGCGACCTCGTCGTAGCCGAGCCGCCGGAGCCGGTCCACGGCCTCGGCGACGGTCGGCGTGGTCGCGGACGCGAAGCCGGCCTCGACCGGCGCCTCGGCGCGGCGCCACTCCCACAGCCGGCGGGCGTCGGCGACGACCTCGGCGTTCGCGTCCGGATCCGCCGAGCCCACCGCCGCCAGCACCACCGCCGTACGCCGGTCCACGCCGGCCTCGTCGAGCCGGCGGTCCAGGGCGGCGAGCAGGCCGGGATGGGGCGCCAGCGGCCGGGCCTGGTGCAGGTGCCGGTCCGGCCGCCGGGCGGCCCGGACCGCGGCCGCCACGTCGCCCTTGGTGTGCGACGCGGCGGTGAGCAGCAACGGGACCACCACCGTCGGCCGCGTCGACAGATCGTCCAGGGCTCGGGTGACCGACGGCGAGGTGTGGTCCACGTAGGACAGCCGTACCTCGATCGAGGGTGACCCCGCACGGACCCGCTCGATCAGCCGGTCCAGCGCCGGCGCGGCCCGCTCGTCCCGAGATCCGTGGGCGACCGCGAGCAGGACCGGATCGGTCATCCGACCGTCCGGGCCAGCCGGACCACCTCACCGACGACCACCACGGCGGGCGAGCCCATTCCCGCCTGGAGTACGTCGTCGGCCAGCGAGCCGAGCGTCGACGTGAGCGTGCGCTGGGCGGGCGTCGTCGCCTCCTGGACCACCGCGGCCGGCGTGTCGGCTGACCGGCCGTGCCCGATCAGGGTCTGACACACCGCGTCGAGCCGCTCCATCGCCATCAACAGGACCAGGGTCGCGGGGCCGGACGCCAGCGCCGGCCAGTCGACGGTCGAACCGGTATGGGTCGGATCCAGGTGTGCCGACACGACGGCGAAGTCGGCGGCGATCCCGCGGTGGGTCAGCGGGATACCGGCCATCGCCGGACCCGCGAGGGCCGATGTGACCCCGGGTACGACGTGCACCGGCACTCCGGCCGCGGTGCACGCGGCGACCTCCTCGCCGCCCCGGCCGAGCACGAACGGGTCACCACCCTTGAGCCGCACCACGTGCAGTCCGCGTCCGGCCCGGTCGACCAGCAGGTCGTTGATCTCCTGCTGGGTCGCCCCGTGCCGGTAGGGCGCCTTGCCCACGTCGATCACCTCGACGTCGTCGTCGACCGTGTCGAGCAGGCCGCGGGGCGCCAGCCGGTCGACGACCAGCACGTCGGCGTCGGCCACCAGCGCCCGCCCCTCGACCGTGATCAGGCCCGGATCCCCGGGTCCGCCCCCGACGAGGGTGACCCGGCCGACGCCGTCCCGGCGGGCCCGGCGGATCGGCAGCTCGGAACGGTCCAGCAGGCCCGAGATCCGGTTGCGGATGCGCACGGAGCGGACCGGGTCGTCGGAGGAGACGGCGACGACCACCTCTCCGGAGCGGGCGACGGCCGGTGTGCGGGCGGTCCCGTCCGGCGCGGCGTCGGCCCGGACACAGGGGATCTGCCGCTGCTCGGCCGCGGCGGCGACCTCGGCGTTGACCGCAGCATCGTCGGTGCACGCGTGCGCCATCCACGCCCCGTCAAGGTCGCCGTCGACGTAGGAGCGGCGGTGCACGGTGACGTCGGCGTCGAAGTGACCCGAGACGACGGGTGCTACGACGTGTACGTCGGCGCCCGCGTCGCGCAGCCCGGCGACCCGCCGCTCGGCGACCGACCCGGCCCCGACGACGACGACCCGGCGGCCGGTGAGGTCGAGGACGACCGGATAGCCGTCGCTCACCGGACACCGCCGATCGGGCCGCCCGCGACGATCTCCGCCGGCGTCGGGATGATGGTCATGAGGTTCTCCTGGTCTGCTGGTCTGTCCTCGTGGTGTCGAGTCCGTGAGGGCGACGTACCCGGGTCCAGCGCCTGCAGGCGAGGCGGGATGGTGCGACGGGAGAGGCGCCGACCCGATTCAGTCGGACGGACAGACCGCGCTGGCGACCCGCTGCAGATCGACATGCAGGCGAGCGACGAGCACCGCGGTCGCAGACATGCACCACAGGATCGCACAGGTCGGCAACATCGGTCGACAGACAGGGTGTGCGAACCGAGTGATCATGTGCGATCCTAGTCGGCGTGACGGACCGCGGTGTACCTCTCGTCGCGAGGCTGCATGTCGACCTGCAGCACGCGATCAGCGCCGCCTGTCCGGTGTCCATCTGACACCGCAGACCCTGACCAGCAGGCGTACTGACGCAGCGCCGCGCAGGAGCGTCACAACCGCGAGGTAACCCGATGCCATCGACAGCACAGGGCCAGTGGGCGCTGGGCCACCGTGAGCCGCTCAACGCCAACGAACGCGTAAAGCGGGACGACGACGGCCTCGCCGTGCGACAGCGGATCATCGACGTCTACTCGAAGAACGGCTTCGCCAGCATCGATCCGGCCGATCTCTCCAGCCGGTTCCGCTGGTACGGCCTCTACACCCAGCGGGCCGCCGGGATCCCCGGTCGCCGGACCGCCGTACTCGAGCCGCACGAGCTCGAAGACGAGTTCTTCATGCTCCGGATCCGCATCGACGGTGGCCGGCTCTCGTCCCGGCAACTGTCCACCGTGGCCGGGATCGCCAAGGAGTACGGCCGCGACGTGGCCGACGTCACAGACCGGCAGAACGTCCAGCTGCATTGGATCCGGATCGAGGACGTGCCCGAGATCTGGCAGCGCCTCGAAGCGGTCGGGTTGTCCACCACCGAGGCGTGCGGCGACACGCCCCGGGTGATGCTCGGTTGTCCGCTCGCCGGGGTGGCCGAGGACGAGGTCCTCGACGCGACCGCGAAGATCAACGAGCTGTCGGACCTGGTCGTCGGCGACCCCGAATACTCCAACCTCCCGCGCAAGTACAAGACCTCGGTCTCCGGCTGCGGCCGGCACTGCACCAACCACGAGATCAACGACGTCGCCTTCGTCGGCGTGACCGGCCCGGACGGCGTACCCGGCTACGACCTGTGGGTCGGTGGCGGCCTGTCGACAAATCCGCGGTTCGCCGTCCGGCTCGGCGCCTTCGTGCCGGTCGACCGGCTGGTGGAGACCTGGCGCGGCGTGACCGCAGTCTTCCGCGACTACGGCTACCGCAAGTCGCGCAACCGGGCCCGGCTGAAGTTCCTCATGGCCGACTGGGGTCCCGAGAAGTTCCGGGAGATCCTCGAGTCCGACTACCTCGACTCCCCGCTCCCGGACGGTCCGGCTCCGGCGGCTCCGACCGGCCCGCGCGACCACCTCGGCGTGCAGCGTCAGGCCGACGGGCGTTACTCGGTGGGCTTCGCGCTGCGGTCCGGGCGCACCAGCGGCACCCAGCTTTCCCGCATCGCCGACCTCGCGCACGAGTACGGCGGCAGCCGGGTCAACACCACCGCGCAGCAGCAGCTGGTGGTCCTCGACGTACCCGAGGAGCAGGTCGAGGCGCTGGTCACCGCCCTGGAGGGTGAGGGGCTCGCTGTGCGGCCGAGTGCGTTCCGGCGCGGGACGATCGCCTGCACCGGCATCGAGTTCTGCAAGCTGGCGCTCGTGGAGACCAAGGGCCGCGCCAGCTGGCTCGTCGACGAGCTGGAACGCCGGCTGCCCGACTTCGACACGCCGGTGACCATCAACGTCAACGGCTGCCCGAACTCCTGTGCGCGTTTCCAGGTCGCCGACATCGGCCTCAAGGGAATGGTCATGCGGGGGAATAACGGCGAGGACGTCGACGGTTTCCAGATACATCTAGGCGGACAACTCGGGGCGGATCCGACACTCGGTCGGAAGTTCCGGGGTCTGCGGGTCGCCGCCAGCGACACCGCCGACTACATCGAACGGGTACTGCGGGGCTATAAAGAACGCTGCAAAGGTGACGAATCGTTCGCCGATTACGTCGCCCGCGCGGATGAGGAGTGGCTGGCGTGACGAGCCGGGTTTCCCACGCTCCGCCGTTTTACTGTCCATACTGCGGAGAGGAAGACATTCGACCCAGTCGCGACGAAGTGAGTGGCGACGAGGCCGGAGTATGGCGGTGCGCAGCATGCCGTCGGGCCTGGCGGCTACGGTTCCTGGGTTTGACGACTAAGGAGGCATCGTGAGTGCTCCCGATTACGAGCACGCACGGCTCGTGTCGCTGGTTGAGGCGGCCGAGCCGGAGTTGGAAGACGCACATCCCCTCGACGTGCTGCGCTGGGCCTCCGACGAGTTCGGCGACCGTTTGTGCATCACCTCCTCGATGGCCGATGCCGTCCTCTCCCACCTTGCCTCGCGCGCCCGTCCCGGGATCCACGTCGTCTTCCTCGACACCGGCTACCACTTCGCCGAGACGATCGGCACCCGCGACGCGGTGGCGTCGACGATGCCGGTGACCGTGCTGTCGGTGAAGCCGTCCCAGACCGTCGCCGAGCAGGATGCCGAATACGGGCCGCGGCTCTATGAGCGCAACCCCGACCTGTGCTGCTCGATGCGCAAGGTGCGGCCGTTGGAGGCTGCGCTGTCCTCCTACCACGCCTGGGGTTCCGGCGTACGGCGCGACGAGGCCCCGAGCCGGGCCAACACTCCGGTCGTGGCGTGGGACGCCAAGCGGAGCATGGTGAAGATCAACCCGCTCGCGACCTGGACGCAGGACGACGTCGACGCCTACGCCGCAGAGCACGGCGTGCTGGTCAATCCGCTGATCGACGCCGGCTACACCTCGGTCGGCTGCGCGCCGTGCACCCGCGCCGTCAAGCCGGGCGAAGATGCTCGGGCAGGCCGCTGGGCCGGCCGCGACAAGGTGGAGTGCGGGCTGCACGTCTGACCTGCCGCCACACGGCGGAGACGGGCGCGACAGGATGGGACGCATGGCGACCAACCCGGTGTCCCCGCGTCCGGTGCATGCCAACACCCGACGGGTCGTACAGGCGCTCGAGGCCGCAGGCGCCGACACCAACTTCCGCACCCTGCCCGATCAGGCGACGACCGCGGCGTCGGCGGCAGCGCAACTCCGCATCGAGGTCGGCGCCATCGCCAACAGCCTGGTCTTCGACGCCGACGGCGCACCCTTACTCGTCCTGACCAGCGGCGCCCACCGGGTCGACACCGACCGGGTCGCCCGCCTGATCGGGGTGGCCCGGATCCGGCGCGCCACACCCGATTTCGTGCGCGCCGCGACCGGTCAGGCCATCGGCGGCGTGGCACCGGTGGGACACCCGGCGCCGGTCCGCACCCTCGTCGACACGGCGTTGCAGAAGTATCCGATCGTGTGGGCGGCCGCCGGGACGGCGCACACGGTGTTTCCCACGAGCTACGACGAGCTGGTCCGCATCACCGGCGGAACTCCGGCCCAAGTCGGCGACTGACCGATGGAGTCGTCGGAGCAGGAACCGGTCACGATCGTCCGGTGGGGTGCGGCGGACCTGCGCCGGCGGCTCGATGAAGCGATGACGGTCTACACGACCGCGATGGGCTATCCCCCCGAGACCGGACGGTCCCGGGCCGGGTTCACCGCGGCGCACACCAGCCGGTCCGGGTTCCGCTGCACCGCCGCGATCGCCGGCGACGAACTGGCCGGGTTCGGCTACGGCTACACCAGCCAGACCGGGCAGTGGTGGCACGACCAGGTCAACGGCGCCCTGGACCGCGACGCCGCGGCGCGCTGGTTCGTCGACTGCTTCGAGCTGTGCGAGTTGCACGTTCTGCCGGTGTGGCAGGGCAACGGGATCGGCCGCGAGTTGCTCACCCGACTTGTCGACGGTATTCCCGAACGCCGCGTGCTGCTCTCCACGCCGGAGGGCCGGACCCGGGCCTGGCGGCTCTACCGGTCGCTCGGCTTCGTCGACGTGCTGCGCGACCACTTCTTTCCCGGGGACAGTCGCCCGTTCGCGATCCTCGGCGCCGACCTCCCGTTCGCCGCACATGCCTGATGTCGTCGTCATCGGCGCCGGGCACAACGGCCTTGTCACGGCCTGCTATCTCGCCCGGGCTGGCCTCGACGTCGAGGTGATCGAACGCGACACCGTCGTCGGTGGCGCGGTGTCGACCGTGGAGCGGTTTCCCGGATACCGCGTCGATCGGGGCTCCAGCGCCCACGTGATGATCCGACACACCGGCATCGTCGAAGAGCTCGACCTGGCGTCGTACGGCCTGGTCTACGACGACCTCGATCCGTGGGGTTTCGCGCCGTTCTGGACACCGGCCGGCGAACAGGTCGCGATCACCTTCTGGGTCGACCTCGACCGCACCTGCGCGTCGATCGCGGCGGTGTGCGGGGCGGCCGACGCGGAGGCCTATCACCGGTTCATCACCGATTGGGGGCGGCGTAACGAGCACGTGTTCGCCTCGTTCGCGGGCGAACCGGCACCATTGCGGATCGGCCGCACATTGTGGCGGGCCGGCCGTGGCGCCGGCGCCACGAACGGCGAGGTGGTGCGGCAGTTCCTCGGCAGCGCCGATGCGCTGCTCGACGCGCACTTCACCGACGAACGCCTGAAGACGGCGTTGGCGTGGATGGGATCGCAGTCCGGCCCGCCGACGCACGAAACCGGAACGGCCGATCTGGTCGGCTGGCTGGCGCTCCTGCACAAACGCGCTCCCGGGCACCCGCGGGGCGGCAGCGGCCGGCTCAGCGAGGCGCTCGCCGCCCGCCTGGCTCGCCGACGGCGGATCGCTGCGACTCGGCGACGGTGCGGAGACGATCCTCGTGCAGGACGGCGCGGTCCGGGGCGTGCGGACGACGTCGGGCGACGTGTTGCGCGCGGGCGCCGTGGTCGGCGGCTGTCATGTGACCGAGACGCTCGGCCTGCTCGGCGACGCGCTCCCGTCGGCGTTGCAGCACCGGATCGGCGAGATCAAAGTCGGCTCGGGTATCGGCATGGTGGTGCGGCTCGGCACGACCGACCTGCCGCGCTACCCGGGCGCCGAGGGCGACTCGGCGTACCGCGCCCTGCAGTTGCTCGCGCCGGATCGTGGTGCGTTGCGCACGGCCTACGGCGATTTCCTGGCCGGGCGCCCGCCGGCGCGCCCGGCAGCTCTGGCGATGACCTTCTCCGCGTTCGACGACACGATCGCACCGCCCGGGCGGCACAACGTCTCCGTGTGGGGCCAGTGGCACCCCTACGCGCTGGCCGACGGCCGCCGATGGAGCGACATCGCCCGGGCGGAGGCCGACCGGCTGATCGGTGAGGTCGACCGGGCCGCGCCGGGTTTCGCGGCCACCGTCGAGCAGGTGCACGTGCAGACGCCGGAGGAGATCGAACGCGAGCTCGCACTCCCCCGGGCCAACGTGATGCACGTCGACATGACGGTGGAGTCGATGTTCGGGCTGCGGCCACTGCCCGAGCTCGCCCGGCATCGCGTTCCCGGCGTACGCAACCTCTATCTCACCGGCGCGTCGACGCATCCGGGTGGCGGCGTCTTCGGCGCGAGCGGGCGGACGGCCGCCGGCATCGTGCTCGCCGACCGGGACCCGCGCCGGTCGTGGTGGCCGGGCTGGGTCAGACCCGCGCGTCGAGGTTGAGGTTGCCCCACACCTCGCGGGTCGACGTGGACCGATTGAGGGTCAGGAAATGCAGGCCAGGAGCGCCCGCCGCGAGCAGCTTGTCGCAGAGTTCGCTCGCGGCCGCGATGCCGATCTCGCGCACCGCGGCGGGATCGTCGGCGACGGCCTGCAGCCGCGCGGCGAGGTCGGCGGGAAAGCTTTCACCGGACAAGACCGCGAACCGCTCGATCTGCCGGATGTTCGTGACCGGCATGATCTCCGGGATGATCGGGATGTCGCAGCCGCGCGCGGCGACCCGGTCGCGCAGCCGCAGGTAGTCCTCGACGTAGAAGAACATCTGGGTGATCGCGAAGTCGGCGCCGGCCCGGCATTTGGCGACGAACTGCCGGGCGTCGACGTCGAGGTTGGTCGACCGCGGATGCCCCTGCGGGTGGGCGGCGACTCCGACGCAGAAGTCACCGTGCGCCTTGACCAGCCGGACGAGTTCTTCGGCGTATTCGAGCCCTTCGGGCGTCTTGACCCATTCGGCCCGCGGGTCTCCCGGCGGATCGCCGCGCAGCGCCAGCACGTTGCGTACACCGGCGTCGGCGTACTGCCCGATGACCTGGCGGAGTTCGGCGACGGAGTGGTTGACGGCGGTGAGGTGGGCCAGCGGGAGCAGCGTGGTGTCGGTCGCGATCCGCTCGGTCATCCGCACGGTGCCGGCGCGGGTGGTGCCGCCCGCGCCGTAGGTGACGGACACGAACGACGGGTGCAGCGGCTCGAGTTGGCGGATCGCCCGCCACAGGGCCCGCTCGCCGTCCGGCGTCTTGGGCGGGAAGAATTCGAAGGAGAACGTCGGCCGGCCCGTGGCCAGGCGGTCGCGGACGGTCCGGTTCATAGCCCAAGAGTAGTGGGCGGCCGTCGTACGGAACGCACGACTAGTGCGTATTGGTGCGGGGGTGGAGCGGCGACCAAAACGCACTCCTAGTGCGTTTTGGTCCACGACACGCCGGTGCGAGCCCCCAAAACGCACTAGGAGTGCGTTTTGGTCAAGCGACCGGGTCGAGGGGATGGTCGAGGACGGGTCGAGGGGTGGCCGGGCGCCGGTGCCTTGTCGGGGCGCGAGTACGGCGGCCGTAGGCTTTCGCGGGTGCGTACCGTCAGTGGGCCGACCGATCGCGTGGTCGTCGTCGGCGCCGGACTGGCGGGTCTGTCGGCGGCGCTGCGCCTGGCCGGCGCGGGCCGTGAGGTCACGGTGATCGAGCGGCGCGAGCAGCCCGGCGGGGTGGCCGGCCGGCTGCGGCTCGACGGTTACGTCTTCGACACCGGGCCGACCGTGCTCACGATGCCCGACCTGCTGGCCGACACGCTGGGCTGCGTCGGCGAATCGCTCGAGGACTGGCTCGATCTCGTCCCGCTCTCCCCCGTGTACCGCGGCTTCTTCCCCGACGGTGAGCGGCTCGACATCTTCACCGACGTCGGCGCCACCGCCGCGGAGATCGCGCGGCTGGCCGGGCAGCGCGACGCCGATGGCTATCGCCGCCTCGTCGGCTGGCTGACGGCCCTCTATCGAGCGCAACGGCGCGACTTCATCGACCGCAACCTCGACTCGGCGCTCGACCTGCTGCGGCCGTCGCTCGCCCGGTTGGTCGCGCTCGGGGGCCTGCGCCGGCTCGATCCCGCGGTACGTCGATTCATCCGCGACCCGCGTATCCGGCGGATGTTCACCTTCCAGGCCCTCTACGCCGGTCTTTCGCCGTACCGCGCCCTGGCCCTCTACGCCGTGATCTCCTATCTCGACACGGTCAACGGCGTTTCCTTTCCGCGCGGCGGGATGCACGAGGTGCCGCTCGCGCTCGCCGGTGCGGCGACCAAGCACGGCGTGACGTTCCGCTACGGCACGACGGTGTCGCGGGTCGAGCTCGCGGGTGGCCGGGCCCGCGCGGTCCACACCACCGACGGCGAGCGGCTGATCGCCGACGCGGTGGTCCTGGCCGGCGATCTGCCTGGTGCATACCGCAATCTGCTCGCCGACCATCCGACGCCGGGCGGAGTCGAACGGCTGCGCGCGGCGCCGTCGTGCGTGGTGCTGAACGTCGGCTCGTCGGCGCACTACCCGCAGACCGCGCACCACAACGTCCACTTCGGACAGTCGTGGCGTACGACGTTCGACGAGCTGATCGGCGAGCACCGGTTGATGAGCGACCCTTCGCTGCTGGTCACCAACCCCAGCCGGACCGATCCGTCCCTGGCCCCGGACGGACGCCAGTCCTACTACGTCCTCGCTCCGGTGCCCAATGCCGAATCCGGGCTGGACTGGTCGGTCGTCGGCCCGCGCTACCGCGACGAACTCGTCGCGACGCTGCAGGCCCGCGGCTACACCGGATTCGGCGACGCCATCGAGGTCGAGCGGTTGGTGACCCCGGCCGACTGGGCGGCCGACGGGCTCACCGCCGGGACACCGTTCGCCGCCGCCCACACGCCCGCACAGACGGGCCCGTTCCGGTCCGCCAACCTCGTGCCTGGCCTGGACAACGTCGTCTTCGCGGGCGGCTGGACCACTCCGGGCGTCGGCGTACCCATGGTGGTGATCTCCGGACGGCTGGCCGCCGAACGGATCGTCGGCGCCGGCTCCACCCGACCATGAACCAACCCGACCACACCGGCTCGCTCGCGCTGCGCGCCCGCTGGGCGGGGTTCGTCGGAGTCCTGCTCGCGGTCGTCGGCTCCTACGGCGCGGGTGCCCTGCCGGTGACCGATCCCACGGCGCACTGGCCGATCCTCGGCCTGCTCCGGCACGGCGTGGGACCACAGATCGCCCTCACGCTGGTCTACGCGGGCGTCGCGACACTCGGCCTGGCGTGGCTGTATCTGGGTCGCGCCGTACGCCGACGGGATCCGGGCACGACCCCCGGCGCGCTGTTGGCGACCTGTGCCTGGTGGGGCACACCGCTGCTGCTCTCCGTCCCGCTGTTCAGCCGCGACGTGTGGAGCTACGCCGCGCAGGCCCACCTGACCCATGCCGGGCTCGATCCCTACCGGGTCGGACCCGACGTCCTGTCCGGGCCGTACCTCGACCAGGTGCAGCGGATCTGGGTCGACACACCAGCCCCGTACGGACCGCTGTGGCTGATGGTGGGGCGGGGCGTCGCGGCAATCACCGGCGACCACGTCATCCTCACCGCCGAGGTCATGCGGCTGCTGTCGGTGCTCGGCGTACTGCTGCTGGCACGTTACCTGCCCAGGCTCGCCGCATCGTGCGGTGGCGACCCGCGGGTCGCCCTCTGGCTCGGCGTCGCGAATCCGTTGCTGCTGCTGCATTTCGTGTCCGGCGGTCACAACGACGCGCTGATGCTCGGGCTCGCGATCGCCGGCCTCGCACTCGTCGCGGAGGGCCACGGCGTCGCCGGGGTGGCGATCGCGACGCTCGGTGTCGCGGTCAAGGCGCCGATCGGCCTCGTGGTGGCGTTCTGTGTGCCGCTGTGGGCGGCCCGGCTCGAGGGCGCGCACCGCTGGTGGCGTGCCCTGGCCCGGGTGGTCGTGGTCTCGGTGATCGTGTTCACGATCGTGACCCTGCTCAGCGGTCTCGGTGTGGGGTGGCTCGATGGGTTGACGACGCCGGGCGCCTTGATCACCTGGGTGTCGGTGTCGAGCGGGCTCGGGCTGCTCGCCGATCTGATCGGCCGGCTGTTCGGTGCCGGTGATCACCGGGAGAGCGTGGTCGCGGCGTTCCGTACGGCGGGCCAGGTGGTGGCGGGCGTGGTGAGCCTGGGGTTGTGGGCGTTCGCTCAGCGGATCGGGGTGCTGCGCGCGCTCGCCCTGGCGCTGCTCGCGGTCGTCCTGCTCGGCCCGATCGTGCAGCCGTGGTATCTGGTCTGGCCCTTCGCGGTCGCCGCGGCGCTCAGCCTGCCGGGCGGTGTCATCGCAGTCATCGCCGGGGTCAGCGTGGCGATGTCGATGCTGATCACCCCGCAGGGCGCGACGTTGTACGACCGGCCGGCCACGCTGATCGCGACCACGGTCGCGGCTGTGGTCGCGACCGTCGTCGTCCTGAGGTCGGCGTCCGGTCCGTCCGCGTCGGTGCCTCTGGGTCGGGCGGACGGGATCGTGCCGCGGCCGGTGAGCCGATCGTGACCGGCCGCGAGCTCGACGCAGCCGGCATCCGCGGCGAATCGCTGCGGTCGGCGTACGCCGCCTGCCGGCGGCTGCATGCCACGCACGGCCGGACGTATTACCTCGCCACCCGGCTGCTGCCGCCGGCGAAGCGACCTTACGTGCATGCGCTCTACGGCTTCGCCCGCTACGCCGACGATCTCGTCGACCAGCTCGGCCCGACCCGGGCCGGTGACCCCGAGGTCGCGTCGGCTGCCGCCCGGTTGCAGACCCTGCACGATCAGGTCGTCGGATCCGCCGGGCCCGACGGCGGATCCGAGCACGGCGCCGCGCCGGTGGTGCGCGCCGTACGAGACACGATGCGCCGATTCGACCTGCCGGCCGCCTATGTCGCCGACTTCCTCGACTCGATGCGCACCGACCTCACCGTCGCCGGCTACCCGACCTATGACGATCTCGCCGGGTACATGTGGGGATCAGCGGCGGTGATCGGCCTGCTCGTGCTCCCCGTGCTCGGGACGACGACCGACCGCGAGGTCGCTGCGCCGTACGCCGCCGATCTCGGCCGGGCGTTCCAGCTCACCAACTTCCTCCGCGACGTCGGCGAAGACCTCCAGCGCGGGCGCGTCTACCTTCCCGCCGAGGACATGGCGCTGTTCGGCGTGGATCGCGAACACCTGGTCCGCGGCGTCGTCGACGGACCGGTGCGACGGCTGCTCGCCCACGAGATCGCGCGCACCCGGGAGATCTACCGCGCCGCCGAACCGGGCATCCGGCTGCTACACGCCGACAGCCGTGACTGCGTACGCGCCGCATTCCTTCTGTACGGCGGCATTCTCGACGAGATCGAGCGCGCCGATTACCAGGTGCTGACCGGCCGGGTCACCATTCCGGCCCGGCGTCGCCTCGCCGTCGGCCTGCCGTCCGCCGCCCGCGCCTACCTCGCCCGCCGAGCCTGACTCCCCCTCTTCAAACCTCCATGATCAAGAGGGGATTTCGTACGGCGTTTCGTACCGGAATCCCCTCTTGATCATGGGGAGGAGGAGGAGGAGGAGGAGCGGGGCGGGTTACGGGAGGCGGTAGAGCGTGCGGGCGGTGCCGGCACCGATCAGGTCGGCGTAGCGCAGCGCGTCGTCGACAGTCATGTCGCCGGCGTCGACCCAGCCGCCGAGTACCTCGGCGAGGGAACGACGGAAGAGCACCGCACCGAGATAGTGCAGCTCCGGCAGGCCGAAGGCATCCGAGGAGTAGAGGAACTTGCCGTACGGCGCGAGTTCCATCGCCTCGGCGATGACGGTGCGCGCCGACGCACCGATGTAGTTGGTCGCCAGTCCGACGTCGAAGTAGACGTGCGGGTAGACATGCGCGAGGTAGGCGGCCTGCCGGTGGTAGGGGTAGCAGTGCAGCAGGACGATCGGCGTCCCGACCGCCGCGGATGAGTCGAGAAATTCCTGCATGCAGGCCGGATCGGCGCGGCGCAGCGTCTCGTCCGGATCACCGAAGCCGGTGTGGACCTGCAGTGGCAGCCCGGTGTCGACGGCGCTCCACCAGGCGAATCCGATCAGCGTCGCATCGTCGAGCCGCGCGACGCCGGAGGCGTCCACTGTGGACAGCCAACGTTCCGCCGCACCGCGCACCTCGGCGTCGGTCGGCCGGAGAGCGGGTACGTCGAGACCGGTCCGGTAGGCGGCGATCGTTTTCAGTCCCACGGCGTCGGCGCTCCGTACCCGGAGCAGATCGCGGTAGGACGCGGCGAACTGCCGGGCCGGTATGCCGGCGCGAGCCAGCTCCTCGGCCACGCCCTCGACCCGCACCACTTCGTGCACCGCGGCACCCGCGGCGTCTCCGAGCGACGCCGGATCGAGCAGTTCGTCCGGTCGGAAGCCGACGTCGACGATCAGCGTGTCGAGGCCGCCGGCACGCAGCATCCGCCGGGTCACCTCGGAACGTCCCAGCGCCGCCCGCCGCTCGACGTAGGCCGTGGCATCGGCGTGTGCCGGTAGATCGAGCACCGGCGCGCACCACCGGCGTACCGCGACGCCGAGCGGGGAGTCGAAGACCGCCGGGCCCGGGACGTGCGCCTCGGTGAGCATAGCCTCCAGACCGGTCCGGTCGAGGTCTGCGCGCACGACGCTGTGCGTGTGGTGGTCGACGAGTCGCATCTCGTCGAGGTGCGCCCGCAGCCGGTGCACCGGTCCGGTCATCAGTAACGCCACCTCGTGGCGGCGACCACGTCCTCCGGGCTCCGTTCGGCCGCCGCGTCGATCTCGGCCCGGCGTACGGCGAGGAAGGCCTCGAAGAGCGGGTCGCCCATGGCGTCGCGCAGGATGCCGGACGCGGAGAGATGATCCAGCGCCTCCGCAGCCGACGACGGCAGCCGCCGGATCCCGGCCGCGGACAGTTCCGAAGGATCGCGCCCGGCCGCGACGACCCGAACGTCCTGCACGATCGACGTCGCGGCGATTCAGTACGACGGTGGCCCGCCGCGCCTCGAGCGCACGCTCGGCGCGCTCCTCCGCCTGCATCACCGATCCGCCCTCCGAGCCCGGACCCGGCGCCCGGCGCGTTCTTGTCCGGGAAATCTAACGCCCATAGCATCTGTGCGGTACCTCGCTGCGCCACGGTTTGCGAGGAGTGACGCAAGCCGCGAAGGAGTGCCGCCGTGCCAGCCTCGTCATCCACCGTTCTCCGGCAGATCCACCTCGACTTCCATACCTCCGGCCTCATCCCCGACGTCGGAGCGGACTTCGATCCGGCCGGATTCGCGAAGACCCTGGCCGACGCGCACGTCAACTCCGTGCTGTGTTTCGCCCGCTGCCACCACGGTTGGGTCTACTACGACAGCGCGCACCTTGCCGACCGCAAGCATCCGACGCTCGATCGCCCGTTGCTCGTCGAGCAGATCGCCGCCTGCCACGCACTGGGGATCCGGGTGCCGATCTACACGACGGTGCAATGGGACGACCTGACCGTGAAGGCGCACCCCGAATGGCGAATCGTGCTGGCCGATGGTCGACTCGAGGGAACCCCGCCGTTCGAAGCCGGTTTCTACCGCAAGCTGTGCCTGAACTCGCCGTTCCGCGACTTCATGAAGGAGCACGCGGCGGAGATCCTCGCCTCGCTCCCGGTCGACGGACTGTATTTCGACTTCATCCGCCCCGACCACTGCGTGTGCGGCTACTGCCAGCAGGGAATGCGCGACCGCGGATGGGATCCGTCCGACGCCCGCCGGGTGGAGCAGTTCGGCGTGGAGACCGTCAACGACTTCGAACTCGAACTCTCGGCCTTCGTCCGGTCGATCCAACCCGGCTGTCCGGTGACCTACAACGGCGGCCACATAGGTCTCCGGCACCGCACGGTCGCCGCGGCGTACACCCAGTTCGAGCTCGAGACGCTGCCGAGCGGCGGCTGGGGCTACATGTACTTCCCGGTCACCGGGCGCTACGCGCGGACCCTCGGCCCGGACGTGGTCGGCACCACCGGCAAGTTCCACACGACGTGGGGCGACTTCCATTCCACGAAAAACCCCGCGGCCCTGGAGTACGAGGTGTTCCGGATGCTCGCCCAGGGCGCGGGATGTTCGATCGGCGACCAGCTGCACCCGAGAGGCGTGCTCGATCCGGAGACCTACCGGGTCGTCGGCGACGTCTACGCCCAGGTGGAGCGCAAGGAGCCGTGGTGCGCGCAAGCCCTTCCCCGGGTGGACATCGGCGTCTTCAACCCGGAGGAAAACCTCGGCGGCGGAGTGCTGAACCTGCCACCGGGCATCCAGGGTGCGGTCCGGATGCTCGTCGAGGGCGGTCACCAGTTCGACGTCATCGACTCCGCCGCCGACCTGGCCCGCTACCGGCTACTGGTCCTGCCCGACCACATCCGGCTGACGCCCGACCTCGCGGCGAAGCTCCGCCGCTTCCTGGACGACGGCGGATCAGTCGTCGCCAGCTACGAGTCGGGACTGGCGGTCGAGCGGGACGACTTCGCCCTGGACGAGTGGGGCGTCCAGGTCGAGTCCGACGGCCCGCGCGACTCCCGCGGCGAGCCGGCCCGCGGAAAGGTCTACGCCCGGCACGACTTCTGCCAATACCTCCGGCCGCGACCCGCGCTCACCGACCGGCTGCCCGCGGTCGAGCATCCGATGTACATCCGCGGTCTCGACGTTACCGCCGGCCCCGACACGGAGGTCCTCGCCGACCTCGTGCTGCCTTACTTCGACCGCACCTGGGAGCACTACATCTCCCACCTGCAGGCCCCGTCGACCGGCGAGACCGCCGGACCCGCCGTGATCCGGCGCGGCCGCGTGGTCTATTTCTGTCATCCGATCCACACGCAGTACGAGACCAACGCGCCGCGATGGATCAAGACCGCCTTCCTCGCTGCGATCGGACTGCTGCTGCCTGATCCCGTGCTTCGGCACGACGGTCCGAGCACGCTCGAGGTGTCGGTGACCAGCCAGCCGCAGCAGCAGCGTGACGTCGTGCACCTGCTGCACTACATCCCCGAACGGCGGGGTACGGAGTTCGACACGGTGGAAGACGTGCTGCCGCTCTTCGACGTGGACGTGTCACTGCGCACCACCACGGCGGCCAAAAGCATCCGACTCGAGCCGCAGGGCGTCGATCTGCCGTTCCGCCAAAACGGATCGCGCGTCGACTTCACCGTTCCGCGGATCGACGGGCACCAGATGGTGGCGGTTACCGATCGCGAGCCGTGAGCACGCAGAACTCGTTGCCTTCTGGGTCGGCCAGCACGACCCAGGGCTTGTCGCCCTGCCCGACATCCGCGCGGGTGGCACCGAGGGCCAGGAGCCGCTCCACTTCGGCGTTCTGGTCGTCGGGATTGAGGTCGATGTGCAGCCGGTTTTTGATCGTCTTCGTCGTCGGGCACCGGGACGAAGACCAGACCCGGGTAGGTGTGGTCGTTCTTCGCGACGGCGACCTCTTCCTCGATCTCGAAGACGATGTCGTAGCCGAGGACCTCCGCCCAGAAGCGCGCCTGCGCGTGGATGTCGTGCGAATCGATGACCACGGTGTACCAGCTGCTCGCCATGGCGCGATCTTTGTCGACCCGGCCGCGCCGAGGCAACACCTATCCGGCCCGCGCCGCGGCACGCCGGCCGAGCCAGACCCACAGCGAGAGCGTGAGTGTCACCAACGCGAAGCCGAAGAAGAGGTCTTCGATCGGCGCATGCACAAGCCGCGCGCCGATGATGTCGTGCGGGTTGTAGCGGACGACGCCGCGACCGGTCAGGACGCCGTTGACGATCAGCTGGAACACCAGCACGATCGCCTCCGCGATCCAGAAGATCGGCCGGATCAGCAGCCGGGTGCGCAGCACGAGCAGGTCGACGATCACCACGGCCGCGGTCGCGACGAACGCGAGCACGGTGTAGCTCACGGCGCCCCCTCGTCGCCCGCGGTCCACCCGGTCACCGCGCGTACCGCCTCGAAGGCGAGGATCGCGCAGGTCGGTACGACGAGGAAGAACCCGACCTCCTCGATCGGGAGCCGGCCGGGCAGCCGCAGTCCGACGGTCTGCGCCGGGTCGTACCACCATTGGTGCCGCGCCACGGCGTACAGATCCCACCCCAGGAAGATCACCGCGGGCGGCAGGATCGCGCCGAGCCAGCGGGCGGGCCGCGAATAGACCCGGGTGTGCAGCCACAGCTCGAGCGGCAGGGTCACGAGCAGGCATCCGGCCAGCAGCGCCAGGTAGATCAGCCGCACGGCCCGGCCGGCCCGGTCAGAATCCGGCGGCCTGGGCCCGCCGCCGGACCTCGGTGCCGCGGTTCTCGCGCAGCGCGTCGATCGGCCGGCCGGGAAGCGTGTCGTCGGCGGCGTAGAGCCACCGGAGCGCCTCCTCGTCGGTGTAGCCGGCGTCGAAGAGCAGGACCAGCGTCCCGGACAGGCCCTTGACCACCACGCCGTCGAGGACGAAGTCGGCCGGGACCTCCAGCCCCCGGTCCCGGCGCAGGCCGATGAGGTGGTGATCGCGGACGAGCCGGCGTACCTGGTTCGGGGACTGGCCGAGCAGCTCCCCGACCTCCGCCAGGGTCAGCCACTCCTTCGGTTCGCTCACCGGGCCAGCCTAAGACGGCGCCCGGAACGCCCGTCGGGCCGCCCGGACCCGCCCTCCGACCAGTTCAGGCGTCGCGGACGGGTACGGCCGGATCGGCGAGCCGGGCCGGATCGGGCTGACGGCCGGCGGCGATCAGCTTGCGGGCCTGCAGCAGGTCGCGTTGCCGGTCGACGGCGAGGAAGCCGGTGAGCCGCCCCGACCCGTCGAGCCACCCGGCGGCCCACCCCTGACCGTCGGCCGGATCGCCCCGCCAGACGGCCGGGTCGCCGGTGCGCCACCCGACCCACTGCACGTAGCGGCCGAACTGCTCGGACCACACGTAGGGCACCGGGTCATACGTCGCGTCCTCGCCGAGCAGGGTGGCGGCGACCACCTCGGGCGAGTGCAGCGCGTCGTCCCAGTGCTCGAGCCGCAGCCGGCGCCCGGCCCGCGGGGAGAAGCGGGTGGCGCAGTCGCCGACCGCGAGCACCCCCGACAGCGACGTTCGCAGCCCCGCGTCGGTGTGTACGCCGACCCCGGTCTCCACACCCGAACCGGCCAGCCACGCCACATCCGGCCGGACACCCACCGCGGCCAACACGACGTCGGCCGGGAGCCGCTCGCCGTCGGCGAGCAGCACACCGTCCGGCGCGGTCTCGACCACCGGGGTGTCGGTGCGCAGGGTGACCCCCGCTTCGGCGTACCACGGCGTCGTCCGGGTTCCGACCGGGACGCCGAGCGGTACGGCGAGCGGAGCCGGCGCCGCCTCGATGACCGTGACGGTGCAGCCGTAACCCGCCGCGGCGGTCGCGACCTCCGCGCCGATCCAGCCGGCGCCGACGATCACCACCCGGGCGCCCGCGACCAGCCCGGACCGCAGCGCCAACGCGTCGTCGACGGTACGCAGCACCAGGGCGCCCCGGTCCCCCCGCGGGCGCAGCGGCCGGGCGCCGGTCGCCAGCACGAGCGCGTCCCAGGTGAGGTCGCCCGCCGAGGTCGAGAGGACGCCGTGGGCCAGCGCCTGCGCCGTGGTCTCCCGCAGGAACCGCACGTCGAGGGCGTCGAGGTCCACGTCGACGCGGACGTCGTCCAGGCCGTCGAGGGCGCCGCGCAGCAGCGCCTTCGACAGCGGCGGCCGGTCGTAGGGTTGGTGCGGCTCGGCACCGAGCAGGATCAGCTCATGGCCGTATCCGCGGGAACGCAACTCCTGGCACGTGCGCGCGCCGGCCAGTCCGGCGCCGACCACGACGATACGGTGGGGGGGCATCGCGAGTCAGCCTATAGCCGGGGCCGGTTCGGGCCGCTCATCCGACGCCACATCGAGGCCGCGGGCCGCCCGGTGCCGCCTCCCCGGGCCGACCGGCGGCCCACCGTAGACTCGGCCGTGTGCGTATGGCCGTGACCGATCCTCTGGTCGGTTCGGTCCTCGACGGTCGCTATCGGGTCGAGGGCCCGTTGGCGCACGGCGGAATGTCGACCGTCTACACCGGGACCGACCTGCGGCTGGAACGCACGGTCGCCATCAAGGTCATGGCACCCGCCCTCGCGCTCGATCCGGCGTTCGTCGACAGGTTCACCCGGGAGGCGCGCGCGTCGGCCCGGCTCTCCCACATCAACGTCGTATCGGTCTACGACCAGGGTGAGGACGCCGGCCGGGTTTTCCTGGTGATGGAACTCGTCTCCGGCCGGACCCTGCGTGACCTGCTGCACGAACAGCGCCGGCTGGCACCCGACCTCGCGGTGTCCCTCCTCGAGCCGATCCTGGCTGCGCTGTCCGCGGCCCACCGGGCCGGCCTGGTGCACCGCGACGTCAAGCCGGAGAACGTTCTGCTCGCCGACGACGGCGTCGTCAAGGTCGCCGACTTCGGCCTGGCCCGCGCCGTCGCGCAGGCCGCCGTGACGACGGCGACCGGCATGGTGCTCGGGACCGTGGCCTACGTCGCGCCGGAGCAGGTGTCCCGGGGCACCACCGACCCGCGCACCGACGTCTACTCGGCCGGCATCCTGCTCTACGAAATGCTGACCGGCTACGCGCCCTACTCCGGTGACAACCCGATCTCGGTGGCCTACCGGCACGTGCACGACGACGTTCCGCCGCCGTCGGCCATCGTGCCCGGCCTGCCCGACGAACTCGACGCGATCACCATGCGGGCCACGCGCCGCGAGCCCGGCGCACGCCCGGCCGACGCCGGTGCCTTCCTCGCCGAGTTGTACGACGTGCGCACCGACCTCGGGCTGCGCCGGGTCGCGGTGCCGCCGCGACCCGTCGGTCCGGCGGCGGACGACGACGGCGACTCCGGTCGCGACGGCGACGACGTCCGCCGCGACGACGACACCGACCGCACGACGGTGCTCGGGGCCACCTCGCCGATCGGAGTCGATCCGCCGGCACCTCCCGCGCAGGCTCCGCCCGCGCCGACGCCGACGGCCGACATGGCGCCGACGGTCGCTTCGGCGGCCGCACGACCGGCGGCCGCGGCCGTGCCCCCACCACCGCCGACCGGCCCACCGCGCGCTGCCCGCGTGGCGCCGCGGGCCGGCGACGGGCGACCCGGGGACGCGATGTCCGCCGACGGGGCTGACCCGGACGAGCCGGCCACGGCCGACGAGCAGCACCGGCGCCGGCGACGTTTCCTGATCGGGCTCCTGGTGATCCTGCTGATCGGAGCGCTGGCCGCCGGTGCCGGCTGGTGGTTCGGCAGCGGCCGCTACACCTCGGTGCCGAAGCTGACCCGGCTGACGGTCTCGCAGGCGCAGAACGCCGCGCGGACGTCCAATGTCGACCTGCAGATCATGCCGTCCCGGATGCACAGCGAGAGCGTGCCGCCCGGCGCCGTCGCCTGGACGCACCCGTCGATCGGCGCCCGGGTCGTGCGCGGTACGACGGTGCAGGCCCGGCTCTCCGCCGGACCGGAGCGCTACACGCTGCCGACCTCCATCGTCGGCGGGACGAAATCGGCGGCCGTCGCACTGCTGCACCCGCTGCCGCTCGCGACGACCTATCGGCCGGCCTACAACGAGACGGTCCCGAACGATCACGTCGTGTCGGTCACCCCGAAGCCCGGCACCGCGATGCGACGCGATCAGCAGGTCGTCGTGGTCGTCAGCAAGGGGCCGAAGCCGTTCGGCGTACCCAAGGTCACGGGGATGCCCGCCGACCACGCGCTGGCGCTGCTGCACGAGGCGAATCTCAAGACCACCACCACGCAGAAGTTCAGCACCTCCGTCGACAAGGGCTCGGTGATCAGCCAGCAGCCCTCCTCGGGCACGGTCGTGCGCGGCGACACGGTCGCGCTCGTCGTCTCGAAGGGCCCGGACTACGTGACGGTGCCCAAGGTAACCGGCCTGTCGGTGCCCGACGCGACCCAGCGGCTCAAGGAGGCCGGGTTCGCCGTCGAGGTCAAGGTCTATTTCGGCGGCGCGCTGGGCCTCGTCGCCCAGCAGGAGCCCAACGCCGATCAGCTCGCGGTGCGCGGTTCGACCGTCCAGATCGTCGTGGTCTAGCGTGCGGCGGTTGGCAGGCTGCGGGACCGCAGCTGAATCTCTGTTCACCGAAGGAGACCCATGGTCATCGTGATGGCATCGCAGGCGGGCAGTGACGAGCTGGCCGAGGTGGTCCGCTACGTCGAGCACGCCGGGGGTCAGGCCTTCGTGTCCAGCGGCGTCACCCGCACCATCGTCGGGGTGGTCGGCGACGACGCCGTGCTCGACCACCTCGAAGGCGTCGACATCGCCCAGCTGCCAGGGGTCTCCGAGGTGCTCCGGATCACCTCGCCGTACAAGCTGGTCAGCCGGGAGAACCACACCCGGACCTCGACCGTCTCGGTCGCCGGTGTCCCGATAGGTCCGGACACGTTCACCCTGATCGCGGGGCCGTGCGCGGTGGAGTCGCCCGAGCAGACCCTGGCCTCGGCCCAGATGGCCCGCCACGCCGGCGCGACATTGCTGCGCGGCGGTGCGTACAAGCCGCGCACGTCGCCGTACGCGTTCCAGGGACTCGGCGCCGACGGCCTGCGCATCCTCGCCGACGTGCGCACCGAGACCGGCCTGCCCATCGTCACCGAGGTGGTCGACGCCAACGACGTGCCCACGGTGGTCGAATACGCCGACATGCTGCAGGTCGGCACCCGCAACATGAGCAACTTCGCGCTGCTGCAGGCGGTCGGCGAGTCCGGTCGGCCGGTGATGCTCAAACGGGGCTTCGCGGCGACGTACGACGAATGGCTGATGGCGGCCGAATACATCGCGCAACGCGGCAATCTCGACATCGTGCTGTGCGAGCGGGGAATCCGGACCTTCGAGACCGCGACCCGCAACACCCTCGACATCTCCGCCGTCCCGAGCATGCACGCGATGTCGCACCTGCCGGTCATCATCGACCCGTCCCACGCCGCGGGGCGGCGGGATCTCGTCGTACCGCTCGCCCGGGCCGGGATGGCGGCCGGCGCCGACGGTGTCATCGTCGACGTGCACCCGCACCCGGAGACGGCGCTGTGCGACGGGGCCCAGGCGCTGTCCGGTGACCTGCTCGACGAGCTCGGCGTCGCGGCGACCACGATCCCCGCGCTGCTCGGCCGCCGCGGCGCGGAGCATGTGGCGGCCTGACCGGTTGGCGGTGACAGCGACGAGGGGTGCGGCACGGTGAGGTTCGCCGATCGGTGGGAGGCGGGCGAGCGACTCGGTGCGGTCGTCGCCGATGCTCACCCGGACCTCGAGACGGCGGACGACGTCCTGGTGCTCGGCCTGCCGCGGGGCGGTGTCCCGGTCGCGGCCGCCGTCGCGGGCCGGCTCCGGGCCGAGCTCGACGTGTTCTGCGTCCGCAAGATCGGCGTACCCGGGCATGCCGAGCTCGCCATGGGCGCGATCGCCGGCGGTGGTTCCGTCGTACGCAACGAGATGGTGCTGCTCCGCAGCAACATCTCCGACGATCAGTTCGAGGCCGCGGCCGCGCGCGAACGCACGATCCTCGACGACGTCGAACGCTCCCTGCGGGGCGACCGGCCGCCGATCGACGCGAGCGGCCGCCGGGTCGTCGTCGTCGACGACGGGGTCGCGACGGGGGCGTCGGCGCGGGTGGCGTTGCAGGCCGTGCGGGCGCTCGAACCCGCGCTGCTCGTGCTCGCCGTGCCGGTCGGACCGGCGGACAGCCTGGAGTCGCTGCGGGCCGACGCCGACGACGTACTCATGGTCGTCACGCCGGACTACTTCGGCGCGGTGGGCTCCTTCTACGGCGACTTCGCGCCGGTGGGTGACGACGAGGTACGCCGCCTGCTCGGCTAGTCCGCCGTCACCAGCCGGGCCAGCACCTCGGCCGCGCGATCCGCCGCGGGCCGGTCGACCCCGAGATGGGTGACCAGCCGGAGCCGCCGGGGCCCCACTGGCGAGATGAGCACGCCCTCCCCCTTGGCCTTGTCCGCCACCGCGGGTGCGTCGTCGACGTCGACCAGCACGATGTTGGTGTCGACGGTGGACGCGTCGGCGCCGACCGCGCCGGCCAGGACGCGGGCATGCTCGTGGTCGTCGGCGAGCCGTCGCAGGTGGTACTCGAGCGCGTATCGCCCCGCCGCCGCGAGCACGCCGGCCTGCCGCATGCCGCCGCCGAGCCGCTTGCGCATCGTGCGCGCCTCGGCGACCCGTGCCTCGGTCGAGATCATCAGCGATCCGACCGGCGCCCCGAGCCCCTTGGACAGGCAGACCGACAACGTGTCGAACAACCCGCCGTACTGCGCCAGCGGGACGCCGGACGCGATGTGGGCGTTCCAGATCCGGGCCCCGTCGCAGTGCACCGAGACGCCGAGCTCGGTGGCGCGGGCACGGAGCAGGCGCAACCGGTCGAGCGGCTGCACCGTGCCGCCGCCGCGGTTGTGGGTGTTTTCCACCGCGATTGCCCGGGTGGCGACGTCATGCCAGCGACCGGTGCGCACCATCGACGTCACGGTGTCGACGTCGAGCAGACCGCGCCGCGTGGGCCAGGTGCGGGTACTGATGCCGCCGTGTGCCGCCGCTGCGCCGTACTCGTAGGTGACGACGTGGGCGTCGGCGTCGCAGATCAGCTCGGAGCCGGGCGGGACCAGGGTGCGCAGCGCGATCTGGTTGCCCATCGTGCCGCTGGGCACGAAGAGTGCCGCCTCGTGACCGAAGAGTGCCGCCACCTCGTCCTCGAGCGCGTTGATTGTCGGATCTTCGCCGTAGACGTCGTCGCCGACGTCGGCCTCGGCCATCGCCAGGCGCATCCCGGGGGTCGGCGTCGTCACGGTGTCGCTGCGCAGATCGACGACGCCCGGAGTCTCAGCCACGCAGCATCTCCGCGACGAGGAAGGCCAGCTCCAGCGACTGCTGGGTGTTGAGGCGCGGGTCGCAGGCCGTTTCGTAGCGCCCGCCGAGGTCGGCGTCGGCGATCTGCTGCGCACCGCCCAGGCATTCGGTGACGTCCTCGCCGACCAGCTCGACGTGCAGCCCACCGGGATGGGTGCCGAGGGTGCGGTGCACCTCGAAGAAGCCGAGCACCTCGTCGACGATGCGGTCGAAATGCCGCGTCTTGTAGCCGCTGGCCGACTCCTCCGTGTTGCCGTGCATCGGGTCGCACGCCCACACGACCGGATGGCCGGTGGCGGTGACCTTCTCGACGATCGGCGGGAGCATCTCGCGCACCTGCCGGTTGCCCATCCGGCTGACCAGGGTGAGCCGCCCGGGAAGTCCGTCCGGATCGAGCCGCTCCACCGCCTCGGCGGCGTACTCCGGCGACGTGGTGGGGCCGAGCTTCAGCCCGATCGGGTTGGCGATCCGGCTGACGAAGTCGACATGCGCGCCCCGCAGGTCGCGGGTCCGCTCCCCCACCCAGACCATGTGCCCGGACAGGTCGTAGGCGACGTCATCGGTGAGCCGGGTCAGCGCCCGCTCGTATTCGAGGATGAGCGCCTCGTGGCTGGAGAAGAGCTCGACCCCGCGCAGCGCCTCGTCGTTGACCCCGCAGGCCCGCATGAAGCCGAGCGCGCGGTCGATCTCACTGGCCAGCGCTTCGTAGCGCTGCCCGGCGCGGGAGGTGCGGACGAAGTCCTTGTTCCAGTCGTGTACGGCGTGCAGGTCGGCCAGGCCGCCCCGGGTGAAGGCCCGCAGCATGTTCATGGCTGCGGCGGAGTTGGCGTAGGCGCGCACCATCCGGCTCGGGTCCGGCGTACGCGCGGCCACGTCGGCGTCGATGGCGTTGACCATGTCGCCGCGGTAGGAGGGCAGGCCCATCGCGTCGAGTTCGGCCGAGCGGGGCTTGGCGTATTGCCCGGCGACCCGGCCGACCTTCACCACCGGCACGCTCGCGCCGTAGGTGAGGACGACGGCCATCTGCAGCAGCGCCTTGGTGGTGGAGTGCAGGTGCGGCTCGGTGTTGCCGTCGAAGGTCTCGGCGCAGTCGCCGCCCTGCAGGAGGAACGCCTTGCCCTGGGCTACCAGGGCCAGCCGGTCGCGCAGCGCCTCGACCTCGTGCGGCATGACGATGGGCGGGACGGCGCTGAGCGTGTCGGCGGCGTCGCGGAGCACCGCGGCGTCGGGCCAGGCGGGCTGCTGGGCGGCCGGCAGGGCGCGCCAGGCGTCGAGATCGGGGACGGGCACGACCCCCAGACTAGTTGCCGAGTGCGAGCCACCCCGACCCGACCGCCGTACCACGCCTTCCACCCCCTCCCCCCATTCGGCTTGAACGTCACGTTCAAGCCATCTAGCGGCATCAACGTCACGTTCATGCCGAACGGGGCGGCCGCATCGGCGCTACGCCGATCGCCTGGTACGCACGATGCGCCTCGCGCCCCGCCATTCCGCTTGAACGTCACGTTCAAGCGGTCTAGCCGCCTCAACGTCACGTTGATGCGGAATGAGAGCGGGTCAGCCGAAGAAGACCTCGGCCTCGGCGTAGCGCTCGGCCGGGACCGTCTTGAGCTCGCGGGTCGCCTCCTCGAGCGGCACCCGCACCATCTCGGTGCCGCGCAGCGCCACCATCTTCCCGAAGTCGCCCTCGTGCGCGGCGTCGATCGCCTGCAGCCCGAACCGCGTCGCGAGCACCCGGTCGTACGCCGACGGCGTGCCGCCGCGCTGGATGTGGCCCAGCACCGCGGTCCGCGCCTCCTTGCCGGTGCGCTTCTCGATCTCGTCGGCGAGGTGTTGGCCGATCCCGCCGAGCCGCACGTGACCGAACGCGTCGAGCTCACCGGTGGCCAGCTCCATCGTGCCCTCGACCGGCACGGCGCCTTCGGCGACGACGACGATCGGCGCGTAGTGGTCCTGGAAGCGGTGCTCGATGTACGCGCAGACCTGGGCGATGTTGAACGGGCGCTCCGGGATGAGCACGACGTTGGCCCCACCGGCGATACCGGCGTGCAGCGCGATCCAGCCGGCGTGCCGGCCCATCACCTCGACGATCAACGCCCGGTGGTGCGACTCGGCCGTGGTGTGCAGCCGGTCGATCGCCTCCATCGCGATGTTGACGGCGGTGTCGAAGCCGAACGTGTAGTCCGTCGCGCCGAGGTCGTTGTCGATCGTCTTGGGTACGCCGACGACCGGCACCTGCTCCTCGTCATAGAGCCGCTTGGCGACCCCGAGGGTGTCCTCGCCGCCGATCACCACCAGGGCGTCGACGCCGGTCTCGGCGAGGGTGGCCTTGATCCGCTCGGGGGCCCCGTCGACCTTGAACGGGTTGGTGCGCGACGTACCGAGGATGGTGCCGCCGCGGGGCAGGATGCCGCGGACCGCGGCCACGTCCAGCGGGGTGACATCGTTGTTGATCGGGCCGCGCCAGCCGTCCTGGAAGCCGACGAACTCGTGCCCGTAGGTCCCCACGCCCTTACGCACCACCGCCCGGATGACCGCATTCAGGCCCGGACAGTCGCCGCCGCCGGTGAGTACGCCGATCCGCATGGAGATCTTCCCTTCTCGCTCTGAGTCTGCTCGCCGTGAATCTTCTCGCTGGGAGTCCTGCTCGCCGAAATGCTCTGCCGCAGATTAGACGGGAGCCCCTCCCATCGCGCGCCAGCGGGCCAGGTTGTGCCGGGCATCGGCGAGCGCATCGTGCTGGTCGGCGGGTGGGTCGGGGATCGCCGGCCGGCCCCGATCCTCCCAGAGTTGCCGCAGCTCGTGCGTGAAGCGCGGGATCGCCCGGGGCAGGGCGGGCATTCCCCCCCACAACTGGCAGAGCGCGACATGGTCGTAGGCCGCGTACCACGCCCACAGCTCGATCGGCTCACGCGGAGCGCTCAGAAAGGCGTACAGGTCGTCCCGGATCTTGCGGCGCGAGCGCCAGGCCCGGTCGGCCGGGCTCGGCAGCTTGGGCAGCACATGGTCGCGCACCCAGGGAATCGCCCGCTCGGGATCGAACTCGGTGGACACTGCGTAGAACTCACGGCCGTCCTCATCGACCGCACCGATCGAGACCAGCTCGATCGTCGTGCCGTCCTCGATGAACTCGCAGTCGTAGAAGAAGCGCACACCGCTCACCGTACGGAGGCGGTGGCGGCCGGGTTCAGCTCGCCTTCTCCGAAGAGAGGCGGTCGGCGTCGGCGGTGCCGTGGCGGGCTTCGTCCTGCGCCGCCGTGCGGGCCGCGAGCGATCCGCTGCCGGCCCGGTCGAGCTCCGCCTTGACCTTGGCGGCGTAGGTGTCGACGTATTCCTGGCCGGAAAGCTGCATGAGCTCGTACATGATCTCGTCGGTCATCGACCGCTCCACGAACCGGTCGCCGGCCATGCCCTCGTAGCGGGAGAAGTCCAGCGGCCGGCCGATCCGCACCCCGGGGCGCGGCCGGAACTTCGGCACCGAGCGGCCGATCGGCTGGATCGTGTCGGTGTTGACCATCGCGACCGGGATGACCGGCACGCCCATCTCCAGGGCCACCCGGGCGACGCCGGTCTTGCCGCGATAGAGGCGGCCGTCCGGCGAGCGGGTGCCCTCGGGATAGATGCCGACGACCTCACCGGCGCCAAGGACCCGCTTCTGCGCCTCGAGCGCGGGCTGTGCCGCCCGACCGCTGCTGCGGTCGACCGGGACCTGACCGACCCCGGTGAGGAAACTGCGGATCAGCCAGCCCTTCAGACCGCGCCCGGTGAAGTACTCGATCTTGGCGATGAAGGTGATCCGCCGCGGGCAGGCGAGCGGCAGGAAGACCGAGTCGGAGACCGACAGGTGATTGCTCGCGAGAATCGCCGGACCCGTTTCCGGGATGTTCTCCAGCCCCGACACCCACGGGCGCCACAGGAGACGCACCACCGGTCCGACCACCATGACTTTGAAAAACCAGTACAGCACCAGTTGCACCCCCTTGCCTCGCGTCGACACTACGGGCAGCAAGCCACCAGACACAATGACGACTCGTACCGAACTGCCCCATCCCCCTCGTCGCCCACGCGTGGGCGTGCGAGGATTAAGGCAGGCCGCATCGTAATACGTTGCGGCCAGCGGTCTTGGAGCGAGCGAGGAGGCCAACGTGCCGCTGCTGCTCGGCTCGGAGCCGTTCCACCACGACGGCGGACCGGTCGGCGTCCTGTGCTGTCACGGTCTGTCCGGTACGCCGGCCAGCATGCGTCCGTGGGCGGAGCATCTCGCCGCCGCTGGATACTCGGTCAGCGTGCCCCGGCTTCCCGGGCACGGCACCCGGTGGCAGGACCTCAACGTCACCCGCTGGACCGACTGGTACGGCGAACTCGTCCGCTCCTTCGACACGCTCCGCACACACTGTGCCCAGGTCTTCGTCGCCGGGCTGTCCATGGGCGGCACTCTCACCATCCGGCTGGCCGAAGAGCGCGGCGACGAGGTCGCCGGGATCATCCTGGTCAATCCGTCGCTGACCACCGAGCGCCGGGACGCGCCGC
Organism: uncultured Actinomycetota bacterium; assembly: GCA_963775655.1. Taxonomy (GTDB): domain Bacteria; phylum Actinomycetota; class Actinomycetes; order Mycobacteriales; family QHCD01; genus DASXJE01. The sequence continues at coordinate 310,504 of CAVZJT010000007.1, read as the reverse complement.
TGCTCAGCCTGCTGTCCCGCTTCGTGCCGTCCGTGCCGGGGATCGCGGGCGACGTCAAGAAGCCCGGTGTGCGCGAGGTGGCCTACGACCGGCTCCCGCTCAAGGCCGCCGCCTCGCTCGCGCAGCTCTGGCCGATCGCCCGCGCCGACCTGCAGCGGGTGACCCAGCCGATGCTGCTCTACCGCAGCCGCGACGACCACGTCGTCGAGCCGGTCAACGCGCAGATCCTGCTCGACGGCGTACGCAGCCGCGACGTCACCGAGCAGGTGCTCGAGAACAGCTACCACGTCGCCACCATCGACAACGACGCGCCGACGATCTTCGCCGGCAGTACGGCGTGGATCCAGGAGCACGCCGACGTCTCCGCGGACGCGTCGTGAGCACCGACCCGGGTCGCCACCGCGGCCGCCGCGACAACGGCCTCGACGCCCCGGCCTACGTTCCGCTGGCCGACGTCGACCCGCGGGTGGGCGAGCACCTGCTCGACGTCCTGTGGGCGGCCGGCGTACCCGCCTACCTCGAACCGTCCGCCGACGTCGAGCCGACCCGGGCACTCACCGTGCCGAGCCCGCCGACCGACCGGTTGTGGGTCGACCGCGACCGGCGCAGCGACGCCCGCAGCATCGTCGAGGCCGAGATGCCGCGCGGGGCCGGTCGACCGCCGCCGGACGCGCCGACCGCGCTGTCGGCCGGGCGCTACCGGCTCAACCCGGACGACCAGCGGGCCTGGCGCGACCTGGTCGCCGAGTTCGGGCGGGAACATCCGGTGGAGGTCCGGCCGTGGCCGGCCGCCGAGGACCTCAGTCCGGCCTCGGCGCCGGAATCCACCGGTGCGACCACCCCGGCCGACGCGACGAACGAGGCGACCGACGACGCCAGCGAGGCGGACGCTGCCGGCGCCCACCCCGACCTGCTCGGCGCGCCCGTCCCACCCGACGACGACGAGCACTACGTGCCCCCGCCCCCGCCGCCGGTGCCCAGGCCGTCCAAGCAGGCCGTGTTCGCACTCGCCATCCTCGCGTTCGGGACGTTCCTGCTGGTCGCTCCCGGCGTCATCGGGCTCGGCGGCGACATCGCCTTCGTGCTCGGCGTACTGGCCGTGGTCGGTGCCGTCGGACTGCTGGTCTGGCGGATCAAGGAGGACCGGTCCTCCGACGGTCCGGACGACGGCGCCGTGGTCTGATGGCGGAGTGCAGCACTCCGAAGCGGTCGAGGTCACCGGCCACCTGATGGACTCGGGCGTCCTCGCCCGCGTCTTCGACGACGTCCTCGACTACGGCGGCGATTACGTCGTCGACCGACTCGACCTCGGCAAGACCCACGACGACGAATCCCACGCCCGCATCGTCGTCGGCGCCGACGACCCGGCCAACCTCGAACGCATCCTCATGCGCATCCAGGTCTACGGCGTCAACCAGGTGCACCCGGGTACGGCGCTGCTCCGGCCGGCTCCGCGCGACGGCGTCTTCCCGGACGACTTCTACTCGACCACCAACCTGGAAACCGTCGTCCGGCTGGACAGGACGTGGGTCGCGGTCGAGAACCCGGAGATGGACTGCGCGCTGCTCGTCGACGCGGGCCGGGTCCGCACGGTCCCGATGTCGGACGTGCGGGCGGGTGACCAGATCGTCTGCGGCGCCGCCGGCGTGCGGGTGATCCTGCCGGCCCGCGACCGCGACGACGAGGACACCTTCGGTTTCATGTCGTCCTCGGTGTCGACCGAGAAGCCGCAGGCCCTGATCGTGCACCAGATCGCGCAGCAGATGCGCGAGGTGAAGGCGCGGGGCCAGAAGATCCTGTGGGTCGGCGGCCCGGCGATCGTGCACACCGGCGCCGCTCCGGCGATGGTCGAGTTGGTGCGCGCCGGTTACGTCGACGTGCTGTTCGCCGGCAATGCGCTGGCCACGCACGACATCGAGTCGGCGTTGTTCGGGACCTCGCTCGGCGTCGACCTGGCCAAGGGATCCGGCGTACCGCACGGACACGAACACCACATCCGGGCCATCAACATGATCCGCGGTGCCGGGTCGATCCGGGACGCGGTGTCCGCCGGTCTGCTGACCGGCGGCGTGATGCACGCACTCGTCGGCGCCGGCGCCGAGTTCGTGCTGGTCGGTTCGGTGCGCGACGACGGCCCGCTGCCCGACGTCTACACCGACGTGGTCGAAGGGCAGCGCGCCATGCGGCAACACCTGCCGGGCGTCGGGTTCGCCATGATGGTCGCGACGATGCTGCACTCGATCGCGACCGGCAACATCCTGCCGGCATCGATCCCGCTGGTGTGCGTCGACATCAATCCCGCCACCGTGACCAAGCTCGCCGACCGCGGCAGCTCACAGAGCACCGGAATCGTCACCGACACCGGGCTCTTCCTCGAAGAACTCGCCCGCGAACTCGTGCCTGCCTACCGCAGCGGGGATCCCCGCAGCTGAGCGATCAGCCGACCGGCAACGCGCCGCGGACCGTGCCGGCGGCCTCGTGGGCCCGGCCGGACGCGGCGTGAGCGGCGCCGGCGGCCGAACGGGTCGCGCCGTGCGCCAGCCCGGAGGCGTTGTGTGCCGCACCGTGCGCGAGCCCGGTGGCACTGTGCGCCAGCTCGGTGGCGACGTGCGCCCGCCTGGCTGCCTTCCGGCGCAGGTGCCGCGCCCGCCAGCCGAGCGACGGGTTGCCTTCGGTGTCGGCCGCGGCGATGAGCAGCCCGCCCAGCATGCTCACGTTCTTCAGGAAATGGGTGCGCTGGTTGGAGCGCTGCGCGGGGTCGTCGTGCTGCCAGAACGGGTGCCCGGCCACCGTGGTCGGGAGCAGGCTCCCGGCCAGCACCGCCGCCGCGACGCGTGGGGCCCGGCCGGACGCGAGCAGGAACCCGGCACCCACCTTGACCGCCGCATCGATCCGCACCAACGTGGCGACATCCTTCGGCGCCCCGTCCGGCAGGATGTCGGCGATCCGGGCCACGACCGGCTCGGCCTTCTTGATCCGCGGGTCCGGGTCGCGCAGCGTGTCGATGCCGCCGGCGACGAACATGCTGGCGAGCATCGGTCGGGCGATACGACGAAGCAGGGGCATCGGCGGCTCTCCGTTCTCGTTCGGTCCGGTCAGTATGCCCCTACCCGCTCGGCGCTCAAGGACACCTGGGCCCGGAAACCGAGCCGGTCAGGCCAGCTCCACCTCGGCGAGCACCGGCCGGTGGTCCGAGCCGGCGAGCACGTCCGGGCCGTCGAGCACGTGCGCGTGGACGACGCGGAGCCGCCGGTCGACGAACACGCCGTCGATGCGCCGGCGCGGGCCGCGTGCGGGGAAGGTCGGCGCGTCCGCGCCGACCGCGGCGGGGCCGTCCGGGAGCTGCTCGGCGAGCACCGACCACGCGGGCTCGCCGGGGGTCTCGTTGATGTCGCCGGCGACGATCCGCGGCAGCGACGGGTCGACACCGACCTCCGGCAGCCGCCGGATCAGTTCATGCACGTGGGCCATCCGGTCGTGGGGCTGCAGGTCGAGGTGCGTGCCGACGATCGCGAATCGGCGTCCGGCGAGTGAGCACACCGCCACCGCCGCTCCCCGGTGATGGACGCCGGGGCGGTGGGACAGTCCCAGCACTGCAGCGCGTTCGACGTCGACTCCGAGCTGACACAGCAGCAGGTTCCCGGCCGCGGCGCGGCCGCCGCTCAACACGACCAGGCCGCACTGCCGGGCGAACTCGGCGCCCCTCGTCCGCCAGCGCACGAAGCGGGGCGCTTCCTGGATCGCCACCACGTCGGGGGCGGCGGCCTGCACCACCCGGGCGGCCGCCGCCCGATCGTCGCGCAGCGACCGCACGTTGTAGGTCAGCACCCGAAGCGTCGTCACGGCACGATCACCGTGCCGGCGTCACCGAAGACGGCGTCGACGGTGTCGATGAGCGCGCCGATCACGGCCCGGCCGCCGCACCCCTCGACGAAGTCGCAGCATGCTTCGATCTTCGGCCCCATCGAGCCTTCGGGAAACTCACCATCGGCGAGCAGTCGACGGGCCTCGGTCACGGTGAGGGACGGTACGGCGTGTGCGGCCGGCGTACCGAATCCGATCTGCACGCGGGGTACCTCGGTGAGGATCACCAGTTGATCGGCCGAGACCAGCCGGGCGAGTTGGGCAGCGGTGCGGTCCTTGTCGACGACCGCTTCCACGCCGCGATATGCCGACCGATGCATGACCACCGGCACTCCACCGCCGCCGGCCGCAAGCAGCACGTTGCCGCCTTCGACGACGAGTCGGATCGGCTGCTCCTCGACGAATCCGAGCGGCATCGGCGAGGCCACGACCCGCCGCCACCGGTCGTCGCCGACCTGCTGGAAGACGTGTCCCGAGGCGGTCGCGATCTGGTGCGCGGTGCGCTCGTCGTAGGTCGGTCCGACCGGTTTCGTCGGCCGCCGGAACGCCGGGTCGCGGCCATCGACGACGACCTGGGTGATCAGCGGGAAAACCCGCTGCGGCAGGTCACGCGCGCGCAGCGCGTTGTCGATGGCCTGGGCGAGCAGGTAACCGATCTGACCCTGGCTCTCGGCACCGCAGACGTCCATCGGCATCGGCGGCACCTCCGGCGCGGCGGCTTCCTGCTGCAGCAGGATCCGTCCGACCTGGGGACCGTTGCCGTGGGTCAGGACGAGGGAAACTCCGCGGGAGACGAGTTCGGCGAGCCGGATGCTCGTCCGGCGCAGCGTCGACCGCATCTCCGCGGCCGAGCCGGTGCCGCCCCCGGGGCTCAGCGCGTTGCCCCCCAGCGCGACGACCACCCGCACCGGCTGCCGACCTCCCTCGGTCCCCGGCGCGTCGACGGCAGACCAGCGGCCGCCCGTCCGCGGGGAGAGAGTTCATCCTCGCACGGCGCCGGCGCCGAGGGGATGACGTCGCCCGGCCGCAGCGCCGGGCGACGTCACCACCGATCTCACACCCGCTTGCGGTTGCCCTTCTCCTGCTTCGGCGGCACCTGGACGGCGCCGGGCAGCGTCGGCTTGGGCAGCGCGGTCGACGTGTACTGCGCATAGGTCAGCGGGCCGGCGGTGTCCGGCAGCGTCGGCGGACGCGCGGCGCCCGAGGAGAACCGGAACGCCGACGTCAGGTCGCCGAAGGTCGACCGCCGCCAGGCACTGATGTTGGTCTCCTTCACCTTCGTGATCCGCTCCATGAACAGCAGCACCGACGTGTGGTCGAACGCCTGGCTGGACACCCAGCCGCCGGCCGTCCACGGCGAGATGATGATGCAGGGCACCCGGAACCCGCCGCCGACCGGAAGGCCGCCGCCGGGGGTCTTGCCGGGCGAGGTCTTGGTGACGAACTCGTGCTTGGTGCCGGCCGGCGGGGTCGGCGGGATGACGTGGTCGAACAGGCCGTCGTTCTCGTCGTAGTTGAGGATGAAGACGGTCTTCGCCCAGACGTCGGGGTTGGCCGCGATGGCGTCGATCTTGCTGGCGACGAACGCCGCGCCGTCGGCCGGCATGTAGTCCGGGTGCTCGGACTGGAAGCTGGTGGGCAGGATCCACGACACCGTCGGCAGCTTGTCGTTGCGGGCGTCGTACTCGAACTGACCCTCAGGCCCGAAGGCGATTCCCTTGTCGTACAAGGGATCCCCGGCCTTCGCCTGCTGGAAGGGTGCGAACTCGGCCAGCATGTTGGTGCCGTAGTTGTCTTCCTGCTGGTAGACCTTCCAGCTCACCCCGGCCGCTTCGAGCCGCTCGGCGTAGGTGGTCCAGGTGTAGCCGCCGGTCGGGGCGTTGTTGTCGAGGATCGGCCCGCCGTTGGCGCCGTCGGGGTCGACCGTGCCGGTCATCCACACCATCCGGTTCGGCCACGTCGGGCCGAGCACCGAGCAGTAGTAGTTGTCGCAGATGGTGAACGACTCGGCCAGCGCGTACTGGAACGGGATGTCGGACCGCTCGTGGTAGCCCATCACGTAGGGGCCGTTGACGCCGTCGGCGGCCCGGTGCGCGGGCAGCCAGTTGTCCATCTTGCCGCCGTTGAGAGCGGAGTGCTGCACCGCCCAGGCGTGCGACGTGGAGGGGATGTGCTGCGCGCTGGTGGTATTGGTGTTGAGGTGGAACGGCAGGGTGTAGCCGGCCGGGTTGACCGGGTCGGGCTGGTAGAGCACCGACTTCCGGTTGGCCATCTTCTGCTTCTTCGCGTCGTCGAATCCGCGTACGCCGGAGAGGGTCCCGTAGTAGTGGTCGAACGAGCGGTTCTCCTGCATCAGCACGACGACGTGCTCGATGTCCTTCATCGACCCCTGCACCGTCGGGGTCTCCGCCAGCGCCTTCTGGACGTTGGGCGGCATCAACGTCGCTGCGGCGGCCGCGGCGGCCGCACCGGCCGCGGAGCCGAGGAGCCGTCGACGCGTCATCTCCGGCATTTCGTGCCTTTCCCTCGAAGTCAGGACAAGGCCGATATAGCCCTGTCGCGAGAGAGCTTTGACGCCGAATGCGCCGCACGCAAGACGTATGTCCGAATATTGCCGGAACTGCCGGTGAAAGGCTGACCTCGGCCGTGGCCTAGAGGTAGCGCCGTTGCGTGTCCTTGTCCCGCTCGTACTCGGCCCGGGCCCGCCGGGTCGACTCCAGCGTGGACACCTCGGCGACGGGGACGTCCCACCACGCGCCGCCGTCCGGCGACCCGGCCAGCGGATCGGTCTCGATATGGACCACGGTCGTCCGCGCGGATTCGCCGGCCTTCGTGAGGGCGGACCGCAGGTCGTCCACCGTGGACGCCCGGATCACGTCGGCGCCCAGGCTTGCCGCGTTGGCGGCGAGATCGACGGGCAGCACGTCGCCGTCGAGCTGGCTGGTGGCCGGGTCGCGATAGCGGTACGACGTACCGAAGCGCTGTGACCCGACAGATTCCGACAGCGCGCCGATCGACGCGAACCCGTGGTTCTGCACGAGGACGACGACGAGCTTCACGCCTTCCTGCACGGCGGTGACGAGCTCCTGCGCCATCATCAGGTAGGAGCCGTCGCCGACCATGACGAAGACCTCGCGGTCCGGCGCCGCGAGCTTCACGCCGAGTCCGCCGGCGATCTCGTATCCCATGCAGGAGTAGCCGTATTCGACGTGGTAGCCCTTCGGGTCGCGGGTGCGCCAGAGGGCGTGCAGGTCACCGGGCATGCTGCCCGCGGCGTTGACGACGACGTCGCGCGGACCGGATGTCTCGTTGACGACGCCGAGCACCTCGACCTGGCTGGGCAGCGACGCCTCCCCCGATGCGCGGATCGGGGTGGTACGCCGAGTCGACGACCTGCTGCCATTCCCCGGCGCGGCGCGTTACTTCGGCCCGGTAGTCGTCGTCGACGCGCCAGTCGCCGAGCGGATGCCGGCGAGTGCGTCGGTCGTCGCGCGCGCATCGCCCACGAGGGCGAGGCCGGCCATCTTGTAGGCGTCGAAGGCGGCGACGTTGATGTTGACGAACCGTACGTCGGGGTTGGCGAAGACCGACTGCGAGGCGGTGGCGAAGTCGGTCCACCGGGTGCCGATGCCGATGACGACGTCGGCGTCCCGGGCGATCGCATTGGCGGCGGCGGTCCCGGTGGCGCCGACCGCGCCGAGCGCGCTGGGGTGGTCGAACGGCAGCGCACCCTTTCCTGCCTGCGTCTCGCCGACCGGCACCCCGGTCGCGTCGCAGAATCGGCGGAGCGCGTCGGTCGCCTCGCTGTAGATGACGCCGCCTCCGGCGACGATCATCGGCCGGTCGGGCACCGGCCAGCAGTGCGGCCGCCTCGTCGAGGGCGGCGGTGTCGGGCACGGGTCGGCGTACCGGCCAGACCCGCTCGGCGAGGAACTCCTCGGGGACGTCGAACGCCTCTGCCTGCACGTCCTGCGGCAGCGCAAGCGTGACGGCGCCCGTCTCGGCGGGATCGGTGAGGACCCGCATCGCCTGCAGGGCAGAGGGAATCAGCATCTCTGGACGCCAGATGCGGTCGAAGAAGCGAGACACCGGCCGGAAGCAGTCGTTGACCGACACGTCCGCGGCACCGGGCAGCTCCAACTGCTGCAGCACCGGATCGGCGACGCGGGTCGCGAAGACGTCACCGGGCAGCAGCAGGACGGGCAGCCGGTTGATGGTCGCCAGCGCGGCGCCGGTGACCATGTTGGTGGCGCCCGGACCGATGGAGGACGTGCAGGCCAGAGTCGACAGCCGGTTGGTCATCCGCGCGTAGCCGACCGCGGTGTGCACCATCCCCTGTTCGTTGCGGGCCTGCCGGTAGGGCAGCAGCGACGGATCGTCGTGGGCGGCCTCGAGCAGCGCCTGGCCGATGCCGGCGACGTTGCCGTGCCCGAAGATGCCGGAGCATCCGGCGATCGCCCGGTGGCGTACGCCGTCGCGTTCGGTGTACTGCGCCGCCAGGAAACGGACCAGCGCCTGGCCCACCGTCAACCGACGCGTTCCTGTGCTCATCGGGCCCTCCCCGGTCCGCTCATCGGTACCCGCGGGTCGGCGGGCACCCCCTGCCACGACGCCCGGATCCAGGCATGCGCCGGGTCGTCGCAGAACGACATCGTCCGCTCCGCGGCCGGGCCCGCCAACACGTTGAGGTAGTACAGGTCGTAACCCGGCGCGGCCATGGACGGGCCGTGGTAGCCGTGCGGGATGAGGACGACGTCCCCGGCCCGCACCTCGGTCGCCACGTCGATCTGCCGGTCCGGGCCGGAACTGTAGACCCGCTGGAACCCGAACCCCTCGTCCGCGTCGTGCCCGGCAACCTCGAAGTAGTAGATCTCCTCGAGGACCGCCTCACCGTCGCGCTTCTCGTCGTGCTTGTGCGGCGGGTACGACGACCAGTTGCCGCCCGGGGTCAGCACCTCGACCGCACACAGCTTGTCGGTCTCGAACGCACCGGGGGCGCAGAAGTTGTTGACCTGCCGGGTGGACCGGCCGGCACCGCGCACCTCGACCGGGACGTCGGCGGCGGCCTGCACCCGGACCGGCAGCCGTCGCTCGCACCGCGCGGACGGGAGCGCGAACCGGCCGCCGCCGGTGCTCTCGATCACCGCCGCGGCGTCCCGCGGAAGGTAGCCGAAGTCGGTCACGCCGCTGAAGACATCGCGACGGCCGGCGAGGTCGTAGCTCTGCCCGCCGCACGACATCCGGCAGCCGCCGGACAACGGCAGGACGAGCATCTCCTCGTCGCCGGTGGCGAACTCGTGCCGGCCTCCGGGCCGCAGCTCGAGCACCCGCAGCCCGGAGTAGGCCCAGCCCGCCAGCTCGGGCGTGACGACGGTGGACAGCGCTCCGTCCGCGGTGGAGCGGGCCGGCAGCACGTGGTCGGTCATAGCAGGTCCGCCGCGCTGTCGACCGCCGCTGCGACGTCACCGTCGGCGGGATAGAGGAGGTTCCGTCCGGCGACGAGGCCACGCACCGACGGCAGGGCAAGAGCCTTGCGCCACCGCAGGAACATCTCGCCGGGGTCGTTCTGCGTCTCGCCGCCGAGCAGCAGCGCGGGCAGTGTCGACGCCGCCATCACCCGGTCCATCTCCTCCACCACGGGCACTTTCAGCCAGGTGTACGCCGAGGTCGCGCCGAGGCCGGATGCCACGGCGATCGCCCGGATCATCGCGTCAGGTGTGAGGTCGGTCATCAGCCGACCGTCGACCCGCCTGGTCCAGAACGGTTCGACCATCGCGATCCGCCGACGGTGGGCCAGCGCATCGATCGCACCCGCGCACGAGTGCAGGGTCGCCGCGACGCCGGGGTCGTCGAGGGCGATCCGCAGCAGCATCTTGCCGCCGTCGAAGCCGCGTGCATCGACGGCCGCCGCGTCGTATCCGGTGAAGCGGTCGTCGAGCTCGTAAACGGCGCCGGCCAGCCCGCCGCGGTTCATCGACCCGAAGACGAGCTTGTCGTCGAGCGCACCGAGCAGCAGCAGGTCCTCGAGTACGTCGGCGGTGGCCAGGACGCCGTTGACTCCGGGCCGGGCCAGTGCCACCAGCAGCCGGTCGATCAGGTCGACCCGGTTGCCCATCGCCATCGGGTCGCCGCCGCTCGCCAGCGCTCCGCGCGCCGGATGATCCGCGGCCACGACGAGCAGCCGGTCGATGTCCCCCAGCGACGCCGGTCGGCGGGCGGCTGCCGCTGCGGCGATGGCGTCGGGTCGGTGGGCGCGGATCTCGAGCACCCGTTCGAGCCAGGACTCAGGCACGCCGCGCCTCCGCGGCCGGTCCGTCGGCCCGGTCCGCCAGCAGCGCGAGAACGTCTTCGGCATAAGGCATCGCCGCCGAGCAGGCGAGCCGGGAGGCGACCAGTGCGCCGGCGGCGTTGGCGAACTGCAGCGTCCGCTCGAGGGGCCAGCCGGCGAGCAGTCCGTGCGCCAGGGCGCCGCCGAACGCGTCGCCGGCGCCGAGCCCGTTGACGACGTCGACCGGTACCGGAGGGACGACGACCGACTCCGTGCGGGTGCGGCCGAGCACCCCGCGCGGGCCCTGCTTCACGACGGCGATCTCGACACCGAGATCGAGCAGCGCGTCGGCCGCGGCGTCCGGATCCTTCGTGCCGACGGCGACCTCGACCTCCTCGAGGTTGCCGACCGCGACCGTGGCGTGGCCGAGGGCTTCGCGCTGCCAGCGCCGGGCGCTCCTCGACCGACGCCCAGAACATCGGCCGGTGGTCGAGGTCGTGCACGGTGTGCGGCCGGTGCGCGCGGGCGGCGAGCGCGGCGAGCGTCGCCGAGCGGCTGGGCTCCTCGGACAGCCCGGTCCCGGTGGTCCAGAAGACCCCGGCGGCGCGGATCGCGTCGAGGTCGAGATCGTCGACGTAGATCTCGAGATCCGGCGCCTTCGGGTAACGGTAGAAGTAGATCGGGAAATGGTCCGGCGGGAAGATCTCGCAGAACGTGACCGGCGTCGGGTAGGCCGGCACTTCGGTCACCCACCGATCGTCCACACCGAATTCGGCGAGCGCCCGGTGCACGTAGACGCCGAACGGGTCGGCGCCGGTGCGGGTCACCACCGCCGTACGACGGTCGTAGCGGGCGGCGGCGACCGCGACGTTGGTCGCGCTGCCGCCGAGGAACTTGCCGAACGACGTGACGTCGGGCAGCGCGACCCCGATCTGCTCGGGATAGATGTCGACGCCGACCCGGCCCATGGTGATGACGTCGAAGGCGCCGTCAGTCATCGGCCGCTCCGAGACCGCGGAGGAAGTCGATGCTCGCGCCGACGTCGGCCACCGGTCCTGCTCCCTCGGCAGGTTCGGCGTCGAGCACGGTGTCCTGCTCCATCACGTACCAGCCGCGGTAACCGGCGCCCTCCAGCGCACCGACGATGCCCGCGACGTCGACGTCGCCCTGCCCGAGCGGACGGTAGATGCCGTCGGCGACCATCGCGGTGTAGGTCGCGGCTCCCGAGGCGACCTTCTCCGCCCGGGCCGCGTCGACGTCCTTCAGGTGGACGTGGGCGACGCGATCCGGTACGGCGCGGGCCAGTTCGGCCGGATCGGTGCCGCCGATCATGAGGTGGCCGGTGTCGAGGCACAGCGGCACGTCGCTGCCGTCGAGCACCCGGCGTACGTCGGTCGCAGACTCCACCACGGTGCCGACGTGCGGGTGCAGGCTCACGGTCAACCCACGGTCGGCGGCCGCGGCCGCGAGCGCGTCGAGGTTGGCGCAGAGCCGCCGCCACGCTGCGTCGTCGAGTTCGGAGCGTTCGTCGTAGCCGACCCGGCCGGAGTCGGCGGCGAGGACGACCGTGCGCGACCCGACGTCGGCGAAGGTGGCGAAGGTGGGGGCCAGCTCCGCGACCGGGTCGCGGCCGTCGACGTGCAGCACGGCCGGCACGAACCCACCGACCGGCGCCAGGTCGTAGGACTTGAGCAGGTCGGCGCGTTCGGCGGCGGGTGCCGGCAGGAAACCGTCCGGGCCGAACTCGGTCGCGGCGATGCCCACCTGCCGCATCTCGGACAGCACCCGGTCGGGGGTCATCTGATGCCCCCAGCCGGGAACCTCGCAGACACCCCAGGAGATCGGTGCGCCGGCCACCCGGGTGAGGTAGCTCATGCCCGGGCCTCGTCGACCCGGGCCTCGTCGACCCGGACCTCGTCGACCCGGACCGGCCGGCCCTCGTCGGCCGATCGCTGCGCCGCCTCGGCGACGTAGAGCGCCTCGAGGGCGTCCGATCCCGAGCACGGGCTGGGGATGCGGCCGCGCGCGACGTCGAGGAACGCCGACAGCTCCGCGGCGTAGGCGTCGGCGAACCGGTCGAGGAAGCCGTCGTACGGCGCTCCCGCGGGCCAGTCGACGTCGGACCGGGCCGGCCGCAGCGGCGACCGGTCGTCGAGTCCGACGGCGAGCGTGCCGCCGGAACCGGAGAGTTCCATCCGAATGTCATACCCGGCCGGATTCTGCCGAGCGCCACCGAGGGTCGCCAGCGTGCCGTTGTCGAGGCGGAGTACGACGGCGGTCACGTCGGAGTCGCCGTGCCGGCCGAAGAACTCGGCTCCGCGGTTGCCGCCCCACGCGAAGACCTCGACCACCTCCCGGCCGGTGACGAAGCGCAGCGCGTCGAAGTCGTGGATGTGCAGGTCGCGGAAGATGCCGCCGGATGTCGGGACGTAGTCCTCCGGCGGGGGCTCCTTGTCGGAGCCGACCATCCGGATCGCGTAGAGGTCGCCGAGCCGGCCGGATTCGACCGAGTCCCGCGCGGCGAGGTAGTCGCGGTCGAAGCGGCGCTGGAAACCGACGTGCAGCGGGACTCCGGCCGCGGCGGTCCGCGCGAGCACCGCGACGGTGCCCTCCACGTCGAGCGCGATCGGCTTCTCGCAGAAGGTCGGCACGCCCTTGTCCGCGGCCCTCACGACGAGTTCGGCGTGGGCCGCCGTCGCGGTCGCGATCACGACGCCGTCGAGTCCCGCGCCGAGCACCGCTCCGACGTCGGCCACCGCGGTGGCGCCGAGGCGTTCGGCCAGCGCCGTGGCCCGGCCGGGGTCCGCGTCGCCGACCACGAGTTCGTCCACGTCGGGATGCCGGCTCAATACGGCGCCGTGGAAGGCCCCGATCCGGCCAGCACCCAACAGCCCGATCCGCATCTGTCGTCTCCCCAGGTGGCGTGCTACGCCGTGATTCGAGCAGGGCGCCGCCGCGGTGTCAACACTTTGTCCTGACATACTGACTTGGTGGGCGGCGCGTGTGATACTGCTCGCCTCGACCGGCCGCCCCTCCCGCGAGGTCCTATGGCAGCGCCCGCACCGAAGATCGCCCTCGACCGGGCGAGCCCCGTGCCGCTGTACTTCCAGGTCGCCCGGCAGTTGGAGGAGGCGATCGAGACCGGCACGCTGCCGCCCGGCAGCCGACTGCCCAATGAGATCGACTTCGCCGGCCGGCTCGGCCTGTCGCGTCCCACGATGCGGCGCGCGATTCAGCACCTGGTCGACGAGGGTCTGCTGGTGCGCAAGCGCGGCGTCGGCACCCAGGTCGTGCACACCAAGGTGCGCCGCTCGATCGAGTTGACCAGCCTCTACGACGACCTGACGGCCGCCAACCAGCGGCCGCGCACCGAGGTGCTCACCAACCTCGTCGAGCCGGCGACCGGGCCGGTCGCCCTCGGCCTCAACGTCCCCGAGGGCGTGCCCGTGCTCGCCGTCGCTCGACTGCGTTACGCCCAGGACGAGCCGCTGGCGCTGATGCACAACTACCTGCCGGCCGACCTCATCGAACTCTCCACCGAGGAACTGGCCGAGCACGGACTCTACGAACTGCTGCGCACCTCGGGTGTCCATCTCCGGCTCGCCACCCAGACGATCGGCGCCCGTACCGCGAGTGCCGCCGAGGCCCGGCTGCTCGCCGAACGCCGCAGCGCTCCGCTGTTGTCGATGACGCGGACGACGTACGACGACCGTGGCCGGATCGTCGAATACGCCAGCCACCTCTACCGCGCGTCGCTGTACGCCTTCGAGCTCACCCTCCTCAACCGCTGACCGCCGTCTCGCGCTGATCCCCAAGCTGTCCCGTCGACTTTCCATGATCGTGATCGGAATCTGTCGGCGTTTCGCGGCTCTATCCGATCACGATCATGAACGCCCGCCACTTCTCCGTGATCAAGAGGGGATTCCGGTACGAAACGCCGTACGGATCCCCTCTTGATCATGAGAAGGCGCGGCGCGGGGCGGGCGGGTCAGACGCGGCGGCGGGCGAGGTCGGCGGCACCGACGAGACCGGCGCCGGCACCGAAGCGGGCCAGCTCGATCCGCAACGCAGGCCGGAAACCGCGGCCGGTCAGCGTCTCGCCGAAGGCTTCCCGGCTCGGGTGCAGCAATAGGTCACCGGCTTCGCAGACGCCGCCGCCGATGACTACGCAACTCGGGTCGAGTACGGCGGCGAGGTCGGCGATGCCCTGCCCGAGCCGGCGACCCATCGCGGTGAAGATCTCCACCGCCGCCGGGTCACCCTCGCGCGCGGCGGCCTGGACCTCCTGCCCGGTGAGCCGGGTCGGATCGCCGTCGACCAACTGCAACAGCCGGTGCGCGGCCACCGGCGAGACCTCGGCGAGCTCGCGGGCGTCGCGGGCCAGCGCCGTACCGCTGGCGTACATCTCCCAGCAGCCGCGATTGCCGCAGGCGCACCGGCGGCCGCCGGGGACCATGCACATGTGGCCCCATTCGCCGGCCACGCCGTAGGCGCCGCGGAAGAGGGTGCCCGCCACGACCAGTCCGCCGCCGATGCCGGTCCCCAGCGTGACGCAGGCCACGACCGGCTCGTCGACCGCGGCGCCGAACCGGTATTCGGCCCACGCCGCGGCGTTGGCGTCGTTCTCCACCGTCACCGGAAGGCCGACCCGCTCCGACAACGCGTCGCGCAACGGCTCGTTGCGCCAGGCCAGGTGCGGGGAGAAGAGCACGGTGGCGCGGTCCGAGGCGATCCACCCGGCCGCACCGATCCCGACCGCGACCACCTCGTGCCGGGAGCGCAGCTCCGCGACCACGTCGGCGATGACCTTCTCGGTCTCGATCACGTCCTCGGTTGGGGTCGCCCGCCGCAGGTGTTCGACGATGTTCCCGCGCTCGTCGACCACACCGGCGGCGACCTTGGTACCGCCGATATCGACACCGACACTCAGCCTCACATGCTCTCCTGTCCGTCGACGCGGATGTGCTGGACCGGCGAGCGAGGTGGTCCCGATGGTGCGGTCGCCGTCTCGAACGCCGCGTGGAGGGCGGCGATCAGCGCAGCGGCGAGCTCGCCGAAACGATCGGCCAGCTCCGGGTGCCCGTCCCGCAGCGCCGCGACGAGCTGGCACACGGGACAGTAGCGGCACGGCGCGGTGGCGTCGACGGGGCGGTCATGCGCGTCGGCCGCGCCGGCCGAGCCGGCCGAGTCGGCCGAGCCTGCTGCGCCGGTCGTCCCTGCCGCGCCCGCTGCGCCGCGCAACCACTCCTGCACCGCTTCGGCCAGCCGGGTCGCTTCCTCGACCAGTCGGCTCGTGGGTACGCCGTCACCGTTCGGCCCGCTCATGTGGGCCACACCTGGGGGTCGGGGTGGAACCGCACCCGTAACGTCCCGTCGGTCAGCCCTGCGCCGGCCACCGCGCATCGCCGCAACCCGCTCGGCAGCGCCACCAGCCGACGGCGGCCGGCCACGGTCAGGATCAGTTCGTCGCCGCTCCGGGCCAGGTCGAGGTCGCCCGCCTCGGCCAACGGCAGGGGCATCGACAGTACGTAGTCGTCGCCGTCGGCGTAGACCGTCGACGTCTCGGCGGGCGCGGAGAAGGCGAGCGGGTCGGTGTCGCCGTAGAGCTCCTCGCCGACCTCGGTGAGCGCCGGCAACCCGATCGGCTCGGTCGCCCGGTACGGCGCACGGTGCACCGGCAGGCCGGCGAAGGATTCCTCGACCCGCTCGAGCTGCCGGGTCTGGCTCGCCGCCCACCCGGCCCGCCACGGGTCGTCACCATCCGGCACGATCCGGTTGGCGACGACCGCGTCGACCGGGTAGCCGTACAACGCGAGGGCGGTGTAGGTACGGCGCGCCTCGGCGACCACCACCGACTCGGGGGTGAGCACCAGCCGCACCGACGTGGTCGCCGGGTCGGTGAGCAACGCCTGCACCTGCGCCAGGTCGGCGTGCAGCCGTGCGGCGGCCTCGAACACTGCGTCGTCGGGCATCCCCTCCGTGGCACCGAGGCCGTGCAGCACCGGGCGGATCGTCCGGACGACCCGGCGATGGGTCGGGAACACGCGTTCGACGTACCAGCCGAGTGCCTGCGGCAGCGCCAGCAGCCGCAGCGTCTCCGCGGTGGGCGCGCAGTCCACGACCACGACGTCGAACTGCCCGCCGGCGACCTGGTCCCGCACCTCGAGCAGGGCCATCAGCTCATCGGCACCGGGCAGCACCGCGAGTTCCTCCGCGAGCAGGCTGTCCGCTCCCCCGCGCGCGAACAGCCCGGTCAGCCAGGCCTGCACCCCGCTCCACGTCGCTTCGAACCGCGCCTGCGCGTCGACCTGCACCCCGAAGAGACCGGGCTCGATCTCGGTCGGTACGGCGGACAGCGGCGCGTCGATCGCGTCGGCGAGGGAATGCGCCCGGTCGGTGGAGAGCACCAGGGTCTTGTGGCCGCGGCGTGCGGCCAGCGCGGCGGTCGCCGCGGCGGCGGTCGTCTTCCCGACGCCACCCTTGCCGGTGAACAGCAGCACTCGCATCCCGACGCCGCCCCTCGATCGCGTCCTGTCCGCGTCAGCCTACCGAGAGTGCGCGGAAAGTCCGACGGGCGGACGAGCGGCGGCATCAGTCCTCGACGCGCCGCTTGAGTTCCTTGAGCGCGGTATCCATGATCACCTTCTCGGCCTTACGCCGGAGTACGCCGAGCATCGGCACGTTGAGATCGACGGCCAAGGTATAGGTGACCCGGGTGGCGCCGGCCTCGGCCACCAGCCGGTAGGACCCGTGCTGCGCCTTCTGCAACTGCCCGCGCACCAATTCCCACGACACCGCACTGTCGTCGGACCAGTCGTAGCGCAGCACGTAGTCGTCCTTGACCATCCCGGCGTCGATGACGAAGTGCACGGTCTCGCCCCGTCCGTCCGGATAGACCGCCTGGACCTCGCAGAGCTTCACCGACCCGGTCCACTGCGGGTAGGCCGCGAAATCCGCGATCACCGCCATGACGTCGGCGGGCGCGGCGTCGATGACGATGGACTGGGAGGACGGGTCGGCCATGCGGGCAGGCTACCGGGCGCGGTCACCACGACAGGACGTACGGCGTACCCCGGCCCCGGAAGTGGCCGACGTTGATGCATTCAGTACGTCCGATCCGGATCCGCGCCTGCAGCGGCTGGTGCACGTGCCCGAAGAGCACCAGCTCCGGCTGCGTGTCGCGGATGGCGTCGAGCACCGCCTCGCTGCCCCGCTCGAACCGGCGGGCGACGACGTCGTAGACCAGCTCGGGCACCGCCGGCGGGATGTGCGCGCAGAGCACGTCGACGGCGCCGAGCGCGGCCACCTTCTCGGCGTACTCCTCCTCGGTGCGCTCATAGGGAGTGCGGTACGGCGTGCGCAGACCGCCGCCGACGAACCCGAACACCCGCCCGTCGAGGGTCGCGGTCTGCCCGTCGAGCACGTGCACCCCGTCGCGGGCGAACTCCGGCCACAGCCGGGGCACGTCGACGTTGCCGTAGGTCGCGTAGGTCGGGTCGGGCATCGCCGCGAACAGCGCGGCGTACTGCCGGCGTACGGCGTCCTCGATCACGGTCTCGCGGTCGGCGTCGAGCGTCTCCCACCGCGACCGCATCAACGCGGTGGCCTCGTCGAACCGCTGTGCGGTGCGCAACTCGACGAAGCGGGACACAGTCTCGGCGCCGAACAGGCCGCCCATCACGCCGGCGGAATGGTCGGCGTAGTCGACGTAGCAGAGCAGGTCGCCCAGGCAGACCAGCGCGTCGGCTCCGACGCCGGCGCGGGCCAGCGCCTCGACCTGGCCGTGCACGTCGGACACCACGTGGACCCGCATCAGCCGACCCTACGGCTCGCCCGCGGCGCGGCCGGCTTCGAGTTCGTCCCGGACCGACCAGAACACCTGCTTCGCGCGCCGGGCACGACGTTCCGCCTCCTTCGCCGATTCCCGGGCCGACAGCACCCGGCCGTCGGCCGGGTCGACCCGCAGGTAGTAGTGCGCCACGACACCGCCGCCGACCGGCTCGAGCCACACCTCCATGGTGCCCACGAACGGTCCGTCGACCAGCCAGCGGATCCCGCGGTCGGCCCGGTCTTCGGACACGGTCAGCCGCAGATCCGGCCACCAGCCGCGCCAGCGCCGCTCGTCGTGGAGCACCGGCGAGAGCGTGGCCGGACCCGCCTGGAGAAACGTCTCGTCGATCAGATCGACCTGGGGCACGGGCCACAGGATGCCAGGTGGCCACCCCTTGGTGGCCTCGGCATGGCAGGGTGAACACGAAGGCACCGCTCCCGGTCCCGACACCCGAAGAGAGGTCAACGGTGCGCGAGTTCTCCGCCCCACTGGCGGTCAGCGTCCCCGACGACGCCCGGCTCACCGACGTGGTGTTCGACCATGCCGCGTCCGACCCCGACCTGGTGTCGTTCAGCCGCCGTCGCGGCGGCCGCTGGGTCGACGTGACCGCGGCCGATTTCGCGGCCGAGGTCACCGGTGTCGCCAAGGGCCTGCTGGCCGCCGGGATCGGAGCCGGCGACCGGGTCGCGGTGATGTCGGCGACGCGCTACGAGTGGACGCTGCTCGACTACGCGATCTGGACCGCCGGGGCGATCTCGGTGCCGATCTACGAGACGTCCAGCGCCGAGCAGGTGCGGTGGACCCTCGGCGACTCCGGTGCGGTCGCGGCCGTCGTCGAGACCGCGGCGCACGCCGCCATCGTCGCGTCGGTCACGGGCGACCTGCCGAAGCTCCACCATGTCTGGACCATCGACAGCGGCGGGGTCGCGGCACTGACCAGCGGCGGCACCGAGGTGGCCGACCGTGAGGTGGAACAGCGCCGACGCGCCGTCCGGCTCGACGACCTCGCGACGATCATCTACACCAGCGGTACGACGGGGCGGCCCAAGGGCTGCGAGTTGACGCAGCGCAATCTGCTCACCGAGGTGATGACCGCGACCGGAGGACTGCCTCCGCTGTTCCGCCCGGGTGCCGCCACCCTGCTGTTCCTGCCGATCGCGCACGTGCTGGGCCGGGTCATCCAGTGCGGCGCCATCTACGCCAAGGTGCGACTCGGCCACACCGCCGACGTGAAGAACCTGCTGGAGGATCTGCGGGAATTCCGGCCGACGTTCATCCTCGCCGTACCCCGCGTCTTCGAAAAGGTCTACAACACGGCGAAGCAGCGCGCGCACATCGAGGGCAAGGGACGGATCTTCGACGTCGCCGAGCGGGTCGCGGTGCGCTACAGCCAGGCGCTCGACGACGGCCGGGTGCCCGTGCTGCTCGACCTGCAGCACCGGCTCTTCGACCGACTCGTCTACTCCCGGCTGCGGGCCGCGCTGGGCGGCCTGTGTACGGCGGCGATCTCCGGCGGCGCCCCGCTGGGCGCCCGGCTCGGTCACTTCTTCCGCGGCATCGGGCTGCCGGTCTTCGAGGGTTACGGGCTGACCGAGAGCACCGCCGCCTGCTGCCTCAACCTCGAGGGTGCGGTGAAGATCGGTACGGTCGGCCGACCCATCCCGGGGGTGAGCATCCGGATCGCCGACGACGGCGAGATCCTGCTCAAGGGTGACGTGATCTCCGACCGCTACTGGCAGAACGACGAGGCCACCGCGCAGTCGCGCATCGACGGCTGGTTCCGCACCGGCGACATCGGCGACCTCGACGACGACGGCTTCCTCCGTATCACCGGTCGGAAGAAGGAGCTCATCGTCACGGCCGGCGGGAAGAACGTCGCCCCGGCGGCGCTCGAGGACCGGCTGCGCGCCCACCCGCTGATCAGCCAGTGCATGGTCGTGGGCGACAACCGTCCGTTCATCGCGGCCCTGATCACCCTCGACCCGGACGCGCTCCCGGCGTGGCGGGACAGCCATGGCAAGCCCGCCGACTCCACCGCGGCCAGTCTGCGGGACGACTCGGACCTCAATGCCGAGATCCAGCGCGCGGTGGACCAGGCGAACACCGCGGTGTCGCGCGCCGAGGGGATCCGCCGGTTCCGCATCGTGACCGACGACTTCACCGTCGAGAGCGGGGAGCTCACCCCGTCGTTGAAGCTCAAGCGCACCGTCGTGCTCGAACGCCACGACGACGACATGGTCGAGCTGTACGGCTGACGTCGACTAGACCGCGAGCAGCTCGCCGAGCCGGCCGGCCAGCACCTCCCAGCGCCAGTCCTGCTCGACCCAGGCCCGGCCACGCCGGCCCATCGCGCGCGACTCGGCCGGATCGGCGAGCAACCGTCCGACGACCGTCGCCACCCGACCGGCCGAGCGACCGTCGACGACGAAGCCGGTCTCGCCGTCGCGGACCGCGTCCGGAGCGCCTCCCGAATCGCCGACCACGACCGGTAGCCCGACCGCCGACGCTTCGAGGTAGACGATTCCGAGCCCCTCGACGTCCAGCCCGCCGTGCCTGGTGCGGCACGGCATCGCGAAGACGTCGCCGGCGGCGTAGTGCGCGGGAAGTTCCGCGTGCGGCACCGAGCCGGTGAACACGACGTCGTCGGCGACGCCGGTGGTGACAGCGAGACGTTGCAGCCGGGGCATGTCCGGACCGCCGCCGACGATCAGCAGCGCCGCGCCCGGAACCATCGCCGAGATCGCCGGCAAGGCGTGGATCAGCACGTCCTGGCCCTTGCGCGGGACCAACCGCGACACACACACGATCGTCGGCCGGCCGGCCAGCCCGAGCCGTCGGCGTACCTGCGTTCCGTCGAGGTCAGGGTGGAAGACCGTCGTGTCGACGCCGGGCGGCAGCTGCACGAGTCGAGCGCCCCCGGCCAGCACCGTCGCGAGGCGCCGCCGGGTGAAGTGCCCGAGATAGGTCACGACATCGGCAGCCCGGCCGATCCGGCGCAGCGCCTGACGCGCCGCCGGCAGCCTCGCCCACCCGGCCTCGTGCCCGTGGGTGGAGGCGACGACGCGCTCGATCCCCGCCCGCCGCAACCCGGGGGTGAGCAGGCCCAACGGAGCCGCCGCGCCGAACCACACCGACGTGCAGTGCTCCGCGCGGGCGATCTCGGCCGCCCGGCGGCCGACCGACGGCACCGGCAGCATGAGGCGACCGGGATGGCGGACGACCGGGAACGGCAGGCGGGCGTCGAAGGCATCCGAGCCCGGCCAGCGCGGCGCGTAGACCACGACCGAATCGTGCGGCTGCCGGATCGCCAACTCCAGGACGAAGGTCTGGATCCCGCCTGCCCGCGGGGGGAAGTCGTTGGTGACGATGAGCGTCTTCACGACAGCTCCGACGCGAGGTCGGCCCGCCACGCAACGACGAAATCGTCGTAGCCGATCCCGAGCACCGCGCGCAGGGCACGGTCGACGACCGCGATCGGGTTGCCCGCACCGCGCCCGACCAACCGGTAGAAGCGCACCAGTCCGGGCTCACCGGCGTCGCGAGCGATCAGACGGCAGGCCATCCACGACTCCTGATACACCGCGGACAGCCGTGGATTCGCACCGTTGAAGTCCTTGTAGTCGGGCAGCGTGAGCGGGAGCGTACCGGCCCGGACCTCGGCGCGCAGATCGCGGGCCGCGAGCTGCACCGGTACGCCGCTGTTCCGGTAGCCGACGTAGTCGGCGAATCCCTCGGCCAACCAGGTCGGGGTGGCGGCGCCGGTCGCGGCCCGCGTCGCGACGTGCGTGATCTCATGGCGCAGCACGACCTGGCCGGCCACGCTCCCCAGGGTCGCAAGCGTCGTCGGGTTGACCACGATCCGCTGACCGCGCACCACCCCGGTGTCGGTATCGGTGTAGTCCGCGGTCGCGACGGCGGCGATGTGTTCGAGGTCGAGATTTCCGCCGATCAGGCGGGTCATCTCCTGGGTGGAGTTCGGCAGCAGCGCGACGACCCGCCCGGCCCAGCCGGTACCCCACACCGCGTTCACCTCGGGGATGGCGCGCTGAATATCCTGCGCAAGAGCGGCCGCCTGCTTGGCGTGCGCCGGGTGCGCGAGGACCAGACTGTCGTGCGCGCGGGCGACCACGACCGGTCCGTAGTCCCATATCCCGCGCCAGGACGGCTTGCCCTGGGCGGCGAAGTCGTCCTCGCTCGCGTAGTACCAGGACTGGCCGCGGCGGACGAACGTCAGATACTGCGGTCGATCGGTGGGCGTCGGATCGCCTCCGCGCAAGGCGTAGCTCAGGTCGGCTTCGGCGGCCCAGACCTTGTCGTGGTAGCGCGCCAACGCAGCCCCGGTCACCGACAACCCGGAGGACGGGTCGAGCCGGTAGCTCCACGCCGACAACGGCACGCGGGCAAGGTTGTCGAACAGCCGCCCCTGCGCCGCCCGCAGTGCGGGCTGACGGGGATCGACGGTGGACAGGAAGGCGGCCCGATCACGGTGCAGCACCGCATCGGCGCGTCGGGCCAGCAGCGCGCGGGCGGCCGCGGCCGGCGTACTGGCGGTGGCGCCACCGGAGACCGGAGTTGTCGGCCGCGGATCGATCCGCGGGCTGGGCGCATTCGTCGGTCCTGCCGACGACGTCGACCCGCTCCCCGGATGGGCACCACGCTGCAGGGCCGCCGCCCCGCCGAAGAGTTCGAGCACGATCAGCGCAGCGAGAATCACGACCAGCCGACGCCGACGAGCCACGAAATCCCCCCTGCTGCTCACGTGGGAATGGTACGTCGATCTCGCTCCCCGGCCGGCCGGTCCGAGCGACCTCGAGGCCCGGCGCAGCACAGCATCGGAGGGCCGCGGTGCCTCACCCACCGCGACCCTCCGACGATTGGAAACCGCTAGCCGACCCGCGTTGCTCCCGCGTACGGCGCGTCGTTGACGCCCACGATCTTGACGACGTCACCAGGCTCCGGCGCGTTGATGATCTTGCCGTTGCCGATGTACATGCCCACGTGGCTGATCGGGCTGTAGTAGAACACCAGGTCGCCGGGCTGCAGTTCGCTCTCGGAGACATGGGTGCCGACGTCGTACTGCGCGGAGCTCGAGTGCGGAAGGCTCACTCCGGCGGCCTGCCAGGCGTATTCCATCAGACCTGAGCAGTCGAAGGAATCCGGACCCGCAGCGCCCCAGACGTAGGGCTTTCCGAGCTGCGCCATGGCCGTCTGGACCGCGGTCGCCGCCTTGCTCGACGACCCGACCGGTGCCGGCTGAGGGGCCGGCCTCGGCGCCGGCTGGGCGACCGGAGCCGGAGCTGGATCAGCCTGCGGTGCCTGCCGGGCCATGGCCCGGCTGGCCCGATCGGCCGCGGCCTGCCGGGCCGCTGCCGCGGCCCGTGCCTTGGCGGCCGCCGCGCGCTGCTGGGCGGCGAACATCGCCGCTCGCTCCTTCGCGGTGAGCCGGGCGAGCAGCGAGTGCAGGCTGGCCATCTTCGTGACCATCCACGCCTTGGTGCTCTTCAGCTCGGCGGTCGTCTTGCGGGCAGCGGACACGGCACGCGCCGCGGCCTGCTGCGCCTTCTGTGCCTGGACCTTCGCCGCCGACAGCGACCTCAGCACACTCGCCTGCTTGTGCGAGATCATGTCGAGCGCGCTCAGCTTGTCGAGGAACGCCTGCGGCGACTTGCTGCCGACGAACGACGAGAACGCACCGAGCTGACCGCTCTGGTAGGAGGAGACGGCGATGGTCTTGACCTCGCCCTCCAGGGTGCGCAGCCGGGCGTTGACGCGGGCGACCTCGGCTCGCGCTGCCGCGGCCTCGCGCTGACGCTTAGCCAGGGTGATCCGGGCGGCGTTGTACTTCTCGCTGGTCGCGTCGAGCTTGCGGCCCAGGGCGAGGATCTGCGCCCGCGCCTGCGTCGAGGTCTTCGGGGTGTGAGTAGGGCCGGGTGCCGCGCCACTGGTGCCCTGGAAGGTCAACACCACGAGTACGGCGGCCACCATTGCGGCTGCGATCTGGACAGGTCTACGGATGTGTCGTGAGGGCGCCACGGACGGCGGCTCTCCTTCTTCCTCGCAGACCGCCTACCGGGTTAGCTGACGGGTTCGGGCTGGGAAGCTGCCCTACGACATCGCAGCTGCGACGTCGATTCACCCCAATGGTGCGTGGGTCCCCGGCTCAATATCCGACGGACGTCGGATCTCAACTCGGCGGTGACCTTCCGGTGTCATCGCTGGCCGATGACAGACATCCGGTAAAGGTCCCGGACAGATTAGGGGGCCCGAGGTTGATTCGACAACATTCCCCAGCACGGTTTTGCCATCAATCTGTGATCTGGCGGGAATCCGCCCGATCAACCGACCGCATGGCGACGTTCCGTCGCCTCATCGCTACTACTCGGCACACGCTTTCCGTGATTGTGTGTGACGTACGCCACGTGCAGCGACGAGATGAGGCCCGCCTCGATGAGGTTGGCGATGGCGGTCCGCTCGGCAGGGTCCAACGCGACCCCGCTGTGCTGGACGACGCTGCGGGCCCAGGCGATCTCCGGCGGCCCGATGCCGTGGTCGACGCTCGGCTGGTCGGAGGTCGCGTCCGGTGGGCCGAGCAGTACGCTGACGACGCAGTCGTCGCAGGCGACGTTCCGCATCGCGCACTCGTCGCAGTCGATGAGCATCGGGCACCACCCTTCTCGCGGCCACCGTGTGGGACCGGTAGGGCGACCGTAGAAGCAGGCACCGACAATTTCGGCGGACTACGACTCAGCCCCGGTCGAGGCGCTCCACCAGAGCCGCTGCGGGCACCGGGTAGCCGCCCGACCTACGCGCCGCGGCGGCGACCTCGGCGTCGGAGGACACGACGACCAACGGTCGACCGGCGGGCTCGGCAGCCACGAGGCGGGCGATGACGTCGTCGGCCAACTCCCCCGGGTCGGAGAAGAGCACCCGCACCCCCCGAGGGGCCTTCGGCATGACCGGCGGGCGGCGCGCCCCGTCGAAGACGCAGGTGACCTCGGCTCCGGTCCGTGCCGCGACGCCTCCGAGCCCACTGGTGAGCCGGTTGCGCTGGTCGGCGAGCGGCAGGTCGCCGTACCCGGTCTTCGTCACGTTGTAGCCGTCCACGACCAGGTGCACGCGGGGCAGGGAAAGTAGCCGGTCGAGGTCGACCGGACCGCCGCCGTAGGTGGCACCGGTCGCCGGGTCGCCGGTGACGACGTCGTCGGCCGGCCGCCGCTCGGTCGGGCTGAGTCCGAGCTCCTCGCGAAGCCCACGCGCGGCGCCGGAAAGCGTTTCCACCAGAAGCCACAGCCGCGCGTCGTCGGCGTCCCGCGCGGCCCGCGTACTCCGTCGGGCGTTATCTGCGGCCCGGGTCAGCTCCTCCACCCTGCCGCGGAGCCGGCGCAACTCCGCGGCGGTGTCGGATTCGACGGCGTCGGACCGCTGTCGTTGTGCCTCGCCGGCCGCCAACGCCTCGTCCCGCTCGCGTTCGGCGCGCCGCATCTGCCCGGTCAGGCTGCGGACCGTACGGCGCAGCGCCTCGACGTCGGCGCGCGCGGCCGTGGCCTCCTCCCGGGCCTGGCGCAGCCGCTCGCGGGCATGCGCCGTCTCGTCCTGCAGCCGCTCGACGGTCTGGTCCCGCTCGCGGGACGACTCCTCCTCGGCCCGTTCCCGCACGGCCTCGCGGGCGCGGTCGACGTCGGCCACCCAATCGTCGGACCGGAGGATGTAGGAGAGCGCCGCGACCTCGATCGGGTCGGCCGCCGGCGGCGGGCCGCCATTCTTGAGTGCGTCGACCACCGCGGGTACGGCGTTCTGCGCGTGCTCGATCACCCGCTCCCGGAACTGCGGCAGGGTCTCGAGCGCGGCGGCCAGCAGGCTACTGGCGAGGCGCGCCCGCTTGGCCGGGGTGAACCGCGCCGCCGCCCGCAGGGTCGGGGGGATCTCGTCCGGGGGTAGCTGCCCGAGGGTCTCCGAGGCGAGCGCCACCACCCGAGCCCGCACCGGCTCGGGTAGCACGGTCGAGCACTCGTCGGTCACTGCCGACACGGGTCCTCGACAGACTCGGTTTCAGGCACGGGCACGCGGAACCTCCGGATCGTTCGTGGCTCCGAGGGTAGTTGCGTCGCGCACATCCTGTGGCCCCGACGCGGCCCGGCACCCGTCCGGACCGACCGCGGCGCGGCAGCGTGGTTTCGTCGTACCCGGCGCCTAGCGTCGCCGACATGAGCGCACCGACCACCTCTGGGGTCGGTCGACCGTTCGTCCAGGCGTCCTTCGATGAGCTGGGTGAGCCGCTGCGCGAGGTGACCTTCGTCGTGGTCGACCTCGAGACCACCGGCGGCTCGGCGAACGACTGTGCGATCACCGAGATCGGTGCGGTCAAGGTGCGTGGCGGCGAGGTGCTCGGCGAGTTCGCCACCCTCGTCGACCCCGGCTGCGGGATTCCGCCCTTCATCTCGGTGCTCACCGGAATCACCGAGACCATGGTGGCCAGCGCACCGCGGATCGAGACGGCCCTGCCGGCGTTCCTGGAGTTCGCCCGCGGCACGGTGCTCGTCGCCCACAACGCGCCGTTCGACCTCGGGTTCCTGCGGGTCGCCTGCGCGCGGGCGGGTTATCCCTGGCCGGCGTTCCGGTCGGTCGACACGGCCGTGCTCGCCCGGCGGGTGCTGACCCGCGACGAGGTCCCCAACTGTCGGCTGGCGACCCTCGCCGCCCGGCTGGGCGCGCGCACCACCCCCACCCATCGGGCGCTCGACGACGCCCGCGCGACCGTCGACGTACTCCATGCTCTGATCGAGCGGCTCGGTCCGCTCGGGGTGCAGTCACTGGACGAGTTGCGCACCTTCACCCATCAGGTGAGTCAGGCGCAGCGCCGCAAGCGCTACCTCGCCGAGCCGCTCCCCCGCAAGCCCGGCGTCTATATCTTCCGCGACGGTCAGGGCCGGCCGCTCTACGTCGGCAAGAGCCGCGACATCCGCACCCGGGTGCGTTCCTACTTCGTCGCGAGCGAGTCGCGCTCGCGGATGGCCGAGATGGTCGGGATCGCCGAGCGGGTCGACCCGATCGTGTGCGCCCACGGGCTCGAGGCGGAGGTGCGGGAGCTGCGCCTGATCGCCGAGCACAAGCCGCGCTACAACCGGCGGTCGCGCTTTCCGGAGCGGGCGGCCTGGCTGAAGCTCACGGTCGAACCGTTCCCGCGGCTGGCGATCGTGCGGTCGGTGCGGGCCGACGAGTGCGCCTATCTCGGCCCGTTCGGGTCCCGGCGCACCGCGGAGCTGGCGATGACCGCCGTGCTGGAAGCACTGCCCCTGCGGCAATGCGGCGGCCGGCTGCCGCGCCATCCGCGACGTCGCGCCTGCGCGCTGGCCGAGATGGGGCGCTGCGGCGCGCCGTGCGAAAGCCGGGAGAGCGTCGAGCACTACGCCCGCCACGTCGCGGCGTTCCGCGCGGCAGTGGCCGGCGACGTGCGACCCCTGGTGGCCCCGCTGATGGCCCGGATCGAAGCCCTGTCGGCGGCCCACCGCTACGAGGACGCGGCCGGGGTCCGCGACCGGTTGGCCGCGTTCGTCCGCGCCTGCGCCCGGCTGCAGCGGCTCGCCGCGCTCACCGGAATCCCCGAGATCGTCGCGGCCCGACCGGACGGTCACGGCGGCTGGGAGCTGTCGGTGATCCGGCACGGTCGGCTGGTCGCCGCGGGCGTCGCACCGGTGGGCGCCGCGCCCATGCCCTACGTCGAGGCGTTGCAGGCCTCCGCCGAGACCGTCCTGCCCGGCTGCGGTCCCCTTCCGGCCGCCACCGCCGAAGAGACCGAGTGCGTGCTGCGCTGGCTGGAGCGGCCCGGCACCCGGCTGGTGCGCGGGTCGCGGCCGTGGGTCTGCCCCGCCTATGGCGCCGGCGCCTTGCGGCACTTCCTCGCGCAGGCCGAGGCGGGGCGCGAGACGGTCGCGCCGTTCGCCGACCGACGCCGGCTGGCGCTCGAGACGCGGCCCGCGCGGGCCTCCGTCTGAGCCGACGTCAGCGTGTGGTCGCGGCCGGGAACGCCGCGTCCCGGCCGTGCGGCGTGGCCCAGCCGGACAGATCCGGGCCGCGCGGCACGATCCGGGTCGGGTTGATGGTGGCGTGCGTGGCGTAGTAGTGCCGTTTGATGTGGTCGAAGTCGACCGTCTCGCCGATGCCCTCCGTCTGGAAGAGGTCTCTGGCGTAGGCCCACAGCACCGGCATCTCGGTGATCTTGTTCCGGTTGCACTTGAAGTGGCCGTGATAGACGGCGTCGAAGCGCACCAGGGTCGTGAAGAGCCGCACGTCGGCCTCGGTGAGCCGGTCGCCGGCCAGGTAGCGCTGCCCGGCCAGCCGCTCGGACAGCCAATCGAGCCGGGCGAACAGCCGGTCGAAGGCGTCGTCGTACGCCCCCTGACTGGTCGCGAAACCACACCGGTAGACACCGTTGTTGACGTCGGCGTAGACGACGTCGTTGACCGCGTCGATCTCGGCGCGAAGCTCCTCCGGGTAGAGGTCGGGGGCGCCGGGACGCTGGAGCGCGGCCCATTCGGTCTCGAGATCGAGCGTGAGCTGCGGGTAGTCGTTGCTGACGATCCGCTCCGTCTGCCGGTCCCACAACGCGGGCACGGTCCATCGACCGCGGAACCCGGGATCGGTCTTGAGGTAGAGCTCGGACAGATACTCCGCGCCGGTGACCGGATCCCGGCCGCCGGGAGACAGGCCGAAGCGCCAGCCCGACTCGTCGCGGATCGGGTCGACCACGGTCATCGAGATCGCGTCGTCGAGACCGAGCAGCCGCCGGACGATGATCGACCGGTGCGCCCACGGGCAGGCGAGCGACACGATCAGGTGATAGCGGCCGGGCTGCACCGGATACCCGCTCGAGCCGTCGGCGGTCACCCGGTCGGTGAACGCGTTGCGCTGGCGGACCCACCGACCGTCGGTCCCTGTCTCGGCAGCGAACTGTGCCTGGCTCATGCGACTAGCATCCTCTGCATCCGGACCCGCCGCGAGCATGAGGAGCCACGCCCGTGATCACCGCGATCGTCATGGTGAACGCCGCGACCGAGTCCATCCCCGAGGTCGCCGAAGCCATCGCCGACATCCCCGGCGTCAGTGAGGTCTACTCCGTGGCCGGCAACGTCGACCTGATCGCCGTCGTCCGGGTACGCGAGTACGACGAGGTCGCCGACGTCATCGCCGGCCGGATCAACAAGGTGCCCGGGGTGCGCGACACCGACACCCACATCGCGTTCCGGGCCTACAGCCGGCACGACCTCGAGCAGGCCTTCTCGATCGGCCTCGACGACGCCTGACCCGCCGCCCCTCCCATGATCAAGAGGGGATTCCGGTACGAAACGCCGTACGAATCCCCTCTTGATCATGGGGCGGCTCGACGGATCGAGGAGTGGTCAGGCGTCGGCGGCGGCCGCCTGCGACGCGGCGGCCCATCGGTCCAGCAGCAGGGCAGTCGAGCCGGAGTCGACCGCCTCCGCCGCCTTGACCAGCCCAGCCCGCAGGGCGTCGTCGAGCGAGCCCGAGATGCCGTCGTGGGCGGCGATCGCGGCCGCCGCATTGAGCAGTACGGCGTCGCGAACCGGGCCGTGCTCACCGGCGAAGACGGCCCGCGCGACCGCGGCGTTGTAGGGGGCGTCGCCGCCACGCAGCGCCGCCGGCTCGCACGCCGGGATCCCCAGCGCCCCCAGGTCCACGACGGCCTCCTCCACCTCGCCCTCGCCCACCAGCCAGGCCCGCGACGTCGTCGTGGTGGTCAGCTCGTCGAGGCCGTCGTCGCCGCGGAAGACCAGGCCGGTGGTGCCCCGGTCGGCGAGTACGCCGGCCAGCACGGCGGCCATCCGCGGGTCGGCGCAGCCGACGGCCTCGGCGGTCGGTCGGGCCGGGTTGGTCAGCGGGCCGAGGTAGTTGAAGACCGTGCCGACGCCGAGTTCGCGCCGGGGCGCGGCGGTGTGGCGATAGGACGGATGAAAGGTCGGCGCGAAACAGAAGCCGATGCCGACCTCGTCGACGCAGCGCGACACGCCCGGTCCGGCCAGGTCGATCACGACCCCGAGTTCCTCGAGCAGATCGGCGGCGCCGCAGGTCGAGGACGCGGCGCGGTTGCCGTGCTTGGCGACGCGAGACCCGGCGGCGGCCGCGACGATCGCCGCCATCGTCGAGATGTTCACCGTGTGCGAGCGGTCCCCGCCGGTGCCCACGATGTCGACCGTGCGGCCGGTGACCACCGCCGGCGCGGCGCGGTTCAGCATCTCGGTGGCCAGTCCGGCGACCTCATCGGCCGTCTCGCCCTTCGCGCGCAGCGCGATCGCAAACCCGGCCACCTGCACCGGCGTCGCCTCGCCCGACATGATCTCCGACATCGCCCACGCGGTGTCGTCCGCGGTCAGCGAGTGCCCGTCGAGGAGGGCGGCGAGCAGCGTCGGCCAGGTGCGGGGCCGGGCCGCACCCGGCGTACCGCTCACCGCGAGCTCACCCGGTCGCGATGCTGCCGGCCGGGTCGCGCAGCAGGCCGGCCACGGTCGACGCCGCGGTGACCGGGTCGACCGGGTGCGTGATGGTGGCGTCGGCCTGCGACCAGGTCGCGAGCCACCGGTCGTCCCGGCGGCCGATGACGATGCAGACCGGCGGGCAGTCGGTGATCTCGTTCTTCACCTGCCGGCAGATCCCCATCCCACCGGTGGGCTGGGCCTCGCCGTCGAGGATCAACAGGTCGATGCCGCCGGCATCCACCTCGTCGACGACCTCGGAGCCGGTCGCACACTCGATGTAGTCGATCCGGCCGAGGTCCGGCGCCGGTCGGCGCCCGACCGCGGTCCGGATGCGCTCCCGGACCCCGGCGTCGTGGCTGAAAACGACCACGGTGTGATTTCCGCGGCTGGTCGCGGTGCTCATGCACGGGCTCCCGATAAGAAGGCGCGGAAGTTGACGCAGCGATCCTAGCGAGCGCCCCGGGCCGACCGGCCCGCGGCTCGATCAGCGAGCGGGAAGGGGCTCGGTCCGCATCATCGGGGACCGGGAGTGGGCGAAGCAGTTCGGGCCCGGGTTATAGGTCGACAGGCGCTCTGAGCAGACCTGACACACCCGGTCCCCGCCGAGAACGCGGCGCAGGGGCCTTCGGTTGACTCCGACGGGACGGCTTCCAACAGGCACGTAGCCTCCTCGACCGGGCCGTTCCCCCGCCTGACGGCCGCGAATAGACGACGAGACTCTAGGCCGCCCGGAGTAAAGAGGTCAACGGCCAAATGGAGGACAGTTTGCAGCCAATTCGCTACGGGGGGCCTCCCCCGCGGCCACCCGACCCTGGGGCCATAATGACGCCGTGACAACGGCGACGAACATCGAGCCCGGCCCCGCCGAGCGGGGGACGTTCGACTCGACACGCGTCCATTCGCTGACCCGACCCAACATGGTCAGCGTCGGCACGATCGTGTGGCTGTCCTCGGAGTTGATGTTCTTCGCCGGGCTGTTCGCGATGTACTTCACCGTGCGGGCGGCGCACTCGAACAACTGGCCCGAGCCGCCGACGAAGCTCGACATCGGCTACGCGCTGATCTTCACCACGATCCTGGTGCTCTCGTCGGTGACCTGCCAGTTCGGCGTCTTCGCGGCGGAGAAGGGCGACGTCTTCGGACTGCGCCGGTGGTTCTCGATCACCTTCGTGATGGGTCTGGCGTTCGTCCTCGGCCAGGCCAACGAGTTCCGGATGCTGATCCACGAAGGTACGACGATGTCCGCCTCCGGGTTCGGCTCGGTCTTCTACATCACCACCGGTTTCCACGGGATGCACGTGATCGGCGGCCTGCTGGCCTTCGTCTTCCTGCTCATCCGCTCGACGCTCGGCCGGTTCACCCCGGCGCAGGCGACGAGCGCGATCGTGGTCTCCTATTACTGGCACTTCGTCGACGTCGTCTGGATCGGGCTCTTCGTCACGATCTATCTGATCCAATGACGGGCGCGAGTGTCCCCGCGAGCGCGGGTCGCCGCCACAACTCCACCGACCACCTCACCGACGGGAACCGCAGCAGGGTGCTCCGATGACCGACACGAAGGCCTCCCCGTCCCGCCGGCCCGGCCGGCGGCGACGCTCGGTGCTCCGCCGGCTCTCCGGCGTCGCGGCGCTCGTCATCGCGCTGGGTGCGATCGGCACGGTCTACGCCGCGCTGGCCCCGCACGGCGACGCCGCACCGGCCGCGGATGCCGCCCTGAACGTCCGCAAGGGCCAGCAGTTGTTCGACCAGACCTGCATCACCTGCCACGGCGCCAACCTGCAGGGTGTGAAGAACCGCGGACCGAGCCTGATCGGGGTCGGCGCGGCGTCGGTCTACTTCCAGGTCCGGACCGGCCGGATGCCCCTCGCGCAGCAGGGGGCGCAGGCCGACGTACACCCGGCGAAGTTCGACGAAGCGGAGACCGAGCAGCTCGCCGCCTACGTCCAGGCCAACGGCGGCGGCCCGATGCTGCCGTCCGGCAACCTGCGCGGCGGCGACATCGGCGCCGGCGGTGAGCTGTTCCGGCTCAACTGCGCGTCGTGCCACAACCTCGCGGGCAAGGGGGGTGCGCTCTCGTCGGGCAAGAACGCTCCCGGACTGGGCACCGCCACCGACCGGGTGATGTACGCCGCGATGCTCTCCGGCCCGGAGAGCATGCCGGTGTTCGGGGACAACCAGATCACCCCGGCCCAGAAGCGCGAGATCATCAGCTACGTCCAGAGCGTCAAGACCGAGTCCGACCCGGGCGGTGCCGGGATCGGCCGGCTCGGCCCGGTGCCCGAAGGACTGGTGATCTGGGTCGTCGGCATCGTCGGCTTGTTGTTCGTGGTGCTGTGGATCGGAGCCAAGTCATGACCCAGCAGCCACCCACCGAAGAAGAACTCGCCCGGATGTCGCCCGAGGAGCAGATGCGCGTCGGCGCGGACGTCGACGGCATCCACATCGTGCACCGGCGCGAGCGGTTCCCGGTGCCGGGCACCGCGCTGGAGCGCCGGGCCGAGCGCCAGGTCTCGGCCATGTTCCTGCTCACATTCCTCGGCGCCGTCGGCTTCATGGTCGTCTACATCGTGGTGCCGTGGCAGTTCAAGCTCGGCGACAACGCCGGCTACGCGTGGTTCACCCCGGCCCTCGGCGTCTGCCTCGGCGTGGCGCTGTTCGGTGTCGGCATCGGCGCGATCCTCTGGGCCAAGAAGCTCATGCCCGAGGAGGAGGTCGTCCAGGACCGCCACGACGGCGCCTCCGACGAGTTCGACCGGCAGACCACCGCCGCCACCATCACCGAGGGCATCGCCGACACCGGGATCGCCCGGCGGTCGATGCTGAGGCGCTCGATCGGGCTCGGAGCCGGCGCTCTCGGGCTGATGGCGATCTTCCCGCTCGGCGGATTGATCATCAAGCCGCGCGGGGAGCTGTTCCGCACCCCCTGGAAGAAGGGTGTGCGGATGGTGCAGGTCGACGGCCGGCCGATCCGCCCGCAGGACATGCAGCCGGGCTCCCTGGCCACCGTCTTCCCCAACGTGCCCGGCGGGACGACCGCTGCCGACACGCCGACCATGCTGATCCGGCTCCGCCCGGGCCAGCAGGTCAAGGCCCGCAAGGGACAGAGCGGCTTCATGTGGGGCGACTACATCGCCTTCTCCAAGATCTGCACCCACGCCGGCTGCCCGGTGTCGCTCTACGAGCAGCAGACCAACCGGCTGCTCTGCCCCTGCCACCAGTCGCAGTTCGACGTACTCCTCGACGCAAAGCCGATCTTCGGACCGGCCGCGCGGCCGCTCCCGCAGCTACCCATCACCGTGGATGACGAGGGATACTTCATCGCGGACGGCCCCTACCGTGAAGCCATCGGCCCAGCCTTCTGGGAGCGCCCCAATGACTGAGACCGCACGATGACCGGCACCGTCAGCACCCGCCGCCGGCGTAATGCGGTGAGCCCCGCCGCGAAGGCGGGCAACTGGGTCGACGAGCGCTTCACCGCTGCCGGCCCGATCCGCCGCCAGCTCAACAAGGTGTTCCCCGACCACTGGTCATTCATGCTCGGGGAGATCGCGCTCTACTCGTTCATCATCCTGCTGCTCACCGGCACCTACCTGACGTTCTTCTTCGACGCCTCGATGGGCGACGTGAAGTACGACGGCAGCTACACGCCGCTGCGCGGGATCGAGATGTCGCGGGCCTACAGCTCGACGCTGAAGATCTCCTTCGACGTCCGCGGTGGCCTGATCATCCGGCAGATCCACCACTGGGCGGCGCTGCTGTTCGTCGCCGCGATCATCACCCACATGCTGCGGATCTACTTCACCGGCGCGTTTCGCAAGCCTCGCGAGACCAACTGGCTGATCGGCGTCATGCTGATGTGGCTGGGAATTCTCGAGGGCTTCGCCGGATACTCGCTCCCCGACGACCTGCTGTCCGGCACCGGGCTGCGGATCGCCAGCGCGATCATCCTGTCCATCCCGGTGGTCGGCACCTGGCTCTACTACCTGGTCTTCGGTGGCACCTTCCCCGGCACGGAGATCATCGGCCGGCTCTACATCGTGCACGTCTTACTCATCCCCGGGATCATCCTGGCGCTGATCGCGGTCCATTTAGCGCTCATCGTCAAGCAGAAGCACACCCAGTTCCCGGGGGCCGGCCGCACCGAGCGCAACGTGATCGGCGAGCGGGTGATGCCGACGTACGGCGCCAAGGCCGGCGGCTTCTTCATGATCGTCTTCGGGGTGGTCGCCCTGCTCGGCGGTCTGGTGCAGATCAACCCGATCTGGCTGTTCGGGCCCTACACGCCGTCCCAGGTCGGTGCCGGATCGCAGCCGGACTGGTACATGGGCTTCCTCGACGGCTCGACCCGATTGTGGCCGGACTGGGAGACGCACTTCCCGACCCACACCATCCCGTCGATCTTCTGGCCGACCGTGGTGCTCCCCGGGATCCTCACCGGGATCCTGTTCGCCTATCCGTTCTTAGAGGCGAAGCTGACCAAGGATCACGCGAACCACAACCTGCTGCAGCGGCCGCGTGACGTCCCGGTCCGGACGGCGTTGGGCGCGATGTCGATCGCGTTCTACATCGTGCTCTGGGGCTCGGGCGGCAACGACATCATCGCCGACAAGTTCGACATCAGCCTCAACGCGACGACGTGGATCGGCCGGATCGGGATCGTGCTCCTCCCGCCGATCGCCTACTGGGTGACGTATCGCCTCTGTCTCGGTCTCGAGCGGCACGACCGCGAGATCCTCGAACACGGGATCGAGACGGGCATCATCAAGCGGCTGCCCTCGGGCGAATTCATCGAGGTGCACCAGCCGCTCGGCCCGGTCGACGAACACGGTCACGGTGTCCTGCAGTACGCCGGCACCCCGGTCCCGAAGAAGATGAACACCTTCGGCGGCGTCGGTCGCCGGATCGTCGGATTCTTCCGACCGGTCGGCGAGCTGCCCGGGCCGGAGGGGCCGGACAGACCTGCGATCGAGGCGCCCGAGAAGGAGTCCGGCAAGGAGCTGGCCGGCCGGCCGACCCCGCCCGAGGCCTAGGGCGGGGCGCCGCGACGGGATCGGCGCGTGGACGACCTGCGCCAGCCGAGCGAGCCGGTAGCGAAGCTCCTGGCCCGATGGGGCATCCCGGCCGGCGCGGCCGTGGCGTTCACCGGATGCGGCACGAACAACCGCACCCTGACGGTGACCGCCGGGGATCACCGCTGGTCCCTGCGGATCAGCCAGAACCTGACCGCGGTCCAGGTCCAGGCCGAGCACCGGCTGCTGGCCCGGTTGGCGCGGGCCGGCCTGCCGTTCGCGGTGCCCGCACCCGTCCCGCTGCCGGACGGCAGCACCGTCGCCGACACTCCCGACGGCCCGGCCACCCTGTGCGAGTGGATTCCGGGCGTCCGGCCCGACCTCAGCCAGGAGGCAGCGCTGGAAGGGCTCGGCCGGGCCGCCGCCGACCTGAGCGACGCGCTGGCCACCGTTCCGTCGCAGGACACGCCACACGACTGGCAGGACGGCCCGTTCCAGGCGCTCCCCGACGTGGCCGGGCTGGCCCGGGACCTGACGGCGGCCGGGCTGCCCGCGGAGCGGGTTGACGTTCTCCGCGCCGGCGCGGACCGGGCGGTCGCGGCCTGGGCGGGGATGTCCGGGCGGCTGCCGACCCAGGTCGTGCACGCCGACCTGGCCGCGTCCAACGTGCTGATCAGTCCGGACACCGGGGCGGTGACCGGGGTGCTGGATTTCGAGATGGCCGGCTACTGGATCCGGGCCATCGACCTGACCGTGGCACTGGCCCTCTCCGGTGCGGCGCACGGGCCGGGCTGGCCGCGCCGGGCGGCTGCCGTGGCCCGCGGCGGTGCCTGGGGTGAGCGGCTGACTGCTGCCGAGCTGGCCGCCCTGCCCGACCTGATCCTGATCCGCGCCACGGGCTCGATGCTGTGGCGCGCGGCCCGGTGGCGGCGCGGCCAGTCCAGCCTGGCCGAGGTCGCCGACCGGCTGGATGTTCTCGCCGAGACCGTGCGCTGGCGGACGGCTGAGGGCGGCGAGCTGGGACACATCGTCGCGGCCGCCGGGCGGTGATTGCGGTGTCGTCCGCGCACCGGATCCCCGACGGTGCCGCGGAACGATTGCACGCGGCGGTACGGCGGATTCGGCAGGTAACAGGGACCGGCAGGCAGCGGGACGGACGCACGACGAGGCCGACGACGACGTCGGCGCCATCGGGACCGACGGTGCGCTCGGCTTCGATCCGTTCCCGTTGCTCGGGGCCTTGGATCGCTCCGGCGCCGAGACCGTGGTGATCGGTCAGGTGGCCGGCATCCTGCACGGGTCGGTCGAGCTGACCGGTGACCTCGACCTGCTGTGGGATGGGGATCCGGCCCGAATCCACGCGCTCACGTCGGCATTCGCCGACGCCGGGTGCCGCCTCACGGACGACAACACCGCACCGCTGGCGCTCGGCCCCGACGCCTGCCGTCTCCCCAAGGTCCAGTTCTTCTCCAGCCGGGTCAGCGGGGACTGCTGCACGCCGGCTCTCCCGTGGGGTGCGCTACCCGTGGGTAATTTTCTGGGGCGGTCGATGACGACCACGGACCGGGACGGCGTACGGATCCGTTACCTGCGGCGCGAAGACCTGATCGCGATGCGTCGCGCGGTGGGACGGCCGAAGGATCTCCGCCGCGCGGAGGAACTCGACCACCTCTGAGTCTCCTCCGTGCAGGCGGCGTCGACGGCACCGGGCATCCGCGGCAGGAAACGGTCAGGAAGCCCGTCCATCGCGCCGTCTCGGGCGGAACAACGTCCCTGCCGGCAAACGCCCGAGGCCCCCCTTATCGAAAAGCGTGACGTATGACGCAGCGCCGGAACAGGGCCGGACAGCCCCAATCGACACACCCCGGTGGCTTCCTGGCGCGGCGTCCGGCCGAGCGACCGGTTGGTCCTCAGGTCCGGTTCTGGCCGATGTAGTACTCGAAGAGCAGGCCACCGGTCGAGGCCAGGATGCAGACGATGCCGATCGCCATGATCGGGCCCGCCCAGAACGAGGTCGCGATGGCGGTGATGAAGGCGCTCACGCCGAGCGCGAATGGCCAGTAGCTGTGCGGGCTGAAGAACCCGATTTCGCCGGCCCCCTCAGCGATGTCGCCGTCACCACGGTCTTCCGGCCGCGCCTCGATACGGCGGGCGATGAAGCCGAAGTAGCTCGCGATGAGCCCGCAGAACCCGCCCGAGATGATCAGGGCGGTGATGCCGGTGGGATCCCCCGACCACACGCCGTAGATGGCCGCGATGATGAAGAGGAATACCGACACGCCGCCGAAGATGTAGGTCTCGATCTTCATGCTGCCCCCTCAGCCGGCATGCCGGAGCGTGCGGTTCGTCGGGAACGGATGGGTGGTGACCGCCTGGGTCGGCTGCCCGATAGCGGCGAGCGCGATCGCCTGCCGGTCGTCGTAGCGTGGGTTGTTGGGGCCGAACCTGCTGAGCACCTTCACATAGGTCTGGTAGTCCGCCGGGCTGACCGACCGCAGCTCGAAGTTCATCATCGAGTGGTAGGTGCCGCACAACTCGGCGCAGCGCCCGACGAAGGCGCCCTTCTTCGTGATGTTGATCTGGAACGAGTTGTGCAGGCCCGGGATCACGTCGCGCTTGAACAGCAACTCCGGGACCCAGAAGGAGTGGATGACGTCGTCGGAGTGCTCCTTGATCAGCACGCTCCGGTCGACCGGGAGGACCAGGATCGGGATCTGGTTGGACGTGCCGATGGTGTCGGCCGGCTGGCCGGTGGCCACGTCGCGCTCCTGGTCGTAGCGGAACTGCCAGTTCCACTTGAACGCGACCACGGTCACCGTGACGTCGGGGTTCTTCGACTCCTTGTCGACGTAGTTCTCGGTGATCGCGGTGAAGTAGAAGAGCACCGCGACGGCGACGAACGGCACGGCGGTGTAGACCAACTCGATGGGCAGGTTGTACTTGGTCTGCTTGGGGAGCTGGTCGCCCTTCTTCCGGTGGAAGATGATCACCCAGAAGGTCAGGCCCCAGACGATGCACCCGACGATCAGCGCAGCGATGCAGGATGCGACCCACAGGTGCAGCATCCGCTCGGCCTGCAGACTGATGCCGCTGGGCCAGCCCCACCGGGGCAGGTCGCTCCAGCTACATCCGGTCGCGGCCAGGGCGAGCAGGCCGAGGATGACGCCGAGGCGGCCGGACCGGCCCAGCCGGCCCCGTCGAGGCGCCCGCTCGCCGGGCGGTCGCTCACGGTGACGCACGTGGTCAGCCTCTCTCGACGACACGGGGCGCCGGGAGGCGCCCACACTGCTACCGACGGCCGAAGACTACTCGACCGGACCGCCCCCGTACGGTTCGGGGCCGACCGGGCGACCCCGGCACCGAACGTCCCGAGCACCCGCCGGATCGGCGATACTGTGCCGGAACCCACCGTCGACGCAGAACGGATGTGATCCACCCGTGTGCGGCCTTCTGGGCTACCTGAGCAACAGCGGTTCGGCATCGGCCCTGAAGGCCGACGTCGAGCGGGCGCTGGAGCTGTCCCGGCACCGGGGACCGGACGAGGGTGAGACCTGGAGCGACGACGACGTCGTCCTCGGGTTCCGGCGGCTGTCCATCATCGACCTCGAACACAGTCACCAGCCGCTCCCCTACGACGACGGCCGCTACCGGATGCTTTTCAACGGGGAGATCTATAACTACGTCGAGCTGCGGCGCCGGCTGATCGAGGAGTACGGCGCGACCTTCGCCACCGACGGCGACGGTGAGGTGATCCTGGCGGCGTACAAGTACCTCGGCGAGGCCTGCGTGACCGAGCTGCGCGGGATGTTCGCCTTCGTGATCTGGGACTCGCTCGAGCACACCGCGTTCGGGGCGCGGGACTGGTTCGGCATCAAGCCGCTCTTCCTGATGCAGGACGAGCGCGGAACGTTCTTCGCGTCGGAGAAGAAGTCGCTGCTCGCCCTCGGCGGCCACGCCGTCGAGGGCGACGCCGCCCTCGACCACCGGGCCATCCAGCACTACCTCACGCTGCAATACGTCCCGGAGCCGGCCACGATGCACTCGGCGATCCACCGGATCGAGAGCGGGACCTGCTTCACCGTCGGCGGCGACGGCACTCTGGCCAGCCGCCGGTTCTTCCGGCCCACCTTCCCCACCGAGCCGGTCGAGGACCAGCGGGCGCGGTGGGCGGAGATCCGCGACGTGCTCGACGACTCGGTCCGGGTACACATGAGAGCCGACGTCACCGTCGGCGCGTTCCTGTCCGGGGGCATCGACTCGACGGCGATCGCCGCACTGGCCAAGCAGTACAACCCGAAGCTGCTGACCTTCAGCGTAGGTTTCGAGCGGCCCGGCTACAGCGAGATCGACGTGGCGGCCGAGTCCGCGCAGGCGATCGGCGTCACGCACATCACCAAAGTCGTCACGCCTGAGGAGTTCGCGGCGGCGGTGCCGCTGATCGTCTGGTATCTCGACGATCCGGTCGCCGACCCGGCGCTCGTGCCGCTCTACTTCATCGCCAAGGAGGCCCGGCGCCACGTCAAGGTCGTGCTGTCCGGGGAAGGCGCCGACGAGCTCTTCGGTGGCTACAACATCTACCGCGAGCCGCTGTCCCTGCGGGCGTTCCGGCCGCTGCCGCTGCCGGTCAAGCGGGGGCTGCATGCGCTATCCACCCGTCTGCCGGAGGGGATGCGGGGCAAGGACCTGCTGCGCCGCGGCTCGATCCCGATCGAGGAGCGCTACTACGGCAACGCTAGGATCTTCCGGGACGACGAGCTGGGCTTCCTGCGCAGCTACGACGACGCCGTCTCCTACCGCGACGTCACCGCCGCGCACTACGCCGCCACCCGGCACCTCGACGACGTCACGCGGATGCAGTACGTCGACCTCTACACCTGGCTGCGTGGCGACATCCTCGTCAAGGCCGACAAGATGACGATGGCCAACTCCCTGGAGCTGCGGGTGCCGTTCTTGGACAAGGAGGTCTTCGACGTCGCCTCCCGGCTGCCGGTCGACCAGCGGATCACCTCGGACACCACGAAGTACGCACTCCGCGAGGCGCTGCGCGACGTCGTGCCGGCGCACGTGCTGCAGCGTCGCAAGCTGGGCTTTCCGGTGCCGATCCGGCACTGGCTCGCCGACGAGCTCTACGACTGGGCCCGCACTATCATCGACGAGAGCGGCACCGATCACCTGCTCGACAAGTCCGCCGTCTCGGCCATGCTCGAGGCGCACCGCGCCGGGCCGCACGACTACAGCCGCAAGATCTGGACGGTGCTCATCCTGATGATCTGGCACGGCATCTTCGTCGAGCGGCGGGTCAACCCCAAGATCCCGGCGCCGGCCTACCCGGTCAGCATCTGACCGCGACCTCAGGCCGGCCGGTCGGCGATGGCGTCAAGCAGCTTGACGTTGTAGACCTGCGGTTTCATCCCGCCCAGGCTGATGCAGGATTCGACCCGGGCCACGCCCGGCGCGGTCCAGATCCGCTCGAGCAGCACGGTACGCAGGTGCTCGTGATCCCGGACCCGGATGCGTACCAGCAGATCGCGCGGACCGGTGACGATGTGGACGTCCTCCACCTCGGGCAGGTCCCGCAACTGCTCGATGAGATCGGGTTCGGGTGCACCTTGCAGGGCGATGAGGATGTAGGCCACGAGCGGGTAGCCGACGGCGCCGAAATCGAGATCCACCCGGTAGCCGCGGATGACGCCGGACTTCTCGAGCCGGGACAGCCGGTCCCCCACCGACGGCGGGGACATCCCGATCTCGCGGGCGATCTGCCGCTGCGACAGCCGCGCGTTGGCGCTGAGCAGGCGGAGGATTGCGATGTCCACGTCATCGAGTTGCGCGGGCGGCACGACCTCGCCGGCCTGCGCCGACGGCGGCACCTCAACCATCGCTATCCCTTCGCTCGTCGGGAGCGGCACGGGTGACCGGATCGAGCCGGTACAGCGCACGCGCGTTGCCGCCGAAGACCATGCCGTGGACCCGGTCGAGCCAGCTCTCGCCGGCCCCCTGCTCCCGCAGCCGGGCGCGGACAGCGTCCCACGCGTCGTGCAGCAGTCGGCAGCCGAACCAGATCGACTCCGGGATACCGTGCCCGTCGCTGCCGAAGAGCACCCGGCTGGTGGGCGCGACCTCCAGCAGCCGGAGCATCCGGTCGGCGGTGGTCGCGGGCGCGAACAACTGGACGAGCGAGAGCTCGGCCCACACGTTGCGGTGGACGGCGGCGAGGTAACCGGCCGCGTCGTGCCACGGCCAGGAGCCGTGCAGCAGGACGACGGAGGCGGCGGCACCCTCCGGGGTGCGTAGCAGCGGGTCGAGCAGGAGGGGGTTGGCCAGC
The DNA here is from genome assembly GCA_963775655.1 of uncultured Actinomycetota bacterium. Lineage (GTDB taxonomy): Bacteria > Actinomycetota > Actinomycetes > Mycobacteriales > QHCD01 > DASXJE01. Next base: position 268,716 of record CAVZJT010000007.1, on the reverse strand, counting down.
TCCGGCCGGATCTCGTTGTCGCCGAATCCGGTGTGGATCTGGATCGGCAGTCGCAGGTCGGCGCAGCGCGCGAGGGCGCGGCGCAGCACCAGGTCCCGCAATGCCTTGCCGCGATCGCGGGCCGGCAGGTCGGTGCGCGCCAATGAGCGCTGTGCCATCTCGACGGTGGCCGTCGGGTCGACGTCCAGCCCGGTCCGGTAGGCGAGGACCGTCTTGAAGCCGACGACCCCTCTCGACGCGGCGTCGGACATCACGGTGTCGACGACGTCGAGCAGTTCGCCCGCTCCGGCACCGTCGGCGATCGCGGCGTCGAGGGCGGGCTCGAGCCGCTGCAGCTCCCACACCGGGCGGGCGGCGAGCTCTTCGTACGGCGTGAGCAACTCGACCCCCGACCACGCCGGGTCCATCACCATCCCCTCGAGCGCCACGTCGTCGAAGAGCCGCCGGACCCAGGCGGTCCAGTCCGCGGCGGCCGCATCCCGCGCGGCACCGACCTGATCTGCCGGGCACCCGAGCAGCGACGCGAGCCGGGACTCCAGCAACTCGACAGTCAGCCGGTGCGGGGCATCGGCCCGGTGGCCCTCCTCGCCCGCGACCACATCGAGCGACAGTGCACCCGGATCCCACGCGGTCGGCTGCAGTCCGAACGGATGGAGATGGTCGTCGATCAGGGCCGCTCCTCTAGTCGGGGCCGGCTAGTCGGGGTTGGCCATGCCGGCAGTCGGTTCAGGCGGCTTCACGCCGCTCGGGCCGGGCGCCTCGTCGAGCGTGCCGGCCACCTCGCCGCCCTCCTCGCCGAGGATCGACCCGATCTGGGCAACCCGCTGCGGGTGGTTGGTGCGCAGATACCACAGCAGCACGATCCCCAGCGCCAACCAGCCGAGGTTGACGTAGGGCACGATCCGGTAGGGCATCGGCGGCAAAGCACCCGGGTAGATCGAGCCGTAGACGGCGAGCCCGAAGATGACGAAGCCGATGGCCGGGAGTACGGCGTGCACGATCGGGTTCCACTTGCGCATGAGGCGCCGGAAGAAGCTCACGCCACCGAGGCACAGCGCCATGTAGACGAGGATGATGGCGATGGTCCCGATGCTCGCCATCAAGAAGTAGACGGTGGTGGGTCCGCCGCCGTAATCCCAGAAGAACCCGATCAGTGCGGCGACGACCGTGGCGACCGCGGCGACTCCCAGGATCGCGTTGACCGGAGTCTTGTAGACGGGGTGCGTTTTGCCGAACACCGCAGGCAACGTGCCTTCGCGGCCCATGGCGAACATCGTGCGGGCCGCGGCGTTGGCGCAGGCAAGGCAGACCACGAAGGCGGACAGAATCGCGGCGATGGAGATCAGGATCGACAACGTGTGCCCGGAATAGACCTGCGCGGTGGTGGCGAGCGCGGTCGGGTCACTCGCCCAGGCCTTACCGTTGTTGACGCCGAAGCCGATGGCCATGCTGTAGGTCGTCCAGACGTAGAAGACGATCGCGAAGACCACGGCAACGATCGTCGCCAGCGGAATGGCCCGGCGCGGGTTTCGGGTCTCCTCACCCAGGACGGCGGCGCTCTCGAAACCGATGAACGACGTGACGCCGAGGATGATGCCGTAGAAGATCCCGTTGAAGCCGCCGCTAAGCGTGTGCCCGAAGGTGAACGGCTGCAGGGACTGACCGTTCTTGCCGCCCTTGGCGGTGACGATTACGTCGAGCACGACGATGACGGCCACGGTCACCGCACCGACGACCAACTGGGTGCGAGCGGTCAGCTTGATGCCGAACACGGCGAGGTAGATCAGGAGGGCCATCCCGACGAGGAAGTAGATGAACCACATCCAGTCGGGTTCGCTCGACCAGACCTCGTTCTTGATCAGGTCGCGGGTGAAGCCGCCGACTCCCGGCCATCGTCATCGGCACGAAGCAGAAGAAACCGAAGGTGTAGAGCCAGCCGGTCAGAAACCCGGTGCTCTGTCCCAGCGACCGGCTGGCGTAGGTGTAGGCGTATCCGGCCGATGCCATCCGCCGGGTGAACCCGACGACGACGAACGCGAGACACAAACAGGCGACGCCGCCCAGCAGCACGGCCAACGGTGTGGAGCCGCCGGCCGTCGCCGCGACGCCGGTGGTGTTGTAGGCCATCGCCATCGCCGGTGAGAGCACGGCGATGGCCATCGCCACCGCGTCCCAGGTCCCGAGGCTGCCCTTACTGAGTTGATCCGGGGACGGCGCTTCTTTGCCGAGTGCTCCGGTGGTCATGTCCCCTCCAGGTGGTGCAGGTTATGAGATGAGGACCGTGTCCGGCCCGAGTTGGTAGTCGAAGGCGATGACCTCGCAGCCGCGCGAATACACCCAGTCCCCGAATGCGAGGTGGACCGGATGCTGCTGGTATGCCGTCAGTCCGGCCTGATCGGGATGTTCGGTGAGCAGCAGGAACTGGTAGCCGCGGGCGCGGGCGCCGTCGGAGAGGTCGGTGCCGAAGCGCAGTCGCTCGAAGCCCCCGATGCGGTCGGGCCATTCCTGCACGAGGGCGCGCATCTCGCCGGCCTGGGCGTCGTCGAGCGGCTCCGGGAACCGGAACAGGACCACATGCTGAAGCGACATCGGCGTACCTGGCCTAATAGGTCTCGAAGTACTCGTCCATCTCCCATGACGTGACCGCCTCGCCGGGCTCGCCCACCGCCTCGGTGAACCGGCCCAGCTCGGAGCGTTTCATCATCGCCAGGTATCGGGTCAGCGGCTCGCCGAGCTCGCGCCGCAGGAAGTCGCTGGCCTCGAACGCCGTCACCGCCTCATCCATCGTGTGCGGGAGGGCGACGGTGTCGACGGCGTAGGGGTCGGCCTCCACCATCGGAGGAGGCTTGAGGTCGTTGCGGATGCCGTCGAGCCCGGCGGCGAGGCTCGACGCGAGGTAGAGGTAGGGATTGGCCGCGGGCTCGCCGGTCCGCAGTTCGAGGTGGCTGCTCGAGTCGCCGGGCGAGCCCTGCACCCGCACCAGGGTGCCGCGATTCTCCAGGCCCCACGTCACCCGGTCCGGTGCGAACGAATAGGGCCGGAAACGTCGCAGCCCGTTGATGGTCGGCGTACCCAGCAGGGTCATCGCCCGGGCGTGCTCCAGCAGCCCGGCGGCGTAGGCCCGGCCCACCGGCGACAGCGGGTCGTCGTCGGCCGCGAAGACGTTGCGGCCGGCCCCGTCGAGCAGCGACTGGTGCAGGTGCCAGCCGCTGGGGAAGAAGTTTGGCAGCGCGGGCCAGCACATGAAGCTCGCGAGCAGCCCGCGGGAATGGCAGATCTCCTTGGCCACCGCGCGCAGCAGCACCATCGCGTCGGCCGAGCCGATGCCGGTGAGCGGCCCGAACGACATCTCGATCTGCCCCGGTCCCCATTCGTTCTCGATCGTCCGGAGCGGAAGTCCGGCGTCGAGCAGCGCGTCGCGCAGGGCCGAGAGCAGGGGCTCGAGCTGCGCCTGCCGGTACTCCCCCAGGAACTGGTAGCCCGGCTCGATCGAGGTCACGCCCGGCGCCCGGGCCGGCATCTGCGTGGTGTCGATCGGGCCGGCGTCACGACCGACGATGTAGAACTCGACCTCGAGGCCGGTGAGGTAGTCGTAGCCGAGCTCACGCGCGGCGGACAGGTGCCGGCGCAGCAGATGCCGGGCGTCGAGCGGGACCGGCGCTCCGCTGGCGAAGTAGGGATCGCACAGGACCCACGCGGTGCGGTCGGCCCACGGCAGCACCCGGAAGGTCGCCGGGTCGGGGACGACGACCAGGTCGGGGAACCCGGTGAACTCCGGGATGCCGAAGCCGCCACCGGCGGCGAATGCCGGGGTGAAGACCGCGTTGGCGGAGTCGAGGCTGTAGATCGCGCCGGAGAAGTCGACGCCGTTGCGCAGCGCGGACCGGAATGCGTCGGCGGTGAGCCATTTCGTCCGCGGGACGCCGTGCTGGTCGACGACGACCACGCGGATCGTCCGCAGGCCGTGCTCGTCGACCATCGCGTCGACGGCGGCGGCGGCCTCCCGCTGCTCGTCGGTGTGCAGACCGTGCCGCTCGACGAAGCCGTGTTGACCGATGCCGATGTCCGGGCGGGAGCCGACCACGCTCACGCTCCCTCCGACGAGGTACGACGGCGCTGTGCCGACGCACGCTGTCGTCGACCAACTCTGTCGAACGCCAGGAATGCCCAGCAGCTGGCCTCACGATCAAGGCCAGAATAGAGAATGCCGCGAATTCTTGTATGCTGTCAAGGGCGTGTCGTATAACAAACGCTTGTACACAATCTCCGGAGGCTCCCCGTGATCGACGTCGAGTCCGGATACCGTCCGGTCTTCTCCACCCGGGCCGCCGGCTCCTCCGGCGGGGAGATCGCCCGGATCATGGCGCTGTCCGGCGCCACCGACGTGATCACGCTCTCCGGCGGCTTCCCGGATCCGGTGACCTTCGACGGCGCGGCTCTCACCGAGTCCTTCGCCCGGGTGGGCGCCGAACCGGCCTCGCTGCAGTACGCGCCGACCCAGGGCGTGCCGACGTTCCGGCAGTGGATCGCCGATCGGCTCGAGCGCCTGCAGGGCACCCGGCCCAGCGACCGGGGCCTGATGGTGACCAGCGGCGGCATCGAGGGACTGGAGTTGATCTCCAAGGTCCTGCTCGACCCCGGCGACACGGCGATCGTCGAGGCACCGACCTACCTCGGCGCGATCATGGCGTTCCAGGGCTACGAGTCCGCCGTGCTGACCGTGCCGGCCGACGAGGATGGCCTCGACGTCGATGCGTTGGCCGCGCTGCTCGACGGCGGCACCGCCAAGCTGCTCTACACCATTCCCGACCACCAGAACCCAGCCGGCATCAGCATGTCGACCGAGCGCCGGCACGCACTCGTCGCCCTCGCCCGACGCCACGGACTGCTGATCCTCGAGGACGTCGCCTACCGGGAGTTGGGCTTCGACGGCGACGCCCGGCCGAGCCTGTGGTCGCTCGCTCCCGACGTCGTCGCCCAACTCGGCACCTTCTCCAAGACCTTCACCCCGGGCTTCCGGATGGGATGGGTCGCCGGGCCGGAGGCGCTGGTGGCCAAGCTGATCCTGGCCAAGCAGAACAGCGACCAGTGCACCGGCGCGCTGGGTCAGCGGCTGCTCGAGGACTACGGCCGGACCGGGCTGCTCGACCGGCAAATCGAGCGGGCGCGTGCGCTCTACGCACGCCGCTGCGGGCTGCTGCTCGAGGCGCTGGACAAGCACCTGCCGGACGGCTTCAGCTGGACGATCCCGCACGGCGGTTTCTTCACCTGGGTCGACGCTCCCCGCGGCCTCGACCTCGTCGAGCTCTACGACCGCGCCATCGCCGCCGGCGTGGCCTACGTACCCGGGGTGCCGTTCTATCCGGACGGCCGCCGCGGGCGGTCGCAGATGCGGCTGTCGTTCTCGCGAGTAGCCGACACCGACATCCCCGAGGGCGTGCGCCGGCTGGGCGCGGTCTTCACCGAGGCACTGGAGGCACGATGAGCGATGCGAGCGCCTACTTCGTCACCGAAGGCGCCGGTGAGCCGGCCGGTCCCGGTCGGTTCATCAAGGTCGACGAGGTCGAGACAGTCTCGTTCGCACCGGGCCTGACCTTCCGGCCGGTGCTGGGCGACAACGTGCTCGTCAATCACGTCCACTTCGAGCCGCACGTCGAGGCACCCACCCACGTGCACGTCGAGGAGCAGATCGTCGTGGTGCTCGACGGCGAGTTCGAGTTCTGGATCGACGACGAGTCCCGCATCATGCGCCGGGGCGACGTCGCGGTGGTCCCGCCCTGGGTGCCGCACGGCGCACGAACCCACGACTCGAGCTGTATGGAGATCGACGTCTTCCAGCCGCCGCGCAGCCAGATCCTCAAGGCGCTCGGCGACAGTACGGCGAAGGACGGCTGACCCGGCGTGGACCTCGCGCTGTCCGGCCGACGCGCCATCGTCACCGGTGGGTCGAAGGGGCTCGGCCGGGCCATCGCCCGCGACCTCGTCGCCGAGGGCGTCGACGTCGCCATCTGCGCCCGCGGAGCCGACGAGCTGACCGAGGCGGCCGAGGAACTGCGCCGCAGCGGTCGCACGGTGCATGCTCAGGTCGCCGACGTGACGCGGGAGGAGGACATCCGCGACTTCGTCGCCGCAGCCGCGCAGGCTCTCGGCGGCATCGACATCCTGGTCAACAACGCCGGCGCCGCCCGTCCGGGAACGTTCGAGTCGCTGACCGACGACGACCTCAAGTCCGACCTCGACGTCAAGCTGTTCTCCCAGATCCGCTGCACCCGGGAGGCGTTGCCCCACCTGCGCCGCAGCGATGCGGCGCGGGTCATCAACATCAACGCCGTACAAGCGAAGATGCCCGACCCGGCGTTCTTCGCGACGACGCTCAACCGGGCCGCGTGCCTCAACTTCAGCAAGGTCCTCGCCATCGACCTCGGCAAGGACGACATCCTCGTCAACAGTGTCAACATCGGTTACGTCGCCACCCCGCAGTGGGCCGCCATACACGCCCGGCGTGCGCCGGAGCTGAGTGCGGACGAGTTCTTCTCCCAGCTCGCGGAGAAGGAGGTGCCGCTCGGCAGATTCGGGCGTGACGACGAGGTGTCCGGGATCGTGACGTTCCTCGCCAGCGGTCGGTCGAGCTACATCACCGGTGCATCCATCGACGTGGCAGGAGGGATGGGCCGCTATGTCTGAACCCGGAGACGTCATCTACTACGACGGCAGATTCTGCGGACGGTACGACGCGCAGCTGCCGATCACCGCGCACGTCGTCAACTACGGCACCGGCTGCTTCGAGGGCATCCGGGCGTACTGGAACGAGGAGCAGGAACAGCTGCTCGTCGTCCTGCTGCGCGAGCATCTGCAACGGCTGTTGCGGTCGGCGCGGATCCTGAAGCTGGACTTCGACGCGGAGGTGGATCCGCTCGTCGAGTCCTGCGTCGAGCTGCTGGCCCGCAACGGCTACCGCTCCGACGCCTACCTGCGCCCGATGGTCATGAAGGTGGGCGAGACGATCCAGGTCAAGCTCACCGGCATCCCGACGGTGTTCTGCGCCTACACCATCCCCATGGGCGACTACCTCGAGACGGGCCGCGGGCTGTCCCTCACCGTTTCCGCATGGCGCCGGATCGAGGACAACGCGATCCCGGCCCGGGCGAAGGTCAACGGCTCCTACGTCAACGCGGCCCTCGCCAGCGACGAGGCGCGGGAGAAGGGCTTCGACGAGGCGTTGATGCTCACCTCCGACGGGCACCTGGCCGAGGCGTCCTCGGCGAACGTCTTCCTGGTGCAGGACGGGACCCTGATCACCCCGGAGCCGGGTGACGACATCCTCATCGGCCTGACCCGCGGCGCGATCCTGGAGCTCGCCCGGCACGACGGCATACCGGTGCGGGAACGCAAGGTCGACCGCAGCGAGATCTACGCCGCGGACGAGGTGTTCCTGTGCGGGACCGGGGTGCAGATCGGGCCCGTGACCAGCATCGACGGCCGGACCGTCGGTCTCGGGAAAGCCCGGCCCGGTCACCACCCACGTGCAGGAGCGCTACCTGAGCGCGGTCCGGGGGCGCACCGCGGACTTCGCGCACTGGCGCACACCGGTATATCCCCGGGGGAACGGCTAGCGTGTGCCGGCTGCTCGGCTACGCCGCCGACGGGCCGACCTCGCTGCGTGACCTCGTCGGCGACGCCGGGCTCGACGCGTTCACCGCACTGTCCACGCAACACCGCGACGGCTGGGGAATGGCCTGGTGCGAAACCGGCGGGCTGGTCGCGGAGAAGGCACCCGGTGCGGCGAAGGACAGCGACCGCTGGCATGCGCTCGCCGGGCGGCGGCTCTCCGACTGCGGTATCGCGCATCTGCGCTGGGCGACGCCCACCCTGGACGTCACCGACGTCAACACCCATCCCTTCGTCGAGGACGGGATGGCGTTCGCCCACAATGGGCGGATGCTGCCGGTCGCCGACGTCGAGGATCTCCTCCCGGCGGGCTCGCGCGCCGGGCTTGCCGGGACCACCGACAGCGAGCGCTACTTCGCCCTGATCCGCTCGCGGCTGACGGAGTCCGGCGGCGACGTACTCACCGCGTTCCGGTCGGCGTCGGCTGACCTGCTCCGGCAGGTGACCTGCTCGAGCCTCAACTCCGTCCTGCTCACCGAGTCGACGCTCTACGCCGTGTCCTGCTTCGACGAGCGGCTGCGCCCGATCCCCGCCGAACCGGAGCACTTCGTGCTGCGCTGGCGGCGGACCGCGGACGCGGTCGTCGTCGCGTCCTCCGGCTGGTCGCACGACGACTGGGACGCCGTACCCAACGGCCACGTGCTCGTCGTCGACCGGGCCAGCCGCGACGTCGCGATCCTGCCGTTCGCCACACCCCCGGGCGCTCCGGAGCCGGCCGCCACGATCCCCGGCGACCGCCGATGCACGTAGCGGTCCTCGGCGGCGGCGTCATCGGCGTCGCGGCAGCCTATTTCCTCGGTGCCGACGGCCACGACGTCACGGTGATCGACGGTGCCCGGGAGGTCGGCGCCGACGCCAGTGCGGGCAACGCCGGCTTCCTGGCACCGAACGACGCCTTCTCGTGGGCGTCGCCCGCCGTGCCCGCCGCGGTGGCGCGGTCGCTGCTCGGTGAGCCGACCGGCCTGCGGGTCCGGTTCGGTCTCGACCGGGAGCGCATCCTGTGGGGCGCGCGCTTCCTCCGGGAGTGCACCTCGGCCCGCGCCTACCGGGCGAGCGTCGCGCAGATGCGACTGTCGACGTACAGCCAGGTGATCCAGCAGCAGATCGAGCGGGACGAGGACATCGACTACTCACTCGTGCGGCGCGGCTCGTTCTACCTCTACCGCGACGCGCGGCGGCTCGCCGAGGCGGCCCGGCGCAGTGACCTCTTCCGCGAACACGGGATCGAGCAGCGCCGGATGTCGATGGCCGAGGTGGCCGATCTGGAACCCGCGCTCGACGCCGCGCGCAACCTTTTCGCCGGCGCGATCTACGGCGTCAGCGACGCCAGCGGCGACTGCGCGACCTTCACCCGTGCGCTCGCGGCGCGGTGCGTCGACCGGTACGGCGCCCACCTCGTCCTCGACACGCAGATCCGCGCCCTGGTCGGCGATCCGGATCGGATCCGCGCGGTGCACACGACCGCCGGCGACATCGACGCCGACGTCTTCGTCCTCGCGCTCGGTGTCGGCAGCGCACGGATCGCCCGTACGCTCGGCGTCCGGCTGCCCGTCTACCCGGTGAAGGGCTACTCGGCCACCTTCCCGGTCCGTGACCCCGACCGCGTCCCGACCATGCCGGCCGTCGAGCAGTCCACCCTCATCGCCTGGTCCCGGTTCGGCGACCGGATGCGGATGAGCTCGACCGCCGAGGTCGCCGGCTACGACCGGACGTGGAAGCCGGCGAACTTCGCCAGCATCCGCGACCTGGCCCGCGACGTACTCCCCGGCGTGGACCTCGAGCACGGCAGCTACCGGGCCTGCCTGCGGCCGATGACCCCGGACGGGCCACCGATCCTCGGCGTCGGTCGGCATCGCAATCTCGTCTACAACACCGGCCACGGCCATCTCGGCTGGACGATGGCCTGCGGGTCCGGACGGGTCGCCGCCGATCTCGTCGCCGGCGGACAACCCGCTGTCGACCTCACCGGCATGCACCCCCGCGGCCGGCTCACCTAACCGCCCCGCCCCGCCCGCCCGCTCCATTCGGCTTGAACGTCACGTTCAAGCCATCTAGCGGCATGAACGTCACGTTGATGCCGAACGGGGAGGGCTCGCGCGGGCGCCGCCATTCCGCTTGAACGTCACGTTCAAGCGCTCTAGCCGCATCAACGTCACGTTGATGCGGAATGGAGTGGCGGATGTTGGCGTGCGTCGAGGGTGCCGGGCGACATCGTGCGTCCTACTCGCCGATCTGCCGCGTGGATGCGAGTACGGCGCACGATGTCGACCCGGGGGTACGGAGCCGCCGACTCCCCGTTCGGCTTGAACGTCACGTTCAAGCCATCTAGCGGCATGAACGTCACGTTGATGCCGAACGGCGAGGGCTCGCGCCGGCCCGCCATTCCGCTTGAACGTCACGTTCAAGCGCTCTAGCCGCCTCAACGTCACGTTGATGCGGAATGGAGAGTGAGTCAGTCGGGGAGGTGGGCGGCGACATCGGCGCCGGCGGCCGCCCCGTAACAGTCGGCGAGGCGCTCGACGAAGTGGGCCGGCTTCACGTCGTACTCCTGCGTGCCCACGGTCTCGAGGACGAGTGTGGCGAGCAGGCTGCCGACCTGGGCCGACCGTTCGAGCGAGAGCCCCCAGGACAACCCGGCAAAGAACCCGGCCCGGAAGCCGTCACCGACACCGGTCGGATCCGCCTTCGCGGTTTCCTGGGCCGCCGGTACCCGGGTCGGCTCGATCCCACGTCCCTCGATCTGCACGCCCTTGGAGCCGAGCGTGGTCACGCAGACGCCGACCCGCTCGAGCAGGTCGGCATGCGAGAGGCCGGTCTTGGACTCGAGCAGGCTCTTCTCGTAACGGTTGGTCAGCAGGTACGCCGCCCCGTCGATCAGCTTGCGTACGTCGTCGCCGGGCATCCGGGCCAGCTGCTGGGACGGGTCGGCGGCGAAGGGGTAACCGCGGTCGCGGCATTCGGCGCTGTGCCGCAGCATGGCCTCGGGGTCGTTGGCCCCGACGATTACCAGGTCGAGCCCGCTCAGCCGGTCGGCGACCGGGGCGAGCTCGATGTTGCGGGCCTCGGACATCGCGCCGGCGTAGAACGACGCGATCTGGCACATGTCGTCGTCGGTCGTGCAGACGAACCGCGAGGTGTGGGCGATCTCGCTGGTGTAGATCGACCCGCAGTCGACACCGTGGCGCTCCAGCCAGCCGCGGTAGTCGGCGAAGTCGGACCCGACCGCCCCGACCAACGCCGGATTCAGCCCGAGCTGGCCCATGCCGAAACAGATGTTGGCAGCGACGCCGCCTCGGCGGACCACCAACTCGTCGACCAGGAACGACAGCGAGATGTGCTCAAGCTGGTCGGGCAGTAGCTGTTCACTGAACCGCCCCGGAAAGTGCATGAGGTGGTCGCTGGCGATCGAGCCGGTGACGGCGATGGTCACGAGGGCTCCTCACTGTGCTGGATCTGGGACCCGCGCAGCCTAACCTTCGGTCGACCTCGGGCCGACCGTCAGTGGAACGAGTCGCCGCAGGCGCAGGAACCGGTCGCCGTGGGGTTGTCGATCGTGAAGCCCTGCTTCTCGATGGTGTCGACGAAGTCGATCGTCGCGCCGCCGAGGTAGGGGCCACTCATCCGGTCGACGACCACGCCGACGCCACCGAAGTCATAGACCTGGTCGCCGTCGAGCGAACGCTCGTCGAAGAAGAGCTGGTAGCGCAGACCCGAGCAGCCTCCGGGCTGGACCGCGATCCGCAGTCGCAGGTCGTCGCGGCCCTCCTGGTCGAGCAGACCCTTGACCTTGACGGCCGCCGACGGGGTGAGGGTCACGCTCTGGGGGGTCTCGGTCGTGGTTTCCGAAACGGACACCTGTTGTCTCCTGCTCGCATCGGTGCTCGGACGTGCGGACGCTGGGACAACGCCGCATACCTTCCTGACTGTTCCCATGCTACGTCGCGGCAACCATTCGTGAAGAGGGGCGCGCGCGGATGTGGAAGGAGGGGCCTCAGCCGGTGTCGGTTTCACCCCGGTACGGGGCGCCGGCGGTGTCGGATTCGGCCCGGTATCGGAGCGCGACCCGAGCGGCGAGGTCGGCCAGCCGGTCGAACGGCGCCGCCATCGCCGCCTCGACGGATCCGGCGTGGTCGGCGACGGAGTACGCCGCCTCGATGCCGGCCGCCGCCATCTCCTGGCGCCCGACGGCGACCTGCCCGGCAAGGACGAGGCACGGCAGGCCGTGCTCGGCGGCCGCCGCGGCGACCCCCGTCACGAGCTTGCCGCGCAGCGACTGGAAGTCGAAGGACCCTTCGCCGGTGACCACGAGGCGGCTCTGCGCGACGGCCTCGTCGAGACCGACGAGGCGGCGGACCAGATCGACGCCGGACTCCCGGCCGGCTCCCAGCGCGAGCAGCGCGGCGCCGAGCCCGCCGGCGGCACCCCCGCCCGGCAACACGGCCAGACCGGGCGGCGCGCCCGGCAGATCCCGCTCGAGCACCTCCGCCCAGCGCGCCAGCGCGGCGTCGAGCAGCACGACGTCGTCCTCGGTGGCGCCCTTCTGCGGCCCGAACACCGCCGAGGCCCCCTCCGGGCCCACCAGCGGGTTGTCGACGTCGGTGGCGGCGATCAGGCGTGCGCCCCGCAGCAGCGGCACCCCGTCGCAGCTCTCGACCGCGCACAGCCCCGCACCGCCGTAGGGCAGCACCCGGCCGGCCGCGTCCCGCGGGATCACGCCGAGGGCGGTGAGCATCCCCGCTCCCCCGTCGTTGGTCGCGGAGCCGCCGAGGCCGACCGCCACCGTGCGGGCGCCGGCCTCGACCGCCGCGGCGATCATCAGGCCGACGCCGTACGACGTCGCCGCCTTGGGATCGCGCTCCTCGGCCGCGAGCAGATGCAACCCGCACGCCTGGGCGCATTCGACGTAGGCCGTGTCGCCGACCAGCAGCACGCTCGCGACGACGTCGCGCCCGAGCGGATCGGGCACGGTGAGCCGCAGTTGACGCCCGCCGAGGGTCGAGGCGAGGACGTCGACCAGGCCGGGGCCGCCGTCGGAGAGCGGACGCAGGATCAGGTCGGCCCCCGGCAGGGTGCGCCGCCAGCCCGCGGCGATCGCCTCGGCCGCCTCGACCGCCGAGAGGGTGCCGCCGAAGGAATCCGGCGCGATCAGCACACGCATGGCGACCATCCTGGCCTAACCCGCTGTTGCCCCGACCGTTACCCTCGAAGGTGGTGAGACTGCTCCGTCGTACCTCCAAGCCCGCCGAATCCGACGACTCGGGTGACGGGCTCTCAGAAGGCTGCGACGGGATCGTCGGCGCAGTCGGCCGACGCCACCAATCCGCGGCAGACGGCCGGCAAGGGCCGCCCGACCCCCAAGCGACGCGAGGCGCAGGGGCGACGTGCGGGCCCGCTGCCGCCGCCCCCCAAGACCCGCCGCGAGGCCTACCGCCGGATGCGCCAGCGCAACACCGGGCGCCGGGATGAGGTCAAAGCGGGCATGCGCTCCGGCGACGACCGCTACCTCGCCGCCCGTGACCGCGGCCCCGTGCGGGCCCTGGTCCGCGACATCGTCGACACCCGTCGCAATATCGGCAGCATCTTCCTGGTCGTGGCCGCGCTGGTGCTCGTCGGCTACATCGTGCCCAGCCCGCAGGTCCGCACCTGGACGCTCAGCCTCTGGATGGCCGTCTTCGTCCTCATCATCATCGACTCCTTCGTGCTGGCCGCGCGGATCCGCCGCCTGGTGCGCGAGCGCTTTCCCGACCAGGCCAAGGCGCGGGGTCTGGTCTGGTACGGCGTGCAGCGTTCGACCATGATCCGGCGCTGGCGGATGCCGCACGCCCGGCTGCGGCCGGGCGACCCGATCTGAGGGACACCGCCGAGCCGGTCACGGCGCCCTCCACTAGGGTTTCTGCATGGAATTCCGACGACTGGGCCGAAGCGGCCTGAACATCAGTGAGATCGCCTACGGCAACTGGCTCACGCACGGCAGCCAGGTCGAAGAGGATGCCGCGAAGGCGTGCGTCCAGGCAGCTCTGGACGAAGGCATCACCACGTTCGACACCGCCGACGTCTACGCCGGCACCAAGGCCGAGTCGGTGCTGGGCCGGGCGCTGTCCGGTGTCCGCCGGGAGAGCTACGAGCTCTTCACCAAGGTCTTCTGGCCGACCGGGACCGGGCTGAACGACCGGGGTCTCGGGCGCAAGCACATCATCGAGAGCGCGCACGCGTCGCTGCGTCGTCTGCAGACCGACCACATCGATCTGTACCAGGCGCACCGCTTCGACGAGAGCACCCCGCTCGAGGAGACGATGCAGGCCTTCGCCGACCTCGTCCGCGCCGGCGACGTGCTCTACATCGGCGTCTCGGAGTGGCGGGCCGAGGAGATCGAGGCCGGGCACGCGCTCGCGCAGGACCTCGGCGTACACCTGATCTCCAACCAGCCGCAGTACTCCATGCTCTGGCGGGTCATCGAATCCGAGGTCATCCCGGTGAGCGAGCGGCTCGGCCTGGGCCAGATCGTCTTCTCTCCGATCGCGCAGGGTGTGCTGACCGGCAAGTACCAGCCGGGCAAGGACCACCCGGCCGGCTCGCGGGCGACCGACTCCAAGGGCGGCGCCAACATGATCGCCCGGTGGATGAACGACGACGTGCTCACCCGGGTGCAGAAGCTCCAGCCGATCGCCGATGACGCCGGGTTGTCCATGGCGCAGCTCGCGATTGCGTGGACGCTGCAGAACCGCAACGTCTCGGCGGCCATCATCGGCGCGTCGCGACCGGAGCAGGTCGGCGAAAACGTGAAGGCCGCCGGCGTGAAGCTCGAGCCGGCTCTGCTGAAGCGGATCGACGAAGCACTCGGCGACGTCGTCGAGCGCGACCCGGCCAAGACGATGCGGGGCTGACCGCTCCACATGACAGGCGGCGTACGGCGGGCCGGTCGCGACGACGGGCCCGCCATCGCCGCCGTCCAGATCGCGTCCTGGGCCGCGACCTATCCGCAGGTCGCCCCGCACGTGCTCGCCACGCTGCGCGAGGATCGGTGCATGGCGTCGTGGACGTCGCATGTGCAGGCGCCGGTACGCCGGGATCTGACGGTGCTGGTGCACAGCTGCGACGACGGCCCGATCGACGGCTACGCCGCCATCCACTCCCTGGACGCCGATCCGGGGGTCGGCTACGTCGCGTCGCTCTACGTGCATCCGGAGTCGACCGGTCGTGGCATCGGCCGCGACCTGCTCGCGTCGGCGCTCACCGAACTGCGCGGCCGGGGACACCTACGAGTGGTGCTCGACGCGTTGCGGGATGTGTCGGGGGCGCGCGGGTTCTACGACCATCTCGGCTGGCGGGTGCTCGGCGAGCCGGCGCCGCTGTGGCACGACCTGCCGCAGGTCCGCTACGAGGCGCCCGCACCGCAGAATTTCGTCGGCTGACCGGGTCCGCCGACCCGAATCAGGGATTCAGGCCCATCGGCCCGTACTCGACCCGGTCGTCCTCGAGCAACGTCACCTGGTGCACACCGGATTCGAGCAGGTCCCGCCACGCCTCCCCCAGCCACGACTCGGCGTCGGACTTGTTGGTGAACCGCTCCGGTGTCGGCCGGTCGAGCGCGGTTCCGGCGCTGTCCTCGTAACGCCAGGTCCAGATCATCGGCCCTCCTCAGGGTCTGTCCTCGCCACCGTAAGGCAGTTCCGGACGCGGGCCATCGGGCGAGGGGCCCCTGCGGCGCGCGACCTGTCTAGGCTCGCAACGGATAGAGGGGGTAGGCATGAGCCGCGACCGCGCCGGCCAAGGACCACTCGGGGCGACACTCTTCCTCGGCGCCGACGACCAGCGCCGGCTCGGCCAGTTGCCGGGCCTGGTCTTCCCGCCGACCGGAGTCCGGGTCCAGATCGCCGGACACGGAACGGGAACCGTCACCGGTACGTCGCTGGTCGTCGACGGCACCGAGAGCAGCGTCCTGGTCTGGGTTGATCTCGACCCCGGGGCGCCGGAATGACCAGCACCATCGGGCTCGTGCTGCACCCGCGCCGCAACTGCGCAGAAGCGATGCAGACCATCACGGGCTGGGCCCGGGAGCGGGAGATCGAGGTCCTCGGCCTGCCCGACGAGGTGGGGCGGGCGGGGCAGAGCGTGACAGCCGTCGATCCCGACGAACTGTCCCGCCGTGCCGACGTCATCGTCGGTCTCGGCGGAGACGGCACCATCCTGCGCGCCCTGCGGCTGACGCTCGAGGACCGCACGCCGGTGCTCGGCGTCAACCTCGGCCGGCTCGGCTTCCTCGCCGAGATCGACATTCCCGAGCTGAGCGGCGCCCTGACGGCGATCGTCGAGGGCCGGTTCACGATCGAGACCCGCTCGGGGCTGCGGGCGATCGCGGGCGAGCGCACCGCGGTCGCCTTCAACGACGTCGTCGTCGTCCGGATACCCAGCGACGGGATGTCGGCGGTCGGCCTCCGCGTCGAGGGGCACACCTTCGTCCGCTACTCCGCCGATGCGGTCGTGGTCTCCACGCCGACCGGGTCTACGGCGTACAGCTTCTCCGCCGGCGGGCCCATCGTCTCGCCGAGCGCCGAGGGTCTGCTCGTGATTCCGGTCGCGCCGCATTCGGCGTTCAACCGCGCCCTGTTCCTGTCCACCGGGGAGAAGCTCTGCCTGGAGATCCTGCCGACGAGCGGCGAGCTTGCGGTCGAGGCCGACGGTCGACCGGTCGGGCATGTCCATCCCGGCGACCTCATCGACATCGACGTCCTGCCGGGCGCCGCCCAACTGGTGCGGCTCGGTGGCACGACCTTCTACCAGCGGGCCCAGCGCAAGCTGCGCCTCACCGGCTCGGCGGAGGTCGAGAGCGAGTAGTTCCGGGCCGCACGGACACCGGTCGTGGCGGGTTTGTCGGCGCCGGAGGAGCCGGGAAGGCACACTGGTAACGACAGTCCGATCGGCAGGGGGAACCGTGACCGAAAGTGCCGTGAGCCTGGCCCCTGGGCGGACCGGGTCGTGGTCCCTCGCCGACCTCCCCGCGTTGCCCGAAGGACGGCAACGCTACGAGATCATCGACGGCTGCCTGCTCGTCACCCCGCCACCCCCGGCCCGCCATCAGAGCATCGTGCTGCGCCTGATCCGCCTGCTGCACAAGGCGGCGCAGGACGGGATGGTGCCGCTCGACGGTGTCTCGGTCGCCCTGCGCGGGGGTCCCACACCGCGGGTCCTCGTCCCCGATCTGGTGGTCGCCCGGCCCGAGGCCGTCCGCAGCGGGCGCACCGTCTTCGAACCGGCCGACCTGCTGTTGGCCGTCGAGATCGTCGCACCGTCCTCGGAGTCGATCGACCGGCTGACCAAGCCGAGCCTCTACGCCGACGCCGGCATCGACGCATTCTGGCGGGTGGAGCCGGACGACCCGCACGGCCCGATCATCGTGTCCCACCTGCTGGCCGCCGGCGCCTACCGCGTCGAGGCGACCGTGCGCGGCGAGCAGCGCCGGGTGATCAACAAGCCGTTCACCATGCGGCTGTGCCCGGCCGAGCTCGTCAGCTGAGCTCGCCGGCCGGCCGGCCGGCGTACCGCCGCTGACATCGGCCGCGGGCGATGGGTCATACTCACTGCGCAACGCGGCGTGACAGGGGAAGCCGGTCGAAGTCCGGCGCTGACCCGCAACCGTAGGCCCGAGGCCGCCCGCCCCGGGCGAGTCGGAACGCCTGTCCCGCCGTGCGGCTCCATCACCACCGTCGAGGTCTGCGGAGCGGAGCCCGGGGCAGCCGCCCCGGCGCGCTCGCGTGGGCCCGGTCATCGGAAGGCACCATGCGACCCACCGTCCTCGTGCTGGCCGCCGGAATCGTCGTCGCGGCGTTCGCCGCGATGCCTCCGGCCGCCGCCGCTCCCCCGCCCGCGAAATCCTCCTGCGTCGGGCTGGTGGTCGACACCGGGCACGCCGTGCGCTCGACCTGCGTGCCCTACCAGGCGGGGATGACCGGGCAGCAGCTGCTGCAGAAGGCCGGGCACAGTCTCGCTTTCGCAGACGGCTTCATCTGCCAGATCGACGGCTTCCCGGCCCGCTGTCACTCGGACAAGACCCACTACTGGTCCTACTACCTGCGGGCGCCCGATGCTCCGACGAACAAGTGGACCTACAGCGCCAAGGGCGCCAACGTCGAGAAGGTCCGCGCCGGGGAGACGGAGGGCTGGGCCTACGTGGACGGCACGGACCGCAAGCCGAAGGCGCCCGCCTACGCCGCGCTCGTCCAGGCCGCCCGCGCCACGCCGGCCTCCGCGAAGTCCAACGACGCCTCCGCCGACGGATCGAGCGGGGTGCCGTGGACGCTCATCATCGGCATCGTGGTGCTGGTCGCGGTCATTGCGGCGGGCCTGTGGCAGGTGCGGGCCCGCCGGAATCGAGCCTGACTTGACCGGCCCGGCGCTCCGGCTGCACCCGGCGCTCCCGCGGCACCTGCATGCCGGGGCGTGGTGGGTGTGGGCGCTGGGTCTGGCCACCGCGGCCAGCCGAACCACCGATCCGTTGCTGCTGGCGATGCTCGCCGCAGTCGCCGGCTACGTCGTCGCCGCGCGGCGCAGCGAGGCGCCGTGGGCCTGCGCGTACTCGACCTTCCTGATCCTCGGCGCGGTGGTGATCGTGCTGCGGCTGGCGTTCGAGGTGCTTCTCGGACCGGAGATCGACGGGCACGTGCTCGTCACCCTGCCGCAGGCGCGCCTGCCCTCCTGGGCGGCCGGCGTGCGGCTCGGCGGCCCGGTCACCCTCGAGGCGATGCTCGGGGCGCTGTACGACGGGCTGCAACTGGCGGTCCTGATCGCCTGTGTCGGCGCGGCCAACTCGCTGGCCAACCCGGCCCGGCTGCTCAAGTCACTGCCCGGCGCGCTGTACGAGATGGGGGTCGCCGTCGTCGTCGCGTTGTCCTTCGCGCCCAACGCGGTGACCTCCCTGCGCCGGGTCCGGGTGGCGCGCCGGTTGCGCGGCCGACCCGACCGCGGTCTGGCCGGCGTCTCCAGCCTGGTGATCCCGGTCCTGGAGGACGCGGTCGGCCGGTCGATCGAGATGGCCGCCTCGATGGACTCCCGCGGCTACGGCCGACGCGCGGGGGTCGATCCGCTCACCCGGCGGATGACCGCGGCGCTCGTCGTCACCGGGCTGTTCGGGATCTGCGTCGGGGTCTACGGGTTGCTGGACTCCTCGACGCCATCGTGGCTGGGCGCGCCGGCGCTCGGGGTCGGCGCGGTGCTCGCCGGCTGCGGGACTCGTCGCCGGCGGCCGTCGTACGACCCGGTCGCGCTACCGGCCGGACCCGTGGCGGGCGTCGGAGTGGTTGGTCGCCGGCGCCGGTGTGCTCACCGCCGTCGCGTTCGTCGCGGCCGGCGGTGATCCCGCTCTGCACCCGGCCACCAGCCCGATCGCCGTGCCCGGCCTGCCGCTGCTGCCGTTGCTCGGCGTGGTCCTCGCGGCGACGCCGGCCTGGCTGGCACCGGTGCCGCCCAACCCGATGCGGGCCGCGGGTCCGGTCGCGGACCGACCCCGGACGGCGGCCCCCGCGCGATGATCGAATTCGACCGGGTCACAGTGACCTACGACGGCGCGCCGGCACCCACGCTGCGCGACGTGTCGTTGCGGATCCCCGAAGGCGAACTGGCCCTGGTGGTCGGGGTGACGGGTAGCGGGAAGTCCACCCTGCTGCGGGCCGTGAACGGGCTGGTGCCGCACTTCACCGGCGGCCGGTTGGCCGGTCGGGTGGCCGTCGCCGGGCGGGACACCCGCACCCATCCCCCGCGCGAACTCGCCGACGTGGTCGGCATCGTCGGTCAGGACCCGGCGGCCGGATTCGTCACCGACGTGGTCGAGGACGAGTTGGCCTACACCATGGAGTCCCTCGGGCTGGCCGGCGACGTGATGCGGCGCCGGGTCGAGGACACCCTCGACCTGCTCGGGCTCGCCGTCCTGCGGGACCGCCCCCTGTCGACCCTCTCGGCCGGGCAGCGGCAGCGGGTCGCGATCGGCGCGGTCCTCACCGCCCACCCGCAGGTGCTGGTGCTCGACGAGCCGACCAGCGCGCTCGACCCGCCGGCCGCCGAGGAGGTGCTGGCCGCGCTGCAGCGGCTGGTGCACGACCTCGGGCTCACGGTGCTGCTGGCCGAGCATCGGCTCGAGCGGGTGGCGCAGTACGCCGACCGGGTCGTCTACCTGCCCGGCGCCGGACGTCGCGTCGAGGTCGGCTCGCCGCACCGCATCTTCGCGACTGCTGCCGTGGCACCGCCGGTCGCGCAGTTGGGCCGGCTGGCCGGCTGGGCGCCGCTGCCGCTGTCGGTCCGCGAGGCGCGGCGCCGCGCCGAGCCGTTGCGGGAGAAGCTCGCGTTCCGGTCGGTCGTGCGACCGGTGCTGCCGGCCGGTGAGCCGCTCGCGGTCACCCGGGCACTCGTCGCGCGGTTCGGCGACCTCGTCGCGTTGCGGGAGGTCGACGTCGCGGTCCGCCGCGGTGAGGTCGTCGCGCTGATGGGCCGCAACGGTGCCGGCAAGTCGACCCTGCTGTCCTGCCTGGTCGGCCTGCTGGCTCCGGCGTCCGGGTCGGTCACCGTCGCGGGCCGCGCACCGCACGGCCGCCGGCCCCGGGACCTGGTGCGCGACATCGGCATGGTGCCCGCGCAGCCCACCGACCTGCTCTACGCCGACACCGTGCGGGCCGAATGCACGCAGGCCGATCGCGAGACCGGCGCCCCACCCGGAACGGCGCGGGCGGTGCTCGACCGGATCGCCCCCGACGTCACCGACGACACGCATCCGCACGATCTGTCCGAGGGCCAGCGGCTGTCGCTCGCTCTGGCCGTGGTGCTCGCCGGCCGTCCGCCGCTGCTGCTCCTCGACGAGCCGACCCGCGGGCTGGACTACGGCGCGAAGCGGCGCCTGGTCGAGGTGCTCACCGAACTCGCCGCCGAGGGGCACGCGGTGATCCTGGCCACCCACGACGTCGAGCTCGCCGCCGACCTCGCGCACCGCACGGTCGTGCTCGCCGACGGTGAAGTGATCTCCGACGGGCCGACCCGCGACGTGGTGGTGCACTCGCCGGTCTTCGCACCGCAGGTGGCGAAGGTCATGGCCCCGCAGGAATGGCTGACCGTGGCCGAAGTCGCGACGGCACTGGCCGGATGAGCGCGCTCCGCGCCGGCCGGCCGGCGGCCCGGACCAGGCCGATCCGCACCTCGGCGATCCGGCTCCACCCCCGATCGGCGCTCATGCTCGGGCTCACCAGCCTCATCGGTCTGGTCGGATTCTGCTGGCCGCTGGTCATCCGCCCCGGCGCCGGACTCGAACACGGCCTGGACGCGCCGTGGCTGTTCGCCGCCCTGCTGCCGTTGCTGCTCGGGGTCGTGCTCGCCGAACTGGCTGAGGGCGGGATGGACGCGAAGGCGGTCGCGCTGCTCGGCGTACTCGCCGCGGTCTGCACCGCACTGCGGCCGCTGTCCACTGGCGTCGCCGGCTTCACGCTGCTCTTCGGCCTGCTCATCCCGGCCGGCCGGGTGCTCGGCCCCGGTTTCGGCTTCGTGCTGGGCGCGGTCAGCATGTTCAGCTCGGCCCTGCTCACCGGCGGGATCGGGCCGTGGCTGCCATTCCAGATGCTCGGTGCGGCGTGGATCGGCCTGTTCGCGGGCCTGCTGCCGCGCCGGCCCCGCGGCATCGCCGAGCTCGGCATGCTCGCGGCGTACGGCGCGGTCGCGGGACTGCTCTACGGGCTGCTGCTGAACATGTGGTTCTGGCCGTTCACCTTCGGCCCGGATGCGACCCCCGGCACCGATCCGTCGCTGGCCTTCGTACCGGGCGGAGCGATCCTGTCCAACCTGCACCGCTTCATCGCGTTCGACCTGGCCACGTCGTTGGGATTCGACATCCCGCGTGCCATCGGCAACGTCCTGCTGGTGCTCGTCGCCGGCCGACCGGTGTTGCTCGTGCTGCGCCGGGCCGCCCGCCGCGCGGCGTTCGACGCCCCGGTCGAGTTCGCACCCTCGACGAGCGGTGAACCGGTGTCTGACAGGGTGAACCGGTGAAGATCCAGCTACTCGGCACCGGGAGCTCCGACGGGTGGCCCAACCCGTTCTGCCGGTGCGCATCGTGCGAGGCGGTCCGCGGCACGCCCGACGTCCGCGGTCAGAACAGCGCGCTGGTCGACGACGTGCTGCTGCTCGACTTCGGCGCGGATGCGCCGCGCGCTGCCATGCGCTTCGGCGTCGCGTTGGACGGCGTACGCCACATCCTGCTCACCCATGCGCACGACGACCACACCTCGCCGGCCGGACTGACGTGGCGGAGCTGGGCCGGCCGGCGTGAGCCGCTGGACGTCGTCGGGCCGCCGACCGCGCTGGCCCGCTGCGCCGACTCGATCGGCCCGGACGACCCGGTGCGGCTCATCCCCGCGCTGCCCGGCGAGACCCTTGAAGTAGGCGGCTACACCGTGCGGCCGGTGAAGGCCGACCACGCCTGCCGACGCCGTGCTCTACGACGTGACCGCGCCCGACGGCGGTCGGCTGCTCTACGCCACCGACACCGGGCCGCTCCCGCAGTCCACAGTGGACGCCCTCGCCGGACGCGCATTCGACGACGTGCTGCTGGAGCTGACCTTCGGCACCGTGCTCGGCAACACCGACGGGCACCTGGACTTCGTGACGTTCCCGGCGGCCCTCGCTGAGCTACGCCGGCGGGACGCGATCGTCGACGGCACCCGGGTCGTCGCGATCCACCTGTCGCACGACAACCCGCCGCCGGCCGAGCTGTCCACCCGGCTGGCGCACTGGGGCGCCGAGTTGCATCGCGACGGCGACATCCTTGCCGCGCGTCCGGCCGGATCGTCGCCGCGGCGCCGCGATCCACATCGGACACTCGTGCTCGGCGGCGCGCGTTCGGGCAAGTCGTCGTGGGCGCAGTCCGCGCTCGCCGCCGAGCCGGCGGTCACCTTCGTCGCCACCGCGCAGGCCGACCCGGGCGACCCGGAGTGGACCTCGCGGATCGCCGCCCACCGCGGCAGCCGTCCGGCCACCTGGGAGACGGTCGAGACCGTCGACCTCGAACCGCTGCTCGATGGCGACGGCGTACTGCTCGTCGACGACCTCGGCAACTGGCTCAGCCGCGCGCTCGACGCCGCCGACGCGTGGAACGACCCGGGCGGGCTCGACGTGGTGCGCAAACGCGGCGACGCACTGGTGCGGGCGTGGACCGGGACCGCTGCGCGGGTGGTGCTGGTGACCAACGAGGTCGGGCAGGGCATCGTCCCGGCGACCTCGGCCGGCCGGCTCTTCCGGGACGAGCTGGGCCGGCTGAACACCGCCCTCGCGGCGGCCGGTGACGAGGTCGTGACCATGACTGCAGGCCTGCCCCGCTGGCTGCGCGGGGCACCCGATGGAGGGATCTCGCGGTGACCGCCGACGAACTCGACCTGGACGAACTCCGGGCCCGCATCGGCGAGCCCGACCCGGAGATGGCGCAGGCCGCGCGGGATCGGCAGGCCCAGCTGACCAAGCCGGCCGGTGCGCTCGGCCGGCTGGAGGAGGTGTCGGCCTGGGTCGCGGCGGCTCAGGGGCAGTGCCCGCCGCACGACTTCGCGCGCGCCCGGGTCGTCGTGTTCGCCGGAGACCACGGCGTTGCAGCCGCCGGAGTGTCGGCCTATCCGCCCGAGGTGACCGGCCAGATGGTGCGCAACTTCCTGGCCGGCGGCGCGGCGGTCAACGCGCTCGCCCGCCTCGCCGGCGCATCCGTCCGCGTGGTCGACATGTCGGTGAACGGTGACACCGCGCCGGAGGTGTCCGAGCACAAGGTCCGCGAGGGCAGCGGGCGCATCGACCGGGAGAACGCGCTCACCCATGACGAGACGATGGCCGCGTTCACGGCCGGCGTCGCGATCGCCGACGAGGAGGTGGACGCCGGCGCCGACCTCCTCATCCCGGGAGACATGGGGATCGGCAACACCACCACCGCCGCCGTACTCGTTGGGACGGTCCTCGCGCTCGAGCCGACCGCGGTCACCGGCCGCGGCACCGGCCTCGACGACGTCGGCTGGATGCGCAAGGTGACGGTGGTTCGCGACGCGATGCGCCGGGCCCGACCGCGCCGCTACGACCCGATCGACCTGCTCAGTGCGTCGGGCGGCGCGGACATCGCGGCCATGACCGGTTTCCTCGTCGAGGCCGCGGCCCGCCGTACGCCGGTGCTGCTGGACGGTGTCGTGTCCGGCGCGGCCGCCGTGCTGGCGCGTGAGATGTGTTACGACGCGGCGTCCTGGTGGCTGGCCGGCCACCGGTCGACCGAGCCGGCCCAGCAGGCCGCCCTGACCGCGCTCGACCTCGAGCCGCTGGTCGACCTCGGGCTGCGCCTCGGCGAAGGGTCCGGTGCACTGGTCGCACTGCCCGTCCTGCGGTCCGCGGTCGTCACCTTGGCCGAGATGGCGACCTTCGACGACGCCGCGGTGAGCGGCCGGGTGGATCCGGCGTGAGCCGGCGGGACTGAATGCCCGGCCCGGCAGGCGCCGGCCTGCGGCTGGCCGTCACGACCCTGACCGTCCTGCCGTTGCGGCCCGGGCAGGTCGATCGTGCGGCGGGCCGGTCGGCGATGGCGCTCGCGCCGCTGGTCGGGGTGGCTCTCGGCGCGCTGGCCGCGGCACTGGCCGTCGGCCTGACCCACCTCGGGGCGCCGCCGCTCCTCACCGCTGCCGTCGTCCTGGGCGGGCTCGCCGGAGCCAGCCGTGGGCTGCATTTGGACGGGCTGGCCGACACCGCGGACGGGCTGGGCAGTCACGGCGAGCCGGCGCGCGCGCTGGCGGTGATGCGCTCGCCGGAGATCGGCGCGCTCGGCGCGGTCACCCTGCTGCTGTGCCTGCTCGTGCAGGCCGCCGCCCTCGCCGCGCTGATCGCCGACCACCGCTGGCTCGGCGTCGCCGCTGGCGTCGCCGTCGGCCGGCTCGCGATCAGCTGGGCCTGCCGGCGCGGCGTACCACCGGCCCGGCCGGACGGGCTCGGCGCACTGGTTGCGGACTCGCTGCCGGTCGCGGTGCCGGCCGCGTGGACGGTGGTCCTGGCTGCGGCATCGGTGCCCACCGTCGGGGGCCGGCCGTGGCAGGGCCCGGTCGCCGTACTGATCGCGGTTGCGGTCGGCGTCGGCCTGGTATGGCACGTCACCCGGCGGATCGGCGGCGTGACCGGCGACGTACTCGGCGCCACGTGCGAGATCACCGCGGCGGTCACCTGGGCCGTACTTGCCCTCACCCAGTGACTCCCCTCGCCTCCGCTCTCCCGACCGCTCATGATCAAGAGGGGATTCCGGTACGAAAACGCCGTACGAATCCCCTCTTGATCATCGGGGATCGACGGCTGACTCTCAGGCGACGCCGGTGAGGCGCTCGCAGGTCCGCCAGAGGTACTGGCGGTCGGCGGGGATCTCCGGGAAGCCGGGCGTGTAACGGGTGGGGCGGCGCCGGCGGTCCTGCCAGAAGCCGCCGCTGTGCGCAGCCGGGGCGTCCGCGGCGCACAGCCACACGATCGTGTCGGCGCCCTCCGCCGGTGTGCGGAGCAGCGGCTTCGTGAGCCGGTAGAAGCGCGGCAGCGATGCCGCGATGCCCGGGGTGTCGACCCAGCCCGGATGCATGCTGTGCACGGTGACGCCGTCGCCGCGCAGTGCGCGTGCCCACTCCTCGGCGAGCACGACCTGCATCCGTTTGGTCCGGGCGTACGCCGTCGCGCCCTTGTACTCACCGCGCTCGTACTCGAGGTCGTCGGCCGGCAACCGCTGGGTGTACATGCCACCGGAGGACACCCAGACCACGCGGCTCGGGGCGCCGGCGCGCAGCCGGTCGGCGAGCAGTGCCGTGAGCAGGAACGGCCCGAGCACGTTGGTCGCGAAGGTCAGCTCATGACCTTCGTCGGTGACCTGCCGGTCGGCGGAGAGGACACCGGCGTTGTGCACCAGGCCGTGCACCGGCAGACCGCGGGCCGCGAAATCCTCGGCGTACGAGCGGACCGCCGCGAGCGAACTGACGTCGCACCGCTCGACGAGCAGGTCCGCACCCGGTACGTCGGCGAGGACCTCACCGCGGGCCGCGTCGCCACGCTCTTGGTTGCGGACGAGCATGTGCACCGTGGCACCGAGCCGGGCGAGACCTGCGACGGTCGCCTTGCCCAACCCGGAGTTGGCCCCGGTGACGAGCACGTGCTTGCCCTGGAGCGCGTCCGGAGCCGGATCGTCGGCCCAGATACGCCGGCGCACGGCGTAGCCCGCCCGCGAGTAGCCGGGTACGACGAGCCGGTCCATCGCGTCGTCCAGGATCGGCACCAGGCGGACGCGGGTCACGACGGGTCGAACCTCCCTCGGTTTCTCGACAAAGATATGGCGAGGATGTCGAGACCGGCCTGGCGGCTCCGTCCCAGGGCCAGATGCGGCCACCGTGGCCGCACCACACCGAGGAGACCCACCATGGCGAAGTACCTGCTTCTCAAGCACTACCGCGGCGCCCCCAAGGGCGTGAACGACGTCCCGATGGACCAATGGACCCCCAAGGAGGTCGAGGACCACCTGCAGTACATGAACGACTTCGCCGCCCGGCTCGAGAGCACCGGTGAGTACGTCGACAGCCAGGCCCTCTCACCCGAGGGGACGTTCGTCCGGTACGACGGGGAGGGCCGACCGCCGGTCACCGACGGTCCCTTCGCGGAGACCAAGGACCTGATCGCCGGCTGGATGGTGATCGACGTCGACACCTACGACCGCGCGCTCGCGCTTGCCGGCGAGTTGTCGGCGGCCCCCGGACTCGGCGGCCGGCCGATCCACGAATGGCTCGAGCTGCGCCCGTTCCTGACCGCACATCCGACGGTCACCGAGTGACCGGTCCGGCCAGGTCGGATCGAGTGATGGACGAGCTGCTGCTGCGGGAGCTGACTCCCGCGGTGATCGGCGTCCTCGTGCGTCGCGGAGTCGACTTCGCGACGGCCGAGGACGCCGTGCAGGAGGCGCTCATCCAGGCCGCGCTGACCTGGCCGGACCGGCAGCCCGCCGACCCGTTGGGCTGGCTGGTCACGGTCGCCTGGCGAAAGTTCCTCGACTCCCACCGCTCCGACGTCTCGCGTCGCGACCGGGAGCTGCGGCTCGAGGCCGAGCCGACGCCCGGTCCGACCGAGACCGCGGACGACACGTTGCAGCTCTTCTTCCTGTGTGCCCATCCGTCCCTGACACCGGCGTCCGCAGTGGCACTCACCCTGCGCGCCGTCGGTGGCTTGACCACCCGGCAGATCGCCCAGGCCTACCTCGTGCCGGAGGCGACGATGGCGCAGCGGATCAGCCGGGCCAAACGCACGGTCGGTGACGTGCGGTTCGAAGAGCCCGGCGACCTGGCGACGGTGTTACGGGTGCTCTACCTGGTCTTCAACGAGGGCTACACCGGCGACGTCGACCTGTCGGCCGAGGCGATCCGGCTCACCCGGCAGTTGGCGTCGATGACCGATGACGAGGAGACCGCGGGGCTATTGGCGTTGATGCTGCTGCACCACGCACGGCGACCGGCGCGCACCCGGCGCGACGGCAGCCTGGTCCCGCTGGCCGAGCAGGACCGGTCCCGCTGGAACGCCGCGCTCATCGCCGAGGGCGTCGAAATCCTGCAGGCCGCGCTGGGTCGCGACCGACTCGGCGAGTTCCAAGCACAGGCCGCCATCGCCGCGCTGCATGCCGACGCGCCGCGCGCCGAGGAGACCGACTGGGTGCAGATCGTCAGCTGGTACGACGAGTTGCTCCGGCTCACCGGCAGCCCGGTCGTGCAGCTCAACCGGGCCATCGCGGTCGGCGAGGCCGACGGCCCCGTGGCCGGTCTCGCGGCCTTGGCCACGGTGGACCCCGACCTGCCCCGCCGTACCGCGGCCTCGGCGTACCTCCACGAGAAGGCGGGCGACCTGCCGACCGCGGCACGGCTTTACGCCGACGCCGCCCGGTCCGCCCCCAACCTCGCCGAACGTCACCACCTCACCCGGCAGGCGGCGCGGATCAGTCAGGCGCTGCGCGAGTGAGCGCCGAGCACCCCGGACAGTCCACAGAGGACACCCCAGCCCGCGGCGACGAAGGCCACCTTCGTGCGCGCCTTGTGCGACGGGAGCAGTGTGCCGAACACCACCGCGTCGCTGAAATCCGCCACGCATCGCACTCTGAGCGCCGCCCATCGGGGCTTTCCGGGCGGCGCGACGATCATCGAGATCCCGCTCACCACGTCGCGGGCACCGAGCGACGCACACAGGATCCGCACCGCCGACGAAGGTTCGCCAGGCCCGTCGTAACCGATCTGCCGGGCGGCGACGCGCGGGGCGGCGATGAGGTAGCCGCCGTACGCCGCCGTCACCGCGCCCATCACCTGGGTCATCCGCTGCAGCCCGGTCTGGTCCCTCAGCACCGCTATCATGATCAAAAAGGTACGCGCCAGGGCGCCCAGATCCGGTGTTGATCGCCGAACTGCGGGCGGGAGATCAGCGGACGTGGGCCGGCACGAACGGCGGCTTGACCACCCGCATGCCCGACGGTCGGCCGCGTACGTCGACCGCGACCTCGGTGCCCTCGTCGATCCCGGCGTCCGTGGCCAGCAGGGCCAGGCCGATGCCGCGGCGCAGCGTCGGTGAGAACGTGCCACTGGTCACCTCGCCGACCGGCCGGTCGCCGGCCCGCACCGTCATGCCCGGTCGGGGAATGCCGCGGTCGAGCGACTCCAGCCCCCACATCTGCCGGCGGGGTCCGGCCGCCCGTTCGGCCAGCAACGTCTCCCGGCCCCAGAACTGCGGCTTCCTCCAGCCCACCGCCCAACCGGTGCGCGCCTGCACCGGCGTGACGTCCAGCGACAACTCGTGGCCGTGCAGCGGATAGCCCATCTCGGTGCGCAAGGTGTCGCGGGCGCCGAGCCCGCACGGACGCAGCCCGAGGTCGGCACCGGCGTCGAGCAGGACGTCCCAGAGCGCGCCGGTGTCGTCCCAGCGTGGAATCAGTTCGTAGCCGTGCTCGCCGGTGTAGCCGGTCCGGCAGACGGTGAGTTCTCGACTGTCCAATGTGGACACCGTGAAACTCATGTAGTCGTGGTCGGCCGGGACGCCGAGCCGCCCGAGCACCTCGGGCGAGCGCGGACCCTGCACGGCGAGTACGCCGTAACCGGTGTGCTCGTCGGAGACCTCGATGCCGGTGGGCGCCGCCGCCTTCAGCCGGCGTACGACCTCGGCCGTGTTGGCGGCGTTGGGCACCAGGAACACGTCGTCGTCGCCGTGCAGGTAGGCGATCAGGTCGTCGACGACGCCGCCCGTCGGGTCGTCGCAGCACAGGGTGTACTGCGCCTTGCCCGGCCGGATGCGGCCCAGGTCGTTGGACAGGCACGTGTTGACGAAATCCGCGGCGCCCGGACCGCGCACACTCGCCTTCCCGAGGTGCGACACGTCGAAGAGACCGACGGTCTCGCGGACGGCGGTGTGCTCCTTGATGACACCGCCGCCGGACGCGGTGTATTCGATCGGCATCTCCCAGCCGCCGAAGTCGGCGAGCTTTGCGCCGAGGGCGACATGCCGGTCGTACAGCGGCGATCTCGCGAGTGCGGTCATGACCGCGACGCTACCGAGCGTCCGGCAGCCGATGGCGTGCGCATAGCATCGCGACATGGCGACCCTGACTTTGACCGACAAGTCCCCCGAGTCCCTCCGCGTCGACGCGATCGTCGTGGGAGTGGCGAAGGGACCCCGCGGACCGGTGCTGACCGCAGGGACCGGCGCGATCGACTCGGCCCTGGACGGCCGGCTCGCCGAAGCCCTCGTCGCACTCGGGGCGACCGGCAAGGAGGGCGAGGTGACCACGCTGGCCACCCTCGGCGCGCTGCCCGCGCCGGTGGTCGCCGCCACCGGCCTCGGCCCGGCGCCCGCCGACGGTGCCGCCTTCTCGCCCGAACTGGTACGCCGCGCCGCCGGTGCCGCGAGCCGTGCGCTGACCGGCCGCGCGACGATCGCGTCCACGCTGCCGCTGATCGAGGGCAACGGCACCGCCGACATCCTGCAGGCCGCGGGCGAGGGTGCCCTGCTCGGCGCCTACGACTTCACCGACTACCGGAGTACGACGGAGGACCATCCGCGTCCGCCGTCGGCGATCCAGCTCGTCGTCCGGCATGCGCGGGACAAGGCAGCCAAGGAGGCCGTCGCGCGGGCCGCGGCGATCGCCGAGGCCGTCACCCTGTGCCGCGATCTCGTCAACACCCCACCCAACGACCTCTACCCCGCCGAGCTCGCCGGCCGCGCCCAGGCGGCCGGCAAGGACGCCGGCCTCGACGTCGACGTACTCGACGAGAAGGCCCTGGCCAAGGCGGGCTACGGCGGAGTTCTCGGCGTCGGAAGCGGTTCCGAGCGGCCGCCCCGGGTGGTGCGGCTGCACTACAAGGGACCGCGGGCGAAGAAGCGGGTGGCGCTGGTCGGCAAGGGGATCACCTTCGACTCGGGCGGCATCTCGATCAAGCCGGCCGCCAACATGCACCAGATGAAGGGTGACATGGGGGGCGCCGCCGCGGTGATCGCGACGATCACCGCCGCCGCCGCGCTCAGGCTGCCCCTCGAGATCACCGCCACGGTGCCGATCGCGGAGAACCTGCCGGGCGGGCATGCCTACCGGCCGGGCGACGTCCTCACGATGTACGGCGGAACGAAGGTCGAGGTGCTCAACACCGACGCCGAGGGGCGGCTGATCCTCGGCGACGCGATCGCGCGGGCCTGCGAGGACGAACCGGCGTACCTCATCGAGACCTCGACCCTCACCGGCGCCCAGACGGTGGCGCTGGGCAACCGGACCGCCGGCGTCATGGGCAGCGACGACTTCCGCGACCGGGTCGCCGCGGCGGCGAACCGCGCCGGCGAGGACGCCTGGCCGATGCCGCTGCCGCCGGAGCTGCGCCGGGGCCTGGACTCGCCGGTCGCCGACCTGGCGAACGTGTCGAAGGACCGGGCCGGCGGCATGCTCGTCGCGGGCGCGTTCCTGCGGGAGTTCGTCGCACCCGGGGTGGAGTGGGCGCACATCGACGTGGCCGGCCCGGCCTACAACCCCGGCTCGGCCTGGGGCTACACCCCGGCCGGGGGCACCGGCGTCCCGGTGCGCACGATGATCGCCGCTCTGGAGGACATCGCCGCCGGCTAGACCGACGGCCCTTCGAGGCCCGGTACGCCGGTCTCACCGCTGGCCTTGCGCCGCGCGGTCCACTGCCGCATCCGCTGCGGGTAACCGGTGGCGGCGACGTCGTACACCGGGATGGCGAGTCGGCGGCCGAGGCTGCGGGCGGAGTCGGCGCTGCCGACCCGGCGCCGGGTCCATTCGCCGTTCTGGGCGACGAGGACGACGGTGGTCTCGGTCACGGTGGTCGGAGGCTCGACAAATGCCTCGACACCCACCCGGGTATGGGCGAACTGCTCCAGGTGGGCGACATCGGCCGGATCGGCCTTGCCGCCACGCCCCGGCCGTCGCTTGTGCCGCCGGCGGAACAGACCCACCGTGCCTCCCTTCCTCACCCGCGGACCCCGCAGGCACCCAGGGTCTGTCCAGACGACGAACCGGCCCCCGGCCGGAGTTCCCCCGACCCGATGATCACGCACGGTTCGCCCGGCCCGCCCTGAATCGCGTCGGGCCGCTCCGAGGTGACAGGATGGGGCGTCGGGCACCTGGCACAACCGGGGCCCGACTCGGTATCGGATCAGCGACGAACGAGGAGAACCCCGTGGCGCAGACCGGTGAATCCGCCGGAGCCGGAGAGCACGACCTCGTCATCCTCGGTGGCGGCAGCGGCGGTTACGCCTGCGCGCTGCGGGCCGCGGAGCTCGGCATGTCGGTCGTCATGGTCGAGCGGGGCAAGGTGGGCGGCACCTGCCTGCACCGCGGGTGCATCCCGACCAAGGCCCTCCTGCACGCCGCCGAGATCGCCGACGGCTCCCGCGAGAGCGAGCAGTTCGGCGTCCGGACGACGTTCGACAGCATCGACATGGCCGGCGTCAACAAGTACAAGGACGGCGTCGTCAACCGGCTCTACAAGGGCCTGCAGGGGCTGGTCGACAACCGCGGCATCACCACGGTGCAGGGTGAGGGTCGACTCGTCTCCGCCAACGCCGTCGAGGTCGACGGCCGGCGCTACGACGCCGACCACGTGGTGCTCGCGTCCGGCTCCGTCTCCAAGACGCTGCCCGGGCTCACGATCGACGGCGACCGCGTGATCTCCTCCGACCACGCGCTGACTCTCGACAAGGTCCCGGATTCCGTCGTCATCCTCGGCGGCGGCGTCATCGGCGTCGAGTTCGCCAGCGTCTGGCGCGCGTTCGGCGCCGACGTCACCATCGTGGAGGCCCTGCCGCACCTGGTGCCGCTCGAGGACGAAGCCAGCTCCAAGCTGCTCGAGCGCGCCTTCCGCCGGCGCAAGATCGGCTACGAGCTCGGCGCCCGGTTCGCCGGCGTCGAATACACCGACTCCGGCGTCCGGGTGTCGCTCGAGAACGGCAAGCAGCTCGAGGCCGACCTGCTCCTGGTCGCGGTGGGCCGGGCCCCGGCCTCGGCGGGCCTGGGTTATGAAGAGGTCGGGGTGGCGATCGACCGTGGCTTCGTGACCGTCGACGAGTACTGCCGCACGTCGGTCCCCTCGATCTCGGCGGTCGGTGACCTCATCCCGACCCCGCAGCTGGCCCACGTGGGCTTCGGCGAGGGCATCCTGGTCGCCGAACGACTCGCCGGGCTGCCCGTCGTACCGATCAACTACCCGGGCGTCCCGCGCATCACCTACTCCGAGCCCGAGGTCGCCTCGGTCGGCCTGACCGAGGCACAGGCCAAGGAGCAGTACGGCGCCGAGAAGGTCACCACGCTCACCTACGACCTCGCCGGCAACGGCCGCAGCCAGATCCTCAAGACGCAGGGTGCGGTGAAGCTGGTCGCCGAGAAGGACGGCCCGGTGCTCGGCGTACACATGGTCGGTGCACGGGTCGGCGAACTCGTGGCCGAGGCTCAACTGATCTACAACTGGGAGGCGTTGCCCGCCGAGGTCGCCCAGCTGATCCACCCGCACCCCACCCAGTCCGAGGCGATCGGCGAGGCGCACCTCGCACTCGCCGGCAAGCCGCTGCACACGCACGGCTGACAGCGTTTCCACCCGCCGGGACAGACACAAAGGAGCTGCCAGACCATGCCGACCTCCGTCACCATGCCCGCGCTCGGGGAGAGCGTCACCGAGGGCACCGTCACCCGGTGGCTGAAAAAGGAGGGCGAGCGCGTCGAGACCGACGAGCCGCTGCTCGAGGTGTCGACCGACAAGGTCGACACCGAAATCCCGTCCCCGGCGGCCGGAGTGCTGAGCCACATCAAGGTGGGCGAGGACGAGACCGTCGAGGTCGGCGTCGAACTCGCCCTGATCGATGCGGGCGGCGAAGCCACGTCGGACAACGGGTCCGCCCCGGCCGAATCGGCGCAGCAGTCGAGCGCGCCGGCCGAAGCGCCGCCGGAGGCTCCGGACGAGGCGCCCGCCGCGCCCCAGCAGGAGGATGCCGAGCGGGCCCGCGAGGAGCAGCCTGCCGAGGAGGCGCCGGCCGCGGAGCCGGCACCCGAGCGGCCGGCGGCGCGGGAAGAGGAGCCGGCGCCGGAGCGTCCCGTCGAGCGAGCTGAGGCACCGGCGCCGCAGCAGGCGCAGTCGTCGCAGCAGGCTCCGCCGCAGCAGCAGCCAGAACCGTCGCAGCCGTCGCAGCCGCGGGCCGAGGGCGATCAGGGCGCGGACGCCGCCGAGCGCGCTTACGTCACTCCGCTGGTGCGCAAGCTGGCCGCCGAGCACAACGTGG
The DNA here is from genome assembly GCA_963775655.1 of uncultured Actinomycetota bacterium. Taxonomy (GTDB): domain Bacteria; phylum Actinomycetota; class Actinomycetes; order Mycobacteriales; family QHCD01; genus DASXJE01. The sequence continues at coordinate 235,245 of CAVZJT010000007.1, read as the reverse complement.
ATCTGTCGACGGTCACCGGAACCGGTGTCGGCGGCCGGATCCGCAAGCAGGACGTCGTCGATGCCGCCGCGAGCAGCCAGGCGAGCCGGCCGGAGCCGGCCGCCGCGGCCGAGCCCGCCGCGGTGAGCGCCGGAGCCCCGGCGGGCGCGTCGACCGGCCGGGCCGTGCCCTCGGAGTCCGCACTCGCCCTGCGCGGCACCACCCAGAAGATGTCCCGGCCCCGGTCCGTCATCGCGTCGCGGATGGTCGAGTCGCTGCAGACCAGCGCGCAGTTGACGACGGTGGTCGAGGCCGACGTGACCGCGATCGCCCGGCTGCGGCAGCGGGCCAAGGCCGACTTCGAGGCGCGTCAGGGCGTCCGGCTGTCCTTCCTGCCGTTCTTCGCGCTGGCCGCGGTCGAGGCGCTCAAGGCACACCCCAACCTCAACGCCTCGATCGACACCGACGCCGGCACGATCACCTATCACGACGCCGAGCACCTCGGCATCGCCGTCGACACCGAGCGCGGGCTGATGGTCCCGGTGATCCACAGCGCCGGCGACCTCAACCTCGGTGGCCTGGCGCGCAAGATCGCCGACCTGGCCGCCCGGACCCGGCAGAACAAGGTGAGCCCGGACGAGCTCGGCGGCGGGACCTTCACGCTGACCAACACCGGCAGCCGGGGCGCGCTGTTCGACACCCCGATCATCAACCAGCCGCAGGTCGCGATCCTCGGTACCGGCTCGGTCGTGAAGCGGCCGGTCGTCATCGACGACCCGGACCTCGGCGAGGTCATCACGGTGCGCTCGATGGTCTACCTCGCGCTCACCTACGACCACCGGTTGGTCGACGGCGCGGACGCGGCCCGGTTCCTCGTGGCCGTCAAGGAACGGCTCGAGGCCGGCTCGTTCGAGGCCGAGGTCGGGCTGGCCTGAGTCAGGCGGCGGTGACCGTCTGGATCCGCCATCCGTCGGGGGTCGCGGCGAGCGCCATCCGGTAGCGGCGGACCGGCCCGGTGGGACTGTGCGCCAGCCGCCGACCGCCGCGGATCACGGTGTGGGGCGACAGCGCCTCGGTGACCGCGAGCACGGCACGATCGCGGTCGGCGTGCAGCACATGCAGCGCACGGATCTGGTGCCGCACGCCGACCATCGTCAGGTGCGCCGACGCCGCCCTGCGGACCGTCGCCGCGTCTGCTATGAGCGCCGGGCTGTCGGACCCGTAGACCGCGGCCAGTCGGGCGGGATCGGCCGCCGCGAACGCCTGCCCTCGCCGGGCGTCGAGGCGTTCGAGTACGCCGACCCAGCGCCGCTCTCGGTCGGTGAACGCCGGCACTCCGGTCGCCGGCGGGCCAGGGCCCTCCGCTCGTCGCCGCGGCTGCGGGCCGGCCGGCGCCGTCGTCGGGGCGGCGCGAGTCGGGGCGGCTGACCGGACCGCCTCGGTCGGGGCGCCCGACCGGGTCGGGTGGGTCGCGCTTGCGAGGTCGGACCCGCCCGGGGGGATGGCGGGCGGGTCCGACCCGGCCCACGCGATGCCCAACCGCACCGCGAGTAGAAGACCCCCGATCCCCAGGACAACGGCCCGCAGCCCACGACTGCGGGCCACGGCCTGCGCCGCCACGACCAGGGCATGCACCGGTCGGAATGACCGTCTCTTCGGCCGCCGATGCTGTCCGGTCGCCGTGCTCTGGTCACCACGCGGCGCCGGGCGGCGCACGACATGGGTCAACGCCGCCCGCCGCGCACCGGCGGAACCGCACGTCGACGTGGCTCCGAGTGCGACCGGCTCCGGCGTACAGGCGTGCCCGAGATCGAGGGCCAACTCGGCCGCGCCGCCCCGGGCCGACGGCTGCAGGGACAGCGCACGCTCCAGGGTCTCGGCCAGCGCCTCCGGCGTTTCGGGCGCGAGCGCGCGCAGGTCGGGCAGCGCGCCGAGCGCCGCGACGGCGAACGTGTCTTCCGGAGTGGCGGCGTTCCACGGAGGTACGCCGGTGAGGGCATGGAAGGCCACCGCCGCCAGGGCGAAGACGTCGCTCGCCGCGCCGGGAGCGACGCCACGGGCGACAGCGGGGTCGGCGTATTCCGGCGTCGCCCGCACGGTCGGCCCGTCGCCGATCACGCGGGCGACGCCGAGGTCGGCGAGCAGTGGCCGGCCCTCGCCGGTGAAGAGCACGTTGGCCGGCGTCACGTCGCCGTGCACCACCCCCTCGCCATGGGCATAGGCCAGCGCGGCGGCGACCGGCGACAGCGCGGTGACCACCTCGCCGGGCCGCAGCCGGCCGCGACGGTGCAGCAACGCGTCGAGACTCCCGGCCGGGGCGTAGTCGAGCACGAGCGCGCAGTCCCGGTCGGTGAGCACGATGTCGCGCACGCGCAGCAGATGCGGATGGTCGAGCGCGGTGAGCAGCGCGGCCTCGCGACGCAACCTGGCCCGCCCGTCCGCGTCGTCGACTCGCAACTTCTTCAGCGCGACCGTCTCGCCGCTGGCCAGGTCGCGTCCCCGCCACACCTCGCCGGTCGCGCCGAAGCCGACCAACTCGTCTGCGGCGTAGCCGGAGATGCTCCAGGTCATAGATGAGGACGCTAGGTCCTCGCGGCCACCTCCCGCTGGCGTCGTCCACAGGCACCGGCCGCAGCGTCGCGGTCGGCGTACGGCAGGATTCGCGGACATGACCGCGTCCGCACCTGCCGGCCCCGCCACCCCTGCTCGCCGCCGGTCCATGATCGTGATCGGATCCGTACGGCGTTTCGCGGCTCTATCCGATCACGATCATGGAATCTGTGCGCGTCACCCCGGCGGCGCCGCGTGAGCGCGGACGCGCCGACGATTCTCGCGACCTCGATCGGCTTCTTCTCCCGCGGCCGCAACGCCACCGACTGGCGCGCGGGCCCGATCTTCGACCTGGCCTTCGAACTCGCCGGCCGCCCGGACCGACCGCGGCTGTGCTACATCGGCACCGCGACCGGCGACTCGATCACGACCAACGCGGCGGTCTACGGCGCGTTCTCCGGCACCGACGTGCGCACCTCCCACCTCGCACTCTTCGCGATGCCCAACGTCGAAGACATCCGCGCCCACCTGCTGGCCCAGGACGTGATCTGGGTCGGCGGCGGCAGCGTCGCCAACCTCCTCGCCGTCTGGCGGGTGCACGGACTCGACGAGATCCTGCGCGAGTGCTGGGAGGCCGGCGTCGTACTCGGCGGGGTGTCGGCCGGTTCGCTGTGCTGGCACATCGGCGGCACGACCGACTCGTTCGGACCGACGCTGCGACCGGTCACCAACGGACTCGCCTTCCTGCCGCACTCCAACGGGGTGCACTACAACTCCGAGGCGCAGCGTCGCCCGCTCTACCACCAGCTGATCGCCGACGGCACGCTGCCCGACGGCTACGCCACCGATGACGGAGTCGGGCTGTACTACCGCGGCACCGAGTTGGTCGAAGCGGTCGCCGACCGGGACGACGCCTTCGCCTACGAGGTACGGCGCGGGCCCGACGGCGCCGCGATCGAGACCCGCCTCCCGACCCGGCGACTGCCGGACAACTAGCGCACCGGGGCGGCTTCGACGTCGGTGGTCCGCTCGGCCGTCGCGTCGACGTCGGCGTGCGACAGGTGGCTCGGCCACCAGATCCGCCGGCCGATGTCGATGGCCAGCGCCGGTACCAGCACCGATCGCACGATGAAGGTGTCGAGCAGTACGCCGACCGCGACCGCGAAACCCACCTCGATCAGCTGCACCAGCGGCAGCACGCACAGCACCGAGAAGGTCGCGGCGAGCACCACGCCGGCCGAGGTGATCACCCCGCCGGTGACGGTGAGCCCGCGGATCGTGCCCGGCCGCGTCCCGCGCGTCAGCGTCTCCTCGCGCACCCGCGTCATCAGGAAGATGTTGTAGTCGATCCCGAGCGCCACCAGGAAGATGAAGGCGAATAACGGGAACGCGGCGTCGGCGCCGTCGAAGTGGAAGACATGGGCGAAGAAGAAGCCGCTCACGCCGAGCGCCGCCGCGAAGGACAGCACCACGGTCGCCATCAGCAGCAGCGGCGCGACCACCGCACGCAGCAGCAGGCACAGGACGACGAAGACCACGCCCAGCACGATCGGGATCACCAGGTCACGGTCGTGGCGGGCCGAGTCCTCCACGTCGAGGTTGATCGCGGTCGTGCCGCCGACCACCGCATCGGCTCCCGGCACCTTTCCGACCGCGGCCCGCAACCGCCGGATCGTGTCGAACGCCGACTGGCTGTCCGGGGCAGCGGACAAGGTCGCCTGGATCTCGGTGTAGCCGCGCACCTCGCGCGACGGCGACACGGCGGCGACACCGTCGGTCGACCTGATGGCGGCGGGCAGCGCCGCGGCACCGGTCGTGCGCCCGATCACGACAATCGGGTTGCCGCCACCGGCCGGGTAGTGCGCGTCGATGACCCGCGCGCCGGCGACCGAGTCGGGCGTGCTGCGGAACTGTCCGGCGTTGCTCAACCCGCCGGTGTCGAGCGAGGCGAGCCCGATGCACAGCACGCCGAGCGCGAGCGCCGTACCGACCCAGATCACCCGCGGGCGACGGCCCACCGTGCGGCCGACCTTGCTCCAGACGCCCGTGTCCTGGTGGCTGGGTACGCCGAAGCGCGGGACCAGTGGCCAGAAGATGCGCCGCCCGCCGATGACGAGCAGGGCCGGCAGGAACGTCGACATGGCGAGGAAGGCGCAGGCGATGCCGACCGCGCAGACGACACCGAGGCCGCGGTTGGAGTTGAGCTCGGAGACGAGCAGGCAGAGCAGGCTGATGATGACCGTGCCGGCGGAGGCGACGACGGCCGGCGACGTACGCCGCAGGGCGAAGGCCATCGCCTCGTGCTTGTCCTCGTGGTTGTGCAGCTCCTCGCGGTAACGCGAGACGATGAGGAGGGCGTAGTCGGTGCCGGCACCGAAGACCAGCACCGAGAGGATGCCGGCGCTCTGCCCGTTGACGGTGAGGCCGGCGTGCTTGGCCAGCAGGTAGTTGACCGCCTGCGCGAGCACCACCGACAACGCGGCGGAGATCACCGGCACCAGCCACAGCACGGGGCTGCGGTAGACGATCAGCAGGATGACGATGACGACGATGCCGGCGAAGAGCAGCAGCGTCGTGTCGATGCCCAGGAACGCCTTGAGACTGTCGGCCTGCGACCCGGCCGGGCCCGCGACGTGGACCTGCAATCCGCCGCTGCCCCGGGTGATCGACCGCAGCTTGTCGACGTACTTGTCCAGCGGCAGCCCGTTGGCCGCTTTGACCGGCACGATCAGCTCGAGCGCCTTGTGGTCCCGCGATGGGATCGGGCCGTAAAAGGCCCGGTTTCCGCCGGGCGCAGCCGCTGCGGACCGGTCGATGTAGCCCTGCTGGAGGATCGTGGCCAGGTTGGCCTTGGCGCGCGTGACATCGGCCGGCGTGATGCCGTCGGAGCGCTGGTAGATCACGATCGCCAGCAGGGTGTCTTCGGCCTGGAACTTCTTCTGCAGGTCGAGCGCGCGGGTCGATTGGGCGCTGCTCGGCAGGTAGGCCGCGGCGTCGTTCTTCTCGATCCCGTTGAGCTTGGCGGCGAGCGGCCCGGCGACGACCGCGATCGCGATCCACACGACCAGCAGCACCCATTTGGTACGACGCCCGGACGGCATCGTCGCAAGCCGTTTGAGCACGGACATCTGGCGGATCCCCCCGTCGGTGACAACGTCAAATCCCGCGTAAATGTCAAGGTACCGGTCGCTCCTGACACCGGTCCGCCGGGAGCCTGCGGCCGCTGTGGGGCCGTCGGCGTACTGTCGGTCGGGTGAGTGAACTGACGGTGATCAGCGCCGGAAAGGTCTCCTACGAAGAGGCTTGGGCGCACCAGCGGGAGCTGCACGCGGCCCGGGTCGCCGGCACCGGTCCGGACACCGTCCTGCTGCTCGAGCACCCGCCGGTCTACACGGCCGGACGGCGTACCGAGCCGTGGGAGCGGCCGACCGACGGTGCCCCGGTGATCGACGTCGACCGCGGCGGCAAGATCACCTGGCACGGACCGGGACAGCTGGTCGGCTACCCGATCCTGGCCCTCCCCCGCCCGATCGACGTGGTCGCCTACGTCCGCCGGATCGAGGCGGTCCTCATCGAGGCCTGCGCCGAGCTCGGCCTCGCCACCACGCGGGTCGACGGCCGCACCGGCGTGTGGGTCACCGCCGACGACCGCGGCCCGGACCGCAAGGTCGCCGCGATCGGCGTACGGGTCAGTAAGTGCGTGACGATGCACGGCTTCGCGCTCAACTGCGACCCCGACCTCACGGCGTACGGCCAGATCGTGCCGTGCGGGATCACCGATGCCGGTGTGACGTCGCTGTCCGCCGAACTCGGCCGCGACGTCTCCGTCGCCGCGGCGCAGGAAGCCGTCGCACCCCGCCTCCGCGGCCTGCTCGCCCCCGAACCCGCCCTCCTCTAGCTCGTCTGCCCCGTAGCCCGTCCCCCACCCTCTCCGTGATCAAGAGGGGATTCCGGTGCGAAACGCCGTACGAATCCGCTCTTGATCATGGGAAGAGCGGCGGGTGCGGCGCGTACAGGGCGGCGCGGAGTTCGTCGATGACGCCGAGCGGGTCGTCCGCCAGCCGTCGTACGGGAAATCGGAGCAACGTGAAGCCGGCCGCATGAATATGGTTCTGCCGTCGTAGATCCAGTTCCCAGGACGCCGCGTCGAGGTGCCACGCCATGCCGTCGACTTCTCCCCCGACGCGTTGCTTCCGCCACAACGCATCGACGATGTAGCTGCCGGATGCGGTGTGGACCGGGGCATTCCACTCCGGCTCGGGTAGCCGGGCCCGGCGTATCAGCTGGAGAAACTCCGCTTCACCCGCCGACCTGACTCCGGCCACGACCTCGTCGAGTGTGAGCCGGAGCCACCGGGATCCGTTGGGTGGGGCGAAATCGACTTGCTTACGCAGCGCTTCGACGTCGACCAGACGGCGTTGCACAGCGTCGGACACCATGGCGCGAACGTCGGCGCGACGGCGCAGTCGGCAGGAGACATCGACGAGCGTCCGCGCGGCATCCGTGCAGGGCAGGCCGACCCGCATGACGCGGACAACCGGAACCACCGCCTGGTGGACGACGACGAACCCGGACGGTGGGCGACTGCAGCCATGCGGCACCGTCACCTCCACGTCTCGTTCGGCAACCCGCAGTCCGTGCAGTATCGCCGCGCTGCGGTAGCTCAACACGGCACCCGGCCCGGCGTACGCCAGTCCCGCTCGCCACCGCTGCCGCGCCGACAGCGGCCCCGAGTGCGCGACAAGGACACCGGGCAACACCCGCTGCCACCGGCCAGAGCGCACCCGTCCCCGCAACGTGTTGATACTGAGGCCGGCGTCGACCAGGTCGGCATAGCGCGCGACCTTCTCGCCCTGCCGCAGCACCGCCTCCCAGTCCACCGCAGAAGGATGCCGCCGATCACCGCGTGCCGACCGACGCCGTCCACAGCCATGATCAAGAGCGGATTCGTACGGCGTTTCGCACCGAAATCCCCTCTTGATCACGGGAGGGCCGGCGGATCAGGGCGCGGGGCCATGTAGACGGCGGGGGCGGCTAGGGTCCTGGGGAGAGGCCGCCGGTTCCAGGAGATCGCCATGACCGAACCCACGAAGATCCTGCTCGACGAGTCGGAGATGCCGCGCCGCTGGTACAACCTGCTCGCCGACCTGCCCAGCCCGCTTCCGCCCGTGCTGCATCCCGGTACCGGACAGCCGGTCGGCCCGGACGACCTCGCGCCACTCTTCCCGATGGATCTCATCCTCCAGGAGGTCACCGCCGAGCGGTACGTCGACATCCCCGACGAGGTGCTCGACGTCTACAAGCTGTGGCGGCCGTCGCCGCTCTACCGCGCCCACCGCCTCGAGCGGGCGCTCGGTACGCCGGCGAAGATCTACTACAAGTACGAAGGCGTCAGCCCGGCCGGCTCACACAAGCCCAACACCGCCGTCCCGCAGGCTTACTACAACGCCAAGGCCGGCGTCCGACGGCTCACCACCGAGACCGGTGCCGGGCAGTGGGGCACCGCGCTGGCCTTCGCCTGCGCGCAGTTCGGACTCGAGGCCGAGATCTGGCAGGTGCGCGCGTCCTACGACCAGAAGCCCTACCGCAAGATCATGATCGAGACGTTCGGCGGCACGATCCACCCGAGCCCGTCCGACCTCACCAACGCCGGCCGGGCGATCCTCGCCGAGCACCCCGACTCCCCCGGCAGCCTGGGCATCGCGATCAGCGAGGCCGTCGAGGTCGCGGCGCAGAACGCCGACACCAACTACGCGCTCGGCAGCGTGCTCAACCACGTCCTGCTGCACCAGACCATCATCGGTGAGGAGGCGCTGCTGCAGTTCGCGAAGGTCGGCGTCACCCCCGATGTCATCGTCGGCTGCACCGGTGGTGGGTCCAACTTCGCCGGGCTGTCGTTCCCGTTCCTGCGGGAGAAGCTCGCCGGCCGCATCGACCCGGTCATCCGCGCGGTCGAGCCGGCGTCCTGCCCGAGCCTCACCAAGGGCACCTATGCCTACGACTTCGGCGACGTCGCCGGCATGACCCCGCTGATGAAGATGCACACCCTCGGCCACGACTTCGTCCCGGACCCGATCCACGCCGGCGGCCTGCGCTACCACGGCATGTCCCCGCTGATCTCCCACGTGGTCGAGCTGGGGCTGCTCGAGGCCACCGCGAAGACGCAGATCGAGTGCTTCACCGCCGGCGTCCAGTTCGCCCGCACCGAGGGCATCATCCCGGCCCCCGAGCCGACCCATGCCCTGGCCGCCTGCATCGAGGAGGCGCTGCGCTGCAAGGAGACCGGCGAGGAGAAGGTGATCCTCACGGCGCTGTGTGGCCACGGTCACCTCGACCTCCCGGCGTACGGCAGCTTCCTGGCCGGCGAAATGGTCGACCACGAGCTGTCCCAGTCCGACCTCGACGCCGCCCTGGCCGAGCTCCCGCAGGTGGCGGCCACCCCGTAGCCGCCGCGTACGCTGGGCAGCGTGACAGCTGTGGAGCCCGAAGGCCGACGCATGCTGCGTCTCGAGGTGCGCAACGCCGAGACGCCGATCGAGCGCAAGCCGCCGTGGATCAAGGTCAAAGCCCGCATGGGCCCGGAGTACACCGAGCTCAAGAGCCTGGTACGCCGTGAAGGCCTGCACACGGTCTGTGAAGAGGCCGGCTGCCCCAACATCTACGAATGCTGGGAAGACCGCGAGGCGACATTCCTGATCGGCGGCGACCAGTGCACCCGTCGCTGCGACTTCTGCCAGATCGACACCGGCAAGCCCGATCCGCTCGACCGGGACGAGCCGCGCCGGGTCGCCGAGAGCGTGCAGGCGATGGGGCTGCGCTACGCCACCATCACCGGCGTCACCCGCGACGACCTGCCCGACGAGGGCGCCTGGCTCTACGCCGAGACGGTGCGCGCCATCCACCGGCTCAACCCGGGCACCGGTGTCGAACTGCTCACCCCCGACTTCTCCGCCAAGCCCGACCTGCTCGCGCAGGTCTTCGACGCGGCGCCCGAGGTGTTCGCGCACAACGTCGAGACCGTGCCGCGCATCTTCCGCCGGATCCGCCCCGGCTTCCGCTACCAGCGGTCCCTCGACGTCATCCGGGCCGCCCGCGACGCGGGCCTCATCACCAAGTCCAACCTGATCCTCGGGATGGGCGAGGAGCGCGCCGAGGTCTCGCAGACGATGCAGGACCTCTACGACGCGGGCTGCGAGCTGCTCACCATCACGCAGTATCTCCGTCCCTCGTCGCGGCACCACCCGGTCGAGCGGTGGGTGAAGCCCGAGGAGTTCACCGAGCTGCGCGAGGAAGCCGACGAGATCGGGTTCGTCGGCGTGATGAGCGGACCGCTGGTGCGCTCGTCCTACCGCGCCGGCCGGCTCTACCAGCAGGCGCTCGACAACCGCCGGGTGACGACGTCGACCGCCTGAGGTCGCGACGCCTCACCGTCACGCGATGTCCCGCCGGGCCGCGCCGGTCATCCCCACCGCGGCGAGTACCACCGCGACGATCACCAGCGTCGCCAACGGCAGGACGACGACCGCGTTGCCGGGAACCTTCGGCAGGTGACTGAACGGCGACGCGTCCATCACCCAGCCGGGTAGCCGGAGCACCGGTCCGAGCTGGCCGAGGAGCAGGAAGACGCCGAGCAGCGCCCAGCCCGCCGCCGCGACCATGCGCGGCAGAACGCCGTAGAGCAGCAGCACCGCTCCGGCGAGCACCCACACCGCAGGCAGCTGGATCACGGCGCCGGCCAGCACCCGCGGCAACTGACCGGCGAGGTCGTGCGCGCGCACGCCGTGGGTGATCCCGGCGGCGAGACCGCCCGCGGCCAGCATCAGCGCGGATCCGAACACCGCGACGACGACATGGCTCAACACCCACCGGGGCCGCGAGACCGCGCCGGCCAACACGATCTCGGCCCGCTGCGCGCTCTCCTCGGACCGCAACCGCAGCAGCGACTGCACCACGAACGCGGCCGCGGCGATCCCGAGGATCCCCATCACGGTCGCGAGGAACGCGTCGATCAGGCTGTGCCGGCCGCCCATCCGGACGATGATGTCGCGGGTGCCCGAGCTGGAATTCACCAGCGCACCCACGCCGTCGGCGATACCGCCGATCGCGGCGCCGTAGATCGCAAACCCCACGGTCCACGACACGACCGTGGCGCGCTGCAGGCGCCAAGCGAGGGCGAGCGGACTCGACAGCCGCCGATCCCCCACCGCAGGGCCCGGCCGGATCGGCACCAGGCCGGTGCCGACGTCGCGGCGCGCGGCGAGCCGGAACGCGACAGCAGTCAGTACGGCGCACGCCGCGACCGGCACCGCGAACACCCACCACCTGTCGGCGGCGTACGGCCGCACCTGCTGAGCCCAGCCGACCGGAGAGAGCCAGCTCACCCACGACGGTCCGGCGTCGCCGACCGCCCGCAGCAGGTACGCCGCGCCCAGCACGCTCATCGCCAGCGTGTTCGCGGCGCGGGCGCTCTCGCTGAGCTGCGCCGTCACCGCAGCGACGGCAGCGAAGACCAACGCGGTGCCCAACCAGGCGAGACCGAACGCCACCGAACCTGACCACGGCTGGCCCACGACGGTCAGCCCGATCATCACCAGCACCGCGAGAGTCAGTTGCGCCACCGCGGCGATCAGCAGGCCGGCGGCGAGCGGCGCCCCGCGACCCACGGCGCCGGCGGACACCAGCTCCAGCCGGCCGGACTCCTCGTCGGCGCGGGTGTGCCGCACCACCAGCAGCACGCTGAGGATCGACGCGAGCGTCGCGCCGATGCCGACGAAGCGCCACGCGGTGAGACCGCCGACGGTGCCCGGCGCGTAGACGTGTCCGTAGAGCGCGAGCGTCGATCCGTTGGACCGCACACCGGCGGCGAACTCCAGCCGCGACGCGACCGTCTTGTAGAGACCGCGGTAGCTGTACGCCGTCCCGATCGCCGATGCGGCGAGGGCGTAGACCCAGATCGGGATCATGACGCGGTCCCGCCGCAGCCCGATCTTCATCAGCGCCGTCGTACCGGCGAACGCGCTCATCGGGAATCCGCCTCGTAGTGGCGCCGGAACAGTTCCTCGAGCGTCGGCGGCTGGGCGGTCAGCGTCCGGATCCCGAGGACGGTGAGCTCCGACAGCGCAGCGCCGATGTGGGCCGTGTCGACCTCGAACTGCGCGCGATGGCCGTCGACCTGCAGCCCGTGCACCCCATCGAGCTTGGCCAGGACGTTCGGGTCGGCATCCACCTCGACGGTGACCGACGTACGCGTCAGATGCCGCATGTCGGCGAGGCTGCCGCTTTCGACCGTGCGCCCCGCCCGGATGATGCTGACCCGGTCGCAGAGCGCCTCGACCTCGGCGAGGATGTGACTCGACAGCAGGACGGTGCGCCCCCGTCGCCGTTCATCGGCGATGCACTCGCGGAACACCTCCTCCATCAACGGATCCAGCCCCGACGTCGGCTCGTCGAGGATGAGCAGTTCGACGTCGGAGGCGAGCGCGGCCACCAGGGCGACCTTCTGCCGGTTGCCCTTCGAGTAGGCGCGCACCCGCTTGGTCGGGTCGAGGTTCATCCGCTCGAGCAGGTCGGCCCGTCGCGCGGGATTCAGACCGCCGCGCAGCCGGCCCAGCAGGTCGATCGTCTCCCCGCCCGAAAGGTTGGGCCACAGCGTCACGTCGCCGGGAACGTAGGCCAGCCGCCGGTGCAGGTCGACCGCGTCCCGCCAGGGGTCGCCGCCGAGCAGGGTCGCCTCACCCGCCTCGGCACGCTGCAGTCCGAGCAGCACCCGGATCGTCGTCGACTTCCCGGCGCCGTTGGGGCCGAGAAATCCGTGCACCTCACCTGTCGCCACCGAGAGGTCCAGACCGTCCAGCGCCCGGACGTGCCCGAACGACTTGACCAGTCCCGAGACGGCGATCGCGTCACCCATGAGATCGACGCTACTCAACATTCACAATGTTGTGAAGTTACTTGATGTACTAATGTGGGCGCCGTGACGAAGACCACGCGATCCGCCGCCAGGGCCCCGGCCCGGGACGAGGCCGGAGTCGGCCGGTTCATCGAACGCTTCTCCGGAGCCCTGGTCGAGGCCGGGATGACCCGGATGCCGGCCCGGGTGTTCGCTGCGCTGCTCATCGACGACGACGGAGCCCGCACCTCGGCCGATCTCGCCGAGCAGCTGGAGGTCAGTCCCGCGGCCATCTCCGGAGCGGTGCACTACCTGGTCCAGGTCGGGTTGGTCGCGCGCGAGCGCCAACCCGGCAGCCGGCGCGACGTCTATCGCCTTTACAGCGACGTCTGGTACGAGGTCTTCGCCCGCCAGGATCAGCGCTACTCCCGGTGGATCGACAGCATGCGCGACGGCATCTCCGCGGTCGGGCCGCAGACGCCTGCCGGCCGCCGATTGAAGCGAGACGATGGGGTTCTTCGACTACCTGCGGACCGAGCTGCCCGGGCTCATCGAGCGGTGGCACGAGCAGAACGCCCGTTGAACCGGCGCAAAAGGCCCGCAACCGGCCCCTCATCCGCCACACTGGCATCAGCGGAACGACCTCGGGGGCGGGCATGTCGATCCTGCGTCGGCACGTGGTGTCGCGGCTGTTACGTCCGGCGCGATATTTGTGCTGGTGGCACAACCCGATGCACCGGCGAGCGGACGGCGTCGAGAGCCTCATCGCCAGCTTTCTGCTGATCCTCTTCCTCGCCGCCATGCCGCTCGCCGCGTCGGTGGCCAGCTCGCTCTACGTGCACGGCCTCGCCGACGCCTCGCAGACGCGGGTCGGCGGGCACTGGGTGACCGCGAAGCTGCTGCAGGACGCCCGGGTCCCGGCGACGGTCGGGCAGGCCGACGACCCCGCAGTCGGGCCGCGGGAGCAGGCCCGGTGGACCGGTGCGGGAGGCAAGGTCCACGTCGGCAAGGTCCAGGCGATGCCCGGAGACCGCGCGGGCGACACGGTGATGGTCTGGCTCGACGCCGCGGGCCGGCCGACCATGCCACCGGCCTCCTCGGGCGCGATCTTCGCGATCGCCGTATCGGCCGGCGTGGGTCTGATGATCGCGGTCACCTGCCTGCTCGAAGTCGTCCGGCGCAGCAGCCGGTGGCTGCTCGATCGGCGCCGGCTGCAGGGCTGGGAGACCGAGTGGCAGTCCATCGGCCCGCAGTGGGACCGGCACGCCGGATAGCGGCGACCCGCTGCGCCCCACCCATTCCGCCTCAACGTGACGTTGAGGCGGCTAGAGCGCTTGAACGTGACGTTCAAGCGGAATGGGCACGTCGGATGCGGTCGCGGGCTCTCGGCCGGTCACACGACGATCGCCGTAGCGCCCTATCCTTGCTGGCATGGCCAGGCAACCGAAGGGCGCGAAGCCCGACGCGACGAGTGGGGATGGCAACCGGGGCGGCAAATCGGGCAAGGCCGGCGGTGAATCGGTCGGACGGATGGAGCGCCTGCGCCAGATCCGTACGGCGTTCTCGATCACCCGCAAGCGGGACAAGCGCCTGGTCCCCTACATGCTGGTCACCTTCCTGGTGGTCGGTGGCCTGATCGAACTGGCCGGCTTCCTCGTCGGCCACACCCTGCTCTACATCGTCCCGGCGGTGCTGATCGGCGCACTGTCCGCGATGATGATTTTCGGCCGGCGGGCCCAGCGGGCGGCGTACACCCAGGTCGAAGGTCAGCCTGGTGCGGCGGCCTGGGTGCTGCAGAGCATGCGCGGCGACTGGCGGACCACTCCGTCGGTGGCGGGTAACGCGCAACTGGATACCGTCCACCGGGTGATCGGCAAGCCCGGCGTCGTGCTGATCGCCGAGGGCTCGCCGCAGCGGGTACGCAGCCTGCTGGCGCAGGAGAAGCGGCGGGTCGCCCGGGTCGCCGGCGACACCCCCATCTACGACATCATCGTCGGCGACGAGGCGGAGCAGGTGCCGCTCAAGCGGCTGTCCTCCTACCTGGTCAAGCTGCCGCGCAACATCAACACCAAGCAGATCGGTGCTCTCGAGAAGCGACTGCAGGCGCTCGGCGGCGGCAAGGCGGCCGGTATGCCCAAGGGCCCGGTGCCGCCCCGCGCCCAGCGCAACATCAACGAGCGGTCGATCCGGCGGCGCTAGCCGTCAGGACCGCACCACCGCGGTCCCGGCGAGGCGGTCGTGCACGCCGCGCCCGTCGGCGTCGGTGATGATCGCCGGGACGATCAGCATCAGCATCACCGTGCGTACGACGGCCCGCGGCAGCCCGATCCGCGCCGGCCGATCGGCCCCGTCGACCCGCAGCAGTCGAAGGCCCACGACCCGCATGCCCGGGGTCTGGCCGAAGAATGCGCCGAACAGGATGTATTCGGCCGCAAATACGATCAAACTGACATTGCCCGGAAGGTGCGGCGCCGTGAAGAGTCCGGCGACCAGTGCGGACAGGACGGCGTCGATCACGAACGCCACCAGCCGCGACCCGGTGGACGCCAGCGACCCGGTCCCTTCGGGGGGCAGCCCGAGCCGCTGACCCCGATAACCGGCCGGCAGCGTCATGACCCGAGACTAACCGCCGGATAAGGTCACGCGAGCGCCGGCGTAACGCGCCGGAAACACCCGGGACATGCCCGGGCAACGCGTCCCGCCTATGGTCAAGAGACCGATCACTGCCACCGGAGGACGGATGTTCACCAACCCCGACGAGGTGCTGCGTTACATCGAGCGCGAGGAGATCGCGTTCGTCGACGTACGGTTCTGCGACCTGCCCGGCGTCATGCAGCACTTCACGGTCCCGGCCAGCAGCGTGTCGGAGGACACGTTCAGCGACGGCTTGGCCTTCGACGGCTCGTCGATCCGGGGCTTCCAGGAGATCCACGAGTCGGACATGCTGCTGCTGCCCGACGCGAAGTCGGCGGTCGTCGACCCGTTCCGGGCCGAGAAGACCCTCAACATCAACTTCTTCATCCACGACCCGCTGACCCGCGAGGCCTACAGCCGCGACCCGCGCAACGTCGCGAAGAAGGCCGAGGACTACCTCGCCGGTCTGGGCATCGCCGACACCGCGTACTTCGGGCCCGAGGCGGAGTTCTACGTCTTCGACTCCGTCCGCTACGACACGGCGACCAACGAGGGCTACTACCACATCGACTCCGAGGCCGGCTCGTGGAACACCGGGCGCGAGGAGGACGGCGGCAACCGCGGCTACAAGGTGCGGCCCAAGGGTGGCTACTTCCCCGTGCCGCCGTACGACCACTTCGCCGACCTGCGCGACGAGATGGTCGTCGCGCTGCAGGGCGTCGGTCTGGAGATCGAGCGGGCCCACCACGAGGTCGGCACCGCCGGACAGGCCGAGATCAACTACAAGTTCGACACCCTGCTGCGCGGCGCCGACTCGCTGATGCTCTTCAAGTACGTCGTGAAGAACGTCGCCTGGCGCAACGGCAAGACCGCGACCTTCATGCCGAAGCCGCTCTTCGGCGACAACGGCTCCGGGATGCACTGCCACCAGAGCCTGTGGAAGGACGGCAGCCCGCTCTTCTACGACGAGATCGGCTACGGCGGCCTGTCCGACACCGCGCGCCACTACATCGGCGGCCTGCTGAGCCACGCGCCGTCGCTGCTGGCGTTCACCAACCCGACCACCAACTCCTACCACCGCCTGGTGCCGGGCTACGAGGCCCCGATCAACCTCGTCTACTCGCAGCGCAACCGGTCGGCCTGCTGCCGCATCCCGATCACCGGCGCCAACCCGAAGGCTAAGCGGGTCGAGTTCCGGGTGCCCGACCCGTCGTGCAACCCCTACCTCGCGTTCTCGGCGATGCTGATGGCCGGACTCGACGGGATCAAGAACAAGGTCGAGCCGCCGGAGCCGATCGACAAGGACCTCTACGAACTGCCGCCGGAAGAGGCGCTGTCGGTGGCGCAGGTTCCCGCGTCGCTCGACGCGGTCCTGACCAACCTCGAGGACGACCACGAGTACCTCCTCGAAGGCGGCGTCTTCACCCCGGACCTGATCGGCACCTGGATCGACTACAAGCGCACCAACGAGATCGACCCGATCCGGCTCCGGCCGCACCCGCACGAGTTCGCGATGTACTACGACATCTAGCCGTAGGTGGTCACTACCCGATGACGCGGTAGTCGACGAGCAGATAGCCGGTCGGTGAGGTCGTGCTTCGGATCGACTCGAGCCGAATCGCCGGCAAGCCGTCGAGGAGCCTCCGCCCGCTGCCCGCGATCGTCGGTGCGATCACCAGCCTGAGCTCGTCGACGACGCCCGCGGCAAGCAGTGCCTGGGCGACCGAGATGCTTGCATGCACGCCGATGTCGGCTCCGGGTTGGTTCCTCAGATCCCGCACGAACTCGACCAGTTCGCCGTCGACCACAGTCGTATTGGCCCACTTCCGATCGAGCGGCGTGGAGGTGGCGACGTACTTCGCGACCCCGTTGATGAACGTCGCGAACGGCTCGATGTCGCTGCTCGGCCAGAACTCGGCCCACTCCTCGTAGCTGCGCCGGCCGAGGATGACCGAGTCCTGCGCCGCGATGACGGCGCCGAGTTGGCCTCCATCGCGTCGTCCCAGTCGGCGAAGAACCCATCGGGCTTCTCCGCGACACCGTCGAGGGACAACAGCTCGTACGCGACGACCTTGCGCACGTTCAACACCTCCGATTGACTTGGACCCTGCTGGGTGGACGGCTCACGCGACCAAAACTCATCGGTGTGATCAGGGATGCCACCCCTGCCGTACGCCCTCGGGATAGCCCGCCAACGGATGGTTAGCGCGCCGCCAGCCGCGTGTCACCGTGAGAGGCCGCAACCTCGGCAGTGACTCTGATCGCTGCGGGCAATCCCAAGTCACCGTCGACCTACCGGGGCCCGAACTCCAGCGTCGACATCGTGCGTCCTACTCGCATAATCCGGCCTCGGATGCGAGTACGGCGCACGATGATGGCCACCACCGCCCGGCCCAGCCGAGAAGCCGTCGCCGCTTGCCCGCCTGCCTGCCTTGCCACGGCCCGATCTCCGGATAGGCTCACTGCGGCCCGCTCGGGGGCTTGAGGCGGTCGAGGACTTCGGATCGGAGATCGGCGATGCGCAAACGCCCCTTTGCCTTTGCGGTGCTCGCCGCCACGGCCTCGCTGCTGGCGACCACGCTGTTGACGGCGCCCGGGGCAGCGGCCGATCCGCCCGCACCGCCCGGTACGCCGACGGCACAGACGTTCAGCGGTACGCCGACGGTCGGCCCGTTGTTCGAGAGCGGGCTCACCCACCGGCATGGTTGCACGGCGAGCGTGATCAGCAGTCCGCACCGTGACCTCATCCTGACCGCCGCGCACTGCGTCTCCGGCACCGCGGCCGGGTGGCAGTTCGCCCCCGGTTACGACGCCGGCAAGACGCCCTACGGCGTATGGACCGTCACCCACGCCTACGTCGACCCGTCCTGGATCTCCGCGCAGGACCCGCAGCACGACTACGCGATCCTGCAGGTCGCCGACCAGCAGCGCGGCCGGCACCTCGTCGGCGTGCAGCAGGTCACCGGGGGCAACCGACTCTGGTTCGCCCCGCGACCCGGTCAGCGGGTCACCGACGTCGCCTACAACTCCGGCATCAACGACCAGCCGATCCGCTGCACCGTCCCGACCTACCTCACGTCGCGGATACCCGTCCTTCAACTGCCACGGGTACGTCGGCGGCAGCAGCGGCAGCCCGTGGCTCGCCACCGTTCCCGGCACCCGGATCACGCTGGTCAAGGGTGTCATCGGCGGCCTGCACCAGGGCGGCTGCTTCGAGTACACCTCGTACTCGTCGGCGTTCAATCGCGACACCTACCGGCTGTGGCTGCGGGCCTCGATCGGGTTGCAGCCCGACGTCGTGCCGCAGGCCGGCGGCGACGGCTGCTGAGCGCCGCACGGATTACCCATTTACCTAGGCATGCTTTACCCATTGCCCTAGGCATGCTAGGTTACCCGCGTGCTGGACTTCCGGATCGACTCGACGAGCGGGCTCTCGCCCGTACGCCCAGATCGTGCAGCAGGTGAAGCAGGCTCTGCGACTGGGTTGGCTGCAACCGGGTGACCAGCTTCCGACGGCGCACGAGGTTGCCGCCAGCGTGGCGATCAATCCGAACACCGTGCAGAAGGCCTACAAGGAGCTGGAGCACGAAGGGCTTGTCGCCGGACGCCCGGGACAGGGCACCTTCGTCGCAACGCAGCCTCAGCCAGTCCACGCCGGCGATCTCTGACACTGCTGACGCGTCGGCTGGAGAAGCTGGATCGCCGCGGCCCGGGCCGCCGGTCTCGACGAGGACGGGATCATGGATCGTGGTCCGGGCGACGATGCGGGACTTCGACGCCAAGGCGAGCGCATGACCTCGGCCGACGAGCCGGCCATCTGAGACAGCGGCGGCGGGTCACCGCTACGGGGACTTCTGGGCCTTGCGGGACTGCACCGTGTCGCTGCCAGCGGGATCGATCACGGCGGTCGTAGGACCCAACGGCGCGGGCAAGACCACGCTGCTGAACATGCTTGTCGGACTGCTGCCCGCCTCGGAGGGCCAGTTGCGCGTCGACGGCGTGCGACCCAGCAGTCGACCCGGACTTCCTTGCCCGGATCGGCTTTCTCGCCCAGGACTGCCCGCTCTACAAGGAGTTCTCCGTCGCGGACATGCTCCGGTTCGGCCGGGCGATGAATCCGTCCTGGGATGATGCCTTCGCCCGCGACCGGATCGCCGCGGCCGAGGTCCCGCTCAACCGCCGTGCCGGCAAGCTCTCCGGCGGCCAGCGGGCGCAGGTCGCGCTGGCGCTGGCGGTCGCGAAACGGCCCCGGGTCCTGCTGCTGGACGAACCGCTCGCCGCGCTCGACCCGCTGGCCCGGCGCGAGTTCCTCAAGACCCTGCTGGACAGCGCCACGGCGACCGGCATCACCGTCGTGCTGTCCTCGCACCTCATCGGCGAGCTGGCCCGGGTGTGCGATCACCTCGTCGTGATCCGCGACGGTCAGCTCCGCCTCGCCGGCGAACTCGACGTGCTCCTCGGCGAACACCACTGGGTCGCCGGATCCCCCGAGGCCACCGCCCGGATGCCCGCCGGGGTCGAAGTACTCAGCCGTTCGCCTCACGAGCGGCACACCACGCTGCTCGTCCGCACCCGCGAACCGCTGCTCAACCCCGCGTTGACGACGAGCCCGGTCGATCTGGAAGACCTCGTGCTGACCTACCTCGAGCGGCCGCCCCCGCCCGACGACCGCAGATCGCCGGGATCGTGCAAGAAGCGGGCCCACGATGATCTGGACGACCTGGCGCCAACACCGCGCCCAAGCCGCGGTCGGCACAGTGATCCTCGCCGCTGCTCGCCGCCGCCATGCTCGTCGTCGGGTCCGTCGCCAGAGACCGGGCTCAGGGCCCTCGGATCTGCCCGGCGTGCGGCGGCGAGGGCGGACTGCGGCGATGCGCTCGGCCGGCTCCACGACGACTTCCACTCGATCCCGCCGTTCATCTCCGCGCTCATCGCCGTCCCGCTCCTCGCCGGGATGTTCTGGGCCGCGCCGCTGGTCTCCCGCGAATACGAAGCCGGCACCCATCGCCTGGCCTGGACTCAGTCGGTGAGCCCGCTGCGCTGGATCACGACGAAGATCACGCTCATCTTCGCGCGTCGTCGCGGTTGCCGCGCTCGCTCTCGGACTGCTCGCCACGCTGGGCTCTCGACCCGCTCACTGCAGCGTTCGGTGGCCGCTTCAACAGCACCTGGTACGACGTCCAGGGCGTCGTCCCGTTCGCGTGCATGCTGTTCGCTCTCGCGGTCGGTGTCGCCGCCAGCGCCCTGATCCGGCGCACCATCCCCGCGATGGCCGTCACCCTGATCGTCTACGCCGCAGCCCGCATCCCGATCCACTGGATCCGCTGGCACTTCGCGCCGCTGAGCACCCACGTGCTGACCCTGCCGCTCAGCACACTGGTGGCGAATCCCGCCGGCTCACCGCAGGACGTCGCGACAGCAGCCTTGCCGCTCAACGCGTGGCTGCACGGTCTCAGCGTCACCGGTCCGTCCGGTCACCCGATCTCGAGCAACCAAGGCAACTTCGACCTGCTACGCCGCTTCTGCCCGAACCTGCAGGTCGACGCGGCGCGCACCGGTGTGCTCCACCCCGGGTCCTGCACCGCCCGGGTCGAGGGTCTGAGCATCCGCGAGACGATCACCTACCAATCCGCATCGCATTTCTGGCTCATCCAGGCGGTCGAAAGCACGGTCTTCGTCGCTCTTGCCGCCGCACTCGTCGTCGTAGCCGTCCGCACCGTGCACCGGCGCCGGGCCACCTGAGCAGCGCCGTTGGTCCGACGCGCAGCGCGCGCGTCAGGGACAGCAACGCGGCCGTGAGCGTCGCGCGTTCGACCATCCCGGACACGGTCGCGTGCTCGCTGCGGGCGTGCGCACCGTCACCGACGGCGCCCAGCCCGTCCAGGACCGGCACGCCGAGCGCCGCGGCGAAGTTCCCGTCACTCGCCCCGCCGACCGACACCTCGCGCAGGTCGAACCCGAGGCCGGCGGCGAGGGAGCGGGCGCGCTCGTAGAGCGCCGCCGTACCGGCACTGCGGACCATGGCCGGACGGTTCCATCCCCCGTCGACCCGCACCTGCACCCGCGGATCCGTAGGTCGCCAACTGTGCAGGGCATGCTCGACCCGATCGCTCTCGGCCTGCACCGCCACCCGGACGTCGATGCCCGCAATCGCCTGGCCCGCAGTCACATTACGACGGGTGCCAGCGTGCACGAGGCCGACGTTGGCGGTCGTGCCGGCGTCGAGATCGGTGAGGGCATGGACGTAGTCGACGAGCGCGACCAGCGCCGTGATCGCGCTTGCACCGGCCGTGGGGTCGAGCCCAGCATGCGCCTCGACACCGGTCAGCGTGACGTCGAAGATCCCGACGCCCTTGCGCGCGGTCTTGACCGCGCCATCGGCGCTCGCCTCGAAGACGAAGACCTCCGTCGCATCGCGGCAGGCGTCCTCGATGACCGGACGCGACGACAGGCTGCCGATCTCCTCGTCGCCGTTGAGCACCAGACGCAGTGCCGGACGCGGCAGGCCCAGGGCGGCCAGGGCCCGAACCGCCCACACCGCCTGGACGAGCCCGGCCTTCATGTCGAAGACCCCAGGCCCGCGGATCGTGTCGTCGCTGACCGAGAACGGGATGGCCGCCAGCGTTCCGATCGGCCACACGGTGTCGTAGTGCGCGAGCATCGCCACGGTTACCCCGGCGACCCCGTCCGCGTCGTAGCCGAGAACCACGGTGTCGCCGCGCTCTCCCCCACCGTGCGTCGTCGCCGACGATGCCGGTCCGAGTCGCTCGGTGACCCACGCGGTGACCCACTCCCGTCCACGGCGCAGCGCCTCGACGTCGTCGCTCGGGGTCTCGATGCCGACGTACTCGCGAAGATCGTCGAGCATGTCGGCGGTGTGCTCCGCGATCCAGTCCGCCACCTTCCCGGCGGTCGCCGACGGATCCGCGCTCACGCGGGCAACTGCTCGGCCGCGAGGTGCGTCCCGACATGCGCGGCGAGCTGGGCATGGGTGGCGAACCATATGTCGCCGAAGCCGGTGATGTAGGTCAGCAGTTCGGACAGGACGACCAGGCGCGAACGGTGTCCGATGACGTGCGGGTGCATCGTCAGCTGGAAGAGTCCGCCGTCCGCCCGCGCGGCGTCGAACTCGTCCTGCCAGAGTCGGAGTACGTCGCGCGGTGCGGTGTAGGGCCGCGACGAGGTGTGCCGGTCCATCGTGAAGTACGGGGCGTCGTCCCGGATCCACTCGACGGGCACCTCGACGACCCCGGTCGCCGTGCCGTTCGACAGCAGTTCGTAGCAGTCGTCGTCGGCCATCAACGACGAGTCGTAGCGCAGGCCGGCCTTGACGATGATGTCCAGCGTCGCGTCGGAGAAGTCCCAGGACGGCGTACGCACACCGACCGGGCGGACCCCCGTCACCTGCTCGAGGGTGTCCAACGAACGCATGAAGAGGTCCGCCTCGTCCGACGGCGAGAGCAGTCATGTTCCGTTCGTGGATCCAGCCGTGCGCCGCGACCTCGTGCCCGGCCGAGACGTAGTCGCGGGCCTCGGCCGGGTGCAGCAGGGCGGAGACCGCCGGCATGAAGAAGGTGGCCGGTATCCCGTACCGGCCGAGCGCAGCGAGGATCCGGGGCGCCGCGACCCGCGAGCCGTACTCGCCCTGGGAGAGCTTGCCGGGGCGGGTTTCCCCTTCCCGCAAGGGAATCGTCTCGTGATCGGAGTCGAACGACAACGCGACGGCCACCCGGGCGCCATCGGGCCAGGCCGGCGCCAGCCGGCGACCCGCGCGGACGCGGTCGACGTGCGCCCGCCAAATCGGTTCATCCCATTGCCACGGCTCGGTCGTCATCCCTGCTCGTCTCCGTCCATCGGGGCCCGGGTAAGCCTCCGGCCACGCCCACCGCCACGTCAACACCGGCGTACACCTCGTCGCCAGACCGTCCTGCCGCTCCTCACTCCCATGATCAAGAGGGGATTCGTACGGCGTTTCGTGCCGAAATCCCCTCTTGATCACCGGGGGGTAGGTGGGGCGAGGAGGCAGAACGGCGCGATGGCACCCTGGCCCGATGCACTACTGCCAGGTCTGCGTGGAACCCGTGGTCATGACGTCCGAGCCGCCGCTGGCGCGCTGCCCCCGGTGCGGATCGACCGAACGGGCCCGGACCGCGCCCCTCTTCCTGGTGACCGGCGCGTCGGGCTCCGGGAAGACCACGATCTTCCCGCACCTGGTGGATGCCCTGCCCGACTACGGCGTCTTCGACGTCGACTGGTTGATCGACCCGATCGGCCGGCTGTGCGGCGGACAGCCGATGGACTGGGTCAACTTCCGGGACACGTGGCTCGCGGTGGCGCATGCGGTCGCGCAAGCGGGGCGTCCCACCGTCCTGCTCGGACCGTTCTTTCGCGCCCAGCTCGACCCGCTACCGGCCCGCACATGGGTCGGCCCGATCCACGTCGCCGTACTCGACTGCGCGGATGACGTACGACGCGCGCGGTTGAATGCCCGACCCGCCTGGCGGGAGCGCAAAATCGACGAGCACATCGAATTCGCCGGCCACCTGCGGGCCGCGGCCGACATCGTCTTCGGCACCGAGAAGGGTGGGCCTGACGATGTCGCCCGCGACGTGGCGTCGTGGGTGCGTGCTCAGGCGGCCGACCGCGCGTAGTTGCTCGAGTCGCCCTTGATCACGACGCTGGTGTCACCGTTGATACCGACCGGAATGTCGCCGGCGATGGTGATGCGGTGCAGCAGGCGCGGCAGGTCGTCGTAATCGGCGACGGCGTAGTGCTGGGTGGCCCGGTTGTCCCAGATCGCGATGTCGCCCGGCCGCCAGTTCCACCGGACGGTGTTCTCCAGCCGGGTGATGTGCCGCTGCAGCAAGCCGAACAGGTCCTGGAAGTCGGTGCTGCTCAACCCGACGAACGACCGCACGAAGTGGCCGAGCAGCAACGACGGCTCGCCGGTCTCCGGGTGGATCCGCACGACGGGGTGTTCGGTGATGAACTCCTGGTGCCGGAACGCGTCGCGGTATTCCTGCTCCTTGACGTCGATCCCGCCGACCTGGGGCCGCTCGGCCGCGTAGTCGTACACGTTCGAGTGCACCGCGCGCAGCGACCCGACCAGGGCGCTCAGGGCCGGATGCAGCCGCTGGTACGCCGCGACCGTGTTGGCCCACACCGTCGAGCCGCCGTAGGGCGGGAGGCTGATCGCCCGCAGGATGCTGATGGCCGGAGCCCGGTCGACGAAGGTCACGTCGGTGTGCCAGCTGTTGGCCTTGCTGTAGTCGGAGTCGATCGGCAGCACCGCGTCACCGTCGCCGCTGACCGTGGGGTGCGGCTTGGTGACCGTGCCGAGCTGTTCGGCGAACGCACGCTGGTCGGCGTCCGTGGCATGCAGCTGATCGCGCAGGAACACGACCTTGTGCCTGAGCAGCGCGGACCGGAACTCGGCGACCGAAGCCGGGTCGAGGCCGGGGCCGACGGCCAGGCCGCTCACGACCGCGCCGATGGATCCGCCCACCTTCTGCACGCCGATCCGCTCGTAACCCGTCTCGGTGCGGAGCTCGGAGGGGTCTTCCCTCAGCTGGGTCATGCGATTCCTCTCATAGGCACGTACCTGACGTCATACCCAGACAACCTTTCATCGCCGACGACCGCAATGTCAAGTAAGACGACCGGTCTAGTCGGAGATCAGGCTTCCGAGTCTGCGCACCGCTCTCGCCCGACCGCCACCTTCAGTTCGCCCGCTGTTTACCGACGTTGGCTTGGCTCCCTTCCGTGCCAGCGAAGTCGGCGGAAGGAGGTCTGCGGTGAGCGTGACGACCGTCAGCGTCGTCGGGTTGGTCATCCTGGCGCTGCTGTTCGACTACACGAACGGGTTCCACGACTCGGCCAACTCCATCTCGACGATCGTGGCCACCCGGGTGCTCCGACCCCGGCTCGCGGTGCTCTGGGCGGCGGCGTTCAACTTCGTCGCGTTCATGATCTTCGGTACGGCGGTGGCCAACACGGTGGCGTCGACGGTGAAGTCGCAGTACTTCGGACTCGCCGTGGTCTTCTCCGCCCTGCTCGGCGCGATCATCTGGAACTACCTGTCCTGGTGGCGTGGCCTGCCCACGTCGTCCTCGCATGCTCTGGTCGGTGGCCTCGTCGGCGCCGGTCTCGCCTCCGGCGGCCTGGACGCGATCAAGGCGTCGAGCCTGGAGAAGACGGCCGTCTTCATCGTGCTCAGCCCGGTGGTCGGGATGCTGCTCGGCGGCCTAGTGATGCTCGTGCTGCGGGCGATCTTCGGGCGCCGCGACGTCGGCCGGACGGAGCGCGGCTTCCGGACACTGCAGCTGGCCTCCTCCGCCGCGGTCTCGCTCGGGCACGGTGCGAACGACGCGCAGAAGACGATGGGCGTCATCGCCGGCCTCCTGGTCGCCACCGGGCACCTGGCGAAGTCGGCCGGTTCGACGTTGCACATTCCGATCTGGGTCGCGCTCGTCGCCGAGTCCGCCATCGCGCTCGGCACCCTCTCCGGCGGCTGGCGGATCGTGCGGACCATGGGCTTGAAGATCACGCAGCTGCGACCGGTCAGCGGTTTCGCCGCGGAGGCCTCCGCCGCGGTCGCGCTGTTCGGCTCGACCGCACTCGGCGCCCCGGTGTCGACCACCCACACGGTGGCCGGCGCGATCACCGGTGTGGGTACGACGAACCGGAAGACCACGGTGAACTGGGGAATCTTCGGTCGGTTGATCATCGCGTGGGTGATCACGCTCCCCTTCGCGGGCGTCGTGGCCGCCCTGATCTTCACGGTGACGACCATGGGCGACCATGTCGTCGCCGGGATCATCATGGGCTGCGTCGTCGCCGCCCTCGCCGTACTGCTGACCAATGCCATTCGGCGCGCACCGAAGGCATCCGACGTGGCCGCAGACGTCGACGAACTCGAGCACGAGATCCCGTTCCGTACGGGCGCCGGCACGGTCATCGCACACGGCGAGGAGCAGCCCGCCGGAGACCGCACGCCGGGCCGGACGCGCAGCGAGCAGGATCGGGACCGGGCAGATGCGCCCCTCTAGCCGGGCTCGAGGACTGCCCTCCCCGGCGGCCTCCCCGGCGGCCTCCCTGACGTCCCGCCGCGACGTCGTGGTGAAGACTGTCGGAACCTTCGGGGAACATCAGCGCCATGGCCTCAATACGGCAGCAGACTGGGCGAGTGACGATGTTCTGGCTCAGCATCTGCACGCCGCTGGTCCTGCTCACCTTCCTGCTCGGCATGCACCTGGTCGAGAGCCGCATCTTTCCGTCCGTCGATCCGGCGGACGGGGATAGCGAGACGTCATGACCGCTGAGGGTGGCTACCCCTACCAATGCCAGGCGTCCACACCGGCGGGACAACGGTGCCCGGCACAGACGACCACGGCACTGCTGACCGAGGGTGTGCCGGACCTGATGCTCTGTGATGCGCACGCCGCGACGGCGCAGGAAATGCTCGACGCCACCGCCGACCTCATGCGGTGCACCAAGGACCCGCGACGGTCCTAGCCCGGCATCGGACCGCAGCGTCGCTCAAGGATCCGCCCATACCAGGCTGAACCAGATCGGATCCCGGCTAGCCTCTGACTATGCCAGCAGGCGGGGACACCGGCAGCAGCGTCGGTTCGACCCACAGCCACCTCGGTGCATTCGCCGACCTCGGGATCGCCCGATTCGACATCGAGGACCTGCTCGTCGACCTGCTCGACCGCATCCGGCAGGTGCTGGGGACCGACACGGCGGCGGTCCTGCTGCTCGATTCCAGTGGGCAGCAACTCGTCGCCACCGCGGCCAGCGGCCTCGAGGAGGAGGTCCGCCAGGGCGTCCGCATCCCGGTCGGGGCGGGGTTCGCCGGCCGGATCGCGGCGCAGAAGAAGCCCGTCATCCTCGACGAGGTCGACGAGCACAACGTGGTCAACCCGATCCTGCAGGAGATCGGGATCCGCTCTCTGCTCGGCGTTCCGTTGCTGGTGAAGGGGACGTTGATCGGGGTGCTGCACGTCGGGACGCTGACTCCGCGGCAGTTCACCCCCGAGGATGTCGCGATGTTGGAGTTCGTCTCCGACTGGGTGGCCATCGCCGTGCGGGCGAGACTGTCCGAGGTCGACCGGGCGGCGGCCGCGACCCTGCAACGCAGCCTGCTGCAGAGCAGCCTGCCGGTGACACCCGGCGTCGAGTTCGCCGCCCGCTACATTCCGGCTGAGCAGGGCGTCGGCGGTGACTGGTACGACGTCTTCATGCTGCCGTCCGGGTGGCTGTGTGTGGCCATCGGTGACGTCGTGGGCCACGGCCTGGATGCCGCGGTTGCCATGATGCGGTTCCGCACCGCCCTGCGGTCCTACGCCATCGACGGCGGCGATCCGGCAGAAACGCTGGCGAAGGTCGACCGCGGCGGCCGACAGTTCGTGCCGGAGTCGATGGCGACGGTGCTCTACGCCATGGTGGAGCCGTCGTTCGATCGGATGCACGTCTGCTCGGCCGGTCATCCGCCCCCGATGCTGGCCCTGCCCGGCGAGCCGGCGACGCTGCTCGACATCCCTATCGGGCCGCCGCTCGGCGTGACGATCGAGCCCGGCCGGAGGACGGGCACCGTCGAGATACCACCCGGAGCGTTGCTCTGCTTCTACACCGACGGGCTGGTGGAGCGGCGGAGCGCGCCCATCGACGAAGGACTGGAGCGGCTACGAAGCGGTCTGGTGACCGGGCCGGCCGAAGTCGGCGTGTGCGTCGGTGATGGCCCGACTGGTCGGGACGAGTGCGCCCGCCGACGATATCGCCGTCCTCGTCGTACGCCGTCTGCCCACCGAGGAGATCGGTTCCCTCGACCTGCAGATGCCGGCCTCACCGCGGGCACTGGCGCATATCCGTTCCGCGACCCGCCGCTGGCTCAATGCGGTCGGGATCCAGGGCGACGGGGCAAATGATCTGCTCGTCGCCATCGGCGAGGCCTGCGCCAACACCGTCGAGCACGCCTACGGGCCGCGCGGCGGGACCGTCCGCGTGCGGATCGAGCTGCGGCCGCCGAACGTCGTCGCCACCATCAGCGACACCGGTCACTACCGACCGAGCCGCGGCAAGAACGGGGGCCGCGGAACCCTCCTGATGAAAGCCCTGACCGACGAGGTCACCATCGACCACGGCCCGCAGGGCACAGACATCACCCTGGTATCCCGGTTGATGGACCTCTCGAAGACGGAGCCGTCGTCATGACCGAACCCCCCGGCGCGGACGTCCAGGCCCGGATCCACGAGGGCGCGGTGCACATCACGCTCTCCGGCGAGATCGATCTCGCCAACGTCGAGGCGACCGAAAACAAGCTCCTGGACGCGATCACCGATGAGACGACCACCGCGGCCGTCGACCTCAGCCACGTCGACTACATCGACAGCACCGGTATTCGCATCCTGTTCACCCTGGCGACCCGGTTGCGGGTCCTGCACATCCCGCTGGTGTTCATCGCCGCGTTGGACTCGCCGGCGCGACAGGTGGTCACCCTGTCAGGGATCGAGTCGGTCGCCCCGCTCCAACCACCGGACTCGGCGCCGGAGCGATCGACGGACTCGCCCTGACCTCGGCGTACCGCGAGATGTCAGGCGGGCCAGGCCGTCATCGCCCGGTCGACCACCGCCGTCAGCTCAGCATGGCTGGCGCCGTCGCAGGCCTGGGTGGACATGCCCTGGATGACGGCGGAGTAGAAGGTGGCGAGCGCCGAACTGTCCGTCCCGTCCGCGAGGAGGCCGGCCCGGACGTCGTCGTCGATCTTCGCCGCGATGGCCCGCTTGGTGCCGTCGCGAAGGCTGCGTAGCTCGACCTTGACGTCCTCGTCGGCCGATGTCGTGTTGACCGCCCCGTTGATCACCAGACATCCCCGCGGATGGCTCGGGTCGGTGTACTCGGCCGCCGCCTCACGGAGCATCCGCTCCACGGCCGCGCGCGCGGTCGGCTCCCCGAGCGAACGGGATCCGTACCGGCCGTAGGTCTGCGCGTATCGGGCGACCGCCTCGCTGAACAGCGTCCGCTTGTCGCCGAAGGCGGCGTACAGGCTCGGTGGGCTGATGCCCATCGCCCGGGTCAGTCCCGCGACCGAGGTGGCCTCGTAGCCGTGTCGCCAGAACTCGATCAGCGCCCGGTCGAGCGCGGCGTCCAGGTCGAACTCCCGGGGACGTCCCCGTGGATGTGCCCGTGGATGTGCCGGTGGATGTGCTCGTGGCCGGGTCATGGGCTAATTCTATATCGATCGCTAGCTAATCTGCTACGGTCCTTCCCTATCGATCGCTACAGAATAGGAGCCCGCCGTGACCCCCGACCAGGATCTTTGCGAGACGACGACGCCGGCGCCGGTGCTTGCGCGCACCGTCCGCGGCAGCGGGCCCGGGCTGGTGCTCGCCCACGGTGCCGGAGGCAGCGTCGAGGGGAACTACGGTTCCGTTCTCGGCGATCTCGCCGCAGACCACACGGTCGTCGGGGTCGACTACCCCGGCACCGGCGCCACCCCGCGCTCGGACGTCCCACTCAGCGCCGACGACCTGGCCGACCAACTCGTCGCGGCCGCCGACGCCGAAGGCGTGCACAGGTTCGCGATCGCCGGCTTCTCCCTCGGCGGCCCGATTGCCATCCGGGCGGCGACCCGCCATCCCGACCGGGTCACGGCACTGGTCCTGACGGCCTCCTTCGCCCACGCCGACACCCGGCTCCGACTGGCCGCCTCGACCTGGCGCGAGCTGTACGAGTCCGGAGACCTCCCGCTCCTGGCCAAGTTCCTGACCCTGGTCGCCTTCGGCCGGTCCTTCCTCGACGCGCTGTCGACCGAGCAGCGGGCCGCGACACTCCGCGGCTTCGTCGACACCACCCCGCCTGGCACACCGGAGCACACCGACCTCGTGGAGCGGATCGACGTACAGGCCGACCTCGCAGACCTCGCGATCCCGACGCTGGTCATCTCGACGACGGCGGACCAACTCGTCTCCCCCGACCTGCAGCGCCGACTCGCCGCCGGCATCCCCCGAGCGCGACGGGTCGACATCGACACCGGGCACCTGCCCTTCGCCGAGCGCCCGGAGGAGTGGCGACGGCTGATGACGACCTTCCTCGCCGCACACCGCCAGGCCGTGTGACCACCCCTCCCGACACCAGGAGAAGCGCCATGCTCGCCGTCACCCAACGCACGTTCGGTGCACCCAACGTCCTCGAGATCACCGAGGTCGCCAGGCCGGAGCCGATACCGTCCGAGGTGCTCGTCCGGATCCACGCCGCGGCGGTCAACCCGGTCGACGCGATGATCCGGTCCGGCACCTTCCCGTTGCTCGGCGACCCGCCGTTCATCCTCGGCTGGGACGTCTCCGGCGTCGTCGAGCAGGTCGTCCCCGGGGTCACCCGCTTCCGGCCGGGCGACGAGGTCTACGGGATGCCGTTCTTCCCCCGCCGCGCCGGCGCCTACGCCGAATACCTCGCCGTACCGTCGCGACAACTTGCCCGGCGACCACTCGGCATCGACCACGCGCACGCCGCCGCCCTGCCGCTGGTCGGCCTCACGGCATGGCACAGCCTCGTCGACACCGCCGACGTGCAGGCGGGCCAGCGGGTGCTGATCCACGGCGGAGGAGGCGGCGTCGGTCACCTCGCGATCCAGATCGCGAAGTCCCGCGGGGCCCACGTCCTCACCACGACGAGCGCCGGGAAACACGACTTCGTGCGCGGTCTCGGCGCCGACGAGATCGTCGATTACCGCGCCGTCGATTTCACCGAGGTTGCCCGTGACGTCGATGTCGTCCTCGACACCGTCGGCGGCGGGTACGGCGAACGGTCCCTGCGCTCACTCCGCCCCGGCGGGCTGCTGATGACCGTGGTCGAGCGGGCCGACACCGTCCTCGCAGCGCGGACGGAGGCCGCCGGAATGCGGTTCGCCGGGATCACGGTCGAGCCCGATTACGCCGGCCTCGAGGCCCTGGCCCGGCTCGTCGACGCCGGAGCAGTGCGCCCGAACGTCGAGCACGTGCTCCCGCTCGCCGACGCGGCGAAGGGCCACGAGCTCATCGAGTCCGGCCGGACCCAGGGCAAGATCGTCCTGACCATCTGAGCTGACCAGGTGATCGCCGCCCCGCCCCGCCCCGCCCGCCCGCCCCGTGGACAAAACCCACTACTAGTGGGTTGTGGTCCACGACACGCCGTACCAGCTGTCCAAAACCCACTAGTAGTGGGTTTTGTCCACGGGGGTCCTCGGTCCCACTCGGTCTGCGGTCGTGGTCCCTCGTGAGGATCAGGTCCAGTTGGTGTGCCGGGTCCGGGTCCAGTTGGTGTGCCGGGTCCAGTTGGTGTGCCGCATGTGGATCGCCTCCGCGTCGTGGTGTGGACGGTCCATAGAATGCCGCCTGGTCTCGAGTTGACAACACCACCAGTAACGGGCAGCGTCGCGTCAACTACACAGCGACAGCTGGTCCGGCAGCGTCGAAAGTCCCGAGCGGAGCGTTGGAACGTGGTGAGAGAGGCGGCCCGACGGCCGCTGCAGGGTAAATCTGCGTCGGTCCGGTCCTGGCCGCTGTGGTCGCTCCCGCCTGCCGCGCTCGCCTTCGTCCTGGCGGTCGACGTCGCTGCCGGGATCGCCGCGGTCTGGGCGGTGCTCGACGGCGGACTGGGCAGCCGGGCTGAACTGGTGAGCTGCCTGGCGCTGATCGCCGCTGCGCTCGTCTGCGTCGAGGTCGTCCGCCGGATCGGCGAGACCACCGACACCGCCCAGGACCTGTTGGCGGTCTGGACGCTTCCGATCGGGCTGCTCTTCCCTCCGGTCTATGCGATCGCCGCCCCGGTGCTCGACCGCTGTTGGACGCAGTGGCGGGTGCGGCCCTCCCCCGTCTACCGGCGGGTCTTCAGCACGGCCGGGATCCAGCTCGCCCTGCTCACCGCCGGCTGGGTGTTCCATTCACTGGCCGGATCGCGGGTGACCGGGTCGGCGTGGGCGGAGCGACCGGCGATCCTGCTCGCATCGGCCGCGGTGGCCGGGGCCTGCTGCGCGACGGTTACGGCGGTGCTGGTGGCGACCGCGGTCCGGCTCACCACGCCGGAGACGCGCTGGCTCGCGCTGCTGCTCAACCGCGACGTCGTCCAACTCGCGGGAGTCGAGGTCTGCGGTGGTGTGGTCGTGACCGCGCTGGTGGCCCAGTCACCGCTGCTGATCCTTGCTGCGCTGCCGCCGATGATGATGCTGCAACGCTCGCTCTCCCACGCCCAGCTGCGCGCTGCCGCCCGCACCGATACCAAGACCGGGCTGCTCAACGCCGGTACCTGGCATCGCGAGACCGTCCGCGAGCTGTCCCGTGCCGCTCGCGGACGGCAGCCGCTGAGCATCCTGCTGATCGACGTCGACCACTTCAAGGCCGTCAACGACACCTACAGCCACCTCGCCGGGGACGACGTCCTCGCCGAGCTCGCCCGGTTGCTCGAGGACCAGTTGCGGCCTTACGACATCCTCGGCCGGTTCGGTGGCGAGGAGTTCGTGGCGACGCTCCCCGACACCGGTGGGCGGGTCGCCGCGGCGGCCGCCGAACGGCTGCGCCGCGCGGTCGCCGAACACCCGTTCAGCGTCGGATCGGACGACGTCGTCCACATCACGATCTCGATCGGCGTCGCGGGCGACCGCGGCCGGAGCACCGACCCGACCGAGCTTCTCGCCGCCGCCGACGCCGCGCTCTACGAGGCCAAGGCGGCCGGCCGCAACCGGGTCATGGACGACGCCGGCCCGATCTGACACAGATCAGGGTCGGGTCAGGGCTTTCCCCGATGCGGGAGGTGCCTGCGGCGCGGCAGCCTGGAGGCATGACAGAGAACACCGGAGCTATCGCCCCCCGCCGCACCATCACCCGCCCGCGCACGGGCCGCATGATCGCGGGTGTCTGCGCGGGCACTGCCGACTACCTCAACGTCGACGTCACCCTCGTCCGGTTCGCGCTCGTCGCGTTCACCCTGCTCGGCGGCGCCGGTCTGGCCGCCTATTTCGCCGCCTGGCTCATCATCCCCGAAACGGGAAGTGACCAGTCTGTGCTGGGACGGCTCCTGCACCACTGAGCCGGCGCCCGCCGGCCGGGCTCAACCGCACCGCAGCAATCCGGAGCGGTACTTGCTGAGCAGCACGTGCCGCACGGCGTCGTCGACGCGGGCCCGGAACTGCGCGTCGTCGGCGGCCCGGGCCCGCAGGTCGGCGAGCATCGGCGCGACATCCGCGGGCTGCACGGTCAGCACCAGGTCACCGCCGGCGGCGACGAAGTCGACCGCGCGCTGACCGGGCGGCACCGCACTGACCGCCACCGCGGCGCCGAGATCGTCGGAGACCACCATCCCGTCGTAACCCCACCGGTTGCGCAGCAGACCGTCGATGACCGCGCTGGAGAACGCCGCGACGTGGTCGGGGTCCAGCCGTGGGTACGTCGCCGACGACACCATCACCGCGGCCGCCCCGGCCTGGATGCCGGCCTGGAACGGCCGCAGGTAGGGGTCGCCCGGCGACGTCACGGAGTCGACGGCGGCGGCGGACGTGTCGGTGTTGGCTCGCACCCGGCCGAGCCCCGGAAAGTGCTTCACCGTCGCCGACAGCCCCTGCGATCGCATCGCGGCGACGACGGTGCCCACCCGGGACGCGACGGTCGCGGAGTCGCTGCCGTACTCGCGGCCGAAGGCCCCGATCGGCGGGTTCTCCGCCGCCGTCCCCGGCGGGACGGTGTCAGAGACGGGCGCGAGGTCGAGGGTGATCCCGGCGCGGGTCAGCTCACCGGCCCACGTCGCCGTCTGCTCGCGCAGTGTCGAGGTCGACAGCTCACCCTGATCCACCGCGGACGGGATCGATGCAAAGCCGGGGCCGCGCAACGACTGCACCAAACCGCCCTCCTGGTCGACCGCGACCTGGACCCCGATACCGGTCGTCGCCCGGGCAGCGGCCTGCAGCTGCGCTGTTTCGCCGCGCAACTCCTCGACGCTCGCCGAGCTGTGTCCCTGCAGAAAGATGTTCCCGACGCCGGACTGCACCAGTGAACTTCCCGACGCTGGGTCGGTCGCGGGAACGCCCACCATCAGCAGCTGGCCGAGCCGACGGTCCAGGCTCATTCCGGTGATCCGCGACCGCACGCACCGCTCCGATGCCGGCAGCGCCGGCGTCGTCGGCTTCGGGGGCGGCCGCCGCGACTTCGTCGGCGTCGGGGTCGGCGTCGGCGTCGGGCTTGCCGTCGTCGCGGTCGGCGACGGGCGATGCCGGGTCGGCGTCGCCGTGGCGTGCGTCGGTGTCGCCGACGCCGTCGTCGGTGCCGGGTCGGGGGACGTCGTCGCGGAACCGGCCGCGGAGTGGTGCGCGGACGAGCCGCCGCATCCCGCCGCCACGAGAAGCGCACCCACCGCCGAGAGCGCGAGCAGGCGTCGCGCCCGGCGTGAGGAAAGCATCAATTCATGGTCGCACGGACCCTCCCGGCCGGGCCCAGGGACGATTTGTGCCGGAACGTCAGCGGATGGGGTCGGCGTAGAAGACCCGCTCGACGACCCGGCGGGCCCGGCGGGCCGCCCGCCGGTAGTCCTCCAGGAACTGGCCCGGGTCGCGGCCGGGCGGGTAGCCGAGGACGCGGGTGACCCCGGTGAGGACACGACCCCGCCGCGGCAGTTGGTCGTCGGCGCGGCCGCGCACCAGCATCATCGCGTTGCGCGCGCGAGTCGCGAGCAGCCAGGACGCCTCCAATGCCGCCACGTCGTCGGCGTCGAGCAACCCCGCCGCGGCGATCGCCCGCAGCGCGTCGAGGGTGCGGGTGGTCCGGAGTTCCGGGTGCTCCGCGGCATGCCGGAGCTGCCACAGCTGCACGGTCCATTCGACGTCGGCGAGACCGCCCGGGCCGAGCTTGGTGTGGGTCGCGGGATCCGCGCCGCGCGGCAGCCGCTCGGCATCCACCCGCGCCTTGATCCGCCGGATCTCGGTGACCTCCTGCGGGCTGAGCCCCCCTGCCGGGTAGCGCACCGAGTCGATCAGGTCGACGAACCGCTGACCGAGCAGCGGGTCGCCGGCCACCGGGGCAGCGCGCAGCAGTGCCTGCGCCTCCCAGACCGCGCTCCACCGCTCGTAATAGGCGGCGTACGACGCGAAGCTGCGGACCAGCGGGCCGTTGCGGCCTTCCGGGCGCAACCCCGCGTCGACCTCGAGCGGCGGGTCCGGCGCCGGACGCCGGAGCAGGCGCACCGCATGCTCGACGATCGCGGTGGCCGCGGCGCCCGCGGTCTGCTCGTCGGTCCCGTCGACCGGCTCGTGCACGAACATGACGTCCGCGTCCGAGCCGTAGCCGAGCTCTCGGCCGCCGAGGCGGCCCATCGCGATGATCGCGATCCGCGTCGGCGGTGGGCCGTGCTCGGCGGCGTAGGCGCGCAGCGCTGCGGTGAGTGCCGCCTCGAGGGTGGCCGCCGCGATCGCGCTGAGCGCGTCACCGACCTCGACGACGTCGATCAGGTCGAGCAGGTCGGCGCAGGAGGTCCGGAGCAGTTCCCGACGGCGCAGGCCGCGTACTGCCAGGACCGCGGAATCCGGGCCGGGTTGGCGGCGGGCCACTCCGACGAACGCGCTGCGCAGCGCCGCATCGTCACGTGGGACGAGTTCGGCGCTGTCGCCGAGCAGGCGCATCGCCTCGGGGGCCCGGGCGAGCAGGCCGGCGGCGTAACGGCTGGACCCGAGCACGGTAGCCAGCCGGTCGGCGACCGGTCCCTCGTCGCGCAGCAGCCGCAGATACCAGGGCGTGGACGACAGTGCCTCGGACACCTGCCGGTAGGACAGCAACCCGGCGTCGGGGTCGGGTGCATCGGCCAGGAGACCGAGCAGCGCCGGCAGCAGCGTCCGCTGGATCGCCGCTCGCCGGGACACTCCTGCCGTCAGCGCCGCCAGGTGGTTGAGCGCACCCTCCGGATCGTCGAAGCCCAATGCGACGAGACGCTCGCGGGCGGCCTCCGGGGTGAGCCGCAACTGGTCGGTCGGCATCCGCGCAACGGTGGTGAGCAACGGCCGGTAGAACAGCTTCTCGTGCAGCCGGCGGACCTCACGGGCATGCCGGGCGTGCTCGGCCTCGAAGACGGTCGCCGCGTCGCCGCGGGCATCGGGTGCCAGACCCATCGACCGGGCCAGGCGGCGTACGTCGGCCGGGTCGTCGGGCAGCAGATGCGTACGCCGCAACCTGTAGAGCTGCAGCCGATGCTCGGCGACGCGCAGGAAACGGTAGGCGGCGGCGAGCGTCGCGGCATCCTCCCGGCCGACGTATCCGCCGGCGGCGAGCGCCTCGAGCGCGACCAACGTGCTGCCGTCGCGCAGCGTCTCGTCGGCGCGGCCGTGCACGAGTTGAAGCAGCTGTACGGCGAACTCGACGTCCCGCAGCCCGCCCGGGCCCAGCTTCAGCTCGCGCTCGGCGAGATGACCGGGGAGGGTGTCCTCGACCCGCCGCCGCATCGCCTGGACGTCCGAGACGAAGTCCTCGGCCTGGGCGGCGTTCCACACCATCGGGGCGATCGCGTCGACGTAGGCGCGGCCGAGGTCGGGGTCGCCGGCGACCGGCCGCGCCTTGACCAACGCCTGGAACTCCCAGGTGCGGGCCCAACGCTCGTAGTAGCTCTTGTGGCTTGCCAACGTGCGCACCAGCGGGCCGTTCTTGCCCTCGGGGCGCAAGGCGGCATCGACCGGCCACGCGACTTCGGCACAGATGCGCATCATCGAGCTGGCGAGGAGGGTGGCCGTACGCAACGCGGCATCGTCGTCGCCCGCACCGACCGGTTCGGCGACGAAGACGACGTCGACGTCGCTGACGTAGTTGAGCTCGCGCCCGCCGCACTTGCCCAGGCCGATGACGGCGAGCCGGCAGTCGGCCGCGCCGGCGGGCAACGCTGCGCCGGCGAGGACGAGCGCCGCCTGCAACGTCGCCGCGGCCAGGTCGGCGAGTTCACCGGCCACCTCGTCGACGTCGGCCATCCCGGCGACGTCGCGCGCGGCGAGCACGAGCAGCAGCCGGCGGTAGGCGACCCGCAGCCGGGCCACGGCCGCCGGGTTGCGCTCGCCGGCCGCGGTCAACAGCGTCTCGGTGAGGTCGTGCTCGGAGGGTCTGGTCGCCGGCTGCGCCTCGTCGGTGAGCAGCGTCCAGTCCTCGGGGTGCGCGACCAGGTGGTCGCCGAGTGCCGAACTGGCGCCGAGCAGCCCGAGCAGGCGTGCGCGCAGCCCGGTGCTGGACCGCAGCGCGTCGAGCAGCGCAGCGCGGTCCGGGGCGGCCTCGGCCAGCCGGTTCAGGGCGAGCAGCGCCAGGTCGGGATCGGCGGCGGCCGCCAACGCCGCGACCACCTCGTCCGCGCCCGGGCCGACCAGCTCGAGCGCATCGAGATCCCACAGCCCGAGAGCCGGATCGGCGAGCAGCCCGCCGGTCCGTCGGACGTCGGCGAAACCCAGGCGCGCCAGCGGGTCGGTGATCCGGCGGCCGAACTCGCTCACCGGCCTACCGGACCTCGGCGTCGCGGCGGGTGAGGTCGGCGAACCGGCCCACCACCGGAGCCCACACCTCCTGCAGGTCGGGGTGTGTCGCCTCCACCTGGGCGAGGAGCTTTTCCAGGTCGATGCCGTTGTCGGCCAGGTAACCGGCCTCCGCCGTCGCCCAGCCGCGCACCACGTCCGGTGTGGTCTCGATGTGGAACTGCACGCCCCAGGCCCGCTCACCGATGCGGAACGCCTGGTTGACGCAGCGCGGGGACGCCGCAAGCAGGAGCGCTCCCGGCGGCAGCTCGGTCACCGCGTCGTGATGCCACTGCAGGACGTCCGGGGTGAAGGGCAGCGGCCCGAACAGCGGGTCGGCGACGGCGTCGTCGCGCTTGGCCACCAGCCCCGGGCCGATCTCCGTCTGGTCACCGGCCGGCCCCACCCGGCCTCCCGTCGCGTCGGCCAGCAGTTGCGCACCGAGACAGATCGCGAGCACCGGCAGTCCGGTCCCGACCGCTTCCCGCAGCAGGCCCTTGAGCGGAGCCAGCCAGGCGACCGAGTCCTCGTCGTACGCCGCCATCGCGCCGCCGAGCACGACCAGGGCGTCGACGGCGTCCAGGCCGACGGGAAGCGGGTCGCCGGCGTAGGGCCGCACCACGTCGACGGTCAGGCCGGCGTCGGTGAGCCAGTCGCCGAGCGGCCCGGCCGGGTCGTCCGCGGCGTTCTCGACGACCAGCGCCACCGGCGCCACTACAGGACCCGCAGGTAGCGCTCGATCTCGTACGGCGTCACCTGCACGCGGTAGTCCTCCCACTCCGCCCGCTTGTTGCGC
Organism: uncultured Actinomycetota bacterium; assembly: GCA_963775655.1. Taxonomy (GTDB): domain Bacteria; phylum Actinomycetota; class Actinomycetes; order Mycobacteriales; family QHCD01; genus DASXJE01. The sequence goes on along the minus strand of CAVZJT010000007.1, from coordinate 196,899 downwards.
AGGAAGTAGTCGAAGACGTGCTCGCCGAGCGTCTCGGCGACCAGCTCGGAGGTCTCCATGGTCCGCAGCGCATCGGAGAGGTTGTGCGGCAGGTCGTCGTACCCCATCGCCGCCCGCTCGGTGTCGGTGAGCGCCCAGACGTCGTCCTCGGCGCCGGGCGGCAGCTCGTACTGGCCCTCGATCCCGGCCAGGCCGGCGCTCAACAGCAGCGCGTAGGCGAGGTAGGGGTTGCACGCGGAGTCCAGCGACCGCACCTCGATCCGGGTCGAGTTGGCCTTCCCCGGCTTGTACATCGGCACCCGCACCAGCGCCGACCGGTTGAGGTGACCCCAGCAGACGTACGCCGGCGCCTCGGCCAGCTGGTGCGGCAGCGGCTCCCCGAACAGTCGCTTGTAGGAGTTGACCCACTGGTTGGTGACCGCGGTGATCTCGCGGGAGTGCCGCAGCAGGCCGGCGATGAACGAGCGGGCCGTCTTGGAGAGGTTCAGCTCGTCGGACGGGTCGTGGAAGGCGTTGCGGTCACCCTCGAACAGCGACAGGTGGGTGTGCATCCCGGACCCCGGCTGGTCGGTGAAGGGCTTGGGCATGAAGGTGGCGTGCACGTTCTGGGAGAGCGCCACCTCCTTGACCACGTGCCGGAAGGTCATGATGTTGTCCGACGTGGACAGCGCGTCGGCGTAGCGCAGGTCGATCTCCTGCTGGCCGGGGGCGCACTCGTGGTGGCTGAACTCCACCGAGATGCCCATCGCCTCCAACGCCGAGACCGCGACCCGGCGGAAGTCGTGGGCGACGTCGTGGGTGGTCAGGTCGAAGTAGCCGCCGACGTCGACCGGCACGGGCGGTGCGCCGGCCTCGGGGCGTCCCGTGAGCAGGAAGAACTCGATCTCGGGGTGGGTGTAGAAGGTGAAGCCCATGTCGCTGGCCTTGGCCAGGGCCCGGCGCAGGACGTGGCGGGGGTCGGCCCAGGACGGCGTCCCGTCCGGCATGGTGATGTCACAGAACATCCGGGCCGCGTCGCCGGTCTCGTCGTGCTGCCAGGGCATGATCTGGAAGGTCGCCGGGTCGGGCTTGGCGATCATGTCGCTCTCGTAGACCCGGGCGAACCCCTCGATCGCCGACCCGTCGAAGCCGATCCCCTCGGCGAACGCCCCCTCCAGCTCGGCCGGCGCGACCGCGACCGACTTGAGGAACCCGAGTACGTCAGTGAACCACAGGCGGACGAAGCGGATGTCCCGCTCCTCCAGCGTCCGCAGCACGAACTCCCGCTGCCTGTCCACAGGTCTCCCCCTCGCTCGGCGTACCTCCGACCTCAGTGTGCCGGTCGAGATCGCCGCCGGGTACCCGGCCCCACCCCAGCGCCCGACGACTCGCCTTGCTCCCCCGTGCCCAAAACCCACTAGTAGTGGGTTTTGGGCACCCCGCGCGGCGTGTCGCGGACCAAAAGCCACTACTAGTGGGTTTTGTCCAGGCGGTCCGGCGGCTGGCGGACGGGCGAGGCGGGCGGGCTGGTTACTGGTGGAGGGCGCTGCCGGCAGCCCAGGCCTTCCAGCTGTCGTTCCAGGCGCCGTAACCGTCGTCGATCGGGAGCTGCGGCGAGCCGCCGACGATGTTCACGATGTCGCCGGAGCCGAAGTGGTCGTAGAACCACTTCCCGTTGGCCATCGACAGGTTGACGCAGCCGTGGGTGACGTTGGCGTAGCCCTGGACGTCGTCGGTGCCGTCGTTGACGTGGACGAACTCGCCGTCGTCGGAGATCCGCACCGCCCAGTACGCCGGGAAGTTCGCGTAGCCGCCCGGAGCGTTGGCCGGCAGGCCCCAACTCGCCGAGTTCATGTAGTAGACGGGGTACTTGAACTCGACCACGTGCGGCCCGTTGTGGGTCGGCAGCTCCGGGCGCCCGAAGCTGGTCGGCAGGGTCCGGACCTTCTTGCCGTTGTGGTAGATCGTCAGCGTGTACTTGCTGACGTCGCCGATGGCGGTCCAGTTGTCGTGGATCTTGAAGGAGACGTGCCGGCTCTCCTGGCCGTAGATGTTGTTGCCGACGTTGACGCCGTAGAGGTTGACGTCGACGTGCACCTTCGTGCCGACCTTCCAGTAGACCTTCGGCCGCCACTGCACGTCCTGGTCGGACATCCAATGCCAGGCCCCGACCTGCGCCGGGTCGCTGGTCACCTTGAGGTGCCGCTCGACGGTGGCCTTGTCGGCGATGTTCTCGTCGAAGCGCACGTCGATCGGCTGCCCGACGCCGACCGAACCGGTCGAGGCCGCCGGGAAGACAGTCGGATCGGTGAGGGTGGCCGGCGTCACGGTCTTGAACGAGCTCTTCGTGGTCAGTTCCTTGCCCGCGGCGTTGGCGCCGACCGCGGTCAGCGCGTAGGACTTCGCGTAGCCGAGGCTCACCGCGGAGACCCAGCTGCGGTGGTCGGCCGACAACGTCCCGGCGATCCGCTTGCCCGTGGCGTTGGTCATGACCACCGAGGCGAGGGTGCCGTGGCTGGCGCGCACCGTGACCGGCTTGGCGACATTGACGTTCCGGGCGCCGGTCACCGGGTTGACGGCCAGCGCGACCGGTGGCGGTGGTGCGGGTGGGGCAGCCTTCGCCTTGTGGGCTGCAGCGCCGCCTGCTCCGGCCGCCGTATGGCTACTGCCGGTCGTCGACGTACATCCGGCCACGAGTGCCAGAACAGCCATACCGCCGACGACGGCCGCCTTGTTGAGCGCACCAGAGCTGCGCATCCCACCCCACATGAGCTGCCCTCCGTACCATCCGCCCCAGCGGACCTGAAACTGCGATCACAGTCTGACACCAGGTAGACACATTCGACCCGAATATCGTGCGTGATAGGTACGAGGAATGTTGTAACAGTCTGGCAACGGCAGTCGCTTGGAAGGCATTTCACCGCATTTGAGGGCTGGCTGGAGCAGAGTTCGGCGCCCGCGCGAGAATGGAAGCATGCCGCAGTTGCGCCTTGCGCTCGCCCAGATAGACGTCACCGTCGGTGATCTCACCGCCAACGCCGCATCGGTCCTCTCGTGGAGCAGGGCGGCCGCCGACCGCGGCGCCCACCTGGTGGTCTTTCCCGAAATGGCCCTCACCGGCTATCCCCCCGAGGACCTCGTGCTGCGGGAGTCGTTCCGGGCCGGCAGCACAGCGGCGCTCGAGCAGCTGGCCCACACCCTGGCCGACGAGGGGCTCGGCGAGCTCGCCGTGGTGGTCGGCTACCTCGACGCCGACGGCGGCCCGCGCAACGCCGCCGCCGTCCTGTACGGCGGCCGGGTCGTGGCCCGTTACTTCAAGCACCATCTGCCCAACTACGGAGTCTTCGACGAGGCGCGGTACTTCCGTCGTGGTGACACCTTCACCGTCGTTCGGCTGTGCGGCGTCGACGTCGCGCTGACGATCTGCGAGGACCTGTGGCAGGACGGCGGACCGTTCGCGGTCGCCGCGCGCGCCGAGGTCGGCCTGGTCCTGTCGATCAACGGGTCGCCGTATGAGCGCAACAAGGACGACGCGCGGCTCGACCTCGCCGCCCGCCGGGCCCGAGAGGCCGGCACGGCACTGGCCTACGTCAACATGGTCGGGGGGCAGGACGAGCTCGTGTACGACGGCGACTCGATGGTCGTCGACGCGGACGGCCGGGTGATCGCGCGAGCCCCGCAGTTCGTCGAGACACTGTTCGTCGTCGACCTCGACCTTCCGGGCGAGCGCGGCACCGTCACCGGCCCGACGCTGGGGATGACCGTCGAGCGCCATCGGGTGTCCGATGCGGCCGTGCCGGCGTACGACCCGCTGCCGCCGACGATCGCCGAGCCGCTCAGCGAGGAGGCCGAGATCTACGCCGCGCTGGTCGCCGGCACCCGGGACTACGTCGACAAGAACGGCTTCGAGCGCGTCTACATCGCCCTCTCCGGCGGCATCGACTCGGCGCTCACCACCACGATCGCGGTCGACGCGCTCGGCGCCGACCGGGTCCACACGGTGGCGATGCCGTCGCGCTGGTCCACCGAGCACTCCCTCGGCGACGCCGAGGAGCTGGTCCGGCGTCAGGGGGTGCACTACCAGGTGGTGCCGATCGCCGAACCGGTCGACGCCGTCGAGAAGCACATCGAGCTGCACGGGCTGGCCGCGGAAAACCTGCAGGCCAGGATCCGCGGGGTGATCGTGATGGGGCTGTCCAACGAGCACGCGCCGTCGATAGTCCTCACCACGGGAAACAAGAGCGAGTTGGCCACCGGCTACTCGACCCTCTACGGCGACTCCGCCGGCGGTTTCGCGCCGATCAAGGACGTCCCCAAGACCGTGGTGTGGGCGCTGTCCCGCTGGCGCAACGCCGAGGCGGATAAGAACGGTGAGACGCCGCCGATCCCGGAGAACTCGATCACCAAGCCGCCGAGCGCGGAGCTACGCCCCGGGCAGCTCGACACCGACTCGCTGCCCGACTACGCGGTGCTCGACGCAATCCTGGTCGGTTACGTCGACGAGGACCGGAGTAGCGCCGACCTGGTGGCCGACGGCCACGACCCGCAGATCGTCGAACGGGTCATCGGCCTGGTCGACCGGGCGGAATACAAGCGCCGGCAATACCCGCCAGGACCGAAGATTTCGGTCAAAGCGTTCGGGCGTGACCGACGTCTCCCGATCACCAGCCGGTGGAAGGAGACGGCACCGCCCCCGGAGTGACACCATCAGGGGCAGGACCCGGGGACCGGCAACGGCCTCGAGGAAGGACGGCGCGACATGGGAATTGACACACCGGCCGGCGCGGAGCCCACGCTCTACGGCGGACCGCCCACCCGGCGGGTACGGATCCCGCATCTGATTGACGCGAAGAACCGTGGCGAACGGTGGGGAATGCTCACCGCCTACGACCAGTATTCGGCGGAGATCTTCGACGAGGCCGGAATCCCCGTCCTGCTGGTCGGCGACTCGGCGGCCAACAACGTCTACGGCTATCCGTCCACCCTGCCGGTAACTGTCGAGGAGCTGATGCCGCTCGTCCGGGCCGTCGTACGGTCGACGCGTCGCGCGCTGGTGGTCGCCGACCTGCCGTTCGGGTCCTACCAGGCCGGGCCGGCGCAGGCGCTGGAGACAGCGGTCCGCTTCATGAAGGACGGCGGCGCGCAGGCGGTGAAACTCGAGGGCGGACGCCGTGTGGTTCCGCAGGTCGAGGCCCTGGTCGGTGCCGGTATCCCGGTGATGGCCCACATCGGCTTCACGCCGCAGAGCGAACACGAGCTGGGCGGCTACCGCGTCCAGGGCCGCGGCGAATCCGGCGACGAGTTGGTCGCCGATGCGCAGGCGCTGGAGCGCGCGGGTGCGTTCGCGGTGGTGCTGGAGATGGTGCCGGCGCTGGTCGCCAAGCGGATCACCGGCGAGCTGTCGGTCCCGACCATCGGCATCGGTGCGGGCCCCGAGTGCGACGCCCAGGTGTTGGTCTGGCAGGACATGGCGGGCCTGCGCGGCGGGAAGGTGCCGCGGTTCGTCAAGCAGTTCGCCGACCTCCGTTCCTCGCTGCGGGACGCGGCCACGGCGTACGCCGAAGAGGTTCGCGACGGCAGCTTCCCGAACAGCGACCAGAGCTTCCTGTAACCCTGTCGCATCACCGCACCCGGACGCCGTCCGATGATGCCCGCCAACCGGCCCCCAGATCCCACGGCTCGACCCGATCGCCGTGCCCTTGCTTCGCCCAGCGACGCAAGGGCACAGTTCGGTGAGTCACGGGGTGGGCTCCGGCGGGCCGGCCAGCGCGCGACGACATCGTGCGCCCTACTCGCATCCGGGCGACAAATCGGCGAGTAGCACGCACGATGATGCCCGCCAACCGGCCCGGACCCCACGGCTCCGCCCGATCGCTGTGCCCTTGCTTCGCTCAGCGACGCAAGGGCACAGGTTGGTCAGGCAGGGGTGCGCCCCCTATCCGTCGATGCCGGTGATCCGGATCCCGGCGCGGGTCTTGTAACGCCGGTTGATGGCGATGAGGTTGGCCGTGAACGCCTCGACCTGGCCGGCGTTCCTGAGCCGACCGGCATAGACACCGTGCAGACCCGGCACGAGATCGGCCAGCGCCCGGACGGTGTCGGTCGCCGCGCGGTCCTCACCGAGGACCATGACGTCGCAGTCCACCCTGGGTACGTCGGGGTCGGCCAGCAGGACGGCGCTCACGTGATGGAACGCGGCGACGACACGACTGTCCGGCAGGAGCGCGGCGGCCTGCTGGGCGGCGCTCCCCTCGGGTACGTCGAGCGGATAGGGCCCGTGCTCGTCGAAGCCGATCGGGTTGACGCAGTCGACCACGATCTTGCCGGCCAGCGACGCGCGCAGCGCCTCGAGCGTCGCGGCGTGACCGTCCCACGGCACCGCCACCACGACAAGGTCGGCGTGCGCCGCGGCGCCGGCGTTGTCCTCGCCCCGGGCCGGGCGTGCCGCGCCGGCCGGGAGGGACCGGTTCACCTCGTCCGCGGCCGTGGCCGCCCGGCCTTTGTCCCGCGAGCCGATCAGCACCTGCAGCCCGCACAAAGCGAACCGCAGGGCCAACCCTCGGCCCTGCGGTCCGGTGCCTCCGAGCACGCCGATCGCGAGATCGGTCACGCCGTGGTTGTCGTCCATGGCGTCATCTTCGCAGTAGGCATCAGCTGCGAAGACTGCGGTTCAGCGGGTGGTACGACGACCGCTCGTCTTGCGGGCGGGCGACCTGCGGGTGATGGTCTTGCGGGCACTGCTCACCTTGCGGGCTGTCGCCTTGCGGGCGCCGCTCACCTTGCGGGCCGTCGCCTTGCGGGCGCCGCCCACCTTGCGGGCCGTCGTCTTACGGGCCCCGGTCGTCTTGCGCGCCGTCGTCTTGCGGGCGCCGGTGGTCTTACGAGCCGTGCTCTTGCGAGCGGTGCTCTTGCGCGCCGTCGTCTTGCGGGCGCCGGTGGTCTTGCGGGCAGCGCTCTTGCGGGCAGGACTCTTGCGCGCGGTGGACTTACGCGCAGTGGTCTTGCGGGCGGTCGACTTGCGCGCAGGAGCCTTGCGGGCGGTGGTCTTCTTCGCCGCGCTCTTCCGCGCCGCCGGCGTGCGCTTGGCCGCCTTGCGGGCACCGGTGGTCTTGCGGGCCGTCGTCTTCCTGGCCGTGGTCTTGCGCGCACCGGTCGTCTTGCGGGCAGGTGCCTTGCGGGCAGCTGTCTTACGAGCGGTGGTCTTGCGGGCACCGGTGGCCTTGCGGGTGGTCGTCCGCTTCGCCGCCGGCGACTTGCGCGCGGTGGTCTTCTTGGCTGCGGACGACTTCCTCGCCGTGGTGGCCCGACGGGTGGTCGGGCTCTTCTTCGCCGCGGAGGTCCTACGCACGGACTTCGCGGCCCTGCTGGTCGTGGCCCTTGTCGGCATGTCTGCCTCCTTGACAACAGCGGTTGTAGATCACTGAAGAGTGCGAGCCCTATACCGTCAACCCGCCACGCCGCGCAAGTACCGAGAACTTAGCCGCCGCTGTTCCATGCTTCATCCTCGGCATCCCACTTCTCATTGCGTTCGCGCACAATTTCCAGCGCACGCGCGGCCTCATCCGGGGAACTGAATGGCCCGAGTCGATCGGCGTTGGAACACCCGTCGTCTTCCTCGACAACGTTGTGCTTCAAGCACCACCACCAACCCCGTTCCACTGCAAACCTCCCCGTTACCCCGAATGTTGACAGTCAGAGTGCCACGAATGTTGCTCCGTGTCGCGTAAATGCCAGCAAGAACTAAATAGTGCGAGAGCGGCGATGTGCGCCGACCACGAGTCGCACTAGTCGTCGAATAGCGGAGCCGTGTTGACGGCAAAGCGCAATTTTCCAGTAGGGGCAGGCAATCCCGCCTACGCGAACCGATAGCCTCATAGGTATGTCAGGCACCCGAACGCTACTCGCCGCGTCCAATCGCGGGCCAATATCTCTTGTCGCAGATGAGCACGGAGACGTGCGCGCCGAGCGTGGCGGAGGCGGTTTGGTCAGTGCGATGCAGTCCGCGCTGTCGGCCGGCGGCGGACTATGGGTCTGCAGTGCGATGAGCGAAAGAGAGCGCATGGTGGCCCGCCGGGCACCCGGCGGACTGCTCGCCGACGCCGGCATCGACGTCGGCGATCTCGACGTCCGGATGCTGCCGATCGACGTCGCGACCTTCGGCCGGGCCTACAACGGGATTGCCAACTCGACCCTCTGGTTCATCAACCATCTGCTCTACGACGCACCGTTCAAGCCGGTCTTCGACTACGCATGGCGACGCCAGTGGGCGTCCTACGAGCGGTACAACTCGATGTTCGCCGCCGCGCTGGCCGAGGATGCGGCCGAGGGCGCGACCGTGATGGTGCAGGACTATCACCTGTTCCTGACCCCGCAGATGCTGCGGGAGCGGCGTCCGGACCTGCAGATCGGCCATTTCACCCATACCCCGTGGGCTCCGCCGGACTACTACACGATGCTTCCGGACGACGTGGCCGCGGCGGTGCTCACCGGGCTGCTCGGCGCCGATCACCTCGGATTCCACTGCGATCGGTGGGCGCAGGCGTTCCTCCGCTGCTGTCAGGTGGTGCTCGGCGCCGCCGTGGACGAGTCGGCCGGAACCATCACCCACGACGGCCGGGTGACCCGGGTCGGGGTACATGCGCTGGGCACCGACGGTGACGAACTCCGGGAGCGGGCGCACCGGCGCGACGTCGAGCGCAGCCTCGACGACCTGCGCGACATCATCGGCGACCGCAAGGTCATCGGCCGGGTCGACCGCACCGAGCTGTCCAAGAACATCGTGCGCGGCCTGCAGGCCTACCGCGAACTGCTGCGGACCCGGCCCGAGTGGCACGGTCGGGTCGTCCACGTCGCCTACACCTACCCGTCGCGGCACGACCTGCCTGAATACCGGGAGTACACGGCGGTCGTGCAGCGCCTCGGCCGCGAGATCGAGGACGAGTTCACCACCGACGACTGGACCCCGCTCGTGCTCGAAGTGGGGCACGACTACCCGGGTTCGCTCGCCGCTCTCCGCGCGAGTGACGTCCTGCTCATCAACCCGGTCCGCGACGGCATGAACCTGGTGGCGCAGGAGGGCTGCATCCTCTCCGAGCACGACGTGGCGCTCGTCCTGTCCCGCGAGGCCGGAGCCGTCGATCTGCTCGGGAAGGACGCCCTGCTCGTCAACCCGTTCGACGTGACGGGCACCGCCGACGCGCTCCACCAGGCGTTGCTGATGCCGCCGGAAGAGCGGCGGGAAAAGGCGCAGCGGTTGGTGCAGGCGGCCACCGCGTTGCCGCCGGCCGACTGGTTCGCCGAGCAGCTCGACGCGGTCCGCGCGGCCCGCTGACCCGGTCGACCCCGTCAGTCGAGCGCGGCGGCGAGATCGGTGAGGAGTCCGACCATGCCGGCCGGCCCCTCGACGACGAGATCGGCACGGGCGGCCACCTCCGGCATCTCGGCCGATGCGCTGCACACCGTCAGCCCGGGGGTCCCCTCGGTGCGCAGGGCCTCGACCGCGTCGTACGCCGGAAGGTCGCCCAGGTCGTCACCGGCGTAGAGGACCGCGGACGGCCGGTGCTCGGCGACGAGCCGCCGGATCGCATCACCCTTGTCGACGCCGTGCGAACGCACCTCGACCACGGCCCGGCCGACGCTCGCCTCGAGCCCGTGCTCCTCGGCGAGCGCGATCACCCGGGGTGCGATCGTCTCGAGCTCGCGGTCGGGATCGGCGCTGCGGCGGGTGTGCACGACCAGCCCCAACGTCTTGTCCTCGATCCATACCTCCGGGTCGGCCCCGTCGAGCACGCCGGGGAGCGCCGCGCGCATCCGCGCCAGGCCGGGCGCGGGATCAGGTGCCTCGAGTACTCCGTCGTGCCAATGTTCGGCGCCGTACTGCCCCAGGACCGCGATGCCGGGCACCGACTCGAAACCGCCCAGCTCGACGGCGACGTCAGCCGACCGCCCTGTCACGATCGCGAGCAGGCCGACCCGACCGGCGAGGGCCTGCAACGCGGCGGCGGCGCCGTCGGCCAGCCGGCTGGACGCCGGGTCGGAGACGATCGGCGCAAGGGTGCCGTCGAAGTCGAGGGCCACGAGAGCGTCAGCCGGTGCGGCGCGCAACGCCGCCAACCCGGCTCGTCCCTCGTCGGTGCGCGGCTCCGGCAGTGACATGCGCTGTCCTCATCGACGTCGGGCGTGGATCGGCTCAGCCTACTGATCCGATCCACCGTCCCGCGCGGACGTGATGCGCCCGGTCAGGGCCGGACGACCGGCCATCCGTTCGGCCAGGCCAGCCGGTTGATGCCGAGCCGCGGCGTGCCGGCGTCCCGGCCGTTGTAGTAGTGGTAGACGAGCAGGTCCTGCACCCGGTCCCGCAGCACGGTCTGCCCGCCCGGCCCGATCACGTAGCCGTGGGTGGCGAGGATTGTCGTGCCGCCGTCGTCGAGTAGCGGTGTGCCCGACCGGTCGACGTAGGGGCCGGTGATCGCGCGGGACCGGCCGACCCGGACGTTGTAGGTGCTGTTGAGCCCCTGGCAGCAGAAGTCGTACGACGCGAAGAGGTAGTAGAAGCCGCCGTGCCGGTAGATATAGCCGCCCTCGAGCGCGTCGGGCGCCGGCCGCTGCGCGAGGTTGTAGCGGGGAGTGTCCGGGCTGGTCGGCTTCCCGGTGCGAGGATCCAGCGCGATCATCTTGATGCCGCTCCAGAACGATCCGAACGACAGCCACCAGTGACCGGCCGCGTCGACGGTCAACCCCGGGTCGATCGCGTTGAAGTCGTCACTGGGCGACGAGGCGTAGACCAGACCCTGGTCGTGCCAGCTCCCTGGCCGCGCGGTCCGGCTGGTCGCCAGCCGGCGGTCAGCAGGGTGAGCGCGACGCACCCCAGCAGGACCGCCGCGGCCCGCAGTCGCCGCCGTACACCTGTCGTCCGGGCCATGTCGGGTCCTCCGTATCCGGTGGTCACTGCGCGGAGACGAACAGCGGAGTCGCGCCGTCGCGGGTGAGCTCGTCCGGCAGGGTGCGCACCCACGGCGCCGGGTCGCCGGCGGCGCGTCGGCCGAAGTCGACGAAGTACGACACCGACGTCGCCGCGTGCGACGTCCGGTAGCCGACGCCGTGCGCGCGCAGCACGCGTGCGGTGGTGGCGGCGTCAGCGGTGCGGGTGGTCACGATGAGATCGGCGCCGAGCGGTTGCACGATCTTCGTGGCGGCAAGCCCGGCCCGCCGCTCGGCCGCCAGCCGGGACGCCGAGCCGATCCGGGGCGCCCGGGTCGCCGGCCCCGCGGTCGTCGCGGTCGTTGTGTTCCGCGAGTCGACGATCGCGTCGTAGAGCAGGCGGGCGCTGCCGTCGGTGAAGGCCCGGAAGTTGGGCTCGACGTTGAACACCGTGACGTGGCCGGTGCCCGCCCGCTGGTCGACCTCGGCGGCGGTGGTGCCGAGTTCCTCGGCGCCCTTCTGGTAGCCCGAGGTGAACCAGTCCGGCGAGGTCGCGGACGGATATGACGCGACGACGTCGGCCGGGTCGCTCGCCCGCATGACCGGGTCGCCGGCGTACATCACCCAGTCGGTCGGCCCGACGCCGGCCGTGAGCGGATTGTGGGCGGCGGTGTCGACCCGGAACAGCGTTCCCGGGACCTGCGACGTCGCGTTCGTGAGGGTGACCGTGGACAGTCCGAGCCGGGTGGCGAGATCGGTGCCGCCCTGCCAGCCGACGTAGCGGCCGCCGCCGTTCACCCACTGCGTGAGCGCGGTCTTGCCGGTGTCCCCGAGGATCTTCGCCACCGTCGCGGCGTCGAGGTCGGGCGTCAGCAGCACGTCGAGGTTGTCGAGGGTCGAGGCGGTGACCTGGTCCGGCGTCAGGACGGACGCGGCGACGTGCCAGTCCTTGGCCAACCGCCAGCGCAGCCAGCCGGTGCTCTCCGACGGGCGGAACGGGCTCGAGGTGTAGCTGAGGATCCCGATCCGGGGCAACGCCGAGGGCAGCTTCATGGCCGGCACCCGCTGCAGCGGCAGCGTCGTGGCGGCCGGATGCAGGCTGGTGCCGGTGTATCCGCCGTTGAGGTTGTTCAGCAGCGGCAGGCTCCACCCGCTGACGTCGTAGAAGTACGGGAACGGCACGTAGGTGTTCTCGTTGAGCATCGCCTGGATCCAATGCTTCTGCGCCTGCGCCATCGGGATCCAGTAGGTGCCGGCCGGCATCGTGGTGGGGGTGGGCTGCCGGCCGTACGCGGTGTAGTCGGGGACGTAGAGCGGCTCGCTCAGTCGGTAGACCACGACGTCGGACTGCTGCAGTCGGCGTACCACCGCTGCCAGGTCGCGGGCCTTCGCGCCGCCGCCGCGGAGGAAGTAGCCGCAGACCCGGATGTCGGGGACCTGGAACTGCACGGTGTGGCCGGGGTTGTAGACCTTGTTGGGCTGCAGGGTGCACTGCCGGCCCTCTCTCGCCGCGGTCACGAAGCTCTGGTGCCACCCGGTCAGGATCGACAGCCGGTGGGTCGCGCCGGCGTACAGCGAGGTGATCGCCGACAGGTAGTGCTTGTAGGTCTGGTCCGGGTACGACGCGTCCTGGCCGACCTCGTAGGTCATGCCGGCGGCACCGAAGTCACTGGTCGGGACGCTGTCGCCGTAACCCTGGTAGAAGAGGTCGTAGCCGGACTGGTAGGTCTCGAAGGACAACTGCTTGGCGGTGAACGCCGCACCGTTGTCCGCGCCGTAGAGGGTGTTGATCCAGTCGACCGACTGGTCGCTGGTCTCGTGGTAGATCGGGTCGGAGTTGGGCGGGAAGAAGTAGCTGGAACCGCCCATCCCGTGCTCGTCCATGTACAGCTGCGGCGGGTACTGCTCCAGCAGGTCGAGCTTGCCGGACGTCTCCGGCTGGGTGCGGGCGAACCAGTCGCGGTTCATGTCGAAGTTGTAGGCGTTGGTGCGTACGTCGTCCGCCCGCCCGTCCGGGTTCTGCGTGGGGATGATCCCGACGAGGGCGTGGGACAGGATGGCCCGGGCCACGCAGTCGGTCCGGTCGGCGAGCTCGTAGAGGATCCGCAGGCTGGCGTCTCCGCCGGCCGCCTCGTTGCCGTGCACGTTGGCGGAGAGCCACAGGATCGTCGGCATCCGGCGTTCGATCGCCGACGCCTGCCCGGCCGGGAGATCCGAGCGGCGCAACTTCGCCGCGTCGCTGCGGATCTGCGTGAGCTTGGCCGGGGCGAGGTTTCCCGCGGCACTCACCAGCGCGTATTTGAGCGGCCGCCCGGTCACGGTGCGGGCGAAAGTACCGCTGGTGACCTGGTCGCTCGAGCGGTCGACCGCGCCGAGGTAGCGGTTGAGTTGTTCGTCGGTCGCCTCGCGGCTGCCGAGGGTGAAGCCGAGGACCTGCTGCGCGGTCGGGGTGGTCCCGCGGAAGGTCGGCGTCGTCGTGGTCGGGCTGCACGTGCCCGCGGCTGGGGCCGGGGCCGGGGCCGCGGGAGTACCTGCGGCCGCGGTCGCACTGCCGGCGGCGAGCAGCGATCCGGCGACCAACGCCGCACCGATTCGACGTCCCCACATGAGGCTTCCCTCCGCCCAGCTCGAAACTTCCGAAAAGTGATCATTGGTAGGTACTCCCCCGGCGTGAGCCCGTCAAGGGATCCACGGCGCCTGCGATAGCCTGAGCCGCACACGACTGGCGTAGGTGGGGCACCACCGGGGAGTGCAGGGTTCGGGAGCGTCGTACGCCTGGGTGCTCCTCACGACTCGAGTGAGGAGATGCCGTGACCGCGACCATCATGGACGGCAAGGCAACGGCCGACGCCCTGCTGGCCGACACCGCCGAGCGGGCCGCGAAATACCTCAGCGAGCACGGCCGCCGGCCATGTCTGGCGGCGGTTCTGGTCGGGGACGACCCGGCGTCGCGCACCTACGTGCGGATGAAGGCCCGGCGCAGCCAGAGCGTCGGCATCGAGTCCCGGCCGATCGAAATGGGCGAGACGACCACGACCGGCGAACTCGTCGCTGCGATCGAGGCGCTGTCCGCCGACGATGGCGTCGACGGAATCCTCCTGCAGCACCCGGTCCCCGCCCAGATCGACGAACGCGCCGCGTTCGAGGCCATCGACCCGGCCAAGGACGTCGACGGCGTCACCCGGACGTCGTTCGCGAAGATGGCGTTCGGCGAGCCGGGATTCGCCTCGGCCACGCCCGGCGGGATCATGCGGCTGCTCGACGCCTACGACGTCCCGCTCTCCGGCAAGCATGCGGTCGTCGTGGGCCGGAGCCCGATCCTCGGCAAGCCGCTCGGGATGCTTCTGCTCGGCCGCAACGCGACGGTCACCTATTGCCACTCGCGCACCGTCGACCTGTCCGGTCAGGTCGCGGAGGGGGATGTCGTCGTCGCCGCCGTGGGGCGGCCCGAGCTCGTCAAGGGCGCGTGGATCAAGCCGGGCGCCGTCGTCATCGATGCCGGCTACAACCCCGGCAACGTCGGCGACGTCGAATTCGAGACCGCGGCCGACCGGGCCTCGCTGATCACCCCGGTCCCGGGCGGCGTCGGACCGATGACCATCGCCGTACTCCTCGCCCAGACCGTGGACGCCGCCAGCAGCTAGTGGACATCGGGCGTCCGCTGGTGGACCATCTGGCGCACGTAGCCGCGGTCATTCGGCGGGTGCGCCCGATCTCTGGGGAGGACCCTGTGCGTCGTCAAGTCCTGCTAGCCCTGCCCGCCGCGCTCGCGCTCGCGCTGGCGCTGTCGGTCTCGGCCGTCGCGGGCGCGAGCCCGTCCGCACAGGCCACCGCGGTGCGCAACACCCACGTCTGTGACCGGCCCGCGCCCGGCTCCGCCGGCTGCCTCGCGATCCGTCATGACGCGGTGACCGCCCACGGCGATGCCGTCTCCCACGCCACACCGGCCGGATACGGCCCGCCGGCGATCCGCTCCGCCTACGGGCTCAGCGCCACCAAGTCGGGCACGGTGGCGATCGTCGACGCCTTCGACGACCCGAAGGCGGAGGCCGACCTCGGCGTCTACCGCAAGCAGTTCGGCCTGCCGGCGTGCACCACCGCCAACGGCTGCTTCAAGAAGGTCAACCAGACCGGTGGAACCACACCGCCACGCGCCGACGGCGGCTGGGCACAGGAGATCTCCCTCGACCTCGACATGGTCAGCGCGGCCTGCCCGGCCTGCAAGATCCGGCTCGTGGAGGGCACCAGCGCATCGTTCAGCGACCTCGGCAAGGCCGAGAACACCGCGGCGGGCCTCGCCGGGGTCAAGGCCGTCAGCAACAGTTACGGCGGCAGCGACAGCCGCCAGGTCGCGGCATACCGGCACCCGAATATCGCCATCACCGCGTCCACCGGCGACGCCGGCTTCGGCGTGCAGAGCCCGGCCTCCTTCGACTCCGTCATCGCGGTCGGCGGCACGTCGCTGCGCCGCGACTCGTCCGCCCGCGGCTGGCACGAGACGGCGTGGAACGGCGCCGGCTCGGGCTGCTCGACCCTCAACGCGAAGCCGGCCTGGCAGACCGCGGCGACGAAGTGCAGCGGCAAGGCCAGCGCCGACGTGTCCGCCGTCGCCGACCCGAACACCGGCGTCGCGGTCTACGACTCCTTCGCATTCCAGGGCGTCAGCGGATGGCTGGTCTTCGGCGGTACCAGCGCCTCGTCGCCGATCATCGCCAGTGTCTATGCGATGTCGAGCAACCTGCCGACCTTCCCGGCGTCCTACACCTGGGCCCACGCCGCCAACCTCAACGACGTGACGAGCGGCCGCAACGGCACCTGCTCCCCAGCGGTGTGGTGCACGTCGGCGAAGGGCTGGGACGGCCCGACCGGACTCGGAACGCCGAAGGGCACGACCGCCTTCTAGCATTGCCGCCCGAATGACGCCCGGCCGCTCGACCAAAGCGCACTCCTAGTGCGTTCTGGTCCGCGACACGCCGTACGGCGCCCCCAAAACGCACTCCTAGTGCGTTTTGGTCGGCGGCGACGCGGACTAGCGCGGGGTGCCGATGAGTTACGGGGCCCCCGGTGGTCTTGAGGTGGGAGACCAGGGTGGGAGGTCGGGATGTGCGCGGTCGACGGACGATCGGCGCGACCGGTCGGGCTCGACGGCACGATCGTCGTCGTGCTCGGCGCACCGGTCGGCCCCGGCGACATCTGCGCACTGTGCCGGCGACTCGACCTGCTCCTGGCCTGCGACGGGGTGCGCGGGGTCGTCTGCGATGTCGGAGCGGTGGCAGGTCCCGATCTGGCCGCCGTCGACGCGGTGGCCCGGCTCCACCTGATCGCCCGACGCCGTGGCCATCGCCTCCGGCTGCTGCACGCCGGACGCGGGCTTCGCGAGCTACTGGTGCTGGTCGGGCTGGACGAGGCGGTCGCGTCGGAGGAACGCTGACCGGCGCGTCAGGCGTCCGGATGCAACGGCAGGCCGAAGAGCGGGAATAGTGCCGTGTCGAGGAAGACGGTGAGGCGGGCGACCCTGCCGTCGGAGACCTCGAGGACATGGAGCCCCCACGGTTCGTGCCGCCCACCCGGACCGCTCGGGCGGTACTGCCCGAAGGCCGGGCAGCCGTTCGCGGTCGTGGGCAACAGTCGCGACCCACGGCACTCGGCTCCCGGCCCCACCATCCACGCGACGATGTCGTCGCGGCCGCGGAGCCACATCTCGTACGGTGGCATGTTCTGCGTCGCGTCCTCGTGCAGGAGCGTGACGAGTGACTCCATGTCGTAGCGCTCGAAGGCACCGATGTAGCGGGCCAGCAGGTCGCGCTGGTCGTCGTCCATCGGGTCGAGCGGTGCGGCGTCGAGGTCACGGGAGGACATGGTGGCCCGGGCCCGCTGCAGCGCGCTGTTGACCGACGCCGTGGTGGTGTCGAGAAGTTCGGCGACCTCGTCCGCCCGCCAGCGCAGCACCTCGCGCAGGATGAGTACGGCGCGCTGGCGCGCCGGCAGGTGCTGCAGTGCGGCGACGAAGGCGAGCCGCACGGAGTCGCGGGCGACGGCGACATCGGCCGGGTCGCCCTCGATGCCGATGCGCTCGTCCGGCACGGGTTCGACCCAGGCGGTTCCCGTGCGCGGCTCACCGAGCAGCGACGCCAGTGGCGGCGACGGGTCCGTCAGATCGACCGGCAACGCACGACGTTTCCGGCCGCCGAGCGCGTCGAGGCAGACATTCGTCGCGATTCGGTAGAGCCAGGACTTCAGGGTGGACCGGCCGTCGAAACGGTCGAGGCCGCGCCAGGCCCGCACCATCGTCTCCTGGACGGCATCCTCGGCGTCATGCAGCGATCCCAGCATCCGATAGCAGTAGCCGGTCAGTTCGCGGCGATACCCGTCGAGCCGGAGCTCGGGCGCGACCGGTCGGGATCCGCCGGCACCGGGCTCGATCACGCCGGTCGGTGCGGTCTCCGTCATCGCAGTCCCACCTCTGCTCGCGCCGTCGGACGGTCGTATGCACGGACGATAGTCGACGTGCTCAAACCGGCATACCTGAGCGCTCCGACAGTTCCGCACAGATCAGGGTCGGCGTCAGGGGCTTCCCGGAGGCGCGGGCGGCCGGCCGACGCGCACGCTGACCTCACCGACTCATGCGGTACGGGAGGCGAGCAGATGATCGACCCGACGGGATCCGCCGGCACCCGTCCGCCGCGGACACGACGGGCGCTGACGCGTTGGTTGGTGCATCTCGGCCTCATCGTGACCGCCGTCGTCTCGGTCGCCTTCGAGCCGGTGCTGACCGTCCACGTAGTCGTCGGGCTCGTCTTCATCGCCCTGGTCGGCGCGCATCTCCTGCAGCGTCGCAGGGTGTCCGCCTCGCTCAGCCGCCGATTGCTGCACGTCAGCAGCTACCTCCGGCCCACAGGCCGGCTCGCCCTCGCCGACGCACTGCTGGCCGCCCTGACGACAGGCATGCTCGTCTCTGGCTTCTGGGATTGGTTCGCGGGCCACCCCACCCGTATCCGCTGGCATGCGCTGACCGGAATCGTGCTCCTCGGCCTTCTCGTCGTTCACACCGTGCGGCGCGGGAGGCGGCTGCGGTCGTCCCAAGTGCGCTGACGCAGCCGTCTTTCCACCGTGCCGCGACCGACGAAAGTCGCACGGCGGCGTTGATCAGCATCCGTTCGTCGGTCGCAGACCCGACTCGACGCCCTGCCGCCAGGTGCCAGGTACGCCGTCCAATCGGGTGTCATCTCGAACGGAGAGGAATCCCATGAGAGCACTGCTCAGCACACTGATCGCCACGATCGGTGTGGTCGTCGCAGCGACGGTGTCACCGGCCGGCGCGACGATGCCGGCGCCGGCCTCGATCACGCCGACCAGGACCTGCGCCTCGATGGCCGGCCTCGACGTCAGTCGGGTGCCTGATGCGCCGAGCAGGATCGCATCGACGGCCGTCGTCACCGATCGGATCGGGACGAAGAACCTCGCCTTCTGCGACGTCAAGGGCGTGACCGCGCCCCGTACGCACTTCGAGATCAAGCTTCCGGTCAGCACCTGGCGCGGGCGTTACGTGCAGGAAGGGTGCCAGTCCTACTGCGGCTCCGTGCAGCGGGCGCTGACCGACCCGCCGCTGGCCGGCTACGTGTGCAAGGCGGCCGACGACGGCACCCTGGTCCTCTCCGGCGACGACGAAGGGCATACGTCGGCCGACGCGACCGACGGCTCCTGGGCGAAGGACGACCCGGTGCTGCGGGTCGTGTTCGGGCTGACCTCCGAGCACAGCCTCGCCCAGGTGGCGAAAGCCGTGATCGCCGGCTATTACGGACGCGCGCCGACCTACTCCTACTTCGACGGCTGCTCGACCGGCGGCCGCGAGGCGCTGATCCTCGCGCAGCGCTACCCCACCGACTTCGACGGCATCATCGCCGGCGCACCCGCGAGCAACCTCGCTCCGCTGGGCATCGAGGCGGCCTGGCTGGCACGTAGCAACACCGACGCCGCAGGGCACCAGATCCTGACCGCCGAGAAGCTTCCCGCTTTGCACGCCGCCGTCATGGCCCGGTGCGCGAACTCCGCCGGACTCATCACCGATCCACGCCGGTGTGGCTTCGATCCCGCGTCGCTGCGGTGTCCGCCGGGCAAGGACAACGACGGGTGTCTCACTCCCGCGCAGGTTGGCGCCGTACGCGCGTTTTACCGCGGGCCCACCGACCGGCGCGGACGGAGCCTGTTCAACGGCGGCGAACCGTATGGCTCGGAGTTGGCGTGGCAAGGGCAGTTCGTGCAACCCGCGGACGACGCCGCGGCGCCGGGCGACACGTTGTCCGCGGAACTCGCGCTCAACTACCTGGAATACATGGGGTTCGTGCACAACCCGCCGGCCGACTTCACCCTCGCCGACGTGCGCTTCACCGACTCGCTGTTCCACCGGCTCAACCGGCTCGGCAGCGCGATCTACAACGCCAACAACCCCGACCTGCGCGCCTTCGCGGCACACGGCGGGAAGCTGATCGTCTACCACGGCTGGGCGGACCAGGCCATCTCGCCGTGGTCCACGCTCGACTACTACGGCGCCGTGGAACGCGCGTCCGGCGGCTTCGCGGCGAGTCAGACGTTCTCCCGGTTGTACATGGTCCCGGGCGGCAACCACTGCCTGTTCGGCGCGGACGGGTCCATCAACCTGGCCGACTTCCTGACCCCGGTGATGTCGTGGGTGGAGCACGGAACCGCACCGCGCGGCGTCCCGGCCGAAGTCCTCACCCCGGCCGGCGCGATCACGATGGCGCAGACGCTGCACCCGGTCGACGCCCTCGCGCGGGTGCGTCCGGCGCCCGGAAGTCTCAACGGTCACTACGACTACATCGGCAGTTACCCGGACCCGACGGTCCGGTGAGACCTCCTCGCGACGCTGTGCCCTTGCTTCGCTGAGCGGAGCAAGGGGACAGCGATTCGCGGCGGTGGACTGCCCGGTGAGCGCGGTGACCCGGCTCACAGCGGCAGTTGTCACATCGGCCGGGCCTCACCCGTCCTTGTCCCGACGCGAATCCCGGAACAAGGAGGAATCATGCGAGTACTCGTTGCAGGAGCCACCGGAGTCATCGGTCGCCAGCTGGTTCCGCTGCTCACGTCGGTCGGCCACGAGGTCGTGGGGCTCGGCCGCTCCCCCGGCCGAGCGGCGGGTGCGACCTTCGTCGTCGCCGACGCACTCGACCGGCAGGCGGTCGCCCGGGCAGTGCGCAACACGGCGCCGGACGCCGTCGTCCACCTGCTCACCGCGATCCCGCCGGCCATCGACCCGAAGCACATGGAGCGCGACTTCGCGCTAACCAACCGGCTGCGGACCGAGGGCACCCGCAACCTGCTCGATGCCGCCGACGAGGTCGGGGTGCAGCGGCTGGTCGTGCAAGGTCTGGCCTACGCCTACGACCCGGACGGAAGCGGGCTCGCCAACGAGGACGTCCCGCTCTGGCGCGACCCGCCCGCGCAGTTCGTCACGACCCTGGATGCGCTGCGCGAGCTCGAGCGGCTCACGGCGCAGGCGAACGGTCTCGTGCTGCGGTTCGGGCATCTCTACGGCCCGGGTTCGGCCTACGCCGCGGATGGATCGTTCGTCCGGCAGATCCGGGCGCACAAGCTGCCGATCGTCGGTAAGGGCACCGCGACGTTCTCCTTCAGCCACGCCCACGACGCCGCGAGCGCGATTGTGGCAGCGCTCGACAAGGACGTCACGGGTGCCCTGAATGTTGTCGACGACGACCCGGCTCAGGTGAACGAATGGCTGCCGGCGCTGGCGCGGATCCTGGGGAGCCGGCCGCCCGGTCACGTGCCGGCGGCCCTCGCCCGAGTGGCCGTCGGTGGCTGGGGGGTCGCGTTCATGACGCGGCTCCGCGGCGCCGACAACGCACGCGCCCGGCTGAGTCTGGACTGGCGCCCGCGGTACGCCTCCTGGCGGGAGGGGTTCGCCACGGAGCTTGCCGGAAACCTCGTACCCGTCGGACCATGACCCGATACGCACGAGGAGGCCAGGTGCAGGAGGACGGCACCGCGGAGTTCCAGGACTACCGCCCGCTGCTGCTCGGGCTCGCCTACCGGCTGCTCGGCAGCATGTGGGACGCCGAGGACGTCGTCCAAGATGCCTACCTGCGCTGGACCCGCACCAACCGTGCTGAAGTCCGCGAGCCGCG
This sequence comes from uncultured Actinomycetota bacterium, assembly GCA_963775655.1. Classification (GTDB taxonomy): domain Bacteria; phylum Actinomycetota; class Actinomycetes; order Mycobacteriales; family QHCD01; genus DASXJE01. Next base: position 175,840 of record CAVZJT010000007.1, on the reverse strand, counting down.
CGCCTTCCTGGTCACCGTGGTGTCCCGGCTCGCCCTCGACCAGCTGCGGTCGGCGCGGGTGCTGCGGGAGGCCTATCCGGGCCCGTGGCTGCCGGAGCCCGTGGCCTCCGACTCGCTCGGTCCGCTCGACACGGTCGAGCTCCGCGACACGGTCTCCTACGCGACCCTGCATCTGATGGAGCAGCTGTCACCGCCGGAGCGCGCGGTATTCGTGCTGCGCGAGGCGTTCGGGCTGCCCTACGACGACATCGCCGACATCGTCGGCGCGACGGCGGCCGCGTGCCGGCAGCACCACCGCCGCGCCGGCGAACACCTGTTGGACGGGCGGCCCCGGTTCCACCCGAGCGGCGAGGACCACACCGCGCTGCTCACCCGGTTCCTCGACGCCGCCCGCGGCGGGGATCTGACCGGCCTGACCGACCTGCTCACCGACGACGTCACGGCGTGGAACGACGGCGGTGGCAAGCGGCGCGCCGCGCTCCGCCCGATCGTCGGACGGCGCAACGTGCTGGCCTTCGTGACCGGCCTGGTGACGCGGTACCCGATCGATGCGGCCCGGGTCGTCGAGGTCAACGGGGCGACCGCGATGGCGGTGACCAGCGAAGGAGAGGACCAGCTGGTCACGCTCGACGTCCGGGACGGGCGCATCCACGCGATCTTCGCGGTGCGCAACCCCGACAAGCTGACCTTCCTCGGGTCCGGCGCTACCCGTTGACGTCGGCCCGCGCGGCGGTCGCGGTGAGTTCGTCGAGGACGACCCGGACGGCCGGCGTGCGGTCGCCGCCGCGACGGCTGACGGTGAACAGCTGCCGGATGATCGGACGCTTCGGCGCGACCAGCCGCACCTCGTCGGGGACGCAGCGCGCGGCGAGACGCGGGATGAGCAGCACCCCAGCCCCGGCGGCGACCAGGCTGAGCAGCACGTGGAAGTCCGTGGCGCGAGCCGCGACATGCGGGACGAAGCCCGCATGGGCGCAGGCGCGCAGCGTCATCTCGGCGCAGCTGGTGTTGGCCCGCGGAGCGAGGAACACCTCGGCGCTCAAGGAGCCGAGATCGACGGCCGTCGATTCCGCTGCCGGATGGTCGCGGTGGACCGCGACGAGCACCGGGTCGGTCAGCAGTTCACGTCGCTCGTACGCCGGGTCGAGCGGGCGCGGCAGCAGGTCGTACTCGTGCGCGACGGCAACATCGACCTCGCCGCGCAACACCGCCGGCAGGCTCTCCTCCGGTTCCATCTCCACCAGCTGCGGCTCGACGTACGGAGCCTCCGCCGTCAGCGTCGACCACATACTCGGGAGGAGGGCGGCCGCGGCCGACGGGAAGGCGGCGATGGTGACCCGGCCGGCGATTTGCTCCCGCAGACCCGCGACCTCGGCCTCGGCCGCGTCCAGCTGACCGAGCAGGGCGTCGGTGTGGGCAACGAGGATGTCCGCGGCCGGAGTCAGCGCGATGCCGCGGCCGACCCGTTCGGTGAGCGGCATCCCGACCTCGCGCTCGAGCGCCGCCAGCTGCTGGGAGACCGCCGGGCCGGAGTAGCCGAGCGCCTGGGCCGCGGCCGTGACGGAGCCGTGGCCCGCCACGGCGTGCAGCACCCGGAGGCGGCGTACATCCAACATGAAAGCCCAGCTTCCGTTTCAGTCGACTTACTGGAACTGGACCTTACGATACGTCACGTCGATGCTGGTGGTGTGGCCCTTCGGACGCCCGCGTCACCCCGACTGGCCCTGGCCGTCACCGTCGTGCTGTGGGCCAGCGCGTTTCCGGCCATCCGGGTCGCGGTCCCCGAGCTCGGGGCGGCCGGGCTCTCGGTGGCCCGACTGCTCGTGGCCTCGCTCGCGCTGGCGATCGTGGCTCCGTTCGTCGGCGTAGGGCGCCCGGCGATCCGCGACCTCCCGCTGATCGCCTTCTGCGGCGTGACCGGGATGACGGCGTATCAGCTGCTCCTCAACGCCGGCGAGCGTGTGGTGCCCGCCGGCACCGCCAGCCTGTTGGTCGCCACCGCCCCCGTCTTCAGCGTCGTCCTCGCGACGGCGTTCCTCGGCGAGCGGCCGAGCGCGCGCCGCATCGTCGGCGGAGGGGTGGCACTCGCCGGCACCGCCGTCATCGCGGTCAGTCACGGCGGGATCGGGTTCGGTGCGGCGGCGGTGGTCGTGCTTGCCGCTGCCGCGGTCCAGGGCATCTACCACTCCGCGCACAAGCCACTGCTCGACCACCGCACCGGGTTCGAGGTCACCGTCTACGCGATGTGGGCGGGCACGCTCTTCGCGCTTCCCTGGTCGGGAGCCCTGGTGCAGGCGGCACCGCATGTCGACGCCGGCGCGTGGATCGCCGTCGTGTTCCTCGGCGTCGCGCCGTCGGCGATCGGATTTCTGACCTGGGCCTACGCCGTCGCCCGCCTCGACATCAGCCAGGCCACGGCGAGCCTCTATCTCATCCCAGCGGTGGCAGTGGTCGTCGCATTCGGGTGGCTGGGCGAGGCGCCGACCGCGCTCGAGCTCGTCGGCGGCGCTGTCGCTCTGCTCGGCGTGGCCCTGGCCAACACGACCCGGCGGCGCGGGACGACCGACTCCGCTCAGACGAGCAGGCCGCGGCGCCGGGCGACGGCGACCGCTTCGGTGCGGCCGGCGGCGTCGAGCTTCGCGAGGATGTTGGAGACGTGGACGCTGACGGTCTTGGCGCTGATGAAGAGCTGCTGGGCGATCTCCCGGTTGCTACGCCCCTCGGCCACGAGCGTCAGGACTTCGTTCTCGCGCGCGGTCAGCGGTTCGTCGCGTCGTGAAGCGGGGGTCCGCGACGTCGGCGCGCCGGGGCCGGCGAGAGTCCGCAGCTCGGTCAGCAAGGACTGAGCGCCGAGCCGCGTCGCGACCTCCCGGGCGCGGGAGATCTCCTCGGTGGCCTCGGCCGCCTGGCCGGTCGCGCGCAGCACGGCAGCGAGCCGGGCGCGTGATCGCGCGGTTTCGTAGACGTGGCCGAACCGCTCGAACGCCGCGACCGCACGGCGCCACTCCTCGACCAGCTGCTCCTCCGGAACGGGGTCGTGCCCGGAGAGCCAACGCAGCCGGACGTCCTCGGCGACGGCGCGGGCGACCCACGCATCGCCCTCCGGGCCGCGCCGCCGACAGCGGCGCTCGCCGTCGGCCGCGACCTTCGCGGTCTGCTCGGCCAGCTCGGTGCCCCGTCTCGCGAGATCGGCGCGCTCTTCGACGCCGCCGCGGGACGCCGCCGTCGCAAGGTGACCGAGCACGAGGGCACCCAGCCGGATGCGCCCGGAAAACATCGGCTGCTGCCACAGGCCGCCCACGCTCGCCACGATGTCGCCGTACATCGACTCGGCGGCGGCGAGGTCGCCCCGCTGACCGAGCAGCTCGATCGCCGCGCCACCGCTGAAGATGGCGACCAGACCGTCCTTCGGCCACCAGCCCTGCAGCCGCGGCAAGGCATCGAGGCCGCTCTGGTCGCCGCGGGCGGCGGCGATCTCCATGCCGATCGCGTCGAGGATCGCCTCGGCCTGTCCCGGAGGCGACTCGCCGCTGATGTCGACGCTCGCCGCAGCGAGCGGCCAGTCGCCGCTGACCAGGGCGACGACCGCGGTCATGGCCCGGGCGTCCATGCCGTACGGCGCCCACGGCCGGCCGACCTCGACGGCCCGCTGCCATCCCTCGCGATAGACGTCGACGGCCTGCGGCACCCGGCCCAACTCGTAGTGCAGGCCACCGAGGTTGAACAACCCGCGGAGCTCGGCGGCCACCTCGCCGGCCGCCCGCGCCCCGGCGACGGTCTCGACGAGTGCCCGCTGCGATGCCTCCGGATCCCCGGCCCGCTCGTCGATCCGGGCCAACGTGGTGGCCGCGTCGGCGCTCACGTCGGGCAGCCCCAGTCGGCGCGCGATGCTCAACGCCTCGCCGGCCCACCGGGCGGCGTCCTCGTCGCGGGCGCGGTCGAGATTGGCGCGAGCGTGCACGGACAGGATCTGCGCCTGGAACGCGGTCGGCGGCTCGGCGGGCACCAGCGCGACCGCTTCAGTGGTGAGTGCCAGCAGATCGTGCCGGGTGTCGGCGAGCAGGGCCGAGCTGGCGAGCGCGTAGAGCAGCCGGGCCCGGTCCAGCGGCGGGGCGTTCGCGGGTAGGGCATGGAGCTGGTCCTCGGCGAGGGCGAGCGCGCGGAAGACGTGTCCGGCCGCAGCCGCGGCGGCACTCGCGCGGACCGCGAGCTCGACCGGGTCGATCCCCTCCGGGCTCTCCCCGACGGCCGCGGCGACGTCGGGCTCGGCGAGCAATTCGAGCGCCAGCTCGTAGTGGCGGGTGGCTTCGTCGGGGCCGCCGACCATCATCGCCTCGTCGCCGGCCTGGACGCTGGCGCGGGTCGCCGTGACGAGATCGTGGGCCGCGCGGGCGTGCCGGGCGAGCTCGGCGGCGGTGCCGTCGGCCTCGCGGGCGATCAACGCCTTGGCGTAGGCGGCATGCAGCCGCACCCGCTCACCGGGGAGCAGGTCCTGGTAGACCGCCTCGGCCAGCAGCGCATGCCGGAATGCGTAGTCGTCCGGGCCGACGGCGACCAGCACGTTGGCCTCCACCGCGGCCCGCAACGCCCGGTCGAGCGCGGCGGTGGGCAGGTCTGATCCGCGGGCCAGCAGGTCGTGCGGCACCCGGCGGCCGACCACGGAGGCGGCACGCACGGCCAGCCGGCCCTCGTCGTCGAGCTGATCGAGGCGCACCAGCAGCAGGTCGGCGAGCTCGGTGGGGAGCCAGCCGTCGCCCGCCTCGGCGGCGGCGACCAACTCCTCGACGAAGAACGGGTTTCCGTCGGCACGCTCGAGGATGCGCTGCACCTCGCGCTCGGGCAGCGGCTCCGGGTGCAGCACCTGCACCAGTCGGCGCAGGTCGGCGCCGCCGAGCGGGTCGAGATGCAGCCGGGTGACGGCGGGCAGCCGACCCCACTCGGCGAGCGTCGCGCGGAGCGGGTGGCGACGGTGCAGATCGTCGCTGCGGTAGGACGCGACGACCGCGACCGGGGCATCGAACTGCCGGGTGAACAGGAAGGTGAGCAGCTCCCGCGTGGACTGGTCGGCCCAGTGCACGTCTTCGACGATGAGCAACAGTGGCGCGACCCGACCGAGCTCGCTCAACCCGGCGTGCACCGCGGTGAACAACTCGGCGCGGTCGGTCGCCGGGTGATCGGCGGTGTCGGCCAGCAGCCGCCGGGACGGCAGCAACCGTCCGATCGCCGGGCTCGTCTCGACGAGGTTCTTTGCCGTCGCGGGTTCGTCCGTTGCGAGCCGGCCGAATGCCTCGCTGAACGGCAGATAGGGCAATGCGCTGTCGCCGAAGTCGAGACAGTGCCCGACGAGCACCCGCCACCCCGCGTGCTGGACGCGGTCGCGCAACTCGGCGAGCAGCCGGCTCTTGCCCACCCCGGCGTCACCGCCGAGCACCACTGCGCCGCCCGGCTCACGACCGAGCCCCGCCAGGTCGGCGAGCCGGTCGATCTCCTCGGCTCGCCCGACCAGGGGGCTCAGCGTGCTCTCGGGCGGCATACAGTCCATCATCGCGAACGGGTCCGACGTTGTCGCATCCGTTCGCGACCGGGGCCGTGCCGTCGACATCGTCACCGGTGTCGACGGGTCAGCAGGCGGCGGCCTGATGGGCGGGCTGGGCGGCCGCGGGACGGCTACGCCGACGCGCGACACGGACCCCGCGGTGGGACCTGCTCTGGCTGCGTGTCCGCGGTGCGAAGTCGGCGACGATCCGCTCGCGACGGTAGGCGACCTCGGCCTCGGCCTGGGTGAACGATCCGAGCATCCACATGGTGACTCCTCTTATGGTGCTGTTCCGACGCCCATGACGATGCGCGTCTGAGGAGGCACCCCACATCAGCAGGAATCCCTATCTGCGGGACGACCCGCCTTAGTCGGGATCCAGTGGAGCCGCCTAGTTGGCCGAGGGCTGGCGCGGCGGCGGCGCGGCCCCGGGCGGCACCGGCGGAGCGGCGGGCGCCGTGGCCAGCAGGGCGGCCTTCAGGTGCGCGTACTCCTCGGGGCTCAGCTGCCCGACGAGCTGCAGCTGCGCGAGCCGGTCGAGTTCGTGCGTGACCTGGGCCGGGTCGCCCCCGGCGGAGTTCGCCAGGGCCGCCAGGCGCTTCCCGGCGCTGCGGACCTCGAACGCCACCACGCACAGCATCACGCCGGTGATGACCGCCCACAGGCCGAGAATCACGATGATCAACGCCAGCGTCAGCTCGGGCCGGCGCATCGCCCAGATGCCCAGGAGGACTTCGAGCACCCCCATGACCACCATCAGGCCCCAGTAGGACAACTGCCTGCGGTTGCTAATTGCCGTGACGATGTGGAAACCGCCGCTGAGGACGAGCCACACGCCGACGAAGAAGGCCAGGGCGAGCAAGGTCGGCCCGGGCCAGACGATCAGGACAATGCCCGCGATGACGCCGAGCGCGCCCGCGACCACCTGGGCACCGAATGCACCGGAGGAGTAGGTCGGGCTGAGGGCGAGCACGAGCCCGCGGGCGATGAACAGGATGCCGGTCACGATGACCAGGACCTTGAAGGTCCAGCTATTGCTGAGGATGGCGAGCCCCAGCCCGATGGAGACCAGGCCTCCGAGTAGCGGACCCCACCAGAGGTGGGAGATCCGGTCGGCGAAGTCCGACAGTCCGCTCTGTCGGGTCTCGGCGCTTTCCCGTGTCGCAGTCATCCCGATTTCCCCCTGCTCGCACCATCGCCGCCGCGCCGTCGCGCGACACCCCATCATCACTGCGCGCGACGGGCGAATGCCTCACCCGTTCCGGGTAAGCCACGAGCCGGGTACGACGGACGAGTCGGCCTGTAAGCCGGGTCCTGTCGCCGGGGCGCCTTGCGGCACTGCCCCGGCGGGCGACCATCCCTCTCGGCGTGCCGTCGCCGACACGCTCTAGCGGTCCACCCGCAGGCTCGGGCGGGCAGCCCTCGAACGCCTGCGCAGGCCGCTCGCCGAGGCGAGCGGCCCTTTCGACCTTGCTCCGGGTGGGGTTTACCGAGCCGCCCCGGTCACCCGGGACGCTGGTGGTCTCTTACACCACCGTTTCACCCTTACCCGACCGCTTGCGCGGCCGAGCGGTCTGTTTTCTGTGGCACTGTCCCGCGGGTCACCCCGGGTTGCCGTTAGCAACCACCCTGCCGTGTGGAGCCCGGACTTTCCTCGGGCGGGGTCTCCCCCGCACGCGGTCGCCCGGCCGGCTCGTCCGCCGTACCGCGATCCTACGACGAGGTAGGCGTCAGCCGGACATAGCCGACGACATACCCTTCGGCGCGTGCACCTCGCCGACGCAGCCCTGCTCGCCGGAGCGGGACTCGTCGGAGGAGCAGTGAACTCGATCGCCGGCGGCGGCTCGCTGATCGTCTTCCCGGCCCTGATCGCCACCGGCTACGGCACCCTCGCCGCCAACGTCACGAACTCGGTGGCCGGCTGGCCCGGTTACCTCGGCAGCGTGCTCGGATTCCGGCCCGAATTGGCCGGGCAGCGCGAGCGGCTGGCCCGGCTGTCGGTCGTGGCGGCGGGCGGCTCGGCGGTCGGCTGCCTGGCGCTGCTCGCCGCACCTGCCGGGGCGTTCGCGATCGTGGTCCCGTTCCTGGTCCTGCTGGCGAGCCTGTTGCTCGCCGTCCAGCCGCAGGTGGCAAAGCTGATCGGGCCGCCGCGGCCGGGCGACCCGGACAACGCCAAGGCGCTCTACCCGGCCGTCTTCGTCGCCTCGATCTACGGCGGCTACTTCGGCGGCGCGCTCGGCGTGATCCTGCTCGGCGTACTCGCGCTGACGGTGCACGACACGTTGCGCCGGATCAACGCGGCCAAGAGCGCGCTGTCCCTGGTGGTCAGTACGGTCACCGTGCTGGCCTTCGGGGTCTTCGGACCGGTGCACTGGGCCGCCGTCGCGGTCGTCGCCCCGGCCGCGCTGGTCGGCGGCTTCCTCGGGGCGAAGGTCGCGCGCCGGCTCAACGATCAGGTTCTGCGCTGGTGCGTGGTCACGTTCGGAGTCACGGTCTCGGTCTTCCTCTACCTCCGGCGCTGACGTGTCGCAGTCCGCCGCCGAGGCCGTCGGCATCGTGGTGCTGCTCGTCGTGATCGGCTTCGCCGTCGTCACGCCGCGCCGGCTGCCCGAGGCGACCGCGGCGGTCCCGGCGGCGATCCTGCTCATCCTGCTCGGTGTCGTGAGCCTGCACGATGCCGCCGCCGAGGTGAGCCGGCTCGGCCCGACGGTCGGCTTCCTGGCCGCGATCCTGCTGCTCGCCCATCTCTGCGACGAGGAGGGGGTCTTCGCCGCGGCCGGTGCCTTGATGGCCCGGCGTTGCCGCGGCCGCCCGATCACCCTGCTGGGCCTGGTGTTCGCGGTCGCCTCGGTGATCACGGCGCTGCTCTCCCTCGACGCGACCGTGGTGCTGCTGACGCCGGTCGTCTTCGCCACCGCCGCGACGCTGCGGCTGCGGCCGAAGCCGCACGTCTACGCGTGCACCCACCTGGCCAACTCCGCCTCCCTGCTGTTGCCGGTCTCCAACCTCACCAACCTGCTGGCCTTCGGCGCGTCCGGGCTGTCGTTCACCCGCTTCGGTCTGCTGATGCTGCTGCCGTGGCTGGTGGTCATCGCGATCGAGTACGGCGTGTTCCGGCGGTTCTTCGCGACCGACCTACGTACGCCGCCCGGCCGGCGCACGGCCGAGCGGGTCGACACCCCGGTGTTCGCACTGGTCGTGGTCGGTCTGACGCTGCTGGCGTTCGGCCTGACCTCCCTGGTGCACGTCGCGCCGGTGTGGGCGGCTACCGCGGGCGCGGGCGTGCTCGCCGTACGCCGACTCGCGCGCCATCAGACCTCCCCGATGCGGCTGCTGAAGGAAACCAACCCGCTCTTCTGCATCTTCGTGCTGGCGCTCGGTGTCGTGGTGCGGGCCGTCGAGGACCACGGCCTCGGCGAATTCATCCGGCGCATCCTGCCGGACACCTCGGCGCTTCCGGCTCTGCTGCTCACCGCCGTGATCGCCGCTGTGCTGGCGAATCTGGTGAACAATCTGCCCGCCGTCCTGGTGATTCTCGGCGCCGGCCTCGGCGGCCCGGGCCTCGTCCTGGCGGCGCTGTCGGGGTGAACGTCGGACCGAACCTCACCTACGTCGGCTCGCTGGCGACCCTGCTGTGGCGACGCACCCTGCGAAGTCGCAACGCCGAACCCGCCCTCGGCGAATTTCTTCGGCTCGGCCTCGCCACCGTTCCCCTCGCTCTCGTCGGCGCCGTTCTGGCACTGTGGGTCGCGCTATCGACGATCGGAGCGTGAGCGCGATGCGGGTGGTGGTGTGGGTGGTCGAAGGGACGTGGGAAGCCTGCGTCGACGCCGCCGCCGAATACGCGCCCGACGACGCGGAGATCGTCCTGCTGCACGTCATGTCCGGCGACGTCGAGGAAACCGCGCGCGGCGCGTTCACCGGACTGCTCGGCCGCGGCCACGCCGACCCCGACCCGGCCGACGCGGTCGCCCGGCTCGATGAGGCGGCGGAGGTCGCGTTGCTGGACGCCGCGGCGGACCGCATCGGCCGCGAGGTGAGCCGGGAGCATCGGCACGGCCGGATCGAACGCGAGGTCGTCGCGGCCGCCGACGGCGCCCACCTCCTGGTGATCGCCCGCGACGGTGACCGGCGGCGGCTCGGGCCGAAGAGCCTCGGACCGCCGACCCGGTTCGCGGTCGACCACGCGCCCTGTCCGGTGCTGCTGGTCTGGCCGGACGCCGCGCCGGGGATCGACTCGATCCCTCCCCCGCCGCCGCACCACTGACCGGCCGGTCGCCGCGTATCGACCATCCCGACCGGCACCGGATGGGACCCTTCGGTTCGTGAGACCTCCGCCGCCCGCCACGGTGCACAAGGCGTTGCGGGTCGCGCTCGCCACCTCGATCGCCGTCCTGATCTCCCGCTACGCGATCGGCAATGTCATCATGGCGCCGTTCGCGGGGCTCTCCTCGATCGCCCTGAGCGGGCTGGCCGACTACGGCGGCCCGCTGCCGCGCCGGGTCCGGGCCTACCTCGTCACGCTCGCGCTGGCCGTCGTCATCGTCGTCATCGGCACGGAGGTGTCGCGCGTGACGTGGGCGACCGCGCTGGTGGTGTTCGTCGTCGGCGTCGTGGTGTCGATGGGCGCGATCTTCGGCGGATACGCGATCGCCGGCTCGATGGCGGTCATCCTGCTCGTAATCGTCTCGTCCGGAATCCCAGGGACGACGGCCCAGATCCCGGACCGGCTCGCCGGTCTGCTGCTCGGCGGCGCACTCTCGACCATCGCCGCCGTCGTCGTCTTCCCTGACCGATTGCGGCAGGACTATCGGCACCGGGTCGCCGCCGCGCTGCGGTCGGTGGCCGCGTGCGCGGACTCGATCGCCGGGGCGGCCGACCAGGACGAGCGCAGTGCCGTACGCCGGTCCGCGACGGTCTCCGTGCGCGATGCCCGCGCCGACCTCGCGGCGGCCGTCGAGCGGCCGGTGGGGCCGTTCACCGAAGACCTCGCACTGGCGGCGCTGAACTACGGCACCCAGCGGGTCGGGATGGTGCTCCCCGCACTGACGCCGTCGCCGCCGACGGACCACGGCGAGCAGGCGCTGCTGCACGCTCTTGCCGGAGCGCTCGCCGACTCGGCCGCGGCCGTGGACACCGGTGCGACCCCACCGGACATGGCCCGGCTCACCACCGCAGTGACGACGTACGACGCCGACCGGCATCGTCGACTGGCCGCACTCGTCGCCGCGGGCCGGGTCGAGCAGTTCGAACCCGAGTCCCGACGGGCCTACCTGCTGCGCTACCAGGCCACGGCCACCACCGCGATCGCCGACGCCGCCACCACCCTCGTGGTCGGTGCGCACGCAGGCAGCGCCGTCGGCGGACCCCTGAGCCAGGTCGCCTCGGGGGCGATCGGACCGCTCGTGGCCTGGCGACATCGTTTGCGGACCAACCTGCGACCCAACTCCGTCCTGCTGCAAAACAGCCTCCGGCTCGGGATCGCCCTCGCCGGTGCGGTGCTCGTGACCCGGCTCGCCGACCTGCAGCACGGCTTCTGGGTGGTCTTCGCGACCCTGTCGACCATGCGGACGACGGTCCGCGCGATCGGCAACTCACTGCTGCAGGCGGTCGGCGGGACCGCGATCGGCGCCGCCGTCGCCGGGGCGCTCATCCTCACCGTCGGACCGCATACGGACTGGTACGCGCTCGTGATGCCGGTCGTCATCTTCGTCGGGTTCCTCGCCGGCGGATACGGCCTGCTGGGCATGCAGGCGTCGTTTACCGTCGTGATCGCCGTGCTCTTCGCCCAACTCACCCCGGTGGCGTGGAACATCGGGCTGATCCGGCTGCAGGACGTGGTGACCGGGGCGTTGGTCGGCGTACTCATCGGCGTCGTCGCCTGGCCGCGCGGCGCGGCGGCCGTGCTGCGGCGCGACGTCGCGGACCTGATCTCCTCCGGCGGTGCCTTCGCGACCGGGACGGCGCGGCATCTGCTCGGTGTGGCGCCGCGACCCGAGGAGCACGCCGTTCTCGGCGCCGCGCGGCGGGTCGAGGACACCTTCGCGCAGTACCTCACCGAACACCCGCGGAGCCATCGGCGTACCGAATGGGTCGACGACCTGGTCGGCTGGGGCCATCGGCTCTGGTATTCCAGCGACGCACTCACCGCCGTCGCCGGGCACGTCACGCGTCGCGGACTCTGCCCGGTCTTCGTCACCGGGCTGGCCGAGCATGCGGGCCGCCTCGGACCTCGGTACGAGGCGACCGCGGACGCGCTCCGGCGCCGGACCGCACCCCCACCCACCGAGGCGCCGACGAATCTCAGCCGCCGGGGGCTCGGCTGTCTCGCGGATTTCCGCGGCAGCACCGATCAGGCCGCATTGACCGGTGTCGTCGACCTCTTCACCCTCCGCTCGTGGCTGGTGTCGATGGAGGACGAACTGGTGCAGGTACACGATCTGGTCGCCCGGCTGGGCTCACCGCCGGTTCCGCCGGCGGTCCCGGTCAGTCGTTCGGATCGGGACGTCCGCGGCCACGTTTGACCTCGCTCCGACGACGCTTTCCGGCCAGCCGGGCCTCGCGGGCCGACCGGCTCGGCCGGGTCGCCCGGCGCGGCGCCGGCGGAGGGCGCAGTCCGTCGGCGATCAGGGCGGCCATCCGGGCCCGGGCAGCCTGCCGGTTGCGCCACTGCGACCGGTATTCGCTCGCCACGACCACGAGTACGCCGTCCACCAGTCGGCCGGCGAGGCGGGTCAGCAGCCGCGAGCGGCGGGGCTCGGAGAGCGCGGTCGACCCGGCGATGTCCCAGCGCAATTCGACCCGGGTGTCACTGGTGTTGACCGACTGACCACCCGGCCCCGACGAGCGGCTGAACCGCTCGACGAGTTCGTCCTCCGGCACCGTGAGGTTTCCGACCTTGAGCCCGGCGTCCACGCTCAGCTCAGATGGCTCGTGTCGTTGACCAACCGCACCGACGCCGGCCCGTCGGCGTACCAGTCCACTGTGGACAAACTCGCGATGTCGAGGTGCAGCCGGAACAACGTCGCCGTCGGTGCGTCGAGACCGATCCGCAGCAGGATCTTGATCGGGGTGACGTGGGAGACGACGAGGATCGTGCCGCCGGGATGGGCGGCGAGCATCCGGTCGCGGGCCCGGCGTACCCGGTGGGTCACGTCGGCGATGCTCTCGCCGCCGGGCGGCGCGACGTCCGGCGATCCGAGCCACGCGTCGAGTTGCCCGGGCCACCGCTCGCGCACCTCGGCGAAGGTCAGCCCCTCCCAGTCGCCGAAGTCGAGTTCGGCGAGACCGGGTTCCTCGACCGGGTCGGCCCCCAGCTCCTTCGCCACCACGACGGCGGTCTCGTGCGCCCGTCGCAACGGCGAGCAGACCACGGCGTCGATCCCGTCGTACGACGACAGCCTGCGGGCCGACGCCTCGGCCTGCTCCCGGCCGGTCGCCGTGAGTGGGAGGTCGTTGCGCCCCGAGAACCGCATGTCGACCGAATGCTCGGTCTCCCCGTGCCGCAGCAGCAGCATCGTGGTGGGCGGCCCGGTCGGCGCTCCCCAGCCGACCCGCGGAGCCGGGTCGGCCGACCCGCTGTCCACTGTGGACTGCGACCAGGGCCGGCCCGACGCCGCTGCGTCCATCGCCTCGTTGGCCAGCCGGTCGGCGTGCGTGTTGCGTTCGCGCGGCACCCAGGTGAAGGTGACCTTGGGCAGGGAGCGCACCAGCTCGGCGGCCCGGCGGGCCAACGGCTGCAGATCGGCGTGCTTGACCTTCCAGCGGCCAGACATCTGTTCGACGATCAGCTTGGAGTCCAGTCGTACGTCGACCGCCGACGGTGACATCTCCGCGGCGGCCTCCAGGCCCGCGATCAGACCGCGGTATTCGGCCACGTTGTTGGTCGCCCGGCCGATCGCCTCGGCGCGCTCGGCGAGCGGCTCGCCGGTGGCCGGGTCGCGGACGACTGCGCCGTATCCGGCGGGACCGGGATTTCCCCGCGATCCGCCGTCGGCCTCGACGATGACGCGGTCCGGTGCCCCGCTCACAGGCCGGAGTCCGGCGTACGCACCAGGATGCGCCGGCACTCCTCGCAGCGCAGGACGAGATCCGGTGCCGCGTTGCGGGCGGCGGTCAGTTCGGTGCCGGCCAGCTCCAGCCGGCAGCCCTCGCAGCGCCGCGCCCGCAGTGCCGCCGCGCCGGTCCCGCCGGCCTGCGCCCGCACCTTCTCGTAGAGGGTGAGCAGCGACTCCGGGATGTCGACGACCAGCGCAGCGCGCTCGGCGTCGTGCGTCGCGGTCTCCGCGTCGATCTGCTCGTACGCCGCGTCCCGCCGGCCAACGGCTTCGGCGCGCTCCGCGCCGACCCGCTCCGCGTCGGCGCGCACCTCCGCCAGCCGGGACTCGGCCTCCTCCCGGCGTTCCATCACCTCGAGCTCCTGGTCCTCCAACGTCGACTGGCGGCGGGCGAGGGTGGCCACCTCGTGCTGCAGGCTCTCCAGCTCCTTCGCCGAGCCGACCGAGCCGGAGTCCATCCGGCCCCGGTCGCGCTGGGCGCGGGTCCGCACCTGTTCGACGTCGCGGTCGACCCGCTTCTGCTCGCGGTCGAGGTCGCTCACCTCGGTCTCGGCGCGGACGGTGTCGGCCTGCAGTTCGGCGAGGCGTTCGTCGGCGCGGGCGATGTCGGCGAGCTCGGGTAGCCGGCCGCGGCGATGCACCAGCTGGGCCAGCACGGTGTCGACCGCCTGCAGGTCGAGCAGACGAAGCTGGGCTGCGGGGTCGGCGTTCACTGCACTCCTTCTGACGACCGGTCTGGACTGCCGGGCGCGCTCCAGACCGTCCAGGGGTCGGTGACGCGGGCGGACACGGCTGTCTCCACCGTAGCCTCGCCGAGCGCGGCCGACAGACGGGCGGCCGCGTCGGCCAGCCAGGGCCACTCGGTGGCCCAGTGGCCGGCGTCCACCAGCGCCGGGCCGCCCGCCTCGAGATGCTCGGCCACCGGATGGTGGCGCAGGTCGGCGGTCACGAAGGCGTCGACACCGGCCCGGGTGACCTGGTCGAGGAGCGAGTCGCCCGCACCGCCGCAGACGGCGACGGTCCGCACCACGCGGTGCGGGTCGCCGCCGCCGCGGACCCCGGCCGGAGCGTCCGGCAACCGGGCCGCCACCCGCTGCACGAACTCGACGAACCGGAGCGGTTCGGGCAGCACCCCGATCCGGCCGAGCCCGTCATTTCCCGGCTGCCCGGCCAGTTCGACGACGTCGATCGCCGGCTCTTCGTAGGGATGGGCCGACCGGAGCGCGGCGAGCACCGCCGTCCGCCGCCCACGCGGCGCCACCATTTCCACCCGGGTCTCGGCGACCGCCGTCACCTCGCCTGGCGCGCCGATGCTCGGACGGGTGTCCACGCCGGCGCGGAATGTCCCGGTGCCGCCGGCGAGCCACGCGCATCGGGTGTAGTCGCCGATGACGCCGGCACCGGCGTCGGCCATCGCGTCGACGACCCGCGGGGCGTCGTCCTCCGGCATGAACGTCACGACCTTGTCCTGCGGCGGCGCCGGGCTCGGCTGCAGCGGGCGCAGCTCGGCCAGCCCGATCGTGGTCGCGAGCGCATCGGAGACCCCGGGCCGGGCGACGTCGGCGTTGGTGTGCGCGACGAACAGCGCGGTGTCGGACCGGATCAGGTCGTGCACCAGCCGGCCCTTGTACGACGTCGCGGGCACGCCGTGCACCGGCCGGAGCAGCAGCGGGTGATGGGTGACGAGCAGGTCGGCCCCTGAATCGATGGCCTCGTGCACCGTCGCCGGGACCGGATCCACCGCGAACTGGATCCGGCGTACCTCCTGCGCCGGGTCGCCGGCGACCAGGCCGACGGCGTCCCAGGGCTCGGCCCGGCGCGGGTCGTAGAGCGCCTCGAGCGCGGCGACGACGTCGGCGAGAGGCGGCATCCGGACAGGCTAGTGCCCGGGGTTGATCCAGCGCCGTCCGACAGTGCACGTCCGCGCATCGCTGTGCCCTTGCGTCGCTGAGCGGAGCAAGGGCACAGGGCACGGGGCACGGGGCACGGGGCACGGGGCACGGCGGACCTTAAGGTGCGGTGGTGGGATTCACGCGGGCGGAGCTGGAGTCCTTCCGCGGCACGACGCTGCCGGACCTGCTCGGTCCGGACGTGCGGCTGCTCTTCGTCGGCATCAATCCCGGGTTGTGGACAGCGGCGGCCCAGAGCCACTTCGCGCGCCGGGGGAACCGGTTCTATCCGGCTCTTCATCGCGCCGGGATCACCGACCGCCAGCATCGACGCCTCGGCCGGCTACACCGCGGCGGATCTCGCTCACCTGCAGGATCGGGGCGTCGGCATCACCAACCTCGCGCCGCAGGCCACGGCCCGGGCCGACGAGGTCGATCGGACTGCGCTGGTCGCCGGTGCGCGGGCCCTGCGGCGCAAGGTGGCGCGGATCAACCCGGCCGTGGTCGCGATCCTCGGGATCAGCGCCTATCGCGTCGCGTTCGACCGGCCCCGCGCCGCCGTCGGACGCCAGCCCGACGACCTCGGCGCGGCACAGTTCTGGGTCGTCCCGAATCCGAGCGGCCTGAATGCGCACGCCACGCCGGCGAGCCTCGCCGCCGCCTTCCGGGAGATCGCCGTGGCCGCCGGGATCCCCGTCTACCCGCCCCAGCCCTGACGGCCGCTTCAGTCGCCCGCCGGCGGAGCCTGCGCCACCGCGGCCCGCCGCACCGTGCGGGCGAGCAGCAGCGCGCCACCGAGTCCGGCGACGGTCAGACCGGTGAGGCTCGCGTCGACGGTCGATACGGCGATCGCGGAGGCGTGCCCGACGTGGTGGGTGGCCAGGCTGAGGAACAGGCTCCCGAACACCGCGACTCCGACGACCTGCGCGAGCTGGATCGTCGTGGTCAGCAATCCGCTGGCGTCGGCGGCCTTCGCCGCCGGCACGTGCACCAGGGCCTGCGAGAGCAGCGGGCCGAAGCCGAAGCCGAGCCCGCCGCCCAACGCGACCAGGACGAGCTCCAGCCAGATCCCGCCGCGGCTGCCGCCGTGCAGGACAGCGGCGAGCAGGAGGTAACCGACCGCGGCGAGGGCGAAGCCGGCCGGCGTGATCCCGTGGTGGATGCGTCCCGGCAGCCGGCGCCACCAGTAGCCCGCCGCGCCGAATGCGGCCGCCGCCGGCGCGAAGGTGAGGCCGGCCCGCAACGCGCTCTCCCCGAGACCGCCCTGCAGGTGCAGCGCGAAGCTGAACAGGAAGCCGCCGTACCCGATCATCGCGACCGCCAGGGTGGCGAGCCCCGCGGCCATGCCGGGGGTCCGCACCACGCGCAGGTCGACCAGCGGGTCGTCACCGCGCGCGGTGGCCGCCCGCTCGACGTGGACGAACCAGAGCGCCATCAGCCCGCCCGCTGCGAGACTGGCCCAGGTCCACCACGGCCAGCCCGCCTCGCGCCCGAGAACCAGCGGGAGCACGACGAGCAGCACCGCCGCCGACCCGGTCAGCAGGCCGGGTACGTCGACGCGGCGCCCGACCGCGGTGCGCTCGGCGGGGACCAGCCGCACGGTGAGGACGGCGATCACGAGGCCGACCGGGATGTTCACCAGGAAGACCGGCCGCCAGCCGGCGCCGAAGAGGTTCGCACTGATCAGCACGCCGCCGAGCACCTGACCGGACACCGCACCGACCGCGACCACGGCGGAGTACACGCCCAGCGCGCGGGTCCGGGCCGATCCGGTGAACTCCCGCTGGATGACGCTCAGGATCTGCGGCACCATTGCCGCCGCGCCCGCCCCCTGCGCGAACCGGGCCACGATGAGGGACGCCGTGCCCGGCGCGAGGCCGCACGCCAGCGACGAGACGGTGAACAGGCTCAGACCGATCAGGAACAGCCGGCGGCTGCCGAAGATGGCCCCGAGCCGGGCCCCGGTGATCAGCAGCATCGCGTAGGTGATGGCGTAGCCGGAGACGACCAGTTCGAGCGCGGACCCGGAGGCGTGCAGGTCCGTCCGCAGCGTCGGGAGCGCGACGTTCACGATCGTGGCGTCGAGCAGGACCATGAAGACCCCGGCGACCAGGACGCCGAGCATCGCCCAGCGGCGCCGGTCGATGCCCGCGTCGGGAGGCCGGCCCGCGGCGGTGGGCAGATCGGGCGCGGCGGAGCCTGGACGGATCGTGGTGGTGGCCATGCATCGACGGTGCGTCCGGCCGCGCGCGGGCGGTGAGAGCCCGCTGACACTGGTACTGCCAGTACCTGGTACCAGGAACGCCGGCCGGTCATGATGGTTGGCGTGACCACCGAGGCGCCGCGGACCCCGTTCCCCCCATCCGCCCGGATCGCCCGCGGGCGCACCGAGCGGCGTACCGAGCTGGCGGCCTTCCTCCGGGCCCGCCGGTCGCGGATCACCCCGGCCGACGTCGGCCTGCCGCCTGGGCTGCGCCGGCGGACGCCCGGACTACGCCGGGAGGAGGTTGCGCAGCTCGCCGGGGTCGGGATCACCTGGTACACGTGGCTCGAGCAGGGTCGCCCGATCCATGTGAGCGTGCAGGTGCTCGACGCCGTGGCCGGCACTCTGCGGCTCGACGGCGCCGAGCGCGAGCACCTCTACCGGCTCGCCGACATCCCGGCGGCGCCGGCCGAGATCGCCATGGAGTCGGTCTCCCCGGCGGTGCGCGAGATCCTCGCCTCGCTCGAGCCGCTCGCGGCATCGCTGCAGAACGCCCGCTTCGACGTGCTCGCCGCCAACTCCGCGCACGAACACCTGTTCTGGCGCTGGCACGCGATGCCGTGCGAGCGGCGCAACGTGCTGTGGTGCTCGTTCCTCGAGCCGGACGCCCGGGAGCGGTTCGTCAACTTCGACGAGGAGATGCCGCGGGCGGTTGCGACCCTGCGGGCGTCGTTCGCGCAGCACCTCGGCGAGCCGGCGTGGACGGAGTTCATCCGGCGGCTCAGCGCGCGCAGCGCCGAGTTCGCCCAGATGTGGGCCCGCCACGACGTCGCCCGCCCGGGCGCCCGCACCAAGGTGTTCCGGCACCCGGTCGGCGGGCTGCTGCACCTGCAGTCCACGAGCCTGGCCGTCGCCGACATGCCGGAGTGCCGGATCGTCGTCTACACGCCGACCGACGACGCGACCCGCGACGGACTGCAGCTCATCCGGAGCCGGGCGACCGAGCGTCCAGATCCGCGATGAGCCGTTTCGGCGCGACCGCACGATAGGCGTCGTCGACGAGGTCGGCGATCTCGGCCCAGTCCACCGGCACGTCCAGCCAGACGCCGAGCCAGCCACGCGGGCCGACGTACGGCGGCCGGAAGTACCGGTCGGGCTCCGAGCCGACGACCGCCTCCTGCGCGCCCGGCGGCGCGGCGCACCAGAAGGCGAGTCGGTCGTCGTGATGGTGATCGGCGAACATCACGAACGTCTTCTTGCCCCGGACGAACCACGTCGGCTCGCCGTGACTCAGGCGTTCGGTGACCTCGGGCAGCCCCAGACACAGGGTCCGCAACCGCTCCAGCGGGCCGTCGCTCACCAAGCGGCTAGAGCTCCGAGAGCGCGACGACGCGACGCTCCTCGGCCGACTTGTAGGCGGCCAGGATCACCTTGAGTACGGCGATCCCCTCGACCTCGGTGTTGATCGGCCGGGTCCCATCGCGCACGCACTCGACGAACGCCGCGACGGCGGCCGGGATCGTCTGCACCTGGGGCAGCTCGGTCGCCGTGTCGTCCTCACCACGCTTCTTGACGTGCAGCGCGCGGCCGTCGCTCCACAGGCTGCCCTGCTCGCCGACGATCGAGAAGCGCTCGGTGCACGCGGCCGGCTCGTAGGCCCAGCTGGTGACGATGGTGCCGACCTTGCCGTCGGCGAAACGGACCAGCACCTGTGCCGAGTCCTCGCCCTCGGAGTGGGTCAGCCGGTGCGTGCTGAGCATGCTGAAGACCTCGACCGGCGTACTGCCCGCGAGGTGCAGCAGCAGGTAGGTCGGGTGGTAGCCGGTGTCGATCAGCTCGCCGCCGCCGCTGGTCTCGCGGTGCGCGCGCCAGCCCATGTTCTCCGGGTCGAGGTGGCTGAAGAAGCTGTCCGTCGTACGCAGCTCGTAGGTGTCGCCGATGACGCCCTCGTCGAGCAGCGCACGGGCCCGGGCCACCGGCGGCATGAAGAGCTGGTTGTGCGAGCACATGAGCGTGACGCCGCTGTCCTTGATCGCGGTCTGCACGCGATCGGCCTCGTCGATCGTGAGGCACAGCGGCTTCTCACAGAGGATGTGCTTGCCGGCGCCCGCGGCGGCGACGATCGCGTCGGCGTGCAGGTGGTGCGGCAGGCAGATGTCGACGGCGTCGATGTCGGCGGTGGCCAGCATCTCCCGGTAGTCGCTGAAGACCTTCGCCCCGCCGGCCTGCTCGGCCCGCTTCTGCGCGTTCTCCGCGACGACGTCAGCGACCGCGGTGACCCGGGCGGCATCCGGGATAGCGAGGTAGCCCGTCATGTGTGCGTTCGCGATGCCGCCGGCACCGATGAGTCCGACGTTGACCGTCATCAAAAGCTCCAAAGAAAGGGGATCGGCTTGCGTGAGCGAGAAAACGTGGTGGATCAGGTGCGCTTGGCGGTCCAGTAGACCGCGTTGCGGATCACCCGGCGCACCATCGGATCGGCGAAGGCCGGGTAGGTCTCGTGGCCCGGCCGGAAGTAGAAGACCCGGCCGTTGTCGACCGTGTAGGCCAGCCCGGACCGGAATTCGTGCCCGTTGTCGAAGACGGACCGGAAGACGACCGCGTCGGGCTGCCCGCAGTTGAACGGCTCGTTGTAGCTCTCCTCCTTGGCGAGCTCGATCTTGTCCACGCCCTCGGCGACCGGATGATCACGCTGTTCGACGGTGATCCGCTCGGCACCCGCGTCGACCTCGACGCCACCGAGACCGCCGTCGTCGCCGATCAGCCGGGTGAACGGCTTGGACATGTGCGACGAGTGCAGGGCGACGAAGCCCATCCCCCGCTCCCGGACGTGACGCACCACCCGGTCGACCGCGTCGTCGGCGACGTAGCGGTGCAGCTGGTGCCCCCACCATACGAGGACGTCGGTGCGGGCGAGCTCGGTCTCGGGTACGCCGTCACCCTCGTCGACCAGCTCCGCCGTCGTCACGCTCAAGCCGTCGTCGAGGCGAAGTCCCTCGGCCACGGCGCCGTTGATGTCATTGGGGTAATACGCCCGCCTCGCGGTGTGCTCGGACCAAACGCGCACTCGGATCTCCGGTGCAGCCGTCACGCCTGTGCTCCTCTACAGATTGTCGACGTCAGCTCGTTCTTCGAACGACCGTACTAACAACGCCACCCGGGCACCAGCGGGGCGGAACGTTCTCCGACCTGATCACGGGAGCCGCGGCCCCACGGTGATCAGTTCCCGGGCGTGCACCGGGTGCCGGGCGACCCGGAACTTCAGCCGGGCGCTGTGCTTGAGCCAGAGGCCGACGGCCAAGGCCGCCAGAGCCGGGACCGTTCCGCAGGTGAGCATCCCGTAGCGGGGACCGATGTGCTCGGTCACCAGCCCGATGATCGGTGCCCCCAGCGGGGTGCCGCCGATCAGCACCAGCATGTAGAGGCTCATGACCCGGCCGCGGATGGTGTCCTCGGTGGCCATCTGCACACCGCTGTTCGCGGCGGTGAGGAAGGTCAGCGCCGCCGCGCCGACGGCCACCAGCAGCAGGGCGTAGGTCTCCGGATTGGGCGCCAGGGCGGTGATCGCCTCCAACGTCCCGAATACGCCGGCCGCGGCCACGAGCGACCGTAACCGGTTGCTGGTCCGCCGGGCCGAATAGAGGGCGCCCGCCATCGACCCCAGCGCGAGCATCGAGTTCAGCAATCCGTAGCCGCCCGGGCCGGTGTGGAAGACGTTCTTGGCGTAGGTGGAGAGAACGATCGGCATGTTGAGGCCGATCGAGCCGACGCAGGCGACCAGGACGATCGGCCAGATCAGCTGGGGGCGGCTGGCGACGTAGGCCAATCCTTCCCGTAGCTGCCCGGGCGCCCGCGGCGTGGGGACGATCGGGGTCAGCGCGTCGGTGTCGATCAGGGTCAGCGCGGTCAGCACCGCGAGATAGGAGACGGCGTTGATCGCGAACGACCACCCGGCGCCAACCGCGTTGATCAGCAGGCCGCTGACGGCCGGGCCGATCAACCCGCCGAGCTGGAAAACCGACGAATTCAGGCTGATCGCGTTACGCAGATAGCGCGGTCCGACCATTTCGTTGACGAACAGTTGACGCGTCGGATTGTCGACCACGGTCACGAGGCCCAACATGAACGCGACGAGATAGATCTCCCACACCGCCACCGTCCCGCTCAGGATCAGCACGGCAAGCGTGGCGGCGAGCAGGCCGGCACACGATTGCGTCATGAGCAGCAGGCGTCGCTTCGGGTAGCGGTCGGCAATCAGGCCGCCGAACAACCCGAAGGCCAGCATCGGCAGGAATTGCATCGCGGTCGTGATGCCGACCGCGGTCGGGCTGTTGGTGAGTTCCAACACCACCCAGTCCTGGGCGACGCGTTGCATCCAGGCACCGGTGTTGGAGAGCACCTGGGATGCCGCGAAGAGCCGGAAGTTCGGGATCTGCAGTGAGGCGAATGTGGACTGTCGGGTTTTCTCTCCCGAGGTGAGCAAGGTTTTCGTCCCCCGCTAGCTGGTCGTCGTCCGTCTGTCGCAGTCGTCAGTTTTCCGCAGACGGCAGCCATTGCGATAGCTCATATAGGCTATTAATCTCATTGCGTCGCCCAATAGGAGAGTGGATCGCATGCTGGATCCCGTGCTGCTCAGGACCTTCCTGGCCGTCGCACAGTCGCTGAGCTTCACCCAGGCCGGGCAGCGGCTGGAGCTCAGCCAGCCCACCGTGAGCCAGCACGTCCGCCGGCTCGAGGAGTCGGTCGGGCGCCGGCTGTTCGCCCGCGACACGCGGACGGTGCTGCTGACCGAGGACGGCGAGGCGATGGCCGGCTTCGCCCGGACCATCCTGGCCGCCCAGGAGCAGGCGACCGGGTATTTCGCCGGCCCGGCGCTCCGCGGGCGGCTGCGTTTCGGCGCCTCCGACGACCTGGCCCTGACCCAGCTGCCGCGGATCCTCCGGGAGTTCCGGCAGCTGCATCCGCGGATCGATCTCGAGCTCACCGTGACCCAGAGCGGCGCCCTGCGGCGCCGGCTGAACTCCGGTCACCTCGACCTCGTCTTCGTCAAGAACGAACCCGGCGACAACCGCGGCCAGCTCGTCCGGCGGGATCGGCTGGTCTGGGTCGGCTTGGAGCGCACGTCGTTCGAACAGGGCAAGCCGGTGCCCCTGGTCGCCTACCAGGCGCCGAGCCTGTCGCGCGAGGTCGCGTTACGAGCCCTCGAGCGGGCCGGGCGTACCTGGCGGATCACCTGCAACACCAAGGAGATCAACGGCATCCTCGCCGCGACCCGGGCCGGACTCGGCGTGGCGGTGCTGGCGCAGAGCCTGATCCCGCCGGACCTCGTGCAGCTCTCCAGCCAGCACAAGCTTCCGCAACTCGGCAACGTCGACCTGTCCCTGCTCCGCAACCCGCGCGCACCGAGCGGGCCGGCGGAGGCGCTCACCACCGCGATCCTCAACAGCGCCACCCCGGCCATTCCGCCGCCGATCCAGCACACCGCACCGGCCCCGACCGGCTGACCTTCAGGCGTGCTGGGCGGCGCCGGTCCAGGTGCACGTCGACGCGACCCTGGCCGGGTCGAGCTCGATGCCGAACCCGGGCGCGGTGGGCACCGCCACCGATCCGCCCTCGGGGGCCGGCGGGTGCTTCTCGAACTGGTAGCGCCCGGGCATGGCGAGGAAGAGGTACTCCACCATCGGGCAGGTCGCCGGGGACTGGCTCGCCACCACGTGCAGGGTGGCATGCACGCCATGGCCGTGCGGGATGACCGGGATCCCGAAGCTCTCGGCGAGCGCCGTGATGCGGACCAGCTCGGTCACTCCCCCGCACCACTCCGGATCGCACTGCAGCACGGTCAGCGTGCCGTCCCGCAGATAGGGCAGGACGTCGGCGCGATCGTAGAGATGCTCGCCGGCCGCGAGCGGGACCCGGGTGGCGCGGTGCAACTCGACGAACGCCGGGTACTGCGTCGGCGAGAACGGCTCCTCCAGCCAGGACGGATCGAGGTCCTCGACCTGCCGCGCCCAGTCGCGGGCGTGGGCGAGGTCCCAGCCCATGAAGGCGTCGAACATCAGCCGGGTGCCCGACCCGACCGCCGCCCGGACCTGCCGGGCCAGCTCGACGTTGCGGGCCAGCCCGTCCGCGCCCTCGCCTGGGCCATGGGCGAGGAACCACTTCTGCGCGGCGTAGCCCTCCTTGACCAGCCCCTCGGCGACCGACTGCACGTCGGCCGGGTCGTGCGAGGTCCCCAACGTGGAGGCGTACGCCGGGATCCGCTCGCGGGACGGTCCGCCGAGCAGCTGGTGGACGGGGGCGTCGAAGGCCTTGCCGCGCAGGTCCCACAGGCAGTTGTCCACCGCGCTGACGGCCATCTTCAGGTACCCGTGGCGGGCGTGGCGGTCCAACCGGTAGAGCTTGTCCCACACGATCGTCCCGGCGAGCGCGTCCTGCCCGACCAGGAAGCCGGCCAGCATGTCGACGATGGGCCAGGCCGCCTCCCGGTCGACCGGACCGTAGAAGCCCTCGACGTCGCTGTCGGTGCCGATCCGCAGGTACAGCGCCTCGCGCTGCCGCGGTCCGGACTCCGGCCCCGGCTGCGAGCCGACCCGATCGTTGCCCGGCCGGTGCTCGGCGTAGGCGTGGATGAGCTTGGCCTGGCCCTGCCGGAACGCCGGCGCGCCGTCGAGGACCGGGCCCCGGACGGCCAGCACCTCGACGGCCGTGATGGTGATCTTCCGCATCCGCCTGGTTCTCCCTGTTTGGAGGGATCAGCGATAGTGGGCGCGGCAGGGATCGAACCTGCGACCGCCCGCTTGTAAGGCGGGTGCTCTCCCGCTGAGCTACGCGCCCGGGAAGAGCCGAGCCTACCGGCCGGTCAGGCCGCCAGCTGCTCCAGTGCCTTGGTCCAGACCGCCTGGTCGCGTCGTTCGCCGGGCTGGTTCATCTCGGCGAAGGCGACGGAACCGTCCCGGTCGATCAGGAACGTGCCGCGGTTGGCCATCCCGGACTTGTCGTTGAAGACGCCGTAGCTGCGCGCTGCGTCACCGTGCGGCCAGAAGTCCGACAGCAGCGGGTAGCCGAGACTCTGCGCGTCGTCGAACGCCTTGAGTGAGAAGACCGGGTCGGTGCTGATGGCGAGCACCTGCACCTCGTCGTTCTGGAAGCGCGACAGGTCGTCGCGCACCTGCGTCAACTCGCTGGTGCAGATGCCGCTGAACGCGAACGGATAGAACACCAGCAGCACGTTCTTGGACCCCCGGAACGACGACAGGGTGACCGACTCGTTGTTCTGGTCCTTCAGCGTGAAGTCCGGTGCCTGGGCACCAACCTCGACGGCCATCGGTGGCCTCCTCGCGATCAGAGCGGTGGAAACGGGACAAGGCAATCGGATCCCGAGCATGCCACGGCGCGGATCAGCGCTTGGAGCGGGCCGCCTTCGGTGCCACGAGCCGGACGCCGGACCAGTCGCGGCCGACGGACAGGGTGCTGGTCTGGGACAGGCCGGCGGTCGGTGCCGCCTCACTGATGTCCCAGGGCTCGATGTGTCCGGTCCGGCCGACCTTCGGCGTGAGCAGCCACACCACGCCGTTGTCGGCGAGCGGGCCGATGGCGTCGACCAAGGCGTCGACCAGGTCTCCGTCCTCGCCGCGCCACCAGAGCAGCACGACGTCGACGACCTCGTCGGAGTCCTCCCCGACGAGCTCGCTTCCGGAACGCTCGACGATGGACGATCGGACCTGCTCGTCCGCGTCGCTGGCTTCGTAGCCCAGCTCCTGGACAACCATCCCGGGCTGCACGCCGAGGCGCGCCGCCAGGGTCGGACCGTCCGCCGAATCAGCGGTGGGGCTCACCTCTGCCGTCCTCCACGAAATTGATGGAAAGTGGGTCGTTTGAGAGTGCTTCTCGTAGCAGATACACACTACGGCCCGGGCCGGGTTCGAGGGCTCCGGTCCGCAAGACTCGT
Source organism: uncultured Actinomycetota bacterium (assembly GCA_963775655.1). GTDB lineage: Bacteria > Actinomycetota > Actinomycetes > Mycobacteriales > QHCD01 > DASXJE01. The sequence continues at coordinate 150,207 of CAVZJT010000007.1, read as the reverse complement.
CCGGTCGAGTCCGCACAGGGTACGGAACGCCGGAGGACGCACCGCGCGCCGGGCCGCCAGGGTCGGCGAGGATAGTAGGTGGCAGCCCCGCCGAGCCCCAACGAGGAGAACGCGACCCGTGACCCCCGAGCGCTTCAGCGTCATCACCGATGGCCTGCCCAGCCAGCTCCCCGATGTCGACCCCGAAGAGACCCAGGAGTGGCTTACCTCCCTTGACGCCGCGGTCAACGTCGCGGGCCGGGGACGGGCGCGCTACCTGATGCTCAAGTTGATGGAACGTGCCCGCGAACGCCAGGTCGGCGTCCCGGCGCTGCGCAGCACCGACTTCATCAACACCATCGCGCCCGAGCGCGAACCGTGGTTCCCCGGCGACGAATACGTCGAGCGCCGGATCCGTGCCTACATCCGGTGGAACGCCGCAATCATGGTGTCCCGGGCCAACAAATACCTGGGCGTCGGTGGCCACATCGCGACCTACGCATCGTCGGCCAGCCTCTACGAGGTCGGGTTCAACCACTTCTTCCGGGGCAAGGATCACGGCGGCGAGTCGGGCGACCAGATCTACTTCCAGGGCCACGCCTCGCCCGGCATCTACGCCCGGGCGTTCCTCGAGGGCCGGCTGTCCTCGACCCAGCTCGACGGCTTCCGGCAGGAGCTCTCGCACCCGGGCGGCGGGCTGCCGAGCTACCCGCACCCGCGGCTCATGCCCGACTTCTGGGAGTTTCCGACCGTCTCGATGGGTCTGGGCCCGATCGAGGCGATCTACCAGGCCCGCTTCAACCGGTACCTGCTCAACCGGCAGATCAAGGACACCAGCCGCAGCCACGTCTGGGCCTTCCTCGGCGACGGCGAGATGGACGAGCCCGAGGCGCTCGGCGCGATCGGCGTCGCCGCCCGCGAGGAGCTGGACAACCTCACCTTCGTCATCAACTGCAACCTGCAGCGCCTCGACGGCCCGGTCCGCGGTAACGGCAAGATCATCCAGGAGCTGGAGGCCTATTTCCGCGGCGCCGGCTGGAACGTCATCAAGGTGATCTGGGGCCGGGACTGGGACCCGCTGCTGGCCCAGGACGTCGACGGCGTCCTCGTCAACGCGATGAACACGACCCCGGACGGGCAGTTCCAGTCCTATTCGGTCGAGCCGGGCGACTACACGCGGGAGCACTTCTTCGGCACCGACCCGCGGCTGCGCAAGATGGTCGAGCACCTCTCCGACGACGACCTGCGCCGGCTCTCCCGCGGTGGGCACGACTACCGCAAGGTCTACAGCGCCTTCAAGGCGGCCCGCGAACACGTCGGCCAGCCGACCGTGATCCTGGCCCACACCATCAAGGGCTGGACGCTGGGCAGCGACTTCGAGGGCCGCAACGCCACGCACCAGATGAAGAAGCTGACCAAGGCCGAGCTGAAGGAGTTCCGCGACCGGCTCTACCTGCCGATCTCCGACGAGCAGCTCGAGGGCGAACTGCCGCCGTACTACCACCCGGGCGAGCAGTCCGAGGAGATCCGTTACATGAAGGAGCGCCGGGCGGCGCTCGGCGGCTACGTCCCCAAGCGGATCGTGCGCCCCCGCACGGTCAAGGTGCCCGAGCACTCGGCGTACGCCGACCTCAAGCGCGGGTCGGGCAAGCAGGCGGTGGCCACGACTATGGCCTTCGTCCGGCTGCTCAAGGACCTGATGAAGGACAAGGAGTTCGGCCGCCGGTTCGTGCCGATCATCCCGGACGAGGCGCGCACCTTCGGCATGGACTCGCTGTTCCCGACGGCGAAGATCTACTCGCCGCACGGGCAGCGCTATGACGCGGTCGACCGCAACCTGCTGCTGTCCTACAAGGAGTCCACGTCGGGTCAGTTGCTGCACGAAGGCATCACCGAGGCCGGTGCGATGAGCTCCTTCATCGCGGCCGGGACGTCATACGCGACGCACAGCGAACCGATGATCCCGATCTACATCTTCTATTCGATGTTCGGGTTCCAGCGCACCGGCGACCTGATGTGGGCCGCCGGCGACCAGATGACCCGCGGCTTCCTGCTGGGCGCCACGGCGGGGCGCACCACGCTGACCGGTGAAGGACTGCAGCACAACGACGGCCACTCGCATCTGCTCGCGTCGACCAACCCGGCGTGCGTCGCCTACGACCCGGCGTACGCGTTCGAGATCGCGCACATCGTCGAGGACGCGCTGCGCCGGATGTACGGCTCCAGCGAAGAGTTCCCCAAGGGCGAGGACATCTTCTACTACCTCACCGTCTACAACGAGCCGATGCAGCAGCCGGCCCAGCCGGACGGCATCGACACCGAAGGGGTACTCAAGGGGCTCTACCGCTTCCGGGCGGCCGAGAGCGACGGCGAGGACGACCGGCCGCGCGCGCAGGTGCTCGCCTCCGGTGTCGCCCTGCCGTGGGCGCTCGATGCGCAGCGGATGCTGGCCGAGGACTGGGGTGTCGCTGCCGACGTGTGGTCGGCGACGTCGTGGACCGAGCTACGCCGCGACGCACTCGCCTGCGACGAGTGGAACCTGCTGCACCCCGGCGACGACCAGCGCACTCCCTACGTCACCCGCAAGCTCGCCGACACCCGCGGGCCGGTCGTCGCGGTCAGCGACTGGATGCGCGCCGTACCGGATCAGATCGCGCGGTGGGTGCCCAACCCCTACGCATCGCTCGGTGCCGACGGCTACGGCTTCTCCGACACCCGCGGCGCCGCCCGGCGGCACTTCCACATCGACGCGCCGTCGATCGTGCTCGGGGTGCTCACCGAGCTGGCCCGCTCCGGCGAGGTCAAGCGCGAGGCGCTGAGCGAGGCCGTCGAGCGTTACCAGCTGCTCGACGTCCAGGCGGCCGGCGCGGGGCCGACCGGCGGGGAGAACTGAGCCAGCCTCAGCTCGCGTCGGCGAGGTGGCGCAGGGCGAGCGCCGCGTAGACGGCCACGCCCGAGGCCATCGAGTCCTCGTCGAAGACGACCCGGTTGGAGTGGTTGTCCGGTGTGGTGGCGGGGTCGGCACCGGCCGGGCACGCACCGAGGAACGCCATCGCGCCCGGCACCTCCTCGAGGACGTAAGAGAAGTCCTCGGCGCCCATCACCGGGTGGTCCATCGCGACCACCGTGTCGGCGCCGAGGACCGACCCGGCGACCTCGGTGACGAACGCCGCGGCGTCGGCGTCGTTGACGGTCACGGGGTAGCCCTGGGTGACCTCGATCACGGCCGTCGTCCCGTGCGCCGCGGCGATGCCGTGCACGAGCGTCTGCAGCCGGTCGGCCGCCTGCGCGCGGGCCGACGCGGACAGGCTGCGGATGGTCCCTTCCATGAACGCGGAGTCGGGGATCACGTTGTCCCGCGTCCCGGCGACGATGTGGGCGATCGTGACGACGACCGGGTCGAAGATCCTGAAACCACGAGTGACCATCGCCTGGATCGCCGTGACGATCTCGCAGGCCACCGGCACCGGGTCGAGCCCGTCGTGCGGTGCCGACGCGTGCCCGCCGCGGCCGTGCACGACGATCCGAATCGTGTCCGACGACGCGAGCTGCGGACCGGGCCGCACGTTGATCGTTCCGGCCGGGTAGGTCGCCTTGATGTGCAGGGCGTAGGCGCCGGTCACCGGCGGGGCCAGCTCGAGCATGCCTTCCTCGAGCATGATGCGCGCGCCGTGCAGCCCCTCCTCGCCGGGCTGGAAAACGAAGAGCACCTGTCCGGCAAGCTGAGACCGTCGTGCTGCGAGCAGTCGCGCCGCACCGGCGAGCATGGCGACGTGCGTGTCGTGGCCGCAGGCGTGCATCACGCCGTCGACCGACGAGGCGAAGTCCAGTCCGGAGTCCTCCTGGACCGCCAACGCGTCCATGTCGCCGCGCAGCAGCACCGTCGGTCCCGGGTGGTCGCCCTGCAGGACGGCCAGCACCGAACTCACCTTCTCGCCGGTGTGCACCTGCAGATCGAGGTCGGCCAGGTCGTCGAGCACCGCACGCTGGGTGCCGGGCAGCGACAGGCCGGTCTCGGGCGACCGGTGGATGCGACGGCGCAGAGCACGCACCTGGGGAAGGAGCGACCGCGCGTCGTCGAGGACACCGGACAGGAGGGGTGAATAGGGCAACTGATCGGTCAAAGCCGGATCGCTCATGGGGGTTAGTCTGCACCGCCCGGGGTCGAACTGCGATCGTCGTCCTGGATCGGTAGCGTGCACGGGGATGACTGGACGACTTGGCCTCACCGATGTCTCGCCCGTGGTGTCCTGCGGCCGCTACCCGGCCCGGGCCGTCGTGGGCGAGCAGCTCCCGATCGCCGCGACCGTGTTCCGGGAGGGACACGACGCGGTAGCCGCGAACGTGGTCTGGCAAGGGCCGGACGGCAAGAAACCGCCGTTCGTGCGGATGCTGCCCGGACTCCCCGGCACCGATCGTTGGCACGCGACGACGGTGCCGACCTCCCCCGGCCGGTGGACCTTCGTCGTCGAGGCCTGGTCGGATCCGCTCACCACCTGGTGGCACGACGTCACGGTGAAGGTGGAGGCCGGTCAGGGCGCCGACGAGCTGGCGAATGACCTCGAGCAGGGTGCCCGGTTGTTGGTGCGCGCCGCCCGCGGCGTCCCGAAGGACCGCCGCCGCGACGTGGTCGCCGCGGCCACCACCTTGCGCGATGCGAGCGCGGCGCTGTGGGCGCGCCTCGGGCCGGCCCTGGACACTGAGCTGCAGGCCCTGCTCGGCGCCTACCCGGTGCGGGAGCTGGTGACCCGCAGCGCCCGCTACGAGGTCTGGGTGGACCGGCAGCGGGCGCTGTACGGCTCCTGGTACGAGTTCTTCCCCCGCTCGACCGGCGGGGTCGACGCGGACGGGCGCGCGGTGCACGGCACCCTGCGTACGGCGATGGACCGGTTGCCCGCCGCCGCCGGCATGGGGTTCGACGTCGTCTACCTCCCGCCGGTCCACCCGATCGGCAGGGTCAACCGCAAGGGCGCCAACAACACCCTGATCGCCGGACCGGACGACGTCGGGTCGCCCTGGGCCATCGGGTCGGCCGAGGGCGGCCACGACGCGATCGATCCCCGGCTGGGCACCTTCGACGACTTCGACGCGTTCGTCGCCCGCACCCAGGAGCTCGGCATGGAGGTCGCCCTCGACCTCGCGCTGCAGTGCGCACCCGATCATCCGTGGGCGGCTGAACACCCGGAGTGGTTCCGGGTGCTCCCCGACGGCACCATCGCCTTCGCCGAGAACCCGCCGAAGAAGTACCAGGACATCTATCCGCTCTACTTCGACACCGACCCCAAAGGCCTCTACGCCGAGGTGCTCCGTGTGGTGCGCCTCTGGATCAGTCACGGCGTACGCATCTTCCGCGTCGACAACCCGCACACGAAGCCGCTGAACTTCTGGCACTGGCTCATCTGGGAGGTGAAGAAGACCGACCCGGACGTCCTCTTCCTCGCCGAGGCATTCACCCGGCCGGCGATGATGCACACGCTCGCCAAGATCGGGTTCACCCAGTCCTACAGCTACTTCACGTGGCGCACCGGCAAGGCCGAGCTGATGGCCTACGGCCTCGAGCTGAGTCAGGCGCAGGACTACATGCGGCCCAACTTCTTCGTCAACACCCCCGACATCCTGCACGCCTCGCTGCAGTACGGCGGGCCGCCGATGTTCAAGATTCGCGCGGTCCTCGCGAGCATGTTGGCGCCGTCATGGGGGGTCTATTCCGGCTACGAGCTGTTCGAGCACGTCGCGGTGCAGCCCGGCAGCGAGGAATACCTCGACTCGGAGAAGTACCAACTCCGACCGCGTGACTTCGCGGCCGCGGAGCGGGCCGGCCGCAGCCTGGCGCCCTACCTCACCCGGCTCAACGAGATCCGCCGCGATCACCCGGCGCTGCAGCAGATGCGCGACCTGGTGTTCCACGAGATCGACAACGAAGAGCTGCTCGCGTTCTCCAAGCGCGACCCGGCCAGCGGCGACACCGTGCTCGTCATCTGCAGTCTCGACCCGCACGGCGCGCGCGAGGCGACCACCGCGCTCGACCTGCCGGCCCTCGGCTTCGACTGGCACGAGCGCTTCGTCGTCCACGACCAGGTGACCGGCGCGCGTTACGACTGGGGTCAGCACAACTACGTGCGGCTCGATCCCTTCATCGAACCTGCCCATATCTTCGTCGTCGAAAGGGCCGGCTGGTGAGCGAGCAGCCCCACCTCTCCGGACTCGCCAACAGCCAGGACCCCGAGTGGTACCGGCGTGCGGTGTTCTACGAGGTCCTCGTCCGCGGATTCGCCGACAGTAACGGCGACGGCGCCGGTGACCTGCCCGGCCTGACGTCGAAGCTGGACTACCTGCAGTGGCTCGGGGTCGACTGCCTCTGGCTGCCGCCGTTCTACGCCTCGCCGCTGCGCGACGGCGGCTACGACGTCAGCGACTTCTGCGCCGTACTCCCCGAGTTCGGGACGATCGAGGACTTCCGCCACTTCCTCGGTGCGGCGCACGCCCGGGGCATCCGGGTGATCATCGACTTCGTCATGAACCACACGAGTGACCAGCACCCGTGGTTCCAGTCGTCCCGTTCGGATCCCGACGGCCCGTACGGCGACTTCTACGTCTGGCGGGACACCGACGAGGGCTACCCCGACGCCCGGGTCATCTTCGTCGACACCGAGGTCAGCAACTGGACCTTCGACCCGATCCGCAAGCAGTATTTCTGGCACCGGTTCTTCTCCCACCAGCCCGATCTGAACTACGAGAACCCCGTCGTGCAGGACAGCGTGCTCGACGCCCTGCGGTTCTGGCTCGACCTCGGGATCGACGGGTTCCGGCTCGATGCCGTGCCCTACCTCTTCGAGGCGGAGGGCACCAACTGCGAGAACCTGCCGAAGACCCACGAACTTCTCCGGCGGGTGCGCGCGGTCATCGACGACGAATACCCCGGCCGGGTCATGCTCTGCGAGGCCAACCAGTGGCCGGCCGACGTCGTGGAGTACTTCGGCAAGGGCGACGAATGCCATATGGCGTTCCACTTCCCGGTGATGCCGCGCCTGTTCATGGCCGTACGCCGCGAGTCGCGGTTTCCGGTGTCGGAGATCATGGCGCAGACGCCGGAACTCCCCGAGCACTGCCAATGGGGCATCTTCCTGCGCAACCACGACGAGTTGACGCTGGAGATGGTCGCCGAGGACGAGCGCGACTACATGTGGACCGAATACGCCACCGATCCGCGGATGAAGGCCAACATCGGCATCCGCCGCCGGCTCGCGCCGCTGCTCGACAACGACACCGACCAGCTCGAGCTGTTCACCGCGCTGCTGCTCTCGCTTCCCGGGTCTCCGGTCCTCTATTACGGCGACGAGATCGGGATGGGCGACAACATCTGGCTCGGGGACCGCGACGGCGTACGCACGCCGATGCAGTGGACACCGGACCGTAACGCCGGCTTCTCCACCTGCGACCCCGGCCGGCTCAACCTCCCCGTCGTGATGGACCCGGTCTACGGCTACCAGACCGTCAACGTCGAGGCGGAGATGCGTAACACCGCGTCGCTCCTGCACTGGACGCGGCGCATGATCGAGGTACGCAAGGAACACCCCACCTTCGGCCTGGGAACCTTCGGCGAGATCGGATCCCGTAATCCGACGGTGCTGTGTTACGTCCGGGAGTTCGGCGACGACGTCGTGCTCTGCGTCAACAACCTCTCCCGCTTTCCGCAACCGGTCGAACTCGATTTGCGCCGGTTCGAGGACTGGACCCCGATTGAGCTGACCGGACGGGTGCGTTTCCCCCAGATCGGAGTGCTGCCTTACATGCTGACCCTCGCAGGCCACGGGTTCTATTGGTTCGAGCTGGCGAAGCCGCAGGAGCGACGATGACGCCCGGAGCGCCTGAGGTCGACGAGCTGCTCGACGGCTGGATGCCCGAGCAGCGGTGGTTCGGCGGCAAGGGACGCGCGATCGCCCGGGTCCGCAGCACCGCGGAGTTGGTGCAGGACGGCGATCCGGCGCTGTGGGTCTACCTCGTCGACGTGGGCTACGACGACGGCGGGCAGCACATCTACTTCGTCCCGCTCACCTTCCGCGCCCACACACACGAGTCGTTGTCCCACGGCCTGATCGGCGAGGTGACCGCTGCCGACGGCACCCACCTGTGGGTGCACGATGCGCTGCGCGACCGGGACGCCACCACGCTGTGGACCCGGCTGCTCGCCGCCGGCGACACGGTCGGGTCGCTGCGCTTCGTGCGGGAGCCCGGCGCGGACATCCCGGTCGACACCCCTGGCGACACGCTCACCGCGGAGCAGAGCAACACGTCGCTGGTGTTCGGCGAGTCCACCATCGCGAAGTTCTTCCGCCGCCTCGAGCCGGGCCTCAATCCCGACGTCGAGGTCCACGACGCGCTGCGGCCGACCGACAACCCGCACATCGCGGCGCTGCTGGGCTACATCACGGTCGACCTGCCCGTCGGCGAGCCGGCGACGGCGGCGATGGCCCAGACCTTCCTCCCCGTCGCCAGCGACGGCTGGTCCCTCGCGCTGACGAGTGTGCGCGACCTCTACGCCGAGGGCGACCTGCATCCGGACGAGGTCGGCGGTGACTTCGCCGCGGAGTCGCACCGCCTCGGTGCCGCGACGGCATCGGTGCACGCGGATCTGGCCCGGGTACTGCCGAGCGGCAACGCCGGTCGCACCTGGCTGACCGAGACCGCCGCGGCCATGCGGTCCAGGCTGGCCGAAGCGTGCCGGGTCGTCCCGGACCTGGTGGAGCACGCCGCGGCGCTGGAGGCCGTCTACGACGGTCTGGCCGAGGTGACCGGCGACCACGCCCTGCAGCGCGTGCACGGCGACCTGCACCTGGGTCAGGTCCTGCGCACGGCACACGGCTGGACGATCCTGGACTTCGAGGGCGAACCGGCCAAGCCGATCACCGAACGACGTACCGTCGACACCCCGCTGCGCGACGTGGCCGGCATGCTGCGCTCGTTCGACTATGCCGCCCGCTCACTGCTCCTCGACGGGCAGGAGGACCCGCAGCTCGCCTACCGCGCGACCGAGTGGGCCAACCGCAACCGGGCCGCGTTCTGCGAGGGGTACGGCGAGGCGTCCGGCTCCGACCCGCGGGACGAGGGCGTCCTGCTGACCGCGTTCGAGGCGGACAAGGCTGTCTACGAGGCGGTCTACGAAGCACGCAACCGACCCGGCTGGCTGACCGTGCCGCTCCGTTCACTCGACCGCATCACCGCCGAGGAGAGATCGTGACCGTGCCCGACAAGGTCGGCGTACCCCGCGAAGAACTCGACAGGTTGGTCGGGGGGGCGCATCACAACCCGCACGCGGTGCTCGGTGCGCACCCCGTCGGCGACTCCGTCGTCATCCGGACCCTGCGCCCCGAGGCGAGCCAGGTGGCGGCGATCGTCGCCGGCAAGACCGTGCCGCTGACCCGCGTGCACGACGGCGGGGTCTTCGAGGGCGTCGTCGCCGGACCGGTGTCCGACTACCGGATCGAGACGACCTACGGCGACTCCGCCTACGTGACCGACGATCCGTACCGCTGGCTGCCCACCCTGGGCGACGTCGACCTGCACCTCATCGGTGAAGGCCGCCACGAGCAGCTGTGGGATGTGCTCGGTGCGCACGTGCAGCACTACGACACCCCCGGCGGAGCGGTCGACGGGGTCTCGTTCGCGGTCTGGGCGCCGGACGCACGCGGGGTCCGGGTCACCGGGGACTTCGACTACTGGGCGCGGCGCGCCTTCCCGATGCGCTCGCTCGGGTCGAGCGGCGTGTGGGAGATCTTCGTCCCCGGCATCGGATCCGGCACGCACTACAAGTTCCAGGTCCTCGGTGCCGACGGCGTATGGCGGGAGAAGGCCGACCCGATGGCGTTCGCCACGGAGGAGCCCCCGGCGACCGCCTCGGTCGTGTTCGACTCGTCGTACGAGTGGAACGACGACGCGTGGCTGCGGCAGCGCGCCGAGACACCCTGGCACGCCGCGCCGATGAGCGTCTACGAGGTGCACCTCGGCTCGTGGCGGGCCGGGCTCGGCTACCGCCAGCTCGCCGACGACCTGGTCGGCCACGTCACACACACCGGATTCACCCACGTGGAGTTCCTTCCGGTCGCCGAGCACCCCTACGGCGGCTCGTGGGGCTATCAGGTGAGCTCCTACTACGCGCCGACGGCACGCTTCGGGTCCCCCGACGACTTCCGCTATCTCGTCGACCGGCTGCACCAGGCCGGAGTCGGCGTACTCGTCGACTGGGTGCCGGGACACTTCGCCACCGACGACTTCTCCCTCGCCAAGTTCGACGGCACCGCGCTCTACGAGCACCCCGATCCCCGGCGCGGCGAGCAGCCGGACTGGGGCACCTACGTCTTCAACTTCGGCCGGAGCGAGGTCCGCAACTTCCTGGTCGCCAACGCCCTCTTCTGGCTCGAGGAGTTCCACATCGACGGGCTGCGGGTCGACGCCGTCGCCTCGATGCTCTACCTCGACTACTCCCGCAAGGAAGGCGAGTGGGCGCCCAACGAGTACGGCGGCCGGGAGAACCTCGAGGCGGTCGCGTTCCTGCAGGAAACCAATGCGACCGTCTACAAGCGGGTTCCCGGCGCCGTCATGATCGCCGAGGAGTCGACCGCCTGGCCGGGGGTCACGCGGCCGACACATCTGGGCGGGTTGGGCTTCGGCTTCAAGTGGAACATGGGCTGGATGCACGACACGCTCGGGTATCTCGCGCACGACCCGGTGCACCGCACCTATCACCACAACCAGATGACGTTCTCGATGATGTACGCGTACTCCGAGAACTACGTGCTGCCGCTCTCGCACGACGAGGTCGTGCACGGCAAGGGCTCACTCCTGCGCAAGATGCCGGGCGATCGGTGGCAGCAACTGGCCAATCTGCGCTCGCTGTTCGCCTTCCAGTGGGCCCACCCGGGAAAGCAACTGCTCTTCATGGGCGGGGAGTTCGCCCAGGAGTCGGAGTGGTCGGAGTCGAGGTCGCTGGACTGGTGGCTGCAGGACAACCCGGACAACAGCGGCGTACAGCGGCTGATCGTGGACCTCAACCGCGTCTACCGTGAGTCGCCCGCCCTGTGGACCCTCGACGTCGACCCGTCGGGATTCAGCTGGATCGACGCCAACGACGCGCAGGGCAACGTCTTCTCCTTCATCCGGCGCGGCGCCGACGGGTCGATCGTGGTCTGCGTCGCCAACTTCGCCGGCAACCCGCACGAGCAGTACCGCCTGGGGCTGCCGATCGGCGGCCGCTGGGACGAGGTGGTCAACACCGACTCCGAGATCTACGCAGGCTCCGGCGTGGGCAATCTCGGCGCGGTGAAGGCCGAGGAGAGGTCCTGGCACGGCCAGCCGTTCTCCACCGTGCTTCGGCTGCCCCCGATGGGCGTTCTCTGGCTCCGTCCGGCGGCCGACTGAGACGAATCCGCCCGTACCAATGGTGAGCGGGTGACAATGGTGCGATCAGCGTCGTCGCGGTCGGACTGGACCGCCGGGGGGCACCACCATGGCGAAACGGGCCCGGCTGGCGGTCGCCGCGGTCGCCGTCGTCGGCCTCGCGCTCACCGGGTGCACCCAGACCATCAACGGGTCGGCCCGCTTCGCCGGGCCGGCCTCGCGAGGATGCGCCGGACGCGCATGTACCGATCCACGGCACCGACGGCAGCGAGGTCGACCACATCGCGGCGAACGCGATCGCCGATCTGCAGTCCTACTGGACCGTGCAGATGCCCAAGGTGTTCGGGAAGACATACCGGCCGGTCCACGGCGGTTTCTACTCGGTCGACCCGCGCAAGGGCGGACGGATTCCGTGTGCCGGCAACGCGTCGCAGGTCAGGGGCAACGCGTTCTACTGCCCGACCCGGGACGTCGTCGTATGGGACCGGCCGGGCCTGCTCACCGCACTGGACAAGCGGTTCGGGCGCTACACGATCGCGTTGGTACTCGCCCATGAGTGGGGTCACGCGATCCAGGCTCGTACGTCGCGGCCGGGTCGCACGATCGTCGTCGAGACGCAGGCCGACTGCTACGCCGGCGCTTTCACCGCCTCGGCGTACCACGGCAAGGAACCGCACTTCCACATCACCAGCCGCGATCTCGACCGCGCGCTCGCCGGCTATCTGAGCTTCTCCGACCCACGCGGGTCGGCGGCGGACACCACCTCGTCGCACGGCAACGCCTTCGACCGGATCAGCGCCTTCCAGGGCGGATTCGACAACGGTCCGGCGTACTGCGCGAGCTCGAAGAACTTCAGCGACAGCCGGGCCTTCACCGAGGTGCCCTACCTCGACCCGCAGGATCAGAGCTCCCGCGGCAACTCACCGTACGGCGAGGCGTTGAAGCTGGGATCCGCCGACCTCGCCGCATTCTGGAAGAAGGCGCTGCCCGGCCTGAAGCCCCCGCGGATCAAGGGATACGACCCGCAACGCAACCCGCCGTCCTGCGGCGGCGCCAAGGTCGACGAGAGCGTGTCCTACTGCGCGGCGGACAACACCATCTACTACGACGGGACCGCGGCCTTCCCCAAGCTCTACCGGTCCTTCGGCGACTTCTCCATCGAGACGCTGCTCGCCACCGCCTACTCGTTCGCCGTCCGCGACCACCTGCACCGCGGCGTCGGCGGACGCAAGGCCCTGCTGGGCTCGATCTGCTACGCCGGCGGCTACGTGAGCGACGTGCTCACCCGCCCCAAGGCGCACAGCTTCGAATTGTCCCCCGGTGACCTCGACGAGGCGATCCAGGCGCTCCTGCTCGGCGTCAACAACTCGGCGTTCTACGGCCTGGCGCACACCACCGGATTCGCGCGGGTCAACGCGTTCCAGGTCGGCGTACGCGACGGCTTCACCGCCTGCAACAGGGACTGGCCGTAGGAGTCAGAACAACGCGGCGGACAGTGCGCGGCGTGCGGTCGCGACCCGCGGGTCGCTCGCACCGACCGCGGTGAACAGCTCCAGCAGGCGCGCGCGGACCCGGTCGCGTTCGTCGCCCGAGGTTCGTCGTACGAGGTCGACGAGTCGGCCCAGGCCGGCGTCGACGTCGTCGCCCACGATTTCGGTGTCGGCCGCGGCGAGCTGCAGGTCGATGTCGTCGGGGGCGGCATCGGCCCGTGCGACCGCGTCGGTCCCGGCATCGCCGAGCCGGCGGTGCAACCGGATCTCCGGCAGCATCCGGGTCGCCTCGACGTGGTTGGGCTGAGTCGCGAGCAGCGCCTCGAGCTCCCGCTCGGCGCCCTCGAGGTCGCCGCGCTCCATCGCCGCCTCGACCGGCGCCAGCAGCGGATCCGCGGGCGGCTCGGCCGGGCCGGTGTCCTGCTGCTCGCCCGCCGGCGGCGGAACCGCACCACCCGCGGCCTCGACGAGCGCCCCGATCCATTCCCGGACCTGGTCCTCGGGCAGCGCGCCGGTGAACTCGGCGACCAGTTGACCCTGGAACACCGCCTTCACCGCGGGGATCCCCTGCACCCGCAGCGCCTGGGCGATCGCGGGGTTGGCGTCGACGTCGATCTTGGCGAGCACCCACGCACCGGCGCCCTCGGCCGCCACCTTCTCGAGGATCGGGCTCAGCTGCTTACACGGACCGCACCACTCGGCCCACAGATCGAGCACCACCGGCACCTGCATCGAGCGCTCGATGACCTCGGTCTGGAAGGTCGCCTCGGTCACGTCCACGACGGCACCGGAACCGCTGCCGGAGGGTCCTCGCCCGGCCGCGTCGGCTCGGGACTTCAGCGCGGACAGGTCGACCGCCCGTGCCATGGCGCCGGTCAGAGGGGCTTCACCTGGCTGCATGAGCCGATTCTGCCGCACCGCCCCCGGGCGGCGCGCACCGCCTCAGAACCTCGGGGGCTCGGCGTAGGCGCCCCAGCGGTCGCGCAGGGCACCGCAGATCTCTCCCAGGGTGGCCTCCGCTCGCACGGCGTCGAGCATGGCCGGGAGCAGATTGTCGCCGGTGTCGGCGAGCGCCATCATGCGGTCGAGAGCGGCCTGCGCCGCCGCGTCGTCGCGGGCCCGGCGGCGCTGGTCGAGAGCCTGCCGCTGGTCGTGCTCGACTTCGTGGCCGATCCGCAGGATCTCCAACGGCTCCTCGATGGTCGACGTGTGGGCGTTGACCCCGACGACGCGTTTGTCGCCTTTCTCCAACTGCTGCTGATATCGGAATGCCGACTCGGCGATCTCGGCCATGAACCAGCCGTCCTCGATGCCGCGGAGCAGACCGGAGGTGATGGTGCCATCGGTGCCCATCTCGCGGATCCGGGTGAACACGGCCTCGGCCTGGCGTTCCATCTCGTCGGTGAGTTCCTCGACGTACCAGGAGCCACCGAGCGGATCCGCGACGTTGCCGACCCCGGTCTCGTCCATGATCACCTGCTGGGTGCGCAGCGCGATCTCGGCGGCCTTCTCACTCGGCAGCGCGAGCACCTCGTCGAGCGCGTTGGTGTGCAACGAGTTGGTGCCGGCGAGTACGGCGGCCAGCGCCTCGACGGTGGTCCGGACGACGTTGTTGTCCGGCTGCTGCGCGGTGAGCGACACGCCCGCGGTCTGGGTGTGGAACCGCAGCCACTGCGCCCGCGCGGTCTTGGCTCCGTAGACGTCGCGCATCCAGCGTGCCCAGATCCGCCGGGCCGCACGGAACTTCGCGATCTCCTCGAAGAAATCGATGTGGCTGTCGAAGAAGAACGACAGCCCGGGAGCGAAGGTCTCGATGTCCAGGCCCCGGGAGAGACCGAGCTCGACGTAGCCGAAGCCGTCGGCGAGGGTGAACGCCAACTCCTGCGCGGCCGTCGAGCCGGCCTCGCGGATGTGGTAGCCCGACACCGACAACGGCTTGTAGGCCGGGATTTCCGCCGCGCAGTATTCCATCAGGTCGCCGATCAGCCGCAGGTGCGGCTCCGGCGGGAAGAGCCATTCCTTCTGGGCGATGTACTCCTTGAAGATGTCGGTCTGCAGGGTGCCGTCCAATGTGGACAGATCGGCGCCCTGCCGCTCCGCGGCCACGAGATACATGCAGAAGACCGGAACGGCCGGCCCGCTGATGGTCATCGACGTCGTCACGTCGGCGAGCGGGATGCCGTCGAAGAGTTGCTCCATGTCGGCGGCGGAGTCGATGGCCACGCCGCAGTGGCCCACCTCGCCGAGCGCGCGCGGGTCGTCGGAGTCGCGGCCCATGAGGGTCGGCATGTCGAAGGCGACGGACAGACCGCCGCCGCCCGCGGCGAGGATCATCTTGTAGCGCTCGTTGGTCTGTGCGGCGTTGCCGAAGCCGGCGAACTGCCGGATCGTCCAGGCGCGGCCGCGGTATCCGGTCGGATAGAGGCCGCGGGTGAAGGGGAATTCCCCGGGCCACCCGATCCGCTCGAAGCCGTCCCGGCTCTCGCCCTCGCGCGGGCCGTAGACCGGGTCGACCTCCACCCCGGACAGCGTGGTGAAGTCGGCGTCACGCACCCGCGCGGCGTCGTACCGCTCCTGCCAACGTCGACGGCCGGCGGCGATCTGAGCAGCGTCCACGATCCCTCCCGGTAGTGGCCCCTACCTCGGATAGTAGGACGTCCTAGTAAATCGGGCCAGCTTGCGGCGACACTTCGAAGTCGCCGGCCTCGGCGCGTACGGTTCGCAACGCGGTGAACAGGTTCTCCCGGGTCTGCTCGGACAGCGCGCCGAGACCGAAGTCGGCAGCCTGCAGGCTGGTTGTCGCCGCCTCGACCGCGCGCCGGCCGGCGGGGGTGATCTCCGCCAGGACCCCTCGTCCGTCGCGCGGGTTGGGCAGGCGCACCACGAAGCCGGCGCGTTCGAGCCGGTCGATGGTGTTGGTGACGCTCGTCGGATGGACCATCAGCCGGCTGCCGATGATGTTGAGCGGGAGCGCGCCGGTGCGGCTGAACCGGAGCAGCACCAGGGCCTCGTAGCGGGCGAAGGTCAGGTGCTGGGGCCGGAGGATCTCGTCGTAGCGCGCCAGCAGGATCTGCTGCACCCGCATCACCGACGTCGCGACCCGCATCGCCGACGCCGGACCGAAGGTGTCCTCCCAGATCTCGCCCGCGCGGGCGATCGGGTCGAAGGGCAGGTTGAGCGGCCGGGTCATGCCGGCGCCGCCGGGTCGGGCAGCAGTCGGGCGGTGACCATGTCGCCCGAGGTGAGCTGCTCGGGGACAGCGGGGAGCACGCTCGAGAAGTACGACCGCGCCGCCGCCGTCGTCCCGACGTCCCGGCCGGCCGCCTCGGACAGGAACCACCGGTGTTCGAGGATCTCGTGGAAGATCTCGGCCGGGTCGAGCCGGCCGCGCAACCGGGGCGGTATCGCGGCGAGGATCGGGTCGTAGACCTCGGTGAGCCAGCGGTTGGCGGCCACCGCCTCGGCGACCGGGCGGCCCTCCTTCTGCTCGAGGTAGGCGCGGAAGCTCGCCAGGTCGCCCCACAGCCGACGGGCCTGGTTCTCCTGGACGTCGAGCCCTGTACGCGCGAACAGCTTCTTGCGGAAGTGCCCCGGCTCGGCTACCCGGGTGCGCATCTTCAGCCTGCTGCCGTCGCCGGTGGCGATCAGCTCCAGCTCGTCGACGTCGAACCCGAGCTCGTTGAGCCGCCGGATCCGCTCGCCGATCCGGTAGCGCTGCTCCTCGGGCCGCAGCACCTCCTCGCGGGTGAGCTCGTCCCACAGCCGCTCGTAACGTTCGACCAGCTCGTCGGCGAACTCGACCGCGTCGACGTCGGGCGGCAGCAACTCCCCCGCCTCCAGGTCGAGCATCTCCCCACCGACCCGTTCGCGGGCGAGTTCGAGGTCGTAGTAGCGCTGACCTTCCGACAGCGAGGTGTGCAGTTCGGAGGTCTCGGTGTCGACGAGGTACGCCGCGAGGGCACCGGCGTCCAGCCGGAACAGCGTGTTGGACAGCGAGCAGTCACCCCAGAAGAAGCCGGCCAGATGCAGCCGGACGATCAGCTCGACCATCGCGTCGAGCAGCTTCTCCGCCGGCGCACCGCCACGGGGGGTGGAGAACAGCGACCGGTAGGAGACCGAGTATTCGAGGAAGCGGGTGACCAGGATCGCGTCGAGGTCCTCGCCGCGGTCGACGACGACGCCGAGCACCTCGACGGCCGGCAGCCCCATCTCCGCGATCTCGCGGAGCAGCCGGTATTCGCGCCGGGCGAGGTCCTCGTTGATCTCCTTCAGCGCGTAGACGTCGGCGCCCTCCGCGACGAAGCGCACCACGTGCCGGGAGATCCCCCGCTGGCGCATCTCGGCCATGCGGTCGTCGGACCAGTCCGACAGCGGCTCCTGCCAGGGCAGGGTGAGAAGACCGGTCGCGCTCTCTGCGGGAGGGCTGAAGACGAACCGCATCGGCCCATCATTCCCGACTCCGCGGTCGTCGGGCCATCGGCGGTCGGCCGGATCAGCCGGTGACGGCGGCGACCAGCTCGTCCGCGGCGCTGTACGGGTCGATCTTCCCGGCGACGACCCGCTCGGCCAGCGCGGGCAACGCGGTCGAGCCGTGCACGTCGCCGATCTGCTCCCGGAGGGCGACGATCGCGATCGCCTCGACCTCACGCGCGGCCCGCTCCCGGCGGCGGCGCTCGCCCTCCCCCGACTCGGCCATCCACTCGCGGTGCCGGTCGATCGCGGCGAGTACGTCGTCGGTCCCCTCGCCCTTGACCGCGACCGTCTTGACGATCGGTGGCCGCCACGCCTCGGCCTCGGAATGCCGGCCGCCCAGCGAGAGCATGGACCGCAGGTCCTTGACCGCCTGGTCGGCGCCGTCGCGATCGGCCTTGTTGACCACGAAGATGTCGGCGATCTCCAGGATTCCGGCCTTCGCGGCCTGGATGCCGTCGCCCATCCCGGGGGCGACCAGGACCAGGGTGGTGTCGGCGGCGGAGGCCACCTCGACCTCGGCCTGCCCCACCCCGACGGTCTCGATCAGGACCACGTCGCAGCCGGCGGCGTCGAGCACCCGCAGCGCCTGCGGCGTCGCCCAGGACAGCCCGCCGAGATGACCGCGGGTCGCCATCGAGCGGATGTAGACGCCGTCGTCGGTGGCGTGGTCCTGCATCCGCACCCGGTCGCCGAGCAACGCGCCACCGGAGAACGGCGACGAGGGGTCGACCGCGAGCACCCCGACCCGGCGGTCCGCGCGCCGCAGCGCGCGCACCAGCGCCGAGGTGCAGGTCGACTTGCCCACCCCCGGGGACCCGGTCAATCCGATGATCTGGGCGTGGCCGGCATACGGCGTGAGCGCCTCGGCGACCTCGCGCAGCGCGGGGCTGGCGTCCTCGACCAGGCTGATCAGCCGGGCCACCGCCCGCGGGTCGCCGTCACGGGCCCGGGACACCAGGTCCGCGACGTCGTGGCGGGAGCGCGCCGCGCTCACCTGGCCGGCGGAACGGTGAGGATCAGCGCGTCACCCTGACCGCCGCCGCCGCACAGCCCGGCGGCGCCGGTGCCGCCGCCGCGGCGCCGGAGCTCCAGCGCGAGGTGCAGCGCGAGCCGCGCGCCGCTCATGCCGATCGGATGGCCGAGGGCGATCGCCCCGCCGTTGACGTTGACCCGGTCCGGGCCGAGCCCCAGCTCGCGCATCGACTGGATCGCCACCGACGCGAAGGCTTCGTTGATCTCGACCAGGTCGAGCGCCTCGACGTCGAGACCCTGCTTGCGCAGCGCCTGGCGGATGGCGTTGGCCGGCTGCGACTGCAGCGAGTTGTCGGGGCCGGCGACATTGCCGTGGGCGCCGATCTCGGCCAGCGGGGTGACACCCAACTCGGCCGCCTTCGCGGCCGACATGACGACGACCGCGCAGGCGCCGTCGGAGATCTGCGACGACGAGCCGGCGGTGATCGTGCCGTCCTGGGCGAACGCCGGGCGGAGCCGGCCCAGCGACTCGGCGGTGGTGTCGGCCCGGATGCCCTCGTCGGCGGCGAACTCGATCGGGTCCCCGCGCCGCTGCGGGACCTGCACCGCGACGATCTCCTCGTCGAACAGGCCGTTCTTCTGGGCCAACGCGGCCCGCTGGTGCGACCTCGCGGCGAACTCGTCCTGCTCGCCGCGGGAGATGTCGAGCCGGGCGTTGTAGCGCTCGGTCGACTCGCCCATCGCGACGTGGTCGAACGGGTCGGTGAGGCCGTCGTGCGCCATCGCGTCGAGGACCTCGATCGAGCCGTATCGGTAGCCCGCGCGGGAGCCGGGAAGCAGGTGTGGTGCGCCGGTCATCGACTCCATCCCGCCGGCGACGACGATCTCGAACTCGCCGGCCCGGATCAGCTGGTCGGCCAGGGCGATCGCATCGAGGCCGGACAGGCAGACCTTGTTGATCGTGATCGACGGCACCGTCATGGGGATGCCTGCGGCGACCGCGGCCTGCCGGGAGGGGATCTGGCCGGCGCCGGCCTGCAGGACCTGGCCCATGATCACGTACTGCACCTGGTCGCCGGAGATCCCGGCGCGTTCGAGCGCCGCCTCGATCGCGAGGCCGCCGAGCTGCGCGCCGGAAAACCCCTTGAGCGAGCCGAGCAGCCGGCCGATCGGGGTCCGGGCGCCACTAGCGATCACCGAACCGGTCATGGTGCCTCCCACGGTGCCGCGCCGGTCTGGGCCGCCGGGAGCGGTGCCCGCCAGGATAGCGGCGGACGGCCGGCGACCGGCGCCCACCGGCGTACCCTCACCCGTGATCAAGAGGGGATTCGTACGGCATTTCGTACCGGTATCCGCTCTTGATCACGGGTGAGGAGGGGGCGGATGTTCAGCCGGATCGACCACGTCGGGATCGCGGTCGCCGATCTCGACGAGGCCAAGGAGTTCTACGCGCGGACCTTCGACCTGCACGTCGTGCACGAGGAACGCAACGAGGAGCAGGGCGTACGCGAGGCGATGCTCGCGGTCGGCGACCCGGACGGCAGCCGGCTGCAGTTGCTCGCGCCGCTGCGTCCTGACTCGGCGATCGCGAAGTTCCTCGACCGCAGCGGTCCGGGGATCCAGCAGCTCGCCTACACGGTCGAGTCCGTCGACGAGGTCAGCGCGACCCTGCGGGGGCGCGGCCTGCGGTTGCTGTACGACGAGCCGCGGCGCGGCACCGCCGGCTCCCGGATCAACTTCATCCACCCCGCGGATGCCGGCGGCGTCCTCGTCGAACTCGTCGAACCAGCCCGCTGACCCCCTGGTTCCCATTCCGCATCAACGTGACGTTGAGGCGGCTAGAGCGCTTGAACGTGACGTTCACGCGGAATCGAGCCGACCCCCGTTCGGCATCAACGTGACGTTCATGCCGCTAGAAGGCTTGAACGTGACGTTCAAGCCGAATGGAGGCGTGGTCAGGGTGGCGGCGGCGAACCGGGTCGACATCGTGCGCCGTACTCGCATCGGCGGGGCAGATCGGCGAGTAGGACGCACGATGGCGCCGGCACCCTCGACGTACGCCGACCTCGCCGCCGATTCCGCATCAACGTGACGTTGAGGCGCCTAGAGCACATGAACGTGACGTTCACGCGGAATCGAGCCGGCCCCCGTTCGGCATCAACGTGACGTTCATGCCGCTAGAAGGCTTGAACGTGACGTTCAAGCCGAATGCAAGGCCGGCGTAGGGCGAGGCAAAGGGGTCGCGGGAGCGTCGCCGCGGGTGCCGGTGCGCGTGCGACGATGGGCGGATGGATTCGGACCACACCGAGCTGATCCCCCTCTCGGGTCCCGGTGACAGCTTCGACGTCGTCCTGCGCGGATACGACCGCGGACAGGTCGAGGAGCACGTGGAGCGGTTGGAGGCGGCGCTGCGGATCGCAGCGGGCGACCGGGACGCCGCAGCCGCCCGGTCCGCCGACCTGGCCAGCCAGCTGGCCGGCGCGCACGGCGAGATCGAGTCGCTGCGGGTCAAGCTCGAGAAGACCGGGCTGCCGACCTTCGAGAACATGGGTGAGCGGATCGCCGGGATGTTGCGGCTGGCCGAAGCCGAGGGCAACGCGATCCGGCAGAAGGCGCTCGAGGACACCGCGGCCCAGCGCGCGGAACTGTCCCGCCTCGAGGGAGAGATCGGCACAATCCGGGCGGCCACCGATCGGGACGCCGCCGCCCTGATCACCGAGGCCGAGCAGCGCGCCGAGGCGAGCCGCCGCGAGGCGGACGGATACGCCGCCCGCACCCGACGCGAGGCCGACGAGCACGCCCAGCGGGTGCGGGGCGAGAGCGACGAGTACGCCGCTCGGGTCCGCGGAGAGGCCGAGGCGCACGCCCAGCAGGTCCGGGGCGACGCGGAGACCCACGCGCGGCGGCTGGTCAACATCGCGCAGACCGAACGTGACCAGGCCAGCGCCGACTTCGAGATCGCCCTACGGTCCCGCCGTACCGAGGAGAGCCGGGCCGACCAGGAACGTCGGGCCCAGTCCCTCGCCGAGGCGGCGCGTCGCGTCAGAGAGGCCCAGGAGCAGGCCGATCACCTGGTGGCGGAGGCCCGCCGGCAGGTCGAGGAGCTCGACATCGCCCGGTCCCACGTCCTCGAACAGCTCGCGACGATCGGGCGCCTGGTCGCGGACATCCCCGGACGGCTCGACGCCGGTACGCCGTAGCCCTAGCCCTAGCCCGGCACTCAGTCGCGACCGGCGGTCAGCTCAGCACGCCGTCGAGCGCGACGACGTCGGCCGCCGACGGCTCCCACAGCCCCGCCTCGGCATTGCCCTTCACCTGCTCCGAGCTGGTCGCGCCGGCGATCACCGACGTCACCGCGGGCTGCGCGGCGAGCCCCCCGATCGCGACGTCGAGCATCGAGATGCCGCGCTCGTCGGCGTAGCCCTGCAACGCCTCGAGCAGGTCCCAGTCGGCGTTCTCGTGCAACTGCGGCTTGCTGTCCCCGATGCGGGTACCCGCCGAGGGCTTCTCGTCCCGGCGGTACTTGCCGGTGAGCAGGCCGTTGGCGAGTGGGAAGAACGGCAGCAGCCCGACACCGTAGGCCTGGCAGGCCGGGGCCAGCTCGGCCGCCGGCCCGCGCTCGAGCAGGCTGTAGTGGTTCTGCGCGCTGATGAACCGCGGGATGCTCGCCGACCGCGCGGCGAACTCCGCCTCGACCACCTGCCAGGCGGCGAAGTTGGACGAGCCGATGTAACGCACCTTGCCCTCGTCGACCAACTCGCCGAGCGCGGCGAGTGTCTCGTCGACCGGCGTGACGCCGTCCGGGGCGTGGTACTGGTAGAGATCGATGTAGTCGGTACGCAGCCTGCGCAGCGACGCCTCGACCGCCCGCCGGATGTAACGCCGGGAGCCGCGCGCGCCCCAGTCGGGGCCGTTGGCGCCGGCCATGTCCATGCCGAACTTCGTCGCCACCAGTACGTCGTCCCGCCGCCCGACGAGGCTCTGCCCGAGCAGGTCTTCGGACAATCCCGGCTCGGCGCCATAGATGTCGGCGACGTCGAAGAGGGTGATGCCGGCGTCGATCGCGGTGTCGACGACCTCGCGACTGCCGTCGAGATCGGCGGTCCGGGTGCCGGCCCGGCCGAGGTTGTTGCACCCCAGGCCCACGACCGATACGACGAGGCCCGAGTCACCGAGCGGGCGATAGCGCATGTCTGCCATGCCCACGAGCCTAGTGAGGCTCCGGAACATCCGCGCGGCGAGGCACCGCCGCGACGAAGGTCTCGACCGCGGCGGTGAAGGCGTCCGGCTCCTCAACCGCGGTGAGATGACCCGCGCGGGGGATCACAACGAGGCGGGCGGCGGGCAGCGCATCGACCATCGCCTCGGCATCGTCCACAGTGGACAGCTTGTCCTCTTCTCCGACGATGACGAGCGCCGGCACATCGGTCGCCGCCAGTACGTCGAGGGAATCGGGGCGAGCCGCCATCGCCCGCTCCGCCCAGGCTACCGCGTTGGTCGGTGCGGCCTGCACCAGGCCACGCACCCGGCCGAGCACGAGCGGTCGCTCCTCGACGGTCGTCGGCCCGATCAGCGAGGGAAGGACCTCGTCGACGAGGATCTGCGTGCCGGCCGCCCCCGTGACCTCGACCGCGATCCGCTCCCGATTGTCCCGCACTGCAGGCGGATCGGCGGTCGCCTTGGTGTCGGCGAGCACCAGCGCCGAGACGCGATCCGGGTGGCGACGGAGGAAGGCCATGGCGACGTAACCGCCCATCGACAGCCCGCCGAGCACGACGCGGTCGAGACCCAGGTCGTCGAGCATCGTCGCGACGTCGTCGGCGGAGTGATCCAGCGACGGCTCGTCGTGACCGATCTGGGTGCCCCCGAATCCCCGCAGGTCGGGGGTGATCATCCGGTACGACGCGGACAGCGCCTCGCGCTGCGCCAACCACATCGCACTCGACAGCGGGAACGCGTGGAGCAGGACGATCGGCGTACCTCGGCCGGAGTCACGGTGTTGCAGGTGCACGGACGGCATCTGCGTACCGTACCGCTCACATCGCGGCTCAGCGCGCGCTGAGCCCGCCGTCGACCACGAGGGTGTGGCCGGTCATGTAGGAGGAGGCCTCGGACGCGAGGAACACGGCCGGCCCCACCATCTCCTCCGCCCTCCCCCAGCGACCCATCGGGATCTCGTCGGTCATCGAGCGGGACGCGTCCGGGTCCTCCCAGAGCACCCGATTGAGGTCGGTGGCCGTCCACCCCGGGCACAGCGCATTGACCCGTACACCCGACTCCGCCCACTCCAGTGCGAGTGTGCGGGTCAGCGACACCGCAGCCGCTTTCGACGCGGCGTACGGCGCGAGCGTCGGTGTGCCGCCGAGCGCGGCGACGCTGGCGACGTTGATCACCGAACCCGAGCCGCGCTCGATCATGTGCGGTCCCACCGCCTGCAGCACATGCACCATCGCATCGACGTTGAGGTGCATCACCTTCTCCCAGCCGGAGAAGCGCATCTCGGTGAACGGAACGGCGAAGGACGTGCCGCCCGCGTTGTTGACGACGATGTCGATCTGTCCGAGCCCGTCGATGGCGGTCGCCACCGTCTCCTCGACGGCGCTGCGGTGGGTGACGTCGGTGGGGAGCACGAGTGCCGTCCGACCGAGCAGCTCGACCTCGGCCGCGACGTCGGCGAGCGCCTCGGCGTTGCGGCTGACCAGGACGAGGTCCGCGCCGCGTTCGGCGAACGCGACCGCGATCATCCGGCCGATGCCGCGGGACGCGCCGGTCACCAGGGCGGTCTTGTCCAACAGTTCAAAGAGCGCCATCAGGTCTCCGGCCAGGTCCGGGGCAGCGGGAAGGCGGCCGGCTCGATGTGCCGGACGATCTCGTCCAGCACCGTCTCGGTGTAGCCGACCAGCAGATGCTTGGCACCGGGTACGGCGACCACCTCGGCCTGCGGCACCCGCGCGAAGCGGTCCCGGGCGGCATCCGGACGCAGGTAGTCGTCGAACTCGGGGACGATGGCGACGAGCGGCTTCTTCGACTCCGCCCAGGCGTCGAGGTCGGCGTCGGTCGCCGTATGCAGCGGCGGCGAGATCAGGATCGCGCCGACGACGTCGGCGTCGCAGCCGTGCCGGAGCGCCAATTCGGTCCCGAAGGACCAGCCGACCAGCCACGGTGCGGGCAGGTCCTCGTAGTCGACGAGATCGAGCGCGGCCGCGACGTCGTACCGCTCGCTCTCGCCGCCGTCGAACTCGCCCGCGCTGCGACCGTGGTCGCTCTCGGTCCCCCGCGTGTTGAAGCGCAGTACGGCGAGACCGGCGAGCGCCGGCAGCCGGTAGGCGGCCTTGCGGAACAGGTGGCTGTCCATCATCCCGCCGTGCGTCGGCAGCGGGTGCAGGCACACGACGGTGGCGACCGGCGGACGATCTTCCGGCAGGGCAAGCTCGCCGACCAGTTCGAGGCCGTCGGAGGTGTGCAGGGTGACCGCACGGCGATCGGCGGGCAGCACGGTGTTGCCGCGGATGTCCGGCATCGTCGTCAGGCACGCCGGCGGACCGGGGCGATACGCTCCCGCGCCCGCCAACAGGCGGTGTGCCAATGCCGTCGGTGATCGGCGTCGATGTCGACGACCGCCCACACCACCACGTGGGGGGTCGCCGGGCGGATCTCGTGGTCACAGCCCGGGCACCGGTAGACCCGGGTGCTTGCGCTCCCGGTCAGCGGGCGGACGACGTAGTCCTCGTCGCTCCAGGTTTCCTGCCGATCGGAGCCGAACACCGGCCGGTGCCTGTCGGGGCGGGGCGGTCGGCGTCGGCTCACCCCGCCACTGTAGTCAGCGGCGCCGATTCCCGGCTCGTCGGCGAGGACGGAAGCGGCCCATCGGCTGAAATCGTGGCATCGCGACCCGCAACCGTTCATGATGAAGGTCGTCCGAGGAGCCGCTGATGGATCCAGACACGACGCCGGTGGAGGCTTCACGCCGATCGGTTGCCGATGTCGGCGGCCTCCTACTCGGCGCCGCCTCGTTGACGATCGGACTCCTCCGGCAGGCCCGCCCGGGTGAGCCGGCGGACTCCGACGGATCCGCCGAGCCCGCACCACGGATCGTCGACGCGGCCATCGGCCTCGGTATCGAGACGACGGAACTCACCTGGCGCGGCATCGGTGCCGTGGGCCGGGCGGCCGGTCCGGTCGTCTCGCTCGTCGCGCGCCCGACCCTGGCCGCGGCCGCCGGCCTGCCCCGGACCGGGCTGAACCGCGCGGCGGAGCGGGGCCGGCGGGCCCGGGTCGCCGCCGAGCACGACACCGCCCGGCTGGCCGGGGTGCTCATCCCCCGGATCGTGACGGCCGTGCTCAATCAGCTCGACCTGACCGGAATCGTGCTCGAACACGTCGACCTCGACGGCGTGATCGAGGAGGTCGACCTCGATGCCGCGGTGGCCCGGGTCGACATCGACCGCATCGTGCGCCGGGTGGACATCGACGCGATCGCCGCGTCGATCGACGTCGACCGCATCGTGCGCCGGGTGGACATCGACGCGATCGCCGCGTCGATCGACGTCGACCGCATCGTGCGCCGGGTGGACATCGACGCGATCGTCGACCGGGTCGACGTCGACGCGGTGGCGGCCAAGCTGGACATCGACGCCGTGGCGGCGCGGATCAGCATCGACGCGATCGTCGACCGGGTGGACATCGACGCGATCGTCGACCGGGTCGACGTCGACGCGGTGGCGGCCAAGCTCGACATGGACGCGGTCATCGACCGGATCGACATCGTCGGCATCGCCCGTTACGTCGTCGACGCCCTCGACCTCCCGGAGATCATCCGGCAGTCCACCGGCGTCATGACCTCGGACGCCGTGCGTGAGGTGCGACTGCAGGGCATCCAGGCCGACGAGATGGTGGGCCGCGCCGTCGACCGGCTGCTGCTGCGGCGGCGGGCCCGGCGTACCGACGTCGCGGGCTTGACGATCCCCGACGGGGACGGCGCGGCCGCGCACCCCCCCGAAGACCTGGTGACGACGAGTACGGATGAGCACCATGACGACCGGTAGCGCACGCCGGCGGGTTCCGAAGCAGGTGTCGGTGCTGCCCTCGGCGGCCGTGCCTTACCAGGGTTTGCGGGCCGGTGTGGTGAGCCGGGTGCTGGCCAACATCGTCGACTTCCTCGTCCTGCTCGCCGCGCTGGGCATCATCTATCTCGCCGCGTGCGCCGTCTTCCTGCTCTTCAACCCGACGTCGTTCCACTTCCCCACCGTGACCTGGGGTGTGGTGGTCACCATCTCCGGCGCACTGTCCATCGGCTACCTGACCGTGTGCTGGGCGACCGCCGAGCGCACCTACGGCGACCACGTCCTCGGGCTCCGGGTCGTCAACTTCCGCGGGGGCCGGATGCGGTGGGCCGGCGCGGCGCTGCGGGCCCTGCTGTGCGTCGTCTTCCCGATCGGCGTGCTGTGGTGCGCGGTCAACACCAGGAACCGGTCGGTGCAGGACATCATCGTGCGCAGCTCAGTGGTATACGACTGGGGATCCGGCGGCGGTCACCGACCGTAGATCCGCTGCACGGTGTTCACCAGCCGCGACACCGCCCGCTCGCTGCGGCGGAACGTCATGACCGCAAGCGGAGACGGGAACCGGGCGCGGGACACGGATCGGACCCGGCTGAACTCTCGCAGGCCGTCGGCACCGTGGATCCGGCCGAAGCCCGAACTCCCGACCCCGCCGAAGGGCAGCGCGGGCACGGCAGCGAACGTGACGACCGAGTTGACCGACACCATGCCGGTACGCAATCGGTGGGCCAGCTCCTCGCCGCGCTCACGCGAGTATACGGTCGCGCCGAGCCCGTAGCCCGTGCCGTTGGCGCGGGTCACCGCCGCGTCGAGGCTGCCGACCCGGCTCACCGTCAGCACCGGCCCGAACGTCTCCTCCTGCTCCGCGGCGGCATCGGGCGGTACGTCGACCAGGACCACCGGGTCGATGTACGGCGGGCGCACCGATTCCGGGCCGCCGACGACCGCGCGGGCACCGCGGGCGAGGGCGTCGTCGATGTGCCGGCGGATCACGTCGATCTGGTCGGGGACGGTGATCGGGCCGTAGCTCGCCCACCGGTCCGAGCCCGGTCGGAGCGCCTGCGCGCGACTCGCCAGCCGCGCGACGAAGTCGTCGTAGACCGGGTCGACGGCGTAGACCCGCTCGACGCCCACGCAGGTCTGCCCGCCGTTGGTAAAGCCGCCCCACAGCGCCCCGTCCACGGCGGCGTCCAGGTCGGCATCCTCGGCCACGATCAGCGGGTCCTTCCCACCGCACTCGATGACGACGGGCGTCAGGGACGCGGCCGCCGCCGCCATCACCTGCTTGGCCGTCCGGGTGGAGCCGGTGAAGGCGATCTTGTCGACCCGGGCCGCGCTCAACGCCGCGCCGGTGTCGCGCAGTCCGGTAACGACCTGGAACACCGGCCGCTCCGGGACAACCTCGGCGAACGCCTCCGCGAGCCAGCGGCCGACCATCGGGGTGTGCTCGCTGGGCTTGAACACCACGGCGTTGCCGGCGGCGAGGGCGTAACCGATCGACCCCATCGGGGTGAAGACGGGGTAGTTCCAGGGCCCGATCACGCCGACCACGCCGTAGGGCAGGTATTCGACCGACGCGGCGACGTTGGGCATGAGTAGGCCCGGCGGCACCTTCCGGCGGCGCAGCACCCGTTCGGCGTGCCCGGCCGCCCACCGCAGATGGTCGACGGTGAGGACCAGCTCGAGCAGGGCGTCGTCGACCGGCTTGCCGCCCTCGCGGTGGATCAGCTCCGCCAGCTCGCGCATCCGGCGGGCCAGTACGGCGGCGTACGCGCGCAGCCGGTCGCCCCGCCCCGAGAAGCCGATGCCTGCCCACCACGCCGCGGCGTCGCGGGCCCGGTCGACGGCGGCGTCGACCGCGGCCCGGTCATAGACCGGGAACGATCCGACGACGTCGCCGGTGGCCGGGTCGGACGAGGTGAAGGTGCCTGCGGGAGCAGCGCCGCCGGCGCAGTCGGTCATGGCGCCAACGGTACTGACCGAGGGTCAGGCGCTGTGCTGGTCCGGGCTGTCCCAGTAGAAGCTCTCCGGGTCGTAGATCGCCGGGCACGGGACCTGCCACGGGTTGGTGATACCCCCGGTGGCGAGGTTTTCGTGGGTGGGGACGTTGCGCAGAGCCGTCTTCGCGATCACGACGTTGGGGAAGTCCGCGACGCAGCCCATGAAGAACGGGCCTTCCTTGACGTGGATCTTCATCATTTCCCACACCAGCTGGGTGCGCTTCATGACGTCCGGCTCGCGCTTCGTCTTCGCGTAGAGCTTCCACAGCGCTGCGATCGGGCCGCCAGCTTCAGGCTCCAGCCGCGGAGGGTGGCGCTTCCACGGGTTGACGTTCTTCTCGGTGTGCTCCTCCGGTGTGCCGATCACCGAGTAGTACGAGCCCTCCAGCGGGGCCCACCGGGAGTTCTCGATCGGCACCAGCCACATCGGGGAGATCAGACAGGTCGCGCCGTTGCTCACCTCCCAGTTCGTGTGGGACATGAGCTGACCGGCCTCCCACTGATCGCTGTAGGACTCCGGCGGGATCGGGCGTCGTACCATCTTGACCCCGATGTCCTTGGCGTTCTGCACCAGCTGGTCGTCCTTCGCCCCTTCGCTCTGGGCGATGTCGGCGGAGTACTCGATGTCGATGCTCAGCTTGCTGCCGTCGGGGAACTCGAGATAGCCGTCGTTGTTCGTGTCCTTGAGTCCGATGTCCGCGAGCAGCTTCTTCGCCTTGCTGATGTCATGCTTGATGTAGGAGTTTGCCCAGGACTTGTAGACCTGCTGACCGTCAGCGCCTTGGAATTCGAGCGACTTCACCCCGAGCGTGCCGGTCGTCTTCTGGCCTTGCTGGTAATAGAGCGTCTTGCGGGCCCAGTCCCGGTCGAAGGCGTAGGAGAGCGCCTGGCGGAAGCGAGCGTCACGGAAGAGCTTGCGCAGCTTCGCGTCGGGATAGTCGTAGTTGAGGAAGAACATCGACCCGGTGCCGGATCCGCTGTCCCACAGGTTGATCTCGATGCCGGCCTTCTCCTTCGACTGGCTGAGCGCAGACACGTCCGAGAGGTCGATCTGGTTGAAGGGACCGTGGCAGTAGTCGACCTTGCCCTGCTGCACCTGCAGTTTGCCGACCTGGGCGTCCTGCACGTTGGTGAAGACGATCTCGTCGATGTAGGGCAGCTGGTCGCCGTCCTTGCTGACCACCCAGTAGTAGGGGTTGCGCTCGAGTACGACGCCCTTGTTGTTGTCGAACGACTTGCACTTGTAACCGATCATCGTGGGGCAGTCGGGATTGCGCATCCAGTCGGTCTTCTGCTCCCACAGGCCACCGACCGAGTCCCAGTTCTTCGGGACGCTTCGGGTTGTACTTCGGGTGGAACTGCTTGGCGTAGTGCTTCGGGATCACCCAGATCGCACCGTTGAGCCCGATGGCGCCCTTGGCGTAGGACGCGAGATGGCCGTCGACGATCGGCTGGGGTGCGTCGTAGCTCAGCTTCAGGGTCAGGTTGTCGACCTTCGACATCTTGCACAGGGTGCCGTTGGCCGACCGGCATGCGTCCGGGGGCGTCTGCGCGTAGTGGCCCGGAAGGATGATGTCCTCCCACCAGAACAGCACGTCATCGACGCTGAAGGGCGTGCCGTCCGACCACTTCAGGCCCTTACGGAAGTGCAGGGTCCACTCGGAGGCGTCGGAGTTGGACGACCAGGACTGCACGAGTCCCGGCGCGACGTCGAGGCCGTCGTTGAGCCACCTCAGCGGGGAGTGGCCGTAGAAGAACTCGCGGTTGGAGTCGGCCTTCGCGGTGCCCTGGCTCGAGAACACGATCATGTTCAGCGTGCCGCCGTACTTGCCCTGCTGGACCCAGTTGTGCGGGACGACCAGGGGAGTCTCCGGGAGCCGCTTCGCGACGGCCGGCATCTTTCCGGCCTTCGTCTGGCTGGCGAGCGCGGGCGCCTCGTTGAAGCTCTTCGGAACGGGGAGCGGCTTCTTCGCCGAGCCCTTCGCGGTGCTCTCTGCGGCATTGCTTCCGCCGCTGGAGCTCGAGCCGGAGCTGCTGGTGCACGCGGTCAACATGGCGGAACCCGCCACCGCCGCCGATCCATACAAGAACCTTCGCCGGGAAAGGCCTGCACCAATACTCACTGAATTCATCCCTTCTCTGCCTACCTCTGGCACGCCGGCTTTAGCCGCGGCCGATGCATACCCGCTGGAGGTGGCGGGAAAACGCTTGCCGACGACCCTCGCACCGCGAGCCGGGCATGTCAAGGCGGCAAGTCCGGGCCGCCCGGGGCAGCCCAAAGGTGCCTTTTTCACCCTGCAAACTCACGTTCAGGTCAATCAGAACAATCGTTGAGTCGGGTCATCGACCCCCCGCAACGCGTCGTAGTCGAGCGTCAGACACCCGATGGCTCGGTCGGCGGCGAGGACCCGCGCCTGCGGCTTGATCTCCTGTGCCGCGAGGACCCCGCGCACCGGCGCCAGGAGCGGGTCTCGGTTGAGTAGATCCAGATAACGGGTGAGCTGCTCGACCCCGTCGATCTCCCCACGCCGCTTGATCTCGATCGCCACCGCGCCCCCGTCCGGATCACGGGCCAGAATGTCGACCGGGCCGATCGCGGTGGGGTACTCCCGTCGTACCAGCCGGTAGCCGGCGCCGAGGGTCTCGATGTGCTCGGCCAGCAGCTCCTGCAGGTGTGCCTCGACGCCGTCCTTGACCAGCCCCGGGTCGACGCCGAGCTCGTGGCTCGAGTCGTGCAGCACCTCGTCGACCGTGATCACCAACTGGTCGCCGGTACGGTTGGCCACCGTCCAGACGCCGTCGGCCTCGTGCAGCGTGCACGGCGGACTCATCCAGTTCAGCGGCTTGTAGGCCCGGTCGTCGGCGTGGATGGCGACCGACCCGTCCGCCTTGACCAGAATCAGCCGCGCCGCCATGGGCAGGTGAGCGGTCAGTCGCCCGACGTAGTCGACCGAACACCGCGCAATGACGAGCCGCACCCGGCGGAGGCTACTGGATCCACACCGCCCCGCCAGCCGACCACCCCACCCACCACCCGCCCCAACCCTGAACTTGAGCCAGAGCCCGTGGACAAAACCCACTAGTAGTGGGTTTTGGACACCCCGTACGGCGTGTCGTGGACCAAAACCCACTACTAGTGGGTTTTGTCCGGGCGGCGGGGCGGGCGGGCGCCGGTGCCGCGGGTGGTGCGCCCGGCTGCTCAAAACGCACTACTAGTGCGTTTTGGGATCGCCGTACGGCGTGTCGCGGACCACAACGCACTAGGAGTGCGTTGTGGGCGGGGGGCACGAACCGGGAGCGGGCGGGGCGAGCCGGTCAGGCGGGCCAGGTGGGGGGCCGTTTGGCGAGGAAGGCGGCCATCCCCTCCCGGGCCTCCGGGGTCTGGCTCGCGGCGGCCATGACCTCGACGGCGTAGGTGTAGGCGTCCCGCTCGGGCCGGTCCAGCTGGGCGTAGAGCGCGTGCTTGCCCAGACCCTTCGAGCGCGCACTCCCGCGGGTCGCCCGGTCGAGCAGGTCGAGGGTCGCCTTCTCCAGCTCGGCGTCGGGGACGACGCGGTTGACCAGGCCCCACTCGTACGCCGTCCGCGCGTCGATGACGTCGCCGGTCAACGCCATCTCGAATGCCCTTTTTCGTCCCACGTTTCGCGCGATCGGCACCATCGGGGTATGGCAGAACCACCCGCCCTTGCCCCCAGGTGCGGCGAACCCCGCGGACTCCGCGGCGACGGCGAGGTCGCACGAGGCGACCAGCTGGCAGCCCGCGGCGGTGGCCAGCGCGTGCACCCGGGCCACGACCACCTGCGGGATGGTCTGGATGGTCTGCATCAGGTCGGTGCAGACGCGCAACAGCCGCCGTACGTCGGCCAGGTCGGCCTCGGCGACGTCGGCGAAGTCGTGCCCGGCGGAGAAGACCCGACCGGACCCGGCGAGGACGACACCCCTCGCGTCGCTCTCGCCGACGGTGGCGAACGCGGCCTGCAGCTCGCGCAGGTGCTCCAGCGACAGCGCGTTACGCCGCTCGGGACGGTTCATGGTCACGGTGGCGAACTCGCCCTCGCGCTCGACCAGCACATGCCGGTAAGTCACCATGCCCGCACGCTACGCCGAACCCTGAGCTGAAGGAGACCTCGTCATGACGGGAGCACTGATCATCGGCGCCGGCCCCGGGCTCGGCGGGTCGATCGCGCACCGGTTCGCCCGCGCGGGCCTGCCGATCACCCTCATCGCCCGCAGCAGCACGGTGGAGACCGTCGCCCGGACACTCGAACCACTCCACGTGCCGGTGCTGACCCTCACCGCGGACACCGCCGACGAGGTAGGCCTGCGGTCGGCGCTCGATACCGCCCGGAGCGAGTACGGCGCCCCGGACGCGCTGATCTACAACGCGGCTCTGATCCGACGCGACGCTCCCGGCGAGCTCTCGACGCCGGATCACCTGCACGCGTGGAGCGTGAATGTCCTCGGAGCCCTGACCGCCGCCACGCATCTCGCGCCGGCGATGGCCGAGAACGGTGGCGGAAGCATCATCATCACCGGCGGGATGCCCGAGCCCGACGCGCGCCACACCAGCCTCTCGCTCGGCAAGGCCGGCGTCCGCGCACTCACCGAAATCCTGCACCAGCAGTACGGACCGAGCGGCATCCACGCAGCGACCGTGACGGTCTACGGCGACATCGCACCGGGCACCGCGTTCGATCCGGATGAGATCGCCGAGCGCTACTGGAGCCTGCACACGCAACCGCGCGACGAGTGGCAGGTCGAGGTCCCCTATCGGGGATGAGCCGCTACGGCGCGGTCTCGTCCGCCGCGAGCGCCTCGAGGACGGGAAGAGCGGTCACCAGTTGGGCGCGCTCGCCCTCGGTCAGCGTCGCGACCCGGTTGGCGAGGTAGGCGGTCCGGTCGCGGCGCAGGGTCTCGAGCAGATTCCGTCCGGCGGCGCTGATGCCGACCTGCGAGGACCGGCGGTCGTCCGGATCGGCCTTGCGTTCGAGGTAACCGAGTTGGTCGAGCGCCGCAACGACGCGAGTCATCGTCGGCGCCGCCACGCCTTCGCGGTAGGCGAGATCGCCGATGCGGAGCGGGCCGTACTTCTCGACCGTGGCGAGCGCGGACACCTGACTCGAGGTCGGTCCCACTCCCCCGTGCACCCGCATCCGGCGGCCGATCCGGCTGATCGCCAGTCTCAGCCGGGCGATCGTCTCGAGATCAAGACCTTGCTCATACGAGGAACGGACCGTCGAACTCGGCACGGGTCTGTCCTCCTGCTGGCTGGTGTCTACGGCGACACGGTGATCAACGATAGCAAGCAGAGTAGTGTCGGCGAGCCTCAATGCAGCCACCGTCACCCAGCACGCACGAGATGGTCACCGAGCGGACACTGCGGTGCGCTCGAGCACGAGAATTCGGTCGAGCCGGGTGAGCATCAGGATCCGCGCCACGCGGGCCGGTGGGTCGCGCAGCACCAGTCGGCGGCCGATCAGCCCGGCCCGTCGGTGGCTGCCGACGAGCACACCGAGCCCGGTGGCGTCGATGAGCTCGAGATCGCGCAGGTCGATCACGAGTTCGTCCTTGCCGTCTGCCAGAGCGCGATGCAGCGCATCGCGTGCCGTCGCGGTTCCGGTCCCATCCAGCCGACCGGCCAACTCGACCAGCTGACCCGGACGTACGGTCGTGGCTCGCATTCGAACTCCCGCCTCATTCGTCCCGCGGTGCGCTCCTTCTTCTTGGAGAGACGTATGAGACGGCTGATACGTTGCGTCGTGCGCAAAATGGGGCGCAGTGCGACACTCCTCCTGTGCTGATTGCAGTGTCCGGCAGCCCGGCAGCGCTTGATCCGGTCATTGCGCTCGTGGTGGTGGGATTGCTCGCGCTCCTTCTCCGGTGGACCTTCCGGCCCCGACGGATCAGCTGGGTCCCCCGGGCGCGATCCGGCGACACCGGGCTGCTCCGGCCGGTGGCGGTGGTGGACACGAGAGCGGATGCGAACGCGCTGCGCGCCCTGCTCTCCGACGCGAACGTCCGCTCGACCATCGACGCCGGGCCGGACGGCCGGATCCGGCTGCTCGTCTTCGCCGAGGACACCGAGCGGGCTCAGGCGGTCGTGCCGCCGACCCCACCGACGACGTGATGCGCCGACCGGCTCAGAGTTGGTCGTCCCGCAGGTCGATCCGCTCGACGTCCGCGCCGAGAGCGCGCAGGTGGCCGGCGAAGCCGGCGTAACCCCGGTCGATGTGCTTGGCCTCGGCCACGGTGGTGACGCCGTCGGCGACCAGACCGGCCAGCACCAGCGCGGCCCCGGCCCGGATGTCGGTGGCCCGCACCGGCGCGCCGGAGAGCCGCGGGCGACCGCGGATCACGGCATGGTGGCCGTCGGTACGCACGTCCGCCCCGAGCCGCGAGAGTTCGTCGACGAACATGAACCGACCCTCGAAGATGTTCTCGGTGACCATCGCCGCCCCTTCGGACACCGCAGCCAGCGCGATGATGGCCGGCTGCAGGTCGGTCGGGAAGCCCGGATAGGGCAAAGTGACGACGTCGATCGCCGTCGGCCGGCGGTGCATGCGGACGCGGAATCCGTCCGGGACGACCTCGATGGAGGCGCCCGCCGTCGTCAGCTTGTCCAGCGTGATCTCGAGGTGCTCGGCCACGGCCCGGCGGACGAGTACGTCGCCCTGGGTCATGACGGCGGCGATCGCCCAGGTCCCGGCGACGATGCGGTCCGGCACGGTGTGGTGCACCACCGGGCTGAGCGAGTCGATCCCGTCGATGACCAGGGTCGACGTACCCGCTCCGGAGATCTGGGCCCCCATCGCCTGCAGCATGGTCGCGATGTCGACGATCTCGGGTTCCCGCGCGGCGTTGTCGATCACCGTCGTGCCCTTGGCCAGTACGGCGGCCATCAGCAGGTTTTCGGTGGCGCCCACGCTCGGGAAGTCCAGCCAGATGGTGGCGCCGGTCAGCTGGCCCGCCGAGGCGACCAGGAAACCGTGCTCGTTGGTGACGACGGCACCGAGCCGCTCCAAGCCCGCGATGTGCATGTCGAGCCCGCGGGAGCCGATGTTGTCCCCGCCGGGCAGCGCCACCTTCGCCTCGCCGCAGCGGGCGACCAGCGGACCGAGGACGCAGATCGAGGCCCGCAGCCGGCGCACGAGGTCGTAGTCGGCCTCGCTGTTCGGCCGGCTCGGCACGGCGATGGCGAGCTGGTCCGTCCCCGGCTCGATGTCGGTGATGTCGCATCCGAGCCGCCGCAGCACTTGCTTCATGATCGCGACGTCGACGATGTCGGGTACGGCGGTGAGCGTGGTGGTGCCTTCGGCGAGCAGGGCGGCGGCCATCAGCTTCAGCACGCTGTTCTTCGCGCCGGTGACCGGCACCTCGCCGGCCAGCCGCGCTCCACCGGACACTCGGAACTGAGG
Source organism: uncultured Actinomycetota bacterium (assembly GCA_963775655.1). Taxonomy (GTDB): domain Bacteria; phylum Actinomycetota; class Actinomycetes; order Mycobacteriales; family QHCD01; genus DASXJE01. The sequence goes on along the minus strand of CAVZJT010000007.1, from coordinate 114,424 downwards.
CACCGAGCCATCGTACGGACCGGCCCGGCCGGGCTCGGCACGGCCACGCCGCGGGCGGCCCGATCGCGCCGTAGGGTGGCGCCATGGCCGTCCATCTGACCCGCATCTACACCAAGACCGGCGACGACGGCACCACCGCGCTGGGCGACTTCAGCCGGGTCGCCAAGACCGACCCCCGCCTGGTCGCCTACGCCGACGTCGACGAAGCCAACGCCGCCCTCGGCGCGGCCATCGCGCTCGGCGATCTGACCGAGGAGGTCCGGGCGGTCCTGCAGCGGGTCCAGAACGACCTCTTCGACGTCGGGGCCGACCTGTGCGCTCCGCTCGACCCGGAGTCGACGCAGGCCCGGCTGCGGATCACGTCGGGCTACGTCCAGCGCCTGGAGGCGGCCTGCGACGACTTCAACGCCCGGTTGGAGCCGCTGAACAGCTTCATCCTGCCCGGCGGCACCCCCGGCGCGGCACTCCTGCACGTGGCCAGGACCGTCACCCGGCGGGCCGAGCGCAGCGCGTGGGCCCTGCTGCAGGCCGATCCGGAGCACACCAACGCGCTGACCGCCCGCTACCTCAACCGGCTGTCCGACCTCCTGTTCGTGCTGGGCCGGGTCGCCAACCCCGACGGCGACGTGCTGTGGGCGCCGGGCGGCGACCACTGACCATCGGGCGCCGGCGCGTCAGCCCCATCGGTCAGCGGAGCGCGAACCCGGGCAGCGTGAAGCCCGGCGGGGACGACTCCAGCCAGGAGAGAAACCCGGTCACGGCTTCCTCGCTCATCGCGAGCTGAACCGGGTCGGGGCCGGTATGACACTCGATGATCACCGCCCCGGACTGCACCGCCCACGACTCGGCTCCCGCCGGGATCCGCTGCCGGGACACCTGCAGCGCCGAGCGGGAGAGCACCCGGGCGGGGCGGGGAGAGAAGGTGAAGACCCGGAACCACTGCAGCTCGTCGCCGGCGTAGCGGCCCACGCCGAGCGCCCAGCCGCGACCGACCGTTCCGGTGCGCAGGCGCAGGCTCATGTCGACCGCGCCGCCGCCGCGGAGCAGGAACTTGCGGCGCAGCACGATGGCGGCGAGCGTGCAGGCGGCCAGGGCGAGCACGAGGGCGACGATCTCGATCAGCTCCACGCCGCTCTCGCCCCTCCGTTCCTCGCTGGGGAGTGCGTCTTAGACGTCTTGTCCCACAGCGCGCAGGCGGGAGAGCGCGCGCTCCTCGGCGTCCTTCGCGTCCCTGTCGTCGTCGGAATGGTCTCCGGACCGGGCCCGCTCCAGCGCCGCCTCGGCCCGCGATACGTCGATCTCGTCGGCGAGCTCGGCCATCTCGGCGAGGATCGACACTCCGTCGGCGGTCACCGAGAGGAATCCGCCGTGCGCCGCGACGACCAGCTCCTGGTCGTCCTCCTGCCGGATCCGCACCACGCCTCCGGCGGCCAGCTCGCCGAGCAGCGGGATGTGCCCGGGCAGAACTCCGAGTTCACCCTCGGTGGTGCGGGCCAGCACCATCGTGGCCTCGCCCGACCAGACCGGCCGTTCGACGGCGACAAGCTCGACGTGCAGTGTGGCCACCAACGCTCCTTCGACATGCAAGTGGTTTCCGCAGTGTATCCATCCGGCGGCGCGCTACTGATCCGGCCTCGCCGGGGCCACCGGACTACCCGTGGTGGGCGGCCCAGATCGCCAGTATGACGATTGCGGCGACCGTGCCGACGAAGCCGACCACGACCAGCCAGCCCTGTCCGCTCTGCCCCGGGCGCTGCGGATCGATCGGCACCCACCGAGCGTACGTCGGCCCCCGCGCGGCTCAGCGCCCGCGGTAGGACAGCCCGAAGCCGCGCGGGAAGAGCGTGCCGGACCCGTCCGCGCGGGGCACCGTGACCGGGAGCCGACCGGTCGGGCCGACCCCAACCAGGGTGTCGACCAGCGCGGTCAGCGACGGCGGCTGGTAGTCGTAGGCGGCGAGAGAGGTCCGTACGCCCGGGACGTAGGCGACGTCGTACGGGCCGCCGAGTGCGGCGACGACCACCGGGGTACCGGAGCCGAGCAGCGCCGCGACCAGACGTTGCTGGCCGACATCACCCCAGGCGTTGTCAGTGGTGACCACCGCGACGTCGTTCTGCTTCGCAGCGGCGACCGCCGCATCGATGGCCGCCTGACTCGGGTTGGCACCGAGGTACGCCGAGTTGTAGTAGGCCTGCGCGGTCAACCCCTTCGCGGTCAGGTCGGCGGCGACGGTCTGGGTCGACGTCGCGCCCCAGCCGGTGACGAGTACGTGCTTGCCCGACGCCGGAGCGATCGGGAGGACCCGGTCGGCGTTGTCGAGCAGGGTGATCGACCGCCGGGCGATCCGGGCCATCGTCTTCAGGTGGGCCGGCGTTCCGACGGTGGAGTCGACCGCCGCCGACGTCGTGTAGGGGTTGTCGAAGAGCCCGAGCTGGAACTTCATCCGTAGGATCCGGTACACCGACCGGTCGATCCGGGCGGTACTGATCGTGCCGTCCTGTACGGCGCCGATGACCGCCTGTACCGCGCTGGGCAGCTGCGGCGGCATGAGCAGCTCGTCGTCGCCGGCGTTCACCGCGTCGAGCGCGACCTGGTCCGGCGGAATATTCGCGAGCGCGCCGGCGCCGAGCGAGTCGGTCACCACCACGCCGTCGTAGCCGAGGGTGTTGCGGAGTAGCCCGGTGACGATCGGCCTGGACAGGCTGGCCGGCAGGCCGGAGGGGTCGAGCGCCGGAGCCACGATGTGCGCGGCCATGATCGACTTCACCCCGGCCTTGATCGCCGCGCGGAACGGCGGGATGTCGGTCGCCATGATCTGCGCGCGGGTCTCGTTGGTGATCGCCACACCGTTGTCGGTGTTGACGGTGGTGTCACCGAGCCCGGGGAAGTGCTTGGCCTGCGCCGCGACCCCTGCGCGCTGATATCCGTCGACCGCGGCGGCGGCGAAGCGGGACACCGCGGTGGGGTCGTCGCCGAAGGAGCGCGGCCCGTCGGCGGCGTTCTGCGGGTTGGTGTTGACGTCGACGACCGGAGCGTCGTCGACGGAGATGCCCTGGGCGCGCAACTCGGCGCCCGTGACCGACGCGGCGGCCCGGGCGTTGTCCGGGTCGAAGGTCGCGCCGATCGCCATGTTTCCGGGCGACACCGCACCGGGCGAGCCGATGCGGGTGACGATGCCGCCTTCCTGATCGGTGCTGATCTGTAGCGGGATCGCCGGCGATCCCGACATCGCGGCGCTCTGCAGGCCGTTGGACAGCGCCGCGGTCTGCTGCGGGTTCTTCAGGCTGTCGGTCCAGGCGAAGTAGATGACCCCACCGAGGTGGTACTTGGCGACCAGGTCGGCACCGTTGTCGACGTCGTCGCCGTAGAGCGCGTGATTGGCCGCGACGTAGGACGGTGCCTCAGTCGTCGCGGTGTCGCCGTAGACGTGGGAGACGAACATCTGGCCGACCTTCTCGGCCAGTGTCATCCGGCTCATCACCGCGTGGATCTTCGCCTCGATGCCCGCCGGCGCGGCCGGTGCACCCGGCGTCGGTGTGGCGCCGGCCGAGGTCACCCCGGCGACGACACAGGCCGCCGCGGCAACGGTGACGAGCAGAACGGACCGGGACGGACGACGAGCGGGCACGGGCACTCCCAGCGCTGGTGTGGGTAAGTAACCGATCCGAGCCGAAGATCGGAAAGGATTCCACCCCAGCGGTGGCGTCCTGTCAACGCCCCTTCGCTGTGCGCTTTCGTCGGGCCGTTACCGGCGCAGCTTCTCCGCGTTGGCCTTCACGTCGTCGATTCCGCCGCAGTTGAGGAAGGCCTGCTCGGGCAGGTCGTCGTACTCGCCGTCGCACAGCGCCTTGAACGACGACACGGTCTCCTCGCGCGAGGTGAACACGCCCGGGATGCCGGTGAACTGCTCGGCGACGTAGAACGGCTGGGAGAGGTAGCGCTGGATACGCCGGGCCCGGCCGACGACGATCTTGTCCTCCTCGGAGAGCTCGTCGATACCCAGGATCGCGATGATCTGCTGAAGCTCCTGGTTGCGCTGCAGGATCTGCTTGACCCGCTGGGCGACGTCGTAGTGCTCCTGGCCGACGTACTGCGCGTCGAGGATCCGCGAGCTCGACGTCAGCGGGTCGACCGCCGGGAAGATGCCCAGCTGGAAGATCTGCCGGGACAGCGTCGTGGTCGCGTCGAGGTGGGCGAAGGTCGTGGCCGGCGCCGGGTCGGTGTAGTCGTCGGCGGGCACGAAGACCGCCTGCATCGACGTGATCGAGTGACCGCGGGTCGAGGTGATCCGCTCCTGGAGCTGGCCCATCTCGTCGGCGAGGGTCGGCTGGTATCCCACCGCGGACGGCATCCGCCCCAGCAGCGTGGAGACCTCCGAACCGGCCTGGGTGAACCGGAAGATGTTGTCGATGAACAGCAGCACGTCCTGGTTCATGACGTCGCGGAAGTACTCGGCCATGGTCAGGGCCGAGAGCCCCACCCGCAGCCGGGTGCCCGGCGGCTCGTCCATCTGACCGAAGACGAGCGCGGCGTCGTTGATGACGCCGTCCTCGGACATCTCCAGGAAGAGGTCGTTGCCCTCACGGGTGCGCTCGCCGACACCACCGAAGACCGAGGTGCCACCGAAGTTGCGCGCGACCCGGGTGATCATCTCCTTGATCAGCACCGTCTTGCCCACCCCGGCGCCGCCGAACAGGCCGATCTTGCCGCCCTGCACGTAGGGGGTGAGCAGGTCGATGACCTTGATGCCGGTCTCCAGCATCTCGGTCTTGCCCTCGATCTGGTCGAACGGCGGCGGCTGGCGGTGGATGCTCCAACGCTCGCCGTCCAGCTTGATGTCGGGCTCGTCGAGGCAGCGCCCCAGCGCGTTGAAGACGTGGCCCTTGACCTGGTCGCCGACCGGCACCGTGATCGGTCCGCCGGTGTCGGTGACGGCGGCGCCGCGCACGAGGCCGTCGGTGGGCTGCATCGAGATCGCCCGGACCATGTTGTCGCCGATGTGCTGGGCCACCTCGAGGTTGATGGTGTGGGTCTCCCCTTCCAGCTCGAGGTCGACCAGCAGCTCGTTGTTGAGCATCGGCATCGAGTCGCGGGGGAACTCCACGTCGACGACCGGGCCGGTCACCCGCACTGCTCGGCCGGTCGCGGCGCCCTGCGAAGTCTCGGCGTGCTCGGCGGTTGCCGTCATGCTGCTCTCTCTCCCTCGGCCGGTGGGCCGCTTATCGGTGACGCGTCAGCCGGATGCGGCGAGCGCGTCGGCGCCGCCCACGATCTCGCTGATCTCTTGGGTGATCTGGGACTGGCGGGCCTGGTTGGCTTCACGGGTCAGGTTTTCGACCAGCTCGTCGGCGTTGTCGCTGGCCGACTTCATCGCCCGCTGGCGGGCGGCCGACTCCGACGCCGCGGACTCGAGCAGCGCCGAGTAGAGCCGGGTGGTGATGTACTTCGGCAGCATCGCGTCGAGCAGCGCCTCAGGCTCCGGCTCGAACTCGTACTGCGGCAGCGCCCCTTCCGGCGGAGGCTCGTCGGACTCCTCGACCACCATCGGCGCGATCCGCTTGGCCACCGGCTCCTGGGTCACCATGGACCGGAACTCGGTGTAGACGATGTGGACCTCGTCGACGCCCTCGATCTCGTCCTCTCCGGGGCCTTCGGCGGTGTCGTCGCCGCCGGCCTGGAACGCCCGGATCAGGGTCTGGCCCGCCTCACGCGCGTCGGAATAGCCTGGCTGCTCGGAGAACCCGGTCCAGTTCGCCACGATGGGACGGTCGCGGAACCGGTAGTAGCCGACCCCCTTGCGGCCGATCACGTAGAGCCGCGGCTCCTTGCCTTCATCGCGCAGCAACGCCTGCAGCTCCTCCGCCCGCCGGATCGCGTTGGCGCTGTAGCCACCGGCCAGTCCGCGGTCGCTGGTGACCAGCAGCACCGCCGCGCGCCGGGGCTCGGGCCGCTCCACGAGCAGCGGGTGATCCACCGACGCGTTGCTGGCCAGCGCGGTGAGCGCGCGGGTGATCTCGTCGGCGTAGGGCCGGCTGTCCTCGACGCGCGCACGCGCCTTGGCGATCCGCGACGCGGCGATGAGCTCCATCGCCTTGGTGATCTTCTTGGTCGACTCGATCGACCGGATCTGCTGGCGGTAGACGCGAAGGCTGGTCGCCATCGGTCAGTCCTTCTTCTCGGGCTTCGGCGGGGTGTAGCGGGTGACCGTCTCCTTGCCCACCTGGTCCTCGTCCAGTGCCTCGGCCTCGGCCTCCTTGCCGAGGGTCGAGCCGTCGGAGGTCTCGAAGCCGTCCCGGAAGTTCGTGATCGCCTCCTTGAGGAGGGCCTCGTTCTCCTCGTCGAGCGCGCCGGTGTCCTTGATCGAGCGGTAGACGTCCTCGTGCTGACGACCCACGTAGTCCAGGAAGTCCGCCTCGAACTTGCGTACGTCGGCGACCGGCACGTCGTCGAGCTGGCCGGTGGTTCCCGCCCAGATCGCCACGACCTGCCGCTCGACCGGCATCGGGGAGAACTGCGGCTGCTTGAGCAGCTCGTAGATCCGCTCACCACGGGCGAGCTGGGCCTTGGATGCGGCGTCGAGGTCCGAGCCGAAGGATGCGAACGCCTCCAGGTCGCCGTACTGCGCGAGGTCGATACGCATCGTTCCGGAGATGCTCTTCATCGCCCGGATCTGCGCGCTTCCGCCGACCCGGGAGACCGAGTTACCGACGTCGATCGCCGGTCGCTGCCCGGAGTTGAAGAGGTCCGGGTCGAAGTAGATCTGACCGTCGGTGATCGAGATGACGTTGGTCGGGATGTAGGCCGAGATGTCATTGGCCTTGGTCTCGATGACCGGCAGCCCGGTCAGGGACCCGCCACCCAGCTCGTCGGACAGCTTGGCGCAGCGCTCGAGCAGCCGGGAGTGCAGGTAGAAGACGTCACCGGGGTAGGCCTCGCGGCCGGGCGGACGGCGCAGCAGCAGCGACACCGCGCGGTAGGCCTCGGCCTGCTTGGTCAGGTCGTCGAAGATCACCAGGGCGTGCTGGCCCTGGTACATCCAGTGCTGGCCGAGCGCCGAGCCGGTGTAGGGGGCCATGTACTTGAAGCCGGGCGGGTCGGAGGCCGGCGCGGCCACGATCGTCGTGTACTCCATCGCGCCGTGCTCCTCCAGCGCCGACCGGACCGTGGCGATCGTCGACGCCTTCTGCCCGATGGCGACGTAGATGCACTTGACCTGACGCTTCGGGTCGCCGGACTCCCAGTTCTCGCGCTGGTTGATGATCGTGTCGACCGCGATCGCCGTCTTGCCGGTCTGCCGGTCGCCGATGATCAGCTGCCGCTGGCCGCGCCCGATGGGGGTCATCGCGTCGATGGCCTTGAGGCCGGTCTGCATCGGCTCCTTCACCGGCTGCCGCTCGACGACGGAGGGTGCCTGCGTCTCCAGCGGCCGGCGTTCGGTGGTCTTGACCTCACCCTGGCCGTCCAGCGGGTGGCCGAGCGGGTCGACGACCCGCCCGAGGTAGGCGTCGCCGACCGGCACCGAGAGCACCTCGCCGGTCCGCTTGACCGCCTGTCCCTCCTCGATCTTGCTGCCGTCACCCAGGAGGATCACGCCGATGTCGCGGACGTCGAGGTTGAGCGCGAGACCGAGGACGCCGCCCTCGAACTCCAGCAGCTCGTTGGCCATCGCCGAGGGCAGGCCTTCGACGTGGGCGATCCCGTCGCCGGTGTCGGTCACCGTCCCGACCTCTTCGCGGGAGATCTCCGGCGAATAGGAGGACACGTAGTTCTCGATCGCGCTCCGAATCTCTTCGGAGGAGATCGTCAGCTCCGCCATGGGGGTCTCGTCTCTGCTCTCGTGGTGGGTGCGGTGGTCGTCATCAGGGCCCTGGGTGTCAATGCTGGGGTCGGCGAGATCGCGGGTCAGCCGGCGAGATCACGGCGTACCTCGTCGATCCGGTGCAGGACGGTCCCGTCGATCACGTCGTCGCCGACCCGCACCAGCAGGCCGCCGAGCACCGACGGGTCGACATCGATCTGCAGGACCACATCTCGACGGTAGATCCGCGCGAGGGCCGCGATGAGCCTTTCCTGCTCGTCGTCGCTGAGCGGTACGGCGCTGCGCACCCGGGCGACCGACCGGTCGCGGCGGGCCGCGGCCTGGTCACAGAGGTCTTCGATGGTCCGCTCCAGGCTGCGCCCCCGCGGTACGGCGACGGCCCGGTCGAGCAGCCGTCGGGTGGCCGGCCGCACCCGGTCGGCGACCAGCGAGTCGAGCAGCTCCAGCCGGCGTTCGGTCGACGCCGCCCGGTCGCCCAGGGTGGTCTGCAGCTCCGGCTCGGCGTCCAGGATCCGGCCGAAGCGGAACAGCTCGTCCTCGACCTCGTCGAGCGCCCCGTCGCGATCCGCCCCGGTGAAGGTGGCCTGCCGGGCGAGGATCTCGACCGCGTCGACGAGGTCGGCCGGCTGGGACCAGTGCGCCCGGACCGCGTCCCGCAGGACCTCGAGGGTGCGCTCTCCCACCCGCTCGCCGAAGAGGGATTCCAGCAGGCCGACCCGGGACGCCTCGGGCGTCGACGCGTCGGCCAGCATCCGGCGCAGCACCGGTTCGTCGTCGAGCACACCCAGGACGGCGTACAGCTCGTCGCCGACCTGCAGAGCGCCGTCACTGTCGACATCGCGCAGCTGCTCGTCCAGCCTCGCGTCGACGCTGGACAGCGACTCCCTACTGGCGCCGTGCATCAGCGCGGCACCGTGACGTCCGGGCTGTCACCGCCGGCGGACAGCTCGTCGAGCTCCCCGATGAACCGGTCGACGGTGCCGTGCCGGCGTGCGTCGTCGTCGAGTGACTCACCGACGATGCGGCTCGCGAGCTGCACCGACATCTCCCCGATCTCGGTCCGCAGCTCGGCGACGACCTGGCGCCGCTGCGCGGCGAGCTGCTCCTCGCCGCGGACCCTGATCCGGTCGGCCTCGGTCTGAGCCTGGGTGCGCATCTCCTCGACGATGGCCTGCGCCTCGGCCCGTGCGTTCTCCCGGATCTCCGCCGCCTTGGCGCGCGCCTCCTGCAGCGACTCCTCGTATTCCGAGCGGGCCGACTCGAGCTTCTCCTTCGCCTCCCGACTCTCCTCGAGCTGGGTCCGGATCAGCTCCTGCCGCTCGCGCATCGCCTTCTGGATGGGCGGCACGACCCAGCGCCACAACACCGCGAGGATGACCAGAAACGCGACCAGCTCAGCGATGAAGGTCGCATTCGGGATCAGGAAGATGCTCGCTGCTTCGGTATGCATGAGAACCTCGGTTACTTCGCCAAGACGAAGACGAACAGAGCCATGAACGCCAGGTTGATGAAGTACATGGCCTCAACGAGGCCGACGGTCAGGAAGAAGATCGAGAACAGTCGACCCTGGGCCTCGGGCTGGCGGGCCACACCGGCGATCGTCTGGCTACCTGCGAGTCCGTCACCGACCGCCGCCCCGATGGCACCGCCACCGAGTGCCAAGCCGCCGCCGACGAACGCACCCGCCAGCTGCACCGCGTGATTGGAAACAGCCATGTCTCTCCTTTGTCGTTCCTACTGTCGCTTGCCGCGCAGGAAGCTGCCTGCGCTATCAGGGGAGGTGGATCCGGGAAGAATACGGTGGCGTCAGTGATCCTCCTGATTGGAGGCTGCGGCGAAGCTGAAGTAGAGGATGGTCAGCAGCGCGAAGATGAACGCCTGGATGACGCCGATCGCCATGTCGAACAACTTGTAGACCGCATTCGGCAGCCACAGCAGGAACGCCGGGAACAGCGCGATCAACGACAGCATGATCGCCGAGGAGAAGATGTTGCCGAAGAGCCGCAGCGCGAGGGTGACCGGCTTGGCGATCTCCTCGATGATGTTGATCGGAGCGAGGTACCACGGCTTGAAGAAGTGACCGAAGTATTCCTTCGCCCCGCGGCGCTTCACCCCGAACCAGTGCACCCACACGATGACGACAAGGGCCAAGGCGAACGTCAGGTTGACGTCGGCGGTGGGTGACGGCAGGGCGCCGTGCGTCGGGAGAATCTCCAGCCAGTTGCACACCAGGACGAAGACGAAGATCGTCACGCCGATCGGCACGGCGAATGGCGCGACCCGCAAGCCGATCGACTGTTCGACCTGATCCTGAACCTGTGAGACGACCGATTCCCAGAACAGCTGCAGCCCCGACGGCACCCCGGACGTCGCCCGGCGGGCCATGATGAGGCCCAGGATGATCACCACGGCGCCGGCGACTATTGTCGCCCACACCGTGTCGACGTTGATTCCCCCGAAGACGATGTGGTTGTTGATCTCGATCTCGATGGCCTGCACCGAGTGCGTGCTGCTCATGGCGTCAACTCCGGCCCCGGTGGCGTCGTTGTCGTCCTCATGCCTTGCGCAGCTCCTTGATCAGGGGCATCGACGCGTTGCCCACCATCAGCAGTTGGAAGATCGCGAGCCCTCCCAGTACTCCGAGGCCGTCCGGCCGGACCGTCAACACGAGGGCAAGAGCCACCAGCGTGATGGCGCCGAGCCGGACGAAGACCCCGCCGACGAACCGCTGCTTGCGGTGGCTCGCACTGCTGCCGGCGTAACCCACGACCGAGCGCTGGACCAGAGCGCTGTTGACCGCGCCCAGACCGAGCCCGACGATGACGAAGAGGCCCGCGAGCGGATGGCCGAACACCCAGAGGAGGACCACCGCAACGACGGCGACCGGAAGCGCCAGCAGCATCGACTTCCGGAGGTTCGCGGCTGCGTGCACGGGTACGGCCGGCAGCGCCGGTCCTTCGTTCACCACCACCGTCGTCCTCTCAACTCTTGAGGTACTTGCGAACTCGAACGTATGTGATCAGTGCGGCAGCCACGATGCCCACCCCCAGGCCGACCAGCGTGTAGACGGGGACGGTGTGCAGGTGCTGGTCCACCAGCAGGCCCACGACGAGCCCACCCACCAGGCAGGCGACCGTTGTCGTGCCCAGGGTGACCAGATCCCACACCGTCGGCTGGCGCTGGGGCACGATCGGTCACCGCTATGACCGCGGCAGAGGCTTTCGCATGTCGGGCTCCCTCACGGATGGCTGCGGAGTGGGATCAGGCAGCATCTGCCTAAGGACTACATCGACCGGTCGGCCACACCACGCGCGAGGCCAAAACCGGTCGATCCCCACACTTCGGTCGGGACGTCGCGACGTTATCACACGGTCATGAGCCCTTTACCTGTCGGGGTATCGGGCGACGGACGGGCTCTGCAGCCACCCCCGAACGCCGGCTCAGCGGGTGGGCCGACGGAGCGCCCGGAGCCGCGGAATGCTCGACAGGACCAGGGCCACGACGGCGAGCGCGCCGACCATCGAGAGCACCAGCGCCGGGCTGGACGTGATCGATATCGACACCCCGCCGAAGGCTAACAACGCCGCCCAGAAGTAGATCAGGAGCACCGCGCGGCGTTGGGAGTGCCCGATCTCGAGCAGCCGGTGGTGCAGGTGGAGCTTGTCGGCGGTGAACGGCGACCGCCCGGCCTTGACCCGGCGGACGACGGCGAGGACCAGGTCGACGAACGGCACCGCCAGCACGATGAGCGGGATCAGCAGCGGCAGCAGCAGCGGCAGGGCACCGGCCAGGCTGCCGAAGGACTGCGGGTCGGCGGTCGTCGCCGTGGTGGCGGCCGAGGCGAGCAGCAGGCCGATCAGCATCGCCCCCGAATCCCCCATGAACGTGCGGGCCGGTTGGAAGTTGTGCGGCAGGAATCCGATGCACGCCCCGGCGAGCACGGCGCTGATCAGCGTCGGCGTATAGGCGACGTCGCCGTAGCCGACCTTTCCGAGGTGGTAGGCGTAGAGGAAGAACGCCAGACCGGCGATCGCCGCCACGCCGGCGGCGAGCCCGTCGAGACCGTCGATGAAGTTCAACGCGTTGACGACGAGGACGCAGAGCAGGACGGTCAGCGGCACCGCCTCGTCCCGGCCGAGGAGCACGGTGCCGACCCCGAAGGGCAGGTAGAAGAGCAGCAGCTGCACACCGAGCAGCACCATGACGCCGGCCGCGACGATCTGACCGGCGAGTTTGGTGAGGGCGTCGAGGCCCCAGCGGTCGTCGATCACGCCGACCGCGCAGATCAGACCGCCGGCGATGAGGATCGCCGAGGTCTCCGAGGAGTTGGCGAACGTCCGCTGCAACGTCGGCATCCGGTGCGCCACGAGCAGCGCCGCGGCCACCCCGCCGTACATCGCGACACCGCCGAGCTTCGGTGTCGGGATGGTGTGCACGTCGCGGTCGCGCGGTTGTTGCATCGCCCCCCACTTGACCGCCACGAGCCGGGCGATCGGGGTCAGCAGAAACGTGACCGCCGCGGCGACGCAGAGGACGAGGGCATATTCGCGCATCGGCCCGGGTCAGCCCCCGGCCGTCGCCGCGATCTCCGGACGTGGGTACGCCGGATATCGGCCGACCAGCGCCTCGACGGTCGCCGAGACGTCGGCGAGCGTCGCCCGGCCGGCGTCGGTCTCCGGGTCGGCCCGGACCGCGCGGCCGATGAGGGAGGCGATCTCCTTCATGTCGCTCTCCCCCATGCCCTGGGTGGTGACCGACGGGGTCCCGACCCGGATCCCGGACGCGACCATCGGCTTGGCCGGGTCGTAGGGGATGGCGTTCTTGTTCAGCGTGATCCGGGCGGCGTCGCAGCGCGCCTCGGCCTCGCGCCCGGTCACGCCGAGCTGCTGCAGGTCGATCAGCGCCAGATGGGTGTCGGTGCCGCCGGACACCGGGCGCATCCCGTCGGCGGCCAGTCCGTCGGCCAGCGCCTGGGCATTGGAGATCACCTGACGGGCGTAGTCCTGGAAGGAGGGCTGGAGTGCCTCCTTCAGGGCGACCGCCTTGGCCGCCACCGCGTGCATGAGCGGACCGCCCTGCGAGAACGGGAAGACCGCCTTGTCGATCCGTTTCGCCAGGTCCTCGGTGCACACGATCATCCCGCCGCGCGGACCGCGCAGGACCTTGTGCGTGGTGAAGGTGACCACGTCGGCGAACGGCACCGGGCTCGGGATCGCCTTGCCCGCGACCAGCCCGATGAAGTGGGCGGCGTCGACCATGAGGGCCGCGCCGACCTCGTCGGCGATGGCGCGGAAGGCGGCGAAGTCGATCAGCCGCGGGTACGCCGTGGCGCCGCAGATGATCATCTTCGGCCGGTGCTCGCGGGCCAGGTCGCGGACCTCGTCGTAGTCGATGAGCTCGGTGTCGCGCTTCACCGAATAGCCGATGGTGTGGAACCACTTGCCGGAGAAGTTGACCGGGCTGCCGTGGGTGAGGTGCCCACCGTGCGGCAGCGACATGGCCAGCACGGTGTCACCGGGTTGCAGGAGCGCGGCGTAGGCGGCGAGGTTGGCGCTCGCCCCCGAGTGCGGCTGCAGGTTGGCGTGCTCGGCGCCGAACAGCTCCTTGGCGCGGGCGATGCCGATCTCCTCGGCCTTGTCGACCTCGGAGCAGCCGCCGTAGTAGCGGCGGCCGGGGTAACCCTCGGCGTACTTGTTGGACAGCGTGCTGCCGAGTGCGGCCAGGACCGCCGGGCTGGTGAGGTTTTCGCTGGCGATCAACTGCAGCCCGCCGCGCAGGCGCTCCAACTCGCCGAGCACCACCCCCGCGATCTCCGGATCCTCGGCAGCCAGCGCATCGAAATCCGGGCCCCAGAACGGTGTGCTCATCGTGATGCTCCTCGACCGTGGGTGCGTTTCAACTCTACGGCGATCACCGCGCCACATATGCGGGTTGTGACGCTAGTGCCCCGGGGTGTCGTCCGGTACGACGAGGTCGGAAACGACCTCGCGCAGGGCCTCCGCGCTGATCGCGCCGACCCGCCGTAGGACCGGGTCGGAACCGGTCAGATCGACGATGCTGGACGGCACCGGGTCGCTGCACGGGCCGCCGTCGAGGTAGACGGTGACCGATTCGCCCAACTGATCCCGCGCCTCCTCCATCGTGGTGGCCGCCGGCGAGCCGGTGCGGTTGGCGCTGGAGACCGCCATGGGGCCGGTCCGGGTGAGCAGGTCGAGCGCGACCGGGTGGGCCGGCATCCGCACGGCGACCGTCCCCCGGGTATCCCCCAGGTCCCAGGCCAGCGACGACGCGTGCTCGACGATGATCGTCAACCCGCCCGGCCAGAAGGCCTCGATGAGGTCCCGGGCGTCGGGGTGCACGGCGACGACGAGGCCGTCCAGGCCGGACCACGATCCGACCAGCACCGGGGGCGGCATGTTGCGGCCGCGGCCCTTGGCCGTGAGAAGTGCGTCGACGGCGCTGGGGCTGAACGCCTCGGCTCCGAGGCCGTAGACGGTGTCGGTCGGAAGCACGATGAGCTCGTCCCGTTTCACCGCGGCCTCGGCCGCCGTGAGGCCGTCCGCCCGGTCCTGCGGGTCGGAGCAGTCGTAGAGGAGGCTCACCGGGCACCGTTCCTTCCTGCGTCGCGGCCACGGATATCGGGTGCCCGCACGGCCGCGGCGAACCTCGGCCTGCCGGCGAGGTCGCGGTGGTCGGTCACCTGCTCCCAGCCTCCCATCTCTTTCAGGAGGGCCGGTACGCGCTCCCCCTGCCGGTCGGCGTGCTCGACCCCGAACCATCCGCCGGGCCGCAGCAGCCGGGCCGCGGTGGCCGCCACGATCCGGACGACCGCCAGCCCGTCCGGCCCGCCCCACAGGGCGGCGGCGGGATCGTGGCGAGCCACCTCGGGCTCGACGGACGCGCCATCCGGGATGTATGGCGGGTTGGCGAGCACGAGGTCGACCTTTCCGGAGAGCTCCGGGAGCGCCCCGTCGACGTCGGCCTGGTGCACCTCGATCCGGCCGGCGGCGTTGTTGCGCTCGGCCCAGGCCACCGCGAAGCGCTCCCGCTCGACCGCGTGCACCCGGGCGTGCGGCGCCTCGTCGGCGACACTGAGCGCGATGGCGCCGCTGCCGGCGCACAGGTCGACCACCAGGGGCGCGGGTAGTCCGCGGATCCGGTCGAGTCCCCAGTCGACCAGCACCTCGGTCTCCGGCCGGGGCACGAAGACCCCGGGCCCGACTTCCAGGTCGAGCCGGCGGAAGCCGGCGATCCCGGTGAGGTGTTGCAGCGGGATCCGCTCGGCGCGCTGCTCGATCAGTCCGAGGTAGGTGGCGCGGGCGTCGGCGGGCACCTGGTCGACGACGGCGAGCTGCCCGGTGGGGATGCCGACGGCGTGGGCGAGCAGGGCGCGGGCGTCGTGGTCGGGACTGGCGACGCCGGCCTCCCGCAGCCGCGCACTCCCCTGGCGCACCAGCTCCGCGACCGCCGTACCCCCGCCGCCTGGACACAACCCACTACTAGTGGGTTGTGGGCCGTCCGTACGGCGTGTCGTGGACCATAACCCACTACCAGTGGGTTTTGTCCGGTCGTGGGGGTTCGGGTCGGGGGGCACGGGACGGACCGGGGTCAGCGGGAGGGTGGCGCGGCGTCGGTGTCGGCGAGCATCGCCTCGGCGTCGGCCCGGGTCAGCGCGTCGATGACCGCGTCGAGGTCGCCGTCGAGCACCTGGTCGAGGTTGTAGGCCTTGTAGCCGACGCGGTGGTCGGAGATGCGGCTCTCCGGGTAGTTGTAGGTACGGATCCGCTCACTCCGGTCGACGGTGCGCACCTGGCTCCGGCGGGCGTCGGCGGCTTCCTGGTCGGCCCGCTCCTGCGCCAGCGCGAGCAACCGGGCGCGCATAACCCGCAACGCGGCCTCCCGGTTCTGCAACTGGCTCTTCTCGTTCTGCATCGACACGACGGTGCCGGTCGGGACGTGGGTGAGCCGCACCGCGGAGTCGGTGGTGTTGACACTCTGCCCGCCCGGCCCCGACGAGCGGAACACGTCGACCCGCAGGTCGTTCGGGTCGAGCGCGACCTCGACGTCCTCGGCCTCCGGCAGCACCAGTACGCCGGCCGCCGAGGTGTGGATGCGGCCCTGCGACTCGGTGACCGGAACGCGCTGCACGCGGTGTACGCCGCCTTCGTACTTCAGCCGGTTCCACACCCCGCCGCGGCCGCGCGCCTTGACCCCGACGCTGACGTCGCGGTAGCCGCCGAGCTCGGTCGGCTCGGCGTCGAGCACCTCGGTCTGCCAGCCCCGCCGCTCGGCGTAGCGCAGGTACATCCGCAGCAGGTCGCCGGCGAACAGGGCCGACTCCTCGCCGCCCTCCCCGGCCTTGACCTGCAGGATCACGTCCTTGTCGTCGTTCGGGTCCTTGGGCAGGAGCTGTTCACGCAGCTTGGCGTGGAGTTCGTCGATCCGTATGTCGAGGTCGGCCGCCTCGGCGGCGAACGACGGATCCTCGTGGGCGAGTTCGCGGGCGGCGTCCCGGTCGTTGCGGGCGACCTCGAGCTGGCGGGCGGTCTCCACGACCGGACCGAGCTGGGCGTAGCGGCGGCTGAGGGTGCGGGCACGGGCCTGGTCACCGTGCACCGCCGGGTCGGCGAGGATGCGCTCGAGCTCGGCGTGCTCGGCGAGCAGCCCGGGCAGCGCCTCGGGTGTCACGTCGCTCATCGCTGCCTCCTTCTCGAGCCGGCCGTCCGGTTGGTCGGCGTACCCGGTCCGGACAGCGCACGACGCCCGACCCTGAACGGGCCGGGCGTCGTGTCGGTGCTATTTGGCGTCGTTACGCGCGCGCTTGCCGAACCGCTTCTCGAAGCGAGCCACCCGGCCACCGGTGTCGAGGATCTTCTGCTTGCCGGTGTAGAAGGGGTGGCAGGCCGAGCACATCTCGGCATGCATGGTCCCGGACTTCGCCGTGCTCCGGGTGGTGAACGTGTTGCCACAGGAACAGGTGACCTGAGTGGTCACGTACTCCGGGTGTATGCCTGTCTTCAACGGATGTCCTTTCATCGTGGTCGCCGGGTCGCCCGAATGGTGCTGGACGTGAACCGGAACCGAGCTCCGTCACCAGTGTGCCAGACCTGTCCATTTCGCTGGACCCGCCGGCACTGGCGAGTGAACGCCGGAGGGTCGCCGATTAGTCCCCTGATCGAGGTTGGGGTGCTAGTCCTGAGGAGACATCGTCGTCGTCTTCTGGACCTGCATGAGGAACTCGACGTTGGTCGCCGTCTTCCGCAGCCGGTCCAGGACCAGTTCCAGCGCCTGCTGGGACTCCAGGGCGTGGAGCACCCGGCGGAGCTTGATCACGATCGCCAGCTCGTCCGGCGGGAGGAGGATCTCCTCCTTGCGGGTACCGGACGGATCGATGTCGATCGCCGGGAACACCCGCTTGTCGGCCAGCCTGCGGTCGAGGTAGAGCTCGGCGTTACCGGTGCCCTTGTACTCCTCGTAGATCACCGTGTCGCCGGTGGAGCCGGTCTGCACCAGCGCCGTGGCGAGGATCGTCAGGGACCCGCCGTTCTCGATGTTGCGGGCCGCACCGAGGAAACGCTTCGGCGGGTAGAGGGCGGTCGAGTCGATACCACCGGACAGGATCCGGCCGCTGGCCGGCGACGCGTTGTTGTAGGCGCGCCCGAGCCGGGTGATGGAGTCGAGCAGGACGACGACGTCGTGCCCACTCTCGACCAGTCGCTTGGCCCGCTCGATCGCCAGCTCGGAGACCGTGGTGTGGTCCGACGGCGGCCGGTCGAAGGTCGAGGCGATGACCTCGCCCTTCACCGACCGCTGCATGTCGGTGACCTCCTCAGGACGCTCGTCGACCAGGACGACCATGAGGTGGCACTCGGGGTTGTTGGTGGTGATGGCGTTGGCGATCGCCTGCAGCACCATCGTCTTGCCGGCCTTCGGCGGGCTGACGATGAGGGCACGCTGGCCCTTGCCGATCGGCATCACCAGGTCGATCACCCGGGTGGTGAGCAGGTGCGGCTCGGTCTCGAGACGCAGCCGCTCCTGCGGGTAGAGCGGGGTCAGCTTGTGGAACTCCGGCCGCTTGCGCGCCTCGTCCGGCTCCAGCCCGTTGACCGTGTCGAGGCGGACGAGGGCGTTGTACTTGTCCCGCCGCTCGCCTTCGCGGGGCTGGCGGACCGCGCCGGTGATCGCGTCACCGCGGCGCAGGCCGTTCTTGCGGACCTGCGACAGCGAGACGTAGACGTCGTTCGGGCCGGTCAGGTAGCCCTGGGTCCGGACGAACGCGTAGTTGTCGAGGATGTCGAGGATCCCGGCGACCGGGAGCAGGACGTCGTCCTCGGCGATCACGGGCTCGGGCTCGCCGCCGAAGCGGTCCCGCTGACCCCCACCGCTGCGCCGCTGCCGATCGCGGAACCGGCCGCGCCGCCGGCGACCGCCGCCACCGCCGTCGTAGTCGTCGTCGCGCTGCTGGTTGTCCGAGCGCTGGTTGTTGTCGCGCTGGTTGTTGTCACGCTGGTTGTCCGAGCGCTGGTTGTCCGAGCGCTGGTTGTCCGAGCGCTGGTTGTTGTCGCGCTGGTTGTTGTCGCGCTGGTTGTTGCTGTCCCGGCGCTGGTTGTCCGAGCGCTGGCCGTCGCGCTGCTGGTTGTCCGAGCGCTGGTTGTCCCGCTGGCGGTTGTCCGGCCGGCGCTGGTTGTCCGAGCGCTGGCCGTCGCGCTGCTGGTTGTCCGAGCGCGGGCTGTCGCCGCCCGTGCCCTCGCCCTGCGCGGCCGGCCGGTCGCCGGAGCTCGCGGCAGCGGGCTCGGGACGCTCGCTGGCCTCCGGGCGGTCGGCCCGGTCGGTGTGGTCGGACTGCTCGACCGTCTCGGAGCGGGCGTCCGGTGCCGGTGATCCGGCCGGACGACGCGCGCTGCGGCGGCTCCGGCTCGGGGCCTCACCAGCGGTCGAGGTCGCCGGCTGCGCGGAAGCAGCCGGGGCGTCGGATGATCCGCCCTGCTTGGCCTTGATGGCCGCGATCAGGTCGCTCTTTCGCATGCGACCGGTGTCCGCGATCCCGATGCTGCGCGCGAGCTCCTGAAGCTCGGCAAGCACCATTCCGGACAATCCGGCGCGGCGGCGGGGGCGGGCAGTCCCGTCTGCGGGTGCGGAATCCTCCCGCGCCGCGGAAGTTGATCGACCGGCCGAACCGGTCGGTTGTGAAACGCCGCCCTGTGCCGCGGAGTCGGGCACATCGGTACGGACGTCGGTGATGTCGCTCAAGTGAGGGGTCCTTCCCTACGAACGGTCCCATCGGAATGCGGGGCCGGTGCGGAGCGACCGGCGAATGCCGGGTGGGTCACCCACCGTGTGGTGGACGACGATCGGGGCAGCCAGGGCGCATCCTGTCTCGGTCATGATGCGCTGCAGGATCCCTGAACCATCTGACCGAAATCACGGAGAATGCGGATTGTCGACGTACGCCGGAAACAACGACTTCGGCAATTCCGCCTCGAGCACGCCCACTGGCGGCTGATGCAGCAAGACTAGTCGGTCCGCTCACCCTGGGCAACACTGACCCGCGAACCCGCATTCCCGGAGCACTGGTCAGGTACCCTCCCGCGCCCGGGCGCCGGCCTGGTCGATCGCCAGCCGGGCGACCGTCCACCCCGGAGGCGCCCAATCCTCGATCCGGGCCCCGGCCGCTTCCGCGGCAGGCAGGAAGACCAGGACGCTCGGCCCGGCGCCGGAGATCACCGCCGGCAGGCCGGCCTCCCGCAGCCGGGTCACGAGCTTCGCCGACTCCGGCATCGCGGGCGCGCGGTAGGGCTGGTGGAGCCGGTCGTCGGTGGCCGCCATGAGCAGCGCGGGCGCCGTGGTCAGCGCGTGGACCAGCAGGGCGGCGCGGCCCGCCGTGTGGGCGGCGTCCTCGTGCGGGACCGTGGCCGGGAGCAGCCCGCGGGTCTGCGCGGTCGAGGAGGTGTACGGCGGCACGAAGACGACCGGGGCGACGTCGGCGCTGGGCTCGAGCCGGACGGCGTGATCCTGCCCGTCGGCCCGCCACGCCAAGGTCAATCCACCCCACAGGCACGCGGCGACGTTGTCCGGGTGCCCGTCGAGGCGGGCGGCCAGCGCCAGGGTCGCGTCGTCGTCCAGGCGTCGTACGCCGTCCTCGATCAGCCCCCGCGCGGCGAGCACGCCGGCGACGATGGCCGCCGCCGACGAACCGAGCCCCCGAGCCTGCGGAATCCGGTTCGTGCACCGCAGCCGGAGCCCCGGCAGCTCGACCTGCAGCGCCTCGGCCGTGGCCCGGGCGGCGGTCGCCACCAGATGCCGCCCGTCGCGGGGCAGGTCGGCGGCTCCCTCACCCGCAACGGTGACCTCGACGCCGTCGGCGGCGATTTCGGCCTCGATCTCGTCGTAGAGCGCCAGCGCCAGCCCGACGGCGTCGAATCCGGGGCCGAGGTTGGCGCTGGTCGCCGGGACCCGCACCCGCACCCGCCCGGGCGTGGTGGAACTCACACCAGCCCGAGCGCGTCGGCCGCGGCCGCGGCGTCGATCGGCACGGTCACCGGCGTGGGCGCTCCGGAGATCGCCCAGTCGGGGTCCTTCAGCCCGTTGCCGGTCACAGTGCAGACCACCCGGCTCCCCGACGGCAGCCGGCCGTCGGCGGCGGTGGCGAGCAGGCCGGCCACGCTGGCGGCCGAGGCGGGTTCGACGAACACTCCCTCGCTGCGGGCCAGGAGCCGGTAGGCCTCGAGGATCTGGCGGTCGGTCACCGCGTCGATCAGGCCCTTCGACTCGTCCCGCGCGGTGATCGCCGATCCCCACGAGGCCGGGTTGCCGATCCGGATCGCGGTGGCGATGGTGATCGGCCGCTCGACGGGGGCGCCGGTGACGATCGGCGCGGCACCCGAGGCCTGGAATCCGAACATCCGCGGCCGGTCCGGCACGATTCCGTCGCGGTGGTATTCGCCGTAGCCCCGCCAGTACGCCGTGATGTTGCCGGCGTTGCCGACCGGCAGGCAGTGCACATCGGGAGCGGCACCGAGGGCATCGCAGATCTCGAACGCGGCGGTCTTCTGTCCCTCGATGCGGTCCGGGTTGACCGAGTTGACCAGCGTCACCGGATAGTGCTCGGCGAGGTCGCGGGCCAGGGTCAGGCAGTCGTCGAACGACCCGTCGACCTGCAGCAGCCGCGCACCGTGCACCAGGGCCTGCGCGAGCTTGCCCAGGGCGATCTTGCCCTGCGGGACCAGGACGGCACAGGTCAGGCCGGCGCGCACGGCGTACGCCGACGCACTCGCGCTGGTGTTGCCGGTGCTCGCGCAGATCACCGCCTGACTCCCGGCGGCCACCGCCTTGGTGATCGCCACCGTCATGCCCCGGTCCTTGAAGGACCCGGTCGGGTTGGCGCCCTCGACCTTCAGCAGCACCTCGCAGTCGGTACGCCGGGTCAGCTCCGGCGCAGCGAGCAGCGGCGTTCCACCCTCGTAGAGGGTGACCACCCGGTCGTCCCGGGAGACCGGAAGCCGGTCGGCGTATTCCGCGATGACTCCGTGCCACGTCATGTGACGGCCTCCCCCTCCACCCGCATCACGCTGGTGACCTCCCGGACCACGTCGAGCCCACGCAGATCCTGCACCGTCTGCGACAACGCCGCATCGGGCGCGACGTGACTTACCAGGACCAAGGTCGCGTCGTCCCCGCGGCCCTCCTGCCGCACCGTCGAGATGCTCACGTCGTGTTCGGCGAAGGCGTGCGCGACGGCAGCAAGCACACCGGCGCGGTCCCGGACGTCGAGGCTGACGTGGTAGCGGGTCAGTGTCTCGCCGATCGGGCGGACCGGCAGGTCGGCGTAGGCCGACTCCCCCGCTCCGCGCCGACCGGCAACCCGGTTGCGGGCCACGGCCACCAGGTCTCCGAGTACTGCGCTCGCGGTCGGCGGGCCGCCCGCGCCGCGGCCGTAGAACATCAGCTGTCCGGCGGCGTCGCCCTCGACGAAGACCGCGTTGAAGGCGTCGCCCACGCCGGCCAGCGGGTGGGTGCGCGGGATCATCGCCGGATGCACCCGCACCGCCACCGATTCGCCGCCCGGATCGGTGAGCCGCTCGCAGATCGCCAGCGCCTTGATCGTGCACCCCATGCTCTGCGCGCTGACGACGTCGGCCGAGGTGACGTCGGAAATGCCCTCGCGGTGTACGTCGGCCGCGGTGACCCGGGTGTGGAACGCGAGCTCGGCGAGGATCGCGGCCTTCGCCGCCGCGTCGAAGCCGTCGATGTCGGACGTGGGGTCGGCCTCGGCGTAGCCGAGCGCGGTCGCCTCCTCCAACGCTTCCCCGAAGCCGGTCCCCGTCTCGTCCATCCGGGACAGCACGAAGTTGGTGGTGCCGTTGACGATCCCCATCACGCGGGTGATCCGGTCGCCGGCGAGTGACTCGCGCAGCGGGCGCAACAAGGGAATCGCGCCGCCCACCGACGCCTCGAAGTAGAGGTCGACGTCGCTCGCCCGGGCCGCGGCGTGCAGCGCCGCACCGTCCTCGGCGAGCAGCGCCTTGTTGGCGGTGACCACCGACTTGCCCGCCTTCATGGCGGTGAGCAACAGCGACCGGGCCGGCTCGATGCCGCCGATCACCTCGACGACGACGTCGACGTCGGCCCGGGTCACCAACTCGTGGGCGTCGGCGGTGAGCAGCCGGTCCGGCACGTCATGGTGACGCTGCGGGCGGCGTACGGCGATCCCGGCCAGCTGCACCGGCGCCCCGACCCGGGCGGCAAGATCGCCCGCCTGGTCTTCGATCAACCGGGCGACCTGGCTGCCGACGACACCGCAGCCGAGGAGGGCGACCCGGATCGGCGCGGTCATCGCGCCTCCTGGGTGACGACGTCGAGGCGGAGCAGGTCGTCCTCGGTCTCGCGCCGGACGATCAGCCGGGCGGCCCCGTCGCGCACCGCCACGACCGGCGGTCGCGGCACGTGGTTGTAGTTGCTCGCCATACTCCGGCAATAGGCGCCGGTCGCGGCGACGGCGAGCAGGTCGCCGGGAACCACGTCGGCCGGCAGCCAGGTGTCGCGGACGACGATATCCCCGCTCTCACAGTGCTTTCCGGCCACGCGGGCCAGCATCGGCGGCGCCGACGAGACGCGGGAGGCGAGCGTGCAGGTGTAGGTGGCGTCGTAGAGCGCGGTCCGGATGTTGTCGCTCATCCCGCCGTCGACGGCGACGTAGGTACGCAGGTCGTCGACGTTCTTGACGGTGCCGACCTCGTAGAGGGTGATGGTGCCCGGGCCGGCGATCGCCCGACCGGGCTCCACCGCGAGCTTGGGCAGCGGGTATCCGATCGCCGCGCACTCGCGCCGGACGATCCCGACGAGCTGCGCGGCGACACTCTCCACCGCGACCGGGTCGTCGGCGGCGGTGTAGGCGATGCCGAGCCCGCCACCGAGGTCGAGCAGCGGCACGGTGACCCCGAGCTCGTCGCGCATCTGCGCGAGCAGCTCCACGGCGCGGTGCGCGGAGACCTCGAAGGCCGCGGTGTCGAAGATCTGCGAGCCGATGTGGCTGTGGATCCCGACGAGGTCGAGGGATCGGTGACCCTCGACCCGGCGTACCGCCTCCAACGCCGCACCGGAGGCGAGCGAGAACCCGAACTTCTGGTCTTCGTGCGCGGTCGCGATGAACTCGTGGGTGTGCGCCTCGACCCCCACGGTCGCGCGGACCAGTACCGGCTGCCGGATGCCGCGCCGGTCGGCGATCGCCGCCAGCCGCGCGATCTCGACGAAGGAGTCGACCACGATCCGCCCGACGCCGGCGTCGACAGCGCGTTCGAGCTCGGAAACCGATTTGTTGTTGCCGTGTACGGCGATCCGCTCGACCGGGAAGCCGGCGCGCAGCGCGGCGGTGAGCTCACCGCCGGTGCAGACGTCGAGACCCAGGCCCTCCTCGGCGACCCAGTGCAGCACCTCGAGGCAGCAGAAGGCCTTCGCGGCGTAGTGCACGTCGGCGCCTTCGAAGGCGGCGAGGAAGTCGGCGCACCGGTGCCGGAAGTCGGCCTCGTCGACGACGTAGGCCGGGGTGCCGAACTCCGCGGCGAGATCGCGGACGTCGACCCCGGCCGCGAGGAGCGCCCCGTCGGCGCCACGGTGCAGCCCCTTCGGCCACACCGTCGGAGCGAGCTCGGAGAGGTCGTCGGCCGGCCGGGGCAGGCCGGCCGGCGCCTGGGTCACGTCGGCGTGCAGCGCCCCGGCCTCGTGCGTTCTCACCGCCGGTTCACATCCGCTCGGGCGCGCTCACACCGAGCAGTCCGAGACCGTTGGCGAGCACGACCCGGGTGGCCTCGCAGAGCCACAGCCGGGCACCGGTCAGCGGAGTCGCGTCGTCGTCGCCTTGCGGCAGGACCCGGCAGGCGTCGTAGAAGCGGTGATAGGTGCCGGCGAGCGACTCGAGGTAGCGGGCGACCCGGTGCGGCTCGCGCAACTCCGCGGCCGAGGCGACCACCCGCGGATATTCACCGAGTGCGGCGAGCAGGTCGGTCTCGCGCTCGTGGCCGAGCAGTGCCGGGTCGAAGTCGTCGCCCCGCTCGATCCCGAGTTCGGCCGCGTTGCGCTGCAGTGAGGCGAGCCGGGCGTGCGCGTATTGCACGTAGAACACCGGGTTGTCGCTGGTGGCGCTGGCCCACAGATCGAGGTCGAGGTCGATCGTCGAGTCCATCGACCAGCGCACCAACGCATACCGCGCCGCGTCGACCCCGATCGCGGCGACCAGGTCGTCGAGGGTCAGCAGATTGCCGGCGCGCTTGGACATCTTGCCGCCGTGCAGCGTGACCATCTGGCCGATCAGGATCTCCAGCGTCGCGTCGGGGTCCTCGCCGAGGCCGGCGACCAGCGCGTGCATCCGCCCGACGTAACCGTGGTGGTCGGCGCCGAGAATGATCACCACGCGGTCGAAGCCACGCTCGCGCTTGTCGACGTAATAAGCCAGGTCGGCGTTGAAGTAGGTCGGGCGGCCGTTGCTGCGCACGATGACGCGGTCCTTGTCATCGCCGAAGTCGGTCGTGCGCAGCCACACCGCGCCGTCGGCCTCGTAGACGTGGCCGGCGTCGCGCAGTCGTTGCACCGTGTCGTCGATCGCCCCGGAGGTGTGCAGGTCGTTCTCGTTGAAGTAGACGTCGAAGACGACCCCGAAGCTCGCGAGCGACTGCTTGATCTCGGTGAACATCATCTGGACACCGTCGCGGCGGAACACCTCGACGGCCTTGTCCTCCGGCGCGTCGAGCACCCCGGGGTTGGCCGCGACCACGCGGGCGGCGATCTCGGCGATGTAGTCGCCCCGGTAGCCGTTCTCCGGAATCGGCCGCCCGGCCGCGGCGGCGTAGAGCGAGGCGCCGAACCGGTCGATCTGGCCACCGGCGTCGTTGAAGTAGTACTCCCGGGTGACCGCGGCACCGCAGGCCTCCAGCAGCCGGGCGACGGCGTCGCCCACGGCCGCCCAGCGCACCGCCCCGATGTGCACCGGACCTACGGGGTTGGCCGAAACGAATTCGAGGTTGATCTTCTGGCCGGCGAGCTCGTCGGTCCGCCCGTACGCCGTACCGGCCGTGACGACGGTGCGGGCCAGCTCGCCGAGGGCCGCCTGGGCCAGGGTGATGTTGAGGAATCCGGGTCCGGCGACCTCGACCTCGGCGATCCCGTCGTGGGCGAGGAGGCGTCCGGCGAGCATTTCGGCGACCTCGCGCGGCGGCCGGCCGGCGGGCTTCGCCAGCCGCATCGCGACGTTGGTGGCGTAATCCCCGTGGTCCCGGCTACGGGGCCGCTCCACGACCACCTCGTCCGGCACCGGAACGTGCAACTCGCCATCGTCGACGGCGTGCTGGAGCGCGTCGCGGATGGCCTCGGCGAGGTCGGCGGGGGTCACTCCTGCAAGGCTACCGGGGAGAGGGCACCAGGCTGCAGCGCGTTCCCGCCGGCCGGGCCCGACCGGCGCACCGCCACGGCGGGAGACGCCCGCCAGGCTGATAGCCTCTCGACGTCCCTGGCCCCCGTAGCTCAGGGGATAGAGCACCGCCCTCCGGAGGCGGGTGCGCAGGTTCGAATCCTGCCGGGGGCACCCTCAGACGCTCGCGTCAGCCGGCCCGCTCGTGCGGGATCTTGTCGCCCGCCTCGACCGCGATCGGCAGCCGGTTTTCGGCCGGCGGCAGCGGGCACGTCGCGAGATCGGTGTAGGCGCAGGGCAGGTTGGCGGCCCGGTTGAAGTCCAGCGTCACGACTCCGTCGTCGTCCGGCGCGTCGATCTGCAGCGACCGGTTGGCGGCGTACGTCGTCACACCGGACGTGGCGTCGGTGAAGAGCACCGAGAGGGTGCCGGGCTTCTTGCCGTTGAACGCCGTGAGGCTCAGATCCTCGCCCTCCAGCGTGAACTCGATCCGGCCGGGCGAGTCGTAGACGTGCTGCAGACCCTCGACGACGGCGCCGACGGTGACCGGGCGCGGCGAAGCGAACGGCTGGAAGTGACCCGTGACCACCCAGCGCGGGTCCGGGGCGTAGGCGGGCGTCCCGGCGAAAGCGACCCGCAGCGGGTTGTGCGGATGGCGGGGCCGCACGATGTCGTTGCCGCCGCGCTTCGCGACCTCGATCACCGCGTCGCCGAAGACGGCGTTGATGCTGCCGCGTTCGATTGATGCTGCCACTTCCGGGATGACGCCGAAGTGGTAGGTGCCGTGCACGGGCACGTCGTCGACGACCAGTTCCTCGCCGTCGTCCAGAACCACCGTCACCCCGTCGGCGCCGGTGCTCCAGGCACCGGGCGCGTCCGCGAGCCTGGTCGGTTCGCCGGAGAGGTAGTGCAGATGGGTGATGGCGAGAAACCCGTGCGGGTCGCCCAGCGTGGCGTCGTGCTCGTCGTGCCAGCGCTCCCAGGCGGCTACGAAGGTGTCGATGTCCTGAACGGTCATGTCGCTCCTTGTCGTCGCAGTTACGGGGTCAACCGCCATCCTCCACCCGGCATTCCCGACCTTATCGGTAGGGATAGCGATCCCGGTCGGAGCATTCCATGATCATGACTGTTCTCGCCGCGTAACCTCACGCCGGCCGTCGAAGCGCCGCGTCGTCATGCGCATCGAGTTTTCGTGCTGAGGCGTGGCCTACGCGCGGCGGGTTTCGGCGTCGTCCCGCGGGCGCTCGACGGTGTCGTTGTCGACGGAGTGGCGACCCTCGCCCGCGGGCTGGTTGTCCTCGATGACGTCGTCGACACGGTCATCGTGCCGGCCCTCGGCCACGGCCTGATCCCTCGCGACGGCGTCGTCGACACCGTCGTCGACGTCGACCCTCGGCCACGGTCTGGTCCTCCACGACGACGTCGTCGACACCGGCGTCGCGTCGACCCTCGGCGGGGACGTCCGGGTCCACCTCGTCGGCGGCGCGCAGCCGCTCCTGCTGGTCGGCCTGCCGGCGGGAGGCGTGCTCACCGCGCTCCTCGGCCTGCAGCTGGAGCTTCTCCGCGGCGGCGGCCTGACGGTCGGACTCTGCGCGGGCCTGGCGCGCAAGCGCTTCCTTCTCGGCCGCCTCGGCCTCGTGCCGGCGTACCGCCCGCTCGTCGGAGGCTGCGCGAGTCCGCATCTCCTCGGCCTGCTCGCGGTTGCGGTTGTCTCGCTTCGTCTGCGCGCTCTTCCTGGCCACAAGCACCACGGCCAGCACGATCAGGACCACGAGAACGACGATCAGCACAACAACGCCACTGCTCACGACTTCCTCCTGAATGGGGCGTCTTGAAGGTGGGCAACGTGTGCCGGACCCCGGGCCGGCGTGCACGGTCACCTACCCGTTGAACCCGCCCGTAACCACTCCGGCCGCGGTCCGGCAGCCCAGGCAGCGCGCTCATCGACGGACGAGCCGTACCTCCCAGACGCCGGTGTCGGCGTCCACCTCGCGCTCCCCGTCCGGCGCGAACCCGTGCTTGCGGTAGAACCGGATGCGCCCTCGGGTTGTCCTCGAAGACCCAGAGGTGCGCCGGCTCGATCCCGATGGCGCGGTCGAGAAGTTCCGCGGCGATGCCCGAACCGCGGTACTCCGCCGCGACATAGAGGCTCTTCAGCTCGAGCGGCGGCGCCGTACCCGCGTCGTGGCTCTGCGCCCAGCTGACGACGCCGACGATCTGTCCGCCCGCTTCGGCGACGGCGGCGCGCCGACCGCCGTTGACGAGCCGGTCGCGCCACCGGACCGCCCGCTCGCCTGCGTCGACGCGGTCGAGGTAGTCCTGCGGAACCAGGCCGCGGTAGGCCTCCCGCCAGCACGTGGTGTGGAACTGCGCGATCGGCCCGCTGTCCGACACCTGCGCGGCACGGACGGTCGCGCGCAGGTCGTCCGCCCGCTGCTCTGTCGTCACGCCGGCCAGTTTCCCACCCGCCGCGCCCGCCCCCCACATTCGGCTTGAACGTCACGTTCAAGCCATCTAGCGGCATCAACGTCACGTTGATGCCGAATGGGCGGGGATGCCATTCCGCTTGAACGTCACGTTCAAGCGCTCTATCCGCATCAACGTCACGTTGACGCGGAATGGGGCGGCAATGTCGGCGTACGTGGTGGTGGCGGGCGACATCGTGCGTCCTACTCGCCGATCTGCCCCGTCGATGCGAGTACGGCGCACGATGTCGACCTGGCGCCGAGTCGGCGCCCCCTCAATCGGCGCCCCTCCATTCCGCTTGAACGTCACGTTCAAGCGCTCTATCCGCATGAACGTCACGTTCACGCGGAATGGGGCGGCGGCGGTCACGCGGAATGGGGCGCGGGTCGGCGGGGTCAGAGGAGCAGCTCGGCGGTGGTCAGGTGCGGGCGGCCGAGTTCCTCGCCGCCGACCTGCAAGGCATAGAGCCCGGTCGACACCCGCTCGAGGAAGCCCCACTCCCAGATCGCCGACTCGTCCATTCCGGTACGGGTCGCCATCAGCCGGCTGTAGCGGCGCGCCAAGAGCTGCGGCTCCGTCGACGCCTGCAACTCCGGGCACCAGTCGCGCAGCGCCACGCCGAGGTCGTACGTCGGGTCGCCGACGAAGCCGTCCGGGTCGACGAAGACGAAGCCGCACTCCGCGCCGGGGCGGGGCACGTTCGCGCGCAGCGCGTTGGCCGGCGCCGCGTCCCCATGTACGACGACGCACCGGTCGGCGTCGAAGGCCGCCGCGCGGCGCGCCGCGAACTCCAGCGCCCGCGCGACGACCGGTTCCGGACAGGGCCGATCGAGTTCCTCCCACAGGGCGGCGACCGACGAGGCGAGAGCGCTCGCCTTGTCCACCGCCGGATCGGCCGACGGGTCGGTGTCCCGCGGGACCTCCCACGCGAGCCGCAGCAGGTCGCAGAGGATCTCGATCTGCGACTCGGGTGTGCGGCCGGTCCGACTCAGCGCCGGTCCGAGCGCCTCGAGCAGCATGGCCCGGCGGTCGAGGTCGTGCGCGTAGAGCTCGACGTAGCCGCGCCCGCGGGCAGCGGCGATCGTCCGCGCCTCGCGGGCGAACAGCGGGTCGGGGAGGCAGACCTTGACGACCGCGTCGGTCCCGTCCGCTGTCCGGACCGTCGCGACGTAGCCGGTGAAACCTCCCCCGAGCGGCTCCCCGACCTCGATCGACCACTCCTTCTCGAGCTCGGCGATCAGGTCGGTCAACCCGGCGAGCCACTCCTCGCCCGCCGCGCCGAGGTGCAGCGCCTTCTGCCGGACGACCGGCGACACGGTCCGCTCCCGATCGGTCACCGGACGATCTTCTCCCACCGCAGTGGCGGCCGGTCCGGCACCTCATGGATCATGCGGGCGTGCTGATCGTCGTCGCCGGGCTGCCCGGAACCGGTAAGAGCACCGTCGCCGACGCCGTCGGGGAGGCGTTGGGGGTACCCGTCTTCTCGGTCGATCCGATCGAGGCGGCGATCTGGCGCGCGGGTGTGCCGGCGAGCCACGAGACCGGAGTGGCGGCCTACGAGGTCGCCGCCACGCTGGCCGGGCATCAGCTCGCATTGGGGCTGACCGCGATCGTCGATGCCGTGAGCGAGATCGAGATCGCGCGGAACATGTGGCGCGAGGCGGCCCGGCGTACCGGCACCGAGATGCGGGTCATCGAGGTCGTCTGCACCGACGAGGACCTGCACCGCCGCCGGCTCGAGGGCCGGCGCCGGGACATCGAGGGCTTCTACGAACCGACCTGGGAGTCGGTCCAGGCGCGCCGGAAGGAGTACGAGCAGTGGCAGGACGATCGGCTCGTGCTGGACTCCGCACGAGATCGACAGGACAACCTCGACCGGGCGCTGGACTATCTCCGGACCGGGATCACGGCGCCGCGGACATGAAGACCTCGTTGGAGGTCTGCACGCGGAGGTCCTCCAGCGTCTCGATCTGGTCGTGCGCCCGCTCGAGCAGGAGGTCGAGCCGTTGGGCGTCGAACCGGCCGTCGCGCTCGGCCAGGGAACGCAGGGTGCGCCAGCACGCGGCCTTGCCCTCGACACCCAGCCGCAGCGTCTCCAGTTCGATGAGGGAGCTCAGCGGTGACCGGCCCACCAGCTCACCGTTGAGCTTGAGGCGGGTGACCTTCTCGGCGGCCCAGGCCGACCAGACCTTGTAGTGCCGGACCGGGACGCCGAGCTTGGTCATGATGTCGAGCAGGCCGCCACGATCCTCGGCGATGTCGTCGACGAACAGGGCGAGCGTGCCGCCCATCGACGTCCCGCGGTGGGCGGCGGCCATCCGGCGCGCCAGTTCGAGGCCGCTGGTCGATCCGGCCAGGTGGTCGTTGAGGTAGATGCCGAGCAGTTCGGACCCGGAT
Source organism: uncultured Actinomycetota bacterium (assembly GCA_963775655.1). Classification (GTDB taxonomy): domain Bacteria; phylum Actinomycetota; class Actinomycetes; order Mycobacteriales; family QHCD01; genus DASXJE01. Next base: position 83,843 of record CAVZJT010000007.1, on the reverse strand, counting down.
CGGCCGGACTCCGGGTGTCGACGGACCCTCGCCATGACGCCTCCTGCCTCTGGGCCTGCGTTGCCTCGTGCGGGTGGGCTGGTCGGGCCCATGCTGACTTCGCCACGACCATACCGGGGTGGCCTCGGGTGGCTCGGCCGCCGAGTGTCCTTGGCAGTGCGGCTACATTTCGGAGGATGAGCACAGCAACGACCTGGGTCGTCGTCGGACTCGACAACGGCGGGACCAACAACAACGCGACCGCCCTCGACTCGACCGGCCGGTTCCTCGTCGACCGTCTGGTCGAGACACCGAGCTTCGTCCAGGAAGGGCCGGAGATCGCGGTCGAGGCCCTCGTGCAGGCCCTGGAGAACGTCCTGAAGGTGACCGGGGTGGCCAGGTCGTCGGTACGGGCGGTCGGCCTGGACACCCCCGGGCCGGCCAGCGCGGACGGGGTGATCTCGTCGAAGGGCGCCACGAACTTCTCCCAGTTGGCGTGGCGCGGATTCGACTTCCGCGGGGCCCTGCAGGAGCGGATCGGACTGCCGGTCATCTACAACAACGACGGGAACGCCGCGGCGCTTTACGCCCATCACTCGCATTTCGGTGCCCTGTCGGCGGCCCGGTCGTCCATCTCGGCGATCGTGGGCACCGGCCTCGGCGGCGGGGTGATCGAGTCCGGGCAGATCGTCCGGGGCGCCGCGGGGATGGCCGGCGAACTCGGCCACGTCCACATCCCGATGCACGGTCTGCTCGAGGAAGGTCAGCCGATTCCGGCCTGCAACTGCGGCTCGGTCGGGGACGTGGAGAGCATCGCGTCGCTGTGCGGGATCGAGAACAACCTGCTCCCCTACTGGCTGACGCGCTTCGACGGCCACGAGCTCGGCGCGGTCGAATCCCGGGCCAAGGCGGCGCGGAACGTCCGGGCGCTGGGGGAAAGCGGTGACGCGATGGCCCGCAAGATCTTCGAGCAGCAGGCCATGGCCCTCGGCCGGCTGTTCAGCATCGCCGCGAACTACAGCGACCCGCACGCCTACTTCCTCGGCGGCGGTGTCGTGGAGACCTCCCCGGCGTTCCGGGAGTGGTTCCTCGGCCAGGTGCGGGAGCACACCGCGCTACGGGAGGAGCAGGAACGGGTCGCCACCTTCGCGCTGGTGCCGGATCTGGACATGGCCGGCGCCCGGGGCTCCGCCGTCGCCGCCTACGAATCCCTGGCCGACCGCTGAGATACCAACCCGGGGAGGGCCGCGCGCTGCGTAGTGTCGGGGGTATGACAGGCGTCGCAGAGAAGGGGTACCTCAGCGTCGAGGTACCAGCCGAGCAGGTGCGTGATGTGCTCGGTGAGCACCTACTGGTCGAGGCGTTCCGGCTGGTCCTGGACACCAAACGCAGCCGCGGGGCGTGGCTGGTGGACGCGATCACCGGCGACCGGTATCTGGACTTCTACACCTTTTTCGCCTCGGCTCCGCTGGGGGTCAACCCGCCCGGAATCGTCGACGATCCACAGTTCATGGCGACCCTCGCGGAGATCGCCGCGAACAAGCCGGCGAACTCCGACATCTACTCGACCCACCTCGCCGAGTTCACCGAGACGTTCTACCGGGTGCTCGGTGACCCCGCGCTGCCGCATCTGTTCTTCGTCGAAGGCGGCGCGCTGGCCGTCGAGAACGCGCTGAAGACGGCGTTCGACTGGAAGAGCCGCCGCAACGAGGCGGCCGGCCGGTCGCGCGATCTCGGCACCCAGGTCATGCACCTCACGCGGGCCTTCCACGGGCGCAGCGGCTACACCCTGTCGCTGACCAACACCGACCCGGTCAAGGTCGACCGATACCCGCGATTCAGCTGGCCACGCATCGACGTACCGGTCATCACCTTCCCGCTGGAGCACCACCTCCCCGAGGTGCAGGCCGCCGAGCAGCACGCCCTGGCCCAGGCCCGGGCGGCGTTCGAGGCCAACCCGCACGACATCGCCTGCTTCCTCGCCGAACCGATCCAGGGCGAGGGCGGCGACAACCACATGCGCCCGGAGTTCCTGCAGGCCATGCAGCAGCTGTGCCACGAGTACGACGCGCTGTTCGTCCTCGACGAGGTGCAGACCGGTGTCGGGGTGACCGGCACCACCTGGGCCTACCAGCAACTGGGACTCGAGCCGGACGTCGTCGCGTTCGCCAAGAAGGTCCAGGTCGGCGGTGTGATGGCCGGCCGCCGGGTCGACGAGGTCCCCGACAACGTCTTCCGGGTCCAGAGCCGCATCGGGTCGACCTGGGGTGGCGGGCTGGTCGACATGGTCCGGTCCCGGCGGATCCTCGAGATCATCGAGCGGGACGGTCTCATCGAGTACGCCGCCCGGACCGGGAAATGGTTCCTCACCCAGCTGCAGAACCTCGGCGACCGGCATCCCACGACGGTGTCCAACGTCCGCGGCCGCGGGCTGATGTGCGCCTTCGACCTGCCGGACACGGCGTCCCGCGACGCCGCGATCGCCCGGTTGCACGAGGAGCACGTCCTCGTCCTCCCCTGCGGCGGCCGGTCGATCCGGTTCCGCCCACCGCTGCAGATCACCGAAGATGAGCTCGAGGTCGGGCTCAGCGCCCTCGACCGAGTCCTGGCCACCCCGTCCGAAAGGTGATCCCGTTGGCTCGCCACATCTCCTCCGTGGTTTCCGGCCGTCCCGTCGCCGGCGGTACCCGACTCGAATCGCGCAATCCGGCGCACACCGACGAGATCGTCGCCACGGTCGACCTCGGCACCGACGACACCTTCGTCGACGCCTGCCGCGCCGCGCGGGACGCGCAATCGGCCTGGGCCGACGTACCGGCGCCGGTACGCGGCCGCGCGATCGCCCACATCGGCCGGCTCGTCGAGGACAACGCCGAGGCCCTCGCCCGGCTCGTGACCCGGGAGATCGGCAAGCCCTACCAGGAGGCGCTGGGCGAGGTTCGCGAGATCGTCGACACCTGCGACTTCTTCCTCGGCGAGGGCCGCCGGCTCTACGGACAGACCGTTCCGAGCGAGATGCCGAACAAGGCGCTGTTCACCTTCCGCAACCCGGTCGGCGTGGTCTCGGTGATCACCGCCGGCAACTTCCCGGTGGCGGTGCCGTCCTGGTACCTCGTGCCCGCGCTGTTGTCCGGCAACACGGTCGTATGGAAGCCGGCCGACTACTCACCGGCCTGCGGACAGGCGCTCTACGACCTCTTCGTCCGCGGTGGCGGACTGCCGGACGGCGTACTCAACCTGGTCCTCGCCGACGGGCAGCAGACGTTCGCCGGGCTGGAACGCGCGCTCGACGACGGCCTCGTCGACAAGGTCGGGTTCACCGGATCGTCGGCGGTCGGTGCGGAGATCGGTGCCCTCACCGGCCGGCACCTGCAATCGGCGTGCCTGGAGCTGGGCGGCAAGAACCCGATGGTCGTGACGCCGAGCGCACCGCTCGACCTCGCCGTCGAAGGTGCACTCTTCTCCGGGTTCGGCACCGCCGGGCAGCGGTGCACCTCACTGGGCACGGTGATCGTGCACGAGTCGATGCACGACGAGTTCCTCACCCGATTCGCGGCCGCGACCAGGGAAGCCCGGATCGGAGATCCGTTCCAGGACGTCGTCTGCGGGCCGATGCTCGACCAGAAGTTCGCCGACCGCTTCGAGGACTATCTGGGGTGGATCGCCCCGCACCACAAGGTTTTGGGCTCGTCGGGCACGGGCCGGATCACCCCGGCGAACCCCCGGGAGGGCTTCGTCGGCGACGCCTCCGCCGGGATCTACTACCACCCGATGATCGTCGACGGCGTACAACCCGACGACGAGATCTTCCGCGTCGAGACGTTCGGTCCGATGGTCGGCGTCACCACCTACTCCACCATTGATCAGGCGATCGCGTTGGGCAATGCGCCGGGCTACGGCCTGTCGTCGTCGATCTACACGAATGACCCGGCCGAGGTGTTCGCCTTCCGGCGCGGGATCTCGGCGGGAATGGTGAGCGTCAACAACTCGACCTCCGGCGCCGAGGCGCATCTGCCGTTCGGCGGCAACGGCAAGTCCGGCAACGGCAGCCGGCAGTCCGGGATCTGGGTGCTCGACCAGTTCACCCGCTGGCAGGCGATGAACTGGGACTACTCCGGCCGGCTGCAGAAGGCGCAGATGGATGTCGCCGACCTGGTCGGTGACGCCGACTTCCGGCTGGACGGTTGATGGCCCCAGCGCTCCGCGGGCCATCCGACGAAGCGGTCGACCGGCACTTCGTCGAGGTCGCGGCTGGTCTTCCCGCCGGACGCCCACGAGACCCACGTGGGCCGGTGCGCGCGGGAACCGGATTGACCGGCGAGCAGGCGCTGGCCCTGTTCGACGCACAACTGGGCAGCCGTCATCTGGATCTCGTCGCACGACGGCTGCGGGCGGACAGGCCTCAGCTTCTACACGATCGGGTCGGCCGGGCACGAGGGCAACGCCGGCGTCGCCGCGGCGCTGCGACCGACCGACCCGGCCCTGCTGCACTACCGCTCCGGCGGGTTCTACCTCGCCCGCGCCGCGCAGGTGACCGGCTCCGATCCCGCGCGCGACGTACTGCTCGGGCTGGTCGGCTCCGCCGACGAACCGATCGCGGGCGGGCGGCACAAGGTCTTCGGCAACCACGCCCTCGCCGTCATCCCGCAGACCTCGACCGTCGCCTCGCATCTTCCCCGCGCGCTCGGGGTGGCGTTCGCCATCGACCGGGCGACGAAGCTGGGGGTGCCCTGCGCGTGGCCCGCCGACGCGATCACCGTGTGCAGCTTCGGCGACGCGTCGGCCAACCATTCCACCGCCACCGGCGCGATCAACGCCGCCGCGCACAGCGCCTTCCAGCGGCTGCCGATCCCGCTGCTGTTCGTCTGCGAGGACAACGGTCTCGGGATCAGTGTGCGGACACCGGAGAAGTGGATCGAGACGGCGTACGGCGACCGTCCCGGGCTGAAGTTCTTCTCCGCGGACGGCTGCGACGTCGCCGAGGTCTACGACGCCGCCCAGGCCGCCGCCGGCTTCGTCCGGCAGCGCCGTGCCCCGGCCTTCCTCCACCTGCGGATGGTGCGCTTCCTGGCGCACGCCGGCAGCGACGCCGAGGTCGGCTACCGCACGCCGGCCGAACTCTCCGCCGACCTGGCCCGCGATCCGCTGCTCGTCACCGCACGACTGCTCGTCGACGCCGGCGTGCTGGCGCCGGACGCCGTCCTCGACCGTTACGAAGACACCCGAGCCGCAATCGCCGCCCTCGCCGAGGATGCCGTCACGCGGCCACGGTTGCGCAGCGCCGAACAGGTGATGGCGCCGCTCGCGCCGCGGCACCCCGACACGGTCGCGTCGGCAGCGGTCCGGGTGGCCGACCGCGACGTGCGCGAGCGAGTCTTCGACGGCAAACTGCCCGAGTCCCAAGGCCCGCTCACCCTCGCCGACGCGATCAATCGGTCGCTCGCCGACGGCCTCGCCGCCCGGCCGGGCATGCTCGTCTTCGGCGAGGACGTCGGGCGCAAGGGCGGCGTCTATGGGCTCACCCGCCGGTTGTCCGGCGCCTTCGGAGTGCGTCGGGTCTTCGACACGCTCCTCGACGAGCAGTCGATCCTCGGTCTCGCGCTGGGCGCGGGGGTGTCCGGGTTGCTGCCCGTCCCGGAGATCCAATACCTCGCCTACCTGCACAACGCCGAGGACCAGATCCGCGGCGAGGCCGCCAGCCTGCAGTATTTCTCCAGCGGTCAGTACCGCAACCCGATGGTCGTGCGGGTGCCCGGTCTCGCCTACCAGAAGGGTTTCGGCGGGCACTTCCACAACGACAACGCGGTCGGCGCACTACGCGACATCCCCGGCCTCGTCATCGCCGCGCCGGCCCGGCCGGACGACGCGGCGGCGATGCTGCGCACCTGCCTGGCCGCCGCAGAGGTCGACGGCGCGGTCTGCGCCTTCCTCGAACCGATCGCCCTGTATCACCTCCGCGATCTGTACGAGGAAGGCGACCGCGGCTGGCTCGCGCCCTACCCGCCGCCCGATCGGTGGGGCGCGGACCACGTCCCGATCGGCCGGGGCCGGGTCTACGGCGACGGCACCGACCTCACCATCGCGACCTTCGGCAACGGGCTCTACCTCTCGCTGCGGGTCGCCCGGCGGCTCACCGAGTCCGGGATCGGGGTCCGGGTGCTCGACCTGAGATGGCTGGCACCGCTCCCCGTCGACGACATCCTGCGCGAGGCGCGGACCACCGGCCGGATGCTGGTCGTCGACGAGACACGGCAGTCCGGCGGCGTGGCCGAAGGCGTGCTCGCCGCGCTCGTCGATGCCGAGTTCGACGGGCGGATGGCCCGGGTCGCCAGCCGGGACAGCTTCGTACCCCTCGGTGACGCCGCCCAGCACGTCCTCGTCGACGACGCGACGATCGAGAAGGCAGCCCGGCGCCTGCTGCACTAAGGGCTCGCCGGCGGCCCGGGCAACCGGCGGGAATGCCGTCGTGCAGGGCGAAAACGGACGACCAAACCGATCAGGAATCGAGAAGCACGGGTCCCGGAACCGCAGCTAGCGTGACCGTCGTACCCGAAACACACCCACGACTTCAGGAGTGATCATGACCGACTCCCACCACCCAGGGAATCAAGGTTGTGCTACATCCCGTCTCCGACCTGGCGAAGGCCAAAGAGGTGTACGCCGCCCTGCTCGGCGTCGCACCGCAGGGCGATGAGTCCTACTACCTCGGCTTCGAGACCGGGGACCAGCACATCGGGCTGGTGCCGGGCGGTGGTCCGCAGGCCATGACCTCACCGGTGACCTTCTGGGAGGTGGCCGACATCGAGGCGAAGGTGGCCGAGGTGACCGCCGCCGGTGCCACGCTGAAGGAGCCCCCGCACGACGTCGGCGGCGGCCGCCTGGTGGCCACCGTCACCGACCTCGACGGCAACGTGCTCGGGCTGCTTCAGGACCCGTGAGGCCTGGCCCTCGCTTCCCCGCTCGGCGTCGCCGCGACGCCGAGCGGGGCTGTGCAAGGCTGGGCCCCGCCCGACAGATGGAGACACGATGAGCAAGGCCACCAGGACCAGGCGGACGGACCCGAAGTCGCCTGCGCCGCACGCTGCCGACCGCCACGATCTGGTCCGCGTGCAGGGCGCGCGCGTGAACAACCTCAAGGACGTCAGCGTCGAGATCCCGAAGCGCCGGCTGACCGTGTTCACCGGCGTCTCCGGCTCGGGCAAGAGCTCGCTGGTGTTCAGCACGATCGCCGCGGAGTCACAGCGGATGATCAACGAGACCTACAGCGCCTTCCTGCAGGGCTTCATGCCGACGCTGGCCCGGCCAGAGGTCGACGTCATGGACGGGCTGACGACCGCGATCATCGTCGACCAGGAGCGGATGGGCAGCGACCGGCGTTCCACGGTCGGGACCGTCACCGACGCCAACGCGATGCTGCGCATCCTGTTCAGCCGGCTCGGAAAGCCGCACATCGGTTCGCCCCAGGCGTTCTCCTTCAACGTCGCCTCGATCAGTGGCGCCGGCGCGGTCACGGTGCAGCGCGCCGGCCGCACGACGAAGGAGCGGCGCAGCTTCCGCATCCTCGGCGGGATGTGTCCGCGCTGCGAGGGGCGGGGCGCGGTCAACGACATCGACCTCACCCAGATCTACGACGACAGCCTCTCGCTCAACGACGGCGCCCTCAAGATCCCCGGCTACAGCATGGAGGGCTGGTACGGCCGGATCTTCGGTGGTTGCGGATTCTTCGACCCGGACAAGCCGATCAAGAAGTTCACGAAGCGAGAGCTGGGCGACCTGCTCTACAAGGAGCCGACCAAGATCAAGGTCGACGGCATCAACCTCACCTACGAGGGGCTGATCCCGAAGATCCAGAAGTCGATGCTGTCCAAGGACGTCGACTCGCTGCAGCCGCACATCCGCGCCTTCGTCGAACGCGCGGTCACCTTCACCACCTGCCCCGAGTGCGACGGCACCCGGCTCAGCAAGGAAGCCCGGTCGTCGAAGATCAAGAGGATCAGCATCGCCGACGCCTGCGCGATGCAGATCAGTGATCTCGCAGAGTGGCTGCGCGGTCTGGACGAACCGTCCGTCGGGCCGCTGCTGGCGTCGCTGCAGCACACCCTCGAATCGTTCGTCGACATCGGGCTCGGCTACCTCAGCCTCGACCGCCCGTCGGGCACGCTGTCCGGCGGCGAGGCGCAGCGTACGAAGATGATCCGACATCTCGGGTCGTCGCTGACCGACGTCACCTACGTCTTCGACGAGCCGACGATCGGGCTGCACCCACACGACATAGAGCGGATGAACCAGCTGTTGCTGCAGCTGCGCGACAAGGGCAACACCGTGCTCGTCGTGGAGCACAAGCCGGAGACGATCGCGATCGCCGACCACGCCGTCGACCTCGGCCCGAAAGCCGGCAGCGCGGGCGGTGAGGTGGTCTTCGAGGGCACCGTCGAGGGACTGCGGAAGAGCGACACCATCACCGGCCGCCACCTCGACGACCGCGCCGTCCTCAAGGACGGCGTACGGACGCCGTCCGGCGTGCTGGAAGTCCGCGGCGCCGACCTCCACAACCTGCAGCACGTCGACGTCGACATCCCGTTGGGTGTCCTGGTCGTCGTCACCGGGGTGGCCGGCTCCGGCAAGAGTTCGCTGATCCACGGCTCCGTGTCCGGCCGGGACGGAGTGGTGTCGATCGGCCAGGGCGCGATCCGGGGTTCGCGCCGGAGCAACCCGGCGACCTACACCGGACTGCTCGACCCGATCCGCAAGGCGTTCGCGAAGGCCAACGGCGTGAAGCCGGCGCTGTTCAGCGCCAACTCCGAAGGCGCCTGCCCCAACTGCAACGGCGCCGGCGTCACTTACGTCGACCTGGGGATGATGGCCGGAATCGCCACCACCTGCGAGGAGTGCGAGGGGAAGCGGTTCCAGGCCGAGGTGCTCGACTACACCTTCGGTCGGCAAGGACATCAGCGAGGTACTCGCGATGTCGGTGACCGAGGCCGAGGAGTTCTTCGGCGCCGGCGAGGCGAGCACGCCGGCCGCGCACGCCATCCTCGGCCGGCTCGCCGACGTAGGGCTCGGTTACCTCAGCCTCGGCCAGCCGCTCACGACGCTGTCCGGCGGTGAGCGCCAGCGGCTCAAGCTGGCCACCCACCTGGCCGAGAAGGGCGGCGTCTACATCCTCGACGAGCCGACCGCCGGCCTGCACCTCGCCGACGTCGAACACCTGCTCGGCCTGATCGACCGGCTCGTCGACTCCGGCAAGTCGGCCATCGTGATCGCGCACCACCAGGCGGTCATGGCGCAGGCCGACTGGATCATCGACCTCGGCCCCGGCGCGGGCCACGACGGCGGCCGGATCGTGTTCGAGGGCACACCCGCCGACCTCGTTGCCGCCCGCTCCACCCTCACCGGCGAGCACCTCGCGGCCTACGTCGGCGCCTGACCTCAACCTGTGTCTACTGCCGCGGACAGCGGCCAGACCTCGACCGAATCGTCGGGGCTGACGCCGGAGAGTTCGAGATCCCACGGTGGCGGCGACGTCGGGTAGAACCGCATCGTCGAGCAGTGGCCGGATCCGGTGAAGAGCTCGCTCACAGAGCCGTCGACGTACCACCGGAGCGCCAGAGTTCCCGAGGCGGAGATCTCGGGCTCGTCGACGGCGTATCGCCCGCCGTGGGCGCGAGGATCCCGGCTGGCATGGTCGCGGTCGACCGTGACGCGGCCGCTACGCCAGTCCACCACCACGTCGAGGCGCTCTTCCGGCCCGCAGCGCAGCGACAACCGGGTCGGCTCGGGGTCTGCGTCGCGGTGAGCGGCGAGCAGCACGTCCGCCTCGAACTGAGCAGGCAGCGCGCGGAACGCACGGCGGCCCTCGTTCGTAGCCGGCTCAGCACGGATCCCGGCTTCCCGCAGCGACGTGAGACCGGGCAGTGGAGCGCTCGCCAACCGTCCGTCGTCGGTCAGGCTCACCACCCGCGGCAGGGTGAGCAGTCCCGACCAGTCATCCTCGGCCGCCCAGTCCGCGGACCGGCCCTCCGTGGCCCAACCCCAGATGACCGGGCCGGCGTCGCTGTCCCGCAACGCCGACGCGGCGTAGAAGTTGCTCCCGTCGTCGACCCGGCTCAGCGTGATGTTGCGGAGGCGGAACTGGTCGCGTTCCCCGGTCACGGCCAGCGACCTGCATGATCCCGCCCGACACGTCGTAGGTGCCGACGAGCAAACAGTCGCGGTGACCGAAACCGACGACCTGCGGGCACTCCCACATCTGGCCGGAGTCCAGGTCGTCGGTACGGGTGCGGGGCAGCTCGGCGAACGGTCCGCGATACTTCCAGGCCCGGAGGTCGGCCGACTCGTAGAGGCGGGCCGACGCCCGATCCGCCGCGTCACCGGCCCCGACCACCATCAACCACGCTCCGGCCTCCCGCCAGACGAACGGGTCGCGGTACACGACGACTCCGTCGGACGGATCCGGGTCGGCCACCACCTGGCGAGGGGGACCGAACGACTGCCCGCCGTCGACCGACGTCGCGGAAAGCACCGACTGGTAAGGATGTTCGCGCCGGTAGCCGGAGTAGAAGGCCGTCACCTCGCCGTCGACGAGCACCGTGTTTCCCGACCAGCAGCCGTCCCGGTCGGCACCGCTCGGATCCGGACTCATCGCAGGTCTGTGCAGTCGCCACCTGACGAGGTCGGCGCTGCTGGCGTGGCCCCAGACGACGGCCCCGCGCCGCGGGGTGTCGTGGGTGTACTGGAAGTAGAGGTGCCACCGGGAGTCGACGTACACCGGTCCGTTGGGGTCGTTCACGTACCCGGTCCGCGGTCGGACGTGATACCTCGGCAGACGGTGGTCGCCGGCGCGGGCCGGATCGCTGGTCATGTGAGCACCTCGGGCGTCAGGTCGTCGATGGTGGACAGCACGGCCGCCGCCGATCGCAGGAGCTCGGGTGGCGGCGGGAAGTGCGGGTTGGGGATGGCGATCACGGTCATTCCGGCGGCGAGGCCCGACCGGATGCCGTTGGCGGAGTCCTCGATCACGGCGCACACCGCGGGCGATACCCGCATCCGCCGGGCCGCTTCGAGGTAGACGTCCGGCGCCGGCTTCCCACGGGCGACCTCCTCGGAGGAGACGGTGACCTCGAACAGGTGGTCCACCTCGGCCAGTGCCAGGGCGGCGTCGATGACCGGGCGGTTGGCGGACGAGGCGAGGCCCAACCTCGCACGTTCAGCCATTCTCCGGACCGCCGGCTACGGCGCCGGGCACGAGGGGCAGCCGCTCGCGGTAATGCGCAAGCACCCGCTCGACCACCCTGTCGCTGATCTCCTCGGGCGGAAGAGGCACGCCGAGCCGGTCGTGCAGAAAGGCCGACCACTCGGTCGAACTCATGCCGAGCATCGCGTCGGTGGCGTCGGGCGTCCATCGGCCGCCCGTCTGCTCGACGACCTCACGCCGGGACTGATCCCAGAGGGACTCCGAGTCGACCAGTACGCCGTCGAGGTCGAAGATCACCGCATCGATCATGCCCAGATTCTGCCGCAGCTCACTGCGGGCAGACGCCGGACACGATCGAGTTCGGCGGCGGGACGGCGCGGCCGTAGATGGCCTCGGTGCAGCCGGTCCGCACGTACTGCTTGTTCTGCAGGATCAGCGTCTCCCAGTAGTTCCCGCCGGTGGCGTAGTCGGGCTGGTAGTTGTTCACCGGAACCTGCAGGTCGAGGTCACCGTCCCCGTCGAGATCCGTGGCCATGATCTCCGTGGTGTCGCTGGTCACGATCGGCGGCTCGAGGAAGGCCCCGTTGACGACGAGGTAGAGCTGCGCCTGCGAACCATGCGCGCCGGTGCCGGAGATCACGACGCAATGCAGGTGCTCGGTCTGGGTCGAGCACTCCATGTGCGGTTGGTAGGCGAATGGCAGAACCGCCCACTGCACCGGGCTTCCGCCCGACAGCAGTTCCACGATCGCACTCGCGGTGGTCGACTCGCCCGTACCCTGCCGCAGCACGATCTGGTAGCCGTCCTTCACCAGCGAATGCGACAACTCGGCGCAGGTCCCGTCCGGGCACGATGCCGGCGCACCGGCGGCAGGTGGCGGGGCCGGCGCCTGCGTGGTGGGTACCGTGCTGGCGGCGACGGGCGACGGGGTCGGCGACGGCGTGGGCGACGGGGTCGGCGACGGTTTCGAGGTGGTCGGCGCGGGTCGGCTGGTGGCGGGGGTCTTGCTCGGGGTGGCGACCTCGGCCTGTCCGCTGACCGTCGAGGCGCAGGCCGTGACCAGGACAAGCCCGGCCAGTACGGCCAGCCCATGGCGGATCTTTGGCATGAGCGCGTCCCCCCGACGGCGGCGCGGCGGCCCGTTCACCCGCACGGCGCACTGCCGCGGTCACCTAACGCGATCGTGACAGCTTGCGGCAGTCCGTGTCAGCGGTTGTCGCACATCGGTCCCCGTGTCCGACGGTCGGGAGCGTCGCGGGTCAGTCGAGCGGCGAATAGCCCACGGCCGCCAGGGCATTCGCGATGACCCGATGGCCGGCCTGACTGGGATGGTCGCCGTCGGGGGCCAGCAACTTGGTGTCGTCGATATCGCCGTCCTTGCCCTTGAACGGCGTGTAGATATCGACATAAGCGACGTGTTCGGCCACGGCGTCCTTTTTGATGGCGGCGTTGACCTGACGGGTGAGCAGGTCGCTGCCGCGCAGGAACGCCGGCCCGCCGACGCCGGTCGCGACCGCACCGTCCTGGAACACGTTCCAGTATCCGGTGGCGCGGATGGCGATCGGCCGGCCCGCGCGCAGTGTCTTGATGCGTTCGATGATGGCCCGCACGTTGCGCTGCACCGTCGCGACGGTCGTGCCGAAGCAGTCCAGTCCGTCGGCGCCGCCGCACCGGCCGTGCTGCAGGGTCGACAATGCGTAGTTGAAGTCGTTGGCCCCGATGGTCAGGGTGACGGCAGTGGCGCTGCGGACCGTCGCCGCCTCCGGTCCGGTGCCGGCCAATGCCGCCCGCAGGCCACCGCTGGTCTGGCCGTTGACGCCGAGGTTGTGCACGGTGACGTGAGCGCCGGTGTCGTGGGCGATCCGCTCGCCGTAGAGAGTGACGAAGCTCGTGCACGCGCAGCCGGCCGCGCGGGGCACCGAGTCGCCGAGCCCGACGACGGTCCACCGCGGTGGCGCGGGCGGGTGGCTACGAGACGGGCTTGGCGATGGGCTCGGCGAGCGCGTGGGCGGACGTGCGGCGGCGGCCGCCGCCCGGTGCTGCCGCCTCGGGTGCCGGGAATGGGCGGCCACCGCGAAAGCCGCCGTCGCGGTCACCATGACGGCTGCGGCGATGGAGATGGCGATCACCCAACCGGCCCGCCGCCGCCGTCGGCGGTCGGGGCCGGGCGGGGGATCGGGTTCGCTGTCGTCCATCGGGTCCACTGGGTCGGCCGCCGGCCGAGCCGTTCGCCTGCGGACGGCTCGCTTTCCACCCAGCAGGATACGTTCCGGCTCGGCCCGGTCGGCCGCCCGACCGTCCGTCAGGCCGGGGCGGCGGTCTTCCCGGCGTTCTGCAGGGCGGTGAGCAGGCCGCTGCCCTTCAGGCTGCCGAGCCCGGTGCAGGCGTCCCAGCGACCTCGTCCGGCCTTGTATCCCGGTGCGGCCGGGCCGAAGTCGGCGGACTCGGGAGTGGCGTTGTCACCGCTGGTGATGTTGCGGAACACGTCGGTCCGGTCGTCCGCGGGGACGGCGTACAGCTGCGGCAGCAGCTCTCCGACCGGCGCTTCCAGTGCCTGGTTGAGCAGGGCCACGAGCCCCGCGTAGAGCGGGGCGACGGCGCTGGTGCCGCCGACCGGACCCCACTGGCCGTCGGCGAGGACGATGAATCCGCTGGTGATGTCGGCGTTGCCGGCGACGTCGGGTACGCCGCGACCGACCCGCCCGCCGGGGTTGAGCGACGTCGGGAGCCGCATCCCCGTCTGGTACGCCGGGACCGGGAAGGCGTCGCTGATGCCCCCGCCGCCGGCCCATCCGTCCTCGTCGTTCCAGACGACCTCGCTGACGATCGTGCCGTCGGCACCGACCAGGGTGGTGCCACCGCACCCGACCACATGCGGACTCGACGCCGGGAAGTCGGCGTGCACCATGCCGTCCTTGGCCCCGTCACCGGCGCCGTGGTCCCCGGCGGCCGCCAGCACGGTCACGCCGAGTGCCGCCGCGTCGGCGAACGCCTGGTCGAAGGCCTGCATGCCCTGTGCGGTCCAGCCGGATTCCGGGGCACCCCAGCTGATCGAGATCACCGACGGCGCGTAGGTCTGGTCGTGCACCGCAGTGGTGATGGCGTCGAGGAATCCGCGGTCGCTCGGGTCGGCGAAGTAGACGACGATGTCGGCACCGTGGGCGACGGTCCCGGCGACCTCGATGTCGAGCAGCACCTCGCCGTCGGCGTCGCCGCCCGGGGTGTTCGCGCCCGTGTCGACGCTGACCGCGACGACGGTGGGCTCCGGGACACCGGCCTTGGCGAAGTATTTCGTCAGCTCGTCCGGCCGGAATCCGCCACCGAGCTCGATGATGCCGATCGTCTCGTGCGTGCCGTCGACATCGGTCGGGAAGTCGTAGAGCTGGGCCACCTGCGTGGCCCACAGTGGGACGGGCTTTGCGGCGCGGCTCGCGCGGTGCGCGCGAGCCTCGGCGCGACCGAGGAGGGCGAACGCATCCCGGTTCGGTTCCGGCAGCTGCTGTTCGGGCAGCGCGTCGCCCCGCTTGATGCGGGAATGGGCCTGCGGGCGGTCGTCCAGGCCGAGTACGGCGACCACGCGGTCGGCCAGCTCGGCCGGTACGTGGACGTGACCCTCCCGACCGCGGTAGGTCAGGTCTCCCGCCTGATAGCGCCCGAGATCCACCCCGAACGCGGCGCCCACCACTGCGACGGTGCCCGAGAGGGTCACCGTGCGCCGGGCGGCGTCGCTGTTCTCGACGTGGAGATCGTGCGCGGCCGCGAAGTCGGCGATCGCGCGGAGGTCGGCGGGATCGGCTCCGGTCGTCGCGGCCAGCTGGGCGCGGCGCTCGCGGCGGCGGCGGACGGGGTCATTTCCCCCGTTTTCCGACGGCGGCGCGGCCGGTGGCGCGGCGTCCGCCGTACGCGGTCGCACCACCACGCTGACGAGCAGCTTCTCCGCGGGATCCGCGTCGCCGATGCGACGGGCACCCGCGACGGGGGCACGCTCACTGTTCGGCAGCGGGACAAGGTTGGCAGCTGGCATGGGGTCCCCCTCGAGTTACGACCGCCAGCTCTGCCGGCGGTAGACCGGCTCATTCGTAGAGAGAGTGCGCAGTAACAGCGTGATACATCACCGCTCGACGCGACAGCAAGAGTCGGCGATCAGTGCAGCGATTTGCCGCGCGTCTCAGCTCGGGAGCAGCACGCCCGCGCCGCGCATGCCACCGGCGGCGAGGGTCTGCAGCGCCGTATCGGCCTGGTCAAGCGGAAACGGCGTGACGGAGACCGTGACGTCGAGGCGGTCCGCCAACCGGAGGAAATCCTCGCCGTCGGCCCGGGTGTTGGCGGTGACGCTGTGCACGGTGCGCTCGTAGAAGAGGTGGTGTTCGTAGTTCAGCGGCGGAATGTCGCTGAGATGGATGCCGGCGATGGACAACGTGCCGCCCCGGTCCAACGCCGCGAGGGCGACCGGGACGAGCTCGCCGACCGGCGCGAACAGCACCGCGCCGTCGAGCGGCTCCGGCGGCTCGTCGTAGGCGCCGCCGACCGACGCCGCGCCGAGCGACGTCGCCAGCTTCCGGGACTCGTCGCCGCGGGTCAGGACGTGCACCCGTGCGCCCTGCGCAATGGCGACCTGTGCCGCGATGTGCGCGGACGCGCCGAACCCGTAGATGCCCAGCCGGCCGCCGGCCGGCAGCTGCGCCCGGAGCAGAGCCCGGTAGCCGACGATGCCGGCGCACAGCAGGGGCGCCGCCTCGGCGTCGGAGAACCGGTCCGGCAGCCGGTAGGCGTAGCCCTCGGCGACGGTGGCGTATTCGGCGTACCCGCCGTCGGCGTCCCAGCCGGTGAATGTCGCGTAGGGACAGAGGTTTTCCGCTCCCCGACGGCAGAAGCGGCAGCGTCCGCAGGTCCCCCGCAGCCAGGCGATCCCGATCCGGTCGCCGACCGCGAACCGGGAGGCACCGGCGCCGAGGGCGTCGACCCGCCCGACGATCTCGTGGCCGGGTGTCGTCTGCGGCCGGTGCACCGGGAGGTCGCCCTCGGCCAGGTGCAGGTCGGTGCGGCAGACCCCGCAGGCGAGCACCCGGACCCGGACCTCGCCGGGGCCCGGGTCAGGGACGGGCCGGTCGACCGGGCGCAGTGGACCGGCCGGGATCGGTCCCGGTCGGTCCACCACCCACGCCAGCACGACGCCCCCTTCGCTCCCCGTCCAGCATGCGCCCCGTCAGGACGGGCTGTCGCCGGCCTGGTGGTGCCGACCGGCGTGGGGCACCGGCTCACCGAGGATCCGGCTGATCTGCTGGTCGGACAGGCCGAGCTCCCGGAGCCTGCGCAGCGCTCCGTCGTACTCCCGGCGCCGCCCGTCGAGCTGCGACTGCAGCAGCTGCATCTCCGCCCGGGCGCGGTCGGCGGTCATCACCGCCGTGACGGCCTCGGCCGGATCGGGCATGAGTACGGCGGTCAACCGCTCGAGCGCCTCCTCCTCGATCGGGCCGGTCGCGACGGGTGTAGCGAGCGCCGTGCGGTGGGCAGAACGTGCGCCGTTGCTCCCGACCGGGACCGGGCGATCGCCGTTCTGGCTCGGGGCCGGCGACCCGCCGTCTCCCGCATGGGCGGGTTGTCCGCCGACGGGATGGAGGTCGTCGTCGGACTCGATGTCGAGCTGCGACTCCGTCGATGCCGTCGGCTCGCTCGGCGCGACGGGCTCCGAGCGTCCGGCCGACTCGGCGTCTTGGGAGGCCCGCGCCTGGATGGCCGATTGGGTACGCAGCGGGACCTCCTTCATCTTCAGCAGCAGCAGGAAGGCTCCGAAGAGCACTCGCGGCGCCGATGATGAACACGAGGTCCATCGACTGGGAGAAGCCGACGAAGAACGGCTCGGCCAGCCGGTGATCGGCGTGGTTGAGGAACGCGGTGTCGTTGAGGGCCGAACTGCCGACCCCACCACCGTGTTTCAGGATCCCCAGGATCGGCGTGTTGCCCGGGTTGGTGAGCACGTTGTGATCGTGGACGGCCTGCTGGAACGGCGCGGTGTGGGCGGCCGCAACGTAGGCCGACTTGATCTTGTCGCCGACGGTGCTGAACAGGACGGAGAGGAAGACCGCCGTACCCAGTGCACCACCCATCTGCCGGAAGAACGTCGCCGAGGACGTGGCCACGCCGATGTCCTGCGGCGGCATCGCGTTCTGCACGGCGAGGGTGATGGGCTGCATCACGCCGCCGAGCCCGAAACCGAAGATCGCGGTGTAGAGCCCGGTCTGCCAGATCGGCGTGTCGGCGCCGATGAAGTGCATCAACCCCATGCCGACGACCATCAGGGCGGAGCCCGCGACCGGGTAGATCTTGTACCGGCCGGTGCGCGAGATCAGCTGGCCGGAGACGATCGACGACACCATGATCCCGGCGGTCAGCGGAAGCAGCAGCAACCCCGACTGGGTCGGCGACATGCCCTTGACGATCTGGAAGTACAGCGGCAGCAGGGAAATACCGCCGAACATCCCCATACCGACGAGCAGCCCCGCCCCCGACGTCAGGCTGAAGACGCCGTTCTTGAAGAACCGCAACGGGATCAGCGCGTCATCGCCGATCCTGCTCTCCGCCAGCACGAACAGTCCCAGCCCGATCGCACCGATGGCGTAGCAGATGTAGGCGCCTGTCGAGGACCAGCCCCAGGTGCGGCCCTGCTCGGCGATGATCAGGATCGGGACCAGAGCGATGGCGATGGAGACGGACCCGCGCCAGTCGATGCGGTGCTCCCGCCGGATGTGCGGGATGTTGAGCGTGTGCCACACCACGAACAGTGCGACGAGGCCGATCGGCACGTTGACGAGGAACACCCAGCGCCAGCCGGAGATCGTGAGGATGGACGCGGTGCCGGCGAAGAAGCCGCCGATCACCGGGCCGATCACGCTCGACGTACCGAAGACCGCGAGGAAGTAGCCCTGGTAGCGGGCCCGCTCGCGGGGGGCGACGATGTCACCGAGGATCGCCAGTGCCATGGAGAACAGACCGCCGGCGCCGAGGCCCTGGAAGGCGCGGAACGCCGCCAGCATGTACATCGACGTCGAGAAGGCGGATGCGGCCGAGCCGATCAGGAACAGCGTGATCGCGATCAGGAAGAGCGGCTTGCGGCCGTAGATGTCGGACAGCTTGCCGTAGAGCGGCGTCGAGATCGTCGCGGTGATCAGGTAGGCCGTGGTCACCCACGCCTGGATGCTCAGACCGTGCAGGTCGTCGCCGATCGTCCTGATCGCCGACGCCACGATCGTCTGGTCGAGCGCGGCGAGGAACATCCCCATCATCAGCCCGGCGAGGATCGTCAGGATCTGACGGTGGGTGAACCCTCCGGTCGACGGGGCGTGACCCGCTTGTGCCGTCGATGCCGCTCCCGCCGGGCTTTCGGCGGTGGTCCCACTCATCTGGTCTCCATGTGAGGTCGAGGTGCTGCGGAAGTCGCTGCGGAAGTCGCTGTGGACGACGTGGTGTCGCGGAGCGCCGCGGGCCCCCTCTTGTCGGCGGCGTGCACCGCAGTTTCGAGTTCGCCGGCGAGCCGGTCGAGAAGTACGGCGAGTTGCGTGCGGTCCTGCGGGGACCAGTCGGCGACGAGTTCGGTGAGGAACCCGTCCCGAATCTCGCGCAGCCGGGTACAGGTGCGGACGCCCTCGTCGGTGGCGGCCAGGATGCAGGCCCGGCCGTCGGCCGGGTCGGCGCGACGTTCGATCAGCCCGATCTCGACGAGGTGACTGACCAGCCGGCTCACCCGGGACGGGTCGACATGCGCCGCGTCGGCGAGTGCGCTGGACCGCTGCGGGCCGGACTCGACCAGCGGGACGAGTACGGCGAATGCCGACCAGTCCACGCCCTCGAGTTGCCCGCCGTTGTGCGAACATCTGCCCCTTCGCCTTGCCGGCGACCCGGAACAGGCGGGAGAGCGCGCGGCCGACCTGCCCCGCACAGGGGGCGTCCGGCCGCTCACTCGCCATGCTCTCGGTGATGTCCCGGAGCTGTTCGGAGATCGACATGCGCTCGACGTACTCCTTAACTGACTCATGCAACTACTTGCTCGCGTCCAGCATCCACCTGTACTTCGCCGTCGGCAACTTGTTTTCGGTGTGATACCGCTCTCGCCCCGGATCGCGGACAAAACCCACTACTAGTGGGTTTTGGGCAGCCCGATCGGCGTGTCGTGGACCAAAACCCACTACTAGTGGGTTTTGTCCAGCCGCACCCCGGCACACCGGGGCCAGCGGTCAGGCGGGGACGGCGGTGAGCCAGGAGTGATCGGGTGAGCACCAAGCGTCGAACCGCAGCCCGACCCGGGCGAGTTCGCCGTCGAGGTCGGCCACGGTGAGCCGGCGGGCCACGAACGGCTGCTCCCAGCGCTGGTCGCCGACCACGTAGACCGCCGTGGCCTGCAGCAGGTCCCCGTCCCGGCGTACGCCGCCCAGTGCCGTCTGCACCGGCCCCGCCGTCCCACCGGTGCCCGAGCGGACGGTGTCGAACCACTCCGGCGGGTGCCACTCGAGCACCAGGACGCCGTCGTCGGCGAGGTGCGCGGCGGCGGTCGCCAGCAGGGCGTTCCGCTCCCCCGGGTCCGGGGTGTTGATCAGGTGACTTGCCAGCAGTACGCCGCCGAACCGGCGGCCGAGGCGGAGTTGCGCGATCCCGGACCGGACGGTCTCGGCGTCGCGTACCCGGGCCAGCATCTCTGGGGACTCGTCCACGGCCACCACCGGGTGGCCGAGGGCGATGAGGGGGTGCGCGAGCCGGCCGACACCGCACCCGAGGTCGAGTACGGCGGCGCCGGGCAGGACCGCGGCGTGGATGATCTCCGGCTCGCCCATCGCCGGCAGCAGCGAGTACACCTCCACCGCGCAGCCGTCCGGGGTGATCGCGCCGGGGCCGTTGCCGGTCATTCCGCGGGGCCGCCGACCGCCGGCGTACCCACCGGCTCGCGCTCGACGCTCGACCCGGCACCGGCCGCCGGCGGTGCATCGGAGCGGCGCGGTGCCATGGTTCCGGCGGCGTCCCGGTCGCGTACGGCGCGCGCGAACACCAGACCGGTGAACACCAGACCCGCCGCAGCGAAGAAGGCCGCGTGGTAGGCCGCGAGGTTCGGGACCGTCGTGCCTCCGGTCACCGTCGTCGGGCCCACCGAGATGATCACGGTGCCGAGTACGGCGACGCCCAGCGCCGACCCGAGTTGCCGCACCGCGCTGTAGAGCGTCGACCCCCGCCCCGTGTCGGCCGAGGAAATGGTGGCCAGCGACGCGGCCTGGGTCGGCAGGAAGATCGTGGCCATCGTCAGGCCGAGCACGAACATCACGACGCGCACGAGCCAGAGGTTGGTCGTCCCGTCGATGAAGCCGAGCGAGACCAGCAGCAGCGGGACCCCGATGAAGCCGGTCGTGAGCAACCGGCGTGGGCCGATCCGCGGATAGATGCGGGTCACGATCTGGGAGGCGGTCATCACCCCGATCGCCTCGGGGAAGGTGTTCAGGCCGGACGCCAGCGCCGACATCCCGAGCCCATCCTGCAGCAGCAACGGGAAGGCGTAGAGCGCGCCGAGGAAACCGGCCGCCGAGCAGATCGTGAGCAGGTTGGTGTTGCGGAAGAGCCGGTCGCGGTAGAGCCGCAGATTGATCATCGGCTGCGACACCCGCAGCTCCACCGGCACCAGTACGCCGACGAGCAGCAGCCCGAGCAACCCGGTCGTGAGGATCTCGGCCGACCCCCAGCCGCGGGACGCGCCCTCGCTCAGCGCGTACATCAGCATCGCGAAACCGAAGCCGGACAGCAGGAACCCGGGCAGGTCGAACCGGCCGGGCGTCTTCTCCCGGTGCTCGGGAAGGAAGACCAGTCCGAAGAGGAACGCCGCGATGCCGATCGGGACGTTGACGTAGAAGACCCACCGCCAGGACAGCTGGTCGACGAGCAGTCCGCCGATGACGGGGCCGAGCGCAGGCGCGGTCGCGGTCGGGATGGTCAGGATGCGTGAGGCCCGGATGCGCTCGGCCGGCGGGAAGGCGCGGTAGAGCATGGCCATCCCGACCGGGATCAGCATTCCGCCGCCGGCGCCTTGCAACACCCGGAAGGCGATCAGCTGCGGGAGGCTCTGCGCCAGCCCGCACAGCGCCGAGGCCCCGGTGAAGACCGCGAGCGCGAAGAGCACGGTCCGCTTGGTGCCGAACCGGTCACCCACCCAGCCCGATGCCGGGATGAAGATCGCGAGGCTGACCAGGTAGCCGACTGCCACCGCCCCGCTGGACGCCGCCGCGATGTGGAAGTCCTGGCTGATGGTCGGCAGCGCGACGTTGACGATGGTCGCGTCCATGATGTTGACGAACATCGAGGCCACGAAGACGACGCTGACGGCCACCCGTGGGGTGATCGCGCGACCGAACATCAGAGCGGCTCCGGGCGGATCGAGGAAGGGGATGCCGAGCGGTCGCCGCGCTGCGCCGAGCCAGCGTCGTTAGCCTACCTCACGATAGTTGCCGGCACCTTTTCAGCGGATCAGCGCCTGTTTGACCAGGGTGCGGCCGAAGTCCCAGACCAGCCCGCCGCCCCGGTGGGCGTCGTCCATCAATTCGCCGAAGGCCCCGAGGAAGGTCGACACCTCGGGCTCGCCGATGATCAGCGGCGGGATCAGCTTGATCACATCGATGTGGTCGCCCGCGACCTGGGTGAGGATGTGGTGCCGCTGGAACAGCGGTACGACGACCATCTGCGCGAACAGGCCGTGCCGTGCGGCCTGCAGCATGTTCCAGCCGCCCCGCAGCTTCAGCCCGCGCGGTTTGCCGAACTCGATGCCGATCATCAGGCCGCGGCCGCGGATCTGCGAGATCAACTCGTAGCGGTCGGCCATCTCCTGCAGCCCCGTACGAAGAGCCAGGCCGGTGCGTTCGGCGTTGGCGACCAGGCCCTCGTCTTCGATGACGGCGAGCGTGGCCAGCCCCGCCGCCATCGCCAGTGCGTTTCCGGCGAAGGTCGAGGCGTGGACGAACACGCGGTCCAGCGACGAGTAGACCTTCTCGAAGACCCACTTCTTGGTCAGCGTTGCGCCGATGGGGACGAAGCCGCCGGACAGCGCCTTCGCCACGGTCACGATGTCGGGCTCGACGTCGTCCTCGTGCTGGTAGGCGAAGAACCGGCCGGTGCGGCCGATCCCGCACTGCACCTCGTCGCAGATGAGCAGCGCGCCGTACTTATGGAGCAGCCGCTGCGCGGCGCCGAGGAATCCGGGCGGCGAGACGTAGACGCCCTTGCCCTGCACCGGCTCGACCAGGAATGCGGCGACGTCGCCCTTCTTCAGTTCGCGTTCGAGTGCCTCGAGATCGCCGAACGGGATCCGGGTGTCGGGCAGCAGCGGTGCGAACCCGGCGCGGAACTCCTCCGCGCCGTTGACCGACAGCGACCCGGCTGTCAGACCGTGGTAGGCGTGGTCGGCGTAGACGATCCGACCTCGTCCGGTGGCGCACCGGGCGTATTTGAGGGAGGCCTCGACCGCCTCGGACCCGCTGTTGCAGAAGAACGCCCGCTCGAGACCCGGCGCCTTCGCGAGCAGCTGCTCGGCGAACAGGCCGGCCAGCAGTGGGCAGTCGAACTGGACCATGTCGGCCAGCTCGCCGTCGATGACCGTCCGGAGCGCCTCCCGGACCACCGGGTGGTTGCGGCCGACGCCGAACACCCCGAAGCCGGCGAGGAAGTCCAGGTAACGGGTTCCGGCCCGGTCCCAGAGGTAGGCGCCCTCGGCCCGCTCGTACTCCTTGTCGAAGCCGATCGCGTGCAGCATGCGCGGCACCTGGTGGTTGACGTGCCGGCCGTGCAGCTCGTACCCCTCCCCCCGGCGGGCGTCGAGGAGGCCGTTAAGGTCGAATCCCATACCCGCAGTCTGCTCGACCGACCGCCGGATAGTCGAGCGGGCACGTCGACCGGTGCCGGAAGAATGCTCCCGGCGGCTCAGCAGCCGGGTATCGCTTTCCCGGACGCGACCAGCGCGAGCAGCCCGCACAGGCTCTTGGTGCCGACCTTCCACGTGCCGTTGTCCAGCACCGACTCGCCGGTGCCGTTGGGGAGGACCACCCGGCCGCCGAGGGAGATCGTGTAGCCGACCCGCGCGGTGGTCGCGCTGGTGAAGGTGACCGAGGTGACCGTGGAGCTGGCCGCCTGGCCCCGGGAGCTATGGCTCAGTACGCCGATGGCCGGTGCCAGCACCTGCCCGTTCTGGAGCAGCTTGAGCCGCTCGGACGTCGAGGTCTTGGCGTTGAAGAACGCCTCCCAGTTCTTGGTGATCTCGGCCTTCGCGGCGGCCGGGTCGGCAGGTTGGGAGCCTGCCGATGACGCCGAGGCGCTCGCGGACGGCGAGCTGGCCGCGCTGGGCGACGCGGAGGCGCTCGGACTGGCCGACGGCGAGCTACTGGCTTTCGAGGACGACGAACTACTGCCGCTACTGCAGGCGGCGACGAGGAGCAGCACCGCGGCGACCACGGCCACCGCGACTCCGCCCCGCCTCGTCGCCCCGCTCGCCCGATCGTGCCGCCCGACACGCATCCGAACCACCGCCCCGCCAGCCAGGTGATCGACAACTCCAGTCTTACTCCCCCGCGCAGGCGCGCATGAGCCGAATCAGACCGCCGCGCGGGGCTACCGTGATGGGGACGCCTCCCGTCAAGGTCTCCCCTCAAATTCTCCCCAAGGGTCGCCCGTCAGGTGGTGAGACATGGCCGGTACGTCCCGGCGCCCGGGCGGACGCTCGATGCCCCGGCACCTCGGCTGGGCCGTGGCGGGCGTCGGCGTCGTCCTTCTGGTGCTCGGGTGGTACGGCATCTCCGGCGAGGCGATCGTCGCCCGCCAGTTGCCCTATCTCGCCTCTGCGACCCTGCCCGGTGCGGCGCTGCTCGTGTGCGGGGCGGTCCTGGTGGCCGTCGAGCGGACCGCCCGGCGTACCGACGAGACCCAGCGCCGGGTCGCCGAACTGCACGCCCTGCTGGTCGAGCCGGTGCGGGAGCTGTCCCCGGCCGACGGGGCCGACGACGACGGCAGCCGGCTGGCCGTGGCCGGAGGGAGCCGGGTGCATCACCGTGGCTGCCCGCTCCTCGCCGGGAAGGAGGCGCGGCCGGTGAGCCCCGAGGATGTGGCCGCGCTCGGGCTGCGCGACTGCCCGTTGTGCGAACCCGCGTCGGAGGAGTGAGCCGATGCTGGCCGTCGACCTCGCGATCGCCGGCGTCGCCATCGGCAGCATCGCCGCACTCGCCGGACTCGGCCTGCTCGCCACCTACCGCGCCACCGGCGTCTTCAACATCGCCTTCGGGGCGATCGCGATGCTCGTCGCCTATCTGCTCTGGCAGATGGTCGAAGTGTGGGGGTGGCCGCTGGCGGTCGCTGCGCCGGTCGATCTGCTCCTCGTCGGCCCGGGCCTGGGTGTGCTGCTGGACCGGGTCGTCTTCCGGCGGCTCGAGCGCCGCGGAGCGAGTCCGGCGGAAAAGCTGGTCGCCTCGATCGGGGTCTTCGTCCTGCTGGTCGGGATCGCCTTCGCTATCTGGGGCGGGCAGTCGCGGGTCGACGCCCCCTCTCTCGTTCCCATCCGCTCACTGTCCCTGCCCTTGGGCGCGAGCGTCCGGCTGGACACCGTCGTCGACCTCGCCGTCGCGGCCGCGATCACCGCGCTGTTGGCGAGCGTCACCCACGCGACCCGATTCGGCGTCGCCGTCCGAGCGGTCGTCGACCGCCGGGAGCTCGCCGAACTGTCCGGTGTGGACGCCGACCGGGTGTCCGCCGTGGGCTGGGCGTTCGGAGCCTTCCTCGCCGGACTGGCCGGGGTCCTGCTCGCTCCCCGGCTACGCCTCGACCCCTACGGCCTGACGCTCGTCGTCCTCGAGACGGTGGGCGTCGTGGTCGTCGCCCGGCTGTCGTCGATCACCGTGGCCATCGTCGCCGCCCTCGCAGTCGGGATCGGGCAGAGCGAGCTCACGGCGGTCCACGTCGGAGGTCAGGCCGGGCAACTGGTGGAGTCGCTGCAGGCCAACCTGTTCGTCGTCGTGCTGCTCGCGGCGATCCTGCTGCTGCCGCGGCTCCGGGAGGTCGGTGGCGACGCCGGGGTGGCGGCCGCGCTGGCCCGACGTCGGCCGGGCGCTCCGCTGCGCCGGGGCTGGGCGGCCGGAGCGGCGCTGCTCGCGCTTCCGCTGCTCTTCTCCGACTCCGCGCTACGACCCGCCCTGACCATCCCGGCCCTCGCCATCGTCTTCCTCTCGCTCGTCGCGGTAACCGGGTACAGCGGTCAGATCTCCCTCGGCCAGGCCGGATTCGCCGGACTCGGTGCGCTGCTCGTCGCCCGGCTGGGCAGCGGTGAGCTCTTCGGCCTGCCGGCGTTCCCGGGCCTGCTCGCCCTGGTGGTCGGCGCGTTGCTCGTGACGCCGGTCGGTCTGCTCACCGGGTGGCCGGCCATCCGGCGGCGCGGGCTGTTCCTGGCGCTGACCACATTGGCGGTCGGCATGGTGATCAGCCGCTTCGTCCTCGAGCAGCCGCTGTTCACCACCGGCCTGGCCGTGAACCGACCGGCCGGCTTCTCCGACGACCGCGCGTTCTACGCACTGGAGGTCGTCGCTCTCGCCGTGACGCTGCTCGTCGTACGCAACCTGCACATCGGTCGGCTCGGCCGCGGCCTGCTCGCGATCCGCGACAGCGAGTTGGGCGCGCGCGTCTGCGGCGTCGACGTGGGCCGGACGAAGGTCTTCGTCTTCGCGGTGAGCTCCGGACTTGCCGCGCTCGGCGGTGCGCTGCTGGCGATGAGCACCCGGTCCTTCGACCCGGCGTCGTTCGACCCGATCCAGGCGCTGCTGTGGTTCGCCGCGGTGGTGGTCTTCGGCGCCGACAGTGCGGCGGGCGCCGTACTCGCCGCGGCCCTGGTCGTGGGGCTGGACAGTGCGTTCGGTGCGGGCGCGTCCGCGGTGGTGATCGGCGCGCTGGCCGTGCTGCTCGGCCGGATGCCCGGTGGGGTGCTCAGCTCGCTGGGTCGATGGTGGCGTGCACCCGGGGGCGCCGTACCTGCACCGGCGGTACAGCTCTCGCCTGCCGGGCGGGCCGTCGCCGCCCGGATACGCCGATGACCGGGCCGGGTGCGGCGCTGCGGGTCCGCGGGATCGCCCGGAGTTACGGCGGCGTGCACGCCGTGGACGGCGTCGATCTGGACGCCGTGCCCGGCGACGTCACGGCTCTCATCGGGCCCAACGGCGCCGGCAAGACGACGCTGTTTGCCTGCCTGTCCGGGTTCGAACGTCCCGACCGGGGACGGGTGCTGCTCGGCGATCGGGACATCACCGATGCCAGCACCGACGCCCGGGCCCGGCTGGGCCTGACCCGCACCTTTCAGGAGCTCGCGGTCTTCGCCACCATGACGGTGGCCGACAACATCCGGGTCGGCGCCGAGAACCGCCGGTCCGGCAGCATCCTGGCCGGGCTGCTCGGGCTCCCCGACCCGGCGCGGCGATCGGTCGACGCGTCGGTCGAGCGGGTGCTGGATCTGCTGGGACTCGGCGGCTTACGCGACACCCCCGCCGGCGCGCTGCCGACTGGCACGCTGCGGATGGTCGAGCTCGGCCGGGCCCTGGCCGCCGATCCGGCAGCGGTGCTGCTGGACGAGCCGGCAAGCGGTCTTGACGACCGGGAGATCGGCGCGCTGCGGGAGGTGTTGCGCGGTCTCGCCGACGACGGCCGGACCATCGTGCTCGTCGAGCACGACGTCGACCTCGTCTTCGACGTCGCCGACCGGGTCTACGTGATGGCCGCCGGCCGGGTCGTGGTGTCCGGTACCCCGGCCGAGGTCGCCGCCGATCCCGCCGCGCAGGAGATCTATTTCTCGCGGAGCGGCCCATGAGCGCCGGGATCGCGCTGCGCGGCGCGCGGGCCGGATACGGGCCGCTGGAGGTGTTGCACGGCATCGACCTCGCCATACCCGCCCGCGGGATCACCGCGCTGCTCGGTCACAACGGCGCGGGCAAGACGACGACGCTGCGGGTCCTGGCCGGGCTGCTTCCGCTGACCGCCGGTGCGGTTTGCTGGGACGGCGAGGACGTGAGTGGGCTGCCGGCGTACGACCGGGTGCGTCACGGGCTCGCGCTGCTCCCCGACGAGCACGGCGTCTTCGCCACGATGTCGGTACGGGACAACCTCGCCGTGTTCGGCGATGGCGGTGCGCCCGACCCGGCGCTGGCAGTGTTTCCGGTGCTGCGGGGCCGGCTGGGCCAACGCGCCGGCAGCCTGTCCGGCGGTGAGCGGCAGATGCTGTCGCTGTCGCGGGCGCTGCTCCGTCCGTCGCAGGTCTTGCTACTCGACGAACTGAGTCGCGGGCTGGCGCCGCAGGTGGTGACGCGGCTCTACGACGTGGTCGCCGACCTGGCGCGGGAGCCCGGCCGGTCGGTGCTGCTCGTCGAGCAGTACGTCGGGCAGGCGCTCCGGCTCGCCGACATCGCCTACGTCCTCCGCCGCGGCGAGGTGGCGTTCGTCGGCGAACCCGGTGAGCTGACCGGCGCCCGCGCCGACGTACTCCTCGGCCCCCGCCGCCCCCGTCCCCATTCCCATTCCCATTCCCATTCCGCGTGAACGTGACGTTCATGCGGCTAGAGCGCTTGAACGTGACGTTCAAGCGGAATGGGGCGCGCCGACTCGAGTCGCCGCCCCGTTCGGCATCAACGTGACGTCGATGCCACTAGAAGGCTTGAACGTGACGTTCAAGCCGAATGGCGGCGGCCGCCGCCCCCCCATTCCGCCTCAACGTGACGTTCATGCGGCTAGAGCGCTTGAACGTCACGTTCAAGCGGAATCGGCGCGGCGTCAGGGGCGGTAGGGGACGTTGGGTACGACGAAACAGTTGGTGTCCATGTTCGGGACCTGGGTCACCCAGCCGCCCCGTCCGCCGTCGGCCGAGTCCTGCCAGCGCGCCACGTTCAGACAGTTGCGGCTCGGCCGGGCGGGATGCCGGCCCACCACGAAGCTGCGCGGGGTGAGCAGGCCGTGGCCGTCGTAGGGCTGCGCCCGGTTCATGTAGCTCTCGACGCACCCGCGGGTCAGTTGCGCACCGCACGAGGTCATCGCGTCGGTGAGCCACTGCGCGGCGGCCCAGCCCTCGAGTTCCCACATCGACAGCTTGCCGTCCCTACTGGGCAAATAACGGTGTATCGCGGTGCGGAAGGCCTTGACCGCGGGATATTTCTCGTCCGAATAGTTGCGGTCGTTCCCGGTGGAGTACAGCGAATTGCGGCACACCGGTGAGGCGGCGAAGTCCTTGCGGACCGAGGAATTCCAGTTCTGCACCGTCGTCACCTTGGCCTTCACCTTCAGCGACTCGTTGTCCATCGCGCGGCAGAGGTCGACGTTGCCGCTCGAATCCAGCGCATCGAAGACCACGTCGACACCGCGCGCCTTCATGTCCAGCGCGGCCGAGTCGAAGTTGGGCAGCGCGAAGTCGACCTGCTCGGGAACGACTCGGTATCCCTCGACCGCAAGGCTCTTCATCGTCAGACTCGCGAACCGCTGCGAGTCGGCCTGGTTGTAGTAGACGACCCCGGCCGTGCGCGCGCCGAGCTTCGCCTTGAAGTAGCGATAGACCTCGGTGCCGCCGTAGAGCACGCCGCCGAAACCGACCGTGCCGTCGCGTGGCTCGTTGCTGCCGTAGATCGAATAGAGGTGGCGGTACTGGTCGTACGCGTTGCCGACCGGCTGCCCGCCGACGTCCGGCACGCCCTTGGCGTCGACGTACGGCGCCCCCGCGTAGTCCAGCGATGTCGTCGCGGTGAGCGCGAAGACCTTGGTGTCGTCGATCAGGTGGTGCACGCATGACTGGTTTCCCGAGCCGCTCGACCCATCGTCACAGACACTGACCTGCACCCGCCGCCCGTGCACTCCGCCGCGCGCGTTGAGTGCATCGAAGAACGCCCGCGCGCCGTACATCGGCCCGGAGAACGCCTCGGCACCCAACGGGCTGGTCAGGCTGGCCACGATCCCCACCCGGACGGCGGTAGGTGTCACGCCGATGTCGGACGCGGCATTGCCCGTCGAGCCGGAAGACCGGCCCGACGGAGACGCAGAGCCGACACCCCGATGACTGGCGAACGCGCTCGCCGGCAGCCGGGTCCCGCACGCCGCGACAACGAGCGCCGCCACGACGAGCGCCACCGCAGCCGGTACGACGAGCCCACGACGTCGGCGCATCCGATCGCCCCCGGTCGAGCGTACGACGTCGCCGCCGCGCGGACGGTCCGTTGATCTAGCGGCCGGACATGGCCTTGTCTGCGGCGGGGACGTCGGCGGCCCGGCCCAGCAGCGCCGCGGTCGCAGTCAGCGCCGGCACGATCCACAGTGCACCAGTCAACCCGACGCCCTGCGCCAGGCCGCCGATGATCGACGGCCCGAGCAGCATCCCCAGGTAGCCGCAGGTGGAGACCGCCGCGATCGCCGGACCCGCGTGACCGGTGCCCTCCCCGGCCGCCCCGAACAACGTCGGGACCATCGCCGACAGCCCCAGGCCGAGCACGGCCATGCCGGCGATCCATCCCGCGACGGTGCCGCTGAGCAGCCCGCCGGCCATGCCGACCGTTCCGATCAGGCCGAGAGCGCGCACGGTCGTCGCGCGGCCGAACCGCGCCACCGTCCGGTCGCCGAGCAGCCGCCCGACGGTCATCGCGGCGGTGAAGGCCGCGTAACCCAAGCCGGCGACCGCCACGGCCGCGCCGAGCGACTCCCGGAGCTGTACGGCGCTCCAGTCCGCTGCCGCCCCCTCGCAAACCAGACAGGCGAAGGCGGCCGCGCCCAGTGCGAGCAGCCGCCCGGTCGGGCGGGCGAAGGCCGGCGGTCGCTCACCGCCGTCTGCCGGATCGGGCAGGAACGCGCGGGTCAGCGGCAGCCCCACCACGAGCAACACGCCACCGCCGACGGCCAACTGGACGGTCAGCGACACGCCCGCCCCGGCAAGGAGGCTGCCGACTCCGGTGCCGATCAGGGCGCCGATGCTCCAGGCCGCGTGAAAACTCGACAGCACGGGACGCCGGTAGGCCTTCTCGACGGTGACCCCCTGGGCGTTCATTACGACGTCGAGCGACCCCAGCGCGGCGCCCCAGCCGAACAGCGCCAGCCACAGCGTGCCGAGGTTGCCGGCCAGCCCGACGACCCACGGCAGCAGGCAGTACGCCGCGAAGACCACCTGCGTCGCCCGCGCACTGCCCACCCGAGATGCCGCCGCACCGGCCAGCGGCATCGTCAGCAACGAGCCGGCCGCGGGCGCGAGCAGGGCGATACCGAGCAGTCCGGGCGAGAGGCCGAGGCTGGACTTCACCTCGGGGATGCGCGGTGCCCACGACCCGAACAGCAGGCCGTGCGCCGCGAAGACGTAGGAGACGGCGACCCGCGCGCGCCGGGGCGCGGTGCCCACCTCGTTCGCCCGGATGCGTACGGCCACGACGACGAGCCTTCCACACGCTCTCGGCACGGGCCGCCGGCCCGAGTCCGGCCACGGGCTAGCGTTGCCCCAGGAGGCTGGTCATGGGTTTCTACCGAGAGCGGGTCCTCCCGCGCATCATCAACGTCACCTGCGGTGCAAAGGTGTCCCACCCGTTGCGCGCCCGCGTCTGCGCCGGACTCACCGGTGACGTCGTCGAGATCGGTTTCGGCTCCGGACTCAACGTGCCGTTCTATCCGGTGGCCGTCACCCGGATCGCCGCGGTCGAGCCGTCGGACCTCGGTTGGCACCTCGCCGAGAAGCGCGTCGACGCCACGAGCATCCCTGTGCAGCGCTCCGGGTTGGACGGTCAGTTGTTGCCCTACGCCGACGACACCTTCGACGCCGCGCTGTCGACGTGGACTCTGTGCACCATTCCCGATCTCCCCGCTGCCCTCCGCGAGGTCCGCCGAGTCCTCAAACCCGGCGGCCGCCTGCATTTCGTCGAGCACGGACTGGCGCCGGATGAGAAGGTACGCCGCCAGCAACGACGCTTCGAGCCGGTGCAGAAGCGGTTGTTCGGCGGATGTCATCTCACCCGCCGGATCGTCGACGAGTTGACCGACGCGGGATTCACCGTCACCGACGTCGACGTGTTCTACGAGGACAGCGTCCCCAAACTGTTCGGTGCCGACTCGCTCGGCACCGCACTCTCTCCCTAGAAGGGATGACGTCGAGATGCTGGCGTACGTGATGGAGGGCCCGGGTAAGGGATCGGTCGCGGAGGTGCCCGACCCGGAGATCGGCGATCACGACGCGCTTGTCGAGATGGTGGCCTGCGGGATCTGTTCCAGCACCGACAAGATGCTGCGCCTCGGCACCTTCCGCGGCGGTGTGGGCTATCCGAGCATCCTCGGCCACGAGTCGGTCGGCCGGGTGGTGAAGCGGGGATCGCGGGTGCGGCACATCGAGGTCGGCGCGCTCGTGACCCGGGCCAGCGCCTACCCGCCCGGCCGCACGCCGAACGGTCTGCAGCAGCACTGGGGTGGCCTCGCGGAGTTCGGCGTCGTCACCGATTGGCAGGCGCTGCAGGAGGATCGGCCCGCGCAGCCCGGGTCGCCGACGTTCTCCCAGGTGTTCTTCCCCCCGGCCACCGATCCGGAGAGCGTCGCCCTGGGGATCAGTTTCAGCGAGACCTTCAGCGTCATCTGCCCGGTCCCGGTGCTACGGCGGAATGTCGGCGTGGTCGGCACCGGCATCGCCGGGCTGTCCTTCGTCGCCTACGCCAAGCTCCTTGGAGCAGGCACCGTCATGGTCGTCGGCCGCCGGCGGGAGCGGCTCGAGTTGGCCACGCGGCTCGGCGCCGACATCGGCGTGCTCGAAGCCGACGGCGGACCCGAGGCGGTCGCCGCCGATCTCGGCGGCCTCGACGTCGTCTTCGAGGCCTCCGGGGTGGCCGCGATGGTCGGCCGCGCCTACGGATGGCTACGCCCGGGCGGACGCGAAGTGGTCTACAGCGCCCCGGAGGATCTCGCCGCACTCGACCTCATGGCCGGCCCCCGCGACGCCACCGTCACCGTCGCGAACACCGACGAGGCCGCGGTGCTCCCGGGCGTCGTACGCCTGGTCGACGGCAGAGTCCTCGACAAGGACACCTTCCTCACCCACCGCTATCCCCTGACCGAGATCACGAGCGCGTTCTCCGACATCGCCCGCGGAGACGTCGTCAAGGCAGTCGTCACATTCAGCTGAGGTCGTCGCCGAATCGAAGGGATGCGCAGGAAATGACCGCCCAGTCGTCACCGGGATCGCGAATCACCGGGCAGGCCCTCGTCGCCAGGGAGGGCGGCCGCTTCGACCTCGAGCAGGTGCTCACCGCGCCGGTCGGGCCGTCGACGATCGCCATCCGCACCACCTGGTCCGGCGTCAGTATCGGCACCGAATTCGCGGTTCTGTCGGGAAAGCTCGACTGGGGCAGCTTCCCGCTCGTCACCGGCTACATGGGTGTAGGTCGAGTCACCGGTGTCGGCGCCGACGTCACCGGCTTCGACGTCGGCGATCGCGTCTACTACCGGCGCAACGCCGAACTGCTCCTCGCCGACAGCGGGCAACCGCTCAACTGCGCGGCCGGAGTGCACGCCTCGGTCGCCGTTCTCGACCCGACCGGCGACCACGGTGCGGACCTCGTCCCCGACGGCGTTCCCGACGACCTGGCCAGCATGTTCGTCGTCCCCGCGGTCGGCCTCAAGGGCACCGACATGGCCGGCGTCCACGTCGGCGCGTCAGTCGTCGTACTCGGCGTCGGCATGGTCGGACTCGCCGTCGTCGCGGCCTGTGCCGCCCGCGGCGCACAGGTGACGGCCGTCGACCTGCGGGCCGAACCGCTCGAGGTCGCGCGGCGGCTCGGCGCGCACACGGTGCTCGATGCCACGCAGGTCGATGTCGAAGCCGAGGTGCGCCGGCTCACCGACGGCGCCGGTGCGGACTTCGTCTTCGAATCCACCGGCCACGGTTCGTCGGTCGACCTGGGCATCCGGCTGTGCCGGCAGTTGGGTTGCTTCGTCTGGCAGGGAAACTACGGCGACGGTCCGGTCTCCTTCGAGTTCCTGGCGGCGCACGTCCGGCGGCTGCGCATGGTCTTTCCCTGCGACGACGGCTACCGGCCGTTCCGGCGCGCGGTCCTCGACTCGATGGCCCAGGGCCGGCTGCGGTGGGACGAGACCATCACCGACCGACTGCACGCGTCCGAGGCGCCGAAGTTCTTCGACCGCGTCCTCGCCGACGGCGCCGGTCGCACACTGGGCGCGACCATCCAGTGGTCCGACGAGACCGGCTGAGCAACCGACGCCGTCAGCGCATGGCGAAGCGGACCACAACCGGCGCCGCACCAGGAGAATCCGGCAGATCGACGGTGACGGACCGGCCCTGTGCCTTGACGGCGACCGGACCGCCGCCGAGCACCGTGGCCGACTCGGTGTCGAGCCGCTCGGGTGCCGCGTCGAGCGCGACCTGCCCGCCGGTCTCGACGATCGCGTACGCCGACCCGTCGCGCTGCGTCCAGCGGACCCACGGCTGATCCGTCGGCGCACCGACGGCGGGGTCGAGCGGTCGCGTGCCGTGGATGGCCCCGGCGTTGACCGCCATCCAGTCGGCCAGCGCCTCGAGCGACCGGCGCTGCAGATCGGGGATCCTGCCTTCGGCGGTGGGACCGACGTCGAGCAGCAGGTTGCCGTCGCGGGACACGACATCGACGAGATGGCGCACGACGGCCGGGCCGTCGAGGTAGTGCGACTCGTCCTCGACCTGGTTGTAGCCGAACGACAGCCCGATCCCGCGGCAGCTCTGCCACGCCTGCGTCGACTCGTTCTCCACGCCATGCTGGTATTCAGTCGTGCGATAGTCCCAGTGCGTGTCGCCCCAGCGGTCGTTCACCACACCGTCGGGCACGACGTCGTAGTAGTGCTCGAACACCTCGGCCAGTCCCAGCGAACCCGCATGCTTTCCGGCGTCCGGCCATTCGATGTCGTTCCACAGCACGTCCGGCCGGTAGCGGTCGACGAGGTCGCGCACGTGCAGCGCCGCGTAGGCGGCGTACGCCGCGTCCTTCGGCCGGCCGGTGTCACTGACCGCGGTAAAGCTGTCCAGCGGCGGCAGGTCGGTGACGTGCCAGTCCAGACCGCCCGAGTAGTAGACGCCGAACCGCATCCCCGCTCCGCGCACCGCGGCCTCGAGGTCGCCGACGAGGTCCCGGCGCGGTCCGCGCTGGACGGTGTTCCGGCCGCCGGTCCCCGGGGCGTCCCACAGCGTCACGCCGTCGTGGTGCTTGGTGGTGGGGACGACGTAACGCGCGCCGGTCCGGGCGAACAGCGCCGCCCACTCCTTCGGGTCGAAGTCCTGCGCACCCCAGGCGTCGAGGAAGTCGTCGTACGGCGCATCGCCGTAGGTCGCCGTGTGGTGGGCCCGCGCCGGGCTGTCCGGGAACCGGATCGTGTTCCAGTACCACTCGGCGTAGGGGTTGTGCCGGAACCAGGTCGCCTCGTCGACCGCGCCGAGCTCACCGGTCGGCTCGGCCCACGCCGGCACCGAATAGAGCCCCCAGTGGATGAAGATGCCCAGCTTCGCATCGCGGAACCAGTCCGGCAGGGGGCGCTCGAATCGGCTCCAGTCCGGCTGCTGCTGCCTGTGCTCGACCATGTCGGCCCGTTCTCCTCGACTCGTCCGGCGGGATCAGACACCCGATGTTTCGACGGCCCAGCTGAGCAGAGCGCTCCCCGCGTGTCAAGAGACCGGAGGGCAATCCGTGGAGCCATCGGAGGACTCCGGGACGTGGTAGGCAGAGCACATGCCCGAGCACCCCACCGGTGTCGACGTCGTGGTCGTCGGCGCCGGACACAACGGCCTCGTCGCCGCGACCCTGCTGGCCCGCGCCGGGCTGACCGTCGAGGTGCTCGAGCGCGCCGACGTCATCGGCGGCGCGTGCCGGACCGAACACCCGTTCGCCCGGGCCCCCGGCCTGGCGGCCTCGACCGGCGCCTACCTGCTCGGGCTGATGCCCCCGGAGTTGCTCACTCTCCTCGACCTCGACCTGCCGCTCGTCCGTCGCGACCCGCACTACTTCATGCCGACGCTCGACGGCCGGTCACTCCTGCTCGGCGCCGACCGCGCGGCGAGCCGTCGCCAGTTCACCGACTTCTTCACCGAGGCCGACGCCCGCGCCGACGACGCCCTTGCTGCTGAGATCACCGCGCTGGCCGCGGACGTCGCGCCCGCCTGGCTCGCTCCGCCCCTGACCGTCGAGGAGACGGCGGAGCGCTACGTCCGGCCGGGCCTGCGCGACACCTTCGTCAACCTGGTCCGCGGCAGTGCCGTCGACTACCTCTCCCGGTTCGGGTTCGCCTCCCAGACCGTGCTGGCGATGTACGCCGTCACCGACGGCATGCCCGGGCTGACCGGCTCGCCCTGGTCACCCGGGTCGGGGCACAACCTGCTGGTGCACAACATGT
The DNA here is from genome assembly GCA_963775655.1 of uncultured Actinomycetota bacterium. Classification (GTDB taxonomy): domain Bacteria; phylum Actinomycetota; class Actinomycetes; order Mycobacteriales; family QHCD01; genus DASXJE01. The sequence goes on along the minus strand of CAVZJT010000007.1, from coordinate 48,256 downwards.
GCCGGTTGCCGGGCGCGGGGGGCACCTGGATGGTGGTCCGGGGCGGGATGGGGACGGTCACCCGGACGCTCGCCGAGCGGGCGATGGCCGCCGGGGCGCGGATCCGCACCGGGGCGGCGGTGGAGCGGATCCTCGTCGACCGGGGTGCGGCGTCGGGGGTGTCCCTCGTCGACGGCGACGACGTCCCGGCGCGCGCCGTGCTGGTCGCCACCGACCCGTTCCGGCTGCCCGATCTGCTCGACGGCCACGCCCCGCCCGCGCTCACCGGACGGGTGGCCGACCTGGCGGCCCGTTCCGGCGGACAGACGATGAAGGTCAACCTGGCCCTGGCCGGCCTGCCGCGGTTCGCCGCGTTGCCCGAGGACCGCGGCCAGCACGGGACCACGGTGCACCTGCTCCCCCCGGTCCCGGACGCGGACATGCTCGACGCGGTGCGCGCGGCCTTCGCCGACGGCACCGGCGGGCGGCTCCCGGCGACGCCCCCGGTGGAGTGGTACCTGCACTCCACCCTCGATCCGTCGCTGCGCGACGACGAGGGCCGGCACTCCAGCGCCCTGTTCGTCCAGGGCGTGCCGCACGAGCCGGCCGGCTCGTCCTGGCCGGCGGAGAAGGCGGCGTACGTCGACCGGCTGCTCGACCTGGTCGAGGCCTACGCCCCGGGGACCCGCGCGAGCGTGGTCGACATCGACGCCCTGACGCCGCCCGAGATCACCGCCCGGTTCGGGATCACCGGCGGCAACATCTTCCACGTCGACAACGCGATCTCCTTCGTCGACCGGATGCCCTACGACACGGGGTTGTCCGGCGTCTACGCCGGCGCCGCCGGATGCCACCCCGCAGGCTCGGTGATCGGCTGCGCGGGGCACAACGCGGCGCAGCGCATGCTCGCCGACCTCGGCGCGGCCGTCCGCTGAGAGCCCGCTGAGAGCGGGACGACCCGATCGCCGGTCGGGGCCCGGTTTCTGACAGGATGACCCCTCACGGTGTCATCAGGGGAGGGGACTTCGGGGTGGACCAGGACGCCGGCCGGATCGTCGTATCCGGGCTGACGAAGACATTCGGCCAGATCCGCGCGGTCGACAACCTCAGCTTCACCGTCGAGCCCGGCTCGGTCACCGGGTTCCTCGGGCCGAACGGTGCGGGCAAAACCACGACCCTGCGCATGCTGCTCGGCCTCGTGACCCCCACGGACGGCGCGGCCACGATCGGCGGCCAGCGCTACGTCCAACTGCGCGACCCGCTGCGGACGGTCGGCGCGGTGCTCGAGGCGGCCAGCTTCCATCCCGGCCGGACCGCGCGCGACCACCTGCGGGTCTACTGCACCGCCGCCGGTCTGCCGGCCTCCCGGGCCGACGAGACACTCGACCTGGTCGGCCTCACCGACTCGGCGCGGCGGCGGGTCAAGGGCTATTCGCTCGGCATGCGGCAGCGACTCGGGCTCGCCTTCGCCATGATCGGCGACCCCGGTGTCCTGATCCTGGACGAGCCGGCGAACGGCCTCGACCCGGAGGGGATCACCTGGCTGCGCCGCTTCCTCCGCCACCTCGCGACCCAGGGGCGCACCGTCCTCGTCTCGAGCCACCTCCTGTCGGAGGTCGAGCAGACGGTCGATCGGGTCGTCATCCTCTCCCGCGGGCAGCTGGTGAAGCAGGGCACGATCACCGAGCTGTCGGCCGGGGTCGGCGAGTCGGTGCTCGTCCGCAGCCCCCAGGTCGAGGTGCTCGCGAAGGTGCTCGCCGACAACGCTCAGGTGGTGAATGTGGAGCCGGGCACGATCCGGGTGAGCGGCCTCGACGCCGCCGCCGTGGGTCACCGCGCCTTTACGACCGGGGTGGAGCTGCACGAGCTGCACACCGAACGATCCGACCTCGAACAGATCTTCTTCCAGCTGACCGCAGGCGCGGGCGAAGCCGGCGCTCCGCCCGGCAGCCCGCCCGCCGCGGGCGGCGACACCGTCCCCGCCTCCACCTACGGCCAGCAGGGAGGGAACGGCTGATGCGCGCCCTCGCCGCCGAGTTCCGCAAGCTGTTCACGACCCGTACCGGACTGTGGCTCACCGTTTTGTCGGTGCTGCTCGCCGCGCTGATCACGGTCCTGGTCTGCATCAACCTCAAGACGACCGACCAGACCGGACCGGGAGCGCTCAAGGGCATCGCGTCGATCGCGGCGGGCTTCGGCTACGTCTTCTCCGCCGTGCTCGGCGTCATCGGGATCACCGGCGAATACCGGCACCAGACCGCCACCCCGACGTTCCTGTCGGTCCCGGTGCGCCACGTCGTGGTCGCCGCGAAGCTCATCACCTACCTGGTGTGGGGCGCCGTCCTCGGCATCCTCAATGTCGTCGTGACGATGGTGATCGCGGTCCCCTGGCTGTCGCACCGCGGTTTCACCGACGTGTCGCTCGGAGCCCCCGGCGTCACGGCGAGCCTGATCGGTGCCGTGGTCGTCGTCGCCATCTTCGGCATCGTGGGCGTCGGTCTCGGCGCCCTCCTGCGCAACCAGATCGCCGCCATCGTGGGCCTCGTGGTCTACCTCTTCATCGCCGAGCCGATCCTCAGCAGCATCTCCGGGATCCACAGCGTCTACCGCTACCTGCCCGGTGCCGCGGCATCGGCGCTCACCGGCGGCAATCTGGGCAACAACAGTGCCGTCGCCGATCACCTGTCCCGCGCCCCGGCCGGTCTGGTCCTGGTCGCCTATGGCCTGGTCTTCGCGCTCCTCGGCGCCCTGATCACTGTCCGTCGCGACGTCACCTGATCGGCGGAGAGAGCGACCGGCGCCGACCCCGGAGCGACACGATGGGGGCTCGGAGACCGGAGGCTGATGACGGCGCGCGGATGGAACGCGTAACCTCGACAGTTGCAGAAGTCACCGGTGACCGCGAAATGAGGCGACCCGCGACCGTGTCGGATCAGGCGCACAAGCCGGGTTTCGGGCCCGAGTTTGGCACCAACGAATGGCTCGTCGAAGAGATGTACGAGCGCTACCTCGCCGATCCGGGCAGTGTCGGGACGGCATGGCACGACTTCTTCCGCGACTACACACCGAGTGGCAACGGTCAGCGCGCCGAGCAGCGGGTCGCGGGATCGACCTCGGTGGCCGCCCCTCCCAAGCCGGCTCCCAACACCCAGGAGGCGCCGAAGACCCAGGCGCCGAAGGCGCAGGCGCAGGCGACGCAGGTCCCGAAGACCCAGTCTCCGAACACCCCAAGCCCGCAGAGCCAGGCCGCCAAGACCCTGACCCCGAAGACCCACGAGCCCAAGCCGGATCCACGACCGACGAACCGGCCTCCGGCCGCCAAGACGGAGCCGGCACCGGCCGCGGCGTCCGGCGCCGGTCCGGCGACGGCCGAGCCGGGCGCCCAGGTCCTGCGCGGGGCCGCTGCGCGGGTCGTCTCCAACATGGACGCCTCGCTGCAGGTCCCCACCGCGACGAGCGTGCGGGCCGTCCCGGCAAAGTTGCTCGCCGACAACCGGATCGTGATCACCAACCACCTGCGGCGCAGCCGCGGCGGGAAGGTCTCGTTCACCCACCTGATCGGCTACGCGCTGGTGAAGGCGCTCGCCGACGTCCCGGTGATGAACCGCGCCTTCACCGAGGTCGATGGCAAGCCGGGGGTGACGACCCCCGAACACATCAACCTCGGGCTGGCGATCGACCTGCCGAAGAAGGATGGCGGGCGATCACTGGTCGTGGCCGCCATCAAGCGGTGCGAGCGGATGGACTTCTCGCAGTTCTGGTCGGCGTACGAGGAGATCATCCGCCGGGCCCGGCAGAACAAGCTGACCACCGAGGACTTCACCGACGTCACGATCAGCCTGACCAACCCCGGCGGCATCGGCACCGTGCACTCCATGCCCCGCCTGATGACCGGGATGGGCGCCATCGTCGGCGTCGGTGCGATGGAATACCCGGCCGAATTCCAGGGCATGAGCGAAGAGGCCCTGGCGGACATGGCCGTCAGCAAGATCATCACGCTGACCTCGACGTACGACCATCGGATCATCCAGGGCGCGCAGTCCGGGGAGTTCCTCCGTCGCATGCACGAACTCCTGCTCGGGGCGGACGGCTTCTACGACGACATCTTCCGGTCGCTGCACATCCCCTACGAGCCGGTGCGCTGGGTGCAGGACATCACCACCACCCACGAGGGCCAGATCGACAAGTCGGCCCGCGTGATCGAGCTGATCAATGCCTACCGCACCAGCGGCCACCTCATGGCCGACACCGATCCGCTGGAGTTCACCCTCCGCACCCACCCCGACCTCGACGTCCTCAAGCACGGGCTGACGCTGTGGGATCTCGACCGCACCTTCCCGGTCGGCGGGTTCGCCGGCGAGCGGGTGATGAAGCTGCGCGACGTGCTCGGCGTGCTGCGCGACTCCTACTGCCGCCGGGTCGGCATCGAATACATGCACATCACCGACCCCGAGGAGCGTGCCTGGCTGCAGAAGCGCATCGAGGTCACCAATGAGCCGGTCGACCGGGACGAACAAAAGCACATCCTGGGCCGGCTCAACGTCGCCGAAGCCTTCGAGACGTTCCTGCAGACCAAGTACGTCGGACAGCGCCGGTTCTCCCTCGAGGGCGCCGAGTCGATGATCGCCGGCCTGGACGCCGTGCTGACCAAGGCGGCCCGCGCCGGCCTCGACGAGACCGTGATCGGCATGGCCCACCGCGGTCGACTCAACGTCCTCGCCAACATCATCGGCAAGAGCTACCAGCAGATCTTCCGCGAGTTCGAAGGCAACATCGACCCGGGCAGCACGCACGGGTCGGGCGACGTGAAGTACCACCTCGGTGCCGACGGCGTCTTCAACGGCCCGGCGGGTGAACAGATCCCGGTCACGCTCACCTCCAACCCGAGCCACCTCGAGGCCGTCGACCCGGTGCTCGAAGGCATCGTGCGGGCCAAGCAGGACGCCCTGGACAAGGGCGAAGGCGGGTTCACCGTCCTGCCGCTGCTGGTCCACGGCGACGCGGCGTTCGCCGGGCAGGGTGTGGTCGCCGAGACGCTCAACCTCTCCCAGCTGCGTGGCTACCGCACCGGCGGCACGGTTCACCTGGTGATCAACAACCAGGTCGGTTTCACGACCAGCCCGGCCGCGGCCCGGTCCAGCCTCTACAGCACCGACGTGGCCCGGATGATCCAGGCGCCGATCTTCCACGTGAACGGCGACGACCCCGAGGCGTGCGTCCGCGTCGCCAAGCTGGCCTTCGACTTCCGGCAGACGTTCAAGAAGGACGTCGTCATCGACATGGTCTGCTACCGCCGGCGCGGCCACAACGAGGGCGACGACCCGTCGATGACCCAGCCGTTGATGTACGACATCATCGACGCCAAGCGGTCGGTCCGGAAGCTCTACACCGAGGCGCTGATCGGGCGCGGCGACATCACGATCGCCGAGGCCGAGGAGGCCCTCAAGGACTACCACGACCAGCTGGAGAAGGTCTTCGTCGAGACGCGCGACGCGTCCGGTCAGTCCACCCCCGAGCCGGTGATGGCCGGCACCCCGTTCGAGGGGGTGCCCACCGGCGTGACGCACGAGGTCATCAAGCGGATCGGTGACTCGTTCGTCAGCCTGCCGGAGAGCTTCACCGTCCATCCCCGGCTGAAGCGGCTGCTCGACCGGCGCGCCGCGATGACCAGCGAGGGCGGGATCGACTGGGCGATGGGCGAGTTGCTCGCCTTCGGCTCGCTGCTCCTGCAGGGCGTTCCGGTCCGCCTGGCGGGCCAGGACAGCCGGCGCGGCACCTTCGTCCAGCGCCACGCCGTCCTGGTCGACCGCAAGACCGGCGAGGAATACACCCCGCTGAAAAACCTCGACCCGGAACAGTCCCGGTTCTGGATCTACGACTCGCTGCTGAGCGAGTTCGCGGCGATGGGCTTCGAATACGGCTATTCGGTGGCCAACCGCCGGGCGCTGGTGTGCTGGGAGGCGCAGTTCGGCGACTTCGCCGGTGGCGCCCAGTCGATCGTCGACGAGTTCGTCTCGGCCGGCGAGGCGAAGTGGGGACAGCAGTCCGGCGTCGTCCTGCTGCTGCCGCACGGCTACGAGGGCCAGGGCCCGGACCACTCCAGTGCGCGCATCGAGCGGTTCCTCACCCTGTGCGCCGAGGACAACATGACGGTGGCCAACTGCACCACGCCGGCTAACTACTTCCACCTGCTGCGGCGGCAGGCACTGCGCTACAACTACCGGCCGTTGATCGCCTTCACGCCGAAGTCCCTGCTGCGCCGCAAGGCGGCCACCTCCGACATCGACGACTTCACCTCCGGCGCCTTCTCACCGGTGCTGAGCGACCCGGGCGTCGGCGAACAGCCGCCCGATCCCGACAAGGTCACCAAGGTCGTGCTCTGCTCCGGCAAGATCTACTACGACCTGGCCGCCCACCGCGAGGAAAACGGCGTGAACGACGCCGCCATCGTCCGGCTCGAGCAGCTCTACCCGCTGCCCGCCGATTCGCTGCGCGCCGCCCTGGCCGCCTACCCCAACGTGCGCAGCTACATCTGGGTGCAGGAGGAGCCGGCCAACCAGGGAGCGTGGCCGTTCATGGCGCTCAACCTGCCGGTGCAACTCCCCGGCGACCTGCCGCTCCGGCTGGTCTCCCGTCGGGCGTCGGCCAGCCCTGCGGCCGGGTCCAGCAAGGTCGCCGAACAGGAGCAGCGGGCCCTGATCACGCAGGCCTTCGCCGATTAGCGACCGCGATGTACTTCACCGACCGCGGGATCGAGGAACTCAGCAGCCGGCGCGGCGCCGAGACGGTGAGCCTGGAGTGGCTGGCCGAGCAGCTGCGCGCCTTCGTCGACCTCAATCCCGACTTCGAGATCCCGGTCGACCGGCTGGCGACGTTCCTCGCCCGCGACGACGAGGACGACTGAGCCTCCGCCCCGGTCAGTAGGCCCGGCGTTGCCGGTAGCCGCCGTACTGCCTGCGGGGCACGAAGATCGCCGCGGCGACCATGCCGAACACGAACCCGATGATCGGCACGAGGATCGCGGTGACGCCGCCGCCGGTCATGCCCCAGCCCTGCGCGTACACGGCTTGCAGCCCGAACCAGACGGCGAGCAGGATCCACGACGGGATCCACGCCGGAAGGAAGTAGAGGAACCCCATCAAGCCGGCGGCCTTCGCCCGCGGGAACTTCACGAGGTAGGCACCCAGCACACCGGCGATGGCACCCGAGGCACCTACCAACGGCAGCGTCGAACCGCCGCGGGTGAAGGCGAAGATATAGGTCGAGACAACCCCGGCCAGCAAATACAAGAGCAGATAGCGCACCCGCCCCACGCGATCCTCGACCGTGCCGCCGAAGAGGAACAGGAAGACCATGTTGCCGAGCAGGTTCAGCCAGCCGGCGTGCAGGAACAGGGCGGTCAGCGACGACAACGCCGGGTACTTGTGATACGTCGGCTTGACGGTCAGGCAGGCGTTGCGACCGGCCGGCGGGCCCACCGTGTAGGGCAGCGCCTCGTTGCGCGTCAACTCCCACGGGACCGCGCCCCACTGGTAGACGAACGCCTCCTGCCCGCACAACTGCCTGGTGGATTCGCTGGTGAACGGCGTCCGTGCCAGGGGCGAGAGGACGAACACGACGATGTTCGCAATGATCAGCGCCCACGTGATGATCGGGACCCGGCGGGCCGGGTTCCGGTCGTAGCTCGGAAGCACCACGCGACCAGAGTGCCGAAGTCGGGGCGGGTTCGCACGCATCTTGTCCAATGCCGCGCCGAATTGTCGGGCCCGGCACGGTAGCGTGCCGCCTGTGCAGACCCGACCGCTGACGATCGACGGTGCCTGGGAGTTCGTCCCGGACCAGCATCCCGACGACCGCGGACTCTTCGCGAACCCCTACCTCGCCGACGAGGTGGGGCGGGCGGTCGGCCATCCGATGGCCCTGGCCCAGACCAACCACAGCGTGTCCCGCCGGGGCACCCTGCGGGGGGTGCACTACGCCATGGTGCCGCCGGGGCAGGCGAAGTACGTCTACTGTCCGCGCGGCGCCGCACTCGACATCGTGGTCGACATCCGGGTCGGTTCACCGACGTTCGGCCGGCACGACACCGTGCGCCTGGACACCGTCGACCTCGCGGCGGTCTACGTCGGCGAAGGGCTCGGCCACGTCGTCGTCGCGCTCGAGGACGACACGGTCATCAGCTACCTGTGCTCGACGGGATACGACCCGGCACGGGAGCGGGGAGTCAGCGCGCTCGATCCGGCGCTCGGCCTGCGAATCCCCCCGGACCTCGATCTGGTGCTCTCCGATCGCGACCGCGGCGCGCTCCCGCTGGCCGAGGCACAGTCTGCGGGGCTGCTGCCGCACTACGACGAGTGCCTGGCGTTCTACGAGACGCTGCGGCGCAGCCCGCTGCGGGAGGCTCCGCGCCGGAGCGGCCCGTAGCGCAGCACCACCCGGCCCAGCACGTCGCCGGTGCCCAGCGACCGGCTGTCGTCGCTCCCCCAGGTGTTGTCCCCCTCCAGCCACCAGCCGCCCTCGAACCGTCGGACCGCACGTTTGACGACCAACCGGTCCGGGCGTTGCGCAAACCGCGCGAGGACGACATCGCCGGGCCGTACGCCGTCACCGCGGCGTACCAGCACCGCGTCACCGTGCCGCAGGGTGGGGACCATCGACGGTCCGGCGACGAGCACCGTCATCAGGGGCCAGCGCACCCGTGTCCTCCCGCCTGAATACCTGTTCGGACCGAGGGTAGGGTCCGATGAGAGAGATCATCGCAAGCCACCAGGAGGTCATCCATGCGGTTGTTCCACCTGCTCACCCCGACGACCGTCGCCTATGCGCACTGCGACCTGCCGTGCGGGGTATACGACCCGGCGCAGGCCCGGATCGAGGCCGAATCGGTCAAGGCGATCCAGGAGAAGTACCAGGGCAACGACGACCCGGCGTTCCGGACCCGTGCGCTGATCATCAAGGAACAGCGGGCCGAGCTCGTCAAGCACCACCTGTGGGTGCTGTGGACCGACTACTTCAAGCCGGATCACTTCAAGGCCCACCCCGAGCTGCACCAGCTGTTCAACGAGGCGACCAAGCAGGCCGGCGCGTCCGGCGGCAAGGGCTCGGTCGACCCGAAGGACGGCCAGAAGCTGCTCGACCTGATCGACCGGATCGCCGAGATCTTCTGGGAGACCAAGAAGGCCGCGTGACCCACCCGCACGATCCGCAGCAGCAGACCCCGGCCGGCACCGCGCAACACCCGGTGCCGGCCGGGTCGTCTGTCGGCAAGATTCCTGTCGGCGAGCTTCTGGTCATCCGGCACGGCGAGACCGAGTGGAGCGCGTCGGGTCGGCACACCAGCGTCACCGACGTCCCGCTGACCGCCCGCGGCACGCAACAGGCACGGGGACTCGCCGGTCAGCTGGCGTCGCGGCACATCGTCCGGGTCGTCGTCAGTCCCCGCCGACGGGCGCGCGAGACGGCCGCCTTGGCCGGCCTGCCCGACCCGGTGGTCGACCCGGACGCCGCCGAGTGGTTCTACGGCGACGACGAAGGCCGGACCACCGAGGAGATCCGCAGCGAGCGGCCCGGCTGGACCATCTTCACCGGAGATCCGCCCGGCGGGGAGACCGCCGCCGAGGTGGGGGCCCGCGCCGACCGGCTGCTCGCGTCGGTCAGTCCGTTCCTTGCCGACGGCGACGTCGCGATCGTCGGACACGGCCACTTCGGCCGGGTGCTCACCGCCCGCTACCTCGGTTTCCCGGTGGCGGCCGGCGCCCACTTCCTGCTCGAGCCCGCCACGCTCTGCGCACTCGGCACCGAACACGACACACCGACGATCGACATCTGGAACGTCCCGCCGCCCGCCGAGGAGTCACCGTGAGTGTGACGGTACGACGGGTCCGGCCCGCCGACGTGCCGGTGGTGGTCCCGTTGGTGCACGACCTCGCCCGCTACGAACGGGCGGCCGAGCAGTGCCGGCTCACCGACGACCAGCTGAGCCGGTCGCTCTTCGGCGAGCAGCCGGCCCTCTTCGGTCATGTCGGCGAGGTCGACGGCGAGGTGGTCGGGTTCGCACTGTGGTTCCTCAACTACTCGACCTGGACGGGTGAGCACGGTATCCACCTCGAGGATCTGTACGTCCGCCCCGAGCACCGGCGCAGCGGCCTGGGCCGTGCCCTGCTCACCGAGCTCGCCCGGATCTGCCGGTCCGCCGGCTACGCCCGGCTGGAGTGGGGCGTGCTGGACTGGAACGTCGACGCCCACCGCTTCTACCGCTCGCTGTCCGCCGAACCGATGGACGACTGGACCGGCTGGCGGCTCAGCGGAGATCGACTGGCCGAGCTCGCCGAGCGGTGATGGCCTCGGTGACCGAAGGTCCGGTAGACAATGGATGATGACGGCATGCCGATGCGGGAGGACCAGCCAGTGAGCGAAGAGCCCGAGACCACCGAAGCGGGTACGGGGGACGTCGTCGAGATCCGGCTGCCGGCCAACTCCGCCTACCTCTCCGTGCTCCGTACGGCGACCGCGGGCCTCGCCGCCCGACTCGACTTCACCCTCGACGAGATCGACGACCTGCGCATCGCCGTGGACGAGGCGTGCGCGCTGATCCTGCCCGACACCGTGCCGGGCAGCGAGCTGGCCTGCCGCTACACGTTGGACGACGCCACGCTGCACGTCGCCGTGAGCGCCAAGACGCGCTCCGGGCAGACGCCCGGCCGGTCGTCGTTCGCGTGGACGGTGCTGTCTGCCCTCGGCGGCGACGTCGAGGTCAACACCGACCGGGACGACCGGGTCACGATCGCTCTCCGCAAGCAACGCAGCGCGAGACCGTGACCGCCTCCCCCAACGGAGCAACGGAGCCCGGATCCAATTACGACCGCGACCACGCCCGCGACCTGTTCGCCCGCCTGGCATCGAGTCCGGACGACTCGGCGGAGCATCGGGTGTACCGCGACGAGCTGGTCGAGATGCATCTGCCGCTGGTCGAATACCTGGCCCGCCGGTTCGCCGGCCGCGGCGAACCGCTCGACGACCTCGTGCAGGTCGGAACGCTCGGGTTGATCAAAGCCGTCGACCGGTTCGACCTGGACCGCGAGGTGGAGTTCTCCACCTACGCCACCCCGACCGTGGTCGGCGAGATCAAGCGCCATTTCCGCGACAAGGGCTGGACGATCCGGGTACCCCGCCGACTCCAGGAGCTCCGGGCGGCGATCTCCGCCGCCACCGCCGACCTCACCCAGGACCTGGGTCGGTCCCCGACCGTCCGGGAACTGGCGGTCCGGCTGCGGGTCGACGAGGAGGAGGTCCTCGACGGGCTCGAGTCGGCCAACGCCTACGCCGCCATGTCGCTGGACACCTCGTCCAGCGAGGACGTCCCGAGCGTCGCCGACACCCTCGGCGTCGAGGATGAGGCGCTCACCGGGGTGGAGAACCGTGAGTCGCTCAAACCGCTGCTCGACACGCTGCCGGACCGGGAGAAGCGGCTGCTCGCCCTGCGCTTCTTCCAGAACATGACGCAGTCCCAGATCGCCGCCGAGCTCGGCATCTCCCAGATGCACGTCTCGCGGCTGCTCTCCCGCACCCTGGCGACGCTGCGCGAATCGCTGCTGCGCGAGGACTAACCGCCGCGGGTCACTGTCGGCTGGTCATTGCGGGTCGAACGCCGCCCGCGCCTCCGGGGTGGCGAGCAGCAGCAGGACAGCGATCGCCGACACGAGGATGGGGCCGCCGTACCCCGGCCGGCCCGCCTGGAACGCCAGGCTGACGCTGACCGGAAGCCACAACACCTGCAGCACCACGATCGGCGACCGCGCCCATCGACGCAGCCGGGCCAGGTACCAACCCAGGACGAGGAGGACGGCGGCGGCGATCAGGGCGAGCACCGCACCCCCCAACCCCCCGAAGAGGCTGTGCGGGCTCCCGACGATCGTGTCGACGATCAGCAGGATCGCGATCGCCACCAGAGCGAGCCCTTGGACGCCGGCGAGCACGGCCGCCGCGGTCACGACCCGCGGCACCGGCGGGCCACCTTGGGCATCGGGCTCTGGCACGGGCGCGATGCTACCGGCCGGTACGCTCCGGTTCATGCGCGCGCTGCTCGTGGTGAACCCGCAGGCCACGGCGACGACGCGGCGCGGACGCGACATCCTGGCCCGGGCGCTCGGGTCCGAGGTCAGGGTCGATGTCGCGCAGACGCTCGGCCGGGGCCACGCGATCGCGCTGGCCCGCCAGGCCACGTCGGACAAGGTGGATCTGGTCGTGGCCCTCGGCGGTGACGGCACCGTCAACGAGGTGGTCAACGGGCTGCTGGCGAACGGCGTCTGCCCGCAGGTGCCGGCGCTCGCCGTGGTGCCCGGCGGGTCGGCCAACGTCTTCTCCCGCGCCCTCGGCGCTCCCCGCGACCCGATCGAGGCGACGAGCGCGATCCTCGACGCCCTGCGCGCCGGCCGATCGCGCCGGGTCGGGCTCGGGCGGGCCGACGACCGGTGGTTCACCTTCAACGCCGGGTTCGGCTTCGACGCCGAGGTGATCGCCCGGGTGGAGCGGCACCGGCGGGCGGGTCGCGGCGCCTCCCCGGGGCTGTACGTCCGGTCCGCCGTCGGCGAGTTCTTCCTCGGCGCGGACCGGCGGCATCCCCGGCTGACCCTGCACCGGCCCGGGGACGACCCCATCGACGCGCTGTTCTTCGCCATCGTGTCGAACACCTCACCGTGGACATATCTGGGCAATCGCCCGGTGAATCCGACGCCCGGCGCGTCCTTCGACGGCGGGCTCGACCTGTTTGCGATGCGCTCGATGCACACCGTGCGGGTGCTGCGGGTCGCCTACCAGGCCCTCCGCCGTCACCCCCGGCCCCGAGGTCGGCATCAACTGCGCCTGCACGACGCGGTCGACCTCACGCTCACCGCCGACGAGCCGGTCGGGCTCCAGGTGGACGGCGACTTCGTCGGCCAGCGGCGCTCGGTGCGGTTCACCGCGGTCCCCGACGCCCTGCGTGTGGTCGCCTGAGCCGGCACCGGTTGCGGGCTGCACAAACTGCTGCCAGGGTGGGCCAGAGCGCCGCACGCGAGAGTGACCCGGCTTACACGATTCAGATTGAGCTGGTTCAGCACTTGACACCGGCGCTGCTCGTGAAAGTATTCACAAGCGGGGGCCGCACCACGCCCCCTGAACACGAAATCCGGAACCACCAGACCACTGAGCGATATCCCCCACTGACGCGTAAGAGACCTGATGAGGAGGCAAGCATGGATTGGCGCCACCGCGCGCTGTGTCGTGACGAAGACCCTGAACTGTTCTTCCCGATCGGCAACACCGGTCCAGCATTGCTGCAGGTAGAAGAGGCGAAGGCGGTCTGCCGTCGCTGCCCCGTCACCGACGAGTGTTTGTCGTGGGCGTTGGAGAGCGGCCAGGACGCCGGCGTCTGGGGCGCAATGAGCGAAGACGAGCGTCGCGCCCTCAAGCGGAGGCGGGCCCGCGCCCGCGCCCGCATGGCCTGACCTGCCCTCACGGCACGGCGTGTGGCTTCGGCCCGCGCCACTGCACGGGCAGGCGATCGGCTATGCCGTCGTCACAGTGGCCCGACACCTCGCGGTGTCGGGCCACTGCTGTGTCCGGGCAGGTGGTTCATCCCCGGTGGGCCAGCGGAATCTGCAGCCGGGCCTGCGTGCCGTGCGGCAGGCGCGGCCCGACGTCGATGGTCCCCCGCAGTTCGGAGTCGACCAGCGTCCGGGCGATCCGCAGGCCCAGCCGGTCGCTGTCCTCGAGCCGGAAACCGGGTGGCAGCCCGGCGCCGTCGTCCCAGACGCACACCGAGAGCGCCCGGGCGGACCGCTCCGCGACCACCACCACGGCACCCTGGGGCACCCCGGCGAAGGCGTGCTCGACCGCGTTCTGCATGAGTTCTGTGAGCACCATCACCAACGGGGTGGCGACCTCCGCGAGCAGCTCGCCGAAGTCACCCTCCCGGCGGAGCCGGACCCGCGACTCGGGCGCCGCCACCTCGGCCACCATTCCCAGGAGCCGGTCGACGACCTCGTCGAAATCGACCCGCTCGTCGAGGGAGAGCGCGAGAGTCTCGTGGACCAGGGCGATGGAGCTCACCCGGCGTACCGACTCCTGAAGCGCCAGCCGGGCCTGCGGGAGATCGACCCGCCGGGCCTGCAGGCGCAGCAGGGCGGCGACGGTCTGCAGGTTGTTCTTCACCCGGTGGTGGATCTCCCGGATGGTCGCGTCCTTGGTCATCAGCTGCCGGTCCCGGCGGCGTACCTCGGTGACGTCGCGGATCAGGACCAGGGCACCGCGGGCCGCGCCGCCCGGCCGGAGCGGCAGCGCCCGGACCAGGACCGTCGCGCCCCCGGCGTCGACCTCCATCCGCTCCGGACGCTGGCCGGCCACCGCCGCCCGGATCCGGTTGGCGACCTCCTCGCCGTCGAACGGGTCGGTGGCCAGCGAGCGGGTCAGCGGGCCGAGCTCCGTTCCCCGGACGTCGCCCGCGACCCCGAGCCGCCGGTACGCCGACAGGGCGTTGGGGCTGGCGTAGACGACCACGCCCATGGCGTCGACCCGGAGCAGCCCGTCGCCGGCACGCGGCCCGACGTGCGCCTCGGGGTCGTCGCCGGCGGTCGGGAAGGTCCCTTCCGCGACCATCTGGCACAACTCGCCGGCCGCCTGCAGGTAGGCGAGTTCGAGCGCGCTCGGGGACCGTGCGGCGGCGAGGTTGGTGTCCCGCGAGAGAACGGCGATGACCTGCTCACCCTTGCGGACCGGGATCCCTTCCCGGCGTACCGGCAGATCACCGTCCCAGTCCGGGTCGGCCTCCCGGCAGATCCGCCGCTCCCGCAACGCCACCGCGAGCTGGAAGGCCGCGTCGACCGGCTGGCGGCGTCCGACCTGGTCCTCCTGGTAGGTCGTCGGCCCGGTCGTCGGACGCACCTGGGCGACGCACAGCAGGTCACCGCGCGTGGTCGGCACCCACAGCAGCAGGTCGGCGAAGGAGAGGTCGGCCAGAAGCTGCCACTCGGTCACCAGCCACTGCAGGTGGTCGACCCCGGCCGGCTCCAACGTGGTGTTGTCGGCGAGGAGGTCGGACAGGATCGACACGTGGCCAGCGTGCCAGACTGCGGACCATGAGCTCCTCCGACTGGGTCGACCGGGACCTGCGCTCGGTCTGGCACCCGTTCACCCAGCACAGCCGGTGGCCCGACGACGATCCGCTCGTCATCGAGTCCGCCGACGGGATGCACCTGGTCGACGATCGCGGCCGGCGCTACCTCGACGGAGTCAGCTCGCTGTGGGTGACGGTGCACGGACACCGCGAGCCCGCCATCGATGCCGCGATCCGGGCCCAGCTCGACCGCCTGGACCACTCCACGTTTCTCGGGCTGAGCCACCGGCCCGGTGTCGAGCTGGCCGAGGAGTTGCTCTCGGTCGCCCCGGCCGGGCTGTCCCGGGTGTTCTACGCCGGGGACGGCGCCTCGGCGGTCGAGGCCGCGATCAAGATGGCGTTCCAAGCGGCCGACCAGCGCGGCGAGGTCCGCCCGCTCTTCGTGCACGTGGCCGAGGGCTACCACGGCGACACCCTCGGCGCGGTCAGCGTCGGCGGGATCGCGACGTTCCACGCGGCATATCGGCCGATCCTGCTCGACACCCGGATGGTGTCCTCGCCGGGCGTCCGCAAGCCCGGGCAGGCGGCGACCGACCGCGCCACCGAGGTGGTCGACGAACTGGCCGCCCTGATGGCCCGCGACGGCGACCGCGTCTGCGCGGTGGTCGTCGAGCCGATGGTGCAGGCGGCCGGCGGCATGCTCACCCACGACGCGGAATTCCTGCGCGGCGTACGACGGCTCTGCGACCGCTACGGCGCGGCCATGGTGGCCGACGAAATCGCCACCGGCATCGGCGCCACCGGTCGGTGGTGGGCGGTCGACCACGCCGACGTCAGCCCGGACCTGCTCACCTGCGGCAAGCGGGTGACCGGCGGCTACCTGCCGCTGTCCGCCGTCCTGGCCCGCGAGTCGGTCTACGACGCCTTTCTCGGCGCCTCCGACAAGACGTTCTTCCACGGGCACACCTACACCGCCAACCCGTTGTGCGCCGCGGCGGCGATCGCCAACCTCAGGCTGATGCGGGAGCGCGACACGGTGGCCGCGGCCGAGTCGCTCGGCCGCCGGCTGGGCACGCTGCTGCAGCCGCTCGCGGCCTACGACGGCGTGAGCGAGATCCGCCGGATCGGCACGATGACGGGGATCGAGGTGCACAGCGTCGGCGAACGCACGGGCGACGCGGTGTGCCGGCGGGCCCGGGAGCTCGGCGTGATCGTGCGGCCGCTGGGCGACGTGGTCGTCCTGATGCCGCCGCTCGCCATGGGGACCGACGACGTGACCGAACTGGTGGCGGTCGTCGACCGGGCGATCCGTGAGATCGTGCGGTAGGGCGGGTCGCCCTTTCAGACCCGGCCGGCCTGGACCGCGGCCCGCAGGCTGTCGTGGGAGTCGGTCAACTCCGCCGCCGCCGCGATCGGCACGCCGGTGAGCAGGTGCACGATCGCCACCCGGGTCCGCCCGCCGGCGTCGTCCAGGGCGGCGGCCGCGACCTGCTCGTCGCACCCGGCTGCCTGGGCCACGATCCGCCGTGCGCGGGCGCGCAGCTTCTCGTTCGTGGGCCGGACGTCGACCATCAGGTCGCCGTAGGTCTTGCCCAGGCGCACCATGACCAGCGTCGAGATCGTGTTCAGCACGAGCTTCTGCGCGGTACCGGCCTTGAGCCGGGTGGAGCCGGCGATCACCTCGGCACCGACCACGACTTCGAGGGCCACCTCGGCCGCCTCGGCCATCGGCGAGCCGTGGTTGCAGACCAGCGCCGCGGTGAACGCCCCCGCGCGCCGGGCCGACTGCAGGGCGCCGAGCGTGTAGGGCGTCCGACCGCTCGCCGCCACACCGATCACGCTGTCCGCGGCGGTCACCGCCAGAGCCTCCACCGCGGCCGCGCCGGCGGCCGCGTCGTCCTCGACGTTCTCCTGGGCGGTCGTCGCCGCATCCCGCCCACCGGCCAGCAGTCCGATCACCCGGGCCGGGTCGACCCCGAACGTCGGCACGATCTCGGCGGCGTCCATCTGTCCGATCCGCCCCGCACTGCCCGCGCCGACGTAGATCAGCCGCCCGCCGGCACGCATCCGCTCGGCCACGGCGTCGACCACCGCCGCGATCTGCGCCGCGGCGGTGGCGACGGCGAGCGGGACCGTCGCGTCCTCCGCGGCCATCAGGGCCACGAGGTCGGCGGTGGACCGCAGGTCGAGGTCGGCCAGATCCGGCCGGCGACCCTCGGTGGTGAGTCCACCCAGGCCGTCGGCCGCTCCGCCCGCAGACCGACCCAGGTCCACGCCGGTCACCAGGTCTCGGTGATCTTCGACAGGCCGCGCGGCGCATCCGGATTACCGCCGCGGGCCACTGCGAGGTCACGGGCCAACAGCTGCAGCGGAAGGATCTCCAGCACCGGCGAGAGTTCCTCCGCGACGGTGGGCAACGGCAGGTGTGCGGCGTGCGGCACCGCCGCCGGGTCGCCGATGACAAGCAGGTCGGCGCCGCCCTCGGCCAGCCGCTCGAGCACCGGGCGCAGGGCCTGCCCGCCCTGACCGTGCGGCGCCACGGCCAGCACCGGCATCTCCCGGTCGACCATCGCCATCGGGCCGTGCAGCAGGTCGGCGCCGGAAAACGCCTGGGTCGGCAGGTAACAGGTCTCCATCAGCTTCAGGGCAGCCTCCCGGGCGGTCGGGTAGGCGTAGCCACGCGCGGTGGTGACCATCCGTTCGGCGAACCGGTAACGCTGCACCAGGGTGGCGACGGGATCGGCGGATTCGCTGATGAGATGCTCCGCGAGTGCCGGCAGCGGCTTGGCCGTGGCGACGGCGTCGTCGACCGACCCGACCCGTACCGCCTCCATCAGCAGGTAGAGCGCCAGTAGTTCGGCGGTGTAGGTCTTCGTGGCGGCGACGGCCCGCTCGTGCCCCGCGCCGACGTCGATGTGCAGTTCGGCGGCAGCCGCGAGGGCGGACGCCGCGTTGTTGGTCACCGCGACGGTCAGCCCACCGCAGGACCGGGCGGCCTCCACCGACCCGACGAGGTCGGGCGACCCGCCACTCTGGCTCACGGCGACGACCAGCACGTCGCGCAGATCGGGGCGGGCGCCGTAGACGGTCATGGTCGACGGTGAGGCGAGTCCGGCGGGGAGGCCGAGCCGGATCTCGACGAGATACTTCGCGTAGAGCGCCGCGTGGTCGGAGGTGCCGCGGGCCACCAGCAGCACGAACCGGGGCCGCCGGGCGCGGACGACCTCCGCCACGGCCGCGATCGACTCGGCACCTTCGGCGAGCAGGGTGCCGAGCACGCCGGGTTGCTCGAGGATGTCGGCACCCATCTGCGCGCCGGGCTGCGCGTCGTCCACCGTCATGCGGGGCATTCTCCCGCAGGCCGTCGGAGGACGGACCGTAGGCTCCCGGCGATGAGCATTCTGGTGGTCACCGGGACCGGCACGGACGTGGGAAAGACTGTCGTGACGGCCGCTGTCGCGGCGTTGGCCGCCGACCGGCGGTCGACGGTGGCGGTGGTGAAACCCGCCCAGACCGGCGTGGGGCCCGATGAGCCGGGCGATCTGGCGGAGGTACGACGCCTGTCCACTGTGGACGATCTGCACGAATACGCCCGCTACCCCGACCCGCTTTCGCCGGAGGCCGCGGCCCGGCGCAGCGGGCTCCCCGCACCCACCGTCGACGACGTGGCTCGGCGGATCCGGACGCTCGCCGAGCAGCGCGATCTGGTCATCGTGGAGGGTGCCGGCGGGCTGCTGGTGCGGTTCGGCCCGGACGGATGGACGATCGCCGATCTGACCCGGCTGCTCGCGGCCCCGGCGCTGCTGGTCGTCGCGGCCGGCCTCGGGACGCTGAACCACACCGCGCTCACCCTCGAGGTCATGGCCGGACGCGGGATCACGCTGTCCGGCATCGTCGTCGGATCGTGGCCGCGGCACCCCGACCTGGCCGCCCGGGCCAATGTCGACGACCTGGCCGCACTGGGCGGGCGACCGCTCGCCGGCGCCCTCGCTGAAGGGGCGGCTCGGTCCCCGGACTTCCTCGGCGTCGCGCGCACCGGTCTCTCCCCGGCGTACGGCGGGCGATTCGATGCGGCAGACTTCGGGGTGCAGATGCACGGCAGCGCCGAGGACAGGAGCACCTGACGTGCCCGACATCCTGACCACCGCCCGCGAGCAGGTCCGCGACGGCGGTCACGGCCTCGACGAGGCCCAGACCCTCGCCTGCCTGCAGGTGGACGACGGGCGGCTCGACGAGCTGCTGGAGGTCGCGCACGAGGTCCGCATGCGCTGGTGCGGGCCGGAGGTCGAGGTCGAGGGGATCGTCAGCGCCAAGACCGGCGGCTGCCCCGAGGACTGCCATTTCTGCTCCCAGTCGGGGCTTTTCGACTCCCCGGTGCGCTCGGCCTGGCTGGACGTGCCGTCGTTGGTGCGCGCCGCCCGGGAGACCGCGGCGACCGGAGCGACCGAGTTCTGCATCGTCGCCGCGGTGCGCGGGCCGAACCAGCGGCTGATGGACCAGGTACGCGAGTCGGTCGCGGCGATCCGCGCCGAGGTCGACATCAACATCGCCTGCTCGCTGGGGATGCTCACCCAGGAGCAGGTCGACGAGCTGGCCGCGATCGGCGTACACCGCTACAACCACAACCTGGAGACGGCCCGGTCCTACTTCCCGCAGGTGGTCACCACGCACAGCTGGGAAGAGCGGTGGTCGACGCTGACGATGGTGCGCACCGCCGGCATGGAGGTCTGCTGCGGCGGGATCGTCGGGATGGGCGAATCGCTGGAGCAGCGGGCGGAGTTCGCGGCCCAGCTCGCGGCGCTCGAACCGGACGAGGTGCCGCTGAATTTCCTCAATCCCCGTCCGGGCACGCCGTTCGGCGACCTGCCGGTGATCGACGCGGCGACGGCGTTGAAGACGGTGGCGGCCTTCCGGCTGGCCCTGCCGCGCACCATCATCCGCTACGCCGGCGGCCGTGAACTCGCCCTCGGCGACCTGGCGAGCAAGGGAATGCTCGGCGGCGTCAACGCCGTGATCGTCGGGAACTACCTGACCACGCTGGGCCGACCGGCGACCGAGGACCTGGCGATGCTGGCCGACCTGCGGATGCCGATCAAGGCGCTGTCGCAGGCATTGTGACCGGTTTGGCGGGCTTGGCGCGCTGCGGCCGGTTCTCCGCCGCTCTCAGGGGCAGACGGCCGGATGATCTCGGGGTAGGGTGCGGGCCCGCACGGGGGTGATCACGTCGTCGGAGGTCGCTGTGGCAGAGCCGCACCAGTCCCGGGTACGCCGCCGTAAGCACTCCCCCGCGGTGCTTGCGGTCGTCGCCGTACTGCTTGCTGCGCCGCTCGTTGCGCTGCTGTCGGTCGGCACCTACAACTCCGCAACCCCGCGGTTGTGGGGATTCCCGTTCTTCTACTGGTACCAACTGCTGTGGGTGGTCATCGCCGCCGCCGCGACCGCGACCGCATACCTGCTGATGACCCGGACGGGCCGCGACGTCGAGGTCGACCGTGATGCCGACTCCGGTATCGGCTCCGGTATCGGCTCCGACGGGGAGGGCCGGTGAGCACCCTGGCCGCCGGTGCGGCCGGAAACGGGATCGACGCGAGTCGCGCTGACCATCGTCATCGTGCTCTTCCTGCTCGTCTCGGTGGTGGGCTTCGCGGCGACCCGCTGGCGGCGTACCCACGCAATGTCCAGCCTCGACGAGTGGGGGCTGGGCGGGCGGGGCTTCGGCACGTTCGTGACCTGGTTCCTGCTCGGCGGCGACCTCTACACCGCCTACACCTTCGTGGCGGTGCCGGCGGCGCTCTACGCCAGCGGCGCGGTCAGCGGCTTCTTCGCCGTGCCCTACACGATCATCGTCTATCCGCTCATCTTCATCTTCATGCCGAGGCTGTGGTCGGTCGCACACCGGCACGGCTACGTCACCCCGGCAGACTTCATCCGCGGGCGCTTCGACTCGCGCTCTTTGTCACTGGCGATCGCCCTCACCGGGATCCTGGCGACGATGCCCTACATCGCCCTGCAGCTGGTGGGAATCCAGGCGGTGCTCGAGGTGATCGGCATCGGTGGCGGCGGAAACACCTTCGCCAAGGACCTGCCGCTGTTCATCGCCTTCGCCATCCTCGCCGCATACACCTACTCCAGCGGGCTTCGCGCGCCCGCGCTGATCGCCTTCGTGAAGGACTTCCTGATCTACCTCGTCGTCATCGTGGCGATCATCTACATCCCTTACAAACTCGGCGGATTCGGCAAGATCTTCGACGCCGCGCAGGCGAAGATGAGTTCACCGTCGGCGCTTGCCGGGCAGTTCGGTGATCCCGTCGGACAAGGCATTGTGGGCCTACGCGACCCTCGCTTTGGGATCGGCGATGGCGCTGTTCATGTATCCGCACTCGGTGACCGCCGTGCTCTCGACCAAGAACCGCGGCATCGTCCGCCGCAACGCCGCCATCCTGCCGGCGTACTCGCTGATGCTCGGCCTGCTGGCGTTGCTGGGATTCATGGCGATCGCGGCGAAGACGAGCGTGATCGGGCTGGACGGGAAGCCCAACCCGCAGCTGGTGGTGCCGGCGCTGTTCCGGCAGATGTTCCCGAGCTGGTTCGCGGGCATCGCGTTCGCCGCGATCGCGATCGGTGCGCTGGTGCCGGCCGCGATCATGTCCATCGCCGCCGCGAATCTGTTCACCCGCAACGTCTACCGCGAGTTCTTCCGGCGCCGCGCCACGCCGGCACACGAGGCGGCCGTGTCGAAGCTGGTGTCGCTGGTGGTGAAGCTGGGCGCGCTCGTCTTCGTCCTCTTCCTCGACAAGACCCTCGCGCTGAACTTCCAGCTGCTGGGCGGGATCTGGATCCTGCAGACCTTCCCGGCCATCGTCTTCGGGCTCTACACCCGCTGGCTGCACCGCTACGCGCTCCTGATCGGCTGGGCGGCGGCGATGGTCTACGGCACGGTGTCGGCGTACAACGTCCTGAATCCGGCGACGGGTAAGCACTTCGGCGGTTCGGTGGCGTCGATCCCCCTGCTGGGTGGGCGGACCGGCTACATCGCCCTGACCGCGTTCGTGATGAACGTGGTGATCGCCGTCGTACTCACCCTGGTCTTCCGGGCCCTGAAGGTGCCCGCCGGACGGGACCAGACCGCGCCGGCCGACTACCACGCCGACGCCGACGACCCCCGCGTCCAACCCGAACTCGCCGCGTAGCCACTCACCCGCCCGCTCGGCCCCGTTCCGGGGCCCCGTGACCAAAACGCACTCCTAGTGCGTTTTGGGGGCCCGCACCGGCGTGTCGCGGACCAAAACGCACTCCTAGTGCGTTTTGGTCACGCCGCAACCCCGGGGTCGGCGTACCGCGAGTGGCGTACGGCGCCCGCGTCAACTCGTTCTCCACAGCCGGCAATGCTCATCCACACCGTCATTGATCGGTCGTCGTCGGCGATATTCGCGATGACACTGTGCGGGTGGACGCGCTCCTTACCCGATATTCCGATCATCAGCACGGTTTGATCACCGTCGGCACAAGCCCGCGCGTCCGGAATGACCGGCAAGGACATCACCTACCTGGTGAGACGCGGAGACTGGCGGCGGATCCAGCGCGGCGTCTACGCCGACGCCGCACTCAACCTGACTCCCGAGATTCGGGCCGCTGCCGTCGCACTGAGCGCGCCGGCCGGTGCCGTGGTCAGCATGGACACTGCCGCCCGACTGCACGCGATCGATGTCGTTCGGAAGGAACCGCACGAGCACGCATGCGCCACCGACCATCGGCGCAACCGGCGGCTGTTGCTGGTGCACAGCTGTCCTCTCCCCGAATCCGACGTCACGACTGTGGCCGGGATCCGGGTGACGACCGTGCGTCGCACATTGCTCGACCTGCTGCGGTGGAGTGACCGGCTGACCGCAATCTGGGCTTGCGAGGACGCCGTCCGCAAGAACCTCATCACCCCGTCCGAGCTTGCAACCATCGCGGAGAACGTGGGATCTGAGCCGTTCGCCTGTCCGATCCGTCGCCGGGTGTCGCTGGTCGACGCACGTAGCGAATCGCCCTTGGAGACTCTGATCCGACTCGTCCTCGTCGACGGCGGCCTACCACTCCCTGTGCTCCAGCACGTCCTCACCGACATCGACGGGAGGGTGGTCGCCCGACTGGACTTCGCCTACGTCGAGTGGCGCATCGCGATCGAGGCGGACGGTCGGGCGGTCCACGACGAGGTCAAGGCCGTCTACCGGGACCGGCAGCGCGGTAACGATGTCGAGCTGGCCGGGTGGCACGTGCTCCGATTCACCTGGTACGACGCCACGATGCGGCCCAGCTACGTCGTACAGACCGTCGCCGACGCGCTCGCCGCCTTCCGTCCCGCTGCCTGACCCAACACTCCGAGATCGCACCTCGGAGCCCCAGCCCTCGCGACCAAAACGCACTCCTAGTGCGTTTTGGGGAGCCGCGCCGGCGTGTCGCGGACCAAAACGCACTAGGAGTGCGTTTTGGTCAAGGCCGAGTCGGCGCATGTGCCCACTCGGGGATGAGGTATGAGTAGGGCATGGCCACGGTCGTCCGCGTTGCTCGCCCGGAGGAGTACGACGCCATCGGCGAGCTGACCGCGCGGGTCTACGTCGACGCCGGGTTCCTGCCGCAGGACTCGTTCTATCTCAAGGAATTGCGCGACGCCGAGCGGCGGGCCGGCGAGGCCGATCTCCTAGTCGCCGAAGCTGCCGAAGTTGCCGAAGCCGGCGGCGGCATCCTCGGCTCGGTCACCTACTGCGCAGCTGGTAGCCCCTGGGCCGAACTCGCGGCGCCCGGTGAGGCGGAGTTTCGCATGCTGGTCGTCGACCCGGCCATCCGCGGACGCGGGATCGGTACCGCGCTGGTCGGCGAGTGCGTACGCCGGGCCCGCGCAGCGGGAAGTACCGCGATGCGACTGTCCACCCAGCACGACATGGTCGCCGCGCACCGGCTCTACGACCGGTTCGGCTTCCGCCGTACGCCGGACCGCGACTGGTCCCCCGCGCCGGACGTCGCGCTGATCACCTACGCCCTTGACCTCACAGCCGACGCGACCGACCCGGCGCCGCGCTACTGCGACCGGTGCGGCGGGGAACTTGACGGGGCCGACCATGCCAGCTGTGCCGAGGCACGCCGGCTGGAGCCGGCTCGATGGTGCCCGCAGTGTCGCCGGCGGATGGTCGTCCAGATCACGCCCGACGCGTGGACCGCACGGTGCGTCGAGCATGGCGTGGTCGCCGGCTGACCCGCGACAACCCGGCTGACCCGCGACAACCCGCCTGACCCGCGACAACCCGCCTGACCCGCGCTAACCCGCCTGACCCGCGCTGACCCGCACAGACCCGCGCCGTCAGTCGACGATGGCGATCAGATCGCCTTCCTGGATGACGTCGCCCTCGGCGACGGCGAGTTCGGACACCCGGCCGGCGGTTTCGGTGAGTACCGGGATCTCCATCTTCATGGATTCGAGGATCACCAGCGTGTCGCCGTCGGCGACCTGGTCGCCCTCGGCGACCACGACCTTCCAGACGTTGGCGACCATCTCCGCACGGATCTCCTCGGCCACAGCACCTCCTGCAACGGGTCTTTCCGGGAGCATCCAATCACGCACGACGCCCGCCGTGCGATCGTGGCAGCCGGATCACCGGCGAACGAGAGGAACGACCGTGCAGAGCGGTCCGAAGAAGCGGGGTCCGTCGCCGCGCGACGTCTTCATCACCGTCTACGGCCGCAAGCCGGTGCTCGAGGCCCTCGACAACCCGGGGCTCACCGTCGCGAAGGTGCACGTCGCCGACAACGCCCACGGCGAGACGGTCGACGCGATCCTGCGCGCGGCAGGCGACGCCGACCTCGAGGTGGAGCGGACCTCCGCCCAGCGGGTCAAGCTGCTCGCCGGTAACGGCCGGCACGACCAGGGGGTCGTCGCCGACGTCGTCGCGCCCCGCATGCAGCCGCTGGAGGACTTTCTGCGACGCACCCGCCGCCGGAGCCGGGCCCCAGACGCACACCCGCGGAGCACCGCCGTACTCGTCCTCGACGCGATCACCAACCCCGGCAACGTCGGCATGATCCTGCGTACGGCGACGGCGGCCGGTCTCGACGGCGTCGTACTCCCGCACTCCGGCACCCCCGAGGTCGGCCCGCTGGTCATCAAGGCCTCGGCCGGGGTCGCCTTCCGGGCCCCCATCCTGCGCTGCGCAACCGCGGCGCAGGCGACTCATCTGCTGCGCCAGGCCGGGTTCGTCGTCTACGGCCTGGCCGGAGCGGGCGACGCGCCGCTGTTCGAGGCCGACCTGGCGCCGAGGGCTGCGTTCGTCCTCGGCAACGAGACCCGCGGTGTCACGCCGGAGGTACGCCGGCAGGTCGAACAGTGGCTGTCCATCCCGCTCTTCGGCGGGGTCGAGTCGCTCAACGTCGCCAGCGCCGCGGCGGTCGTCGCCTACGAACTGGTACGCCGACGCTCCCACTGACCGGCGCGGTCATTCCCCGGCGCGGTCATTCCGCTCGGTCATTCCGGCTCGGTCAGCGACGCAGCGACTGCAGCAGGCCGATGTCGTAGTCACCGATGTCGAACCGCGGGTCGTCGAGGAGCTCGGCCAGGAGGTCGAGGTTGGCGGCGGGCCCGTCGAGCCGGACCCCGGCCAGCGCCATGCGCAACCTGACCAGCGCGACCCGTCGGTCGTCGCCCCAGGCCGCGAGGACGCCGAGCAGCGGGTCGTAGTACCGGGTGACGGTGTCGCCCGGCCGGTAGCCGGAGTCCATCCGCACGCCATCGGCACCGGGCAGCTCCCACGTCGCGATCCGGGTCGACCCGGCGGGAACGGCGTCGAGGTCCTCGGCGTAGATCCGGACGCCGATGGCATGCCCGCGCGACGGCGGCGCGTCGGCGTCGAAGGACGCCGGCTGGCCGGAGGCGATCAGCAGCTGCTGCTCGACCAGATCGATCCCGGTGACGAGTTCGGTCACGGCGAGCCCGGCCGACAGCCTCGGCTCCAGTCCGCCGAACCGGAGCTCACCGGTGTCCCGGTCGACGAGGAACCGGACGGTCCCGAGTCCGCGGTAGTCGACGGTCTCGGCGATCTGCGCCGCCGCCCGCCGTAGCCGGCGACGGAGCTCCTCGTCGGTGCCGGGCGACGGTACGTCGTCGACGAGTGTCCGGCTCCCGGACCGCACGGAGCAGTCCCGTTCGCTGACCGCGACGATTCGGTGGTCGACGAGCCCGAGCAGCGTGACGTCGATACGGCGGGCGCGATGCGGTGTCCCGCCCGCCTCGTCGGTGCCCGGCACCCCGACCGACGCGGCGGCCTCCCGCGCCACGGCCTGATCGGCGGCCAGGGTCAGCGCCTCGGGGCCGGGGCCGACCCAGCCGAGGCCGGCCTCGCGGACCCGGCCTGCCGCGGACGGATCACCGGCCAGCAGGCCGTCACCGGGGTGCACGGCGCGCGCGCCGGTCACCCGGGCGGCCTCGATGATGCGGTCGACGTCGACGTAGGACTCGGTCAACGGTGCCGGACCCAGGAGGAGCGACTCGTCGGACAGGCTGACGTGCAGGGCGTCGGCGTCGATGTCGGAGTAGACCGCGACCGACTTCACGCCCAGCCGCCGGCAGGTGTCGATGATCTTTACGGCGACCCCACCCCGGCTCGCGACGAGAACCGTCTCGAACACCGCCGCCCTCCCTGCCCGTGACCTGTCCGGACCGATGTCCTCGGTCCGACCCCGGATTATCCGTTCAGACGACCTTAGTGGCGGCGCTCACCCGGGTCGGCTCGGTCGAGCCGCCGGGGCTGTGCCAAGCTCGGTGCACGAGATGAGAGGAGACCCGATGGCCAAGCGCAGCCGCAAACGCAAGGCGCGGTCGAAGAAGGCAGCGAACCACGGAAAGCGTCCGAACAGCTGATCGACTGACGTTTCTGCTCAGTCGGTGGTGATGACGACCTGGCTGAGCCGGATCTTGACGGTCTCCCGCAACGTGGACGGGGCGCGATCGCCACCGCACTTGCGGGCGAGGAGCGCCTTGACTTCCTCCTCGATGCCGAACTTCTGCAGGCACGGCCCGCATTCGTCAAGGTGATGCTCGATCTTCGCGCGTTGACCGCCGTCGCACTCGTTGTCGAGGAACAAATAGACGTCGGAAAGGACGTCCCGGCAGTCGACCTCATGAGGCTTCCCGCAGCTCACGACGAACTCCCCTCGCCAACCACCGCCGGGGTGATTCCGCGCTCTCTCGCGTAGTCCGTGAGCAACCGCTGCAACCCGCGCCGCCCGCGGTGCAGCCGCGACATCACGGTGCCGATCGGCGTGTCCATGATCTCGGCAATTTCCTTGTAAGAAAAGCCCTCGACATCGGCCAGATAGACTGCTAGCCGAAAATCCTCCGGAAGCTGCTGCAGAGCATTTTTGACATCGGAGTCGGGCAG
The DNA here is from genome assembly GCA_963775655.1 of uncultured Actinomycetota bacterium. Taxonomy (GTDB): domain Bacteria; phylum Actinomycetota; class Actinomycetes; order Mycobacteriales; family QHCD01; genus DASXJE01. The sequence goes on along the minus strand of CAVZJT010000007.1, from coordinate 20,776 downwards.
GTGGTCGAGGGCCTCGACCTCGGCGGACTTCAGGCCGCTCGAGGTGTGCGACTCGGCCGCCGCCAGCTGCCAGTCCTCGACCTGCTCGCCGGCCGCCTGCTGCGGCTGACGCTGGCGTTTGCGGTAGCTGTTGATGAACGTGTTGGTCAGGATCCGGTACAGCCACGCCTTGAGGTTGGTTCCCTCGGTGAACTGGTGGAAGGCGGCATAGGCCTTCACGAAGGTCTCCTGCACGAGATCCTCGGCGTCAGCGGGGTTGCGGGTCATCCGCATCGCGGCCGCGTACAGCTGATCGAGGAAAGGCAATGCATCGCGTTCGAACCGTTCACGCCGTTGCTCCGGCGTTTCCTCGGCCACCACACGTTCTCCCGTCGGCTCGTTGTGCCACGAGTTTACGCGGGGGGTCTGATGTCCGGCCGGACCGGTCACATCGGGCACGGAATCCCGACCGACCTGGTCATCGGGCAGCGAAGGGGTCCAAACAGACCATCGTTTCGGGTCCGAGGTGGGCTTCACCCGGGTGTCCTGCACGCTCATCGCTCCTTCCCGGTCGTGCTGCCCGTAGCCCGGCAGCTGACGGCCATCTGTGACCCCAACGTCATCGACACCGCAGCCGATTCCCGCCCGCCGATCGGCCGGGCCGGATCGGGCGGACGAGATCGGGCAGACTGGGCAGGTGGAGTCACCCTGGCCTGCCCCGCGAGCGACCTCGCCGGTCGACGCCACCGTCGTGCTGCCCGGGTCGAAGTCGATGACCAACCGGGCGCTGCTGCTCGCGGCGCTGGCCGACGCGCCGTCCCTGGTACGGCGCCCGCTGCGGGCCCGCGACACCACATTGATGCTGCGTGCCCTGTGTGCCCTCGGCACCCGGATCGTGGAGCGGCCGGCCGAGGGACTGGCCGACACCGTCGACTGGACGATCACCCCGGAGCCGCTGCGCGGCCCGGCCGACGTCGACGTGGGCCTCGCCGGCACTGTCCTGCGCTTCGTCCCCGCGGTGGCGGCGCTCGCCAGGGGACCGGTGACCTTCGACGGTGATCCCCGCGCGCGGGAACGCCCGCTCGGGCCGCTCGTCACGGCGCTGCGGACACTCGGGGCCGAGATCGACGACGGGGGCCGGGGCGCCGTACCGCTGACCATCCGCGGCGACGGCCGGCTGCCCGGCGGCGCGGTGACGATCGATGCCTCGGCGTCCTCGCAGTTCGTCAGCGCCCTGCTGCTCGCCGGGGCCCGCTACGACCGCGGGCTCGACCTCCGCCACGAGGGGCCGCCGCTGCCGTCGCTCCCCCACGTCGCGATGTCGGTGGCGATGCTGCGGACGGCAGGAGTCGAGGTCGACGACACCACCCCCGACCGGTGGCAGGTGGCGCCCGGCGAGATCCGGGCCGTCGACGTGGTCGTCGAGCCCGACCTGTCCAACGCCGCCCCGTTCCTCGCCGCCGCTCTGGTGACCGGCGGGCAGGTGCGCGTGCCGGACTGGCCGGCCCGCACCACCCAGGCCGGGGCCGCCCTGCCCGACCTGCTGGCCGAGATGGGGGCGACGAGCGCCGTCGACGACGGTGGGCTCACCCTGCGCGGCGCCGGACGGGTCCGCGGCCTGACGGCCGACCTGCACGAGGTCGGCGAGTTGGCCCCGGTGCTGGCGGCCGCGTGCGCTCTCGCCGACGGTCCCTCCCGCCTGTCCGGCCTGGCCCACCTGCGCGGGCACGAGACCGACCGGCTCGCGGCCCTTGCCCACGAACTCTCCGCGCTCGGCTCGGACGTGACCGAGACCGACGACGGCCTGCTGATCCGGCCACGGCCGCTGCACGGCGGAGTCGTGGCGACCTACGGCGACCACCGGATGGCGCAGGCCGGCGCACTGCTCGGGCTGCGCGTCGACGACGTGGCGGTCCAGGACATCGGCACGACCGGCAAGACGCTCCCCGACTTCGTCGGGATGTGGGACGAGTTGCTGCGGGAGGGACGCTGAGCCCTCCGCTGAGTCGACGTCCGCTCGACGAGGACGACGTCCGGGTCCGGCCGGGCCGGCACGGCTCGCGCCCGCGGACCAAACAGCGGCCCCGCCACCGCGGCGCCGCCGCGGGCGTCGTGACCGCCGTCGACCGCGGTCGGTACACGTGCCTGGTCGACGGTGCGGCGGTCACCGCGATGCGGGCCCGCGAACTCGGCCGCGGGTCGGTCGTGGTCGGTGACCGGGTGGCCCTGGTCGGCGACCTGTCCGGCGGACCCGGCTCGCTGGCCCGCATCGTGCGGATCGAGCCGCGGACGAGTGTGCTGCGGCGTACCGCCGACGACACCGACCCGGTCGAGCGCGCCATCGTCGCCAACGCCGACCAACTCGTCGTCGTGACCTCGCTGGCCGACCCGCCGCCGAGCATGGGCTTCATCGACCGGTGCCTGGTGGCCGCCTACGCCGGGGGGCTCGACCCGCTGCTGTGCCTGACGAAGGCGGATCTGAGCCCGGCCGCACCGGTGCTCGCGGCGTACGCCGACCTGGGGCTGCCCGCCGTGACCACCCGTCGGGACCAGGAGCCGGCCGCCCTGCGGGCGCGACTGAGCGAGCGGACCAGCGTCTTCATCGGACACTCCGGCGTCGGCAAGTCCACCCTGGTCAACACCCTGGTGCCCGAGGCGGAGCGCGCCGTCGGGGCGGTGAGCGCGATCGGCAAGGGCCGGCACGTCTCGTCGTCGGCGGTCGCGCTGCCGCTGCCCGGTGGCGGGTGGGTCGTCGACACCCCGGGGATCCGGTCGTTCGGGTTGGCGCACGTGCGGCCGGCCGACATCCTCGCGGCCTTCCCGGACCTGGCTGCGGGGGCGGAGACGTGCCCGCCCGGGTGTGATCACAGCGCCACCGCCGACCGGTGCTCCTTGGACGCCTGGGTCGCCGCGGGCAATGCCGAACCACGACGGCTGGAGTCCTTCCGCCGGCTGCTGCGCGCCCGGTCCGGTGAGGAGCACTGGTGAGCACCCGCGCGGCGGCCCCCGCTGAACCGGATCGACCGCTGGACAAAACCCACTAGTAGTGGGTTTTGGTCCACGACACGCCGTGCCAGGTGTCCAAAACCCACTAGTAGTGGGTTTTGTCCGCGGCCGCCGAGCCGGACCTTGGTAGCCGGAGTGCGTCGCTGTGTGGTCCGCACCCGGCCCGGCGGTAACGTGCCCAGCCATGGCGGCAACGCGCGGCTACTCCGACGACCTGGCCCTGGCCCACGTGCTGGCCGACGACGCAGACGCAACGTCGATGTCGCGCTTCCGGGCCCTCGACCTGGTGGTCGAGACCAAGCCGGACATGACCCCGGTCACCGACGCCGACAAGGCGGTCGAGGAGGCCATGCGCTCCACGCTCCACCGGGCCCGACGCCGCGACGCCGTACTCGGTGAGGAGATGGGACGGTCGGGGGCGGGCTCACGCTGCTGGGTGATCGACCCCATCGACGGGACGAAGAACTTCGTCCGCGGCGTGCCGGTCTGGGCCACGCTGGTCGCGCTGATGGACGGCGACGACGTGGTGGCCGGCGTCGTGAGCGCCCCCGCACTCAACCGGCGCTGGTGGGCGGCGCGCGGCGCGGGCGCGTTCACCGGCCGCAGCATGTCCTCGGCGTCTCCCTGCCGGGTGTCGCAGGTGTCCGACCTCGCCGACGCGAGCCTGTCCTACTCCAGCCTCGACGGCTGGGACCGGCAAGGGCGGCTGGGCCGGTTCCTCAGCCTGGCCGAGACGGCCTGGCGCACCCGCGCCTACGGCGACTTCTGGTCGCACGCGCTGGTCGCCGACGGCGCCGTCGACGTCGCCTGCGAGCCGGAGGTGTCGCTGTGGGACCTCGCCCCGCTCTCCCTGATCGTCGAGGAAGCCGGCGGCCGCTTCACCAGCCTGGACGGCCGGCCCGGTCCGGCGGGTGGCAGCGCGGTGGCCACCAACGGACTGCTGCACGACGAGGTCCTCGCCCGGCTGCAGGACGGTGACTGACCGGTACGGCGAGACCACCCGACCGGACGGCGGCACAGGCCACGGATACGTGGCAGCATCAGATGTGGGCGCGGCACACCGAGGGCTACCGCTGCTGCACGCGACGAACATCCGCAAGCGCTATCGCCAACGACTGGTGCTCGACGACGCGTCCCTGGTCATCGACCCGGGCGAGGCGGTGGCGATCGTCGGGGAGAACGGCGCGGGCAAGTCGACCCTGCTGAAAATCTGCGCCGGCCTGGTCCAGCCCGACGACGGAACCGTCGAGGAACGCGGCCGGGTCGGCTACTGCCCGCAGGAGCCGGGCGTGCTCGACCTGCTCACCGCCGACGAGCACCTCATCCTCTTCGGCCAGGCCGTCGGACTGGGTCGGCAGGCCGCGCTCACCCACGGCCGCGCCCTGCTGCACGACCTGAGCTTCCCGATCGGTGACACCACGGTGTCCAAACACCTCTCCGGCGGCAGCCGGCAGAAGCTCAACCTCGCCCTGGCCCTGCTCGGCGACCCGCCGGTGCTGCTGCTCGACGAGCCCTACCAGGGTTTCGACCACGGCTCGTTCGTGTCGTTCTGGCACCACGTCGACCGCTGGCGCGAGGAGGGCAAGGCGGTCGTCGTCGTCACCCACATGCTCGCCGAGCTCGACCGGGTCGACCGGGTCGTCGAGCTCCACGTCCCGGACCAGACCCCGCCGGCCAAGGAGGCGGCGTGAGCCTGCGCGGCCGGGTCACCCGGGCCACCACCAGGGTGCTCGTCGTCGCCGAGATGGACGGCCGCAACCTGCTGCGCCGGCACGTCACCCTGCTGCTGCTCCTGATCCTGCCGTTGGTCTTCTACTTCTCCGCCCTCGCCAACGGGCTCAAGGCCATCCCGCTGGAGAACGGCACCGTCGGCATGGCCTTCGCCACCAGCGGCATCGCCTATTTCGCCACGGCAGGCTCGCGCGACGTCGACATCCGGCTGGTGCTGTGCGGCTACCCGCCGGCGCTGCTCCTCGCCGGGCGGCTCCTCCTGCTCAACGCGATCGCGGCGGCCATCGCCGGCGTCTTCACGGTGATCATGGTGCTCGGCTCCCATCCGGCCAACTCCAGCCTCGAACTGCTCCTCGCCGTCCTGCTCACCGCAGCGGTGGCGATCGCCCTTGGTCTCACCGTCGGTACGACGATCCCCAACGAGATGGAGGGGATCCTCACGCTCATCGCCGTGGTGGGGGTGCAGCTCTCCCTCAGCCGCACGTCTCCCCTCGGCGAGCTGTTGCCCTTCTGGGGGCCGCGCCAGCTCGCCGACCACGCGCAGTACGGCGGCGCACTGCTGTGGCCGGTGGTGCACTGCGTGCTCTATGGGGCCGCCCTGCTGACCGGCGCCCTGCTCACCTGGCGGCTGCGGATGCGGCCCCGGCACTACCCGCCGCCGGGCGAGGTGGCGCGGACACCGACCACGACGGTGGCGACGCCGCGGCGCTGAGCGAGACCCGGCGTACTCCCCCGGTGGTACGCCGGGAGCCCGTCCTCGACCGATGCCCCACGAGCGACGGTGCCCTACCGTTCGATACGTGGTGACCCGCGGCGACGTCTTCGACCGGCGGTGGTTCCGGCCGTCGGACCTGCGCGTCTCCGTCATCGTGGCGATCGTCGAGCTCGCCGGCAGCCACTTCGCCACCCGCGGCCACCCCCACGCGGCCCCGCTCGACGCCTGGGGTTACCTGCTGCTCGTGGCCGGTCCGGCGGCCCTGCTGGTACGCCGACGCTGGCCGGCCCAGGTGCTGCTCACCGTCTTCGCCCTCACGTTCGCCTACCGGATGCTGGGCTACCCCGCCGGACCGGTCTACCTGGCGCCGGCCATCGCCTACTTCTCGGCGGTCGGAGCCGGCCGGCGGTGGCTCGCCCGGGGCACGCTCGCCGCGGCGTACGGCGCGTTCCTCTGGCTCCCTCCCCTCGCCGGCCACGGGTCGGCGCCCTCGCTCGGCTTCGCCGTCGGGGTCGCCGCCTGGCTGCTTCTGCTGGCCACCATCGCCGAGGTCGTGCGCGCCCAGCGGTCCCAGGGGATCGAGCGGCGCCGGGCCCGCGAGGAGCACAGCCGCCGGCAGGCGAGCGAGGAGCGGCTGCGGATCGCCCGCGAACTGCACGACGTACTCGCCCACAACATCTCCCTGATCAACGTGCAGGCCGGGGTGGCGCTGCACCTGCTCGACGAGCGGCCCGAGCAGGGACGGGAGGCCCTGCTGGCGATCAAGCAGGAGAGCAAGGAGGCGCTGCAGGAGCTGCGGTCGGTGCTCGGGGTGCTCCGCCAGGTCGACGAGGACGCCCCGCGGGCACCGGCGCCGAGCCTGCAGCGGCTGGACGACCTGACCGCCCGCGCGTCTGCGGCGGGCATGTCGGTGCGGACCGAGGTCGACGGTGCGCCGCAGCCGTTGCCGGCCGGTGTGGACCTCGCGGCGTACCGCATCGTGCAGGAGGCGCTGACCAACGTGACCCGCCACGCCGGGCCGGCGAACGCCGTCGTGCGGGTCGTCTACGGTACGGACCAGTTGACCGTCGAGGTGGCCGACGACGGCGCCGGCCGAGTCGCCGCGTCCGACTCCGCGTCCGACACTGCGTCCGACTCCGCGTCCGACTCTGGGGGCAACGGCATCCCCGGCATGCGGGAACGGGCCGTCGCGCTCGGCGGTCGGCTGGAGGCCGGGCCGCGGTCGGACGGCGGGTTCCGGGTCCGCGCCACATTGCCGCTGGAGGGCTCCCGATGATCTCGATCCTGCTCGCCGACGACCAGGTCCTCGTCCGGGCCGGCTTCCGCGCGCTGCTCGACGCGCAGCCGGACATCGAGGTGGTCGGCGAGGCCGGCGACGGCGAGGAGGCGGTGCAGCTCGCGACGAGCCTGCGGCCCGACGTGGTGCTGATGGACATCCGGATGCCGGCCGTCGACGGCCTGGCCGCCACCGCCCGGATCACGGCCGATCCGCGGCTGGACAAGGTGCGGATCGTGATCCTGACGACATTCGAGCTCGACGAGTACGTCTTCGAGGCGCTGCGTCAGGGGGCGAGCGGCTTCCTCGTCAAGGACACCGAGCCGGCCGACCTGCTCCGCGGGGTGCGCGCCGTCGCGGACGGCGACGCGTTGCTCTCCCCCGGGGTGACCCGGCGGCTGATCGCGGAGTTCGCCACCCGGGCGAAGGAACCGCGGCCCGCACACGAACTCGACAGCCTGACCGAGCGGGAGCGCGAGATCATGGCCCTCGTCGCGGGAGGTCTGTCCAACGACGCCATCGCGGCCCGGCTGGTGGTCAGCCCGGCGACGGCGAAGACCCACGTCAGCCGGGCGATGGTGAAGCTGGGTGCCCGCGACCGCGCCCAACTCGTCGTCATCGCCTACGAGACGGGGCTGGTCCGGCCGGGCTGGCTCGGCTGACCCGCAAAGATTTTTCGGTCCGACCCGTCGGAGTTCGGGCCCGCGGGACGACGATGCAGGTGTGAGCGAGCAACCGGCGGCACCGCGCGATCCGCGGGCCGGCCTGCTCGCGACCTACGACGCGGCTCTTCCGCATGTCTACGGCTACCTGTTGTCGCGCTGCGGCCGCACGGCGCTCGCCGAGGACCTCACGGCGGAGACCTTCCTGGCCGCCGTCGACGCCGTACGCCGGGAGCATCCGCCGCCGGTGACCACGGCCTGGCTGGTCGGCGTCGCCCGCCACAAGCTCGCCGACCACTGGCGGGGCCAGGCCCGCGAACAGCGCGGGCTGCGCGCGGTCGCGGACGAGGGCGACAGCGATGATCCTTGGGACATCACCCTCGACGCGCTGCAGGCCCGCGACACGTTGGAGCAACTCGGCCCGCACCATCGGGCCGCGCTGACCCTGCGCTACATCGACGACCTGCCGGTGGCCGACGTCGCCCGGGTCCTCGACCGCACCGTGCATGCCACCGAGGCACTGCTCGTCCGGGCCCGCGCCGCCTTCCGCCGCGCCTACCCCACAGACCGATCCGGAGAGGAGGACGGCGATGACTGATCCCCTGGACATCCTGCGGACGCCGGTCACGCCGGCCGACCCCGATCCCACCTTTGCCGCCCGCCTGCGGGCCCGCGTCGAACGTGCGCTGGCCCTTCCCCGAGGAGTCGCCATGACCACCACCACCACCGCCACCGCCGCCGCAGCCGCAGCCCCGCCGCCGAGACGGCCGTCCCGGCCGCCGCCGGTGCCGCGATCCCCTACCTCGCGGTCAGCGATGCGCGACGCGCGATCGACTGGTACGTCGAGGTTCTCGGCGCCCGTCAAGTCGGCGAGTCGATCGTCATGCCGGACGGCCGGGTCGGCCATGCCGAGCTCGAGGTGTCCGGCGGCACGCTGTACCTCTCCGACGAGCATCCCGAGATCGGGGTGGTCGGTCCGCAGCCGGGCGCCGCATCCGTGACCCTGGTGCTCACCGTGCCCGATGTCGACGCGACGATCGCCGCCGCGACGCGCACCGGCGGCCAACTGACCCGCGAGCCGTACGAGGGCTACGGCCACCGCAATGCCACCGTCGTCGACCCCTTCCAGCATCGCTGGATGCTGCAGACGCCGCTGCCCGCCGCGGCTCCGTCGTACCGGCACGGCGACATCGGCTACGTCTCGGTGTGGGTGCCCGACGTCGACCGCGCGGCCGCGTTCTACGAGTCGGTGCTCGGCTGGACCTACGCGCCGCAGCACGCCCCGCAGAGCCGGCGGGTGGTCGGGACGACGCCGTCGATCGGCATCTTCGGCGGACAGGACCGTGGCTCGCTCTTCTGTTGCTACGCCGTCGACGACGTCGACGTCGCGGTCGCCCAGGTCCGGGCCGCGGGCGGGCAGGCGGACGAGCCGACCGAGGAGCCGTACGGCCGCACCGCGATGTGCGTCGACGACCAGGGCACGCAGTTCGCGGTCTACCAGCAGCCGGCCGGATCGTCCGGTGCCCGCCCGCCGGCGAACGGCGAACGGCAGGGCGACCTCGGCTACCTCACCCTGCAGGTCGTCGACTCCGCGCGGTTCCGCGCCTTCTACGGCGCCGTACTCGGCTGGCGGTTCAGCGCCGGCCGGGTGCAGGACGGCTGGAGCGTCGACGACGTCGTCGCGATGACCGGGCTGGCCGGCGGCAACGACGTCGCGACCGGCGTACCGATGTGGCGGGTGGACGACATCGACGCCGCGGTCGATCGGGTACGCCGGTCCGGCGGCACCGCCACCGATCCGGAGCGCCAGCCGTACGGGACGACGAGCACCTGCACCGACGACCAAGGCACCCAGTTCTATCTCGGCCAGCTGTAGCTACTTCAGGATGTTGACCGCGCGGGCGACGACGAGCAACGCGACGACCAGCGAGATCGCGTCCTCGACGAGCATCATCAACTTCGCCCACGGTTTGATCGGCGACACGTCGGTCGGGCTGAACGCCGTCGCCGTCGAGAAGGACAGATGGAGGTAGTCGACGAACTTCGGATACCAGTTCGGCCGGACGAAGTCCGGGTTGGTCATCTCCGGAAACAGGAACGCGGGCGCGGCCGACGTTCCGCGGGCGCGGGCGGCCGCACCGCCTCGATCGAGGTCCCAGTACCAGAGCCCGAACACGATCAGGTTGGAGGCCCAGACCGCGCCGCCGGCCGCCAGCAGCACGTTGGCGTCCGAGGTGAACGGCGCGGTGCTGATGATGCTCGCCACGAGCCGCACCGCCCCGACCGTATTGGCAAGGGTGATGACGCCGATCAACGATCCGGTCATGACCCGGAGCCAGGTCGAATCGCGGTCGATCCGCCCGGGGTCACCGATCATGAGGATTCCGAGCAGGACGGCGACCACGATGAGCAAGAGCCAGGACGCTTCTCCGGCACGAAGTTCTTTCGGCAGGGCGAGCCGCAAGACCCCGCAGGCGAGGATGGCCAGCGCCATCGGCCACCGCGGCTCGGCCGTGCCGGCGGATCGCTGGCGGCTCACACTCGGCGCTTTCACGGCCACGGCTGCCCCCGGAACCCGACGCAGAGTCGAGCTGTCCCGCAAGCATAGGTCCCACATTCCGCGTGAACGTGACGTTCCGGCGCTCTCGCCACGTCAACGTCACGTTGACGTGGAATCGGAGCCCTGAAACGGGTGGGACCCGTGAGACTCGCCGGAAGTCGGACGCGCTGTGTAATACTTCGACCACTCAGGGTGGGTAACCCGACGGGGGGTCGGATCGTGCCACGCATCCGTTTCATGCAGGTGGCGTCTGTCGCCATCCTCATCGCCGCATCAGTGCAGACGCTCGGGATGGGATCGGCCGCCGCCGCGCCGGCACCGAACGCGATCGGCCGGCCCGGCCCGCCGAGAAACGTCGACGCCGTGGCCGCCAACGCCGAGGCGACCGTGACCTTCAGCCCGCCGGCTCGCCGCGGCCTCGCCCCGATCACCCGCTACACCGTCACCGCGCGCGATCTCACCAATCCGGCGCGCGGCGGGCAGACGGCCGCGGACGGACCAGCCCGCTGACCGTGCGCACCCTGCACAACGGCGACCTTTACACCTTCACCGTCACCGCGCGGAACTTCTTCGGTACGTCGCGCCCGTCGCTGCCGTCCTTCCCGGTCATCCCGGGCACCGTGCCCGCACCTCCGATCGGCGCCGAAGCGACGGCGGGCAATACCGACGCCCTGGTCAAGTTCAAGATCCCGGTGAGCAACGGCGGCGTAAAGATCCGCGACTACACCGTCACCGCGACCGACCACACCGATCCGAGTCGCGGCGGGCAGACCGCCACCCGCGTAACGAGCCCGATCACCGTGCGCGGGCTGACCAACGGCGACAGCTACACGTTCACCGTCGTCGCCCGGAACTTCTTCGGTAAGTCGAAGCCGTCAGCGCCGACCAACGCGGTCATCCCCGGCACGGTCCCCGATCCGCCGACCGGCGTGACCGCGACCGCGGGGAACCAGTCTGCCGCCGTGGCCTTCACCCCGCCGCTGAACGACGGCGGCCCGCCGATCACCGGCTACACCGTGCTCGCCGTCGATGCCACCGAACCGGGCCGCGGCGGCCAGACCGCAACCGGGCCCGGCAGCCCGCTCACCGTGACCGGCCTGCACAACGGCGACGACTACACGTTCACCGTCCAGGCGATGAATGCCTTCGGTGACTCGGTGCCTTCGGCGGTCTCCAACACGGTGACCCCGGGCACGGTGCCGCACCCACCGACTCTCGTGCACGCGACCGGCGGCAACGCCAGCGCTGCAGTGACCTTCACGGCACCGGTGAACACCGGCGGGGCACCCATCACCAGCTACACCGTGACGGCATCCCCCGGCGGCAAAGCCGCCAGCGGACTCGCCAGCCCGATCACCGTGCCCGGTCTGACCAACGGCACGGCGTACACCTTCACGGTCACCGCGAAGAACATCCACGGGATATCGCTGCCGTCGGATCCGTCCAACTCGGTCACTCCGGCGACCGTGCCCGGCGCACCCACCCAAGTGACCGCGTTCGCGGGCCACATGGAGGCGACGGTCAGCTTCACGCCGCCGGTGGACGACGGCGGGGCAGCGATCACCCACTACACCGTGACCGCCGAGGCGATCTCCCCCTGCGTGTCCCGGAGTTGTCGGGTCGTCGGCCGGGCCCCGCTGGACGGCCAGATGACCACCGGCCCGGGTAGCCCGATCGTGGTGCACGGGCTGACCAACGGCACGACCTACACCTTTACGGTCACCGCCACCAACAGGGTGGGCACGTCCGACCCGTCGGAGCAATCCAACGCGGTCACGCCGATGGGCCCGGTCACCGTGCCCGACCCACCGACCGACGCGCACGCGACCGCCGGGAACGGCACCGCCGCGGTCACCTTCACGCCGCCCGTCAACGACGGCGGCGCAGCCATCACCTCGTACACGGTGCGGGCCACTGATCACACCAACCCCGGCCACGGCGGCCAGACCGCGGACGGATCCGGGAGCCCGATCACGGTGACCGGGCTGACCAACGGCGACCAGTACTCGTTCCAGGTCACCGCGACCAACTCGGTCGGGCCCTCCGCGCCGTCGAAGGCGTCCAACACGGTGACTCCACTCGGACCGGCGGTGACCATCACCGGGCCGGCCTTCGCCCAGCTCAACACGAGCGTGGAGTTGAGCGGCACCGCCGCGCCGAACGCGATCGTCAACGTGTGGTTCCACAAGTACCTCACCGACGACTACACCAATCGCCGTCGACTGCACGCCAATGGCAGCGGTCACTGGGCGACCAGTTACGTCGCCAACAACGACTACCGCTACTACGCCACCTCCGGCGGACGCATGTCGCCGCACGGCCTGACTCAGATCAAGCCGTTCACGGTGGGGCCGGCGACGGTCCCGCTCGGCTCGACGGTCAATATCGTCGGTACCGCCCGGCCGGGAATGACGATCCGGGTGTGGTTCAAGAAGAAGGACGTGCCGGGCTACACGGCTCGCCGGACGCTCACCGCCACGGCCGGCGGTCGCTGGATGACGAGCTACGTCGCCAACACCGACTACCGCTACTACGCGACCAACACCACCAACGCAGGCATGTCCAACACGGTGCTCACGCAGGTGCGGTGACGGGCGGGGTGCTCGGCTACAGGTGTCGCTGCCAGCCAATGACGCTGGCGACGACCCGGTAGCCGAGCATCTCGTTGACCCTGATCATGTGGTCGTTGGACGCCGCGTTCCAGGTGTCGAGGTCACGAAGTTGCGGTTCCTCCTCGGCGAGCCAGCGCAGCATCGCAGCCTTCAGCACGAACCCGAGCCGGTGACCGCGGTGCGCGCGGAGCACGCTCGTGTCGTACTGCCAGCCGAACCACGGGCGAGGGCCGTCGACCCCGACCATCGTGTGCCCGGCCAGGTCGCCAGTACGACGATCCCGGGCGACCAGCCGATAGACCCGCCGCTCGTGCGCGCGTTGTGCACCCTCGAAGGCCCTGAGCCGTTCCGGCGTGAAGACCTCGTCCTCGATGTCGTAGTCGTCGGTCGGCGCATCGTTGATGGCCTCGGTCATCCGGGCGACGTCGTCGAGCAGGTCCTCGGGTGTCGCGCCGGGCATGCGCACGAGTTCGTAGTCGATGCAGCGGCGTTCTGCCGTCGCGTAGTCGTGGTCGAGCCGCTCCCAGTCGAGGTCGGGAATGTGCTGCCTCCGCTGCACCTCCACCGACACCCGGCCAAGCCCCATCGCCTCGAGGAAAGGGACGCCCGCGGTGCCCTCGAAGGAGTTGGCGATGACCATGCGCCGCCCCTCGGCGCGCACGCGGTCGACTCCCGCCTCGAAGAGTGACCGACCGATCCCCTGCCGCCGGACGAGCGGGTCGACCGTGATCCCGAGCCACCCGAGATGCCGGTTGTCCCAGTGCGGAAGCTCGACCTCGACGATCCCGACGACGCGGCCACCCTTGGCGCGCATGAGCCCTACGGCCGGCGGGTCACCGTCGTACCCATGTGTCACGGCCGCCGCGACGGATGCCGCGGTCCCCGGATGCTCATGGGGGCAATCGGTCACACGGGCAGCCTCGAACACCGCCGCGGCCCCCGCGACATCGCGGGCATCCAGGCGCTGCGGATCGAGCCAGCCCAACTCCATTGCTCCAGGAAACGCCCGCGATCCCCGCGTGGCGACCGATTATTGCGATCCCGTCCTCGACGAGCCGACGCACGTCACGGGTACTTCGTTGACGTGAATCAACCGCGCTCAGGAAACGCTGATCTCGACAACGGTCGCCTGCGTCGGGCCCGACGGCGCCGGATACGTCACGGTGTCGCCCACCCGGTGCCCGAGTATGGATCGCCCGAGCGGGCTGTCGGGGGTGAGCACCGTCGACTGCCCGGTGTCCAGGCCGACGTCGCCGACGAGGAGGGTCTCCCGGGTCCCGTCGGAGAACTCCAGGACCACCTGCGACCCGACCTCGACCCGGTCCCCGGTGGGTCGGTCGGCGCCCACGCCGTGCTCGAGGAGATCGGTGAGTTCGGTGATGCGGTCGTCGATCCAGGTCAGCTCCGACCCGCGTTCGATCTCGTCGGCCTGGTCGCCGCTGTCGCCACGGGGGTTGTCGGTGTCGAAGGTGCCCTCGATCTCGCGCTTCTGGGCGCGCAGCCTTGCGAGCTCCTCGTCGAGTTGGCGGCGGCGATCGGAGCCGACGATCTGGTCCGCGTCGTCCTGATCAGCCATCTCCGTGGCCCTCCCCTTCGCCGGTACCGGAAAACTCGCGTCAGGGACGACCGTAGTCCGATGGCGAACGCGTGGTGAGGGAACCCGGCCTGGTACGCACGGCACCGCCGGAGGTGGAGAGCCCGGCTCCCCGCCTCCGGCGGCGTACGCCACCTCCTGATTTCGGTCAGGCGGCGATCCCGCTGTCCACGGCAGGGGTGTCCTTCCGCGGCAAGAACCGGCTGAGAACGGCGAGCACGCCGAGCAGCCCGGCGAGCGCGATGAGGCTCGCGTCGAACGCGTGGGCGTATCCGCTGCCCAGCCCGCCGAAGAAGATCAGGCCGATGACCGCGACCCCGACGGCGTTGCCGATCTGTTGCACGCTCGACAGCGCACCAGAGACCGCGCCCGCCTGCTGCGGGTCGGCGTCGCTCAGCACCGTCGTGGTCAGCGCCGTGATGCACAGCCCCATGCCCACTCCGGCGAATAGCAGGCCGGGCGCGAGGGTGAAGACCGAGCCGCCGACGCCGACCTCGGTGGTCGCCAGCATGAGCGCGAGGTGTCCGACCGCCAGCAGTACCGCGCCAGCCGTGACCACCGAGCGGCCGTAGCGCGCCGACAGCGCCGGAGCCTTCGCCGACCCGACGAGGTAGGCCGCGGCGACGATGGTGAAGACCAGTCCGGACTGCAGTGCGCTCAATCCGCGTCCCTGCTGCAGGAACAGCGCCAGGATCAGGAAGTACGACGCCTGCCCACCCCAGAGGGCGAACTGCGCGACGAGCCCGGCGGTGAAGCTGCGCGACCGGAACAGCCGCGGGTCGAGCAGCGGTGCCTCCGCCCGGCGTACCAGCGCGCGCTGGCGCAGCGCGAACTCGACGAGGAACAGCGGAGCGGCAGCGAGGGTCACCCACGTCCAGACCGGCCAGCCCTGCTGGCGTCCTTCGAGCAGCGGCAGCACGAAAGCGGTGACCCCGGCCGTCGCGAGGACGAGGCCGACCACATCGGTACGGGCGGGCCGGGCCTCGCGTGACTCCGGCACGAACTTCGGCGTCGCCAGCAGCGCGACGATTCCGACCGGCACGTTGATGAGGAAGACGGTGCGCCAGCCGAGTCCGGCGACGTCCGCGCTGAGCAGCAGACCACCGATCAGCTGGCCGCCGGCCGCCGCGAGACCCATGACCGTGGCATACATGCCGATGGCGCGAGCCCGGTCCTTGCCGTTGTAGACGACTCCGATGATGGCCAGAACCGTCGGGCTGATCAGCGCGGCGGCCGCTCCCTGGGCGAGACGCGCGATCACCAGGATGCTGGCGTTCGGCGCGATGCCGCAGACGGCGGACGCGACGGTGAATGTCCCGACGCCGATGGCGAACAGTCGCCGGCGGCCCCATCGATCGCCGAACCGACCTGCGGCGAGCAGGAGTACGGCGAACGTGAGGCCGTAACCCGCCACGACCCACTCGATCATCGTGGTGGTGGCGTGCAGTTCCGTCTGCATCGACGGGAGCGCCACGTTGACGATGAAGAAGTCCAGGACGATCAGGAAGGTCCCGGCGAGGAGCACCGGCAGGGCCGACCAGTGGCTCGCCCGGAGCCGGGCGAGCGGTCCACGCGCCTCGGTGGGCGCCTCGACGAGATGCGGTGTGGAGGTCTTGAGGGTTTCGTTCATGCGTCTGTTGTCCGGCCTCCTGTAACAGGAGAGTCAACGACCTTCCCGAACTTTTCGCGGGCGGGTCGCCTCGCTTGACTCTCCGGTAGGGGGAGGGTGCAGGCTGCGCGCATGGACGTGTTGCTCAGCATCGGCGACTTCTCGCGGATGACCTATCTCAGTGTCAAAGCCCTGCGGCACTACCACGACGTCAACCTCCTGGAGCCGGCCACCGTGGACCCGGCGACGGGATACCGCTTCTACCGGCCGAATCAGGTGGCCACGGCCCAGGTCATCCGGAGATTCCGGGACCTCGGCATGCCGCTGGATGAGGTCCGGTCGGTGCTGCAGGCCCCGGACGTCGATGCGCGCAACCGGGCGATCGTCGCCCACCTCGAGCGAATGGAGCGACAGTTGGCACAGACACAGGAGACTGTCGCCTCGCTGCGGGGCCTGCTCTCGGGCACACGGAAGCCGGCCGACGTCCACTACCGATCCGAGCCGGTGACCCCGTCGTACGCCATCATCGAGCGCGTCCGGTCCGCCGACGCCGTGGCCTGGTGGATGGCGGCGTTCGGGGAGCTGCACAAGGCGCTGCGCGACTCCGGCGCGACGCGGTCCGGTCCGGACGGTGCGTTGTTCCCGGACGACTTCTTCGAGATCGAGGAAGGTGAGCTCGTCGCCTTCGTACCCGCCGCCGGCACCCCTCCCGCCGGGGGACGCGTCGTCGCCTACGACGTCCCCGCTGCAGAACTTGCCGTCACCTCGCATCACGGTCCGTTCAGTGATCTCGACCAGACCTATGGCGTTCTCGGCACCTGGGTCGCCGAGCGCGCCGTCGGCACCACCGGCCCAATCCGCGAGCGGTACCTCCCGCTCGGAGACGAGGACGACCTGCTGAACCACGAGACCGAGGTCTGTTGGCCCGTGTCGCACAACGCCGCCTAGATAGGTGAGCGTTCGAGCGGCCGGTGCATGGCGGGCATCATCGTGCGTCGTCCTCGCAGCGGGCCTGGATGATGTGTGGAGCGCGTCCGATGTTCGGCTCGCTTCGCCGATCGCCCGTGCCGGCGAATTACTCGCATCCAAGACCCGATTGTGCGAGTAGGGCGCACGATGTCGTGGCGGCTTCGGGGTCATCGCCATCATCGGACCCTGTACTCGCATCTGAGGCTGGATTATGCGGGTAGCGCGTCCGATGTCCGGCCGGCGCTCGCCGATAGCCCGGTGGCCGCGGTCGGCTGGGCATCATCGTGCGCCGTACTCGCATCCGAGGACCCGATTGTGCGGGTAGGGCGCACGATGTCGCACTGTCCCACTAGTTGACCAACTCGAGGGTGCGTCGCCGGCGGCTGCCCGGTGGCTCGGGTGGGTCGGGCATGGCGGGGAGGTGGTGCAGCCGGTTACGGCGGGTGTCTGGTCGGGGTCGATCCAGGGTGGCGGCAGGAACACGGGTAAGCCTTGATCAAGTCGGACCTGCCAGTCGTGGTGGTGGATGGTGCGGTGGTGGTGCCCGCAGAGCAGCACCAGGTTGGTGATCGCGGTGGGTCCGCCGTCGGCCCAGTGCTCGATGTGGTGCCCGTCGCACCAGGCGGCCGGCCGGTCGCAGCCGGGGAACGCGCACCCCCGGTCCCGGGCCACCAGCGCGCGGCGGATGCCGACCGGGATGGTGTGGCTGGCCCGCCCGACGTCCAGCGGCTGCCCGGCCGTGCCGAGCAGGACGGGGATGAGTTGGGCGTCGCAGGCGATCCGCCGGGCCGACTCCGGGGTGACCGGCCCGCCCCAGCCCAGCTCCGCGGCCCCCAACCGGGTGCGGAGAGTCTCCCAGTCGAGGGTGACGGTGACCTGCGGGCGCTGGCCCCCGGTCTCCGGCAGGTCCCCGGCGGTGAGGGCGCGGCGGGCCAGTTCGATCAACCCGTCCGCCTGCCGTCGGGCCGGGCTGCGCGGATCCGGGCCGTCGGCGGTGGACGGGGCCGGGGCGGTGAACGGGTCCAGCGCGCAGCGGAGCACCGCCGCCCCTTCCGCATCGAGCCGGCCCCGGATCATCGTCATCCCGTCCGGCCCGCGGGCGAGGGACAGTTCCCGGGCCCGGACCGCGTCCTCGTCGTCGAGCGCGGCCCCGTCCGGGTCCAGGGTCGCGAGCATGCGGCGGGCCACTTCCCCAACGCCGTCGTGTCCAGGTCCCTGGCCTGGGCGGCCAGGAACGCCTCCGCGCGGGCGCGGGTGTCGGCGTCCACCCCGGGGGGGAGGCGGCGGATCGTGTCGCAGATCAGCCGGGCCTGCCCCGCCCCGATCGACCCGTCCGCCAACCCCGCCCCGGTCGCCGGCAGCGCGCCGGCACGGTCTGCCCGGACGGGCCGATCCGGTCCAGCAGTTTCTCCGCCGCGGTGACCCGCCAGCCCGCCTCCGCCGGGGAGATGTTCAGCACCTGCCGCAGCAACGCCGCCGTCGACACCGCCCCCCGGTCGGTGGCGAGCCGGCGGTCGTCGACCTCCGCGACCAGCCGCAACGCCGCCGCCGACAACCGGCGGGCCGCCGTCTCCACCACCCGCTGCAGATCCAGCAGCTCCGCATCCCCGCACCGCCACAACGCCGCCCCGGCAAGCCCGTCGACGGCGGCGGTCAGGCAGCCGACCGCATCCCACACCGGGAGCTCACCGGGACCGGAACCACTGACCATGCGACAACGATAGAACCAGCCACCGACAATTCTTCGACCCCGGAAACCCTTACACCGCAGTAACTTTAGGTCACCGATCGAGTGCAAGCGCGGCTCGCCGTCATCCGCTCTCAGAAGATGGCATGCTTCATGACGTGCACCTGCCACGGACGACGCCGAGATTCTCATGACACGGACGCGAGTGCCTCCGGTGCTCGTCACCGGAGCGACCGGGCGGGTCGGGCGCTCGGTAGTCGACCTACTCAGAGACGCGGGCGTGCCGGTCCGCGCCCTCACGCATCGCCCCGAGGCGGCGACGCTGCCGGCGGAGGTCGAGGTCGTCACCGGTGACCTCACCGCACCCGAATCGCTCGACGCAGCATTGCGCGGTGTCGGTGC
Source organism: uncultured Actinomycetota bacterium (assembly GCA_963775655.1). Classification (GTDB taxonomy): domain Bacteria; phylum Actinomycetota; class Actinomycetes; order Mycobacteriales; family QHCD01; genus DASXJE01. The sequence continues at coordinate 1,974 of CAVZJT010000007.1, read as the reverse complement.
CGTCTTCCTCGTCTGGACCGTCCCGCCGACGACGGCTCCGGCGGTCGTCGAGCGCCTCGCGGCCCACGCACCGAGAGTCGTCTTTCTCTCGTCTCCGCACCAAACCGCGCACCCCTTCTTCCAGCAACCGAATCCGATGGCGGCGCTGCACGCCGACATCGAGCGGCTCATCGCCGCTTCCGGGCTTGAGTCGACGATCATCCGGCCGGGAATGTTCGCGTCGAACACCGTTTTCTGGTGGGCGGCCGCGATTCGCGCCGACGGCGTCGTCGATGGCCCTATGGCACCGCAGAACAGCGCCCGTCGATGACCGTGACGTGGCAGCCGTCGCCGCGCGGACCCTGTATCAGGACGGATACGCCGGCGCCGACTACGTCCTCACCGGCCCCGAGTCACTGAGTCAGGCGGAGCAGATCACCATCATCGGCGACGTCCTCGGGCGCCGGATCCGATTTGAGGACCTGTCGCCGGACGAGTTCCGAGGCGAGACGGAGGGAAGCTGGCCGCGACCGGCCGTCGACATGCTGCTCGCGGCGTGGGGCGCAACGATGGGACGGCCGGCGTACGTCACCACTTCGGTGTACGACGTCCTCGGATCGCCGGCGGGATCGTTTCGCCAGTGGGTCACCGATCACGCCGCCGCATTCATGGACGGTCCGACCTCGTAGCCGCGCCGACAGACGCGGCATGCATGCGCTGCGGCTCGGCCGTGACAAAAGCGGTGTGATCGACACGTCCACCGAGAGCTCACCATCGCGGACCGACGTGGGGTGTGCCGCTCCGAATACGTCGATGGACTTCGCTCCTGGCGCGTTCCATGGCACGTCGACCCGCACCGCGGGCTCGCTCTCCCCGGCGATCTGGTCCCGGTGATCCCACAGCACGAGCAGGGGTGAGCGATCGGCGCGCTGCACCTCGAACGCGTAGACCGTGGGCCTTCCGTCGATCGCCAGTCGGCGCACCTGCTCGACGCCGGCAAGTTCCTCGGCGAGGAGCGCGAAGGCGTCCGCAGCCGGACGGCGCCTGGTCAACGACCTGTCCTCGTAGGCAAGCAGCGGCAGCTTCCGAACATCAGATGCATCATCTGCCGGGGATCGACCGGCTCGGGGACCTCGGGTGCGAGGTTCCAGTAGCCGTCCGACGGACTCCGCCGGCGAGCGCCAGCAGGTTGCGCATGACGATCTGGCGGCAGTTGATCCGGTCCCGCAGCGCATCCACCTCGGCAGGGCACCCCTCCAGGAACATCTGCAGAGTCGGTGGAAGATCGGGCATCCGGTCGTAGAGGACTCCCATGGCCCGGCGTTCGGGAGTCTCCTGCTGTTCCCGTTCGACGAGTTCGTCTCTGCTCTGCGTCGCCGGAGCCTCTGCGAACGCGGCGGCGAGGGTCTGCTGCAGCACCGGACCGACCTCGGGAAACTCGAACGGCACCGGCCCGGCGTACTCACCGACGACGACCGGCTTAAGGTAACCGTGTGCGCGCATCAACTCCCGGGCGGTGTGAATACGCAGGAATGGCGGTCACGTCGCCGTAGAGGTGCACGTCGAAAAGGTCGAAGTCGTCGCGTCCCGCGCCACGAGGTGGTCGAAGAACTGCCGCGGTTCACTGCCTATCTCGCTACTGAGTACGTCGTAGCCGCAGCCGCCGAGCACCACCGCAGCAGTCGGATCAGCCTCCTTGACGGCGCCGTACATCGTCTTCAGTTGCGTGACGTATTCCGCCGCGGTGCCGGCCCACAGCAGCTGGGTGTTGCTCGGTTCGTTGTCGCACTGCCAGTAGCGGATCCGGCCGGCGCAACGGCGCACCGTCCGCCGCACGAATTCGCCGTACGTCGCAAGGTCGTGGGCCGGCGACGGAGGCAGGAAATCGGTGGGTCGGCGGGTCGCCCACAAGGAACTCGAGCAGAGCGTGATCCAGACCTCGTCGTCGCCGTCGAGCTGATCGAGCAGCGCGTCGACGGTGTCCCATACGTAGCG